>JAFEBO010000010.1 GCA_018242625.1 Planctomycetota bacterium
GCGCCGTCCATGCCTTTGATGATGAGGTCGGCGGCGTCGGCCCAGACTTTGTCGCCGCCGCTGCCCATGTAGCGGAGCATCATTTCGCCGGAGAGGATGACGGAGCCGGGGTTGACCTGGTCGAGGTTGGCGTACTTGGGGGCGGTGCCGTGGGTGGCTTCGAAGATGGCGTGGCCGGTGGCGTAGTTGATGTTGGCGCCGGGGGCGATGCCGATGCCGCCGATCTGGGCGGCGAGGGCGTCGGAGAGGTAGTCGCCGTTGAGGTTGAGGGTGGCGATGACGTCGAAGTCCTTGGGGCGGGTGAGGACTTGCTGGAGGGTGATGTCGGCGATGGAGTCCTTGATCATGAGTTTGGACTTCCACTTGCCGCCGCCGTGGGTGGACCAGATGGCGGCGAGGACGGTCTCGACTTCCTTGACGATCTTGGCCCGCTGGTCGGGGGTCATCATGTCGAAGCCGGGCTCGATCATCTTGGCGTTGGCTTCGGCGGTGAGTGAGGGGTTGGAGTCCTTGTTGCCGAGGATCCAGGATTCGCGCTCGGTGACGCACTGGGCGCGGAAGGCGGTGGTTGCGACTTCGTAGCCCCAGTCTTTGAAAGCACCCTCGGTGTACTTCATGATGTTGCCCTTGTGGACGAGGGTGACGGACTTGCGTTTCTCGGCGAGGGCGTACTCGATGGCGGCCCAGACGAGGCGTTGGGAGCCGTACTTGCTGACGGGCTTGATGCCGATGCCGACGGCGACGGGGAGGGGCATGTCCTTGACTTTGTCCATGCCGCCCATGGCGGCGGCGAAGTAGTCGAGGGCGCGTTCGCGGGTGCCGAAGCGGACTTTGTTGAACTCCTTGGGGAGTTTCTCGGCGAGGGCGTCGAGGATGATCTTGGCTTCGGGGCTGCCGGCGGCGAGATCGATGCCGGCGTAGATGTCTTCCGTGTTTTCGCGGAAGATGGTCATCTCGCAGTCCTGCGGGCGCTTGACGGGCGAGGGGACGCCCTTGAACCAGCGGACGGGGCGGAGGCAGACGTAAAGGTCGAGGAGCTGGCGGAGGGCGACGTTGAGGGAGCGGATGCCGCCGCCGATTGGGGTGGTGAGCGGGCCCTTGATGCCGACGAGGTAGTTTTTGAAGTCGGTGATGGTCTGGTCGGGGAGCCAGTTGCCGGTTTTGTTGAAGGCCTTCTCGCCGGCGAGGACTTCGTGCCAGTGGATTTTGTACTTGCCACCGGAGGCTTTGGTGACGGCGGCGTCGATCACCCGCACGGAAGCGCGCCAGATGTCCGGCCCCGTGCCGTCACCCTCGATGAACGGGATGATCGGATCGGAGGGAACCGAGAGGCGGCCGGACTTCATGGTGATGGGTGAGGGCATTGGAAAAGCTCCAGATAGCAAAGGGCCGAAGGGCCGGAGAGAGAACGGGACAGGGGGGAAGGTTAGCCGGAAAGGGGGGCCTTGGGCGTCGTTGGCCGGGCTCGCGCGATGCTGGGTCCCGGGGTCGCAGAAGTGGTTTTTGGGGGTTGGAGCGGGAAGGGAGGAGCGCGGAAAGTCTGCCGCCGGCTGTGGGTTTGCTTTTGGATCTGTGGGTGACTCGAAGGACCGATAAGGGCCGGGCTGGGGGATTTGTTGCGGGTGCGGGTTTGCGATGCGTTGCTGGGCGCATCGAGAAACTCCTAATGTCGCGTGTTCCGGGCGGGGGGATTGATCGCCCGATTGCGGGCGGCAGCGGGTGAGGGAGGAGTATCCATGCGAGCGATTGTTGGATTTGTTGTGCTGGTCTGTACGATCGCGTGTTCGTCGGTGTCCTTTGCGGGCACGGGGCGTCTGATCGCGATCGGCGATGAATGGCTGCTTTCGGATCTTGCCTTTACTGCCCAGCCGGCGCAGACAACGCAGTTGACGGACAACATCTCGAAGTTCTTCACGGACGGGATTCCGTCGCGGATGCTGGTGTGGTCGACATCGCCGCCGGTCGGGGGGAACGTGCGCGGGGTGCTGGGAACGGGCCTGAAGAATCGGATGCAGGCGCTCGGGCATACGTGGGAGGTCAATCCCAGCATTACGTTTACGCCGGCGAACCTGCGGAACTATCGGGCGATTTTTCTGTCGGGGGGCTGGTCATCGGGGACGCTGGCAACGCTGGAGGCGTACCTGCGGGACGGAGGGAACGTGCTGGTTATGGCCGGAACGGGCGACTGGGGGAGCGCGGCGGCGGAAGCGAGCGCCTGGAATCCCTTCCTGAACAAATTTGGATTGGCGTTCGGAAACACGTGGTTCGCGGCTGGAAGCGGCCTGCTGAGTGTTCCGACGCTGCCGTCGGGCAATCCGCTGGGGAAACTGCTCACGAATGTGCAGTGGGGATATGGACAAACGGTCACGAAGACGCAGGCGAACAACCCGCTGGTGGAGATTGCGGTGTACGGAGATTTCACCGGCTTTTCGCCACTGCTCGGCACGGGCGCGGTGCAGCCGATCATCGGCACGCTGAACATTACGACCAAGTGCATCGGAGACCTGAACGACGACGGCATCGTGGACGACGCAGACTTTGTGATCTTTGTGCAGGCGTACAACCTGCTGCTGTGCGATGATCCGGCGATGCCGGCCGGGTGTCCGAGCGATTTCAACGGGGACGGGATGGTGGACGACGCCGACTTCAGCATTTTCATCCAGCCGTACGACCTGCCGATCTGCCTCTGACGGGTTTGGTACGCTTCCGTCATGAAGAAGACATGGCGTGTTGTGATGGCCGGTGTGGGGGCGTTGGCCGCGGGCTCGGCTGCGCTGGGGCAGGAGAAGCCGGTCGCGTTTGTCAATGCGCGTGTGATTCCGATCGAGAGCGGCGGGAGTGCGGCGCCGGAAATCGAGAACGGGTTCGTGATCGTTCAGAACGGGAAGATCACGCAGGTGGGGCGTGGGAAGGCGGATGCGCCGGCCGGTGCGACCGTGATCGACTGCTCGGGCAAGGTGATTATGCCCGGGCTGGTGGATACGCACAGCCACGTGGGCGGCATCGGCGGCGCGGATAACAGCGCGACGATCCAGCCGGACGTGCGGATCTCGGATTCGCTGAATCCGTTTGATTCCGGATATCGGCGGGTGGTGGCGGGTGGGCTGACCACGATCAACGTCATGCCCGGGTCGGGACACCTGCTCAGCGGTCAGACGCTCTATATGAAGATGCGGATGAAGGACGGCAAGCCCGCTCATCGGATGGAGGATCTGGCGATTACGGATGAGCAGGGGCACCTGCTGGGCGGGATGAAGATGGCCAACGGCACCAACCCGATGCGGGAGCCGCCGTTTTCGGGCACGCGCGGCAAGAGCGCGGCGATGGTGCGGGAGCAGTACATCAAGGCGCAGGAGTACGCCCAGAAGGCGAAGGATTACGAGGAGAAGATCGCGAAGGCGAAAAAGGACGGCAAGAGCGAGGAGGAGATCGCCAGGATGCGGCCTCCCGCGCGGGACCTTGGGTACGAGGCGATGGGCGAGGTGCTGAGCAATAAGAAGATTGTGCAGCACCACACGCACCGGGCTGATGACATCGCGACCGTCATGCGGCTGAGCAAGGAATTCGGTTTCCGGGTCGTTTTGCACCATGTCAGCGAGGCGTGGAAGATCGCGGAAGAGATTGCCGCCGCGCAGAAGGACGGGAAGGTGCTGGGCTGCAGCGTGATCGTGATCGATTCCCCGGGCGGGAAGCTGGAAGCGGCTGAGGCGAGCCTCGAGACCGGCGGCATCCTCGAGAAGGCGGGGGTCAAGGTCGCGTTCCACACGGACGACTGGATCACGGATTCGCGGATTTTCCTGAGGAGCGGGGCGCTGGCGGTGCGGTCGGGCATGAGCCGCGCGGGTGCGCTGCGGGCGATGACGCTGACCGGCGCGGAGTTTCTTGATCTGCAGAAGCGGATCGGGAGCCTGGAAGCGGGGAAGGACGCGGATCTGGTGATTTTGAGCGGCGATCCGTTCAGCGTTTACAGCCACATCGAGCAGACCTGGGTCGAAGGGAACAAGGTGTTCGACCGGAGCAATCCGGAGGACCGGCTGCACGCTGCGGGCGGGTTTGGAGCCGGGCGGGATCAGGATCCGTATTTCTGCTGCTTCGGGAATAACTAGAAGCGAGCGAGGGCGATTCGGCGGCCGCGGGCCATGGCGCGTCGCCAGAGGGGGCCGATAATCCCGCGAAGGATGATTGTGCTGGTGCGGGGGGAGTCGATCTGGCACAATGGCGATTGGTGGTGGGCTTTGTGGAAAGGGAGCGGTGGCCGCGCATGAGAAGGGCGAGAGGGCGAGCCGGGAATTGCATGCGCGTCGTGCTTGCGGGTGCGATGCTTTGCGCTGTATCGTGGTCGGCGCTGGCGCAGACCACCCGCACGTGGGTGGGCGTGTCGGGCGACTGGAATATCGGATCGAACTGGTCGCCCGCGGGGGTTCCGGGCGCGCTTGACAGCGTGATCATCACGACGGGCGGTGCGACGCTGAACTCGGATGCGAGCGTTGCGAGCATGACCCTGGGCGGCGCGCTGATCGGGACGGGAAAGCTGACGGTGAGTTCGAGCCTGGTGTGGACGGGGGGCTCGATGAGCGGCACGGGCAGCACGATCGTGGCGCCCGGCGCAACGATGACAATCGAAACCGGGGACGTGACGCTGGTCGCGGGCCGCACCCTTGTGAACCACGGCGTTGCGAGTCTTTCACGGGCGATGAACATCTGGTGGCCGGCGACGCTTGAGAACAGCGCGGACGGCACGCTGGTGATTTCGACGAATTCCGATGCGCTGGGAGATGCTGTTCGCCGGGCGTCGAGCGTGCAGAATCCGTACGTGGATTTCAAGAACTTCGGTCTGATCGTCAAATCGGGGGATGCACGTAGCTCCATCGGCAAGGGCATCACGCTGACGCAGAGCGGATCGGTCGAGGTGGAGGCGGGCACGTTCTCGACGAGCGCGGACGGAACGAGCACCGGCGTCTGGACTGTGGATGAGGCGGGGACTCTTGAGACGCACGGATACCTGGACTTCAATGGCGCGGGTATTTCGGGCCCGGGCAGCCTGCGGCTGATGGGCGTGCATGTATTCAGCGCGGGGACGTTTCATCCGGATGGTCCGGTGACGCTGTTCGGAAATGTGACTGTGAACGATGCATGGTCCCCCGACCCCGGCCAGTTAGGGCTGGTGAAGGGGACGTTTATCATGAACGGGGCGCTCACGATCGGCGACCTGGCGTTCAAGGACTGCATCTGGGAGCAGAACGGTGTTCTTTCGGCGAGCAGCCTAAACATTGAGGGCGGGTCTTCGTCGGTGAATTCGGATGTAACTGTGGCGTCTCTGACGCTGACCAATATCTTTGCATTGAACGGGAGCGGCTCGGTTACGGTGACCGATCACGGTGCCTGTTCTGCCGTGAGTTCGATGGCGATCAATTCAAAGCTGGTTGTTGCCCCGGGTGCGACGTTCGATATTGCCGCAAATACCTATGTTACGGTGAACGGGATTCTGAAAAATGAGGGTGTGCTGAACCTGGCTGGATACCTGTATGTGAACGGGAACACGCCGTACGGCTTTTCGAACGCGGTGGGCGGGATCGTCAACCTGACGACGGATTCGGAGTCGGGAAATGCGGCGATCGGCGGAGAGCCGTCCGGGATCGCGGAGAACCGCGGGACGATCAGGAAGCTGGGGCCGAAGCGATCGCAGATCCGGGATGACTCGATCGGCGCCGTGACTTTCAACAACTACGGGACCATCAATGTTCTGGAGGGAACGCTCGATGTTTACGCGTCGGGTGAGGACGGCGGGCTGATGACGGCCGCTCCGGGAGCGGTGCTGGTGCTGAGCGGGTCGCGTACGCACCTTGCGGGCAGCGCGGTCTCGGGCGCGGGGACGCTTCGATTTGAAAAGCGGCAGTTTGTATCGACTCCGACGAACGCATTCCCATCCGGGACGTTCGGTTTCTCCGGCGCGTTGGTCATGAACGGTGGCAACGTGACGATCAACGATGCGTTCACGCCCGCGTCGCTGACCTTTGCGGGCGGATCGGTGGTCTTTGGTGATTCAGTGAACTTTTCCCAGGCGATCGAGATCGGCCCGGGTGCTTCGGTTTCGTTCGGGAAGGCGCAGTCGTTTCCGGCCCTGACAGTGTCCGGGACTCTGGCGGGCGCGGGCGTGGTCACGGTTGCGAACGCGCTGATTGTGGACGGCGGGACGATGTCGGGCTCCGGGACCACGGTGCTGATGCCGGCGTGCGTCTCGAGCTTTACCAGCTTTGCGCTCGACAAGCGCACGCTGGAAAACAGGGGCACGGCCACGATCACGGGCAAGTGCTCGATGTGGAACGGCGCTGTTTTTTCGAATCAGGCGGGCGCGAATCTGACGGTTTCAACCGACGCGGCGACCACCGGATCGGCCTTTGCGTACAACAGCTCAAGCGTGAAGGTCGACAACGCAGGAACACTGACCAAGGCCGGCGCGGTGAGCACCGCGATGGATAGCGGCGTGACCTGCACGAACACGGGCCTGATCCGGGTGCTTGCGGGCAAACTGACGATCAACTCGATGTCGGGGCCGCTCGGAGATATTTCGATCAGCCCCGGCGCATCGCTGACCTTGGGCGGGCAGTACTCGATCAACAAGCCGCTCTCGGTGAGCGCGGGCGGAAAACTAACGCTCGGCGGCGCGTGGAGCAACTCGTCCACCGTGTCGTCGAGCGGGGGCTCGCTCTCGCTTTCAGGAAACTGGTCGAACTCGGGCACGTTTGATGTTTCGAACTCGGCGTGGTCGATCGGCGGAACGTATCCCACGCTTGGGGCTCACACCGGATCGGGAAACCAGCTGACGTACGCGGGGACCTACCCCGGGACATCACTCGTCGCGGACTCCAGCACCGGCGACATCACTCTGGCGACGCTGACGATGAACGGCGCGACGCTTTTGGCGGGCGGCGGTTCGCGCTTCATCACGGCTGCCAACTCGGTCGTTACGCTCAACAGTTGTTCGCTCGATGGCGAACTTGCGATCCAATCGTGCGGGGGTCTCACGATCAGCGGCGGTCTGAATTTGATCAACGGCGCCGTCGTTCGCGTGCGAAACAATCCGTGCTCACGGGTGGCGATGACGTTTACTGGGGCTTCGCAGACGATCGGCGGGACCGGGCGGATTGATATTGACGAAGTGGGATCGGGCGCGATCGTGAGCGTGACGACCAGCCCGACGGTCACGATTGGGCCCGGAGTATCGATGAACTTCGGCGTTGGTCCGGCAACCTCGGGGAACGGATCCATTCTCGTCGGGAGCGGGCGCACACTGCTGAACCAGGGAAAGATCTCGTCGATTCTGCCCGGACGCACGCTCACCGTCAGTGGCGGCACACTCAACAACCAGGGAACACTCGAGGCGGCCGCCGGAAACCTGACCGTGAGTTCGGTCACGAATTTGACAAACTATTCCTCTTCGGCCTTTTCGCTCACGGGCGGCAAGTGGAGGGCCGTCGGCGGATCGCTCGCGCTGACTCCACGCAAGATTCGTGCGGTGAGTGCTGGGACGGAGCTGGAAATCAGCGGCGCGGCGAACACGACGCCCGATCTTTCGGAGTGGTCTGCCAATGCGGGCACGGTGCGGATTGCGGGCCGGACGCTCGCGGTGACGCCGAGCGGCGGCACTCTTGCAAATTCCGGCACGCTTGAGATGGGTGTCGGGGGATTGCTCAACGTGGGCGGAGGGGTGAACCTGGTTGGTACTTCGGTTTTCCGCACTCTTGTGGGAGGGCTCGCCGCAAGTCAGTTTGGTTCGGTTGCCGCCAGCGGTTCTGTCGCGCTGGGGGGCAATCTCGGAGGTGGTTTTGTCGCGCCCTATGTGGCGGCGGCGGCCGATGTGATCGCGGGCGTTTTCACCTCACCGCTGGTGGAGGGTTCGTTTGCGGGGGTGTGCTTTGATTCGAGTCCGGAAAATCTCGGCGTGGTTGCGGAAATCGTGGCGGGTTCTCCGAGCGCCGTGAACCTTGTCGTGAACAGCGAGACGGGGACTCTCCCTTCGATTGTGGCGCAGCCCCAGGACTCCAACGCCCGGCCGAACGGAACCTTCGAGGTCGGGGCTCTGCCGACGAGCCTCGTCTATCAGTGGCGGCGGGAGGGAATTGCGCTGTCGGACGGGCCCACGGGGACCGGGTCGACGGTTGCGGGCAGCCATGCCGCCAATCTCACGATCTATCAGGCCGGCCCCACGGACGCCGGGATGTACGACGTGGTGGTGACCAATGCGTGCGGGAGCGTGGTGAGCGATGGTGCGCAGCTTCGTATCTGCCCGAGCGATCTCAATAACGATGGCCTTGTGGATGATTCGGACTTTGTGATCTTTCTTGCTGGCTACAACATCCTGGATTGCTCGGACCCCGGCATGGCCGCGGGATGCCCGGCCGACCTTAATAGCGATGGACTGGTGGATGACGCCGACTTTTCGATCTTCGTTGTGGCCTACGACCAGCTGCTGTGCCCCTGACGGTAGAATGATGCGCGCATCGCCCTGTCGAGCAACAAGAACGAGAGGAAACGGTCATTCATGATGTCTTTCAGATGGAGCGTAGCGGCCGGATGTTTGCTGGCCGCGAGCAGCGCACTGGCGCAGAACATCGCGGTCAAGGGAAAAACCGTGTACACGATGGCGGGGAGCACGATCGCCGATGGTGTCGTCGTCATCAAGGACGGCAAGATCGCCGCGGTCGGGAAGGCGGCGGAAATCAAGCTGCCGGACGGCGTGAAGGTGATCGAGGCGGCGGTCGTCACGCCGGGCCTGGTCGATGCTCGAGGAACGGTGGGCGTGTCCGGGCTGTACAACACCAAGCACGATTCGGATCAGTTGGAGCGTTCGGCTCCGATGCAGCCCGAACTGCGGGCTATTGATGCCTACAACCCGCTCGACCGTCTGGTCGATTGGGTCCGGAGCTTCGGCATTACTACCGTGCACACCGGTCATGCGCCCGGTGAATTGATCAGCGGGCAGACCATCGTCGTCAAGACAACCGGAAAGACGGTCGACGAGGCGGTGCTGCTTTCACCCGCGATGGTGGCGGCGACGATCGGTCCGGGTTCGATCGAGTCGGGCAACAAAGCGCCGGGCACCCGCGGCAAGCAGGTCGCGATGCTCCGCGAAGAGTTGATCAAGGCGAAGGAGTACGCGGCTAAGCGCAAGGCCGCCGCCGAGGGCAAGGCCAAAGCCCAGTCGGATGAGAAAGCGGACGAAGCAAAGGAAGGCGAGGGCAAGGGGAAGGGCGATGCAGCCGATCGCAATCTGCGGCTGGAGATGCTCGCGGATGTGCTGGACGGGAAACTGCCGCTCACGGTGACGGTGAACCGCTCGCAGGACATCGAGAGCGCTCTGCGTGTGCAGAAGGAATTCGGGTTCAAGCTGATTCTGGACATGGCGGCGGAGGCGTACCTCGTTGCGGATCAGCTCAAGGCCGCGGGCGTGCCCGTGATCCTGCACCCGTCGATGTATCGCGCGGTTGGCGAGACGGAGAACCTGAGCTTCGAGACGGCCGCCACGCTGAAAAAGGCGGGGGTGCTGTTCGCGATCGAGAGCGGGTACGAGAGCTATGTGCCCAAGACGCGCGTGGTGCTGTTCGAGGCGGCTCTCGCCGCGGCGAACGGTCTGAAATTCGAGGACGCGCTGGCGAGCATCACGATCGATGCCGCGAAGATCATCGGTGTGGACAAGCGGGTGGGAAGCCTTGAGGCGGGGAAGGACGGCGATGTGGCGATGTACGACGGGGACCCGTTCGAGTACACGACGCACTGCGTGGGGACCGTGATCGACGGCAAGATCGTCAGCCAGGTGAAGAGGTAGCAGCTGGCGTGGGAGGCAATCGCGCGTCAGGGGCAGACGAGGCGGTCGTATTGGGCTGCGAACGCGGAGAAATCCGCATCGTCCACGAAGCCGTCCTGATTGATGTCCGACGGACAATCCGCGGGCATGGCCGGATCGCTGCACGCGAGCAGGTCGTACGCGACCGCGAAGAGAGCGAAATCGCTGTCGTCGACAACACCGTTGCAGTCAATGTCCGCGGCGCAGTCTCGCACCACGACGGCGACCGTGGCGCAGTCGCTCATGGCGCAGTTGTTGACCCAGCGCCCGTAATACACGGTGGTCCGGCGCGGGGCGGGGATGGAGATGGAGACGCCTTCACCGATTGGAGCGCCAGAGCAGGAATCGGCGTACCAGCGCACGAATTGGCCCGATCCGCCGACGATGGAGAGTTGGATCGTTCCCTGATCGTGCGGGCAGAGGTTGTTGCGATTGACCGATGCGCCTGTCGGGTTGCTCGCGGTGTATGTGCCGACCGACACCGAGGCGCAGGCGAGGGATCGCAGCCCATCCGAAAGCCGGCGCGTCTTGGCGTAGTAGTCCCCCGGTGTTGAGACCGTGATCGGGTTGCCGGTGCCAACGGGCATTTCGCCGCACCCGCCGAGATACCAGTCGACGACGAGTCCCGAGCCCGGATTGGTCACGGACAAGTTGGACGTGGTCAGGCCGGGGCAGATCTTGGCGACGGATGTCTTTGGGTTGACCGGGGTCGAAGGCGGCGTCCCGATCGAGACGATGACGTCGGCGAAGCCTCCACGGATACTCCCGGCGGAAATCTCATTCACTGGCTCGCAGGAGAGCGTGTACGTCTGCCCGGCCTGGAATGTGCCGGTCGAGGTGATCGTGGTCAGGAACGGTCCGGAGCGGACGATGTTGACCCCGGGACCCGAGAGGCTGACGTTGGCCCCGGCCCACGTGGTTTGGATCGAAAATGCGGAATTGGTCGGCACGGAAAAGGTCAGAAGCGCGGTGGAGCTGGCGAGTCCGTAGTGGCCCCCCGAGCCTCCCGGGCTTGTCTTGCATTGCACGAGAATCTGATTTTGAGCGAGCGTGGAGAACTGCGAAGCGGTTGCCTCGGATCCGAGCCCATCCGGAAACCCGCCGGGGGAGTTCAGTCGGACGTTGAATGGTGCAAAGTCGGGAGCGGAGGCCGAGGCGACGGTGCCGCCGCTGGCACCCTGCGCCGAGGCGCTGCGGGACTGGGTGAGGTACGTGATGTCGCCGAAAGAGGGGGCGCAGGCGATCGCAGCCAATGCCATGGCCGCGAGGAAACTTCCGGACTTGAACATGGACACCTCCTCAACGCCCCAACGCAGCGAGATTTTACAGGGGGCGTCAAGGGGATGTATGAGTCGCCGCTCATGAAGAACCATTCTTCACGCAATGTGCGATTCTGGTACGGCTCTAAATCTGGAAGTGTCTGTAGACACTGGGCTTAACAAAAACTGAATTCTCCCTCGACGATGGTTCGATATACTCGCCCTCGTGGGGATAGAGAGAAACGCGAGGCGAGAGAGAAACGCTCGCGAAGTTTTCGTGAGAGACAAGAAACGAGCCGTCGAAGGGCGGCTCGTTTCGTTTTTGGGTGGAGGGTGCGGCGGGCTGGGCGGTTCCTGCCGCGGCCTCTGAGTTCCTGCAAGGAGAACTGGCATGCGGGCGCGCATTCTTGGAAAGAGCGGTCTTGAGGTTTCGGCGATCGGGCTTGGCTGCATGGGCCTGAGCTTTGCGTACGGAGCGCCGACGGAAAGAGAGAGCGCGATTGCGCTCATTCGCGAGGCGGCGGATCGCGGCGTGACATTGTTCGACACGGCCGAGTCGTACGGCCCGTTTGTAAATGAAGAGGTGGTGGGGGAGGCGCTTGCCCCGGTGCGGGACCGTGTGGCGATTGCGACGAAGTTCGGGTTCAGGGGTGGCAAGCCCGCGGACGGGCTGGACAGTTCGGCGGGGAACATCCGGTCGATGGTGGAAGCATCCCTGAGGCGTTTGCGGACGGACCGGATTGATCTGCTCTACCAGCACCGGGTGGATCCCCAAGTGCCGATCGAAGAAGTCGCCGGCACTGTCAAAGAACTGATTCGGCAGGGAAAAGTGCTGCATTTCGGTCTGTCGGAGGCGGGCGCGGCCACGATCCGGCGTGCGCATGCTGTTCAACCGGTGTCGGCGCTCCAGAGCGAGTATTCGCTTTGGTGGCGCGAGCCGGAGAAGGAAATTCTGCCGACGCTCGAGGAACTAGGGATCGGCTTTGTGCCGTTCAGCCCATTGGGACGCGGCTTTTTGACCGGGGCGCTCAAGGATGTAGCGCTCGATCCCAAGGATTTCCGGAGCAACTTGCCGCGGTTTTCGCCCGAAGCGCGGAGAGAAAACCAGGCCCTGGTGGATGTGATCGGGCAGCTGGCGGCGGCGCGGAAGGTCACGCCAGCGCAGATCGCCCTTGCTTGGGTGCTGGCGAAAAGGCCGTGGATCGTGCCGATCCCGGGCACAACCAAGGTGCATCGGCTTCGCGAAAATCTGGCGGCGGCGGAAATCGTGCTGTCGCCGCGCGATATCTCCGAGATCGAGAACGCGGTCTCCAGTGTGCCGATTCGCGGAGAGAGGTATCCCGAGGCGCAGCAGAGGATGGTGGGGCGGTGAGAAAAAGGTCCGAAGGCCCCAATACCCAAATCGCCAGAGAAGAGACGGGCGGCGTGCGCCATCAGGACCCGACTGCGTAGAGACGCGCAAGATCCTGCCAGAACGTCGGATAGGTCTTCGCAACGCACGCCGGATCCTTGATGAAAACATTCGGGCGGCGGAGTCCGATCAGGGCGAGGCTCATCGCCATGCGGTGGTCGTCGTAGGTATCAAAGTCGACGCGAGCGCTGGCGAGGGCCATATCGCCCGGCGGCGGGGTGATGGCCATGACATCATGATCGCCCATGACGGGGCAGTCGACCTTGACACCGATCTTGGTGAGTTCATTGCGGAGCGCCTCGATGCGGTCGGTCTCTTTGACGCGCAGCGTCCGGAGACCCCGGAGGATCGACATCCCGGGCGCGAAGCAGGCGACCGCCGCGAGCGTCATCGCCGTGTCGGGCATGGTCGAGAGATCCGCCATGATCGGCTCGAGGCGGGAGGGGCCGGTGGTGCGGATGAAGTGCGTCCGCGGATCGGATTCGTCGCGTGCCGCCGGGACGACGACGCCGTGGGGGACAGCCTGGGTCGCGGGGTGCTGCTCGACAATTGCGCCCATGCGGGCCAGCAGCGACGGGAAGCTTGCATCGCCCTGGAGTGAACGGTGCGAAAGGCCGCAGACCTTCGCGGAAGAGCCGGGGCTGGTTGCCGCCGCGGCCCAGAAATACGTCGCGCCGCTGGCGTCGGGCTCGACGTCGTATTCGAAGGCCTTAAGGCCGGGATTCGAGATGCTGGCGGCCGGAGGGCCGACGCGGATGACGCGGAGGTCCTCGGAGGTTTTGACCATGGCTCCTACCTGCTGGAGAAGGCCGATGGTCATCTCGATGTAGGTGGGGCTGGTGATCTCGCCCGCGAGGCGGATTGTCAGGCCGCCCGCGAGCCAGGGCGCGATCATCACGATCGCGGAGATGAACTGGCTGCTCTGGGTTGTCGGGATCTCGAGGACGCGCCCGGGGCCTTTGCGCTCGGCCAGAGGATGGATGCGGATGGGCGGGAAGCCGTCGCGTCCGACGTACTCGGTCCTGGCGCCGAGTTGGGCGAGAACTTCGACCAGTTCGCCGATGGGGCGCTCGCGCATGCGGGCGTTGCCGTCGATGACGATCGGGGCGGCCCCCAGGAGAGCGGCGGCGGCGAGAAAGCGGGTGGCGGTGCCGGCGTTGTTGAGGTTGACGGTGGTCTCTGAGGTCGGGCGCCAGGTGCCGCCGACACCCTTCACTCGGAGAAGGTCTTCGGTGCCTTCGGTGGTCAGCGACATCGAAACGCCGAGCTGCTCGAGCGCGCCGCGCATGCGGATCGCATCGTCGGCATCGAGAAGGGGAGAGCGGAGTGTGGACTCGCCGTCGGCGAGCGCGGCGAGAAGCAGCGCACGGTTGGTGAGCGATTTGGAGCCCGGGGTGCGGAGTGAGACGTCAAAGAGGCCGCGCTTTCCGCGGGGAAGAGGCGGAATCGGGAGCGGATTTGGGAGTTGATCGAGGGGGCGCAGGAGCACTGCGGCGGGGTGTTCGGCGGAGAGAGATGAAGGCGATTGAGTCACGGGCGAACTTGTTTAGCACACAGCAAGTCTGGTAAGGCGCTCCCTTCCCCCAGCCCCCTGCCTCGCGGTTCTCAGTCCTCGACGCTTGCTTCACCCTCTTTGCGGAAGATCGCCACAACATCCTCGATCGGGATTACAAAGAGACGGTTGTCGCCCTCAAACTCAACGGGAATCGCGTGCTTGGGGTTGAAGAGAACGCGGTCGTACTGCTCGATGGTGTAGTCGTCGTCGCGCTCGACCTGGCGGCTGATGGCGACGACGCGGCCGGTGAGCGTGGGGATCTCGATCTTGTCCGGCAGGTGGATGCCGGTCTTGGTCTGCTTCTTGTCGGCGTCCTTTCGGATCAGGACGCGCTTGCCGACGGGCTCCACGATTTCCAGGGTCGGTTTGCGGGAAGACTTCGAGGTCATGGGGACAGAATAGGCATCGGGTGCGGGGCCCTGAGGACATCGGCCCGGGCACGCCGATCGGAGGCTGGGTATGCTGCGGTTCGTGTGCTTTTCCCGCTGATTTGACTCTACTGCCGACAAAGCTCCATGAAGCAACTCACCGATCTCATCCGCGATGTCCCCGACTTTCCAAAGAAGGGCATCGTGTTCAAGGATTTCACGCCGCTCCTGGCGGATGCGGCGGGGCTCGCGCTCGCGGTTGAATTGATGGCAAATCCCTACCGGGGGAAGGGCGTGGAGCTTGTGGTGGGGGCGGAGAGCCGCGGCTTTATCTTCGGGACGGCGATCGCGCAGTCACTCTCTGCGGGGTTTGTGCCGATCCGCAAGCCCGGGAAGCTCCCCCGCAGCGTGCATGGCGCGGATTACGCGCTCGAGTACGGGACCGACCGGCTCGAGATTCACACCGACGCGATGACCGCCGGAAAGCGTGTGCTCGTGGTGGACGATCTGCTCGCGACCGGCGGGACGCTGGCGGCCTGCTGCGAACTCGTGAAAAAGTGCGGGGCGGAGATCGCCGGTATTGCAGTGCTGATCGAACTGGCGGCCCTCAAGGGCAGGGACAAACTGTCGAAGTACGGGCAGGCAAGCGCTGCCGTGCGGTACTAGGGACGCGCCGGGGCCTTGGGACCACGCCCATCCTCAGGGTTCATTCCGGTTTGTCGAGCGGCTTGCGGGGAATTTCGGGGTTGAGCACCGGCGATCGTTCGGTGACGCGCAGGCCGGCCGGGATCGGCACACCTTCCGGGCCGGCGGCCACGACGAGGCGGGCTGTGACTCCGGGCGTGCCGCTGCCGACGACGACAAGGACGACGCGTGCGACGAAAATGTCACCGCTCGGGAGATCTCGGCCGGTATCGAAGTTGGCGACGTTGAAGGCGATCCGCTGCGGGGGATTGACGAGACGTTTGGCGTTGTAGAGGGGCTGGCGATTGAGGGCCGGGTGTTCGCCGCCACGCACCCAGATGAGTGTGACGTGGGCGGTATCAGGCGCCGCCATGGAGACCTCGACCTGATAGGCGGCGAGCGACCGCGAGCCGACATCGAGCATGATGTCGTAGCTCAGGATGCGGGTCTGTTGCTTGTCTGCCGCCTTTTCGAGGGTTTTCTCGGCGGACTTGAAGGAAAGGCCGTCGGCTTCGGAACGGCGGGCCTCTGCGGAATCGCCAAGTCCGAGGCGAGCGGGGTTGTCCGTCGATTTGCTCCGCAGCTCCCGAACCTGCGCCGGTTCCGCGTCGATGCATGCCGCCGCCAGTTTGTCGACTTCTTCCCACTCGTTGATGCGGCCGCCGGTGGGTTTGAACTTCTTGTTCTCGTTCTCCAGCCTGCGGGCAAGGTTAAAAGCGTCGAGAATTGTCACGTTGGAGGAGGCGACATTGGCAGCAGCAAGCGTCGGAACCGGCGAAGCACCGGCCGGCGCGGCCGCCGGGGAGGCGGGAGCGACGGCGTCAGACCGGGCATCGGCCTTGGCCGTGCGGCTCCCGATCGAAGGAACCTTGGTCGAGCCGTCCTCGCGATTGCGCGAGCCGTAGTACATCAGGCAGGCGGCCAGAACGAAGACGGCCGCGATCTGGAATCCGCGCCAGAGGCCGATCATCCGGCGCCTGTGCGCCGTGCTTTCTTCGAGCATCCGCAAAACAAGGATGTCCGCTTCGGCCGGTACGGCCTGGTCCGCATGGAACGCCGCCCTGAGTTCGGCCAGCGCACGCGGGGGCAATTCGGGATCGGGCAGGAGATTGCCTGCCGCGGCTTCGTCGAACTGGGTGGGGTCGGGGGGCATGGTCTCTGGTCTGGAGCGCGCGGGGAGGGGGGTTGGTTCGTTCAGGGAGTGCCGGGGGCGGAAGGGTTTTCAGGGGTCACGTCGGGGGCCAGATCATCGAAAAGCTCCCTTGTTTTCGGGTCCTGGCGGAGGGTGGCGATGGCCTGGTGCATGCGGCTTTTGACGGTGCCGACGGGTATTCCGAGAACCGATGCGATTTCACGCAGGGCCAGATCGTTGACAAATCGGAGGATGAGAACCTCCCGCTGGCCTTCGGGCAGATCCGCGACCACTTTTTCGATCGGGCGCGGGCCGATGTGCGTCTCCGGCCGGGGGACCTCGGCGGGGTCGTGGGTGGCGGGCAGGGCCACGGTGCGCTGCTTACGCCGGATCGTGAGGGCGATGTTGCGGACCGCGGGGTAGAGGAAGGTGGAAAGCTTGGCGGTGAGCCGCAGTTCGGGCAGTTTTTTGACGAGGTACGCAAAGGTGTCCTGCAGGACGTCGAGGGCTTCGGATTCGTCGCGCGTGTAGCGCCGGGCGACGCTGAAGACGAAGTTTCGATGGCGCTTGTAGAGGGCGAGAAATGCCTCCTGGTCGCCCCGCGATGCCAGACCCACGAGCAGAGCATCGCCGCGGGGATCGTCCTCCTGGCGGGGCCGGGGCTGGATCGGAAACTTGAACGATGGCGCATCGTCATCCCGGGGGATGCGGTTGGAAGGGGTTTTGTCCTCGGGACGCTCCATCGTTCAGAGAGGCTACACGATCCGCGGGTCGATCCAGCGATAGAGAACATCGACGATCAGGTTAAAAACAATGAGCATGGTCGCGTAGATCAGCACGATCGCGATGATCAGGAACAGGTCCTTGTTCTGGACCGCGTTGACGAAGTGCTGGCCGATGCCCGGAACGACAAAGACACGCTCAACGACGAACGAGCCGGTCATGGCGAAGGCCGCGGCGGGGCCGAGATAGGAAAGAACAGGAAGAAAGGCGTTTTTAAGGGCGTGCCGGAAGAGGATCCCGGTTTCGGATACTCCCTTGGCCCGTGCCGTCCGGATGTAGTCCGCGTGGAGCTGCTCGATCATTCCCATGCGGGTCAGGCGGGCGATGTAGGCGGCGAAGGGAAGGCTGAGGGTAAACGCGGGCAACAGCAGATCAACCGGGCGGCCCCAGCTGGGAATACGGCCCCAACCAAGCAGGACCGGAAAGATGAGCAGCAGTGCAGCGCCGATGACAAAGGTCGGCAGGCTGATCCCGACAAGAGCGATTCCCAGAGTGGAAAGGTCGGCGGTTGAATTCGGGCGGACAGCGCCGATGACGCCCGCGAGCACGCCCAAGATGAGCGCGATGAAAATCGCCGCGGCCCCGAGCGTCATGGAGACCGGCAATCCGCCCGCGATGATGTCATTCACACGCTGATCGCGATACTGGAGGGAAGGGCCGAGATCAAAGATGCTGCGCGTGGGCGGTGCACGCCCCGCGGCGAGCGCCGCGTTGTCCTGCTCGGCCGCACGACCCGTCACCTTGTCGCGCAGGTAGCGGACCCCCGAAGCGCTGTCAAGATACGACCAGTAGAAGCTCCAGAAGCTGTCGAGGTTGTACTGTCGCTGCATGGCGGCGACGACTTCGGGCTGCGGGCGACGGCCATCGGGATTCTCCAGAGGGTTGCCGGGAATGCGCCAGGCCAGGACGAGCGTGAGCGTGTAGATCACGCCCAGGATGATGGGAAGCTGCAGAAGTCTGCGTACGACCAGACCGGTCATGAGCCGCCCCCATCGACCTGCGGACGGGGCGGGAGAACTCGGGGAAGATCGCTTCCCTTGCCGTCGCCCAGCAGGTCGATCTGGTACAGGAGTTGCTCGCCCCGCGGATGGGAGCTGATGCCCGTGAACTTGTTCGCGTCGAATAGGTACATGTTGGCGAAACAAAACAGCGGAATCATCGGCAGGTCTTCTTCGACCAGAAGCCGTTCCGCCTGTTCCAGCATCGCCATCCGCTTTGCGGGATCGGTCTCGTTGCAGGCGGCGTCGAGCAGGGCGTCGAAGCGGGGGCTCGAATAGTTGCGGTCGTTGTTGCCGTCGCCGCTGCGGCAGATTTCCAGAAACGACGTGGGGTCGCCATAGTCTCCGGACCAGAGTGCCCGGGCGGTCATGTAGTTCTTGTTTTTCAGGCGTTCGCGGAAGACCTTTGTTTCCTGGACGGTAATCGTTGTACTGATGCCGAGTTCCCGTTGCCAGTCTTTGGCGATCGATTGCGCGATCAGTTCATTGCCCCCGTCCTTCGCGACAAGGAGGTCGATGGTGATGAAGTCTTTCCCTCCCGGATATCCGGCCTCGGCCATCAGCTTTCTGGCCTGCTCCGTGTCGTGGGCAAGCCCCGCGGGAGGCGTGTAGCTGGGCAGCGAGTTGGGAGGGATCAGCGAGCCGGTCACGGGCTCACCGACGCGACGGATCCCGTCGGCGATCGCGCGCTTGTCGACAGACATGGCCAGGGCACGCCTCACGCGGGCGTCGGCCAGCGGGTTGGCACGGCCGTCCGGAAGCTTTGGGGAACAATTGAAGTTCCAGAAACACGTGCCAAAGCCTGGAAAAACATGGACATTCTTCCGCGGATCGGGAGGCAGCCGACGGTCGATCTCGATGGGGTCGAGCCCCTGGGCACGCATCGCATCAACCTCGCTCTGGTGCTCGCGGTAAAAGGCGGCCTTCTGCGCGACCATCTCCGCCCGGAAAGGAGCGAGCACGTCCGTCACCCAGTCCACGGCTCCCGTGCGGAAGGCGAGCACGCTCGAGACGGGGTCCTCCACGGTGGGGATCGAGATCGTGTCGATCGCGAGAGCGTCCTTGTCCCAGTAGTAGGGGTTCCGACGCAGGCGGACGTCGCGCTTGAACTGCCACGATTCGACATAGAACGGGCCGTTGCAGACGAGCCGGGGGGGTTTGGTCCATCCCTGATCCCAGCTGACGCGCCCGGTGAGCGGGTCGAGCACTTCGTAC
This sequence comes from Planctomycetota bacterium, assembly GCA_018242625.1. Classification (GTDB taxonomy): domain Bacteria; phylum Planctomycetota; class Phycisphaerae; order Phycisphaerales; family UBA1924; genus JAFEBO01. The sequence continues at coordinate 19,250 of JAFEBO010000010.1, forward strand.
TGGTGAACAACCCTTTCGCAAAGCGGAAAAAATGTGGCGAAGGCCACCATATCGAGGAAGTAGGGGGTGGGTCGTGCGAGCTCGACGATGATCGTGCGGTCATCGGGCGTGGAGACGCCGACAAGTTCGCGGAATTTCTCGCGCGTAAGGGCCCATAGCCTGGCGGCGCCGGCGGTGTCGGGCTTGTCGTTCCCGGCGCCGGTGTGGGCGGCGAACTCGGCGAGGCGGTCTTGACGCCATTGATAAAACTCGCGCCCACCCCGGATGTGCTCCACAAACCCCAGGTAGTCCGCGCCAAAGTCCGGCAGCAGGGCCCTCATCCAGGCGTAGGCAAAGTCCCCCGCGAGCACCGGGGAGCCGTCGCTCCAGCCGGTTTTTCGAAGGTGAAACGTGTAGGTCTTGAGGTCGCGAGAAATCTCCCAGCGGTCGGCGACCGCCGGCACGGCCTTGTAGTCATGAGAGAAGACATCGCTCGTCACAAGACCCTGGTAGATGGCCTTGGCGATGCGAAAATCCTGCTGCCACGACATCTGCTGCGGGTCGAGCGTGTTGATGTCGGTCCGGTTGATGAACGTGAAATCGGCCCGCGGCTGGGGGCGATCGGCCACCAGCGCGAGGCAGATCAGCGCGACCAGGAGCAGCAAGGGCAGAAAAAGCCTCAGCACGCCCTGAGTTTACATGCTGAAATCAGAGAGCGAACCGGTTGCCGGGAAGGCTGAACGGCGGACGGGTCAGCCTGCCGTCCGGCCCCAGGAGCTGCTTGGCGTCGAGGACGAACTGGGCGTCGGACTGAACCGACCCTGCGCGGACCTTTTCGGCAAGATTCGCGCGGATGGGCTCGGTGCGGTCGGCGATAAGCGACAGGATCTGCTCGGCGGCGCCGACAATCTGCGTGGGAACGCGACGATCGTCTTCTTTCTGCCGCTTGACGGCCGTGACATCCCCGGACTTGATCACCGGCAGGGCCCCGGCGCTCAGCAGCCGTGCGACCATGGCGATCATGTCGCCCGCGGTCTCGGCGATGGACTTGACCGCTTCGGCCGGCAGGGCGGAACGGTTGCCCGCGTTCGCGATCGTGAGTTCGTCACGCAGAGCCAGGCCCGTTCGGAGGATCGCGAAGAGCGTCCGCGATTCCGGGACTGAGGTCTTGATCTTTTGCGATTGCGACCTGGCCACCTTGCAGAGGGCAGCGACCGCCGCGTTGCGAGTCTCGGGAGAGGTTGCGGTCTTGAGCGACTGCACCAGGGCTTCGGTGGCCCCGTCCACAACGTCCGCGTCCGGGTCGGTCTCCGCGAGCTTGCCGAGCGCGACGTTCATGTCGTAGAGCCGCTTGGGGACGGCAATCGAAGGGGTCTTGGCGGCAATTTCCAGCGCGTGACTGGCGGCGCCCGCCGCCGCAACCCGCACCGCGACATCCTTGGATGCAAAGCCCTTCTCGATGATGTCGAATCCCTCGGTCGTGGCCACTTCGGAGGCGACGCGGAGCGCGTTCACCGCGTTGATGGTGCGGTTGCCCTCTACCAGCTTCTTGAGCTCCGAGTCGAGGATTTTGGTGTACGCCTGGCGGAAAGGGACTCCGGGGGTGCAGCGCTGCAACGGCTTGACCAGACCGTTGCGACCGTCGCGGACCTTGACCGCATCATCTCCCGCGAGCGGAGCAAGAAACTGCTCGGCGTACGCCTGGACCGCCTGCTTCTGCTCGTTGGAGAGCGGAGCGGCGGACGTGACGATGTCGCAGGGAAGATCCTGCGCCCGGGACATACTGCTCGTAAACAGCGCGCCTGCCACCACCAGGAAAGCGCACACAACGCCGGAGAAGCCGGCGAGGCGGGGGGCGGCAGCAACGGTTTCGGTCGATTTGATCACTGAGGCGGCTCCTGGCGCAAACGGAAGGGCAACGGTCGATTGTTCGCATGCCGCCGGGACCTTTCCCCGCGGCCGGGTCGGGCTAATAGACCTCGAGGAAGACCTTGCGTGTCGGCCTGATCTGCTTATGGATCATGCGACGATCCCACGAATCGATGGATGAAAGTGCCTCACCGTCGGCCTGCAGGTAGCCTTCGAGGGTGCCCGGCTTTAGGACCCGGGCAAGCGTCTGAAAAATGCCCAGCTCCATACCCGCGATGCCGCAGACATAGAGGAGCGCGCGGCCGGATTCAAAAAGCGGCGAGATCTGCTCGCGGTGGGTCGAGAAACGGTCCTGCACATAAAGAGGCTTGGGCGCGTCGTCCACTTTCTCGCGGCTGATCGCCGTGATGTAAGAAAAGTTGCTGTGGCGGGATGCAAGCTCCCGGAAATGCCTGTCGTACAGAAGGTCGCTCGCGTAGGGTGAGCCCATGATCAGCGTGATGCGGGAACCGGCCGCCCTGCGATCGGCGAGCAGGTCTGCGAGCATCCCACGGAAAGGGGCGACACCTGTTCCGGTCGCAACAAAGACGTAGTCGTGCTGTTCCGGGGCGGTGGGGAGGATGAAACGTTTGCCGTTGGGCCCGGTGACTTGAACCGTGTCCCCGGGCTTGAGATCGCACAGGTAATTGCTCGCGACCCCGAGAAACAGCTTGCCCGTTTCGTTGTGCTCATCGATCAGGCGCTTGACCGTTGTGGCCAGGATCTTGCCCTGACCGTCTTCCCCGGCGGTCGGAGAGGCGATGGAGTAGAGGCGCAGAGCGTGCGGCCTGCCGCGAGCGTCCGTGCCGGGAGCCAGCACGCCGAACGACTGCCCCGCGCGGAAGTTGCCGGCCAGTTGCGTCTGCGAGACGTCAATCGTAACGTGCCGCACGAAGCCGGCTGCCCGTCTTCCGGCGGTGCACTTCTCGTTTGAAACAACCACGCCGGTCCCGGGCTTTGCCGGCGTGTGGAGGTGCATCTTCACTTCGTGGAGGGCGGGGCCCTCGGATGACTCGCTCATGTGATTTCGGAAGTAGAGGAGCGGAGAGGCGGAAAAGAGGGTTAGTTGCCGCCCGATTTGGCGCCGCCCATGACGCGCTTCTGAAGTTCGACCACAACGTCCTCGATCTTGGTGATCTTGCCACCTTGGACGTCGACGGTGACCGACTCCATGGCCGCGGAGATCGGCCCGGACATCTGGGCCGCCATCGAGATCGGGCCCGTGGCGATCGAGGACGAATCAAGCAGCCACTTGCCGTTGTCCTGGACGAGCTTGAGCGGGGCGGGAGACCCGGGATGACTGATCACCGCCGAGTCGCCGGTGACTTCAACCTTGTAATCCGAGGCCTTGGTGGGCGCGGTCATCCCGGTGGCGGCAGCCTGAGCCTCCGAGAGCGTCTTGCCGAACTTGTCCTTGCATGCAGCATCCAGCTTGGACTGCATGACGGTGAGGGAGACGAGCTTCTCGAGCACTTCTTTGTGCGCCGGATCCTGCAGCTTGACGAGCGAGAAGAAGACTTCCTTGTTGCCCGATTCCATCGCGCCGTAGATCTGCTCCCACGCGGCTGGGGCGTCCCCCGAACCAGATGCCTGGGCGGCCGGCGGAGCTTCCGGGGCGGCCGGGGCGGATTCGGGCGCGGCGGCGGGAGCCGGCGCAGCCGGGGCCTGGCTCGGTTCCTGCTTGCCGGCCAGGATTCCCAAGGCATCAGAGAGCAGCGTCATGCGCTCCTTGATAGCGCTCCCGCCGGGGCCTTTGAGCTGAATAGAAGAGAAGGCGGATTGAGCGCCCTCGTACGCCGACTTGGCTTCTTCGACAGATGCTTTGGAAAGGTCCGCGGCTTCCTTCTGCGGAGCGCCAATGGATGAGGCAAACGGGAGTGCGGGAGTGACGGTCTCCGCCTGCTGGAGCAGAGAAGCGTAAATCGCCAAGCTCGAAGCCTTTGCAGCCTGCGCGCCGGCCAGGGCGAGTTGAACACGGCCCACGAGCAGCTTCCCGGGCCCGGCGGGATCGCCGGACGCGGACTTGGCGCTCGCGAGCGCGGTCCGGAGCGTCGAAATCGCGTTGTCGAATTTCGAGTTCACTTCCGCATTGCGGAACGACGCAAGCTCGGCCAGCGCGGCTTCGATGTCTTTCGCGGTTTCGCCCGCGCTCGTCCGGGACTGGGCGGCCGCCGCCCGGCCCTGTTGAGCCTTCTCGTTCAGTTCGAGCTTGGCCCGATCCAGACCGGCGAGCCGGTTCTTGGTGGCCTCAATAAGAACGCCGATTTCGGTGATCTCGGGCTGAAGAACATCCGCCTGGGCCTGCAGGCGCGACGCTTCGACGCGGATCGCATCGCCCTTGCGTTTGCTCTCTCGGGCCGCGGTCAGCTTCGCTTCGGCTTCGGAAGCGCTCAGCGATCCGAGAGACTCGCGTGCCTTGGAGTATTCCTCGCCCAGCTTTGCGGCCTCCTCGAATCGGGCCTTGGCCTTGGCCTGCAGGTCCGCGAGGCGGCGCTGCAGATCCTGCTGCTGGGTGGTGTATGCCTGGATTTCCTTTTCGCGTTCGGCCTTATTCGCGTCGATCTGAGCGACCATTTCCTTGGGATCGAAGCTCGACGCGGCGTCGGCCTCCGCGTTGTACGCAACCCAGTTGGAAAGTCGCACCCGGATGAGCGAGACCTTGTCAAGCGCCGCCTGCTCCGCAACAGAGGCCTGATCCAAGATGGCCTGAGCCTGCCCCAGTTGCGATTCGCCGACGAGGGCGGAGGCCGCCGCACCGTGCGGGTTCTTGCCTTCGGCATCGGCGACGGGCTTGGCGAGCTGGATGGAGTCTTTGTAGTTCTTGGCCGAGATGCCGTCCCAGCTCGCGGAGAACGCCCCGCCGGAATTGGACTGGAGCTTTGCGGAGCTGTGGGCGATCGCGGAGGCGTTGGCGCTGCTGCGGTCGCAACCGGCAACCATGCCCGCGGTCAGTGCAAGCGTGGCAGCGAGAGTTGCCGCGGGAGTGAATTTGGGTGCGAACCGGCAAACCTGCATGAAGACCTCCAAGTGGAAGGGAGGGAGTTTATCAGGGTCGGGAGTGGCGCGGGGAAGTGTGGTCAGCGTGGCCCCGGGGCGTTCGTGGCGGCGGGAACGACACTCTTGGGGGTGGGGGGCTCGTAGGTCAGCCCGTAGTCGGGGCGTGGCTTGTAGAGAGACTTGATCCACTCCACAGTGGCCTTGTACCTGCGGTCGTCGACCGAACGGATGGCGGGTTTCCACTGATCGACGCCCGCGGTGTTGCGGACCACCGGGTGCGGACGGGTTGTGAGATTGCGCGGCATCGCGAGCTGAATGAGCGGCGACTTTTCGGGATCGTCGTAGTTGATCAGGGGCCGCCCATCGGCGAGGCGGAAGCGATCGAGGATCAGGAAGTTCGTGTAGTAGGTGGCCGCATCGTTCGGCCGGGAGTGCTTGAGCATCAGCCTGCCCGCGTTCTCGCCGCCGTGGCATCGGACCGACGCGCAGCTGTTAATCAGCCACCCCTGATGGACTTTCTGCCTGAACGCGGCCATCGAGGCGGGATCTTCCATCACTTTGACAAGTGGATACAGATCATGTGCCTTCAGGCGATAAACAAGATCGAGGATCTGCGTGGGACGGGCCTGATACAGAAGGTCGCGCTGCTCGGGGGGCGGGAGCAGTCCGCTGTCTCCGTAGCGGCTCAACAGGGAAGAAATCAGTTCGCGCGGGATGAGAAGTCGCGGCGGGTTGGAGAGGTCGATCTCGTAAACCCGGATCAGGTTGACCTGATCCTCGCTCAAGACGGGAAACTGGCCGGATTTCTCCGATTCTGCTTCCTGCTCCGAATCCGGCTCGGCCTGGGACTCACTCGGGGAATCCTTGCGGGGTTCCTTCGAGGCCTTGCGTCGCTCGGAGTCCTTGTTGAGATCGATCTGCAGCTCGAGCATCTTCTTGAGCTGCAGCGCGCCCGGGTGGGCGCCGTCCACTTTCAGGATGCTCTCGACCTCGGCCAAAGCCAGATCGAGCCGCTTTCGATCCCGCAGCCATTCGGCAAGCATCACGCGATGGTCAAGATCGGTGTCTTCCAGGGCGGCCCGCATCTGCTTGTAACGCACCTCGACGGGCGGCAGCTCTTCGAGGCGCAGCACGCTGTCCTTCGAGAACTTGGTCGGGATTCCCGCGATCACGATCGTGTAGTTCTGGTCATCAATGCCGGTCAGCCGCCCCGTGACGCGCGAGCCGTCCTTCAGGATGGCAAGCGTCTCGACCTCGCCGGAACGCTGCGCGGGCGGCGGGGGGGAGGGGGGCGGAACCGCCGCCTCGGACGGCTTGGCCTCGGGCGTTTTTTCCTCGACCGGTGTGGGGGCCGGGGTGGCGGCAGGGGCGGGAGTTTGGGGAGGTGGGGGCGAGGAGGGTTCCGACGGTTCGGGCGCGGGGCGTGCCACAACCAGAGGCGCGCAGAGCATCGCCCCGAGGGTGAGCAGCCTCACAAGGCGGGCCGAATTGGCCGTCCGTGCGTCCATGGAACGTGCGATTGTCCGTTCTCCGCGCGATTCTTTCCACCGTTTCGCGGCAGAATCGCCATGGCGCTACGTCCGGGCGGGTTGCCGGGTTGCCTGAAAAGACGGCAAAGAGCGGTTCAGGCCGCGGCCTGAAGGTCGGCCGGGGGCAGGCAGGACTCGATCTTGGACCGCAGGTGGGCCGGCGTGAATGGCTTGACGGCGACGGCTTGGATCCCCCACGGGGGCTGATCCAGATCAAATTCGTCTTCCTGAGCAACCAGCAGGATGACGGGCGTCGCGGGATTCTGCTCACGGAAGGCCCGGACGAAGGCGAATCCATCCATGACCGGCATCTTGCCGTCCACGATCACCAGGTCCGGACGCGTGAAAATCGATCGTGCCAGGCCCTCGCGGCCGTCGCAGGCTTCATCGACGTCGTAGTGGCCCAGCTGCGCGAGCACAGCCCGGGCGATGTTGCGCATGGTGCGGGAATCGTCGATCAGCAGTATGCGCATTGGAAACGCTCCCGGAATGGCGTGCCGCGAAGGCCGCGGCATGCAGCATCGACCGAGAACGAACCCGTCTTTGGCTCAAAACGGAAAGGAAGCGGCGCACTTCTTGCCGACAGCCGCCGCGCGCTACGGCAGAGCGTTGCGCCGGAAGAACCGAAAATGCCCAGGAGAGGATTTGAACCTCCATGCCCTTGCGGGCGCTACCACCTCAAGGTAGTGCGTCTGCCAATTTCGCCACCTGGGCAAAGCGCGGGTGAAACCCGCGTGGTGGGGACAAATATAGTCGCGTTTTGGGAGACGGCGCGGATAAAGTTGGCCTGCCCGGCGAACTTTCGGCCGGTTTTTTTTCGGAGGCGTGCTTGGTGGAGACGCGGGAGAATTCCGCGGTTTTGGAGGCTGTCGCAGCGCGTGCACGGGCTGCGGGCGTCTTTGGCCGCGTGGACGTCACAGCGGCCGGGATTGTCGCTCAGGCCCAAAGGCCGGCGGCCCCGGCGGAATACCGCGTTGAGCTCGAAAAGGGCGAGTTTTTCGTCGGAGTATTCACGCCCGACCGTTGGCTGAGCCATTCGGTGGAGGCCGACCTCTTGAACACCGGCGACGACCTGGCGGAGCTCTTGAAGGACGAGCTGGACGAGCTTGGCTATCAGGGGCCGGCGCCGGCAATCGACCACTACCGAAACGATCAGAAGTGGTTTACGTTCCGCTCGCGCACCGGGGTGCGCCCGGCCGATGCGGGGGCCGCGGAGCGTCTGGGAACCATTCTGCTGGGATACGAGGCGTGCTTCCGTCACCTGGGCGACATGCACCAGAAGGGCGAGGACGAATGAAGAGCGGGGCGCTGGGCGATATCCACGGGCTGCGGTCGGCTGACGCGAGGAGGTCCGCGTGAGAGTGCTCATGCTCGGCTGGGAGTTTCCGCCGTTTATCGCGGGAGGCCTTGGAGTCGCCTGCTACGGGCTGACCCGCGCGCTCGACGCCATGGGGCACCGGGTCACTTTCATCCTTCCCAAGCCGGTGGGCGAGGAAAAGTCGCAGCACGTGCGCCTCATGGCCCCGGCGGGGTCTCCGGCGGGAAGAACGCTGCGGGCACCGATGCCCAGCCGCGGCACGCTCCCCGAAAATCACGGTTTCAAGCACGCGGAGTTCAGGGGAGTCGAGGCGGCATTCGCCAGCCCGTACCCGGGATTCGATCAGGCCGACAAGTCCACCTGGGTAGAGCCGGAGACACTTCCAACTGCGAGCCAGCGCGAAGCAGCCCCCGCCCCGTACGCGAGCCAGATCGCCGAACTGCTCATGACCGCTCAGCGTGCGGCCGGCGAACGGGAGAATGCCCGCACCTGGGACGTGACCACAAATGCAACCGCCGCCTACGGCATGGACCTCGTCGGCGATTCCGAGCGCTACGCCCGCCTTGTCGTTTCGATGGCGCGCGCTGATGAGTTCGATGTGATCCACGCCCACGACTGGCTGACGTTTCCTGCCGGCGTGATGCTCGCGAGGGTCACCGGCAAGCCGCTCGTCGTGCACGTGCATTCAACGGAGTTCGACCGCGCCGGCAACAACGTCGACCAGCGCGTCTACGAGATCGAGCGGCTCGGAATGCAGGCGGCCGACCGGGTGCTGGCGGTGAGCCAGCTCACCAAGTCGATCTGCGAGCGGCGGTACGGCGTGCCGGGGGACAAGGTTGATGTCGTGTACAACGGCATCGAGCGCGAAAACCAGCAGCCCGTCAGCGGGAGCGAGATCGTCTCGGGGGACAAGATTGTCCTGTTCCTCGGACGGATCACGATGCAGAAGGGCCCCGAGTACTTCATCGCCGCGGCCAAGCGTGTTCTCGAAAAGGTGAGCGGTGTGAAATTTGTGATTGCCGGTTCTGGCGACATGGCCCTTCGCATGGTGGAACTGGCCGCGAGCATGGGCATCGGCCACAAAGTGATCTTCACCGGCTTCCTGCGGGGCAAGGACGTCGAGCGTATTTACTCGATGGCGGACTGCTACGTCATGCCCAGCGTGAGCGAGCCTTTCGGGCTCGCGGCCCTGGAGGCGATCAGCCACGATGTGCCGGTCATTGTGAGCAAGACCAGCGGTGTCGCCGAAGTTCTGCAGCATGTGCTGAAGGTCGATTTCTGGGATATCGACGAGATGGCCAACAAGATCATCGCGGTGCTGAGGCACCCGCCCCTGGGGGCGACTCTGCGCGAGCACGGGAGCTTTGAGCTGCACCGTCTGACATGGACCGGGGCGGCGGAAGCCTGCGTGCGTGCGTATCAGACGGCGATCCAGGGCCACGGCCGCGAGAGCGCGAGCAAGTCGGCCTGAAACCCACCCCGGGGCTTTCTGGCGGCCCGTCAGCCGACGTCGCGTCCTTCGAAGAGAAGAACGGCGAGAGCGAGGAAGATAGAAATCTGGCAGACGGAATACCCGGCCATGAGCACCAGATAGCCAGCGGGGATCGGCCGATTCTGTGAGACCGGATCGACAAGCCAGAAGACCTGCAGGTTCGGGAATGCGCCCCAGACGGCGAGGGCGGGGTAGTTGATGCGGGTCGGGCCGAGGAAGACAAAGTCGTCCTGTTCGGGGGGGCGCACCCGGTAAAGCGGCTTTCCGCCGACCATTTTTATCGTGAGCTTTTTGTCCGCGATCTTTGTGACGACGAGCCCCGGCGGCGTTGAAAGTCCGAGGTAGGTCTCGCTCTTCTCAAAGTCGCCCTTGAAAGAGGGGAAGTCGGCGGTCAGCATCGGGAAGCCGGTCGGGCTGGGTGAGTAGTAGAAAGAGTCTCCCGGCTTGATGGACGGGCGCGGCACGTTGCGGAGTTCGATTTCGAACGTTTCTCCGGGCGCGAGCAGGCCCGGCTTTCCCGGGTCGGTCGGAAACGCTTTTTCGATCTCGGCCACGTTCTGATTGATAAAGACATGGCGCCCGACGAAGTAGTTGGACAGGAGAGAAAGAACAAAGACGCCGAGGCAGACCATGATGGTCATGACCTGGCCAAGCCTGCAGGACGCGGCGATGGCGACGGACGTCAGCACGAGAATCGCGAGCACGAGGCACGCGCACGCGAGCATGATCTGCGGCTTGAAATCGATCAGCAGCCCCTGGAATCGCCATTCCTTGTGCACGAAGAGCACGGCGACGTAGGCAACGATGATGAGCGGCAGCAGGAGGAGCGTCATCACCTGCGGAAAATTCCACCGGTAGAAGAAGTTGCCCCACGCCCCGCCGAAGGCCGCCAGAAACACCGCCGACAGAGAGAAGATGACGACGGGTTTGTCGATCGCGTCGGCCGCGGTGCTCATCACGCCGTGGCGCACGGCCAGCAGGAGGAAGACCAGCATGATGGTGGTGGAGATGATGATCGCGCCCGCGACGCCGACAAACTTTCCGATGACGACGATGAATCGCGAGATCGGCTTGCTGACGATCGTGAGGATCGTCTTGTTCTCGATCTCGCGGCTGATCGCGGTCGTGGCAATAAAACCGGCGATGAGCGCCCCGCACAGGAAGACCGACGAGAGGCCGACGTCGAGCAGAACCTTGTTGTCACCCTGAACTTCGGCGCTCTCGAGGTCCGCCAGGCTGAACGCGGACATCCACGTGACCAGCACGGTCAAAAGTCCGCTTCCCAGGACCAGCAGCAGCAGGATGGGCTGCCGCAGGCTTTCGATGAACGTGTTGCGGGCGATGGTAAAGACGCGAAGGTTCATAATGGCTGTGGAGCCCTGAAGGGGCAAAGACTAGCAAGTCCGACGCGCAAAAGACGGCGCGCCGGCGGGCGAGGGGCCCGAGCGGGCCCTGAGATTCCATTTTCGCGCCGATCGACGTCGAGGTTCGGGCGAACCGCACGGAAGAATGAGCGTATCAGAAACGGCCCTGCCGGCGGCCGCGATATTCTCTCGTGGGCGGGCAGGGTTTGTTGGCGGACATTTTCAGGATTGCGGACTGGTTCGGGGTGGGGCGGGCAACCATGCGGTTGTCTTGATCTATGATTGCGACCTTTTCACAAGGTCTTTCCCCGAGGTCTTCGGGGAAGAAAAGCGCGGACTTCAAACGATGCGAGCGGACTATCTCAGCTATCAGCGAGCGACCGGCGTCAGTTTCCTGGGCATGGTCATCCAGGGTCTGGCGGCGGCTGTTCTGGTTGTTTACGCGGCTGTAGCGAACGACCACGCGGCGATGACCGCCGGCCTCTTTGCCGCGGTCGGCGTGGTCGCGTGGTTCACGCTGGGGATCGTGTACGACCAGGCCCGTCGCGAGCGCATCGAGGCGATCGAATCGGACACCCTGGGGAGCGATCCTGCCGCCGCCAGCGTCTTTGAGTCCAAGGGCGACGAGTTCAAGGTTGCCGCCCGCAGGCTTCAGGTCATGTACCGGGTTTTCTTCCCTGTGGTCAGCATCCTGATCGGCGGCGGACTGATCGCCCTCGGCTGGATGCGATATCTCGACGGTAAGACGCATGTCGACGAAGTGCCCAATGTCGGAATGCGCGGCTGGGCGATGGGGATCGAGATCAGCATCGGCGTTGCGCTGTTTCTGCTCGCGCGGTACGCGGGCGGCATGGCCCGTCAGCCGGTGTGGGCGAATCTGCGGGCGGGCGGCGCCATGGCCGCGGGCGTTTCGCTCATGTGCATCGCCCTGATCGTCGGACACATCACCGACATCGTGGGTCCCGACGGACCGATCCGCTACATGCAGGTCGCCCTGCCGATCGTCCTGATGGTGCTCGGCGGCGAGGTTTTCCTCAATTTCCTGCTTGAAATCTATCGTCCCCGCAAGGCGGGCGATATCCCGCACCCGGCGTTCGACTCGCGTCTTCTCGGGTTCTTTGCGGCTCCGGAAGCTGTTGCGAAGTCCATCAACGAAGCAATCAACTATCAGCTTGGTTACGACGTCTCCTCGACGTGGCTCTACCGGCTTCTGAGCAGGGCCGTTCTTCCGCTTGTCCTGGGCGGGGCGGTGATCATGTGGGGGCTTTCGTGCTTTTCCGTCATCCTGCCGTACCAGCGTGCGATGCTGCTGCGGTTTGGACGCCCCGTGATGAACGACGTCGGGCCGGGCCTTCTCGTCAAGTGGCCCTGGCCCATCGATCAAGTGCTCATCCCGGTCGAGATCATCCGCGGGGCCGACGGTAAGGTCGTCGGGACCGAAGAAACCGCCACCGGACTTCGCGAGCTTCAGCTCGCCACCCAGCCCCCGCTGGGAACGGGCGCGATTCTCTGGACCAACGACCACGTGCGTGAGGAGTTCTATCAGTTTGTGCGACCTGCGGGAGGCGGCGCCGAGGGCGGCTCCCTCTCGCTGGCGGTGCTTTCGATGGAAATACCGCTCGTCTACTCGGTTTCCAATGTCGAGCTGTTCGAACTGCTGGGTCCGCCCGCGGTGCGCGACGACATCCTGCGCGCAACCGCTCAGCGCGAAATCGTCCGCTACATGGCGACGCTCACGGTCGACGATGTGCTCGGACCCAAGCGCGGCGAGATCGGCCGGGATCTGACCAAGAGGATCGAAGCGGCATTCGCCAGCCTCAACCCCGACGCCAGCGGCAAGGGGCAGGGCCCGGGCATCCAGATCATCCGCCTCGATGTTGCCGGCGTTCATCCGCCCAAGAAAGTCGCGGCGGACTTTGAGGCGGTTGTCGGTGCAGAGCAGAATCGCCAGGCGAAGATCGATAAAGCGCGTGCCGAAGCGGTCGAGACGCTGACCAAGGTGGTGGGGAGCGTCGCGCTTTCGGATCAGATCATCGCGGCGTTTGACGAGCTCGACCGGATGCGGGTGGAGAACGCGACCGAGCGGGCCATCAACGAGAAGGAACACGCGATCCAGGGGCTGCTGGACCAGGCGGGCGGAACGGCCGCCGGCTACATCGCCAAGGCCAAGGCCGAGCGCTGGCAGCGCCACATGGGAGAGCGGGCCCGTGCGGAGCGGTACGCGGGGCAGCTGGCGAGCTTCCGGGCGGCCCCCGAGATCTTCAAGGCTTCGCTGTACTTTGATGCGCTGAAAGCGGCAATGGCCGACAGCCGCGTGTACATCACGAGCGACCGGATCCCCGACCTGCGGATCACCACGTCGCTCCTGGATAAGGAATCTGGCACGGACGTTTTCCGCGAGATCAAGCCGGAAGACGTCCCCAACTGAGTGTTTGAACCACGGGAGCGCCCGGCGCTTTTGGGAGAATTGCGGTGCGAAAGCTTGTAGTAGTCGTTCTGGCAGTCCTGTTCGTTGCGGCGATGGCCGCGTACACCTGCACCTTCACGGTCCGGTTTACAGACGTGGCGGTGCTGACGACCTTCGGGAAGGCCGGAGAGAACGCGATCAAGACCGAGCCGGGCCCGTACCTCAAGTGGCCGTACCCGGTGCAGAACGTGACGACGTACGACCGGCGCGTGCGGTTCGTGCAGGCCCGTTCCGAGACGCAGCAGACCGCGGACGCCCGCCAGATCATCGTCGAGGCGTTTGCCACCTGGCGCGTCAAGGACCCGCTCAAGTTCTTCCAGCGGTTTTCCAATGCCGGAGATCGCGCGGAGGATCAGTTCGCGCGGGCCGAGAGCACCATCCGCGACAGCCTCCGCAGCGCGCTGGGCGTGACCAGCCGCTTCCGCATGGATCAGCTCTTCTCGACGGAGGAATCCGGAAGCAAGATCCCGGAGCTTGAGTCGCAGGTTCTCCAGACGCTCCGTTCCGCGACGTCCGGCGGACAGTCGCTCGACGACCTGGGCATCGAAGTGATGAGCGTCGGCGTCAACCGCCTGCTCCTTCCGGAAGACACGACCAACAAGACCATGGACGCGATGATCCAGAACCGGCAGAAGCTGGTGAAGGAGCTTGAGAGTCAGGGCGATTCGCGGGCCGCGGCGATCCGGAGCAAGGCCTTGTCCGACGCGCAGCGCATCGAGGCGTTCGCCCGTCGCCGCGCCGACGAGATCAAGGCGCAGGGAGATGCGGAGGCCCGCCAGTACTACGAACAGATGAACGAGAGCCCGGAGCTTGCAGTCTTCCTCCGCAACGTGGACTTCATCAAAACCACGATGAGCCGGCGCACGACGCTGGTTCTGCCCGACAGCCTGCCCGGCTTTGACATGCTCTCGCTGACCGCGTTCGACAAGCTCAAGGCGGGCGCGGCCCCGGGCTCTCTGAGCACGGACCCGGCGATCAAGCTCTTCCCCGGCAAGGACGGCGCACAACCGGCCCGGCAGAATCCGGAGGCTTCGCGGTGAGCATGAACCCGGACTTTGAGACCAGGAACCTCGCGCCCGACGAGCCCTCGGGCGGGCCGCCGGCGAGCACCAGGCGTGCCAGCGTCCAGCTCTCGCGGGGGACCGCGCAGGTGCAGACGACCGAAGATCTGATGGCGACCGCCAACAAGTCTCTGTCGGATGCGCTCGCCGTCACACTCCGCATCGTGCAGTTCTCGATGGTCGTGCTCTTCCTGCTGTTCCTCGTGAGCGGCGTGCAGTCCGTCCGGGAAGGCCAGAGGGCGATCCGTCTGGTCTTCGGCAGAATCCAGGCGGCGAATCTTCCTCCGGGCTTCCAGCTCTCCTGGCCGTTCCCGATCGGCGAACTCGTCAAGATCGATACGGGAGTCGTGACGATCGCGCTCGACAGCCAGTTCTGGCCGCGCATCAACGACCAGGCAAAGGGAAATTCGATCGATGCCCTGAGCAAGGACCCGAAGCTCAAGCCCGAAAACGACGGTTCGCTCATCACGGCCGATGCGAACCTGGCGCACGCGCAGTGGCGTGTGCAGTATCAGCGTGAGGACACCGAGAAATTCGCGGAAAACATGCTGCTGCCCTACAAGCAGGGCGACACCACCGTCGACATGTCGCGCGACATCGTGACCGCCGCCTGCGCACGCGGGATCGTCCGCGCCGTGGCGCAGACCAAGGTCGAAGATCTTCTGCGTCAGGCGGCGGGCGAGACGGGCCACGTCGCCGAGATGGCCAAGTCCATCGCGCAGAAACAGCTCGACCAGCTCCAGTCCGGAATCCAGATCACGCGCTTCGAACTCACTTCGGTGACCCCGCCGATGTACGTGCGTGAGGCTTTCAACAGCGTTCAGGCCGCGACTTCCAAGGCGCAGGCCGCGATCGAAAAGGCCGAGACCGAGGCCAAGCAGCTCTTCAACAACAATTCGGGCGAGATCGAGCCCTACCTGATCCGCGAGATCGACATGTACGAGCTCGCGGTCAATAACAAGGACGAGAAGGCCCGCGCCGAATACCTCGATCGCATCAACCGGATGCTCGAGGGAAAGCCCGTGACCGTCGACGGACGGGTGATCGAGAACAAGGCATCCGGCGAGGTCGCCCAGATGATCAGCCAGGCCTTCCAGTACAAGGGCGAGGTCGTCAACCTGCGCCGCGCCGAGCTCGCCAACTTCCGCGCCAAGCTCTCGCAGTACAAGTCGAATCCGAGCGTCATGCTTCATCGGGAGTGGTCGGAAGCCATCACGGCGTTCCTCGACCGTGACAGCGTGCAGCTGATGCTCGTCCCGCTCGCGACCCGCACGCTCGAGCTGCAGCTCTCGGAGGACCCCGTTCTCGCCAAGCGCCGGGAAACGGCCCTTCGTCAGCAGCAGAACCAGGAAGCCAAGCAGCGTCGCGAGGAAGAGCAGCGCAAGTCCGAATTCAACACGCAGGTCAAGACGCCGATGAGCAGTTGATCGCCCGGAGTGACCGATGGCCTCACCCCAGAGCATTTCGAGCACCAGCACCGCGGGCAGCCCTCCGGTGGTTGTGTGTCAGAACCTGACCAAGGTCTTTAAGGACTTCTGGCTTCGGGCCAACGCCCGGGCGGTGGACAACCTTTCGTTCGAGATCCGCCCGCGGGAAGTCTTCGGGCTTCTGGGCCCCAACGGCTCGGGCAAGTCCACCACCATCAAAATCATCCTCGGCCTGCTGCGCCCCACCAGCGGGCGTGTCGCGGTCTTCGGGAAGCCGCCGTCGGACGTCGCCATCAAGAAGCGGATCGGATACCTGCCCGAAGAGTCGTACCTCTACCAGTTTCTCAACGCGCGCGAGACGCTCCAGTACTACGCGAAGCTCTTCCAGCTCGACTATCGCACGCGTGAACACCGCATCGACGAACTGATTGACATGGTGGGGCTGAGCAGCGCCCAGTTCCGCCCGGTGCGCGATTACTCCAAGGGAATGCAGCGCCGCATCGGCATCGCCCAGGCTCTCATCAACGATCCCGATTTCCTCATCCTCGACGAGCCCACCACCGGCCTTGATCCTGTCGGCACGCGGCAGGTCAAGGACCTGATCATCGAGCTCGGCCGGCGCGGCAAGACGATCCTGCTGTCCAGCCACCTGCTCGCCGACGTCGAAGACTGCGTGCACCGGATGGTCGTTCTCTACGGCGGCCAGAAGCGCGAAGAAGGCACATGCGACTCGCTGCTCGAATCTCAGGACCGCACGACCATCGAGGCCGATTCCCTCGACGATGCGACCATCGCCGAGATCGACGAGGTCATCCGGCGACGCACCGCGGGCCACAAGAGCATCCTCAAGGTCGCCCGGCCACGCCAGCGACTCGAAGAGTTCTTCCTGCAGATCGTCGAGAAGGCTCGCGCGAGCCAGGTCGCAACCTCCGGCGCTCTCGCCGGCGGCCCGACGGCCAGCTTCCTGCTGGGCGAAGGCCAGCAGTTTGCCGGTGACAATCTGATCGACAAGCTCACCGCCGCCGTCGGCCCGCAGGCGGTCACGCAGGTGGTCGCCCCTGCTGCAACCCTTCCGTCACCGCAGGCTTCAGGACCCGACCAGAACGTCATCGGTTCCCTGCTCAACAGCGAGCCCGCCAAGGTGGCCCAAAGCCCAAGCCAAGGCCTACCTCCAAGCCAGGGCCCGGCCCAAGGGCCAATCCAGGGGCCGGCCCGCGGCGGTCCGGCTGTTTCTCCGGCGCGGCCGTCTGAAGCCGCCAACATCGATGCAGACCTGATCTCGAAGTTGACCGGCCAGCAATCGGAGAAGCGAGAGTGAAGTTCGGCGAACGCATCGCGGCGCTGGACCGGCTGCAGAAGTCGCGGTTCTTCAAACTGATCGCGACCGCCGTGATTGTTCTGGCCGGCGCGGGTGGCTTCGTCACGTACCTCGTCAAATACCGCGAGACGCCCGCGCACGTCGAGTACCAGCCGCCTCCCGCCGCGCCGACTTCCGCCCAGGCGCCCGAAAAGAAAGATGCGGCGGGCGGCACCAACAACCCCGTGGTCCAGAGCGAGGTTGCGAGCGCCGAAGATGCGCAGATGCGCGTCGCGGCGAAGGTGATCAACGACATTCTCAGCCATCGCGCCGACCCCACCCGCGTGGGTGTCACGATCGCGTCGGCCGTCGCCTTTGCCGTTCTCGCCGTCTGGCTCGGGCTAGGGATCTGGTACGCCATTCTCGCGCTGCTGCTCTGGGCGATCTACGCCGCCGGACAGAATCTGTCGGGATTGGGCGGGTGGGCGACGTTTTTGGTGGGCGTCGGAAGTCTGTGGGCGATTTTCCTGGCGCTCATCGCAGGTGTGCGCATCCTGCTCTCGGCTCCGCACCCGATCTTTTCGATCGCGCGCAACACGCTCGATCAGGCGGTGCGCATGAAGATCTCCGCGATCTTCGTGGTCCTGCTTGTGTTCCTGCTCGCTTCGATGCCTCTGCTGCTCGATCCGGGGCAGAATCTCCGTTACAGGGTGCAGAGCTTTCTGCAGTACGGCATCGGGCTGTCGTACACGATCATCGCAACCCTCACGGCCCTCTTCTCCGTCTACACCGTCGCCACCGAACAGCGCGACCGCGTGATCTGGCAGACGGTGACCAAGCCCGTCTCCGCCAGCAGCTACGTGCTCGGAAAGTGGCTGGGAGTCGTCTCGCTTTCGGCGGTGCTGATCGCAGTCACCGGGGGCGCCGTTTTCATGTTCACCGAATACCTCCGCGCCAGCCCGGCGGAGGGTGAGAAAAACGCCTACGTCGCCGAAGACGGGGGCTACGTCACTCCCGACCGCAAGATCCTCGAAACGCAGATCCTCACCGCACGGGTTCCCATCGCGTTCAATCCGCCCGCGATCGACGAGAACGCGTTCAATGAGAACGTGGACTCCCGCGTGAAGGCCGAGCAGATGCAGCGCCCCAACTTCGGCAAAGATCCCGCCGACAGGCAGTTCATCGCCGATGAGCTCCGCAAGGCGGTGATGATCGAGTATCGATCCATCGAGCCCGGGCACGGCCGCGAGTACGTGTTCGACGGTCTCAAGGAGGCCAAGGAACGCGGCCTGCCCGTCATCCTGCGTTACCGCCCGGAGTCCGGCAGCAACCGGCCCGATCTTCTTTACAGCCTCACATTCCTCTTTCCCGCGAACGGGGCCTCGGCGCTCGAGAAAGTCGCACTCGCGCAGGCGCACAACATCTGGCTCAGCCCCAACGTGATCGATAAGGACGGCAGGCTCAAGGTCGAGATCGTCAACGGCGACTACTTCAATCGCGTCTCCAACGGCGGGACGATCTATTTCGCCCCCGACGCCCTCGAAGTTTCCTTCTCCGCCGGCAGCTACCGCATGAATTTCATGCGGGTTTTCGTCGTGCTCTGGCTCAAGACCGCCTTTGTCGCCATGGCCGGAATTTTCTGCGCCACCTTCCTCTCCTTCTCTGTTGCCTCCCTCACCACCTTCGGCATCTTCCTCGTCGCGGAGAGCTCCCGCTTCATCACCGACGCCCGCGAGAACTGGAACATCACCGATAACAAGGGCCACGAGATCCTGCTGCTGGCGATCGTCGACCGGGTGGCCGGCGCTGTTTCCGCACCACTGCGCTTCTATGCCGACCTCAAGCCGACCCAGCGCCTCGTCGACGGCCTGCTCCTCCCCTGGTCCAGTATTTTTACGGGCGGCCTGCTGCTCATCCTGCTCACGGTCATCCTCTTCTCGCTCGCTTCCTACGTCTTCCGCTCGCGCGAACTTGCCGTCTACTCCGGCCACTAAGGAAGTCTGAATGTTCCGGCTCTCCATGGTCAGAATCACCGCGATCGCCTGCATCCTCATCGGGATGTGCGGGAGCATCGCCTTCTCGGTGATGCTGGCGTCCACCGCGAGCCGCAACAAGCTCGCGTACACCGACCGCGTGCAGGAGGGTCAGCCCCCCGAGGTGGCGCTGGGCATCGCTCTTGGCGCCTTCCGCGGGATCTTCGTCAATTTCCTCTGGGTGCGGGCCAACGACCTCAAGCTCGAGGGCAAGTTCTTTGAATTGAACCAGCTGGCCGAAGCCATCACCAAGCTGCAGCCCCGGTTCCCCCGCGTCTGGACTTTCCACGCCTGGAACATGGCGTACAACATCTCGGTCTCGACGCAGACGCGTACCGAGCGCTGGTACTGGGTTCAGAAGGGGCTGGCCCTTCTCCGGGATAAGGGCCTCCTGGCCAATCCCAACGATCTGCAGCTCCACCGCGAACTCGCGTGGATCTTCCTGCACAAGATCGGCGGCGTCACCGACGATGCCAACCGCTACTACAAGATGAAGCTCGCCGAGGAATGGACCACCATTCTCGGTGTTCCGCCGCTCAAGGATCCCAAGGACCGCTCCCGCGATCACGCGATCGAGCGCATGGCCGCGTGGCTTCAGCCCATCGCCGACGCTCCCCAGACTCTCGCGGAGGTCATCAAGAAAACACCGACCGTCCGCACGCTCGTCGATCGCATCAAGAGCCAGATAGGCGAGTCCGCCGCCATCGGGGAAGACCCCGAAGCCAACGGCGACGCGATCATGAACATTCTGCGTCGCTACGAGCTGGTGAAGGCGATCAAGCGATCGGCCACCGGGAAGCTCGCGGAACAGACGATGGGCCCCAAGATGAAGGCGATGACCGCTCTGGTCGCCGACCCCGCCCTCCAGTCCGCCTGGGAGGCGTACATCCCCTTCGCCCGGCGATTCCTCATCGAATCCGAGTACCACATGGACATCTCGCAGATGATCCGGTACACGCGCAAGTACGGGCCGATCGACTGGCGCGTTCCCGCCGCCCACGCGCTGTACTGGGGCGCCCAGGGTGTCGAGCGAGCTTTGCTCCGGATCACCAAGCAGTCCGAGAAGGACTTTGACTTTGTCAACACCGACCGCATTGTGATCCAGGCGCTGCAGGACCTTTACCGCTACGGACAGGTCTACTTCGACTATCTCGGGTTCAACATCGGCGCGGGCGAGATGTACCTGGAGATCCCCGATCCGCACTTCGCCCAGTCCTACGCCAATGTGCTGACCGAGCTCGTCGGGCGGAGCAAGTGGGACACGGCCGATCGGGCTTATTCGATGTACGCCGCCGGCTACGAGAACTTCTTCACCGACGTGATCCTCTACTTCTACCGCCTGGGCATGAAGGACGTCGCGGAGGAGTACTACCACAAGCTCGGCACCTGGGCGGGCATGAACCTGAACGACCCGGATCGGCCGAACAAGTTCGCCGTTCCGCTGGAGGAGTTTGTCACCGCCCAGCTCGCCGACCGTCAGCGTTCTCCCAACGTGGCGGTCTCCGAGGTGACGGCGTCGCTCCTGGGTGCGTACGCGGCCCTGCTGGCGGGAGATGACGATCAGTTCCGCAGCCAGATGGAGTATGCGGCCCGCTCGCACGCGCTGTTCATGAAGCTGCAGCGCAACTCCAACAACGTGGACTCGCAGAACGCCCGCATGGACGTGATGGAGCCCGACTTCCGTATCCAGGCCGGACTGGTTTTCGTCCAGTTCATGTCGCTGCTCAATCTCGATCAGTCCGCGGACGTTTTCCGCGCCGCCCCGGACGACCTCAAGCGCTTCGCGTATGACCTGGTGCAGGAACGCTTCCGCGATCCGGAACACAAGGAACTGGCCGTCAACGGCGAGAAGTTTGACACGCTCTTCGCCGAGCCGCCGGGAATGGCCGCTCACAGGAAGATGATCGAGGATTACCGCAAGCAGAAGGCCGAGAAGAACCTCCAGCTCGAGCAGAAATAAACCGCGGGCCTAGTGCGCCAGGCGCTCGAGCGCGGAGCGGTACTTGTCGGCCGTACGCACCACGATCTCCGGCGGCAGGAGCGGCCCGGGGCTCTGCTTATCCCAGCGGTGTTCCCGCACGAGTTCCTCGAGATACTCACGCAGATACTGCTTGTCGAAACTCTGCTGCGCCGCCCCGGGCCGGTACGTCTCCGCGGGCCAGAACCGCGAGCTGTCCGGAGTCAGCGCCTCGTCCACAAGCAGGATCTCCCCCGACTCACCCATCCCGAATTCGAATTTCGTGTCTGCGATGATGATGCCGCGCGCGAGCGCGTGCTCCGATGCCGCCCGGTAGATCGCCAGCGACCGCTCACGCAGTTCGCGAAGGACGTCGGCGCCCGCGATCGCGCTCGCACGCTCGAAGGTCACATTCTCGTCGTGCTTGCCCATTTCTTCCTTGGTCGCCGGCGTGAAGATGGGCTCCGCAAGCCGATCGCACTGACGAAGACCCGGCGGCAGCTTCACGCCGCACACCGATCCTGTCTGCTGATATTCCTTCCAGCCCGACCCCTCGAGATAACCCCTGACCACACATTCCACGGGCACCACCCGCGCCTTTCGCGCGATCATGATCCGGCCCGCCAGATCCTCCCGGCTGGTCCGCGCGCCCCGGAATGCCGACTCGGGAATCTCGCCGGCATCGACCGACAGCAGGTGCGTCCGCGTAATCCCGCGTGACGCGATAAACCGCAGCCAGAACGTGGAGAGCTCGGTCAGCAGCCGGCCTTTCCCGCCGATCGGTGTCGGCATTACGACGTCAAACGCCGAAATCCGATCCGTCGCCACGATCAGCAGCCTGAGCCCCTGCTCATCCGGCGGCAAGTCGTAAATATCACGGACCTTGCCCGCCCGCCGCCCCGGAAGGTTTAAGTCCGTCTCGAGAATGGCCTTTTCGCTTTGCACGGCTGAGAAACCCTCTCCTGGGTGAGGCGTAGGTTACCGGGGTCGGGGCGTCCCTTTCCCACGATTTCGGGCGGTGCCCGACGTACACTCTCCCCGCTTCACTTCCAAGACTCTAAGCCGGAGCCCGCGTCGGAATGTTCAGCTTCGCAGTCTTTGATGCCGCGGGCCTGCCACGAGAAAGCTTCGAGCTGCGCGGCGAACATCTGATCGGCAACGACGACATGCCGGCCCAGGCCGAAATCCGCTTTGAGGGCGGGCTCGTGCGCTGCACCAAGGCCGGCCCGGAGGCCGCGGGCATCTGCCTGATGGTCGATGTCCCCGCTCCGCCCCCGACCCCACCTTCGCCCGGCATCCCCGCTCTGCCCACGCCTTCGCAGGGCCTCGGGCAGATGATGCTCCGCACCTGTTTCCTGCCCAAGCGCGAAGACCCGTACCTGCTCAGCCTCGAGCTGGCCCGCCATCGGATCATGATCGCGCTCTGCAAGCTGGAAGAGTGGGGGATGTTCGAACTCTCGCCCGACCATCCGGCCATGGTCCAGCTCGAGTCCGCAAGGCTGAAGTTCGGCGAAGCGCTCGTCGCCGATCGCGGCGCGGCCGCCGGGCCGGTGGTGCCCGGCAAGCCCAGCTCCCGGGCCTGGGCCGACAAGCTCGCCTGGGAGGCGCTCGCCATCGCGGTCGATGCGAGTGAAAAACTCACCGTCATGCACGCCGCGCGGGAAATCCCCCGCCGGCTTTCGGGCGCTCTGTTCGAAGAAGCCAAAGCCCGCTACACAAAGCTCATCGGCGACCCGCCGCCCGCCGGACAGCACGTCGTGGTGCCCGGGATGGGTACCGCCGTCGTGCCCGGCCTGCCGCAGGTCGGCATCGCGGTGAGCCCCGCGCAGTTTTCCGAGCCTCTGCAGAAAGCCGCCGCGGGTGCGGACTTTGTGCACATGCCCGTCCGCTGGAATGACCTTGAGCCGGTGGAGGGCAAGCTGAGCTTCGCGACGACCGACCGCTGGATCGAATGGGCGGTGCGTACGGCGAAGCTCCCGGTGACGGCCGGGCCGATCCTTGATCTGCGGGCGCTCTGCCTTCCCGAATGGCTCTACATCTGGGAGAACGACTACGAAACCATGCGCGACATGGTTGTGGAGCACATCACCCAGGTTGTCACCCGCTACCGGCGAACGGTCACCCGCTGGACGGTCTGTTCTGGCCTGCACGTCAATTCCAATGTGAAACTCTCGTACGAGCAGATCATGGATCTCACCAAGGTCTGCATCCTGCTCACGAAAAAGATCCATCCGCAGGGGAAAATCGCGGTGGAGATCCAGGAGCCGTTCGGGGAGTACTTCGCCAACGACCGCAAGAGCCTTCCGCCCACGTTTTACGCGGAGAGCGTCCTGAATCTCGGCCTGGGTGTTGATGCGCTCGCTCTGCGTGTGCAGGTCGGTGCACCTGTTTCCGGCCAGACGGTCCGCGACCTGATGTCCCTCTCTGCACTCGTTGATCGCTACGCGGCGATGGAACGCCCCTTGCATATCACCGCCGTCGGCGCTCCGAGCGCTGCGCAAGCGGCCGCGCAGCCCAAGTCCGGCACTGCGCCAGGCGACGATGATGATCAGGTGGTCATTCCGGCCCGCGAGTTTTCTGCGGGCAGGTGGCGGGGCGCCTGGTCCGAAGCAATTCAGGCCGATTGGGCGGCGGCGGTCCTTTCCATGCTCGCGTCCAAGCCGAGTGTTCAGTCGATCTGCTGGCAGGAACTCGCGGACGCATCCGGACCGCGGCTGCCCGAGATGCAGTTTGGCGGGCTCTTCCAGTCGAGCGGTACGCCGAAGGCGGCGGGGCAGAAGTTCCTGCACCTGGTGGCCGCCCTGCGGGAAAAAAAGGCCCCGGCTCTCTAGCCCGGCGCTGCGGCTTACACCATTTGATACCCTGCGCCGATGGCCTCGCGCCCGACCAGCGTGGTGGAAGATTGGACTTACGGACCCGCCCGATGGCTGGGTGCCGGCATTGTCGCCGGAGCGGCGCTGATCGGGATCCTCTGGTCGGTTTCGGGTCGGCGGGTGCCGGTACCCGAGGCCGCCCCGGCGGTCGGCAAGGCCCAGGAAATCACGGCCCACAGCGTCAAGCCCGCGGAGGCTTCGACAGCCCCCGCTCCCGATCAGGCCAAACCGATCGTGACCATGCTGGAGCCGCGCGACCCGCCGAAGCCCCAAGCGGAATCCCAGCCCCCGTCCGCGAAGCCGGCTGCTGTTCAGGCGAACGGCAAAGTCGATATCAATTCCGCGCCGCCTGAGGAACTCGAAAAGCTCCCGGGCATCGGCCCCGCGCTCGCCGCACGCATCGTCGAGGACCGTGCGAAGAACGGCAAATTCTCCAGGCTGGAAGATCTGGACAGGGTGAAGGGCATCGGGCCAAAGTTGCTCGAACGAATCCGCCCTTTTGCGATCGCGGAATAACATAGAGCACGCAAAGTGGTCCAGCCGGCCGGGCGAGCGTTTCGCCCGGGGGCTCGCGCCTGCGCGCCCGGGAAAACAGCGGTGGCGGCAGCGAAAGCAAAGTCCGGGATCGAGAGATCGCTGGTGGCGGCCATCCAGGGCGATGCCGCATGCAGCCAGTTGGCCGAGGCTCTTGCGGCCGGGCGACGGGCTGTCGCCTCGGGCTCGAGCGGATCTTCCACGACTTTTGTAGCCGCCGCGCTCGCGAAGAAGCTCTCGCGGCCGGTGGTTCTTGTCTGTGCGCACATGGACGATGCGGATGAAGCGCTCGATGAACTCCGGGCGCATGAGGCCGCGTGGCCGGGGGATGCGGTTCGATCGCTCCGGCTTCCGGCGCTCGAGTCGCTGCCTTCGGACGGGGCTGCCGTGCCCGATGCGCTCGCGGAGCGGCTCCTCGTGGTCCGTGAGGCGGCGGTTCTGGACCGCGGCGCTCCGGCGGTGGTCATCACGCCCATTCAATCGCTCATGCAGGGCGTGCATCCGCCGGCAGCCATGGAGCGTGTCTCGAAGATCGTGCGCGCGGGAGACTCCGCCCCTCCCGCGGAATTAACGAAGTGGCTGTCGGACGCAGGCTACACGCGCGTCGAAGCGATCGAGGAGGCGGGGGAGTTCGCGGTTCGCGGCGGGATCATCGATATCTTCCCGGCGGGAGACTCCGCCAGCCCGGTGCGACTGGACTTTTTCGGCGACCAGATTGAACGGATCAATGAGATCGATCTCGACACCATGGGCGCCGATCGCGCCGTGGATCGGGTGCACCTGGTGATGTCGGACGCCGGGCGCGTGCTGCCCGGCGACGACGCGATCAATTTCCTCAATCTGCTGCCCGCGGAATCGGTGGCGATCATCCACGAGACGATGGAAGTCGTGGAGCAGGCACGCGGTTACTACGAGCGGCTGTCAGATTCCAAGGGCTTCTTCGGGCCGCCCGCGGTGCTGAAACTGGTCGAACAGCGCTTCCGCGCCGTTGCGGAGATCAACCAGTTCTCGAGCGGAGCGAGTTCTGCGGATGCGCGCGTGACGCTCCCGGTGCGGGCGCTCGATGCGTTCGACCGCGAAGCTGCCAACGCGATCGAGGAACTGGCCGCGCTCGCGCGGGCCCCGATGTCGTGCGATGTGACCGTGTTCTGTCAGAACGATGGCGAACGTTCGCGGCTGGAGGAACTGCTGGCGGCCGTTGCCGATGCGAAAGCGATCCACCGGCGCGTCCAGTACGTGCACCGCGGGTTCCTGTTCGGCGACGACCGCCCGCTCGCGTGCGTGCCCTATCACGAGCTCCTGAACCGATTTACGGTGCGGCGCAAGGCGCAGCGCATCCGGGGCGGTAGAGCGCTCGATACATTCCTGGACATCCAGCCTGGCGACTACGTCGTCCACCAGGATCACGGCATCGCCCGGTTCCTGGGGCTGACGCAGCAGAAGCCGCGGGACATCAAATCGAGCACTCAGACGGCGCTGGCCAACATGGAAGGGCGCAAGCTCAAAGAGCCCGAGGCACAGGAGTACCTGACGCTCGAATTCGCCGGCAACGCCAAGCTCCACGTGCCGGCGGCACAGATCGATCTGGTGCAGAAGTACGTCGGTGGTTTCGGCGGCAAGCCCACTCTCAGCACGCTGGGCGGTCAACGCTGGAAGGGCCAGAAGGACCGGACGAGCGAGAGCGTCAAAGACCTCGCCGCGGAGATGATGCGAGTGCGGGCGGCCCGCGAATCGATGCCCGGGATTGCGTATCCCGGCGACACCGTCTGGCAGCGGGAGTTTGAGGACGAGTTTCCGTACGAAGAAACCGAGGACCAGCTGTCGGCGCTGACGCTCATCAAGCAGGACATGAGCAGGCATCGGCCCATGGACCGGCTGATCTGCGGCGATGTCGGCTTTGGAAAGACAGAACTCGCCATCCGCGGCGCGTTCAAGGCGTGCGAGTTCGGGAAGCAGGTGGCCGTGCTCGTGCCCACGACCGTGCTCGCCGAGCAGCACGAGCGCACATTCCGCCAGCGTTTCGCCGGTTACCCGTTCCGCGTGGAGAGCCTTTCCCGCTTCAAGACCGATGCCGAGGCGAAAGACATTCTCGAACGGGTCCGCAAGGGACAGGTCGACGTGGTGATCGGCACGCACCGGATCCTCAGCGGCGACGTGCAGTTCGCCGACCTTGGGCTCGTCATCATCGACGAGGAGCAGCGGTTCGGCGTCGAGCACAAAGAATCACTTCTCCGCCTGCGCCTGACCGTGGACGTGCTGACGTTGAGCGCAACCCCCATCCCGCGGACGCTGCACATGGCCATGCTGGGCATCCGCGATATCTCATCGCTGACCACGCCGCCCCTGGATCGCCGGGCGATCGTGACGGAGGTCATCCCGTACAACGAGCGCCGGATCGAGCAGGCGATCGCACGCGAGCTCGGACGGGACGGGCAGATCTTCTTCGTGCACAACCGGGTTCACGACATCAAGAGCGTTGCCGACAACGTCCGCAGGCTCGCGCCGGACGCGAAGATCCTCATCGGCCACGGGCAGATGGCGCCGCACGAGCTCGAGCAGGTCATGCTCACGTTTATGAAGGGGCCGGCCAAGGACGGCGGTGCGGACATCCTGGTCAGCACCACGATCATCGAATCGGGTATCGATATCCCGACCGCGAACACGATGATCATCAACGACGCCGACCGTTTCGGGCTTGCGGAACTTCATCAGCTTCGCGGGCGCGTGGGGCGATCCAAGCACCGGGGTTATTGCTATCTGCTGCTGCCGCCGGAGCGGAGCGTGAACGACATCGCGCGGAAGCGGCTGCGCGCGATCGAGCAGTATTCCATGCTGGGGGCCGGGTTCAAGATCGCGATGCGCGACCTGGAGATTCGCGGCGCGGGGAACATCCTGGGCGCCGAGCAGTCGGGCCATATCGCCGCTGTGGGGTACGACATGTACTGCCGGCTGCTGGAAGATGCGGTGCACGAACTCAAGAACGAGAAGCCGCCGGAGAAGCCGAGCACGGTCTCGATCGAGATCGGGCTTTCGGCGGGAATTCCGCGTCCTTACATCCCGAGCGACCAGCGTCGGCTCGAGGCCTATCGGCGCATCGCTTCGGCCTCCACGCCGGCGCAGCTGGAGCAGGTGCGGGCCGACCTGACAAGCGCCTATGGCGACCCACCCAAGCCGACGGTGCGGCTCCTCCTGCTCGCAGAACTCCGCATCGCGGCCGTTGGCCTGGGGGTCCGTTCGATCAGCTTGCGTGAGAAGGACGTGCTGTTCCGGACAACGCTGGCAAAGGAACTGGCGGAGAAACTGGGACGCACCCCTCCGGATCTGGCCAAGGCCGGAAAGGCGCTGCAGGTCAGCGTAACCGCGCTGCCGGCATCCAAAGGCCAGGATCTGGCGGAGGTCTACTTCCGTCCGCCGGAGAAGTACTTGGAGCCGGAGACGCTGCTGAGTGTGCTGCGCAAGCGGCTCCTGCCCTGAGCCCCGCCGCAGGCCCCGGCGCTCGGAAACCCCAGTCCAATCCGCGTACACTCCGAGCCAAACGGAGCCACGATGTCACAGCACGACCGAGAGCATCCTCACCACCACGGCCACGGCGGTCCCAAGTCCGGACTTCGCAAGCACGCTCCGTGGATGACCGTCGTGGCGGTCATTCTCATGCTCCTGGCCATGGTGGCCTACGTGATGAGCGAGAACGAGGCGCTCCCCCCGGGAGCCCGGAACGCCCAGCCGGGCGTCCCCGCCGCACCCTGATCGCGTCTCTCTCGGCGCGGCCGGGCGTCCATCGTCCCCGTTTGCCCTGATCGCTCCAGTCGCTGGTCAAAAAAACTGCGGCGATCGCTCGCCGCGGGTTCGTGCCGGATGGGTAAACCGTGCCCCCTGAATTCAAGACTGCTTCTTGAACTCGATAAACGTGCATTTGTATTCCTTGCCGCTCTTGGGGTCGATTCCCCACATCTCGAGCGTCTTGGAATTGGGCCCGGTGATCGTCTCGATCTCCCGCATCGTGGTGGGTTTCTTGGTGAGCGGGCAGTTGGTCTGGTAGTTCCATGTCATGGTTTTGCCGTCGGCAGAAAGCTCACCCGTCCCGACCATCATCCCGGTGGTCATGTTGTCGACCCACACCGCCTGGAACTTCTGCCCGACGTTGTCATACCCGTTCAGGCTGAACCCGTTGAAAGGCATTCCCATCATCTCGCCGGCGAACTCGGTTTTCACAAAGCGGCCGTCCATAACGGGAGTCGATGTCGCGACGCAGTCGCTGACGAGCGCCTCGGTCCCGGGCGCCATCCAGTTCTGACACTTGCCGCTCCACTTGCCCGCGGCCTTGGCCAGGTATTCGTGCATCTTCCCCGGCGTGCTCGCCATCATGCACGTTTGCATGTCTTCGGCCGTCCAGCCCGGAGGCAGCTTCATCTCGGGCATCCCCGCCGGCGCGAGCGCCTTGGGATCCTTCTGAGGCTCGGAAAAGCCCAGCGCCGCAGCGAGCCCGACCACACCGATACACGCCGGCAGAAGCAGATATCCGCGTTTCATACATTCCACTCCTTCAAACGGGCGCCCCGGTGCCATGGCCGACACAGCCGGCCCTCCGCCGCCCGCGGTTTTGAATTGATCGCCGTCTTCAAAGATCAACAAGTGACGTAAAGCCCCCGTACGCCATCCGCTTCATATCGAAAGGCATGTCTTTCAAGCTCATCATCGCACCCAGCCGCGGATCCTTCATGACCGCGGCGTTCACCTTATCTCTATGTTTCCGCGACTTGAAACAGATCCACGAAAAAACCGCGGTCTCTCCGGCTTTGAGCTTCAGCAGCTTGGAGAACGGCACGCCGAACTTTGTTTTCAGGTCTTCGCCGGCAGTTTCGCAGAATTGCAGCGCGCCGTGTTCGAGCCAGACCTTGCCGGCGACGGCGGCCATCTTCTTGTATCGCACCAGGTTCTTTTTGGGAACGGGGAGAACATAGCCATCGACATACATAGTGGATTACCTCACTCCGGCGTCTTGCGCCGGGTGTGGAGTCTAACAGATCGGATTCTGTATTCGTGCGGGATCGTTCGCGGATTAAGGGTCGATCATCCCGTCGGCCGGGGTGCCGCCCGCCGAGTGGGGGGCGATCCAGACTGTAAGTGCCGCCGGTTCTGCAACATGCTTCATATCGATGTTCCAGAATTCGCATTGCTCTTTGCCGATGGCAAAGCGGACCCGGCGTGATTCCCCCGGGCGAAGGGTGATTTTTTCGAAGCCCTTGAGCTCGCGGACGGGGCGGGCCACGCTCGTGCCGCGGAGGCGGATATACAGCTGCGCGATCTCCGCGCATTCCTGCGGGCCGGTATTGGTCAGGGTTGCTTCCACAGTGATCGTCTTACCGGCGTTGAGGTCGGCGAGGCTGATCCTGTCGCGGGAAAGTGTGGTGGGGGAGTATTCAAAGGTCGTATATGTCAATCCCCAGCCGAACGGGAAGAGGGGGGAGTTTTTCTCATCGATGTATCGCGACTGGAAGCGGGCGCCCGAGTCCTTCCCGCCGTCATCCTCGCCGCCGATCGGCCTGCCGGTCTTGAAGTGGTTGTAATAGATCGGGACCTGTCCGAGCGAACGGGGAAACGTCACCGTCAGTTTTCCGGCGGGGGGGACATCGCCGAGCAGCACGCGAGCCAGAGCCGGACCGGCCTGCACGCCGGGATGCCATGCCTGCAGGATCGCGGAGACGTTGGCGGCCTCCCACGAGAGCGCGAGCGGTCTGCCGCTGAAAACGACCAGAACGACCGGCTTGCCCGCTGCCTTAACCGCTTCGATAAGCGCCCGCTGATTCCCCGGAAGATCAATTGACGAACGCGACGCCGCCTCGCCGCTCATGTGGCGGTGCTCTCCGACAGCCATGACCACGACATCGGCCTGGCGGGCGGCGGCGAGAGCCTCTTCAAAGTCCTTCACGCCTCCGACAATCTCGGTTCCCTTGGCGTACAGCAGTTTGCTGCCTAGGCGTTCGGACAAGGCCGCCCTCAGCGTGACGACATCGTTCTTGTTTCCCTGGCAGGCCCATTCTCCGAGCATGTCGTCGGCCGCGTCCGCGAGGGGGCCGATGAGCGCGACAGCCTTGTCGGCGCCGAGCGGCAGAACGGGCGGACCACCCGGGCCGCCGTTCTGCAGGAGCACAAAGGACGCCTCCGCGGCTTCGCGGGCGAGGGCGACGTGTTCCTTGCTCAGCAGCACCTTTTCCGCGAGCGACTCATCGCAGTACGGGTTTTCAAAGAGCCCGAGCGCGTACTTTGTGCGGAGGACCGATCGCACCGAATCATCGATCGCCCTTTCTTCCAGCCGCCCCTCGCGGACGAGCCCGACGAGGTGCGTCGCGTACAGATTGGCCTGCATGTCCATGTCCACGCCGGCGGCGAAGGCCTTGAACGCCGCGGTGCGTCCGTCGAGTGCAATGCCGTGCGGGATCAGCTCCGCGATGGAGGTCCAGTCGCTGACAACAAAGCCCCGGAAACCCCATTCGCCCCGGAGCACGGTCGTGAGCGTGAAGTGGTTGGCGGAAGCGGGAACTCCGCTGAGCGTGTTGAAAGCGCTCATGAAAGTCGCCACGTCTGCGTTCTTGGCGCCCTCGAAGGGGGGCAGGTACACGTCGCGGAGCATCCGTTCCGAGATATCGACCGAGTTGTAATCCCGCCCTGCTTCCGCTCCGCCGTATCCCACGTAGTGCTTGGCGCAGGCGAGGATCGAGGCGGGGTCCCTCAGGTCGCTTCCCTGAAATCCGCGGACGTACGCGCCGGCGTAGATGGCGCCCAGATACGGATCCTCGCCGTTGCCTTCCATGATGCGTCCCCAGCGCGGATCACGCGCGATGTCCACCATGGGTGCGAACGTCCAGCGGATTCCTTCGGCGCTCGCCTCAATGGCCGCCACGCGGGCGGTCCGTTCCACGAGCTTTGGATCCCACGAGGCGGCAAGCCCGAGCGGGATCGGGAACGTGGTCCGGTACCCGTGGATGACATCCAATCCCATCAGCAGCGGGATGCCGAGCCGTGATTTCTCGACCGCGATGCGCTGCATGGCATTGACGGTCTTCGCGCCGATCGCATTAAAGATGGAGCCGATGCCGCCCCTGGCGAGCAGTTCGTTCTGATCCACCGCGACGTTTTCCGGTCCTGTCGCTTTGCCGTTTGAGAACTGGACCAGCTGTCCGACTTTTTCCTCGAGCGTCATCCGCTTGAGCAGCGCATCGGCCCGCTCGTCGACTCCGGGCGGCGGGAAGCCGCCGGCGGGCGAATCCGTCCCCGCGCCATGGGCGAGAGAAACGAGCGCCAGGGAGAGGGCCAGGCCACGCAAGAGTGAGAAGGGCATCGGAACTTCCAGGAGTATGCAACCAGGCGGTAAGGGCTTTTTGCCGGGGCTTCAGGTCGGGCCGGGCAGACGGTAGCCGCCGGCGACTTGCGCCGCCCTATCTTGGCTCTGCAACTCCGGAAGCGGGCGCACGGGCGGCGTGGCGTGCGGTGCAATCCCAAAAAAGAACCGGGCCCCGCATCGCGGAGCCCGGGAGTCGATCGAGCGAAAAATTACTTCGAGGCCTTGGCGGGCTTCGCTTCGGCGCCGAGCCACACGGGGCGCTGAGCCTTGGCATCGCTGGGGTTCACGTGCACCTTGCGGCCGCTGAAGATCACGGTGCCGGCGGCGAGCGAGTAAAGGGTGTTGTCGGTGCCGATGCCCACGTTGAAGCCCGGCTTGAACGGAGTGCCAACCTGGCGCACGATGATGGAGCCCGGCTTGGCGATTTCGCCGCCAAAGAGCTTCACACCCAGGAACTGTGGGTTGGAATCGCGGCCGTTCTTGGTTGAACCCTGGCCCTTTTTATGTGCCATGACTGAAAATCCTCGGAAAGTGCCCCGGGGCCAAACCGGCCCGGGCAGGGCCAAGATATTAGGCAGCAAGTCCGGCCAAGGCTACCGGCCGCAGCGGTGCCCCGCTGCCCAAACAAACACGCCCGGGAAGGGCAAGTTTACGGCCTTTACCGCATCACCCAGCGTTGATCGAACAGGGGCAGGGGCTCGTTTACCCGGCCGGTGACGTCGCCGGGGAGCTTGTATTCAAGGCTGAGCGTCTTGCGGAGCAGCTCCTTGCGGACCTTGCCCGTCTTGGGGTCTTTCACGTCGTACGGGGCGGTTTCTCCGGAGAAGCCGGTCCCGAAGATCGTGATATCCCGGGCACTGGCATCAACATCGGAGAAAATCACGACGCCGTCCCGCCCGTTTTCTTCGCCCTGGAGCAGCGTTCCCAGAATCGAGATCTGGTCCTGCGCCAGCGGATTATCCACCTCGGCCATAATTTTCTTGACCACGGACTGAGGGACATCCCTCCCCGACCGCACGACGTCGCCGTTTTCGGTCGCAAGCTCAAAGAGCGGGGCCAGCAAGAGGTCTTCCTTGGTGTTGTTCACAACCCGGTAGGTCAGGAAGAAGTAACCACGAACCTGACCGTCCGGTGTTTCGAACCGCGCGAAGCGCAGATCGCCCGGCCGCACATCAAACTGCCAGCGCTGCGGCACAGGATTGGGCTCTGGGGCCATGCCCAGCCCGCAGAGGCTCGCCACGAGCACCAAGGCGGGCGCCAGAATGCCGATCCGGAAGAAATGCAACATGGAGGTCAGCTTCATAGTCGGGTCTCAACCTGTACGCTGCCCGGCCGGGATCGTGTTCCCGGTCGGCCGCGGTTCTTCGCACCATCGGGCCCGCTGATGCGGAGCCCAAAGCGGGTGCAAAAACCCCGGGCGGAAAGGCTAGTCTACATCCCGGCCAAAAGCGGTCAAATCCGTCCGCAGGCACGCATTCTCCGATGACCCGGTCCGCCGCCATCAACGAACCCCCGCCCCCCGGCCCCGCCGAGCCGGAGTTTGTGGTTCAACGGGTGGGCGAGCACCTGCTGCTGGCGGCGGCCCAGCGCCTGGTGAGCCAGGGGCTGAAGGATCGCGTGGGAGCTGCCCGACGCCTGATCCAGTCCGCACCCCAGCACGGCATCGATCTGTCGTGCATCTGGGTCACCGTGGCGCGTTCTGAGGTAGGGAAGCGGAATTGCGCCGTCCGCCAGGCGTGCCTTGCCATTCCGGGCTCCGGGCGCACCGCGATGATCTTCATCTCCGAGCCGATGCCCCTCGCGCTCGGCGGCGAGCCGGGCGGAAATCAGGGCGCGACCAGCGAGCGCATGGCGTTACTCAAAGCGGTGACCGATCACTTCGCGGCGGTCTCAAAGCCGGATGTTCGCGTGCTGCAGGCGCTGCCCGAGCCGACGGACGCCTGGGCCGAGGCCGCGTTCCGCGGCGCTGGGTTCACGTGGGTCGGAGATCTGGAATATCGCCGGCGCACGATCGCGCCGGCGGAGCATCAGCCGTCGGCGAAAGTTGTCTGGCCGGAGGGAATTCGTGTTGTGTCGGTCGCGGACCTGCAGCCTTCGCAGCGCGACAGCACATTGCTCTCGGTGCTCGACCAGTCGTACGCGGACACCAAAGACTGCCCGGAACTCTGCGGCATGCGTTCGACGGGCGACATTCTCGCCAGCCACTTTGCAACGGGAGTATTCGATCCTTCGCTGTGGTTTGTCGTTTTCTCGCGCAAGGGAAACGAGGAGACGCCGTGCGGGTGCATGCTGCTCAGCCGCGTGCCCGAGCAGCGGGCGCTCGAGCTGGTGTATGTCGGGCTCGCGCCGTCTGTCCGCAAGCTTGGGTTGGGCGTGCGGCTGATGCAGCATGCGATCTGGTGCGCCGCGGATCCGCGGATCGATGCGATTACCTGCGCGGTCGA
This sequence comes from Planctomycetota bacterium, assembly GCA_018242625.1. Lineage (GTDB taxonomy): Bacteria > Planctomycetota > Phycisphaerae > Phycisphaerales > UBA1924 > JAFEBO01. The sequence goes on from JAFEBO010000010.1 coordinate 53,272, forward strand.
CTGCCGCAACGAACCGGCGCTTCGTCTTTACAACCAGTTTGCTTTTTCGGCACTTGGTCGGAGACGAGCATTTGTCTGTTCGGTTCCGCGCGCGGGCGGGAGCTAAGGGCGTTCTCATGCCGGCGCAGCGCGGCGGGGAACTCACAATCGCCTTGCGAGGTCTCCCGGCGATAAGTTCTGGTTGCTCAGATCTTTGTGGTCAATCGACAGGAATTGTCCACAGGTTGTCCGCATCGAGTTGCGTGCGGTGGAGAAGTTTTTTTCGATTGCGTTAAGCCCAGTTTTTCTCGTCGGCTGCGCGCACAAGGCGGAAGGAACTGCGCTTTCCCGAGTTGTTCGCACGCTCTGCTCAAACTAAATTCATCCCTGCGGTCACGGACTCGACCGACTCGAGATCTTCCGGGATCAGCCGGCGCATGTCGCGCACGCTGCCCTGCAACACGGTGAAGCACAAAGGCCCCTTCGCGGGGGTCCGCTGTGTCTCTCTCTCGTGTTGGGCTCGGGGTTGGGCACGGACGGAACGAATTCATGTCGGCGGATGATCGCGCTCCGGACAGGGGTGCGGCAGGGACCAGGACGGTCACGGACGGACCCTGCCGCCTTCCACGGACAGTCCGGAGCGCGCATCTGCCTCGTTGGTCGTCCTCGTGGGCGAGAGAGCGGAATTCTCGTGACGACGAAGAACCTGGTCAGGTCGGTTGGGGGGGCAAGTCAGTCCGAAGCCGCCGGCAGAAGCGCCGACGTCACCCCTCGTCTAATCGAGGCGATTTCTCCGCAGCTCGGGCGTACCCGTGCGGAACGCTATCTGCGGGAAGTGCAGTCCGTGCGGCTCAATGGAGATGTGGTCGAGGTTGTCGCGCCTTCGACGTTTGTGGCCGATCTGATCTCGCGCCGCATCGGGACGCACCTCTGCCGCGCCGCGAGCGCGGCGTTTCTCGACGGACGGCCGGCCGAGCTCCGCATCCGCATCGATGAGCCTTCGGTGACGACTTCCGCCGGCGCATCCGAACTCCGGCCCGCGACTCCCGCCGCGCCCCCGCGCCCGAAGCCCTCGCTCGCCCGTACGGGCGAATCTCTTCGAAGCCTCGACGACTTCATCGTCGGGCAAACCAACCGGCTGGCGTATTCGGCCGCGGTGCGGCTCGCGGAGGATGAGGCGGTTTCTTCGCTCAGCCCGCTCTTCATTCACGCGCCGTGCGGTATGGGAAAGACGCACCTGCTCCAGGGGATCGCTTCACGCTTTGCGCAGCGGCATCCGGGTGCCCGCGTGCGCTATGTGAGCGCGGAAGCCTTCACAAACGAGTTCATCGCTTCGCTCAAGGCCGGCGCGATCGAGGGTTTCCGCCGGGCCCACCGCAAGCTCGCTCTCTTGTGCATCGACGACGTTCACTTTCTCGCCAATAAGGACGCGACGCAGACCGAACTGCTCCACACTTTGGACGCTGTGGGGCTGGATCGCGCCCGCATCGCCCTGGCGTCGGACGAGCATCCACGGGACATCCGTCGCCTCTCGAGCGCGCTTTCTTCCCGCTTCATGTCGGGCGCTGTCCTCCGGATCGAAGAGCCCGATCAGGCACTCCGTCAGGAACTGGCCCGGACCCTCGCCGTCCGCAAGAACGTGCTTCTGGACGATTCGGGCGCACGCGCTCTTGCAGCGGCCCGCTGGCACTCTGTCCGCGAGCTCGAGGGGCTGTTCATGCAGATCCTCGCGGTGATCCGCCTCCTGCCCGAAGCGGCCTCCACGTCTGCCGCGTCCGCTCTGGATGGTCAGGCCGTACGTCGCGCTCTGGAGTTCGCGGGCGGCTCCCCGCGCACTCCCGCGGTGCAGACCGCATCAGCGACGCGGCCTCGGCGGCCCGTTCCCATCGCGCTCATCCAGACCGAGGTCGCACGCACTCTCCGCGTCGAACTGCACGACATGGCCGGCAAGGGCCGCCACAAGCGGGTCGTCCTCGCCCGCGCCATCGTCGTCCACCTCGCCCGCCGCCTGACCACGCTCAGCTACCCCGAGATCGCCCGCGCCATGGGCCGCCCGAATCACTCCTCCGTCATCACGGCCCACAACCGCCTCATCGAGCAGATGAAGCCGGACGTGCCCGCCGACGCCGCGCCCGGCACCATCGCCCCCGGCGATCTCCAACTCCGCGCCATGAACGTCGAGATCGTCCCCGAACTCGCCGCCGCGACTCTCCCCGACCTCGCCGACCGCCTCGAACGCGAGATCATCCGCCTTTCCGAAGTTGCGTGAAAAACCGGTGATTGCGAAGTCTCGATCGCCTGTGCGGGCTTTCTCTGGCGGAATTCAGCGGAGCGTTTGGTTCTTCTGCATTGATTTCGAATCCGCTGAGCGATGCAATCTCTTATGATGGAATAGCCGGCGCACCCAACTTCAACCTTTTCGGCATTCGGCTAGCCACGGTGGTTCCTGCGCCGGCAAGCTTGACCGGTCTTGTCTTGCTCGCATCCTTGAGAATCCGTCCCCGGCGTGTTCGAGCGAACTGACAGCCACCAAGAGTGCGTCGGTCGACAATCCATACTCCTGTCCCTTCCCCTGCCGATACATAATCCGGCATGCCCCACGCGCACTCCGAAATACCCCTCTCCCGCCCCGACATCACCCGTTTGGAGGAGGAACTTGTCCTCCAGGCGCTCCGCTCAGGCCGCCTTTCCATCGGCCCCATGGTCGAACTATTCGAGCAGGAACTCGCCGCGCGGGTCGGCGCCCGCCACGCCGTCGCCGTCAACAGCGGCACCAGCGGCCTGCACCTCATCATGAAGGCCCTCAACATCGGCCCCGGCGATGAGGTCATCACCACGCCCTTCAGTTTCATCGCCTCCAGCAACGCCATCCTCTTCGTCGGCGCCACGCCCGTCTTCGTCGATATCTGCCCCAAGACCCTGAACATGGACCCGGCACAGGTCGAGAAGAAGATCGGCCCCCGCACCAAGGCCATCCTCGCCGTCGAGACCTTCGGCAACCCGGCGTACATGGACCAGTACGCCGCGATCGCCGCGCGCCACGAGATCCCGCTCATCGAAGATTCCTGCGAGGCCCTGGGCGCGGTCCACAAGGGCCGCCAGGCCGGCACCTTCGGAAGAGTGGGGGTCTTCGGCTTTTATCCCAACAAGCAGATCACCACCGGCGAGGGCGGCATGATCGTCACCGACGACGCCCGCGTCGCCGAACTCTGCCGCTCTATGCGAAATCAGGGGCGACCGCTGGGCCACTCGATGTCGGGAGGAACGGCCGCCGGCTCCTGGCTCAAGCACGAGCGCCTCGGGTACAACTACCGCATGAGCGAGATCAACGCGGCCCTGGGGCTCGCTCAGATCCGTCGGCTCGATGAGATCCTTGCGCGGCGGACGGAAGTAGCGCAGAACTACATCGAGCGTCTCGCCGGCAACAAGCACCTTGTCCTGCCCACGATCGACTCCGACACGGTCATGAGCTGGTTTATCTTCGTCGTGCGTCTCGCCACGACCTACACCGGCACAGAGCGAGACCGCATCATCAAGGGGATGCGCAACCATGAAGTCGGCGCGGGCGATTACTTCCCCTGTATCCACCTCCAGCCCTTCTACCGCGAGCAGTTTGGCTTTGAGCCGGGGATGTTCCCGATCGCCGAATCCGTGAGCCAGCGGACGATTGCCATCCCCTTCTATAACAGCCTCACCCGCCGGGAATCCGACCTGGTCGCCCAGACGCTTGAGGTCATGCTGGGACGCGAAAATCTGGCCAGAAGCTGACATTTCCCAAACGCGACTTCATCCCGGATCAGGCCTAGTATCTCAACCCCACTTTCCGCCCTTCGGCGGGAAATCGGGCCTTTTCTGAGGTATGTCCCATGGCCAGGCAGTGCGATTTCACCGGCAAAAAGATCTCCAAGGGCATGAAGCGGGCGTGGCGCGGCCAGGCCGTCGCCAAGGGCGGCTTCGGTCTGAAGCCCACCGGCATCACCCGCCGCACCTTCAAGCCCAACCTGCAGGACGTCGTCGCCGTCATTGACGGTCAGAACGTCCGTGTCGTCGCCTCGACCAAGGCGATCCGCACCGGCATGGTCACCAAGGCTCTCAAGCGCAAGTTCGGTTACACCCGCCAGAAGAAGGCCGCGGCGCACTGAATTTTTCGAAGCCCGTTTTCCTTCAAGGCTCCTTCCGGAGCCTTGTTTGTTTTTTGCCGCATCGATTCCTTCACACCCTCAATTCACCCGCACCGTGTAGACTTCTTCATGTCCTGAGCTCTGGTCTTGGCCCCTGCTCTTTTGCCCCTGCTCTTTGGACCGTGTTCTTTTGGACCTTGGTTTTGCCCGCTCATGAAGTGCGATAACTGCGACAACGAGGCGACAGTCCGCGAGACCATCCTCCGCGATGGATCCTGGGTTGAAGTGCATTTCTGCGAAGAGTGCGCCGCCAAGCAGGGGATCGCCAGCGCCGGCACCTCGCTGAACGAGCTGCTGACCAACTTCGTTCTGCCGCAGCTCACGGGCGAACCGGCCGCGAAAAAGCCGCGTCCGGTGAAGGCGCGTGTGCCGGTTTGTCCGACGTGCGGCTTCAGTTTCGAGCAGTTCCGCCAGTCGGGCTTGCTCGGCTGCCCCTCCTGCTACACCGCGTTCGAGAATCTTCTGATCCCGCTGCTCGAGCGTGCCCACGAGGGCGCTGCCCAGCATGTGGGCAAGATTCCGCGCCGCCAGACAGAGGCGGCCCTTGGCAAAGAGACAGTGGAAGGCGCCAAGGCTCTGGCGGAGCTCCGGGAGCGGCTGGAAAAGGAAAAATTGCTCCGGCGCCAGCTCGAAGACGCTGTCAAGTCCGAGCAGTACGAACTCGCCGCCCGGATCCGCGATCAGATCCAGCGGCTCGCGGCGCAGCCGCAGGAAACGCCGGAGAACGGCTAACCGATGGCGACGCGCAAGAATCCATCGCCCGATCCCGATCAGCCCGGCCGTCCGGGCGACGCGGCCGTTTCCTCCGCCGAGTGGCTCACCAACGAGGGTGAATCGTGCGATGTCGTTCTTTCCTCGCGGGTTCGCCTGGCGCGCAATCTCGCGGGTCATCTGTTTGTCCACCGAGCCAGCCGCGACGACCGCGAGCGGGCCCTGCAGACCTGCCGCGACTGGATCCTGGGAGCGAGGCTCTGCGACCGGATCATGTGGGTCGATCTGCACGAATCGCCGCAGCTCGAGCGGAACCTGCTGGTTGAGCGGCACCTCATCTCCAAGCAGCTCGCCAAGGGCAAACCGGCCACGGCCAACGGCGCAATGTCACCCCCATCGGAAGAACCGCGGGCCGTTGCCGTTTCAATCCCCGACGAGCGCCTCTCCGTCATGGTCAACGAGGAGGATCACCTGCGCCTCCAGATCCTGCGGGCGGGCCTCTCTCTTTCGGACTGCTGGGCCCGGGCCAGTGCGGCCGACGATCGTCTCGAGGCGGGCCTTGATTACGCGTTCAGCAAGAGGCTCGGCTACCTCACCGCCTGTCCGACCAACGTCGGCACGGGCATGCGGATGAGCGTGATGCTGCACCTGCCGGCGCTCAAGGTCACGGGTGATATTGAAAAGGTCAAACGCGCCGCCGCCGACATGAACCTTGCCGTGCGTGGCTTCTACGGCGAGGGCTCGGATGCGGTGGGTGATCTGTACCAGATCTCGAATCAGACCACGCTCGGCAAGCCCGAGGGCGCCGTCCTTGCCGATCTGCAGGACGCGATCATTCCGGAGGTCATTCAGTACGAGCGCCACGCCCGCAAGAGCCTCATGGGCAAGAGAAGAGCGGCACTCGAGGATCAGGTCTTCCGGGCGCTTGGGGCGCTGCGCTACGCGCGTCTGCTCGCGGCCGATGAGGCGATGCAGCTGCTCAGTCTTGTGCGTCTGGGAGTTGTGCTCGGGCTGATCGACGGACTGAGCGTGCAGGCGGTCAATCAGCTCTTCCTCCTGGTCCAGCCTGCCCACCTGCAGCGCGTTCTGGGCAAGGAAATGGATCAGGAACAGCGACGCATCGGCAGGGCGGCTCTGATCCGCGAACGCCTGAAATAGCCCGGCATCCCACGTTCGTTCTCGCGTGACGAGACTCGCCGCGCACCAAAGTCGGCTTATTCCGAGCCTTCTGCCGCCCCATTGTCTGCTAGATTGTGCGGCACCCGCATTGTTGATATTGGCGGCTCGGCGGTCTCTCCATGCCCTCAAAGCCGGAAAAGTTCACCTGGCCGCCGGTTCCCGACGCCGCGCTCTCGTCGCCCCACAAGCATCTCTCCAGGGGCGCCATCCATGAACTCGCCGACGCTTTCGATGATGTCCTTCTGGAAGAGCCCGATGATGTCGCGCCCTCTGAAGAAGCGGCGTCTTTTCATCCGATCGGCTGGCAAAGATGGGTGGAGGCGCTCGAAGTCCATTTTCTTGGGCGCACGGCCATGCCCTGGCACCTGCGTGCCGCATCTTCCGGCTGGCATCCCGACCAGCCCGGCGACTATTGCCCGCGCTGCGCCAGCACTGTCCGTCCGTTCCAGCTCGACACGCTCACCAACCCGGCAACCTGCGTTCACTGCCGCGAAAGGCGTCCGCACTGGGATCGTTTCATTCGCCTCGGTTCTTACACGGGCGTTCTCGCCGCCGCGATTCGCCAGCTCAAGTTCACGCGGTTTCGCTCGCTCGGAGAGGACCTTGGCCGCCTGCTCGGATTGGCGATCGCGGACGAGCTGCGCGCACAGTCCATCGACCTCGCGCGTGCGCTGCTCGTCCCCGTGCCGATGACACCCTGGCGCCGGCTCTCGCGCGGGATAGACCACACCCTTGTGCTGACTCGGGCCGCATCGAGGTCTTCGGGAATCCCATTCGTGCGCCCGCTCGTGCGGCGGCATCGCCCGAGCCAGCTCGAAGTCCCGCCGAGCGAGCGACGACAGAACATTTCGGGGGCCTTTTACTGCCGCGCCTCGATTCGCGAGATGCCGGCGGACGCGGTGCTGATCGTGATTGATGATGTCCGAACAACCGGCGCGACGATGATGGAAGCGTGCAGAACGCTGCGGCTGGGCCTTGCAGAGGTCCGCGCGGTCGATCGCGCCCGCGTCGGCGGGAATCCAAACAAAGACAAAACAGATGCTCGGACCCAAATCTGGGCCGCCACCGTGGCCTCGACTCCGCGTGTTGGGGAGGCAACGGCGGGGGACTGACCGAGAAGGCGGCCCAGCGTAAAGCTATTTCTGGAAGGGATTTACGCGAATTTGCATTTTCAAAGACCCTCCCGGGCTTGACCCGGCCGGGACGCCGCTTAGACTCTCCCCCTGCCGGGAAATCGACAGGCCTCCCGCCGCGTAGGTGGCGGAAGGATATCTCTGACAATTGAACAGTTGGGAACCGCGCGAGAATGTGCGGCACGAGCAACCGGATCACTCCGGGACGGCCCTGGCTTGGGTCTGCTTGTGCCAAACAAAACAGCCCGATCGGTGCAAAAACACACCGGTACGGGTAAGCCCGTCGAAATTCACAGTTCGACGTTCATTCTCGTAGTGGTTGAATGAGATGGTGAAATACCTATCGATTCACGAGAGTGAAACAAACGCCGGAAGATCTCCGGCGTGTTCCGGTCACCGCAAGGTGATCGGGACGAAGACCGCCTTCTTCCTTCCGTAAGGTTTGGAGGAAGGTACTGGTTCAAACCCCTTCTTTGAAATTCTCCGGCCGGTGCCGCAAGGTGCCGGTTGGGATCAAGAAAATCAAGTGAAGAGTTTGATCCTGGCTCAGATTGAATGCTGGCGGCATGGCTAAAACATGCAAGTCGAACGAACCCGCAAGGGTGAGTGGCGAAAGGGTTAGTAACGCGATCGAACGTACCCCGAGGTGGAGGATAGCGGTGAGAAATTGCCGGTAATACTCCATGATGTCTTCGGACCAAAGTTTTGGCGCCTTGGGAGCGGCGATCGTCCTATCAGGTAGTTGGCGGGGTAAAAGCCCACCAAGCCTTAGACGGGTAGCGGGTGTGAGAGCACGGCCCGCAACATCGGAACTGAGACACTGTCCGGACTCCTACGGGAGGCTGCAGTAACGAATCTTCCGCAATGGGCGAAAGCCTGACGGAGCAATGCCGCGTGCGGGATGAAGTATCTCTGGTATGTAAACCGCTGTCAGGGGGCAGAAACAATGATTGCCCCCAGAGGAAGTGGCGACTAACTCTGTGCCAGCAGTCGCGGTAATACAGAGGCCACGAGCATTAGTCGGAATCACTGGGCTTAAAGGGTGCGTAGGTGGCTTGCCAAGTGCTTTGTGAAATCCCACGGCTCAACCGTGGAACAGCAGGGCATACTGGCAGGCTTGAGGCAAGTAGGGGCTGACGGAACAGTAGGTGGAGCGGTGAAATGCGTAGATATCTACTGGAACGCCGATGGTGAAGACGGTCAGCTGGGCTTGTCCTGACACTGAGGCACGAAAGCGTGGGGAGCAAACAGGATTAGATACCCTGGTAGTCCACGCTGTAAACGATGCGCACTGGACCGGTGCGGTTTTGACGCCGTATCGGTCGTAGTAAAAACGATAAGTGCGCCGCCTGGGGAGTACGGTCGCAAGATTAAAACTCAAAGGAATTGACGGGAGCTCACACAAGCGGTGGAGCATGTTGCTTAATTCGAGGCAACGCGAAGAACCTTACCTGGGTTTGACATGCTTGGATTAACTCTATGAAAGTAGAGCCACGCCCTTCGGGTGGAACAAGCACAGGTGCTGCATGGCTGTCGTCAGCTCGTGCTGTGAAGTGTCGGGTTAAGTCCCTTAACGAGCGCAACCCCTGTCGTTAGTTGCTCACAGGTTATGCTGAGTACTCTAGCGAGACTGCCGGTGTCAAACCGGAGGAAGGTGGGGATGACGTCAAGTCCTCATGGCCCTTACATCCAGGGTTGCAAACGTGCTACAATGGCGCATACAAAGCGACGCGAGGCCGCGAGGCGGAGCAAATCGCAAAAAATGCGCCCCAGTTCGGATTGCAGGCTGCAATTCGCCTGCATGAAGTCGGAATCGCTAGTAATCGGAGATCAGCTACGCTCCGGTGAATATGTTCCTGAGCTTTGTACACACCGCCCGTCACGTCATGGGAGCCAGAAGCGCCCGAAGCCGCCTTATTTCAAAGGTGTCTACGGCGATGCTGGTGACTGGGACGAAGTCGTAACAAGGTAGCCGTAGGAGAACCTGCGGCTGGATCACCTCCTTTCTAAGGGATTTCCTTAGACCAGAGGACCCGCCTTTCTCGCCGCCGCAAGGCATATGGCAGAAGGCAGGTCAGAGAGCAATCTCACTCTGGATGTCAACACATTCTCGTCGCGGGCCCAAACCCGCGAGGGTCGAAAGACCCCGCATCCCAACTGTTCTTTGCATACCCGGTTCGCCGGCAAAGCACCCCGCCCACAAGGCGGGGTGTTTTCGTTTTGCCGGGCAACGGAGCGGCCCTTGACAAATCCTGGAATTCCTCACGCGCGCCGTCCTTTCGGTGCGTTTTTGCATGTGAAAACGCTCCCCTTTTTTCAGGAGTTCTTATGCGAGCCGTTCTTTTTTCCGCGTGCTTCCAGGTGATCGGCGCGACCTTGGTTCTGGCTGGTCCGATCACAAACCCGGGCTTTGAGGACCCCGTACTCGGCCCTGAAGCGTTCCTGAATGGTTCCGCCCCCGGATGGACCGGTTCCACGGTGAAGGATTTTTACTTCGGGATCACCTCTCAGGCCGGGCTCTTGCCTCCCATCCCTGAAGGAAGCCAGGTCGCCTTCGTGAACAACTTCGCAACCCCCGGCGGCACGCCAACCAGTAATGCGATTGCCCAGCAGCTTGGCGGCGTGCTGGAAGCCAACCGCGCCTACATCCTCTCCGCCTCCTTCGGCTGGCGATTCGACAACTCCGAATCCAGGGGCACGCTCGAACTCTGGTCGGGAGGCACAGTGTCGGAGGGAATCGTCACGGGGGGGACGCTGCTGGCCTCAAAGTCGGTCAAACTCGCGAAGGGCCAATTTGTCCGCGAATCGGTCACCTTCCTCTCGCTTCCTCCCTGGGATCACCTCGGGGAGAAACTCTCGGTCCGACTCGTGGGCACTCCGATCGCAAACACCTTTGCGCAGACCAACTTCGACGACGTTCACCTGCTCGTCGAGCGCCTGGACCCCTGCCAGAGCGACAACACCCGCGACAGCGTGGTCGACGACGTCGACTTCGTCAACTTCCTCTCCCAGTACAACGCTTATTTCTGCAATCCCGTGCCGCTGGCCTGCACCGCGGACCTCAACTACGACGGCTTCGTGGACGATGCGGACTTTTCCATCTTTGTCGTCGCGTACAACGAGTACCTCTGCCCGCCCTTTACGCCCCGGATGCGGCCGGTCTCCCAGAACCGCTCTGTTCTCGCTCACGCCGGTGCGAATTCCAACTCCGCATCCGCGCCCGATTACAACCCTTTCTCGCGATCGGTGAACGCTTCCGCCCCATCCGGCAGCGCTTCGGCGCAGCAGACTTCTGCGCTCGGCGAGTTTGGTTTTTCGGTTGACCATTCGGCGTCCGCGGGCGGGCAGGGCGGCCCTTCCTCCAATTCGAACTTCAGCTATGTCTTCGATCTGGATTACCAGGCCGCGTACACCCTGAATCCCAAGGTCAACAACGTTCAGGTCGCCGGCTCCTTCGTCGGCCCGAACATCAGCCTCGATCTCACCTTCCCCGGCCCCTTCAGCGGCACTCTTTCGCCGGGTCGCTACACGGTGAACAGCCAGTGTTTCGGCGGCGGCGGAGGGGGCGGCAGCGGCAGCACCAAGGTCGAGTTCATCCTGAATCAGTTGCCATGAGCCGTGGGGTACGCGCCCAGAAGGCAAGCGTGCTTGTGACTGCCGCTCCGAGCATTGTCCTCGATCGGAGAATTCCAGATGCGCTCCATCACGATCGCTTTGTTTGGTGCGGCCTTTTCTGCCGCGTCCTTTGCAGGTCTTCTCAATAACCCAAGCTTTGAGCTCCCCAGGCTCAATCCGAATTCGTTCTTGAACGGGCAGATCACCAACTGGTCCGGTCCCACCGCGCAGCCGTACTACTTCGGTCTTTCGTCACAGGCTTCGGTTCTTCCCCCCATCCCGGCGGGATCTCAGGTCGCGTTTGTCAACAATTTCGGCGGAGACGGCGCACCGACCAGCTACGGCGTTGCGCAGCGTCTGAGCATCAATCTCGAGGCCAACGTCGCCTACATCCTGTCGGCTTCTTTCGGCTGGCGCACCGACAACGCCGAGTCCAGGGGCACGCTTGAGCTCTGGTCTGGCGGCACGGTCTCCGAAGGAGCCGTCACGGGCGGCACGCTTCTCGCTTCCAAACAAGTGACGCTCATCAAGGGGCAGTTTGTCCGCGAGACGCTGCGCTTCCTGTCCGTCCCGCCGTGGGATCACCTGGGCGAAAAACTCACGGTCCGGCTTGCGGGAACTCCTTTAGCGAGTGGCTTTGCCCAGATCAACTTTGACGACGTGCAGTTGCTGGCCGAGAAGATGCAGCCCTGCCAGGCCGACATCACCCGCGACGGAGCCGTGGACGACGCCGACTTCTCGATCTTCGCCCTGCAGTACAACAACCTTTTCTGCAGCACCGAGCCCGATCCGCAGGCCCTGCCCTATTTCTGCAGCGCCGACCTCAACTTCGACGGGGTCGTGGACGACTCGGATTTCAGCCTCTTCGTGGTTGCCTACAACGACCTGATCTGCCCGGGCGTCTCGCCGCACATCATCCCGGTACAGCAGGATCGCTACGTCTCCGCCGTTGTGTTCCCGAATTCGGACTTCGCCAAAGCACCCGGCTTTGAACCGTTCTCGAGCTCGCTCGATGTTTCCTGGAATCTCAGCCAGGCCCGCGCCAGCCAGGATTCCACGCTCGGGCAGTTCGGCTTCGAGGTCTCTCACTCTGCCCATACGAGCGGCATCGACATTCCGGCGGCCGATTCGCACTTCAAGTTTGTCTTTGACCTTGATCAAAGGGCCGAGTCGTGGCTGCTGACAAGCATGATCTCGGGTTCGGTGGTCACGGGCTCGTTTGTCGGCCCCGGCGTCAACATCAGCCTCGCGACTTCGGGTCAGGTCATTGGGTACCTCCCGGCGGGCCGCTACACCGTCACAAGCCATTGCGCTTCCGGGTCGGGCGGAAGTGCCAACGCGGCAATCAACTTCACGATCTTCCATTGAGCCGGCACTGGCGCCTGCTGAAGGGGTCCCGAGCCTCAACCTGTGCCCCGATTGTGCACGGCGAATCACGGATTTTCGACAACAACCGATCCACTCCGCCTTGCCCTCGCGGCAAGGCGGGGTTGTTTTTGGCGCATAAAGGTGTACCGAAAGTGCACCGGGCGCCGCATCTTCGCCCGCTACGTTCCGCTCCATAGCCGCCCGCATTCCGCGGCGGCAAAGGAGCCATCATGTACGACACCAGCAATCTCGATAAGTTTGCACGCCTTGGCCAGCTCGCCCCGGATGCCTTTAAGGCCTTCGTCGCCTTTGATCAGGCGGTTGTTGCGTCGGGCATTATCCCCGTCAAGTACAAGGAGCTGATCGCGGTGGGAGTCGCACTCACCACCCAGTGCCCGTACTGCATCAAGATTCACACCGCCAAGGCGCGACAGGCCGGGGCAACGGATCAGGAACTGGCGGAGACGACCCTGCTTGCCGCCGCCCTCCGCGCGGGCGCCGCGATGACCCACGGCACCCACACGCTTGCGTAGTGCTGTGGGCCGATGAACGATCCCGACCCGCCTATTGCAGGGCTGCCATGTCGATGATCACACCCGGCTGTGCCTGCTGGGCGTTCCAGGCGGCGAGCGCCGGCGGCACATCCTCATAATCGTGCCAGATCTTCAGCGGGCCAAAGAACGTCTTCATCCAGCGGGGACGGAAATTCCAGTTGCACGGGAGCACGAAGGGCACAAACCGTGTCTCGTCAACGGCGACCGCGAAGCTCGCCTGATCGTTGTTGGGCGCCACCAGCACCTGATTCCCCTGCCTCACTCGCGTGGAAGCGCCGACAGTCTTGATCACTTTTTTCCAGTGCTCGAAGACCGGCGCCGCCTTGCGCGAGAAGAACAGGACACCCGAGTTGTACTCGACCATATCTCCCAGGATCCCGTCGTACCGGCGTGCCCACGGGCACTCGCATATCGAGCAGGCAAGCCCGTGCGCGGCCGCCTTCTCGAAGGCGAAATCGAGCTTGTCGAGCACCACTGTGTCCGCATCGAGGTAAAGCGTTTCCTCGAATGGGGAAAACTCGAACATGTCCACCTTGTTCAGAAACGTGCTCTCGCCGGGCAGCCTTCGGACTTCGACCGGCAGGTCGGGATGGAATCGGCGGAGCGACTCGATCGACCGGCCGAGCACCTTTTCCGCCCGTTCGCCCCAGGTGATGTACAGCACGCCGCGACTGGTCATGAGTTCTCCTTCAGGAGCGTAGGAATCGGCCGGGAAAGAGGTCTTTGGTGCTGTGGTAGAGTGCACAGCGGAGGAACCGCTTTATGACCAGTCGACAGGATGAGCCCGCACCCGACCGCCCGGGTTTCTCACGGCGATCGTTCATCAAGTCGATCGGTGCTTCCGCCACCGCATCGACATTGACCGGAATCGCGACGTCCCAGGCCGGTCTGCTCGGACGCGAATCTGAAGCAACGCCTTTGCTCGGACCGGGGACTGTTCCGCTCGAATTCAACATCAACGGTAAGGCCGAAAAGGTCAGGGTTGAACCTTCCACGACCCTTGCCCAGGTGCTGCGATATTCGCTGGGTATGACAGGCACGAAGGTGATCTGCGACCGTGGCGCGTGCGGCGGCTGCTCCGTCATCGCCGATGGGAAGCTCATCAACTCCTGCATGACGCTTGCCGCCGATATGCAGGGGGCCAAGATCACCACGATCGAGGGCCTTGCGCAGGGATCGAAGCTCGATCCCGTACAGGAATCGTTCCTGCGGCACGATGCGCTCCAGTGCGGCTATTGCACGCCGGGCTTTATTGTCGCGACGCGCGTCCTGCTCAACGACATTCCCAAGCCCACGCTCGCCCAGATCAAGAAGGCGCTCTCGGGGAACATCTGCCGGTGCGGAACCTACACCAACATCTTCAACGCGGCGCTGGAGGCATCCGGGCAGCCCGTGATCATGGATCAGAAGGGAGCGGTCTAAATGAAAGCCGACACCGCCCCGGCCATACCGGCCGGACCGTTCGCCATCCCGACCGACATGCCCACGCTCAACCGGCCGATGAACCTCGGCCAGTCGATAGACGACAACACCTCGCGGCTTGACGGGATCGCCAAGATCACCGGTGCCGCCAGGTATTCGAGCGACATGATCCTGCCCAACAGCCTTTACGCGCGGTTTGTCCGATGCCCCTTCGGCGCGGCCAACCTTGAAAGCTTCGATGACACCGAGGCGCTGAAGGTGGACGGCGTGATCGAGATCGACATCCAGCCCAAGGAGTGCCAGTACGACGGGCAGCCCGTGGGCCATGTGGCCGCGACGTCGCCCATGGCGGTCGATCGGGCGATGCGGGCGCTCAATCTGAAATGGAAAAAGCTGCCGGTCAAGACGCAGATTACCGACACGGTGAAGCAGGAAGTGCCACAGGGCGAGGTGAGCGGGGCGGATGTGACGTTCGCCGCGGTGTACTCGACACCCGTCCAGACGCATTCTTCGCTCGAAACGCACGGCGGCGTTGTCGATCATCGCGGAGACAAGGCCACCGTCTACGCCTCGACGCAGGGCACCTCTTCCGTGCGAGACGGCTTTGGCGATGCGCTCGGGCTGAAGCAGTCCGACTTTGAGGTTGTGTGCGAATACGTGGGCGGCGGATTCGGCTCCAAGCTCGGCGGCCCGGGCAAGGAGCTCATGCTGGCGGCGAAGCTTTCGCAGAAGTTCAAGCGCCCGGCGTATGTGATGTGCAACCGCTGGGAAGAGCACCTGGACACGGGCAACCGGCCTTCGAGCATGACGAGCGTCAAGCTCGGGCTGAAGAAGGACGGGTCGGTCGTCGGGGGCGAGATCCGCACCTGGGGCGGCACCGGCGTCGGACGCGGGGGCGGCGGCGTCGCGATTCCTTCGGGGCGGTATGACTTTCAGGGCGTTGATAAGAAGCACAACGATGTCAGTTTTAACGGCGGCGGGCCTCGCCCCTTCCGCGCTCCGGGACATCCGCAGGCGGTCT
This sequence comes from Planctomycetota bacterium, assembly GCA_018242625.1. Lineage (GTDB taxonomy): Bacteria > Planctomycetota > Phycisphaerae > Phycisphaerales > UBA1924 > JAFEBO01. The sequence continues at coordinate 68,435 of JAFEBO010000010.1, forward strand.
TCGCTGAGGAGCTCATGCTCGACGAGGCGGCGGCGCTGATCGGCATGGACCCACTAACCATCCGGCGCAAGCTCCTCAAGGACGATGTGTATCGCGAGATGATGGAGATGGGGGCCAGGCTCATCGGCTGGAACGAACGCAAGCCGACAGGCTCACAGAAAACGGCGATGCGCATCGGCTACGGGATCGGCACGGGCGGGTGGGGGAGCGCTTCGCCCGGCGGAAGTGCGGAAGTGGTCATTCACCAGGACGGTTCGGTCGAGAGCCGCACCGGCACCCAGGACATCGGCACGGGTCAGCGGACATCGATGGGAATATGCACCGCTTCGGCGATCGGCATTCCGCTCAGCCTTGTGACGGTGCAGATCGGGCGCTCAACCTTGCCCCCGGGACCGGGCTCGGGCGGCTCGGTCACATCACCGACGACGGCGCCCACCATGATGGCGGCGGCGGAAGCTGCAAAGAAAAAGCTGCTCGAGCACGTGGCACGCCAGGCAAATGAAAAAGCCGAGGACTTGAGCGTGAAGGACGGGCAGGTTCTTCGGCGTGGCGAGAAGTTCCTGTCGTGGAAGGACGCGTGTTCCAAATTGACCGCTGAAGGCGTGACGGGTTCGGCCAGTACGGGCGAAGGGGGCAGGGGCGCTTCGCAGGGCGTGCAGTTCATGAAGGTGGTGGTGGATTGCGAGACGGGGATCGTGCATCCCAGGCACGTGATCGCGATTCAGTCGTGCGGGCGGGTGATCTGCCGCAAGACGGCGGAAAGCCAGATCATCGGCGGTGTGATCCAGGGGATTTCGTACGGCATGTTCGAGAACAAGATCCTGGATCGCAACACCGGCGCGATGGTGAATCCGAACCTGGAGTGGTACAAGGTTCTGGGCCCCAACGACATGCCGCACATCGAGCCGGTGCTCTGGTGGCACGGCCAGACGGGGGTGAAAGCGCTGGGGGAACCGCCGAACATCCCGACTGCGGGGGCTCTGGCCTGCGCGGTTTACAACGCCGTCGGCTCGCCCGTCCGGCACTTGCCCCTGACTCCGGACAAGGTGCTGGCGGCGCTGGAAGGAGCGGCATCATGAACAACTTCGCGATCGCCCGGCCCGATTCGTATGAAGCCGCTTCGGCGATGACCAGGGACAGGACATACAAGCTCGCGGTGCTGAAGGCGGGCGGCGTGGATCTTCTGGACCATCTCAAGGGTGGGCTGATTGATCCGGACGTTCTGATCGACGTGCGCCGGGTGCGTGAGGCGGGGGCGAAGGACCCGGTCGGAATCTCCGGCGGCGTGATCCGCGTGGAAGCCGGGGCGACACTTGCCGAGATCGCAAGGTCGGACGAATTGCTGCGGGCCGCGCCGGTGCTGGGTCAGGCCGCGGGCGACGCGGCCTCGCCGCAGGTGCGTAACGCGGCAACTGTTGCGGGCAATCTGCTGCAGCGTCCGCGCTGCTGGTATTACCGCAACGCGCAGTTCCCGTGCCTCAAGAAGGGCGGCTCGACCTGCTTTGCGGTGGAGGGCGAGAACCGTTATCACGCGATCTTCGGCCCGGGCCCGTGCCACATCGTGCACCCGTCGAACATGGCGCCGGCGTTGCTTGTAGGTGATGCGGTGGTGCATTTGACGGGATCGGGGCGGAAAGAGCTGCCGCTTTCGGAGCTTTATCACATGCCGGACAAGGGGGTGATGAGCGAGAACAACCTGGAGGCGGGCGAGGTGGTGACGCACATCACGTGCAGGCCGATGCCGAACAGCGCGTTTTATGCGATCAAGGAGAAGCAGTCATTTGACTGGCCGGTAGCGGCAGCGGCGGTGGCGGTTGAATTGAACGGGGCGACGATCACGTCGGCGCGGGTTGTCGCGGCGGCAGTCGCCCCCGTGCCGTGGTGGCTGCCGAACGTCGAGGCGGCGCTCAAAGGTGTGGATGTTGCGAACGACGAGGCGCTGCGGAAGGCGTGTGCGATCGCGGCCGAGGGTGCGAAGCCGATGACGGATAACGGGTACAAGGTGAAGATGCTGCCGGTGGCGGTGCGGCGAGCGGTGCTCAGGAGCGCGGGAAGGCCGACGGAGGTGGAATCATGAACTTCGATGCCCCGCTCGACCTTAAGCCCTGCTGCCAGAACATCCGGCACAAGATGATGTACTGCGACCCCAGGCAATCGACGCCGGGGACGCTGGATGCGACATCGGAAACCCGGGTGCTGCTCTGCGTTCTGACGCAGGAGGTGCTGGGACCCGATGACAAGCCGGTGACGCCGGCGGCGTGCGGACCGGGAAGGGCGTGCTACAAGGGATCCGGCTCGAATGCGTGGGTGGATGAACGCGAGAAGGCGTGAATTGCGAGGCGGACGTGCGTTATGGTTTGAATGAAGGAACCATTTCATTCTCGAAGACGATGTCGGGCCCCGTCCAAATCTCGGTGAGCCTGTAATTCGCTTCGGCGGCCTTGACGGATGGGCGGAAAATGAAATCGGCGCGCGTGGCATCGGCCGGGAACTGTCCGCCGACGCCGTAAGCCCCTTCCGATCCCTTCAGGAAGGATACTTCGCCGAGCGAGATTTCCTTGCCGGCCTGGGTTCCATCGCGCGGGCGACCGAATACTTCGAACGCGAGGTTGATGGGGGGGTCCTTGCAATCGAAGGAGGGCGACAGGTTGTCCGGTGAGTAGCGGTTCAGCGTCTGGATTTTCAGGGAGCGGCGGATGCTGTCCACGAGCGATGGATCGGCGACGGTGGAGACGATCGAGTCATTGGGCGGGACAATTTCGAGCGGCGCCTGATAGCTGAATGTGCGGCTTCCCAGCTCTTTCTTTTCATCCTTCTGGTCAACCACTGCAACCAGAACGGTCATCTGCAGAGTGTGTTTTCCGGGCGAACTATCCAGCGCCATGGCTCGCGAGCAGGAGGTCGCGCCGCGCCGGGCGATCGATATCCTGGATGCCGGCAGATCGAGGAGCTTGCTTGGAGTGGTGTTGACCGTCAGTCCCGACAGGGTGGCGTGCAACTGCACGGAGGTGGGGCGATTGGGTAAGCGAGGGCCCGTGACGAGGAAGCCGAAGGGGGCAGTTACTCCTTGTCGAATTTTCGGGCGGTGGAAGAACTTCAATTCGATTCCGAACAGGACATATTCGAGCCACTGCGCATCGGTGACGGCGCCCTTCGATCGAGCCTCGCCGATGAAATCACCCCATGCCAGGTTCCAGGAAACTTTCGGCACGGAGCTTGCCGGAAGGGCGTCCTGGAGCAAAGTTGCGGCTTGCTCCATGCTCAGACTCCCCGCTTTGTAGCGGCGAAGAAGTTCGCTGATTGCCCTAGTGCTTGTGGGTGAGGTCGGGCCTCGCGCTTCGGTCTCGAGCATCCAGAATGGTTTGTATTGATTGAACTGGATTTTGGAGAGCGAGATTGCCGCGGCGGTGATTCCGATGCCCGTCGGGATGAAGAGAAGAAGGATGCCCCAGATAAGGGCGACGCGGGATTTGTGCAGGCGGGGAGTTGTTGCGGTCGGAGTGTCGAGCGGCTTGCCGCATTCGGGGCAGGAGGAAGGGTTGATGCCTGCGAGATCGAAACGGCAGGTGCGGCAGAGGCGGGTGTCTGTGAGCGGCCTGCCGCGGGCTGCGTGGGCGATCAGGATGATGCCGGCAATGGTGAACCCCACGAGCCCGAGGATGGCAAGAAGCATGAATGACATGGGCGCGGGGAATGCTACCGCATTGGTTCTACGATGGTTCGATGAAATCGACGCAATTCACCGAGCAGGCGTGGGATCACAAGGCCGCGGCGGAACAACTCCTGGCGACGATCGATGGCGGGGGGGAGGCCAACGAGCGGTATCTCGAGCTGCTCAAGCGCTGCCTGATGCGGATCGGGATGGAGTCGCGGTATGAGCCACTGACGTTCCAGCGGGTGCCATCGCTGCGGCGATCTCTCTATAGCGTGCTGACGAACATTCTGGGGCCGCGGTATGAGATCGTGCGCCGGCGGCGTGCGAGCAGGAAGGATTCGCTCGAGGGGCGCAAGTGTTCGTACGACGCGGAGTCGATGATCGGGCAATTTCGCATGAACAATCTGCATGATGCGGTGCGGACGATCATGCGTGAGGGCGTGCCGGGCGATCTTGTGGAAGCGGGCGTGTGGCGCGGCGGTGCGACGATCTTCCTGCGTGCGGCGCTCTGGGCGTATGGCGATCAGACGAGGAAGGTGTGGGCGGCGGATTCGTTCGAGGGATTGCCGAAGCCGAACAAGGACATTGAGGCGGATGCGGGGTATGACCTGAGCAGCGTAGTGGAGCTGTCGGTCTCGCTGGAGGATGTGCAGGAGAACTTCAAGCGGTATGGGTGGCTGGATGATCGCGTGAAGTTTCTGAAAGGCTGGTTCAAGGACACGCTGCCGACGGCGCCGATCGAGTCAATCGCGCTGTTGCGTGCGGACGGCGACTTGTATGAATCGACGATGGACGTGCTGCGATCGCTTTATGACAAGGTGTCGCCGGGCGGGTTTGTGGTGATCGATGACTACGGCGCGTGGCCTCCCTGTCGCAAAGCGGTGGATGAATTCCGGGCCGCACGCGGCATCACCGACCCGATCGAGATCATCGACTGGTCGGGTGTCTATTGGAGGAAGGGCAAGTAAAAAAGCCCGTCGGTGTTTGCCGGCGGGCCCTTTGGAGTGTCCCCGAACGGATTGGGAGACCGAATAAGCGTCATGCATGGGCTTCACATCGGTTTGTCGCCGGTGTATCCGCCGCCTTCACCTTCGCCGTGTTGGTTGCCGGCCTGCTTGCCTGATTGCGATTCGCCTTTGTGGACAGCCTTGCCGATGCCGGTTTCGTCGTCTTCTTCCATGTCGCCCGGCTGGGAGCGTGACTCGGCGCGGGTCGGGGTGTTGCCGGCGCGGCTGTCCTCGGCCTTCATCGACTTGGACTGGCTTGCCTGCCCGGAATGCGATTTGCTCTGCTGCTGAGAGGTTGCGGTGGAGGACTTTCCGGAGTCGAGCGCAGAACCGGCGTTCTGGGGCAGCTTGCCCGGATCGCCCGCCGGCCGGTTGGGGCTGATTTCACGACCGGCGTTCTGTTGCCTCGTCTGGTCCTGTCTTTGACCTTGATTGCTCTTGGCCTGATTCCCCTGACTCTGGTTGGTGTGGGGCTGGTTGGTCTGGGACTGGTTGCTCTGGGCCTGGCTGCTTTGGCCGTGGCCCGCGTGCCCCTGGTTACCCTGGTTGCTGTTTGCCATGATCGGAAACTCCTTTGAAAAATGACAAGTTTCGCGTGGACGGTCAGCCGCCGACGCAGCTCTTGATAATGAAAAACAAAGCGATCAGAGGGATGGGCACACCGAGCAGCCAGAGGAGGACCGCGGTTCGAGCCTTTCCGGCGCGTTGTGCCCGCGACAAATACTTCTCCCCGGCGCTAAAACCCGGCGTCTTGCTTTCCATCCCTGTTCTTCTGAGCGGCGCAAAGTTGTTGTGGGCCCTGTGCAAACGTGCGCTCCTTTCGGGTCGCCTTCGGACAGAGGTAGGTTCCGGCGCCGATGTGACGGCATGGTGACCGTGCCGTGAGGTTTTGCTCATGGCCGTGCGCGAATGTTCGGGCTGGGGGGTGGGTCAGGCGCCGGTGCGGAGACGCTTTTTCTCGGAGTGACGCACGATGGAGCCTGTCGCGAGGTAGACGATGTCCTCCGCGACGTTGGTCATGAGGTCGGCGACCCGTTCGAGCTCGCGGCTGAGCCGGTACATGTACAGCGCGAGCGTCATCGCCTGATCGGTGCGGCCTTCGGAGCGGACGAACTCCTGCACTTCCTCGAAGAGCTGCTTGTCGAGCTGATCGATGATCTCGTCGGCACGGACCAGGGAGCGCGCGCCCTCGACGTCCTCGTCGAGCACGGTGCGAAGGAGCTGGTGGCACATCATGGGGACGCGCTGGGCGAGTTCGGTGAGGGCGGTCGGCCAACGCGGAGCGCCGCCGGAAGCATCGCAGTGCTGGGCGATTTTGACGCACACTTTGGCGATGCTGCTGGCGTGGTCGGCGACGCGTTCGATGTCCGTGTTGACCTTGAGGACGAAAGTGATGGCCCGGAAGTCGCGCGCGAAGAGATGGTGCAGAGCGAGGATCTCGTAGCACTCCTGCTCGATCGCCACCTCTTCGGCGTCGACGCGGTCGTCCTGGCGGCGGACGGCCCGGGCGGCTTCAACATCGAGCTTCAGCAGTGCGTCGACGGCGGCGTCGAGCATCGACGTGGCGATGCTGGCTTCACGCACCAGCCGGCGCTTCAGATTGATAATGCGGCGCTCGTACGTGAACTTCTGGTCGGAGAGAGGGCGCGGCGGTTGATCGGTCGTGGGGTCTGGAGTCGGGTCGGTCGCCATCGGGTCTCTCGCCGGGCGCGGGCCCGATTATCCGAGTTTATCCGAGTACTTTCAGCGAGGCGCGGATGGAGGCAAGCTGAGAGAGCAAGGCGGGAACGCCGTCCAGCGGGAGCATGGTGCTGGCGTCGGAAAGGGCCCTGTCCGGAGACGGGTGACATTCCAGGAAGATCGCGTGGACCCCGGCGGCAACCGCGGCGCGGGCCAGGAGCGGCGCACGGTCGGGACGGCCGCCGGTCTGTTCACCCGCGCCGGGAAGCTGGGTGCTGTGGGTGCAGTCGAAACAGACGGGAGGGGGCCCATCGACGCCTTTGCCCTTGAGGTCGATGAGATCGCCCAGGCCGAGGAAGTCGTTGACGAGACGGCCGTACCCGAAGAAGGTGCCGCGCTCGGTGGACATGGTGTTCGTGCAGCCGGCTTCGGCGAGTTTGCGGTGGGGGCCGGCCATCTCGCCGGGAGAGAGGAACTGCCCTTTCTTGACATTGACCGCCCGCTTGTGTGTTGCGGCGGCCTTGCCGGCGGCGAAAAGGAGGTCGGTTTGGCGGCAGAGGAAGGCCGGGATCTGGAGAATGTCGACGGCAAGGGCGGCGGGTTCGGCCTGCTCGGGGCTGTGGATGTCGGTTGTGGACGGGACACCCAGTTCGCGCGCGATGGAGGAGATCCATTCAAGACCGCGCTCCAGGCCTGGACCTCGGGGAGAGGCGACGCTGGACCTGTTGGCCTTGTCGAAGGAGGCTTTGAAGATGTAGGAAAGGCCTGCCGCACGACAGGCGTCGCGGACGGCGGTGCCTATTTCGAGGCCCATCTGGCGGGATTCGATGACGCAGGGGCCGGCGATGATGGCGAGCGGCCGGCCCGGGCCGATGGCGATGGGTCCGGCGTGGCAGAGGCGGGGCATGCGCAAGTGTAGGGAATTGGGATGCGGGATCTTGGAAGTGGAGGGCGGAGGCGCGGGCGTGCCATAATTGAGGCGTGCTGAGGCTTACGAATCTCCGGAAGACGTACGGCGAACTTGTTGCGGTCGACGGGGTGTCGCTGCACGTGCGCCGCGGCGAGGTCTTCGGGCTGCTTGGGCCCAACGGCGCGGGCAAGAGCACGACGATCGGGATGTGCGTCGGGCTGGTGCGGCCGGATTCGGGCGAGGTGAATGTGGATGGCGTGGGATCGCCGATGCGGCATGAGGTGCGTGCGCATCTTGGCGTGGCGCCTCAGGCGCTGGCGATTTACGACGATCTGACGGGCTTTGAGAACCTGCGGCTGTTCGGCGGTTTGTACGGGCTGCGCGGTTCGGCTCTTGAGGAGCGGGTGCAGCGTGTGCTGGATCTGGTGGGGCTTTTGGCGCGGGGGAACGACCGTGCGGGCGGATATTCGGGCGGCATGAAACGGCGCCTGAACCTGGCGGCGGCGCTCGTGCACGATCCGCCGCTGCTCCTGCTGGACGAGCCGACGGCGGGGGTCGATCCTCAGAGCCGCAACAACATTCTGGATACGGTGCGAGAGCTGTCCAAGGCGGGCCGGACGGTGATCTACACGACGCACTACATGGAAGAGGCCCAGCGTGTGTGCGATCGCGTTGGGATTATCGACAAAGGCAGGCTGCTGTGCGTCGGGACGGTGGACGAGCTGGTGCGTGAGCACGGCGGCAAGAGCCAGCTACGGATCGAGCGGGGCGAGAAGAGCGAGCGGCTGGAGACTGCGGACCCGGTGCGGGAGATCGCCCGTGTGCTGGGGGATGGGGGAGTCACGGGCGTGCACATCGACCGGCCGGACCTGGAGAGCGTTTTCCTGACGCTGACAGGAAGGAGCTTGCGGGACTGAAATGGGCACTATCGCGGGCATGAGCGCGCTGTGGGCGATCGCCAGGACCGATCTGCGGATCCTGCTGCGCGATAAGGCCGCGGCGTTTTTTACCTTTGTTTTCCCCATCCTCTTCGCGATGTTCTTTGGCTTCATGTTTGGTGGGGGAGGCGGCGAGCGCGGGAAGATCGAGATCGCCGTGGTGCAGCAGGACAAGGGGCCGGCGGCGGAGGCCTTTGTTCGCGATCTTGGAAAGACGCCAGAGATCCTCGTGAAAAAGGTGGAGACCGAGGCGGAGGCGGAACGGCTCGTGCGCAAGGGAGACGTGCTCGCTTCGATCGTGATCCCGCCGACATTTCAGAAGGGCTTTGATGACCTTTTCAGCACCGGCAAGGGGCCCGTGGTGGCGGGGGTGTTAGACCCGAGCCGCAAGGCGGAGGTGGGGCTGCTTGAAGGACGCCTCAACGAACTGGCGTTTCGGACGATGGCCGGAACATTCCAGAACGCGGCGGGTATGAAGAAGCAGCTGGCGAAGGTGCGCGAGGCGATAGCAAAAGCGCCCGACATCGAGAATTCGCGGAAGATCCTGTTCGGTGCGGCGCTGCAGAATCTGGACACGATTCTGAACGACAACGAGAAGAGAGAGTCGGAGGGCAAGCCGACTGACTTGGGTGGGGCGATGGCCGAGTTCCGGCCCGTGCAGCTGGAACTCAAAGAGCTGGCGCGGGATCGTTCGGGGCCGACGAACGCGTTTGAGGTGTCGCTGCCCCAGGGGATCGTGTGGGGGCTGATGGGTTGCGTAACGGCATTTGTTGCGACTCTGGCGCACGATCGTCAGCGGGGCACTCTCGTGCGGCTGCTCAGCGCCCCGGTGACACGCTGGCAGGTGATCGGGGGCAAGGCGCTGGCGGGTTTCCTGTCGTGCATGCTGGTGCAGTGGGTGCTGATTCTGCTCTTTGCGCTCCTGTTCAAGGTGCACCTGCGCGAGCCGATGATGCTCGGACTGGCGACGGTGGCGTCGGCGTACGCGTTCGTTGGCGTGATGATGCTCTTGTCGGTGATGGGGCGGTCCGGGGAGGGGTCCGCGGGTTTCGGGCGTGCGGTGATCCTGGTGATGGCGATGATCGGCGGCGGAACCATCCCGATTTTCTTCATGCCCAAGTTCATGCAGGCGGTGAGCTCGGCGAGCCCGTTCAAGTGGGCGGTGCTGGCGATCGAAGGGTCGCTCTGGCGGCCGATGACCGGTACGGAAATGCTGCTCCCGCTGGGCGTCTTGGTCGGGATCGGGACTGTGGGCCTTTGGATCGGGGGGATGATGTTCCGGCGTTCAACGATGAGTTGAGGCCGTAGAGTTGGGGGATTCGGGCGGGTAGCTCAGTTGGCTAGAGCATTCGCTTTACACGCGAAGGGTCCAGGGTTCGAGTCCCTGCCTGCCCATTAAGAAGGCACTCGGCACTCGTCTTTCGGCGCGAGGCAATTGGCATTCGGGTCCGAAAGGAATTCGGCGTTCGGACGTTTCAGGGGCCGATCATTCCAGTGAATGCGTTTGATCTTCTCTATCTGACCGGCGGGGCGCTTGCCTCACCCTGGCTCTTGCGCAAGCAGCGAAAGGGCTGGAAAGAACGGTTCGGGCATGTCGCGGGGCTGCCCGCCAAGACCCGGGCGCGGCTGATGGTTCATGCTGTGTCGGTGGGGGAGGTGAACGCCCTGCGGCATCTTGTGCCGCTCCTGGCGGGCGGGAGTGAGTCTGAGTTCGATTTGGTGATCACGGCCGGCACGGATACGGGGCTCGCGCGGGCGCAGGAGCTTTTTTCGAAGCACGCGATCGTGCTGCGATATCCGCTCGATTTTTCCGCGAGCGTGAAGAGGTTCCTGGATGCGGTGCGGCCCGACGCGGTGGGACTGGTCGAACTTGAGGTGTGGCCGAACTTCATCAGGGAGTGTGAGAAGCGGGGTGTTCCTGTTGGCGTGATCAACGGGCGGCTGAGCGAGCGCTCGTTCCGGGGGTACCGCAAGGTGCGGGGTGTCTTGGGAAGGACTTTCGGGCGGCTGGCGTTTGCCGCGGCGCAGGATGAGAGTTATGCGGAGCGCTTCTGCGCGATGGGTGTGCCTCCGGAGCGCGTGAGTGTGACGGGGACGATGAAATGGGACGCGGCGGTCGTGCCGGATGATCCCTCAACGCTGGTTCCAGGCGCGGCGGAGCTTGCGGCGGAGATGGGCATCGACCGGCAGCGGCCGCTCATTGTCGCGGGCAGCACAGGTCCGGGCGAAGAAGAGATGTTGAAGCTGGCCTGCCCCGAAGGCACGCAGCTGCTGTGTGCGCCGCGGAAACCGGAGCGATTTGATGAAGCGGCGCGGGCGTTAGAGGGCTGTGTCCGCAGGTCAATGGTCAAAGGCAAGGGCGCCCGCACGCCGGGCGGCAGGTACTTCCTGCTCGACACGATCGGCGAGCTGCGGATGGCGTATTCGCTCGCGAGTGTGACGGTGGTCGGGCGATCCTTTATTGATCTCTTCGGGTCGGACCCGATCGAGCCGGCAGCGCTCGGAAAGCCCGTCGTGATCGGCCCCCGCGTGAGCGACTTCCAGCAGACTGTCGAGACGTTTGAGAAAGCGGTGGCCATCCGGAAGGTCGACCCGGCAGAGCTTGGCAGAGTGCTCGCGGATTTGTTGTCGGATGGGGCGGAGCGGGCGCGGCTGGGCGAGGCCGCCAGGCGGACCGTGCTTGAGAACAAGGGTGCGAGCGCCAGGCATGCGGACTTGCTGCGGGAAATGGTCCAAAAAGCGGTCCGCAATGCCTCGACAGGGCATTGATTTCTTGTTCGATCGATTCCCAATTGCGGGAGCGGGGCGTACCGTTTCCCCCTTGGCCCCCGAACAGGTTACTTCCAGAGATGGAAGGGGTTGAGGGTGGGCGGCGTGGCCCGTCACTGAGATTTTGGAGGGGTAGCTCAGTTGGTAAAGCAGCGGTATTTTCAGGGGTTGCCCTGAAACCCTCGGGTTCTACTTCGACCAGTAAAACAAGCTCTGTGCCGTACTTCACTTTATGATCCTCTAGCGGCAGGTTCCACGGGATTACGACAACGCCCACACCCGAACGAATGCGACGCCGCTTGTCATGCCAATGGCGCGGCGGCTGAGCTGTTTTGGGGGCGAGGGCATAGTGGCTTGTTCTTGCCAGAAAATAGATCCACAACATTATGGAAAATGTAGTGTTGTTGGCTTGTGCAAAAAATTGACCGCATGTGATCTGTCTCGAACCTGTCCCAAGAATGGGCTTGGGGCTTTGGGGAATTTAAGATGACCAAGTCCTTTACGACACTATTTCATGCACCTTCTGATCCGAGTCACTTTGGTTTTCACCAGCGCCGCCCTGACCGGCTGCGCTGGCATTCAATCGCAATCGGCTGTCAATTCCGCCGAGAATGTCAAAGCGGTTGCGCCGGAAAACGCGCCGCCGACTGTCGCCAAGGCATTCCCGCAGGCGGTTGTATTTGCATATCGAGTGATGCCAACCAAAAAAGCTGGAGAGTTTGACACCGACGGCGGTTCAACAGCAATCGTTTTGGCTCCGAGCGTGATTCAAACAGCTCGCCATGCGATTCACTCTCCGTTGAATCGGCCCTTGAGTCTCTATCTGATCCGACGGCAGACAACGGGAACAGTTCTCGGGAGCGCAGAGAAGTCCGAGCAAAACGGCGACTGGGTGTTGTTGCAACTCGACAAACCCGTATGGGGACGAGACGAACATGTTGGGGGCCTCTCGTTCGAGAACCTTCCTATTCGCAAAGGCGAACCTGTTTTCCTGTTGGGATACTTGATAGAGGGAAGCGACAACATTGTGCCGGCGATCGTCAAAGGCGCTGCCGACTCGGACTTTGCGACGGACGAACCCGTAAAGGCGACGATTGACTCCCGTCTCCGTTTGGACGGCATGAGCGGCGGCGCTCTGGCCGTCGAGCGGAACGGCGGACTCGTTGTGGTCGGGTCGCTTCGTCAGGCGGCGGACCCCGCCGATCCTCGCCAGCCCTTCGTAATCTGTTCACGGCTACCCAAAGGCGCCTTGCAGGCGGCAAAATAGCCGAACTCGCAACCCGAAACAAGACGAACTGGACAGCAGGGAGTCGCTCGCGCATGTTCTGGGCGATGGATATCAACGGCGGCAAGTCCGCCGCCCTTTTCTAGCGCATTCCCCCAGTTCCTTGACGGAGGCGATTCGGGCTAAAGCCTCTTCTCGGCCAAGGTAACGGACTTTCCTGCTCCATTTTTAAATCAGAGCCCGGAGGCGCTGTGCTGGCGGAAACTCGGCACTATCATTGCGGCCATTTTCGGATTCCCAATAAGCCCGCCCTGCCAGTCGGGGCTATGCGAGGGAAAGGAAGTGTTAGGTAGCGTCAGAGGCTTTGTTTGCAGACATCTGGAGGGCGTAGCTCAGTTGGTAGAGCAGCGGCCTTTTAAGCCGTAGGTCCAGGGTTCGAGTCCCTGCGCCCTCATTTCCCCGAGGCTCTGGAAGGGGTCAACATGGACGGAACCGGCGGCGGCCGGAGCGCTCGAAGGAGAGGGATTGGTCCAGGTTTTTCACGCGGCATGGACGTCGGGCGAAGAGGGCGGGCAATCGCCGGCGCTTTGCATTTGGGGCGAAGATGCGGCGCGGCTTTCGGGGCTTCGTCCGAACGAGTCGGGCGCGCCACACCCCCTGGCACTTGAAATCGGAGTGATCCGCGACCGCCTTGGCCGCGAGCCGTGGATATCGGAAGCGACGGAGCGGCGCATCGTGCTGGAACTTCCGGCACTCGCGGGGACCGTGCAGCCGAGCTCCCATCTGGCGCGGGCCGTTGGTCACAGCGCGGATGGAGAGCTGAGCCTCGTCAAGGTTTCGACGCCGGCCTTGTGCGTGCCGGCGCTTCGGACACCGGCGGCGCTGGACGGTTTGTTGGACGACTCGCCGCGGGATGACGGCGGGCGAGCGCAGCTGGTGGGATCGTCGGTGGTGTACTTTGGCGCTGCGTCGCGGCTGGTGCGGAGTCTGCTGGCGCAGCAGCGTTTTGTTCCGATGGTGGCGCAGCAGGGGACGAGCGAATTTCGGGGGCTGTGGCAGCCGTGGCTGAGCGATGAAAAGACGGCGGATCGCGTCGCGGTCCTGGTGCGCGGGATGCCGGCGATCGCGAGGGCGGCGGTGGACGGCTTTGAGCACCAGCCCTGGCCGCTGCTCGAGGATTTTTTGTGGCGGGTGCTTGATGCACAGTGCCGCGCCACGCTGACGCGTGAAGACTTTTACTCTTCGGTCGCCGAAAAGGACGCCAAGACGGATCTGCACGTGGCGTGGCTGCAAGGCTTGCTCTCTGGCGAGAACTCCGTTCCGGCGGCGAATGCCCGCGGGCAGGAGCTTGCACGCCGGGTGCGTCAGTGGATCGGCGGACTGGAAGAGCGCGGCGCCAGCAGCGCCTGGCGGCTGATGCTCAAGATGAACGAGCCCCTGCCAAATGAGGGCGAAGAAGAGGCGATGTGGACTCTCTCGTTCCACCTGCAGAGCGTGGACCAGCAGAATCTCATCGTGGATGCGCCGGATATCTGGGCGCTGGCGGGCGATTCGATGACGCTGGAAGGTCGGCGGATCGATTCGCCGCAGGAGCTTCTGCTCGGCGAGCTCGGGCGTGCGAGCCGGATTTACAACCGGTTGGAGAAGGCCCTCGAGGATTCGGAGCCGACGACCGTTGAGCTCTCGACAAGGCAGGCGTACCAGTTTTTGCGGGAATTCTCGCCGGTTCTGCAGGAGCAGGGCTTCGGCGTGATGACCCCGGACTGGTGGGACTCGCCGCTCGCCAAGCTCGGTGTTCGCCTCCGTCTCGACAGCGACTCGATGAGCCAGGTGATGGGGCAGTCCGGCGGCACGGGTGGCGTGGCGACCGCTCCGACGCTCGGGATGGGCGCCCTGGTGCGCTACCGGTGGGAGATCGCGCTGGGCGACACGACCCTGTCTCTCTCGGAGTTTGAAAAGCTCGCGGCGCGGAAGAGCCCGCTGGTGAAGGTCAACGGGCGCTGGATCGAGGTCCGGCCGGAGGATGTGCAGAGCGCGATCAAGTTCGTGCGCGAGAATCCGGGCGGGGAGATGAAGGTCGCCGAGGCGCTTCGGATTGCGTACGGAAGCGATCCGCGTGAGACCGGCGTGCACATCACCGGTCTGGAAGCGACGGGGTGGGTTGCAGCGCTCATGAACGCGGAGGCCGCGACGAGGCAACTGGAGACGATCCGGCCCCCCGAGCGTTTCCACGGGACGCTGCGCCCGTACCAGGTGCGTGGCGTTTCCTGGATGGCGTTTTTAGAGCGCGTCGGGCTCGGGCTGTGCCTTGCGGACGACATGGGCCTGGGCAAGACGATTCAGCTGCTGGCGCTCCTGGCCTTTGAGCGGGAGCAGATCAACGAGGCGAAGGCCAAACTGGCACCGGGGGCGCCCGAGCCAAAGGTCTCTCCGACGCTTCTTGTGGTGCCCATGTCGGTGGTGGGCAACTGGATCCACGAGACGGCTCGGTTCTGCCCGGAGCTCAAGGTTCTCGTGCATCACGGGGCGGACAGGCTGAGCGAGGAAGAGTTTGTCCGTAAAGCGAGCGAGAGCGACATGGTCGTGACGACCTACTCGCTGGCGCACCGGGATAAGGACGTCCTGACCAAGGTCACGTGGGGCCGGCTGGTGCTGGATGAGGCGCAGTACATCAAGAACCCGGCGGCGAAGCAGAGCCAGGCTGTCCGCTCGATTTCTGCCGATCGCCGGGTGGCGCTGACGGGCACACCGGTCGAGAACCGGCTGAGCGAGCTCTGGTCGATCATGGATTTTCTGAACCCGGGGTATCTGGGGACGGCGGGGAGTTTCCGCCAGCGCTTCAGCGTGGGGATTGAACGCTACCGGGACAGGGCAAAGCTGGAGCAGCTCAAGGGGCTGGTCAAGCCGTTCATATTGCGCCGGCTTAAGAGCGATCCCACCGTGGTGGCGGATCTGCCCGAGAAGGTGGAGAGCAAGGAGTTCTGCCCGCTGACGAGCGAGCAGGCGACACTTTACGAGCAGTGCGTGCAGCGGATGCTCGGCGAGGTGGAACGCAGCGAGGGAATCCAGCGGCGCGGTCTGGTCCTGAGCGCGCTGATCAAGCTCAAGCAGATCTGCAACCACCCGACGCAGCTTCTCAAGGACTGGCAGGAAGGAAGCCTGACGCCTCCGAATCCGGAGCGGAGCGGCAAGTGCATCCGCCTGCTCGAGATGCTCGACGAAGTCGTCGCGGAGGGCGACCAGGCGATCGTGTTCACGCAGTTCCGGCAGATGGGCAACCTGCTGCGTGCGATGGTGCGCCATCAGCTCGACCGCGAGGTGCTCTTCCTGCACGGCGGCACGAGCCAGAAGGAACGCGTGCAGATCGTCGAGGATTTCCAGAAGGCCACGGGCAAGCACCCGGTGCTCCTCATCAGCCTCAAGGCGGGCGGCGTGGGCCTGAACCTGACGGCCGCCAGCCACGTCTTCCACTTCGACCGGTGGTGGAACCCCGCGGTTGAGAATCAGGCGACGGACCGGGCCTACCGCATCGGCCAGACGCGGACGGTGCAGGTGCACAAGTTTGTCGTGCGCGGGACGCTCGAGGAGCGGATCGATCAGATGATCGAATCAAAGATCGAGCTGGCGGAGAACATTATCGGTTCTGGAGAATCGTGGCTGACGGAGCTGGATACATCGCAGCTTCGGGAGCTTTTGACGTTGAGGAACGATGCGATCATGGACGAGGTGTAAGTCGAGCGCCATGTCGAACCCAACGCCAACTCCGGGATCGAATCCGCCGCCCAGGCCGGGCGGGACTGTGCCCCACAAGCCGGGTGTGCCGCCATCACTGCAGACTTCGCTCCCGTCGGCCCGTCCGGCGGCTTACACGCGGGCTCCCAAGCCCCTGCCTCTAAAGCCCCGGCGGGTGCGTGGCGGCGTCAAGATCACGGCGGCGGAGCAGAGCGCGCTCTGGTCCGAGAGTTGGGCGGCGCAGCGATGGGTGAGGCTGATCGAGCAGGCGGCCCCCGGAAAGCGCGCGGTCGAGGGGCTTGAGTATGCATCGCTCGGACAGACCAAGTCGCTGATCGTCGAATCGGGAGTGGTGCAGGGGCTGGTGCAGGGGCGTGCGGAGCGGGCCTACCAGGCCAAGCTGACGGTGACGCCGTTCACTCCCGATCAGTGGGAAAAAGTCGTGGGGGTGATGACCGATCAGGCGGTCTACGCGGCGAAGCTGCTCGCGGGCGACCTGCCGACGAATATCGAGGAAGTATTCGCGCCGCTGGGGCTCAAGCTCTTCCCGACGGACGCGGGCGAAGTCGGATTCAGCTGCACGTGCGCGGATTTTCAGGCGGAAGAGCGCGTGGCGTCGGCCAAGAAGGCCGCGGGCGAAGCGGGCGGAGAGCTTCGCTGGTGCAAGCACCTGGCGTGCACGGCGTACTTGCTGGCGCAGAAGCTCTCGAGCGATCCGTTCGTGATGTTCAAGCTGCGCGGGCTGGATGGGCAGGAACTCCTCGAGCGACTGCGCCACAGCCGCGCGATCGCAAACTCTTCGAAGACGAATCCGTCGGTGTATGCGGGGCGTGTGCCTGGCGTGTCGGACGGCGGGACGGTGGCGTTTGAGGCGTCGGCCGACTTCTGGGAGCTGCCTTCGGAGGCCGAGCAGGTCGAGGCTCCGATCGAGCAGCCCGCGGTGAGCCATCCGCTTTTGAGGCGGCTTGGTCCAAGCCCGCTGGCTGTTGAGAATGCCAAGAGCGGCCAGGCCGCCGCGACGTTCCCGCTTGTGGGGCTGCTCGCGAGCTGCTATGAGGTCATCAGCGAGTCAGTGATCCGCGAAGAGCGCGGGCAGACGGACGAGGCCCAATCGGCGGACGAGCCGGGCTGAAAATGCCGTGAACAGCATGACAGCGGCCCCGCGTAGGGTGTGCATGCTTTTCATGATCATCGAACAGTTCAAGGCGGGGAAGGCCGAGGCGGTGGGTGAGCGGTTCAAGACGCGCGGACGGCTGATGCCCTCCGGAGTTGTCTATCACGCGAGCTGGCTTGACCCTGAAACGGGCAAGTGCTTTCAGGTGATGGAAGCCGGTTCGCGGGGGCTCATAGACGAGTGGATCGCGAATTGGAGCGATCTGGTCGACTTCGAGGTGACGCCGGTCGTGACTTCGAAGGAGTACTGGGAAGGCAAGGACCGGGAGAAGAGCGTCCGTTCGGGCTCTTGACGGGTCCGGAGGTACATCCCGCCGCAGGGAAGGGGGGAAGCAGCCCGGATGATTTGTGGAAGACGGGTGCGGTAGAGACCTAGACTTGTCCCCTTCGGAGCCGACCACGACGGACGTTTGAGGGCCCTTTGACGGGTTTTCAGGCTGAGGCGTGGTTTGGGGCTTTCCCATCGCGGCTGATGGAAAGTCCAGCTCCCGCCCCTTGGGCTTGTGCCCTTGGGCCTTTGTTGCCGCGGCTTCCGCACCTTGCGAGTGATCGCCGGGGACGGGACCGCGAAGGTCCGTCCGCTGGTCTGCCCGAATTCCCTGGGAATTCGGGATTTGCAAGGAGTCTTGGTCGGGAGTCACACCACCAGCTTGCTGAATGCACTGGGCGATGGTGTAACGGTAGCACAGCAGATTTTGGTTCTGTTTGTCCAGGTTCGAATCCTGGTCGCCCAGCTTTCCTCGCGCGAGGCGAGCGAAGGCCTTGTGTATCGCGATTCGTCACAAAAGCAGCCATGACCGCAACGACTTCCAACTCCGCTCCGTCCGCCATCATCCTTGCCGCCGGCAAGGGAACCCGCATGAAAAGCGACCTGCCGAAGGTCGTCCATCCTGTCGGCGGGCGGCCGATGGTGTGCGCTGTGGTGGATGCGTGTCTCGCCGCCGGTTGTCGGCGGATCGTCGCGGTTGTGGGATACAAGCAGGATGACGTCCGAGCGGCACTGCAGGACTACGACGTCGAGTTTGCCGTGCAGGAACCGCAATTCGGCACGGGGCACGCGGTGCAGTGCGCCGAGGAGATTTTCAAAGGGGCGGGGTATCCGGGCGACACATTCGTGCTGTGCGGAGACGGCCCGCTGATCCGGCTTGCGACGCTGGAAAAAGTGCTGAAGAAGCACCGTGAAAAGGGCGCGAGCGCGACACTGGCGACGGCGGTTCTCGAGGATGCGACGGGATATGGGAGAATCTGGCGGGGAGCCGACGGGCGCTTCAAGGCGATCGTGGAGCAGAAAAACTGCACGCCCGAGCAGCTCGCGATCCGGGAAGTGAACCCCTCGTATTACTGCTTCAGGACGGCGGATCTGTTCCGGGCGCTCAGGGGAGTGACGCGGAACCCCGTGAGCGGCGAGTATTACCTCACAGACACGCTGAGCCTTCTGCTCGAAGAAGGCAAGTCGGTTGAGGTGATCGAGGCTGTTCCTCCGGAAGATGTGCTGAGCATCAACACCCTCGAAGATCTGGCAAAGGTTGACGCGATCTATCGCTCACGCCCGGCGGTGCGTTCGCACGCGGGAACCGGAGGTCAGGCCCGATGAACCACGGCGCGAACGGCGAACTCAAGATCTTTGCCGGCCGGTCGAGCCGGCTTCTGGCCGAGCGGATGTGCGAGCATCTCAAACTGCCGCTGGGGGCCTCGCACACGGTGGTCTTCCCGGACGGTGAACTGCTCGTGAAGCTCGAGGAGGACGTGCGCGGGCGGGACTGCTACATCGTGATCTCGACGTGCGCTCCGGTCAATGACAACCTGATGGAGCTGCTGACGTTTGTGGACTGCCTGAGAAGGGCGTCGGCGGCGCGCGTGACGGTTGTCACGCCGTACTTCGGTTACGCACGCCAGGACCGCAAGGACGAAGGCCGGGTGCCGATCACGGCCAAGCTGGTGGCGAACATCATCACGGCCGCCGGCGCAGACCGTGTGCTCGCGGTGGACCTGCACGCGGCCCAGATCCAGGGCTTTTTCGATCTGCCGGTGGACCACCTGTCGGCAACGCCGGTGTTTCTCGAGTATTTCGCGAGCGTGCGGAAAGAGCTCGGGGACCTTTGCCTTGTGAGCCCCGACGTGGGAAACGTCAAAGTCTCGGAAGGTATGGCCAACCTGCTGGGTGGCGACCTGGCGATCATCAACAAGCGCCGCCTGAGCGGCTCGACCGTCGTGACGGGCAACCTGATCGGTTCGGTCGAAGGCAAGACCGTGCTCATGTTCGACGACATGATTTCGACTGCGGGCACCGTGCTCGAGGCCGCCAAGCTCGTCAAGAGCCGCGGGGCCCGGCAGGTGATCGCGGCGGCAACGCACGGAGTTCTCGTGGGCCCCGCGCTCGAGCGTCTTGCGTCGGACGACATCACCCGTGTGGTGGTGACGAACACGGTGCCGGTGGTGGACCGGGTGGGGCCCATCAAGCACAAGCTGGTTGAACTTTGCGTGAGCAGGCTGCTCGGCGAGGCCATCAACCGGATTCACAACAACCAGTCGGTTTCGGCGCTGTTTCAGAAGAACGCCGGGACCAAGCGTTAGAGCGTTCAAACAAGGATCAAACAAGACTCGACCCGTTTAGAAAGGAATCAGGACATGCTTCAGAAGACTCCGACTCTCAAGGCGTTCCCGCGTGATAAGACCGGCAGCCGTTACTGCCAGCGCATTCGCGCCAAGGGCCAGCTCCCCGCGGTCGTGTACGGGCACAAGCAGAACCCCGAGGCGATCGTGCTCGACTTCAAGGAAGCGGTCAGCCACATCAACAAGGGCGAGAAGGTCTTCCGCCTGGGCTTTGAGGGCAAGGGGGAAGGGCAGGTGGTGCTGCTCAAGGACCTGCAGTTTGACTACCTGGGCACCAACATCGTCCATGCCGACTTTGCCCGCGTCGACCTGAACGAACGCGTGCGCACTCGCGTTTCCGTGCACCTCATCGGTGAGGCCAAGGGTCTGAAGACGGCCGGCGCGATCCTCATGCACCCGACCAACGAAGTTGTGATCGAGTGCGTGGTGACGGAGATCCCGGAATTCATCGAGCTCAACATCGCGGACCTCGATGTCGATCAGCAGATCACCGTCGCCCAGGCCAAGCTCCCGGGCGCAAACATGAAGATGATCACCGATCCGCACTCAATCCTCGCGCAGATCGTGATCCAGCAGGAGATCGTCGTTGGCGAAGCGACCGCCGCCGAAGCCGGCGCCGCAGAGCCCGAAGTGCTCACCGCCAAGAAGCCCGCCGAGGGCGAGGCCGGAGCGGCAGCCGCCGGAGCCAAGGGTGCTGCGCCCGCGGCCAAGGGTGCTGCCCCTGCTGCCAAGGGCGCTGCCCCCGCCAAGGACGCCAAGCCCGCGGCCGGAGCTGCTCCGAAGAAGTAATCGCCATGAAGCTCATCGTCGGACTCGGCAATCCCGGATCGGAATACGCCAGAACGCGGCACAACGCCGGGTTCATGGCGGTCGACCGGCTTGCCGAGTCTCACGCGAGGGGCGTTACGGCCAAATCCCGTTTTTCGTCTCTGACCGTGGAGGCGGACATCGGGAGCGAGCGGTGCGTGTTCATGAAGCCTGTGACTTACATGAACATCTCCGGTCGGGCCGTCGGAGAGGCGGTTCGGTTCTTCAAGCTCCAACCCGAGAAGGACCTGCTTGTGCTCGTGGATGACTTCTACCTCCCGGTCGGCGCAGTGCGCATCCGGGAGGCGGGCGGCACCGGCGGGCACAACGGGCTCTCCAGCATCGATCAGGCGCTGGGGAACGGCCTCTATCCGCGGGTGCGCATCGGAGTCGGCGAGCGTCCTTCCGGCGGCAAGCCGCCCCAGTGGGACCAGGCCGACTACGTGCTCAGCCAGTTCGGAGAAGAGGAGTGGTCGGAGTTGCAGCCGGCGCTCGAGAAGGCCGCGAAGGCGGCAGAGGTCTACGTGCGTCGGGGCCTTCCCGCCGCAATGAACGAGTTCAACGGAAACGCCGAGGCGCACAAGGCGCGTCAGAGTTCCCGTTCCAATACCCCAAACACCGGCGCTCCGCAGGCCGGCACGGCACAGAGTTCAACACCAGTTCAGCAGAAACCAGTTCAGAAACCGGAGTGATAGTTATGCCAGGTAAGCGAATTTATCAGTACGAAGCCATGTTCCTGTTCGGCCAGTCGACCGCGTCGGACCTCGCGGGCTGCGTGGCCCATCTCAACGAGATCCTGCAGCGCGCGCACGCCGAGGTTGTTGCGATGCGCAAGTGGGACGATCGCCGTCTGGCCTACGAGATCGGCGGCCAGAAGCGCGGCACCTACATCCTCACCTACTTCAAGGCTCCCAACGAGTCGATGATCGGCTTCGATCGCGACTGCAACCTCTCGGAGAAGATCCTTCGACACCTGCTCATCCGCGCCGACCACATGACGGTCGAGCAGATGCAGGCCGCCGACGGTCGCCGCGAACTGGAACTCGAAGCCAAGCTGCGGGCCGAGAAGCCCCTGACCGAAACGCCGGCCCAGGAGCCGGTCGCCGCGGCAGCCGAGACGGAAGAAGCCTGAACCGGATTCCGGTGAGGCCGCAGACAAGCCGACCCCGGTTGAACTGTCTCCCCATAGGGGCGGTGAAAACCCGAATTTGCTTGCCTTGCGTTCGAGCTGGGTTCCTAATACACTCCGAACACGCGTCGGCCCGGGTTGCACGCCCGGGCCACGTCTTTGACCTGATATTCCCGGAAGGAGACTGGTATGGCGAGCTCGTTGAATCGGGTGATGTTGATGGGGAATCTCACGCGGGATATCGAACTGCGTGCGGTGGGTGGCAGCGGGCAGCAGGTGGCCAGGATCGGCCTGGCGCTCAACAGGAACTTCACGACCGCGAGCGGCGAAAAGCGCGAGGAAGTCACGTTTGTCGACTGTGAAGCTTGGGGCAAAACCGCCGAGATCATGGCCAAGTACCTCACCAAGGGGCGCCCGGTACTGATCGAGGGGCGCCTCAAACTCGATACTTGGGACGACAAGGATTCGGGTAAGAAACAGTCCAAGCTCAAGGTCGTGGTCGACTCGTTCCACTTTGTCGACAGCAAGGGCGGCGGTGGTGGGGGTGCGGGTGGTGGGGGCGCTTCCTACGGCGATGATGAGGGGCAGCCTCAGGTGAATACCCGAGCGCCCGCGCGGCCGGCCCAGAGTGCGGCACCGATGGCCGAGGATGACATTCCGTTCTAGTATTCCGACCCTGCTCGCCGGGATTGGCGGGCGACAAGTACAGATCCGCGTTGGGGCGGCCTGGGCGTGTGGCCCGACCGCTCCTAACTGATCCCGGGAAACGCCCGGGCGAAAGGACAGCGAAATGAACAAGAACGTCAAATTGCTTCTCACCGATAACGTCGAGGCCCTGGGCATCGTCGGCGATGTGGTCAACGTGCGCGTTGGCTACGCCCGCAACTATCTCCTACCGCGCAACTTGGCCACCCAGCCCAGCGAAGAGAAGATCAAGGCCCTCGCCGCCAAGCGCGCCGAGGCCGAGAAGATGATCGCCGAGCAGCGCAAGCAGCGCGAGCAGCTGAGCGAGAAGCTGCAGGGGATCGAGGTGCACCTGACCCGTTCCTGCAACGATCAGGGCATCCTGTACGGCGCGATCACGCAGCAGGACATTTCGGGCGAACTCAACAAGATGGGCCATGCCGTCAAGCCGCGCGACGTGCGGCTTACGCAGGCGATCAAGCGCATCGACAGCTACGACGTCCACGTCAAGCTCGACAGCGATCTGGATGCGATGATCAAGCTGTGGGTCGTTTCGGACCGCCCTCTCGACCTCAAGAAGGACCAGCCGAGCGAGGCGGCGGCATCCGAGCACGCTGCACCCGAAGCCGGCGCCGAGGCCAAGGCCGACGGCAAGGAAAAGGGCAAGAAGGGCCGCAAGGACGAGGCGGCGGAAGCCAAGCCCGCCGAGTCGGCCAAGGGCACCTTCGGCAGCGACAAGCCCAAGGCCGAAGAGCCCAAGGGCAAAGCAAAGGACGGCGCCAAGGAATCGAAGAAGGCCGCCAAGGCGAAGTGAGCCCCCGAGCCGGGCCAACCGATCTCCCGCGAGGAGATCCGGTCAGAGCATGAAAAAAGCCCCGCGATCTTCGCGGGGCTTTTCATTTGCGGACGGTTCGATCGCTTAGCGCTGCTGGGTGGTCGCATCGATAGGCGGGACGTACTTGGCAACAAGAGTGTTGCCGATGCCCCAGCCCGCGATATGCGTGCCGACGCTGGGAGCGAAGATGAGTTTGAGCTTTCTCCCCGGCTGGCTGACGGAAACCGCGGGCACTTCCTTGCCGACGTCCTGAATAGGTTCGCCGATGCTGAAGCGGATCTCAGCCTTCTGGGGGTCCTGATAGAAGTATCCGACGGCGTCGTAGCGGATCCCGTTGGTGTCCACGATGAAAGGCGTGGCGGGAACCGAAGCATTATTCATAGCGGTGCGGGCGGCAGAGCCGGTCATTCCGGCCTCACCCTGCTCGACGCTCACATCCACCTGGAAGATCCCGACCGAATCCGGAACCGCGTAGCGATCCACGCGGAGGTTCTGGTCCACCCCGCGGTTTTGCAGGTCCTTCGCCGAGAGCGTGGCGCGCCCCGAGACTATGCGGCCGTTGGTCACGGTTATGGAAGAGCCCAGCGTGCCGTCCTGGAGGACCGGGCCGATCATGTTGGAATAGCTGGCCGCGCCGGGAGTGTTTTCCGTGATCGTGACCTGGATCGCCTTGCTGTCGTCGATCGTGCCGCCGCCCTTGCCGGAGGTGAGCTGTCCGGCGAGGATGAGCGCGTCGCGCTTTGCACGCGAGTCGAATTCAACAGGCTTGAGAGCCTCGCTGGCCGGATCAAGCCGGATACGTGCGCCCTTGGTCACGATGGCGATCGGCTCAAAGTCGGCGGGGATGAGAAACTCGAACGCCCAGTTGGACTCCGAATCGCCGCCGAGCGAGGCGAGGTACGTGTCCTTGGCGTCGTACCGGAATCGTGCGATGCCGACCTTCCCGGCCTCGGCCTTGATGACCACCGCGTTGGGGAAGAAGAACTGACGCTCGCCCGCGGCGTTCTCCGCGATGACATAAATCTGGCCGTTGCCGTTGACGACCTGGCCGCTCGTGCGTTCCTTGGCGCCAGGCTTAAAGCGGAGTATGAACCCGTAGAGCTTCGCGTTCGCGGCGGGCGAAGAGCCATCGAAGTACTTGACGCCCTGAGGCGTGGGGTCCGAAGCGTCCGCCTTGAGGTCGTTGGGATCGCCCGGCGTGGCGGGGGCCGTGCCCGGCTTGGCGGGCGCGGGAGCCTTCAGCTTCGCGGGGTCAAGCACGTACCGGCCCAGCAGGCTGAAGTCCTTGGAGTCGACGGCGGTGCGGCCGGTGCCTTCGGCGTACGAGTGGCGGGCGCTCGCCAGGAAGACGGCGGGATCGGGGTTCCACTGGGCCAGCGGATCGGATGAAGAAAACGATCCCGTGCTGAGACGCGAATAAAGAGCGGCGGTGATGCGGTCGGTCGGAACGAAGAGATTGCTGCCGCGCTGAATGTTTCCCGAGTTGTCGCTCTCCAAAGCGGTGTAACCCCAGGCATCGGTGCCGATGCGCATGCCCGAGAGGGTGAGCACACAAATTCCAGAGACAATCACTCCCGAGATCACTCCGAAAATGGATCCGACGATCCAGTCGCCCGCCGGCGAGAACTTGAGGTTCTTGCGGATGAGACCGTCCGTGGCAGCGCGGAGCATTCCCAGGCCCAGAGCAAACGGGAGGGCCAGGCCGGCCCCCCAGGCGATATCCGCGAGAAGAGAACTGAACCCGGTCTTGCCGGCGTTCTCGATCAGCAGGTTGGCCGTGGGTTCCCAGAGGGCGAATGCAATCGCTCCGGCGAGCACGACGCAGATGCAGTTGAGGAGGGAGGAAAATCCGCCCTTGGCCCCCCACGCGTACGCAACGCCACCGAGAATCGCGATGGCGAGGATGTTCATGATCATCGTTCGGACTCCGTGAATTTCATTCAGGCTTTGGGCTTGGCCGGCTGCTTGGGTGCCGCGGCGGCGGGAGCCGCGCCGGGCTGTGCTGCGGGCTTGGGCGTGGCAGCGGGATCGGCGGTGACGCGGAGGACCTCTTCCACACTGGTGAATCCTTCGATGGCCTTGCGCAGGGCCGCCTGCTGAATGCTGGGCAGGGCGCTCTTGCGGAGCTCGGCCTTGAGCCCCGCCCAATTCTGAGCGCGGATCATCTCTCGCGCGCCATCGTCCACGTTAAAGACTTCGAAAATGCCCTCGCGCTGGAGGTAGCCCGTCCCCTGGCAGACGGGGCACTGCTCCGGCTTGTTCTTGACGAGAACCTCGCCGCCCTTTCGAAAGAGCTGTTTCACCTTGTCCGGAGGCAGTCCGAGCTTCTTGAGAATATCGGGAGTGGGCTGATAGGCCTGCTTGCAGTTGATGCAGAGCTTGCGTATGAGCTTCTGAGCGAGCACGCCGTGAACGGATTTGGCCGCGGCGTCGGGGTCGCCCAGCAGCTTGACCCACGCCTGGACCGCGCCCACCGCCGAGTCTGCGGGGATAGAAGCATAAACGCGGCACTTCTCCGGATCGGCCTTGACGATTTCCTTGGCGGTCTGCGGATCGGGGACCTGCGCAATGCCGACGACGTCCGGATCGCGGCGCAGGATGCTGCGCACCAGGGTTCCAAAGTCCGGTCCTTCGGCCTGCGGGTCCCACTTGTTCTGACGGATGCCCTCGAGCGCGTCCTCGAGCTCGATCTCGACGGTCTGCACGTTGTTGGTGTACGCGTCATGCATCTTCATGACGGTGTAGAGCGTGGTCGTGCGCCCGCTTTCCGGCGGCGCCGCGAGCAGCACAACGCCGCCGCGCGAGGAGGACCAGCCACGGATGAGCTCGGTCTGTTCGGCGGTCCAGCCGATCTGTTCGGCGGTCTTGCGCACCTGCTGCTCGGGGTCGAAAACGACGGAGAGCTTCTGCCCGGACTGGCCGCCCTGAGTATCGATGTGGAGCTTGTTCTTGGCGGATCCGCGTTCGACGGTCAGATCGCCGGACTGCTTCTTTCGGCGGTCTGCGACGTCGAGCTTGGCCGCGGCCTTCCAGAAATCGATGAGCTTGACGCCGGAAGCGGCAGGGAAGGTCTCGCCGGCCGTCTTGACGCCGTCCACGTAATAGACGACCTGGTAGTTTTCCTTGTTGCTCGGCGCGAGATCGAACTTTGTAGCGCGGATGTCCACAGCCCGGGTAATCATGCCTTCCGCGGCGAGACGGACTTCGAAATCCGGAGAGTCGGCCGCCGGAACATCGACTGCGGACTTATCCACGCGCCGGAAGACCAGCACCGATGTCCCGCCCTTGCCCTTGACCTTCTTGGGGTTCTTGCTTTCAACCAGACTCGCGAGCTTGGAGAGCTCGAAGGAAACCTTGCCGTTTTCAGGGACGCGTTCGTCCTTGTTGGCAACGGTGACATAAGCAAGGACACTGGAAGCCAGCAGCCCGGAGAAGACGAGGAAGCTGACAATCCAGGTGAACTCCCCGCCCGAGCCGATGGGGGGCATGAAGAGCACGGCCAGGAGCGCGATGAACGCCGCGATGCAGTGGATGTAGTTCCAGCGTTCGCGTTCCAGGTAGTACTTCGCCGCGTGCTTATCGCAGACGGTGGAAACAGCCCATGCCCAAGCGAGCAGCGGGAAGAGGAAGAGAACCGGCTTCCACCAGCTCACGAGGTTGAGCGATTCGGCGAGCGATAGGGGCAAATCGAAACCCATGCGGGCCTCCGTCCGGCGGGGGCCGCCGGCAAGCCATGAGTCCCGGGCGTGATCCAGCGTCGCCCCGGGGGAGGGGAAGGATAACACGCGGAGGCGGGCCCCGCCGGTGAAACCGACGGGGAAGCGGCCCGGATTACTTGAGTTTCTTGAGCATCATGTTGAGCTCGTCCACGTTGGGGCTGGTTTCCTGCGCGACCCGGAGGTGGATGTATTCCTGCTCGACCAGACGCACCAGGGAGCGGTTGAAATCAACCATGCCCTGCTGCTCGGCTTCCACGCTCTTGAGGTATTCGCGCAGTTCGCCCTCCCGGCCTTCGAGAATGAACTTGCGGACCACGCCGTTGTTCACCAGGATCTCCAGAGCCGGGATGCGGGCGATGTCCGGGTGCAGCGTCGGCAACAGCTTCTGGTAAACGAAGGCACGCATCTGATAGGCGAGGATGCGTCGGACCGAATCGACTTCTTCCTGTTCAAAGAGCCCGTAGATTCGGCTGAAAGTCTGCGTCGTGCTCGAGGCGTGGATGGTGCCGAAGACCAGGTGGCCGGTCTCGGCGGCGTGGAGGGCCGCTTCAAACGTTTCCTGATCGCGCATTTCGCCGACGAGGACGATGTCCGGGTTCTCACGCACAAGCGCGCGGAGAGCGATCTTGAAATCGAGGCAGTCCAGCCCGATCTCACGCTGGTTGATCGTCGCCTTCTTGTCTTCGAAGATGTACTCGATCGGATCCTCGATCGTCACGATGTGAACGCTCTTGCGCTCGTTCACATAGTCAAGCATCGAAGCGATGGTGGTCGACTTGCCCGAGCCCGTGACGCCGCAAAGCAGCACGATGCCCTGCGGCTGCATGGCCACCTCCGCCATGATCGGCGGGAGATAGAGGTCCTCGAACCTGCGTATGCGGCTGGTGATGAGGCGGGCCGCGACCGAGAGCTTGCCGCGTGCCTGGAAGAGATTGACGCGGAAGCGGTTCTTCGCGTCATAGTCGTACGCGAAATCGACAGAGCCGAACTTGTGCAGATCGGCGATCTGTTCGTCGTCGAGAATGTGCTTGGCGATTTCCCAGAATTCTTCGCGCGAGACCGGCTCGCAGTCGAGCGGCTTCAGGGCGCCCCGGAGGCGGAGCTTGGGAACCTGATCGGACTTCATGATGAGGTCCGAGGCCTCGAGCTTGATGGCGGCCTGCAGGAACTTGCCGAATCGTGTGTGGTGCGGATCGTGCTTCTTGTCGGGCATGGAAGCGACATGGCCCGTCTGCGATGTGTCCGTCACTGTGTCCGTCGAGAGCGTCATGGATTTCCCCGTCGAGTTTGCGCCGGCCTGGTGAGCGTGATCGCGTGTTTGTGCCGCGTGCTCGTCTCGCCCGGGAGCTGAAGCTCCGCGTGCCGGGGCATGTGAAGTTGCTGAACCGCTCAAAGAATACCTCCATCGCCGCCTTCTGAGAAGAAGTGCGGGGAAAAACAAACGACAGATTGAGGACTTGAAACTCCTCCCCCCGCTGGCCCGCGACGTCGATTCGCCGGAACGGATCGCCCTGTTTCAAAAAGCATGTTTGTATCAGCAAAACATGGCGGAAAATGTCCGCTGGCCGGGCGCAAGAAACAGCCCCGGTTTCCCGGGGCCGTTGTGAATCGGGGCTGGATTTCGGATCAGTTCTGCGAGCCCTGAAGAGTCGCGTACTGGATCGAGGCGGCTTCCAGAGTGAGCGTCGAGGGAACAACCGCCGCCTCCGCTCCCGGGACGGGCTCGCCGTCGATCGGAGGCAGTTCGGTGGGCTTCATGCCGAGGAAATTGATCTCGAGCTGGCGCTTGATCTTTTCCATGGCCTTGTTCTGGATCTGACGCACGCGCTCCTTCGTGACGCCGATGATCTGCCCAACCTGTTCAAGGGTCATGGGCTTCTCGTCATCGGTCTTGTGCTCAAGCCCGAAGCGATGCTCGATCACCGTGCGCTCAACGTCCGTGAGCTCGGCGCGGTTTTCCATCACGATGCGTTTGACCTCTTCGGCGGCGTCCTTCTCAAAGGTGAACCGCTTGGTCTCGAGGAAGTTTGACTTCTCGAGCTTGGGGTCAAAGTCCGTCGGGAACCGCTGCCGGTACTTGCTCAGCTTCATGCCCTGACGGCTGAAAGCCTTGAGGATGGCCCGGCAGGCGTAGGTGCTGAACTTGTAGCCACGTCCCGCGTCGAACTTGTCGACGGCGCGGAGCAACGCCATGTTGCCTTCGCTGACAAGGTCCGCGAAGTCCACTTCGCTCATGCGCGTGCGTTTGGCCATGGCCAGCACGAGCGCGAGGTTTGTTTCCGCGATCTGCTCGCGGATACGTTCGCTCTTGCGGTGCCAGCGCAGGATCTCGTCGGCCTGCTCGGGGCTCGGCAGACGAGAAGCGCGGGTCCAGACTTCCTGCTGCAGCTTCCACACGCGGTAACGCGCGTAGTTGAACTGGTGGAACAGAACACGTTCCTCGGCACCGGTCAGGATGACCTGCTGAGCGCTCTTGACCGTGCGCGTGCGCGACGTGCTGGACAGGTCGTCCATCACCGGGTGATACCAAGTCGTGTCGGGCTTCTGAATGTCCGGCGCGTCGTCGTAGATTTTGGTAAACGCGGACTCTTCGTAGAAGACCGGGCTGTCAATGAAATCCTGCTCGACCGACAGAATCGTCGCGAGAAGACGCTCGTCTTCCGTAGAAAGGCGCTTGCGCACCACAGCCTTGCTCGCCGGCTTGGCGAGCGTGTCGAGCGCCTTGGCCTGGCGCTTGCCGGCCTTCGGTGCTTCCGGGGCCGTTGCGGCCACCGAAACACCCGCTCGATTCCGACGCCGGACCTGCTCCAGCGGCCCAACGTTTCGTTTTCCACCAAGCTGCTTCATCGCAACCTTCCTTACCCGCGGATGGCCGCGGGCCGTCCTTGAGCTTGCTCTTTCCCCGGGCCTGACCACCCGGGATTCGTCTTTATCCAACCCAACCGGAAGGACACCACGTTCTTCCGATTCCCGGCTCTGCCGATGGTTTCGCCGCCGGGGCTGGTTACCCCGATTTCATTCAGCGTTCCTGCGGCCCAACCGGTTCACCCAAACGACCTACGACAACGCGTCGTGCGCCTTCGCGGGGTATACGGATCGCACCCGCGCGAAGTTCCGTTTTACGAAAGGCTTCCGTGCCCTTCGAACCATTCCGACCACAGCCGATGCGGTCGCTTGCCGCACCGAACACGAAACTGTGAACGACCCGCCTCCCCGCCCCAATTCCCATCCCCAACCTGCCCCCCAGCCTCAACCGCGGTCTTTTTCAAGGCAAAGAGCCGTCTCCGACTGCTCCTGGTGCCAATAACCACGGAATACCCCGCCGCGCTTCTGACAAGCGTTTCCATCGGCGTGGACTTGGATTCTACCGGAAAACTCCTCCGCCGCCAAGCGACGCGACATGTTATCCACAGGTATCACTATTTTTGTGTTGTGTTAGGTATACAATCGCGCGATTCCGGCCTCCGGGCTCGCGGGCCTGCCTGCGGAGGATCGGCAAATCTCAGGAGAATTCCGATGCCCTTCACACTTCCCCCGCTCCCGTACGACAAATCCGCCCTCGAACCCCACATCGATGCGACCACGATGGAGATCCATCACGGCAAGCATCACAAGGCGTATGTGGACAATGCGAACAAGGCGCTCGAGGGAACCAAGTTTGCCGACATGGATCCTGTGGCGGTCATCCGGGCCCTCGCAGATGTGCCCGAAGACAAGCGCGGCCCGGTGCGGAACAACGCCGGAGGACATGTCAATCACTCCATGTTCTGGCAGCTCATGGCGCCGGCGGGCAAAGGCGGCGGCGGCGAACCGACCGGCGCACTTGCCGCGGCAATCTCCAACGCTTTCGGCTCGTTCGCGGCCTTCAAGGAAAAATTCCAGGATGCGGGCGCCAAGCGCTTCGGCTCGGGCTGGGCGTGGCTTTGCGTGATGCCCGGCGGCAAGCTCGAAATCTGCTCAACTCCGAATCAGGACAATCCGCTGATGGGCAAGGCCATCGCCGGCTGCGACGGCACGCCCATCCTGGGCCTCGATGTTTGGGAACACGCGTACTACCTCAAGTATCAGAACCGCCGCCCCGACTACATGGCCGCCTGGTGGAACGTGGTGAACTGGTCAAAGGTCGCGGAAAACTACTCGAAAGCCGGCGGCAAGTAGGGATAGTGTGCCCCCAAAACAAGAAAAGCCCCGGCGTTTGCCGGGGCTTTTGTTTGTACGGAGCTCGATTCAGCGACGACGGCGGAGGCCGACGATTCCGGTGAACGCGAGCAAACCCGCCACGCCGGGGGCGGGGATTTCAACGATCACATCCTGCAGATTGTCGTTGGTCAGATCGACAAGCGTGGGCAGGGGACCGGCGTAGTTGAGGTCCAGATCCGCAAGCCAGGCGTTGGTCAGCGCCATCGAGGAAGGATTCGTGTCGGCATACTGGTAGAAGGACAGGGCGTTGTTGGAGACCGTGAGCGAACCGGCGGTGCCGTCGAAGTTGTAGCGGATCGCGTAGATGGCATAGATGAAGGCGAGCGCGGTCTGATTCTCGACCGTGTTCGCGGGCTGGCCGCCCACGAATCCCTGCACGTAGATCGCGTTGTTGTTGTTCCAGTTGTGGTCGTAGTGCTTGGCCCAGAGCTGCCCGATCAGGTCGGCCTTGGGCTTGCCGATGTCGGAATTGGAAAGCAGGCCCACGTTGTAGGTGTTAAAGGGGAAGTCGGTGCTCTGTCCAAGCTGGCGGCAGGCGACCCAAATGTTGCTGGGGAGCATGGAGGCGAGCGCACCAACAGCGTTCGCCGTGGCCATGTACTGGATGCCGTCGGCGTTGCTTGTGTTCGTGTAATCCGTGTGGTTCAACACGCCCGACAGCGTGCCGCCAGCGCTTACGTACTGGTATGACAGCTGAATCGTGTCTGCGTTCGCGGCAGACCCGATCGCGGCGGCCAGCAGCCCGCAGGCGGTCAAGGAAAACACACCCCGGCGGCCCGTTGGGCCACCCACGTCAAACATATTCTCAAACATCTCTGTCTCTCTCCTAAGTACCCAAAGAGCCCACCAAGGCCCCCATTAAAAGAAGCGGCACGGCGGAAACGTGCAGCCTCGGGAACGCAGTTACTCTACGGAAACGGAGCGAAATCGGGAAGCTTAATATGAGGTTTTTTTCATCGAAAGCGCTTTCAGCTCGCTCTCTAAGCAGGCGGTATCTATCCCCTAAAGAGGCGTCCTGGCGGCTGAACTCCGTACCGTTTCCGCGCCTTTGTCTGCCGGGCCGAGCCGCTCAGGCTCCCGATACCATCGGCCCAGCGTCCGGTTGAACGGTCTGATGAAACGATTCCTCCTCACGATCTTCCTTATGACACCCATCCTCGCCGTCGCGTCGCTGATGTACTACTTCGCGCTCGGGGTTGCAAACCCCGACAAGCAGATCGCCCAGGTGCCGCACGTCGGCGCGGGGGCGGGCAGGACCGGCGGTGCGAACGCCATCGGCGAACTCCTGGCCGGCCACTCCGCGACGGGCGAGACGCGCGAGAGCGCAGCACGGGCGGCGGCGGATGGGCCGAACATGGTCAAACCCGAGAGCCTGCCGCAGGGTTTCATCATCGTGGTCGATGACCCGTCGAAACTGGCGAGCCTGACCAGTCCGATCTTCATCGCGGGGAGCTTCAACGGCTGGAGCGCGGGCGATACCAAGTTCAAATTGACCCCGCAGAGCGACATGCGCTGGCGGATCGAGTTCCCGCAGTGGCAGGGGGGCAGCGATTTCAATTTCAAGTTCACGCGCGGCAGCTGGGAACTCGAAGAACTCAAGGACGATCTGACGCCCCCGACCAACCGTGCGCTGCCGCTCATCGACGCGAGCAAGCTCGCGCCCGGCGAGAAACCCGTGCTGGAATTCAAAGTTGCCAAGTGGGCAGATCAGAAGCCCGACTACAAGAAGCCGGAAGATGCGAACGACTCGTACGCACCGCTCAAGATCACGGGTGAATACCGGCGGGTGCAGGTGGCCGGAGCGCCTTTCCCGCCGGCGCAGAGGGAACTCATCGTCTGGTTGCCGCCGGGGTACGAAGAGGGCGTGAAGGCGGGGAAGAAGTTCCCGGTCCTGTACATGTTTGACGGGCAGAACATCTTCCAGAAACACGCGGGTGTGCCGGACGAATGGAAGATGGACGAAACGGCAACCGAGCTCATCAAGGCCGGGAAGATCGCACCGCTTGTGATCGTTGGGATTCCCAACGCGGGCGCGGCGCGGATGCGTGAGTACATGCCGGTCCACGCGATGGCAGACGTCGAACCGGCCGCGGATCTGTGCGTGGCGTGGGTTGCGGATGAGGTTGTGCCGCGGGTGCGCAGCTTGTTCGCCGTTGAAAGCGGGCCGTCGGGAGTAGGAATCGGCGGCAGTTCTCTTGGCGCGGTCATCGCCCTCGAGGCCGTGAACCGGCATCCGGAGATGTTCGGCGTGGCGCTGCTGGAAAGTCCGGCGCTGCGGGCGGGAAATCCGGATGCCTGGAGCGGATGGCTGAAGCAGATCCGCAACTGGCCCAAGAAGGCCTTTGTCGGCGTCGGGTCGCGAGAGCTGGCGAAGCAGGAGGATGGTTCGCCGGACAACAAGGCCTACGTCGAGGCCGCGAAAAACCTCCAGTCCTTGATCCGGAGCGGGGGCGGCGTGGCCGAGATTGTCGTCACTCCCGGCGCCGTGCACAACGAGGGTGCCTGGGCGAAGAGGCTGCCAGCGGCGTTGGAGTTCTTGTTTCCGCCAAAGAAATAGTCCTGCGTGCCGCGGTGCGAACTTTCTGGTCGCTCATTTTCTGTCACGGCCGCGCATGCCCAAAGGCGTGAAACTGAGGCGAACGCCCGACCAACTGCCGGGGCGTGCCACCCCCGCTTGGAGAGCAACGGACGGAAGTTGCTCTCCATGGCCGTCCATAAAGAAGATGGAGATGCGGTCAGAAACAAAATCCGGCTGAAGCAGGCTTAAGTTGTCGGCTTTAGTAAACCGGTAAGAGAATGCGTGCCATACTTTTGATTCGTAAAGTCCCGCCTTGTCGCTCGGAAATTGAACGGAATCCTGATTTTGAATTCGCGCCCCCAGATCGTTCGGCGAGGGAGAGCCCGCTAGCAACGGATCCAGGAACTCCGGCCGGATATAGGCACTCGTAGAGATTCTGTAGTCGCTCCAGGGAGTTCCAAAGAACTCGACGGATTGACTTGTCGGGCAGCGAGCGGATGAAGCGACCGGATCAAAGTAGCCCGACTCCACCAGAGCTCCCGAAGAAGTGCTGTAAGTAGCGTGAAGGCGATATCGCGCTTTGTCGTTCGGCGACTGCAACGACGCGGGCGCATCCGACACATCGAGTGGAAAACTCCCGCGAGAATCACCCCCGTAAAGAATGACGGCGATCCCGGCCTGGCGCACCTGCGACAGGCATTTGTTGCGTCGAGACTCCTGAATCATCGCTCGAAGCGCTGGCACGATCATGCTGATCAAGAGAGCGAGAATGCAGATGCAAAACACGAGCTCAATGAGAGAAAACCCCCGAATTCGCGTGTGGCGTAAGCCGCGCATGCACAAAGCATATCCCCCCCCCCCCCCCCCCCCCCACAACAAAAAAAAAAAAAAAAAAAAAAAGACAGAACGAAAAAAACAACCAAAACAAAAAAAAACCCCCCACTACCCGCGCGCCAAAAAGCAAAAAAAAAAAAAAAAATCCCCCCCCCCCCCCCCCCCCAAAAAAAAAAAAAAGAAA
>JAFEBO010000011.1 GCA_018242625.1 Planctomycetota bacterium
AGGTCTCGTGGCCCTTTTGGGGCAAAAACCACGCGACCCGGGTCAGAGCGGGGGCCCCCCCCCCCCCCGCTGCCCCACCCCCCCGGCCACGCCCGGGTGAGAAATTTCCAGAATCGATGGCGGCTGCGCTTCGAGACTGCGCTCAGTGCAGGGAACACCAACCGCGGAAAAACCCCTTCCGATCACTTTGGCGCGGCTTATTTCCACCCCGGAGAAAGGACCCTTATGTTCGCCCGCAAACCGTTCGCAATCGCAGCGACCTTGTCGTTGAAATCATCCAAGGCAGCCGCACGCTCGCTCGCAATGGCTCTGCTCGTCGCTGCGGTTTCGGCGTCCCCGGCCGCAGCCCAGTCCAGCACCGGGTGGACCTACCAGGGGCAACTGCAATCCGGCGGCCAGCCCGCCACCGGCACCTTTCCCATGACGTTCACGCTGTGGAACGCTGCGACCGACGGGACTGCCGTGAGCAGCACGTTGGTGTTCGACGGGCAGGCGGGGAACCCGGCGCCGGTGCAGGTGACGAAGGGCCTGTTTAGCGTCGTGCTGGACTGGACGACGCAAAGCCCTTCCGTGTTTAGCGGCGGACCGCGGTGGCTCGAGATCACGGTCGAGGGCAACACACTCACGCCCCGCCAGCCCGTGACCCCCACGCCCTACGCCTTGTTCTCGAGCGCTCCCTGGGCCACGGTCGGTGGCGATATCTCCTACACAGGCGGCAAGGTCGGGATCGGCGGGGCTCCATCTGCCGCTCGCCTCGATGTCACGGGTGGTATCAGGGCCAGCGCGAACCATTCGACTCACCCCCAAGGCGCTCACCTGGAGTGGAACAAGACAGATGGAGACGGCGCGACGTGGCTGCTGAATCAGAAGGGCCTTGGCCCCGGCGGCATGATTCTCGGCGAAGTCGATGCCGCGAACACCGTGAGCAAGCGGATCGTCATCAACGGCGACGGTCGGATCGGCATCGGCGGTCCGCCCGTCAATTTCGGCCTTTTGGATGTTCGCGGCAGCGCAAGGGTTCAGGATACTCTGAATTTCGGCGATGACAACACGAACTCCGATCCTGTGTACATCTCGCGAATCAACGTCGGCTCCGACTACACCAGACTGATCTTCAACTGCGGCGACAACCCGGGATCGGGACCGGGTCCGGGAGACGAAATCCTTTTCAACGCCGGAGGTTCCACACAGTTTATCTTCCGCTCCAACGGCGAAGCGTTCAAGACCGGGTTTCCGGGCTGGGGCACCATCTCCGACGCGCGGGCCAAGCACGACATCGAGCCGCTGAAGGGTTCGCTCGATCGACTGCTCAAGCTCCAGGGACACACGTTTTTCTACAACGATCCGGAGCGTCTCGGTCGCCGCCCGGGCCAGTGCATCGGGTTTGTCGCACAAGAAGTGGAGCCTGTCTTCCCGGAGTGGGTCGGCTCGTTCGACAAGGACACCAAATCCCTGACCATTACCGGCTTCGAGGCCCTGGCGGTCGAGGCTTTGCGTGACCTGCGCACCGAGAAGGACTCGCAGATCGCGACCCTTCAGAGCGAGAGCACGGCTCTGCGTGCCGAGAACGCCGCCCTTCGCGAGCGCCTGAATGCGATCGAGCGCGTCGTCGAAGAGCTCGCGAACCGCAAGCTCGACCCCGCAAACAAGCATGAATGAGCGCACCGTTCCTCGTCACCCCGCACCCTCTATTTGAGAACCCCCGGGTCGCAAGACCTGGGGGTTGTCGTTCTGCCGCCGGCCGCTCGGTCGGCGACGAGGTCACGACCCGCTGCGAAGGATCTTTTCCACCATTTTCCCCTTCGCAAGCTCATCCACCAGTTTGTCCAAGTACCTGACCTGCCGCGTCAAAGGGTTCTCGATCTCCTCGACGCGATACCCGCAAATCACGCCCGTGATCAGGTGTGCGTTGGGATTCAGAGTTGCCTGCCCAAAGAACTTCTTGAAAGTGCTCTGCTCATCGATGTGCTTCCGGATCTGCCGGTCATCGAACCCCGTGAGCCACGCGATGACCTCGTGCAGTTCCTTCTTCGTCCGCCCCTTCTTCTCAACCTTCGCGACGTAATGGGGATAGACCGAAGAAAAAGCCATTGTTGCGATTCGCTGATCATGTTCGGGGGTGGCGTGGGCCATCGGTTGATCTCTGTGAAGTGTCGAAATCCGACCCGCCAGCCGGCCCGCTAGAGAAACCGGCTGATCACCGCGAGAACTCCCAGTGTCAGCACGCCCGCCACAATGTACCAGACGGGATTTGCTGAACTCCGGAACCGCAGAAAGCCGCGCTGTGGCGTGGCCGCATCCGCGTACGCCCTGACCTTGGCTCCCGGCGCGTACCCGCGAATCTCCTCCAAAGCGCTCTCGCGGCTCGCATACCCGCTCACAATGACCGTCGGATAAAGCTGATCGCTCTCGTACCGGACTCCGCCCACGGTGTACGCGAATCGCACCTCTGGCACGTACGACGTCGTGCTGTTATCTCGCAAGAGCCGCCGATCCGTGTCCGCCGACGTCGTGTGCCGGACTTCCGCCGACAGCACCTCCGCATCAACTTCCACAGCGCTCGCCATCAACCGGCGCTGGAGAAAGAACTCCCGAGCGCCAACGGCGATCAGCATGACGCCCAGCCCGCCGAACACCAGCACGAAGATCACAAGCATCACGGTGTCCATGAAAGATCGCTTCCTCCGCGGCTGATCTGAATGCTCCTCCGCCCTCACGTCTTCTCCTCCGGCCGATACCCCAGAACCGCCTCGATCTCGGCACGATCTTCGTCCATCCCGCTCGAGTATCTGTCCGCCTCTTCCTGAGTATGCGGATCCGGATACGTGCTCAGCCGATGGTGCAACGCCCGCCGGTACAGCTCCAGCGCCCGCGCCTTGGCGGGCTTGCCCTTTCCGTCCTTGCGTACCTGCTCGCGCAGCGCTTCAAGAAACAACTCCGACAATGCCGCACGCCCCTGCCCGCTGTCGTCCGCCGAGAGCACCGCCATCGCCGCCTCATCGAACCGATCCGCCGCGATCATCGGCCGCGCTCGCTCTACGGCTTCTTCACGCGCTCTTGCCTGTTTCCTCGCGAAAACCTCCGCCTCGCTCTCTGGTGAAGGCAAGTCCGCTTCATGATCGATGATCTCGATGTCGTACTTTCCACCATTGTCGTCCAGATTGAGCGTGGGGCCTTTGTGTCGCAGCAACTCGATCGAATAGATGCACGTCTCGAGCGTCCGCATGAAGCTCGGCTCCAGGTCCCGCGTGCACAGAGCCTGCGCGAGCACAAGCCGGCCACCGTCTTCCATGGCAACAAGACTTATCACGAGCTCACGGCTCTGCAGGCGATGAAGGCCCGTGAACAGTATCGCCGGGTGGTTCTTGCGCAGCCCGCCCACATACCCCGGGCCGATACTGAGCAGCGTAATCCCGCAATCCGGGCAAAGCGACACCACCCGCTCACGCACCGTTCCCGCGGCAAACCCCGAGCCCCCCATCACCGTGATCGCCGCGAACGCACTCGGAGACGACAGCTCAAGCAGGCACTCAAACTCCGATGCACAACCGATCCCGCATTCGAGGCCCTGCAAACCAGCCCCGACGAACCCCACCGGCACCTTCATGGAAAAGTCGAGATCGGCCGGGCGATTGGGAAATGTCGAACGCGGCAGCGACATCGGCTACTCCCGGGCTTACCACTCGATCTTGACCAGGATCGCAATCAGAACGATCACGACGAACAGCGGCGTAATGCCGACGATCGCCGCCGGCCAAGGCCTGTGTTTGATCATCAGCAAGATCGCCGCCGCCAGCACCACAATCTGCAGAAGAACCAGGCTCCACATCATCCATTTGCCCTGCTGAATCTGAGCGGGCTTCGAGTTCGCAAGCCCTGCCATCAGAAGCACCAGCGTGCTCAGTGTGCTCATCAACCCAACGACTAATGCTGCAACGGCAGCCAGAGTCTGCAACACGGCGGCACCTTTCAGGCGATCGATCGCCCGGGAACCAGCGTAGCCGATTCTCGCCCCCAGCAACTCCCCCGCTCGAATGGATTCGCCCGCTCGGCAACTCCGGACGACTACCGGACATGCTCAGGTCGCCACGTGCTCCTTCGACTGCTCCCAGGCCAACATGCCGCCGGCGAGGGCGGTGCACCGGTATCCATTGCGCTCCAGCAACGAACACGCCCGCGCAGACCTCGCCCCGCTCCGGCAATTCACCAGGATCGGCCGGTCTTTGGGAACTTCCCCCAGCCGCGAGAGCAGGCGGGTGTGCGCGATGTTGGTAGCGCCTGCAATATGCCCTTCCCGAAACTCCGCTTGCCGCCGGACGTCCAGCACAAACGGCTTCACGCTATCGAGCATTTCTCTCGCCTCACCGACAGTCTTTTCCTCCGTCGAATCCAGCTTCCCGCCAGCGGCGAGATACGCATCCATCCGGCTCACATCGAACCAGCCCGTAAACGTGTCAAGTCCAACTCGGATGAGGTCACGCACCGCTTCATCAACCCGGGCCGGCTCAATGATCAGAACGATCGGCTCATTCTCGGCGATCAGCGAACCGCCATCGGTGCTGAACGTGCTGTTCAGCGGCAGATGCAGAGCGCCGGGAACGTGGCCGGCCTTGAAGGCCGCCCACGGGCGCGTATCGATCACGACCACCTTTGTCCCGTCGATCGCTCTGAGATCCTCGACGCTCAATTGCTTGAGCTCCGGCACCCCGCCGAGCACCTTCGGACCCATCTTGTTATCGCGTTTCATCCGGGCGAAGTAGAGCGGCGGCTCGGGCTGAGCGTCGAGAATGAAATGAACAAAGCCCTGCTCGCTCTGAGCGGCACGGATCGACGGATTAAACATCTTCTCGTAGCCAACAGTCGTCGTGGGCACGGCGCCCAGTGCCTTGCCGCACGCGCTGCCCGCGCCATGCGCCGGCCAGAGTTGCAGATAGTCCGGCCACTCCATGAACTTGCGAACCGTCCCGTACAGGCGGTGGGCCGAGGGATCGGCCTTGCCTTTGAACCCGGCCGCGGATTCAAGCAAGTCCGGGCGTCCAAGATCTCCCACAAATACAAAGTCGCCGGTCGCGACACCCATGGGCTTGTCCGCGCCGCCGCCGCGATCGGTCACCATGAAGCAGAGATGCTCCGGCGTGTGTCCCGGAGTATGAACCGCCGTGAACTCGATGTTTCCCACCGTGAAGGTGTCGCCGTCCTTGAGAAGGCGGTAGTTGTATCTGCCGCCATCGGATTTCTTGTCGAGCCACTGGTATTTCCAGTCCGCATCGCCCTCATCCGAGACGTACACCCTCACCCCCTTTTCCGCCAGCTCGCGCCCGCCCGACACGAAGTCCGCATGGATGTGCGTCTCGGCGACCGCCACGATCCGCAGGCCGTTCGCCGCGGCGAGTTTCTCATAGCGATCGACGTCTCGCTCCGGATCAATCACGATCGCTTCGCCGGTGCGTTGACACCCGATCAGATACGCCGCCTCGGCCAGCTTGTCGTCGTACACCATGCGAAGGAACATGCAAAGTTCTCCAGCGGACCCTTACGGTACCAATCCCTTGCGCCCGGTTCGCCGGAAGTGTTTTCCGGAGTCGCAGGCCCCTCTTGGAGCCTAGAAGGGTCCGAGTGGTTCCCAGATCTTCTCCCGGAATCGCGGGTTGCCATCAGACGCTGCCGACCCCGCGACCGCTGAACCACGTTCATCCCTGGCCCGACCGCATTCCGCCCTGGTATTGTGGCCATTCCCGAGGCACGCTCCCCGTCGTGCAGCGGCCGGAGTATCGCATAGTGATCGACCGGCAATCGCATTGGCAGAACGTCTACGCCACGAAGTCCGACGCCGAATTGAGCTGGTTTCAGCCCGCCCCCGCACTATCGCTTTCGCTTTTCCGTCAACTCGATCCACGCCCCCGCTCGGCCCTGGATGTCGGCGGGGGTCAGTCGCCGCTCGCGGGGGAGTTGCTTGCCCTCGGCGTCCAATCAGTCACAGTTCTCGATGTCTCTCAATCCGCGATTGAGAGAAGCAAGCAGCGGCTGGGCGAACTCGCTCGTCGCGTGCACTGGCTGGAGTCCAACGTGCTCGCTTCGCCTTCTCTCGACAAGGTTGACCTGTGGCACGACCGCGCCTGCTTTCATTTCCTGACCGATGGGGCTCAGGTCCGCAGCTACGTGCAGCTCGCCTCCCGCACCGTGACCCCGGGCGGCCATCTCATCATCGCAACGTTCGGTCCCCAAGGCCCCGAACGTTGCAGCGGCCTTCCGGTACAGCGTCACGACACCGCATCGCTCGCGTTGTCGTTTGCGCCGGCCTTTGAACTTGTTCGCTCTGCCCACGAGACGCACCAAACCCCGTGGGGCAAGCCACAGGAATTTGTCTACGCCGTCCTTCGCCGAGAACAACGTTCTCAGGGCTCACGCGGCCCGAGCGATTCGCAGGCTTGAAACTTGGCGCTCGCCGGCTTGCGCCGTGAAAAACACACCATCAGCAGAACACAGCGGCACGCCCGACAACCGGCCGGGCCTTAGGGCCGGCGGGCGCCATGAGATTTCCAGTTTCCGCCTTGACAGACGGGGTCAAGAATGTTAGTATTTACTAGCCCTTTCGACCTCGGGGTTCCACTTTGAAACCGCGACTAATCCAGATTCTGCTTGTGCTCGTCTCCGGCCTCACAGCCGCCTGTGCGCGCGAGCACAACGACTTCAGCGGCCCGCCCAGAAGCGAGGCCGAGCGCCAGACCGATGCGACGCTCTACAGCAGCTCGCCAGCGCAAAGCGGGATGACAGTTTGCACGTTCGATCGGACCCGGGTACTCATCGCGTACTACAAGTCAGAAAAGTTCAGCGCGTCGATGCGTGAACTAGTCGCGGAGTACAACAAGGCGAAGGCAGCGGGCGACAGCGCCGCGCAAGCCGCCTGTCGGCGCGACGGAGAAGCCCGCCAGGCACTCGCGCACCGCCAGCTTGTCGGTCAAGCGCCGCTTGCCAACATCGTGTCCGACTATCGGGAAGCGATCGACGCGATTGCGCACAACTCGAATGCTTCGCTCATCATCGCGCGGGATGCATGCACCGTCGGGCACCCCGTCGATGTCACCGAGCTGCTCGTGCAAGCCATGCCCCCGGCGCAGAAGACCGAGCCGGAAGATGCATCCGTTCCGCTTCGCGCTCCATCGTGATTTCCCCGGGGATTTCATCGGTCGCCGGTTTTCATCCCGACAAGCGCCCTGGTTCCGGGAATCTGGGCGAGCCCCCACTCCTTGATGGCACGCACCACCGGAAGCAGGCTCCTGCCCCGCGCCGTTAACCGATACGAGCGGCTCCCTTCGCGTTCGCGCGAGGGCGTCGCTCGAATCAGGCCGTTCGCGGCCAGTTCATCCAGCCGGCTGGCGAGGATGTTGGTCGCGATGCCTTCGGGGGAAGCAAGAAATTCACGATAATGCGTCTTGCCGACAAACAGATCGCGCAGAATCAAAAGCGTCCAGCGATCACCGATCACGTCGAGCGCGCACGCGACGGGACACACGGACCGCTTGCCTGCTCCTTTGGGTTTGACCATCTGCTTTCTCAACTTTGCTCAACCCGCTGGTATTCCAGGATCGCCTCGATCTGGGCCCGGTGAATGCCCATGTGCATCCCGGCCATCGTGTGCCACTCCGCCCCGCTCAGCGGCCCAAACCACGGGTGAGCGTACCGGGCCCTGCTTCGAAGCGACGGCGCCCCCGCCGCGGCACGGAGCACCTGATCGCACGACTTCTCGTACCGCCCCACCACCGAGCCATCGACCTCAATGGCCGGCTTGACCGTTGCAGTACTCGCCTTGCCCTCCGGTGTTCTATCACGCCCGAGCAGGCTGATGATCATCGCGATCTGCTCGTTGACGATCCGCAGGTGGTCCAGCACCATCCAGACCGACCAGTAGCGGCTGCTGTCTTCCAACCCTCGCAGGCGCGGGATGAGAACGCGGCGTCCGCTCGTTTCCGCCGAGAGCGGCTCGTACAGCGCACGTATCCCCACACGCTCGGCCTCCATCGCGGCATCGGCGCCGGCCTTGCCGCCCATCCGCGCACTCATCTTCACCCGCCACTTTCCCACCAACCGCTCGATCGCCGGAACCCCGGCGCCGGGCTTGTCCAGTTCCGGTTCCACCAAAGCCGTCTTGTCCATAACCAAGCATAGCCAATCACTTGCATTTTGCAAGTAAATTGCCGAAACGGCGTTCTGCACCCCATCGAGACGGCTGGTTCATTTCAACTGCGCGGTGCCGCACAGATCGAGCACCGACACGACAAACGCCGCGGTGCCCGTGCGAATCGTGCGTTCCCGATCCGGCGCAAATCGCGAATTGTGGGGTCCGGGCAGCATCATCGTCCGCCCCGCCTTCTTGGCATCCGCGAAAACCGCCGGCTCGATGGCGCCGACCTGGAACTGGATCGAAGGCACGCCCGCCCGGCTGCCGTAAATCCCAAAGTCTTCCGAAGTCATGTGGGGCTCGGACGCGAACGCCGCATCTTGTCCAAGGCCGGCCCGGAGCGACGCGAGCAATCGGCCCGCGAGCTTGGGGTCGTTCACAACCACTTCCGCCGATTCGGATTCGACAACAGCCACCAGCGGCTCCCTGGGAGACCCGCCCGCCGCCGCCTCGCCCTTGGCGATGCGCTCGATCGACGCGAGGATCTTCTTCTGCACCTCCGGCTTGTACGAACGCACCGTGAGCTGGATCTTCGCCTCGTCCGGGATGATGTTCCGCTTGGTGCCCGCGTGGAATGTCCCGATCGTCACGACCGCGGCATCGAACGGATCAATCTCGCGCGACACGATCGTCTGCAGCGACCCCACCGCTCGCGCCGCGATCACCAGCGGATCCACCGTGCGCTGCGGCATCGCCCCGTGCCCGCCCCTGCCGTAGAAAGTGATATCGACCGACTCCGACGCCGCCGATGCCGGACCCGCTACGACACCGATCTGCCCCGCCGGCATCGTGTTCGCCACGTGAATTCCCAGCACATAGTCCGGCTTCGGAAATTTGGTGAACAGCCCGTCGTTCACCATCCGGATCGCCCCCTGCACCACTTCTTCCGCGGGCTGACCGACGAACACCAGCGTGCCCTTCCACGAGTCTCTGCAACCAGCGAGAAGGCGTGCCGCGGCGACCCAGCACGTCATGTGCACATCGTGCCCGCACGCGTGCATCACGGGAACGGTTTCACCCATGGCGTTCGTGCCGGTCGCTTTGCTGGCGAAGGCAAGCTCGGTCTGCTCGCTCACCGGCAGACCATCCATATCCGTACGCACCAGGATCGTCGGCCCCACGCCGTTGCGCAGCACCCCCACCACCCCCAGCCCGCCGACTCCTTCCGTAACTTCGAATCCCGCTTCACGCAGGGCCGCGGCCATCTTCGGTGCGGTCCTGATTTCCTGCAGCGAAAGCTCCGGCGTCCGGTGCAGGTCGATGTACAGCGTTTCGAGCGACGGATACATCGCGTCAAAGCCGCTCATGCAGGGCACGCCCGCGGCGCAGACACTCGGAAGGACCCCCGCGAGAACCGCAATCCAACTATGACCGTGCTTCATTCACGCATGATAACGGCCGGGCGTCCCTGCCAGCGCACCGCCCATCCCGCAGAACGGATCCTGCAGTTCCAGAGGCCCGTCGCCTGCTATCCTCCGCGCAGGTTGTCCGAAGCTTGTTGTTTTTATCAGGAATCGCCCATGACCAGATCTTTCCCTATCGCCCGCACCACCGTTTGCCTGCTTCTTCCCATTCTCGCCGCGCCCGGCTGTAAGACCGACGCCGGAACCGGCGCCATCGCCGGCGCCGGCGGCGGAGCGCTCGTCGGCGCACTGGTTGACACTGCAAACCCCGCCGCGGGCGCGCTCATCGGCGCCGCGGGCGGCGCGCTCGCCGGCGGCCTCATCGGCCACTTCATGGACGAGCGAAACCAGAATCTTCAGAAGGAACTCACGCCGGAAATCAATGCCGGCCAGGCCAACGTCTCGCTCCTTCCCGGCCACGCTCTCCAGGTCGCGATGACCGGCGCCAGCGCCTTCCAGCCCGGCTCGGCCGTCATCAACCCGAGCTTCATCCCCACCCTTCAGAAAATC
Organism: Planctomycetota bacterium; assembly: GCA_018242625.1. GTDB lineage: Bacteria > Planctomycetota > Phycisphaerae > Phycisphaerales > UBA1924 > JAFEBO01. Next base: position 10,093 of record JAFEBO010000011.1, read on the forward strand.
GGTTCTGTTGTTAGCCGTTACGGCAAGATGACAATCACCGTCATCGGCTATCCCGATGCAACCGGAAACGCGCAGCAGCAGCAGACCCTCGCCATGCAGCGGGCCGAGGCCGTGCGTATGCAGCTCATCGGCATGGGCGTCAAGCCCATCTTGGTCTCGGCGACCGACCACCCGGGCGATCCCTGGACCGACGGTACCTGCAAGCTCATCCTCACTCCCATCTCCTCTCAGTAAGTCTCTTCCCTTGCTCGAATTACCCTCCCGCCCGCGAATTTTCGCGGGCGTTTTTCCTTTTTAGGGCTTGACAGAACAATACCAATCATTATACTAACATAATGGTCGGTAAAATGAAAAGTCCGCCCAACCCCGCCCCGGCCGGCCTGGACGAACTCCGCAGGCTCTGCCGGCAGGACCCCGCCGAGGTCAGCGTCCTCCCGACGGGCCTTGGCATAGACCCGGATCTTCCCCACGCGGGCCTGCTTCGAGGCCGCGTCCACGAATGGCTCGGCCTGGAGTCCTCCGATACCGCCGGACCAAATCCAGGGCGTTTCTGGTCTCCCCCCAGCACTCTTCTGGTCCATCTCGCTCAGGCCGCTCTCCATCAGGCCGACAACGCCCAGGCCCGCCTTGTCTGGGTAGGGCGCGAAATCTGGCCTTACCCCTCAGTTCTCGCCGCTCCCCAGGGAAACGACCCGCTTTCCTGCTCTCTCTTTGTGGATGCCACTTCACCCGCGCAGCGCCTCTGGGCTGTCGACCTCGCCCTCCGGAGTCGGGCCGCCATTGCCGTCATCGCCAACGGCGCGGAGCTCGACCTTGCCTCCACGCGCCGCCTGCAGTTGGCCGCCGAAGCCTCCGGCGCCATCTGCTTCCTCGCCCGCCCTCCCTGGGAGCGTTCTGTCCTCTCCGCGTCGGCCACCCGATGGCTCGTCCAAACCGCCCCCTCTCCCAACCGTGCGCGACGATGGACCGTCTCGCTCCTGCGCTGCAAGGGATCGCACGAGGCCACCCGCCTCTGGACTCTGGAGCGTGATCATGCGACGCGTTCTTTCGCTTTGGTTCCCAACCTTCGCGACCGATCTGGTCAAGCGACGCCTGCACCCATCCGCCTCGTCGGCTGACAAGGCCGTGATCCTGACGCACGAAAAAGGGGGCCGCAAACTCGTCGCGCACGCCTGCGCAGCCGCCGCACACGCCGGCGTGCGCCCCGGAACCGACCTGACCCACGCCCTCTCCATGCTTCCGGCGGGAATAGTTCCGCACGTTCGACCCGACCGGCCCGCCCGCAACCTGGAAGCATTGGAAGCGCTCGCCCGGCGACTGCTGAAAATCTCGCCGCTGGTGGCCCCCGACCCGCCCGACGGGGCACTCCTGGATATCACCGGCACCGACCTGCTGCACCAGAGCGAAGGGCGTGTCATCCGCTCGATCACCGGGGGGCTGCGCAAACTGGGCGTGCGTGTCCGCATCGGCGCTGCCGGGACGTTCGCCTGCGCCCGGGCACTTGCACGCTTTGCACCCGGAAGCATTCGCTCGGGAAGCGAGCGGGAGGCCTTGGAGCCGCTGCCCGTCGCGGCCCTGGGCGTAGATGCTTCGGCCGTTTCGGCCTTTGAGGAGATCGGAATTCTCCGGGTGGGAGACCTGCTGGCTCTCCCGCGGGCCTCGCTCGTCGCACGCTTCGGATACGAAATCCTGGATCGCCTCGACAGGGCCCTCGGGGCCAAGCCCGAGCGCCTGAGCCCGATCTGCCCACCCGAGCCCCTGACCGCTTCGCTGCTCTTTGAAGGTCCCACCGATCATCCCGAATCGATCCACGCCGCGGCGAAACAGGTGCTCGAAGAACTCGCCGGGCTGCTCACGCGTCAGGAAAAGGGGGTCCGACGTCTCGAACTTGAACTGCGCCGCCCCGATGCACCCGCCGAAACCACGACGCTCACGCTCAGCCGCTCCAGCCGCAGCATCAGACATCTCTGGACGCTCCTGCGCTCCAGGCTGGAACGCATCGACCTGCGCGCCGGTGTCGAAGGCGTGGTGCTGCACGCGGCACGCACCGCTCGCCTGCGCCACGAGCAGATGAACAGCCTCGCGCTCGGGGGCAGCGCCAACAAGGTCTCCCAGGCTGCATGGGGTGAGCTGGTTGACAATCTCACCGATCGTCTTGGGCCCGCCCGGGTGCTCTGCATCGACGCCGCCGAATCGCATCTCCCGGAGTGTGCATGGAAGGAACGCCCCGCCCTCGAAGACCCTCCGCGCTTTCGCAGCGCCGTGACCCCCGCCGATCGGCCTTCGCGTCTTTACCCGCGCCCCGAACCCGCCGAAGCGATCGCTCTGACTCCCGATGGGCCCGTCTTTGATCTCTCCTGGCGGTCACGGCGCTGGCGTGTGCTCGCGTGCGCGGGGCCCGAACGCCTGGGACCCGAATGGTGGCGCTGGAGCCGGCCCTCGCACGTTGCCGATCCCCGTTCCCAACGCACACGCACAAGCAGACCCATGCCACCCGACCGCGATTACTTCGCACTGCAACTCGAGACCGGCCTTTGGGTCTGGGCCTGCAGACAGCTCCGAACCCGACGCTGGTTTGTCCACGGCGAGTGGAGCTGAGATTCCGACTTAGAATGCACGGTGCGGCAGATTCACCCGACAGTACACCTGGCAGGAACTACACGCCCTCTACGCGCTCTCGCGTGAAGGCGCGAGTCTTCCCGAAGGATTCTGGGAAAAAATCCGACAGCGCTGGCAGCACGAAAACGGCGCCGACTGGCGTGCCAGCTTCAACGTCGCCCCCACACAGCGCTCACCCATCGTGCGGAAGGTCGATGGCGAACTCGCCGTGAGCAACCTCCGCTGGGGGCTGGTGCCCCCCTGGGCGCAGGACGAAACAATCGGCTCGTCGCTCGTGAACGGACGCGCCGAAACAGTCTTTGAAAAACCGGCCTTCCGCGACGCCGTTTTGAAGCGCCGCTGCCTCGTGCCCGTGAGCGGGTTTTACGAATGGAAGCCTCTGGGTCCGCGGGAAAAGCAGCCCTACCACTTCCGGCTTCCGGGCTCCCGGCCCTTTTTTCTCGCCGGGCTCTGGGAGAGCTGGGGGCCGCAGAAGATAGAGACTTTCACACTGCTGACCCAACAGGCCGATGCGGCGGTGAGTCCGGTCCATCACCGCATGCCGGTCCTGCTGAGCCCCGCCGAGGCTGATGTGTGGATGGACCCGGGAGCGACCCCCCAGCGGCTGGGCGCCCTGCTCCTGCCCAAAGCCTCTGGCCTGGAAGCGTTCCCGGTTTCGCCGAAGGTGAATTCTCCCCGGAACGACTCGCCGGAACTGCTCAAGCCCGCGGAACCGGAGAGCCTTTTCTGACCGGCGATCATCCTCGCTCAGTGAAAATTCCGCGAGCTTACTTCCAGCCCGGCCAGCTCTCCATCTATTGCACGCATCTTCGTTACAACGACATGGACAATGTCACCCTCGCGCTGGACATGTCCCTCGGCGATCAGCATTCGCGCGCGAGCCTCGCGACGGAAGCGCTGGTAGACCCTCTTCCAGACCACAAGATTCGCGATCGCCGTCTCATCCTCGAGCGTGATGAACGTCACATCCTTCGCCGTGCCCGGGCGCTGACGCACCAGCACGATCCCCGCGACGGCGACGTATTTCCCGTGCGGGGTCTGCGCGGCATCCTTGAGCACGGCGCAGGGGTGAACGTCCATCCGGTCGAGCTTCTCCCGCACGAAACACACCGGATGAGCCCTGAGCGAAAATCCCACCGATGCGTAATCGCAGATGACCTGACGCGAGGGTGCCACGGCGGGCAGCCGATCGAGCCCCTGGTCATCGGAGCCCGCGGCCTCCTCTGCCTTCTCAAAGAGGGGCAGCGGCTCGTCGCGGAGCAGCCTCGTCTCCCACAGCGCCTGCTGACGTGAAAGACCCATCGAGCTAAACGCATCCGCGGCGGCGAGCCGGCGCATCGCGCGCGCGGTAAACCGGCCCGCACGCCAGAGCGAAAGAACCGAACGGAAGGTGCCCGTCGAAAGAGTGGCGCGACGGATCGCGTCCGCGTCGGGCTTGCTCATCCCGTTCACCAGCGACATCCCCAGACGCAACCGCCCGCTCTCCACCCGGCTTTCCCAGCCGCTGTGGTTGACATCCACAGGCAGGACTTCCACGCCATGCTCCCGGGCATCGCGTATGAGCTGCGCCGGCGCGTAGAAGCCCATCGGCTGGCTGTTCAAAAGGGAGGCGGTGAACTCGGCCGGATAGTGGTGCTTGAGCCAGGCCGAGACGTACACCAGAATGGCGAACGACGCGGCATGGCTCTCGGGAAAGCCGTACTCGCTGAAACCCTTTACCTGCTCGAAGCAGCGCTCCGCGAATTCGCGGGGCAGGCGGTTGGCGATCATCCCTTCGATCAGCTTCTTACCGAAGCGGTAGATCTGGTCACCTTTTCTTTTCCAGGAAGCCATGGCACGCCGGAACTGATCGGCTTCGCCGGGTGTGAAACCGGCGGCGTCCACGGCCAGGGCCATGCACTGCTCCTGAAAAAGGGGCACGCCGAGCGTGCGATCCAGTACAGCCTTGACCTTGGCGCGCACGGCGGCAGGCACGGCCTCCGGGAGTTCGTCGGGCTTTTCTTTTCCTTCACGGCGCCGGAGATAGGGGTGCACCATCCCCCCCTGGATGGGCCCCGGGCGGACGATCGCGACCTCGATGACAAGGTCGTAAAACTCCTTTGGCTTCAGCCGGGGGAGCATCGACATCTGGGCCCGGCTCTCGATCTGGAAAACGCCGACCGTGTCGGCGCGGTGCATCATCGCGTACACACCAGCATCGCCCTGGGGCACTCCGGCGAGGTCGTAGCGCGTGCCGTAATTCTGGTTCACCATCGTGAGGCACCGGCGCAGAGCCGTCAGCATGCCGAGCCCCAGCACGTCGACCTTCAGCATTCCGGCCGCCTCGATGTCGTCCTTGTCCCATTCGATCACAGTGCGGTCGGGCATGGCCGCGTTCTCGATGGGCACAAGCTCGCACAACGGCGATCGGGTGATCACGAATCCCCCGACGTGCTGGGAAAGGTGGCGGGGAAATCCCAGAAGGTCGGACACAAGCCTGGGCAGCCACTGCAGGGTGACGTCGTGAGGGTTCAGCCCGAATTCCCGCAGTTTCTCGGGCGCGACGGTGCCCGCCTCGAACCACTCGACGCTCTTGGCGAGCCGATCGACAAGGTCGAGCGAAAGACCCAGCGCCTTGCCGACATCACGGACAGCGCTGCGCCTGCGGTAAGAGATGACCTCGGCGGTGAGCGCAGCCCGCTCGCGCCCGTACTTGCGGTAGATGTACTGGATGACCTCCTCGCGGCGTTCGTGCTCGAAGTCGATATCGATATCCGGGGGTTCGTTGCGTTCTTTGCTGACAAAGCGCTCGAACAAAAGCGTGTGCTTTGTGGGATCGACCGACGTCACGCCCAGGCAGAAGCAGACCGCAGAGTTCGCCGCGGCCCCCCGCCCCTGGCAGAGGATTTCTCCCCGCCAGCCGGGGACAGGATCCGCATCGTCTTCGCGTTCCTTCCCGGTGCGTGCAAACCGCACCAGATCATGCACCGTGAGAAAGTACGACGGGTAGTTCAGTTCGTCGATGAGGCGGAGCTCGTGCTCAAGCTTTTGACGCACGTGATCGGGAACGTTCCCGCCGTAACGCCAGCCGGCACCTTTCCATGTGAGATCCGTCAGGTGCTGCTGCGCGGTCTTGCCGGGAGGCACAACCTCGTGCGGATATTCGTACCGGAGCTGATCGAGGCTGAAATCCTGCACTCGCCGCGCGATCTCAACCGATCTCTCGATCGCTCCGGGATAGCCCGCAAAGAGCCGTTTCATCTCGTGCGCCGGCTTGAGATGCTTCTCCGCGTTGGGATTCAGCCGGAATCCCGCCTGCTCCAGGGTGCATCCGTGCCGGATGCACGCCAGAACATCATGCAGCATGCGTCGATCGGCGTGGTGGTAGTGCGCGTCGTTGGTGGCCACCAGCGGCACCCGCAACCGATCCCCAAGGTGGGCCAGCCGCTCGAGCCGGGCCTGATCGTCGGCGCAATAAGCAAACGCGGCGGCAAGCGAAAGCCGGTCGTCGTCGAACAGCGGAAGCAAAAGCTCCGCGGCACTCTGGAATTCAGGACCCAGCCCGCCGTCATCCGCCAGAATCCCCAGCATCCCGTCGCAATGTGCTTTCAGATCATCCAGAAAGAGGCGGCATTCGCCCTTGGGGGCCCGCCGCTTGCCCAATGTCAGCAGTCGGCAAAGGCGGCGGTACGAGTCCATCGCGGCGGGATAAAGAAAGATGCTGCACGCGGGCACATCCATCAGCCGCACCCGTGACCCGAGTACAAATTGCAGCTTTGCGTTGTGGCTTTGACGCAGGTTCCTGGCTTCGACGTGAGCACGCACAACACCGGCCAGTGTGTGCGTGTCGGTCAGCGAGATCGCCCGATACCCAAGCAGACCCGCCTGCAGAACAAATTCCTCGGGGTGGCTCGCACCGGTCAGGAACGTGTAGTTGCTGGTCACGCACAATTCGGCAAAGGGCACTGCTGCAGGGTCCCAGGGACGCACGGCATCCCCTTCAACTCTGCGAAAAGGATGCGGCTTGAGCTTTGGGAATTCCAGCTCCGGCATGTTTCAAAGACCCTTGAAAACAAGAGAAAAATCAATTTTGATCATATTTTGTTAGGATACCAGATTTCGGAAGCCTGTCAAGTCTTTGTGCGGGTTTCTCCCAAAAGTTGCGGCTTAGAGCCCAACCCGGTCCGGTCCACACTGCAGTGCATACGTCGTTGTGGTCAGGACATACGAAAATCCAGCCTCGACTCAAGCGACGCGCCGTTCACTCGGGAGCAACCCGGAACGGATTCGAAACACACCCGTCGGCACGGGCACCTCTCGCGGCAACGTTTGCGATCGGTTTCGGCTATCCTCGAAACTGATTCCTGCTCCGAAAGGGCGCGCTGAACAAATGACCTTGCGAAAACTTCTTTCCGCCACCACGGCGATCCTCGCCGCTCTGCTCCCTGCCTCGTGTGACAAACCAAAAGAAGAAAAGAAGGCGCCCCCGCCGCCCGTCGTGCTGGTTTCGACCATCACTCCGTCGGATGTTCCCATCTGGTCGGAGTGGGTCGCAACAACCGACGGGTGCGTGAACGCAAAGATCCGGGCTCAGGTCGCCGGCTATCTGACAAAGCAGAATTACACCGAGGGCGCGCTGGTCAGAAAGGGCGATGTGCTTTTCACGATCGACGACCGGCCGTTCAAGGCCGCGCTCGACCAGGCGAAGGGAGAGCTGGCGCAGCAGCAGGCCCGGCTGGGCAAGGCTGTGATCGACGTGAACCGCTACACGCCCCTCGCCGCCGAACAGGCGATCAGCCAGCAGGAACTGGACGATGCCGTTCAGGCCAAGCTTGCGGCCGAGGCAGCGGTCGCCGCGGCAAAGGCCGTGGTGGAGAACGCGGAAGTCAACCTTGGCTTCACCAAGGTCACATCGCTGATCGACGGCGTGGCGGGGCTTGCAAACGCCCAGATTGGCGATCTGGTCGGCCCCCAGGGGATGGAACTCACCGCCGTATCCACCGTGAATCCGATCAAGGTGTATTTCACGGTGAGCGAGCAGGAATACCTCAACTGGAAAATGCAGAATCCCGAAGGCACCGATGAACAGCGGAGCAGGGACCTGAAATTCGACCTGGTGCTCTCGAACGGTGTGACCTGGCCGCACAAGGGCACGTTCCTGTTCGCCGACCGGCAGATCGATGTTCGCACGGGCTCGATCCGGCTGACGGCCGTGTTCCCAAACCCGGACAACATCCTCCGGCCGGGCCAGTTCGGGCTGATCCGCACTGTCATCCGGACGGACAAAGGCGTTTTGCTGGTTCCCCAGCGCGCGGTCATCGAGATCCAGGGGCTGCACCAGGTGATGGTGGTAGAAGGCGACAAGGTGGCCGTACGCCCCGTGAAAATGGGCGACCGCATCAAGAGCGACTGGATCGTGCTTTCCGGCCTCAAGGCGGGCGACCGCGTGGTCGTCGAAGGTCAGCAAAGAATCCGCCCGGGCATGCCCGTCCAAGCCGAGACGTACTCGCCCGACAGCGCGGAGAAAGCGGGTTTCGCGACGGGCACCGCCACCACCCCCACCCCCGCTCCCACGCCCGCCCCCGCCAAACAGGGGGCCCGCTAAGCAATGTCCAAGTTCTTCATTAACCGGCCGATCGTGGCGATGGTCATCTCGATCATCATGGTCATCATCGGCCTGGTGAGCATGGTGCAGCTGCCGGTGGCGCAGTTTCCAAAGATCGCGCCCCCCGAAATCTACATCAGCACCACATACCCCGGCGCCGACGCGCTGACAATCGAAAAGTCCGTCGCCACCCCGATCGAACAGCAGATGAGCGGCGTCGACAACATGACGTACATGTACTCGCTGAACATGAACAGCGGCAACATGCGTCTTTACGTCGATTTCGATGTCACCACCGATCCGAATACCGACCAGATTCTCGCGCAGATGCGAGTCACGCAGGCGAACAGCCAGCTTCCCTCGGCCGTCATCAACCAGGGCGTCACGGTCATCAAGTCGGTCACCGCGCCCCTGGTCCTCTTCGCTCTCACATCTCCCAACAAGACCTACGACCAGACGTTCCTCGCCAACTACGCCTACATCAACATCAACGACCCGCTGCTGCGTGTCCCGGGCATCGGCCAGGTCCAGGTCTTCGGCGCCGGCCAGTACGCGATGCGGCTCTGGGTCAATCCGGACCTGCTCGCCAAGCTCGACATCACCGTTCCCGAAATCGTCAACGCCATCCAGCAGCAGAACACGGTGAATCCCGCCGGCCAGATCGGCGGCGAGCCCATCCCCAGGGGGCAGGAATTCACCTACGCGGTGCGATCCACCGGGCGTCTGGAAACCGAGGAAGACTTCGGAAAGATCGTCATCCGCGCCAAGCCCGATGGCTCGTTTGTGCGTGTGGGAGATGTCGCACGCATCCAGCTCGGTGCGCAGAACTACACGCAGAAGGCCTTCCTCGACAAGGGGCCCGCGGCTCTCGTCGCGATCTACCAGATTCCCGGCTCGAACGCCGTGCAGGCCGCCGCGCAGGCGCACGCGCTGATGGACACGATGAAGGAGAAGTTCCCGCCGGACATGGACTACGTGGTTGCGCTGGACACCACGCTCGCGGTGACGGAGGGCATCAAGGAAATCGAGCACACGCTGTGGGAAGCGCTGGTGCTGGTCATCATTGTCGTTTACATATTCCTCCAGGGATGGCGTGCGACCATCATCCCTCTGCTCGCGGTGCCGGTCTCACTGATCGGAACATTTGCAGTCTTCCCGCTGCTGGGGTTCTCGATCAACACGCTGAGTCTCTTCGGGCTCGTGCTGGCGATCGGCCTGGTGGTCGACGATGCGATCGTCGTTGTGGAAGCGGTCGAGCACCACATCGAGCACGGAAAGACCCCCAAGGAAGCCGCCCTCAAGGCGATGGAAGAGGTCTCGGGTCCGGTCGTCGCGATCGCGGTCATTCTTTCCGCGGTGTTCCTCCCCACGGTTTTCATTCCGGGCATCACCGGGCGGCTTTACCAGCAGTTCGCGGTGACGATCGCCATCTCCGTGATCATCTCGGCTTTCAACGCCCTGACGCTGAGCCCCGCGATGGCCGCGCTCCTGCTCAAACCCAAAAAGCCCAGCCGCGGGCCGCTCGGGCTTTTCTTCAAGGGATTCAACACTGTTTTCGGCAAGACCACCGACGGTTACGTCGCGATCTGCCGCCTGCTCATCCGACGCTGGGTTTTGGGCATGCTCATCCTGGGGGCCATCACCTATAGCGCCGTGTGGTTCGGCAAGCAGCTCGCGCCCTCATTCCTTCCGGACGAGGACCAGGGATTCCTGTACGCGGCGGTTCAATTGCCCAACGCCGCCAGCCTGCAGCGCACCGAGGAAGTCCTGAAGCTGGCCGAGGCGAAAATGCAGGAAGTGCCGGGCATCGCCCACGTGACTTCCGTCGCCGGCTTTTCGCTCTTCAGCAACGTGAACAACACCTACAGCGGATTTTTCTTCATCACCCTCAAACCCTGGTCTGAGCGAAAAACTCCCGAGACGAGCTACGAAACGATCAAGCGGACACTGTCCGGCATTCTCGCTTCGTTCCCGCAGGCGATCGGCTTTGCCTTCCCGCCTCCCGCGATCCCCGGCGTCGGAACCTCCGGCGGTGTGACGTTCATACTGGAAGACCGGGCCGGCGGCGACGTGAAATTCCTGGCGGAGCAAACAGAGAAGTTCCTGGCGGCCGCCCGGAAGCGGCCCGAGCTGGCGAGCGTGATCTCGACCGAGCTCCTGCAAGTCCCGCAGATCTACGCCGATGTCGATCGGGACAAGGTGCTCAAGCAGGGAGTTGACCTGCAGCAGGTTTTCCAGACGATGCAGGCGTTCATGGGCGGCGCCTTTGTCAACTATTTCAACCGGTTCGGACGCCAGTGGCAGGTCTACGTGCAGGCGGAGGGCGAATTCCGCTCCAAGATCGAGGACCTTGGACAGTTTTACGTCCGCAATACGGGCGGGTCTCCGGTGCCGCTCACGGCCGTAACCGCGACCCGCTCGATCACGGGACCGGAATTCACGATGCGGTACAACCTGTACCGCTGTGCCCAGATCAATGCCGCGGCAGCGCCGGGGTACAGCAGCGCTCAGGCGATGCGAGCGCTGGAAGAAGCGTTTGCCGAATCGATGCCTCAGGAGATGGGCTTTGACTACATGGGCATGTCCTACCAGGAACAGCAGGCGCAAAAAGGCGTGAGCGCCGTGGTCATCTTCTCGCTCTCACTGCTGTTTGTCTTCCTGATCCTCGCGGGTCTGTACGAGAGCTGGTCCTTGCCCTTCTCGGTCCTGCTCAGCACACCCATCGCCGTCGCGGGCGCTTTCGCTGCCCTGCATTTCCGACATATGGAAAACAACATATATGCCCAGATCGGCCTGGTCATGCTCATCGGGCTGGCGGCGAAGAACGCGATTCTGATTGTTGAGTTTGCCAAGATGGGTTACGACCAGGGCAAGCCGCTCTTGGATGCGGCACTGGAGGGCGCCAAGCTCCGCCTCAGGCCCATCCTGATGACGTCCTTCGCCTTCGTGCTGGGCTGCGTGCCGCTGGCTATCGCGTCGGGCGCGGGAGCGATTTCCCGGCAGGTGATGGGAACCGCCGTCATCGGAGGCATGCTCGCTTCCACGCTGATCGCCATCTTCATCATCCCCGCCGGCTTCTACCTCGTTGAAAAAATCCGGGGCGAGAAGGAGCACGCGACGCCCCCCGCGGGCGATCTCCCGGCGCAGGGAGTTCAGGGAGCACATTCATGAACCGTGGAGTTCGGTTCATTCTCTGTTCCGTCATCGCCGCGGCCGCGGGTTGCAAACCCATGGGTCCGGACTATTCCCGCCCGACGACGCAGACTCCGGAGGTATTCCGAGGTCAGGCGGCTCCGCAGCAGGTATCGATCGCGCAGACCGGCTGGTGGGAGATTTACAAGGATCCGGCCCTTGCGGGTCTGATCCGCGAGGGCTTCGCGAACAACTTCGACTCTCGAATCGCCGTTGCACGTGTGGAGCAGGCGCGGCAGCTCTCGATGCAGGCCCGATCCCAGTATTACCCGAGTGTTGGCTACCAGGGCGGAACCAACTACGGCAAGAACGACTTTGTCGGAAATCCTGTCGACAACAGCGGATCCGAGAGCTGGACGGGGTACGGGGTGATCGCCGTCAACTGGGAGCTTGACGTGTGGGGGCGTATCCGGCGACTCAACGAAGCGGCACTCGCCCGGTATCTTGCAACGGAGGAGGCTCGCAACGCAATCCAGGTCAGCCTTCTGGCGGAGATCGCGACCGCGTACTTTGAGCTGCTCGAACTTGACCTCGAGAAGCAGATCGCTATCCGAACAGCGAAGAGCTTCAGTGACAGTCTGCATCTGTTCTCGCAGCGGCTGGCGGGTGGGGCGGCATCGAAGCTGGAAACTTCCCGAGCCGCCGCGTCGCTCGCTTCCGTCACCGCGCGCATCCCGGATCTGGAGCGTGTGATTTCCCTCAAGGAAAACGAACTCTGCGTTCTCATCGGACGCATCCCGGGACCCATCGAGCGCACGGCGGTACTCGGCGATCAATGGACGCCCCCGGAAGTGCCCGCCGGCATCCCTTCGCAGCTTCTTGAGCGGCGCCCGGACATCCGCTCGGCGGAGCAGCAACTGCGCGCCGCGAACGCCGAGATCGGAGTCGCCGAAGCCGACTACTTCCCCAAGATCGGGCTGACGACCTACCTGGGAGCTGTCTCGAGCGACCTGGTCCAGGCTTCGGGCGGGGGAAGCTGGGCCTGGGCTCTGGGCGCCAATCTGACCGGCCCGATTTTCAGCGGTGGAAAGCTTGATGCCCAGCTCGCGGCCCGCAAGGCCGCGTGGGACGAAGCACGCCTCAACTATCAGAAGACCGCTCTGATTGCACTCCGCGAGGTTTCGGACAGCCTGATCGATCGGGAGAAGCTCGCGCAGGTGAGAACCGAGCAGGAAAAGAGCGTGTCGGCCCACAGCGAATCTGTGGATGTTGCCACCAAGCGGTATGCCGCAGGCAAGGCCTCGTACTTTGAAGTGCTCGACGCCCAGCAGGAGCTCTATCCCGCCGAGAACACGCTGGCGCAGGTTCGTCTCAGTCAGCTTCTCGCGGTTGTCAAGCTGTACAAAGCGCTGGGTGGCGGCTGGGACATCCCCGATCCGGTAATTCACCCGCCCAAGGCCGAAGTGGCGACTCGGCCCGGCCCTGTGCAGGACCCTGAGACTCCTGCGGGGAAGTGAACGTCCACGTCCCGGACACTACTGCAGGCTCGCCGGCTTGATTTTCGTCAGCAGTTTCCCGATTGTCGTGCCGGGCTCTTCGATCTTCCTGGCCTCGGCCTGCGCACGCTGGTAGTGCATCACGCGCTGGGCCTCTGCGTCCGGCGCCTTGGGATCAACGCGGAGCACATCCGCGCAGGCGCGATAGACAACAAGGTGCTGCAGCCATTCATCATCCGGGGCGACCATCTTGCGCCAGCAGGGGTCGACAAAGTTGAGATGGACGAGCGCGTCGTTGGCTCGCCCTTCCCGCAGGAGCCACACGACGAGCGACGTCTCGATCATGAGTGATTCCAGCCCCGTGCGTTTGCCCGCCGCGCCCATCTTCTTGATCAGATCTTCGGCAACGACAATCCGCTGGTCCCAGAGGCCGTTCATCTGGCTCGCATCGATCGGGAAACGCTGCTTCATCATCGATTCTGTGAAGCCGATGAGGTTGAGCCAGCTCGCGCCCGGAGTCTCTTCGGAAAGGGAACGCAAGTACTTAGTGGTCAGATTGGTGAAAAGCATCGCGTTCTCGACGGTCTGCTTTTCTTTCGCTTGCGAAATCCGCAGCGCTTCGAGCTCGGCGCTCTTTCTCGCGACTTCCGCATGCCCGACGAGATAAGTCGCCACCGCCAGCATCGCGACCAGCGCGATCAACACGCCTCCCGCCAACCCCACGCCACGGGAGATCGCCGCAGCGCCAGTCTGTAACGCCTGGCCCAGCCCGGGCTGGTCCACGAGATGGGTTCGGAGGCAAGCCACGAGCGCAGGTCGGCGGCAAGACCGTCGGCGGACGCGTAGCGGCTCTCCGCGTTCGGGTGCAGAGCCCGCATGCAGATCGCGTCCAAATCCTCGTCGACTTCGGGGCGCAGCTGACGCACCGAAGCCGGCCCGATGCCGTCCGTTCGGGAGAGTTGTTCTGCCGCCGCCTGCCGGGTCGGACCGTTCGGAAACAGGTCCGTCAGGAGCCAGTAGAGAATCCCGCCAAGTGCATAAACGTCGTCCTGCACGACAGGCGGCTGCCCAAGGTACTGCTGGGGCGACATGAACCCCAGCGAGCCGGCTCTGCCCTCGAGCGCAGTCTCGCCGACCCTGTGGCTGATGCCAAAGTCGGAGATCTTCGCTTCTCCGTCCTCGCCCATCAGCAGGTTCGCGGGCTTGAGGTCGCGATGAATCAGCCCCGCCGAGTGGGCCGCTTGCAGGCCCCGGGCAGCGCCGAGCACGATCTCGACGGCCCGCCGGAGGGGAAATCTCCCCGCGACCTTGCGCCTCTCGCTTTCGAGGGATCCGCCACGAACGTACTCAAAGACGGCCGCCCACGAGCTTCCCGGGCCGCGGATCCGGTCCAGCACCCGCACAACGTTTGAATGAACCACCCGCCTGGCCTTGGAAGCCTCCTCGGCGTCCCAGTCGGTGCCCACCTGCTTGACGGCGACCCATGCGGGGCTGTCCGGCTCCGAAAGCGATCGGTCCTGCCCCAGATAAACCGCCCCCTGCGATCCAACGCCCAGCACCTGATGCAGGCGGTAACGCAGGTGGCCTGACGCCAGCTTGGGCCCGATGTCACAGGGAAGTTCGAGCATCCCGGCGCTCGACTGGCGGGCGGCGAGAATCGTCGTATCCACCATCGCTCCGGACAGCGCGTGCGCCGTTCGGATGGCGTTCTCGAGCTGGGGATGCCGGGCGACCAGCAGTTCGCAGGCCTTGTCCGGGTTTTCCCCACGCGTGCGCATGGAACGGAGCGTGACCTCGATCGCGGCATCAAGCGGGACAGGGCGCCGCCCCAGGTCCGGGATCGCTTCGAGGAAATGCCCGAGTTCGAGGGCTGCTCCGTCTCCGAACTTTTCCACTATCGCGTCCGCAAGATCGTCATCGTCCAGCGAGACAAGCGAACTCATCACTTCGAGATTGAGCCGGTGGCGCTCTCCGCCCGCGTCGCCACCGGATTTGACAAGCCGCAGCATTACTGAACCTCCCCGGCGCCGGCACGCAGCTTTTTGCGGATTCTCTCCCAGCGTTTCCGCACCGCGACGGCCTCGATTCCGAATTCCTGCGCGATCGCGGGATGCTCAAATCCCATGAGCCACAACGTCAGAACCTGCCTGTCCATCGGATCGTCCAGCCGGCGGAGCATGTCATCGAGCTCTCCTTCCATCCCGTCCGAACGGTTTCGTTCTGCGCGGGCCAGCCGGATCCGCCACTCGCGTGCGATGTCCGAATCGGGGCCTTCAACCTGCTCAAGCCGCTGAACGATCCGCCCTTTATCAGCCAGCGCATTGTCGCCGATCGCGAAGATGAGAGCCCAGAGCTGTCTCTCGCTCTCGGCTCGTACGGCCTTGTCGTAGACAAGCCGGTCGAATCGCCTGGCGATGGTTGAAACGAGTTCCTGCGAGTCGCAGAGCCGGCGCATGGCCCGCCCAAGTTTGTGGCGATAACGGCGCCGGATCATCGCCTGGTTCTCGGTTAAAAACGCGGCCGCCGCCCCCCGGTCACCCGTCCGGATACGGTCGATGGTCTGGGCGAGAACTTCCATAACACCTTTCATATACGCGGCTTACTGAGCAGCCGCCCGATACCCAAATTCGCCCTTCTTGCCCCTTCCTCACATTCCACACGTACGAGGAAATCTTACACATTTTCCTCCGGTTTGTGTCACACATACCCCGTTTGTCACGCCCACTCCATGCCCTTGAGGGAATTCCCCCTCCCTGGCATGGAGATTTGTTATGGGTACCGGCCGAGGTTGGGTGTGCCTGTCCGCGATCCTGGCGGCGTCGGTGGCCTCCCGTATCCACAGTCCGGCGATGGCTGATTCGCCCGGCTGCTCAAATCCGACCGATGCGTCAGAACCTTCCGATCCGATCGCGCAGTTCGCAACGAACCTGGATCCCTGGGACTGCATCAATACCTGGCTTGCATCCATGTGCTTTGTCGTGGGATGCGATCTGCAGAGTCAGACATCTCCAGAGGACCAGACTCTTCCCAAAGACCTGCACGCGCAGGCCTTTGTGATCGCGTACGAACTCACGGCCGGGCTCCGTTTCTTCACTCCCGACGAGCGTAAAGCCGCAATTCTCGCGAGCAAACAAATCCTCCAGATTCTCTCCGCGCATCCGGACCTCATGGAACCGGAACTGGAGAAATCGCTCCGTTTCACACTCTCGGATCTTCTGTGGCGGCTCGGCGCCTGAGTCATTTTCACATGCTTTGGGGACCCCTCATGTCGCACAATCAGATTCTCCGTCTTTCAACACTTTTGGATAAATCCGACCCGATCGAGAGGCTGCGCGAACGCATGCTGCAGCGCGCGGGAAATGAGAGTTACACCTCCATCGGCCACAAAACCGCGACGCACCCCGAAACTGTGCGGAGGTATCTCTCCGTCGGCGTTCCCTCGGTCCGATTCGTCCAGAGCTTCGCCGACGCGTTCTCCGTTTCAGCGGAGTGGCTGCTGCTGGGGCGCGGCTGCATGAACCGGGAAGAAATCGTTCGAACCTCAATCGGCCGGGCCACCGTTGAACAGCTCATGCAGGCGCTCGCCGAGCGCCTTGGAACACAAGAGCGGTTCCTGAGGGAGCTCGTTGAAAAGGCTCCGCCGCAAGCTCCCAAACCGCGTTCACTTCCAGCTCGCCGGTTCCGGGGCGCTTCGAATTACACCCAGGGCACCTGACCCGGAGCGGAACAATGTCAACGTCACCGCCAACCGCGCTGAATCTGTATATCTGCCACCGCTCGGGCCGAAGCGACTCTCCGGCCCTCGATCTGGTGGCCGCACTCGAAGGACTGTCGCGCGGCCGCCTTGTGGCGCACTGCTCGGCAAACTTTGAATTCGGGCGCACCTGGCACGCGGACACGGCCCGCGCTCTCGATTCGGCCGATGTCATGCTGCTGCTGCTGGGCAGCAAGGATCTCGACTGGGACTGGTGGCTTTGTGAAGTCGGGTACTTTTCCGCCCGGCACCCCGGAGCTCCCGTTCTCTGCCTGCACAGGCCGGGGATTCAGATCCCTGCGCCGCTGCAGGCATGGAACCCCGGTCCCGCCGACCAGGCGAGGGTGCACAGCCTTCTTCGCGACTTGCTCGTCGAGCCGCCGCATCGGCTCCGGCCCGACATACTCGAACCCGACAAGGCGCCCGTGCTCAAAATGCTGACCGGCATGATTCTTCGCTGCTGCGCCGCGAGCCAAAGCGCGGTCCAGGACGAGTCTTCCCGTCCCGCCTGACTCACGCCAGATCGGCGCTGCTTTCAACACCCAGGCTTGCGTAGATCTCACGCGTCGCGTTGGAGCGGTTCAGTGTGTACAAGTGGATCCCGGCGACCCGCTTGTCCAGCAGGTCCCGGCACTGCTCGGTCGCCCAGTGGACCCCGACCCGGCGCACGGCAGTCTCGTCCCCGCCCGTGCGGTTCATCGCCCGAAGCAGCGGCGCCGGATACCGGGCGCCGAGCGCCAGCTCCGACATCTTCTTCATGCCCGCGATCGATGTGATCGGCATCACCCCCGCGATGATGGGCTGCCGGATACCGGCGAGGCCGCACCGGTCTCGAAAATCCAGGAAATCGTGGTTGTCGAAGAAAAGCTGCGTCACGATGAAGTCCGCGCCCTCGTCGCATTTCGCCTTCATGCGCTCGATCTCGACCGTCCGGTTGGGGCAATCCGGGTGCCCTTCGGGAAAGCCGGCCACCCCGATCGCAAAGCCTCGCCTTTGCGGGTGCCTGCCCGCCTCATTGAATTTCCGTATGGCCCGGACAAGGTCTCTGGCGTGCGCAAAGTGCTTGTAAGGATCTTCCGCACCCGTGCCGCGCGGCGGATCACCGCGCAGCGCCAGGATCTTGTTGATCCCCGCGTTCGCATACTGCTGAAGAATCTCGTCGATCTGCTTCTCGTCGTGGCAGACGCACGTGAGGTGCGGCATCGGATCCAGCGGAGTCGTCGTTTTCAGCCGGACCACAAGCTGGTGGGTCAGCTCGCGCGTCGAGCCACCCGCGCCGTACGTCACGCTCACAAAGGTCGGCCGCAGCTTCTCGAGCGCCGCGATGTGCTTGTACAGCTCTTCCGCAGCCTCCGCGGTCTTGGGAGGAAAGAACTCGAAACTGAACGTGGTGCGTCCCTGCGCGAACAGGTCGCGAATGTCGCCGGCACCGCTTGTCGTTGGGCTCGCCCACATCGTGAGGCTCTCGAAGAAATGCGTGCTCCAGCACGCCGGGAAAAAAAAGCCCGGACGCTTCCGCGCCCGGGCATCGGCTCAATAGCGGTAGTGATTGGGCTTGTACGGGCCTTCCGAGGGAACGCCGAGGTACTCGGCCTGGTCCTTGCTCAGCTTCGTCAGCTTCACGCCGAGCTTGTCGAGGTGGAAGCGGGCGACACGCTCGTCCAGGTGTTTGGGCAGCGTGTACACCTTCTTCTCGTACTTGCCGGCGTTATTGTGCAGCTCGATCTGCGCCATGACCTGGTTGCTGAAAGAGCAGCTCATCACGAAGCTCGGGTGGCCGGTGGCGCAGCCGAGGTTCAGGAGGCGGCCTTCCGCGAGGATCATGACGCTGTGCGCGGGCCTGCCCTTGCTGGCCGGGAACACCCACTCGTCGTACTGCGGCTTGATGTTGATCGTCTTGATGCCCTTGTACTTCTTGAGCCCGGCCATGTCGATCTCGTTGTCGAAGTGGCCGATGTTGCCGACGATCGCCTTGTCCTTCATTCGCGACATGTGATCGACGGTGATGATGTCCTTGTTGCCGGTCGCCGTGATGAACACGTCGGCCTTCTCCACGACATCCTCGAGAGTTGTGACTTCATAACCCTCCATCGCCGCCTGCAGCGCGCAGATCGGATCGATCTCGGTGATGATCACGCGAGCTCCCTGGCCACGCAGCGACTGCGCGCAGCCCTTGCCCACGTCGCCGTAACCCAGAACCACGCAGATCTTTCCGCTCAGCATCACGTCCGAAGCACGCAGGATGCCGTCGGTGAGCGAGTGACGGCAGCCGTACAGGTTGTCGAACTTGCTCTTGGTCACGCTGTCGTTCACGTTGATCGCCGGGAACGCCAGCTTGCCCGCTTCCATCATCTGGTAGAGACGGTGCACGCCGGTCGTCGTCTCTTCCGAGACGCCGCGGATGTCCTTGATCACCTTCGTCCAGCGGCCGGGGTTCTTCTTCTGCTGCTGCTCGCACAGCGCGAGGATGTAGCCCCACTCTTCCGGATCCTTGTTCTCGTTGAACTTCGGCACCTTGCCGGCCTTTTCCCATTCCGCGCCGCGGTGAACCAGCAGCGTGGCGTCGCCGCCGTCATCGAGGATCAGATTCGGGCCCGAGCCGTCCGGCCACATGAGGGCCTGGTCGGTGCACCACCAGTATTCCTCGAGCGTTTCACCCTTCCACGCGAAGACCGGGACGCCCTTGGGGTTGTCCGGCGTGCCGTCCTTGCCGACCACCACCGCCGCGGCGGCGTGATCCTGCGTGCTGAAGATGTTGCAAGACACCCAGCGCACGTCGGCACCGAGCTCGACCAGCGTCTCGATGAGCACCGCCGTCTGGATCGTCATGTGCAGGGAGCCCATGATCTTGGCGCCCTTGAGCGGCTTCTTGCCTTTGTACTCGGCGCGGATCGCCATCAGTCCGGGCATCTCGGTCTCGGCGAGACGGATCTCGTTGCGGCCGAACTCGTGCAGGTTGATGTCCTTGACCTTGTAATCAAGAGTCGCAAGCTTGTGCTTGCCGCCGTCCTTTGTGATGGTTTTGGGTTTCGTCGCCATGCTCGTCATTTCAATCCGCTCCTCAATCAAAGTGCAACAGCTCGTCCTCTTCCGGCACACTCCGCGCCGGATTCAACTCATGCTTTCCCAGTCGCCCTGGCCGCAATCGCAACAAACAATCCCGGCCCCCGCGCGTCCGGATCAACCGGCAATTCACGAAAACTCATCGGCACAAGCCCCGCGGCGGCAAAGTGCGATTCCATATCGTCTCGACCGAATCCAAGATGCCGATGCCCCATCCGGTGCCGATACTCGCTCCGGTCGTGCCGCACCATATCGATCACGAGAACCCGTCCGGAAACTCCGCCCGCCTTGAGCACGCGGCCGGCCTCACGCAACGGAACTGCCGGGTCTTCCACATGGTGCAGCACCAGCCCGAACGCAGCGATATCCACGCCGCCATCGGGCAGAGGCAGCCGGGAGAGTTCTCCCGGCACAAACTCCACATTCCGCACCCCCGAGAGCCGTCGTTTCGCCGCCTCAAGCATCGGCCCCGACTGATCCACCGCGATCACCCGCTTGACCAGCGGAGCGAGAAGCTCGGAAATGTTGCCCGTACCGCAACCAAGATCGGCCACGGTGAGCGGGCCGGCAAGCAGCTCGAGAAGCGCCAGGGAGGTGAATCGAGATCCGAACAATTCCTGCCGGACCGCGTCCCACTCACCGGCAACCCTGCCAAAGTATGCCTGGCTGTCGGTGCGACGCTCGTTCAATACCGCCGCCACCCGACGCGCATCCTCGGCCCGCTCGGCTCTTTCACCGGGACCCGCCTGCTCTCGGATCGTGAGCCAGAGCGCCCGAGCGGGCTGCGAAAGGTCGTCCAGCACCATGCGATAGAACGTCGCCGTGCCCTCGCTTCGCCGGACCAGCCACTGCGAGTCCGCGAGTACCTTGAGATGCCGGCTCACAGTTGATTGAGGGCTCTGGAAAACCTGCGCGAGCTCACCGACCGACAGCTCGTGCGTTTCCAGCACCTCAAGCAGCCGTAGCCGCGTCCGATCTGCCAGGACGGCGAGACGCTCCGCAACAGGAAGATGAGAAACCCTGCCTTTCATCCGTTTATCCGGATGAATGGTAGAAAGAAGCCCCTTGACCGTCAAGTGTCCGCCCGGAGGCCGACATCGGTCCGGTAAGAACCGCCCAGGAAGGGTCAATCCGGCTGCAAGACAAAGCTCGGGCCGGGTATTTCGCCCAGTTCTCTGATCCGCTTTTGAATCTCGGGATTCTTGGGCTCAATGTAGAGGGCCATCCGGAGCCTCTTGAGCTCGCTCTGCTTATCACCGAGCGAACGGTAGAGGTTGGCGAGTTCCATTTGCGGCTTGATGGATTTTCCACCATCCAATTTCGCCGCGGTGATCAGCGCCAGTTTGGCCTCGTCGACGTTGCCCAGCAGAAGCTGATAGTGCCCCAGGCGTTCATAGTCGCCGGGACGGCCACGTTCCCGCGCTTCGCGGGTAAGGAACGTGATGAGCTCTTCGCGTTCATTGCAGGCGTAGAGAGCTTCCGCCAGCCCCTGCGCATAGGCCTGATTGTCCGGATGGACCGCAAGACACTGGTAGAACTGCTCGCGAGCTTCCTGAGGCTTGTTCAGCTTGAGGTACGTTTCTGCAAGCGAATAGCGCACATCCACGCCGTCGGGCTTGCGTGTGACATACTCCTGGTAGTTCGCCAGAGCCTTGTCGTACTCGCCCAATTGGTATTCACGATTACCGACTTCGCGCACCAGGTCGAGGTTGCGCTCGGCCTGACAGCCGCCTAGCAGCACCATCGCCATCACGCACGCCAGCATTCCCATCCGCACATTGCTCGACATCATCCGAATCTCCTGACGATCCGCCGAAAATCGGCGCGGCCCTCTCATCGGCCCGACAGAATACGCCGCCGGAAAGAACGCCGCCGTCCGCGGGCCCTTACGCTGAGATATGCCTCATCCCCCTACGGATCAGCCGATTGTGCGCGTCCGCCCCGCACGGGAGGCGGACGTCCCCTTCCTGCTCGCCATGATCAAAGAGCTTGCCGCCTACGAGCGAGAGCCCGATGCGGTCCGATCGACCCCCGAATCGCTCCGCCAATACCTCTTCGGCGAGGGCTTCGGGCGGGGCCCCTCGGCCGAGGCCCTTGTCGGAGAGCTCGGCGACCGCCCCGTCGGCGCCGCGATCTACTTCATGAATTTCTCGACCTGGTCCGGACGGCCCGGCCTGTATCTCGAGGATCTGTACGTGCAGCCCCAAGCCCGCCGGCACGGCCTCGGACAGCTCATGCTCAAAGAGCTTGCCCGCATCGCCCGCTCCCGGGGCTGCGCGCGAATGGAATGGTCCGTGCTCGACTGGAATGAACCGGCACAGAATTTCTACAAGACCCTCGGCGCGCGTGAAATGAGCGGCTGGCACATCTGGCGCATGGACGCGGCCTCTATAGAAGAACTCGCCGGGCGGTGAGCCGCTATTCCCGCAGGCGTGCCGCCGTCCTTTCAAAGTCCATCGAATCGCCGCTCTCGATGCAGCCGAACCAGAGCGCCAGGTTCATCATCGGCCATGCCACGTTCCAATACTGCGACGGGTTCGCGGCCGCGGCCGTGATCGCCTCCGGGGTAAAGATCTCCGCGAGCGCTTCACTCTCAAGGATCACGCGGCGCATCGACCCGATCCAGCCGGCAAAAGGCAGCGGGAAACTCGCCTTCTCCCGCGCCAGAATCTCGGACGGCAGCTCCGCGCGAAAAGCCCGCCGCAGCGCGATCTTCGTGTTCTCTGGCCGCCGCGGCTCTCTTTCCAGAAATTTCTCGGCCATCGGCAACGACTCCGCGAACTGAGCCACCGTGAAATCGGCAAAGGGCGTTCGCCCTTCGACGCTCTCGAGCATCGACGCCGAATCGAGCCGCAGGAGCAGCTGCGCCAGATTCACCCGCCGCTGAAAAGCCAGATGGGCAGCGAGCGGATCATCGCTGTTCACCTGCGCTGCGCATCGATCAAACTCTGATCGGAACCACGCACGCACCGGTTCCCCCTGCTCTATCCGGTCTAGAAAGCCCGGCGTGAACACTCGCCCGTAGGTTTCAAGCCGTAGCCAGGCGTTGGCCAGCAGCTCAAATTCCCCCGGGTGCAGGCCCGGGTCCGACCGCACGAGCGCATGCTCGCCCCTGCGGAATTGGGCCGCGGCGAAGAGCGCAAAGTCATAACCGCCGAAAAGTTCGTCGGCCCCCTCGCCGCTCAGCGTCACGATGCACCCCTGCCCTCGCAGCGCACGCGTTACTTCATTGATCGCCACCTCGTTCGGCGTGCTCAGCACCAGCCCCTGTCGCGCCACCATCTCCACCCACCGCCGTTCAAACATCTCGGCGGTCACGGGAGCTTCCGTATGCGAGGTGCCCAGCCGCTCGGCCATCAGCCGCGCAAACGCAAAGTCGTCGGCCCCGGGGGCACTCCCGCCCTTGGCGCCCGATGCAAAGGTTCTCAGGGTCTCTTTGGACCCCGCCTCGCGCAGAGCTTCGCAGGCCGCGCTGGCGATAATCGAGCTATCCAGCCCTCCTGAGAGCATCGAACACAGCGGAACATCGCTCCGCAAGTGCCGCGCAACGCTGTCGCGAATCACTCCCGCTGTCTCGCCCGCTTTCCGCTCGGTCGCGGCTCCGGCCCACAGCGATCGCCGTTCGACGCTGACACGCTCCCCGGCGAAATGCACCCGAAACACCGTTGCCGGTTCCACGATCCGAACGTCCGCCAGAAGCGTCCGCTCTCCCAGAGTCGTCCGTGTCGTCGACATGTACGAGGCAACGACCACAGGGTCGTGAGCCTCTGTGATCATCGGGTGCAGCCGGACCGCGGGCAGTTCGCTCGCGAAGACAAACTCCGCCGCCCCGCCGCGGCCGTCCCCCACCAGGGCGTAATACAACGGCTTGACACCAAGGGCGTCTCTGGCCACCAGCGCCACTTTCCTCGTGGTATCGACAAAGCAGAGGGCAAACATCCCGCGGAGTTTGGCAAGCCCCGCCTCCCCCCAGGTGGCGAGCGCCGCCAGCACCGTCTCCGTATCGCTCCGGGTCCGAAAGCCGACTCCGACTCTGGAAAGCTCCTCGCGCACCTCGCGGTCGTTGTACAACTCGCCGTTGTACACGATCACAAAGCGCCCGTCCGCCGAGGACATCGGCTGAGCCGCCTCCACCGAAAGGTCCACAACCGCCAGCCGGCGATGCCCGAGCGTGTAACCGTTCCCCTCGATCAGGCCGGCGCCGTCAGGACCCCTGTGCGACATGCGGTCCCGCATCCGCTCAACAACGGCGCGCCGCGACCTCGAACCCCCAACCTCGCAATACAGAATGCCCGTAATGCCGCACAAGCCGGATTCTATCGGATCGACCGGCCTGCTCCATGCTCATTTCAGCATCCGCACGCGGCCAACCCGATGCGGCTCATTCTCCGGTGCGCGGCAGGCGTTTCACACCCAGACCTGCACGATCACGTTGGGCTCTTTCAGCTTGCCCGTCCACTCTCCCACCGTGGAAGTCGAGAACTTCACCTCGTGATCCGGGTGTGCATCCAGCCAGTCATTGATCTGCTTGTCCAGGAATTCGAGCGACTCGCCGGTCAGCTTCGCGTGAAATGTCTTCACATGCGTCGCACCCACGCCCGTCTTGTTCGTTTTCCGCTGCCACGAATCTTCGGTCTTGCCGATCCCGCCTTTTTGCTCGAAGGCAGTGATCTTCGGCTTGACCTCCGGACCTCCAAGAGAAGCAGCAGCCCCGGGCGTTGCCGGCGTTCCCGCGCCACTCACGCCACTGCCGCTCGTCATGCCCGCGCCGGGACGAAAAACGTTCTGCCCTCCCCCCGGCTGCAGCCCCCCGGTTCCAGAACCTCCAAGTCCATCGGGTGAACGATTCGCGAGATCTTGAAGCATAAAGACCCCTTTCCTGGTGGTGGCCTCAGCATACCGCGCCAGAAAGGAGCCATCGATCCCCTGCCTTTCTCTCGCCGACCCACACCACCCCCGTGCCATCCCGGCCCCGCACCACCGCCCGCACCCGGTCCTCCGATTCCACCAGTTCCACCACTTCCAGCGACGCGAGCCGGCGAACACTCCCCCGCCCGCCCGAGACCGGTCCTTCCCGCTCCAGATACTCCCGTCGATGGTCGCCGATCCGCTCGGCCTCGATCACGCCCGGCCGTTCGACGTCGCTCCCGATACTCAATCGAAAGCTGAGCAGTCCCGCCGCAGGATCGCGACGTTCCAGCATCCAGTCCAGATGAGAGGTCCCGTCGGGGAGATCGTGCCTCAGAACGACACACCGCCCCACCCCCTTCTCAGGTCTCACTCCGCGCTTCGCACCAAATCCCACCCGCGGCACCGCGGCGAGCAATCGTTTGGTGTAGTCGTTGCTGGGTCGGAGCAGCACGTCATCCCGAGGCCCCGCCTCCACGATCCGACCCCTCCACATCACCGCGATGCGATCGCACATGTGCCCGATGACGTTCATGTCATGGCTGATGAAAAGACAACTCAGGCGAAAATCCCTCTGAAGATCCTTGAGAAGATTCAGAATCTGCGCCTGCACCGAAACGTCGAGCGCGCTCGTCGGCTCGTCGCAAACCAGCAGCCGCGGCCCAAGCGCCAGCGCCCGCGCGATCCCGATCCGCTGGCGTTGCCCGCCAGAAAACTGGTGCGGGAACCTCTCCGCGGCGGACGCGGGCATGCCGCACCGCTCCAGCAGCTCCCCCACCTTCCTCTCCAACTCCGCCTTCTTTTTCACCATCCGGTGCACAACCAGAGGCTCGCCCACGATCGCCCCGACCCGCATCCGCGGGTTCAGCGATCCCCCCGGATCCTGAAAGACGATCTGCATCTCCCGTCGAAGCCGCCTGAGTTCGGCGCGGCCCGCGGCAAACACATCGCGGCCCACGAACCGCACTTCTCCCGACGTCTGAGCCACCAACCTCAAAATCGTTCTGCCGACAGTCGTCTTTCCGCATCCCGACTCGCCAACAAGCCCCAGCGTCTCTCCGGGACCAATGTCGAAGC
Source organism: Planctomycetota bacterium (assembly GCA_018242625.1). Lineage (GTDB taxonomy): Bacteria > Planctomycetota > Phycisphaerae > Phycisphaerales > UBA1924 > JAFEBO01. The sequence continues at coordinate 35,726 of JAFEBO010000011.1, forward strand.
TAACCCCATCAACCGCCTTCAGAACCTCCCCTCGCCCAAGCCAACCCGAGCGTGGCATGAAGTGTGTGCGCAAATCACGCACCGAGAGCAGCGCCTGCTTCGCCCCTCCTCCGGCTGGTTCCGCCTCCTGCATGCCGCGATCCTACCGCCCGATCGCCGGGCTTGACCAGAGCCCCTCACGGTCTACTCTTCCCCCTCTACTTTCCGGGCAGATAGCTCAATTGGTAGAGCACAGCATTGAAAATGCTGGGGTTGCCGGTTCAAGTCCGGCTCTGCCCATTCCCGGCCCGTCGCATCCGCGGCGGGCCGCTTTCTTTTTGCCTGTCCCGCTTTCCGGACCTTATCCAATCCCCTCTTTAGGCTTGGCAATTGCCCGGTCGTCGGTTAAATTGTGGATTCGCCCCGGCACCCCTCCGCCCGGGCAGAGGGGAACGTCATGCTCGCTTCGAGACCGCTCCGTCGGGTGCTGGCCAGTCTCTTTTTCATATTGCTTGCCGCCCAGGGCTCGCACGCCCAATGCACGCCCACATGGCTGGAACTGAGCGGCCTGCCCGGGTTCGACAACGCCTGCCGCGCTCTTATGACGTACGACGATGGCGGCGGCTCGAAGCTCTACGCCGTCGGTGATTTCCAGGTCGCGGGTGGCGAAACGGCGCTCCGCGTCGCCCGATTCGACGGCGTGAAGTGGTCCGCCATGGGTGCCGGCCTCGGCAGCCAGGTCTTCTGCATCACGGTGTTCAACGGGCAGATCTACGTCGGCGGCAATTTCAACACTTCGGGCGCGACACCCGTCAATCGTGTCGCCCGCTGGAACGGCACGGCGTGGGAAGCCGTTGGCTCCGGATTCGCGGACGGCGAAGTCCGCGCCCTGCACGTGTTCAACAACCAGCTCTACGCCGGCGGCAGCTTCACACTCTCGGGCGCATCAACCGTCCGCCGCATCGCAAAGTGGACCGGTTCCGCGTGGCAGGAGGTCGGTGGCGGCTTCGGCGACGGCAGCGTCCTGTCGCTTGCGACCTACCAGAACCAGGTGCACGCCGGCGGCACGTTCAAAACCTCCGGCGCCACCAGCGTCTCGTACATCGCTCGTTTCGACGGCGTCGCCTGGCAGCCGCTCGCCGGGGGCGCTAGTGGCGGCGACTCCTTCCTCGGCATCTACAGCATGCTCGAGTTCAATTCCGACCTCTGCATCGCAGGCGGTTTCACCACCGTCAACGGCTCTCTCTGCCCGTACGCCGCACGCTGGAACGGCTCGGCGTGGACCCCGATGCCCTTCCCTCTCGGCGGCGCGACCAACGGGGCCCGTTCTCTCGCGATCTACAACGGCACGCTCTACTGCGCCGGCACCTTCGGCATCGCCGGCGGTGTCTACTTCGCCAAGTGGAACGGCTCCGCCTGGGTCAACGGCGGCGCCATCTTCAACGTGCCCAGCGGCGCGTATTGCCTCGGTGTCTTCGCCAACAACCTCTACATCGGCGGCGTCTTCACCCGCGTCAACGACAACGCCTACAACCGCATCGTCCGATTCGATGGGACCAACTTCTCGCAGGTCGGCGCCGGTTTCGAAAATCGCATCCGCGCCCTCCACGAGTTCAACGGCTCGCTCATCATCGGCGGCTACTTCATCTCCGCCGCGGGCGTTCCCAACTTCCATGTCGTCCGATTCGACGGCCTCAACTATTTCACCATGCCCGGCCTCGGCGGCGACGATCCCAACTTTGTCGTCACCGACTTCTGCACCCACAGCAACGAGCTCTACGCGACCGGCCAGTTCTCGATGACCGGCGGTATCAAGCGCGTTGCCAAGTGGAACGGAACTTCCTGGGTTGCACTCAGCGCCCAGCCGAGCAGCGGCATCCCGAATTCCATCACCAGTTTCAACGGCGATCTCATCGTCGGCGGCCTCAACGTCAACGGCAACGGCAACAACGTCGTCCGCTTCAACGGAACCTCCTGGGTTGCCATGGGCAGCGGCCTGAACAACGAAGTCTTCGATCTGTTCGTGCACAACAACGCGCTCTACGCCTGCGGCGGATTCAGCGCCTCGGGCGCCACGCCCATGTCCTTTGTCGCTCGCTGGGACGGCGCCAACTGGAACGCCGTCGGCGGCTCCGTCACCGCGCCCGGCATCGCCGAACGCGGCTGGATGATGACGACCTACGGAGGCGATCTCGTCGTCGCCGGCCACTTCACTTCGCTCGGCGGTGTCATCGTCAACAACGTCGCCCGCTGGAACGGCTCAGCCTGGAGCGGCTTCGGCGCGGGCTTCTCCGCGGCAAGCACCGCAACCGCGGTCGCCAACTACAACGGCGGCCTCGTCGTCGGCGGCACCGTGCCGGTCACCGGCTTCCCCACCCCAAACTACGTCGCGCTCTGGAACGGCACAGCCTGGTCGGCGTTCGGCCCTGCGTTCAGCGGCTTCGTCAACAGCGCGAATTCCGGCCCGAGCATCGCCGCCCTGAGAACTTTCCAGAACGAACTCTTCGTAGGCGGCGACTTCTACAAAGCCGGCGGCCGCGTCTCGTCCTTCCTCGCCCACTGGGGCAGCGAGCCCCCCTGCATCCAGTCCATCACCCCCGCGCTCGCCGTCTGCCCCGGCGGCTCCGCCCAACTCACCGTCGTTGCCACTGGCGTTCCAGCCCTTTCCTATCAGTGGAGGCTCAACAACGTCGATCTCATCGAAGGAACCACCGACGGCACCCAGTACGACGGGGTCCAATCGAACTCGCTGTTCATTTCCAACGCTCACGCGCAGGCCGCGGGCGACTACACCGTCCACATCGTCAACTCCTTCGGCGACGCGACCTCGAATCCCGTCTCGCTCGCCTACTGCGCATCAGATTTCAACTGCGACGGCCTGGTGGACGATGCCGACTTCTCAATTTTCGTCGTCGCCTATAACGATCTCCTCTGCCCCGACGCTCCCGCCCTCTGCCCCTGCGATCTCAACGGAGATGGACTCGTCGATGATTCCGATTTCAGCATCTTCATCGTCGCGTACGACGAGTTGATCTGCGCCTAGTGCAAACCGCCGACAAAGCAGGTTACTCAATCAGCCCAGCTCGCACGCAATAAGCGCGGCGGTCCCGTCGTTCTTCCGATATTCCATTCTCGATTCTTCGGGGAATCACTCGCGTGCGGCACTTTTTGATATTGAGTCTCATCGCAGCCTTCGCGGGCGGAGTCTCCCCCGCGGCCGACGTAACTCTCGCCGCGGAGCACGCGCTGGAGCCGGGCCCAGTGCCGGACCCGATGGAGGCCCCCGATGCTCACCCCCGCGTTTCCTGCCTGGTAGGCCATCCGACCGACCGCTCGGTGACACTCAGCGTGGAAGCGCAGCAGGCAATCGATCTCTATGTTGAATACCTCGCCGGGCAGACTCCAAAACAAACCAAAGCAATTACTCTCAAGCCAAAGACACCAACTGAAATCACCATCGATGGTCTTGAGCCCGATCGTCTGTATCACTACCGCCTCCACATCCGCTTGCCCGGCAAGGGTGACTTCCAGATGGCAGGTGAAGCAGTCTTTCAAACACAGCGAAAGCCGGGCGACACATTCACATTCTGTGTTCAAGGCGATTCCCACCCCGAGCGTGCCGGCCGGATGTTCGACGCCGCGCTGTATCGAAGAGCCCTGGCAAACGTCGCCGCGGACAAACCCGACTTTTATTTCCTCTTGGGGGACGATTTCAGTATTGAGCGGCTGATCGAGCGCGCCGACAAGTCGCAGGATGCGGTCAACGCGATTTACGCCGCCCAGCGGGCGTACCTCGAAACCGTCGGACGTTCGACGCCCCTCATGCTCGTCAACGGCAATCACGAGCAGGCCGCCAAGTACCTCCTCGACGGCACCGCGAACAACTTCGCGGTGCTCGCCGGCAGAGCGCGAAACGATTTCTTCCCGCTCCCGGCCCCCGACGGCTTCTACTCCGGCAACAAGACGCCCGTCGAGCATGTCGGCCTGCTCCGCGACTACTACGCGTGGGATTGGGGCGATGCGCTCTTCGTCGTCATCGATCCCTACTGGCATTCCGATGTTCCCGTCGACAACGAAGCCGGCACGAAGGCTCCCGCAAAGGACCAGCCCGACGGCGCCCGCCGCGGCAAAGGCAAAGCCGCCGACCAAGCCGGTGATCAGCCGCGCGCCGGCCGCGGCCAGCGCGATCTCTGGCAGATCACCCTCGGCGATGAGCAGTACCAGTGGCTTCGCGAAACACTCACCCGCAGCAGAGCCCCCTTCAAGTTCGTCTTCTCCCATCACGTGCTCGGCACCGGCCGCGGCGGAATCGAACAGGCCACAAAGTACGAATGGGGCGGCGACGATCGCCGCGGCATCGACCGCTTCTTCGCAATGCGCCCCAAATGGGAAAAGCCCATCCACGACCTGATGCGCGACACCGGCGTCACCATTTTCTTTCAGGGTCACGATCACCTGTACGCCAAACAGGAACTCGACGGCGTGATCTACCAGACCTGCCCCAACCCCGCCGATCCCACCTTCACCGCGTTCAATCGGCAGTCCTACACGGCCGGCGACATCTTCCCCAACTCCGGCCATCTGCGCATCACCGTGAGCGGCAAGCAGGGGTCCAAATTACCCGCCTGCAAAGTAGAGTACATCCGCGCCGCCCGACCGGAAGATGAGGCCGATCACGGAAAGAACGCTTCGATCGTTCACGAATACACGCTCCATCCCCGTGCCCTCAGCCCGGCCCCCGCCCCTGCTCCCCACAACACGCCCAAGCCAGAGGACCCCGCACGATGATTCGACGTCTCAGCGCTCTTTTGTGCTCAAGCCTCATCAGTGCGGCGGTCACCGCCCATCCCCCGGATGATCAAGGCCAGCACGACGATACCCATCGCTTCGATGCCGCACATATCCGTCTCTGGACCAACTCCCGCACAGGTGAAACGGTGCAGGGCGCATTTCTGTCTGCCCGCTCCACGGACGGCGTGACCAATGTCAGCATCGAACGCTCCAACGGAGACGTGGTCGTCTTCGACCTTTCCGATCTGTCCGCGACCGATCGCACCGAAGCTCAGCGTCGCATCGATCAGGTCAAAGCCATCAACGACCGACTCGCTTGGCGAGCCGCCGAACCGCAGCCAACCGGTCCGGACGCCAAAGCACCCGCACAAGCGGTCATCTTCAACGTCTTTGCCCCTTTTGTCGGCACCCGCTGGGACGATCGCTGGCTCTATGTCGAAAGCGACGGACTTCCGCATCTTCCAGGTGGCAGGGCGGGCTCCTACGTCTTCTCACACGCGCTGATGGTCGGCATCACCGCGTGGCAACAGCAGGTTCCGCTCCCCCAGCGCTATAGAGGCTCCAACGCCTGGCAAATTCCACTTCATCCGGCCTTGGCCGATCGGCCGGTTTCGGCAAAGCAACAACTGTTCCGGGGCGCTATCGCTCTTGCCGCCAACGGCGTGCCCATCTTCAACCCCATCAAGAACGACGGCAAAACAGACACGTTTCTGGCGGGCGAACTCGATGAATTCGGCGGGCATTGCGGCCGCGCCGATGATTACCACTACCACATCGCCCCCACCCAACTCCAGAAATTCGTGGGTAACGGCGCACCCCTTGCCTATGCGCTCGACGGCTTTCCCGTCTACGGGTTTTTCGACCCGGCGGCCCCTGCCGGCGCCGAAAACGCCTGCCCGCTCGGTGGTACCGACAAACTCGACGAACTGAACGGACACTTCGCCAGACCAGAGAACGATTCCAAGCCCGGCGAAAAAGGCCTGTACCACTACCACGCAAGCAAGTCCTACCCCTACCTCAACGGTGGAATGCGCGGCGTCGTGACCGTCCGCGAAGACCAGATTGATCCACAGCCTCGCGCCACGCCCGTGCGAGACTGGCTCCAGCCCCTTCGCGGCGCTCGGATCACCGGCTTCAAGGCCACGGGTGAGCGTGCATGGTCACTGGAGTATGCCGCCGGGGGCAAGCCGGGCTTCGTGAACTACCGCATCGATGGCGACGGTCGCGATGCGCAGTACATATTCGATTTCATCACCCCCGACGGGAACAGGAAATCCGCCACCTACGCCGCACGCACCGGCCGCGACGACAACCAGCCTCAGGATCGTCCCCCTCCACCTCCGGCCAAACAGAGCGACCAGCCGCCAAAGTCATCGCCCAAACAAGCCGAGCGCGATTCCGACGGATTCACGCTTTCAAGCCCGGATGCCACAGGAGGACGGCTCTCGGTCGACTGCACCTGCGATGGCCAGAGCCGCGCCCCCACGCTCCGCTGGACCAATCCGCCCCCAAAGACCCGCGCATTCGCGCTCGCGATGCATCACATCCCGCCCGATGGATCGACCCACGTTTACATGGTCGTCGCGAATCTCCCATCAACATCCCGCGATTTCAATGGAGATCCCGCCTCGGGCCTCTGGGGACCAAACACCGTCAACCGCAAGAACCAGTACGCGCCGCCCTGCTCCCAAGGACCCGGTGACAAGGTCTACACCATCACGCTCTACGCACTTTCCGCCGAAGCCCACCCGGACGGCCCGCTCACCCGCGATGCGCTCCTCGCCGCCCTGAAGGACATCACCCTTGCCTCCACTTCGATCGATGTCACCTACGCCCGGCAGAACAACCCCCCGGATCAGCGCGGCGGCAATCCTGACAACCGCCGCCGACGCGCCGACCGGAACGACGTCCCGCCGGAAGGCGACCGTCAGGGCCTCCGCGCACGCATGACCTCGTTCAAAACGGACGTGCCTGCCCACGACGTCGATGTGATCCTCGCCCGCCCCACCGATCGCTCCATCACCGTTTCCGTGCACGCCTCGGATGCCGCGGAGGCAACAGTCGAATATTGGCCAACCGGTAACAGCACGCGGCGAAAATCCGTACCGGTCACCACCGGCGCAAACACCGTCACGAATATCGAAATCACGGGCCTCACCCCCGGCACCGAGTACATTTACCGCCTCGGCCTGGCCAAGCACAATCAGCCCATCCACTGGGGGGACGACCAGCGCTTCCGCACTCGCCCCGCACCCGGCACGCCCTTCACGTTTGTGATGCAGGCCGATTCACACCTCGACCAGGGAGTGGAGCCCGCGGTCTACGAACAGACGCTCGCCAACATGCTCGCCGCACGCCCGGACTTCGTGATCGATCTGGGCGACACCTTCATGACCGACCAGCGCGGCAAAGAGTTCAAATCCGCCCTTGCTCAGTACGACGCACAACGGTACTACTTCGGACAACTCGCCCGCAGCGCCCCGCTCTTCATGGTTCTCGGGAACCATGACGGCGAAAAGGGCTCTTCCGGGACGGCACCCGACGACATCGGCCCCTGGTCCTTCAATCAGCGCACCGCCCGTTTCCCCGCACCCATCATCGACGGCATTCACTACACCGGCCAGACCACTATGAAGGATGGCGTTGGCGCCAACTACTACGCATTCCAATGGGGCGATGCGCAGCTCATCGTTCTCGATCCATTCTGGGCCTCAACCGATCGAATCCGAGGCGGCGGCCGGGGTGGACCCCAGGATCGCCAGGGCGAGCAAGCAAACGACCAGCCGCTCGCCCCAACCGACTCAAGTTGGTCCATGACTCTCGGCCGCGCACAGTACGACTGGCTCACCAAAACTCTGCAATCAAGCAACGCCCGCTATCGGTTCGTCTTCATCCATCATCTCGTCGGCGGCATGGGAGGCCCCGAATCACGGGGCGGCGTCGAATCCTCCCGCTTTTTCGAATGGGGCGGAAACAACGCCGACGGCACACCGGGCTTCGCAGAACACCGGTCCGGTTGGACATTGCCCATCCACGACCTGCTCGCCAAACACCACGTCTCCGCCGTCTTCCATGGCCACGATCACATGTACGTGCAGTCCGAACGCGACGGCATCGTCTACCAGTGCGTTCCACAACCGGGCAATCCGGTCGGCAACACGCGGAGCGCCGATCTGTACGGCTATAAGTCCGGCACGATCCTCCCCGGCCCCGGCCATCTCCGAGTGGATGTCGCTCCCGACAAGGCACACGTCGCATTCATCCGGACCGCAATCCAGGACAGCGACAAGCGGCGTCGGAACAACACCGCCGCCGTTGAACCCAACGGGGCAACCGTTCGCGCATATGACATCAAACCGTCCCCCCCGTGAACCCCCGGGGTGGCGGGGCGCAGTCCGTCCTACGGGCCATTTCTGACACCTCTAAGGCGTGGCATGACCATGTCCCGCCTTGGAGGTCCACCCACGCCCCCCGCCGGTCTCGCAAGATACGACTCATCCTCATCTGTTCACCGGTTGCGCAGGGGCCCGAGTTCGCCGGTAACGCTCGCGGACTTTGCAGCCTGGTTCTTGCCGCCAGCGGCCTGACCGCCGAGGAGAAACGCGGCGGCTACGAGAGAAATGCACGATGCACACACGGCAACTGGTGTTTTCATGTGATTGGTCCTTTCTAACTGAGCACGACTGGACTCGCAGTGTCAACCCTTCGACTTGACGCAGTTCGCATCACTCTCCAGCTTGAGGTGTTCTTCCTGGCGCTTTGCTACAGCGGCCTCAATGGCCTCCAGCGTCGCCGGGTGGTCCTTGTCCAGGATGACGAAGGCCTTCTTGTCCTCGAAGCAGACCTTCGCGGACTTCACGCCGGGTACCCCAGCGATGACCTCCTGAAGTTCTTTCGCGCAGTTCGGACAACCCATCCCCTCAACCGCAAATGAGATCACGCCGGGCTGCTTGCAGATGCAGCTCTCTTGCCCTTCCGCCGCACACGAACCCGACACCGCAACCTCGTCGCGATGGGCGCCGGCACATCCCTTCATCGCCAGCAGGAGCAAAAGCGCCAGGATGACCCCCGGCAGAACGAGCAGCTGCAGCTGCAGATGGATGGACCGTCGGAGCCTGTAAAGCGACGGGGAGGTACGGGGAAAAACGCGAGACATCAGGAAACTCCTTTTTTCAAATCAGGAATGGATGGACGCTCCCCGCGCCCCCTGCGGGTGAAGGGAGCAAGTGGTCTATTTGGATTGGCTCGACCGGAGCGCCGCGTAAATCGCCTTTTCGCATTTCGGCCCGAACGATTCGTGCATCGCTTCCAGCATCCCCACCATCGCCGGATCCGCATCCGCGCTCGTCGGTGAACCGCTGTTGAACGGCGGCTGCGGGTCGTACTCCATAAACAACTGCACCCCCTTCGCATACATCGTCCCTCGCCACTTCTGCACCAGCCGCAGCGCGAAATCGATTCCCGCAGTCACCCCTGCGCCCGTGACCCGATTTCGGTCCTCGACATACCGCGCCGCCACCGGCTCCGCGCCGCCGGCGCGCAGCGCACTCCGCGCAAGCCAGTGACTCGTCGCCTTGTAGCCTTTCAGGAGCCCCGCCGCCGCCAGCAGCAGCGACCCCGTGCACACACTCCCGATCCACTCTGCTTCAGCCCCCTGCCTCTGAAGAAACGACACCGTGGCCGCATCCTGCATCGCCTCGATCGTGCCGCTCGTTCCTCCCGGCACCATCACCAGCGTCTGCTTGTCCTTGATCTCCTCAAACGTCGCGTTCGGCGTGATCGCGTACCCCGTGTCGCACGCCACCGCTTCCCTGGTCTTGGCGACCAGCAGAACCTTCGCGCCCACCATGTTGACGAACACGTGATGAGGCCCGATCACATCCAGCGCTGTGAACTGCGGATACAGCACGATCGCGATCCGTTCCTTCCCCGGCCGCATGATCGCCTCGTGCACATCATCGCTCATCGGCTCCGACGGCGCGGCCGAGGGCCTTTCACGCGCCGGTTCCGCACGGGCAATCGCGCCGAGCATCGGCAACCCCGCCACCAGCCCCAACCCCGCCGCGAGCGCATCTCTCCTGGTTCCGCGAAATGAGCCCGTCCGTTGGTCGTTCTTGTCCATCGTCCGCTTCCTTCAGAAATAGAAGTTCCCCAGAAACGTCTGCAGCCGCATGTCCGGACTGTTGATCCCGCTCAAATCAATCCGCGCCCGAGGCACCCACTCCACCGACCCATCCGACCACCCGCGATGAATCCCCTCGATCTCCGCCGCATGAAACCGAAAATCCGAATACCGGGGCGCCCCTTTGCGGCTGTGAAAATTCTCGTACCGCCGCTCTTCCACCGTCGGGAACTCCGTCAGGATGTCGGCCCACAGCACGCCCCGATTGAGCCCGCGATACTCGGCCGCCTGCCCCGGATGCGCCACCGTCCCGAGCCGCTTCTTCACAAGGTCCGACTGCTCCAGCCCGCCGAAATACGCGTAGCCCGTGTACAGACCTCCGCCAACCGTCACGCCCTCCGCATACCCAGATTCCGCCGCAAACGGGCAGTTGATCCACTTCGGCTGCTCCGCCCGCCGAGGCCACTCGATCGCCTCGCCCCGCGGCACCGACATCCCGAAGTACCCGCCGATCTGCCTCAGCCTCGCCACGCTGATGCTCGTCGGAACAAACGCGCTCATCGCCGGAAAGACCTTGTAATCGTTCAGATACAGCGTGTCCGCCGTCGCGAACTGCCTCAGGTTGTTCATGCACGTCACACGCTTGCCCGTCCGCCGCACCCCCGCCAGCGCAGGGACAAGCAGACCGATCAGCACCGCGATCACCGCGATCACCACCATCAGTTCAACAAGCGTGAACCCGCGAGATCGAATGTCGTCGCCTCGAATGGTCATCGTGGCATCACTCCGCCGGCGCGGCGCCTCCTCCGTGCACCGCGCCGGCCCTCTCCGTATCTCAGGGACAAACAAGTTCGTTGTACGCCGCCGCGAAAATCACAAAGTCGGAGTCATCAACAACGCCGTCGAAGTTCAGGTCGGCCGGGCAGCCCGCCGGCATCAACACGTCGGCGCAGTCGAGCAGGTTGTACGCCGCCGCGAAGATCACAAAGTCCGCATCGTCCACCAGCCCGTCGCCGTTGAGGTCCCCGCGGCATTCGCTGGGCAGGGTCGCGTCGAGCGCAAGATCGCCGATGTCCAGCCCGAAGTTGCCCTCCGGAAACCCGAGCGCGATCAGACCGTCCGAAATGAGCACATCACCCGTGATGTGCAGCGCGTTCCCGCTCACCGCGATGCTCGCGTTGGCAATGTCCGCAAACACCGCGTTGGGGAAGTCGATGTTGCTCGTCAGCACAAGCCCCGAGCGCGCGCCGCCCGCCCGCCCGGGCGCATAGCGGATCGCCCAATCCCCGAAGAGCAGAATCCCGCTGATCCCAGGATCGAGCGTGAACCTCGTCATCCCCCCGAAACCAATCTGGTCACCGCCCGGCAGGAACGGCCCGAAATCGTTGCCCGCAGCCCAGTTGCCCAGCACGTCGCTGCTGTCGACCAGCAGCGTCGAACCCTGCACCTGTCGCCCCGTCGGGCTCGCGATCCCAACCGGATTCACCGCCCACGTCACCGCCGCGCCCGGGTTGTTCCCCGGCAGCGACAACAACTCGTTCCGCGTTTCGGTGATCCCGAACACAGCATTGAAACCGTTCAGAGGGGTCTGCCCCAGCAAGGCGCTCAGGTCGAAAGTCAGAGTTGCGCTTCCGCCCGTGATCGGCCGTGGCGCGGCGCCGCCCGCCAACGCGAAAAGACTCATCGCCGACGCCGCCGCCACATACTTGTACTTCTGCATGAATCAAGCTCCGCGCTAGAAAACCGAAAAAAGCAGGCCGCACGCCGCAGCCGCAAACAACCACAAATCCGCCGCGGCGTCTTTCGACACCGCGGCGTTTCGCGCGATCAGCGACGACGACGCGCCGCGATCACCCCACCCATCGCAAGCAGCGCACCCACACCCGGAGCCGGGATCGTCTCCGGCACGATCTCGATATGCCCGAGCACCAGCTCGGTGTCCAGGTGGCCGTTCGCGTCCTGGAAGAAGTTCAGCCAGTCGGTGCTGCCGAAGACGTAGTCCGCCGAGAGGTGCAGCTTCCCGCCCACCGTCTCCGTCACCACATTCCGCAGCTCAAACAGACTGCCCTGCCCCGGACCCGAAGTCGCAAAGATCTTCCAGATCGAATCCATCGGATCCTGCCGGACCGCCAGATGCTCCCACCACACCGACGCGCCCGGCTCGTTGAAATCACTCGTCGCACGGAACGATCCCGCCAGCCCGATCCAGCCGTTCGGATTCGTCGTCGAGTTGTAATCCGTGATCTTGTGGTTCGCGGCAAAGCTGTTCACGCCGTAGCTGTTGACCGCCATCGCAAATCCGCCGACAGGCTGCGTCAGCGGCGCGGTCGGCCCCGTCAGATAGTCCGTCGGATAGTGCGCCCCCGTCCAGCCCGCCCCCTCGAACCGATCCGCGAACATCCAGCGCTTGCCGTTCTCGTCCGCGCTCGCGCCGATCACGCCGCTCGGGGTTCCGCTGATGTCCGTGTACTCCGCGCTCGGAGCCACGGTCGCCCACGCCGCACGATCAATCGTCATGTACGCCGTGCCGTTCGCGGTTGTATTCGCCAGCACGCCCGCCGACGCACTCGCCGAGAGCGACGCCGCAAACACCAGTCCAGTTGCAATCTTCATGTTCTTGTCTCCTTGAAATTCAAAAGGTCCTGTTTGATTGAAATTCCGATGCACGGCTCCGTCTCACCGACGACGACGCGCCGCGATCAGACCGCCCAATCCCAGCAGCGCCGCCGCGCCCGGTGCCGGAACCAGCGTCGCCGTCAGGCTGAAATCGCCGACATCCAGACCAAGATTCGCCTGCGGGAAACCCAGCGCGATCAGAGCATCCGACACCAGCAGGTCGCCGGTGATCGACATCTGATTCCCGTTCACCAGAATGCTCAGGTTGCCGATGTCCGCGAACGTCGCGTTCGGAAAATCGATGTTGCTCGTGAGCACCAGCCCCGAACGGATATTCCCCGAAGCGCCCGCCGCCGTGCCCGCGCGCGACGACGAGTAACGAAGGCCCCAGTCGCCGAACAGCAGCGTGCCGCCGCCGAACGCCGGATTCACGCCCCACCGCGTCATGCCGCCGAATCCGATCTGCTCGCCCCCCGACAGGAATACGCCCGAATCGCTCCCGCTCGTCCACGTCCCCAGCACATCCGTCGGATCGATCGTCAGGTTTGATCCCTGAATCTGCCGGCCCGCCGGGCTCGGCGTGCCCACGGGGTTGATCGCCCACGAAACCGTTGAGCCCGGGTTGTTCCCCGGCAGACTCAGGCACTGCGCCCGCGTCTCCGTGATCCCAAAGGCCGCGTTGAACGAACTCAGCGGCGTCTGGCCCAGCATGACGTTCAGATCAAACGACATCGTCGCCGAACCCGACGCGATGCCCACCTGCGCCGCACCCGCCATCCCCGCAAAAACACACGAAACGCCAGTCAGCAAATACACAAGCTTCATCTTGATTCTCCTCTTAATCTTCTTTGAAAAGTGCACCGAAACCGCGACATCGCTCCGCCAACAGGCAAAGCAGTCGCGACCACGAAAACTCAGTCCGTGAACTGGTTCGAAAAGTCCGGGCGATTTCACCCGATCAGCGAGATTGAACAACCACTTCGGTCTCTGTGCGCGACGGCAGCCGCCCGCTTCACGCGTTTGCATACCACGCGCGGGGAGCACCATGAAGTCGCAATCTCAAACCGCAGGTCGTTGCCTATTCAGCCCACGCGTGGTGGCGGCACCGGAACATCGAGACCACGCGTTGAAGAAATCGCGTCCCGCGGCAGCGGGACCTTTCCGCACACACGTGCAGGCACCTCGATTTCCACGACCCGCGCGGAAAAAGTGACCGGCAGCGAGACCGTCAGGAGCTGCTTGACCCCCTTGCACGCCAGCCCCGACATGGACAAGCCAAACGCCGCCCGTCCGTTCTGCCGAATCTCACCCGAGCAGCACGAGGAACTTTCAGCCCCCGTCGATTTCCGGCCGTCGACTCCGATCACCCGACACGCCGCTCCGCCTTCAGCCCCAGAGACGCGAACCAACGCGATGCCCCGGCTCAGGGAATCCTTCAACTTCCCCACGCAAAGAGCACAATGAGCCGACCCGGCCCTCACCGCGTTCGCCGCTCCGATCCATTGATCATCGCTAAACGTCGCCACAGGGGGCGGCAGCACGCCGTTTTCAAGAGCCCAGACCAGCCTCTCATGCGCCGTATGGCAACAGCAATGCGTCCAGCACTCCGTGGCCGACGCACACCCGCACCCGCAATTTTCGCAGGGGTATCGCTCACCACTCCAACCGCTGAAGTACGAAGCAAGAAAACTCGGCGATGGGAGCATCCCGTGTGATGCGACGAGAAACGCGCCAAGCGTGAGCACGCAGATGGCCTTCCACAGCCATGGTTGTCGCCTGGCCCAAATCACCCACGACTCTATACTGTTAAACAGTAGAAATTCCAGTCTGAGAGCCGCCAGAATCGCGGCTTATTGCCGTCACCGAGCGTGTTTCGAACTTGTTCGACAACGGCGTGTTGAGATCGAACTCCGATCCAGCAACCGGCATTTCCGGGGTCTTAGCGCTCCGACCTTAGGGGCGGTGCACTCCATTCCCGCCCTTCACTTGCTATAAACACTCCGGAGTGTTGGACGCTCCGAAACGGAGTCCGAGGCTATGACTTCCACTTCTGGACGCTGGTCCCGCAAGAAGCGATTCCTGCTCGTCTATTTGCCGATCGCCCTCGTCCTCTACACCCTCTTCGGCTTCTTTGCCGTCCCGCTCATCATCCGCAACATCGTCGTCCCGCAGGTACAAAAGCGCCTGAATGCGACCATCGCGCTCGAAAGCGCGTACACCAACCCCTTCACCTTCTGGCTCACGCTCAAGAAGCTTGAAGTCAAAGACCTCTCCGGCGAAAAGGTCTTCGCATTCGACCAGTTCGACGCCAACTTCCAGGCGCTCGACACCATCTTCTCCCGCGGCTGGCACTTCGGCGAGATAACGGTTGCTTCTCCATTCGTCAAAGGGCGTATCGAGGCCGATGGCTCCAACACCCTCGCAAAGCTCATCAAGCCAACGCCAGTCGACCCGAACGCCAAGCCCAGGGAACCCCTGAAGGTCCTGCCCCGCCTCGTGGTCCGCGATCTCGCCGTGCGCGACGGCACAGTGGACTTCAAGGACTTCTCAACACCAAGACCCTTCGAACGCCTCATCAACGGCGCCCACTTCAACATCAAAAACGTCGACACGCGACCCGACGTCGTCAACCCGATGACGATCGAGTTCTCCACCGACGACGGCGCCAAGATCACCTGGACCGGTACGCTCCAGGTCAACCCCCTTACAAGCAAGGGCGAGATCGAGGCCCAGGGCATCATGGCCTCCCGGTGGACGCCCTACGCCGCCCGCTACACAGACATCGACCTCCAGGGCGCCAAGGTGCACGCCAAGCTCAACTACGAATTCGCGCCCGCCGCCTCGCCCCGCATCGCCAAAGTCAACATTTCCTCCGTCCTCGTCGAAGAGCCCAAGCTCATCGTCCCCTGGCAGCCTCTCATCAAAGGCCGCGCCGATGCCGGCGCCGACAAGATACTCGTCAGCGACATCAAGGTCGACGCAGACGCACGTTCCATCTCTATCGCCAAGATCGACGTACAGGGCGGCGAAAGCCTCCTCGAACTCAGCAAAGGCCGCTCCGTGCCCCAACGCGTCGCGGACGCTCTGCTCAGCGATCCCCGCAAGGCCGCCGAGATCGCCCCCGCCCCGCGAGTCGAACGCCCGGACGTCGCAACCATCCCCTACCCGATCGTTCGCCTGCTCACCGGGCTGGAGCAGCTCCTCACCGACGTGCAGAATCCCTGGGATATCACCCTCGAATCGCTCGAAGTCAGCGGACACCGCCACGCCTTCGCCGACCTGAACGCGCCCCAGCCCGTGAAGCTCGCAACTTCCGAAATCTCGCTCCACGCCGGCCCCATCAAAAGCGCCGAGCAGTTCAAGACTCCCTTTACGCTCAACGCGGCTGTTCAAGAATCCGGCAAGGTTGCAATAAACGGCGTCATCGAACCACTCCCCCGCAAGATCGAGGGCGAAATCGACGGAACCGGACTCAACGCCACGGCCGCCGCGCCCTACATCCCCGAATCCGCCCTCAGCCCCCTGCCCCCCGCACACCTGGGCGACAGCATCCTCGCCATCAAGGGCAAGTTCCGCGCCGAGCTTCCCAAGGAAGGCGGCGCCCGCACGGGCTGGGCCGGCCGCACCCGTTTCGAGCCTCTTTCGTTCGAATCCACCGCCGGCAAGCAAGTGCTGCTGGGCGCCAAGTCGCTCGATGTTGTCAGCGACGCAACGCTCGACACCTCCACCGATGCCGATATCGCGATCCGGTGGAAAGGAACAATAAAAGGCGAAGGCTTCACCGCCGCCGCCCCGCTCGCGCAGTCCGGAGATACCAGGGCGCTCCTCGCGGGCATCAGCGTCGACGGTGCGCTGAACCTTGATCGCGAGTCCTCCGGTGAAATCAAGATCGCCTACAGCGGCTCCGCCGCCCTCTCGGGTGTGGAAGCCTCCGCCTCCGATGCGTACGGCCCAGTCTCCGCATCCCTGTCCGATGCCGCCTTCAAGGGTCAGGTCGCCATCGCGGCTCAGCCCGGCACCGATCCCTCCCTCACGCTTTCCGGCGACGCCTCATCAAACGGCATCAAGGCCTCCGCCGAAAAGCTCGGCCAGGTCGCGCTCGCCGTCGCCGGCTTCAAGGCTGACGCCCTCAAAGTCGACTCCGCAGCAAAGTCCCTCGCCGCCACCCTCGTGGCGGTGCAGGGGCTCGATGTCAAGGGCTCGCCGCCCATGCTCCCGCCCGAGGGCTTTACCAAGCAGCCCCCCTCCGGCGAAAAACGCCGGATCTCCCTCGCAGGTCTTCTGCCAATCAACCTTGCCATCGACCGATTCGAACTCTCCGGGGGCAACATCGAGCTCACCGACGCCTCAGCAACCCCCACTTCGCCCCCCACCGTTCTCGAGGCCCACGACATTTCTGTCACGGCCGCTCCCGTCAACACTTCCGGCGCCGCCCCCTCCGATATCAACGTCGCCGCCACCGTCAACAGCAGCGGCAAATTCGCTCTGACCGGCACCCTCGACGCGTTCAAAGAGTCCCCGAGCGCCAACCTGAAGGTCCAGCTTTCCACCATCCCGGTGCCGCCATACTCCGGCCCGACCGGCCGATTCCTCGGTTACCAGATGGCCGACGGACGCATGACCACCGCCATCCCCATCCAGATCGAAAGCGAAAAAATGAAAGGCGAAATCGATTTCGCCTTCGATCACTTGAAGCTCGGCGAACGCGTCAAAAGCCAGGACGCTATCGACGCACCACTCGAACTCGGGCTCGCCCTTCTCCGCGATTCCAACGATCAGATCAAGAGCAAGATCCCCTTCTCCGGCGATCTCACCGATCCAAAGTTCAGCCTCGGCGGCGTCATCTGGCAGGCATTTACTGGGTTGCTTGTGAAGGCCGCCACCGCTCCCTTCCAGATCCTCGGCGCCATTTTCGGCGCCGGCAATCAGGACCTCTCGATGGTCGCCTTCGCCCCCGGTTCCGCCGAACTCTCGCCCGAAGCCATCTCCGTTCTCGATTCGCTCGCCAAGGGCATGACCGACCGCACAAGCATCTCTCTCAGCGTGCGCGGCCAGATCGAGCCAAAGTCCGACACACTCGAGCTCAAACGCCAGTTCCTCCGCGAGGGCTACGCGGAAAAACTGTTCGGCAAGGGCAAGATCCAGAAGCTCAGCGATCAGCAGCTCAAAGACCAGACCATGATCGCCTTTGATCAGCTTCAGGTCGAGAAAGCCAAGGCGGAAAACAAACCCGCGCCACCCTCCGTCCGGCGCGTCGGCTCCGACGCCTCCCCCCCGCCCCCGCTGGAAGAAATGGAAGCCGCGCTCATCGAAGTCGTTCAGCTCCCGCCCGAGAAAATCGACGACCTCGCAAAGCGCCGCTCCCAGGCCGTCATCGCACTGCTCACCGGCGAAAAGAAGATCGACGCCTCCCGCGTCAAGGCGGCCGAACCCGCCCCCGATAAACGCGATGCCGAAAAGCCCCGAGCCGTCTTCGAAGTGTTCAAGTAGCGACCGGATTCTGCACGCCCAAAGGCGTTGTACCGCCGCTCGCCGCCCAAGCTTCATTCACCCTCGCCGTTACCCCTCAAATCCTCGCGGCGATTGCGACAAACCCCCGCCATCGCAAATCCACCGGCCAGTTTTGGTCGAAACGGATCAGGCGAGACCGCCCCCCCAAATTGCCACCCCAAGGCTGCCCGACCGCTTCCCGCCACGCCTCGCGGCCCTCACCAGGACGCTCCTGCAACCTGTTCGGCCGCTTCACCTTATGATTCACACCGCCACCCGGCTTTTATCGCGTTCTTCCCGATCAACCCTTTCTACCGAAATAAAGCCGTCCCGAACGCGTTCTGCGTGCGGGCCATTTAGCCTTCTGGGAGATTCCATGCCCGCGCTCCGTCCCGCCGCCTTGTCCCGACGAGCCTTCACCCTCATCGAAGTCCTCGTCGTTATCTCCATCATCGCCCTGCTCATCGCCATCCTCCTGCCCGCCCTCGGACCCGCACGCGATGCCGCACGCCGCGCCGCTTGCAGCGTCAACATGCGCTCGTGCGGCCAGGCAATCGAGCTCTATAAAAACCAGTGGAAGGAAGTCTTCCCGCTCGCTCGCTACATGCCCCAGCCCTGGCTGAGCGGCAGCAAGTACCCCGCCCTCAACGTCGCCATGGCCGATCAGCTCGACCGCGAAAGCCCAGCCTACCGCTGCCCCGGCGACCGGATCATCTGGAAAGTCACTTTCAAGGACGACTCCGTCACCCCGCCCGTCGACAAGATCAGCGGCATGTCGTACACCTACGTCACCGCCCTGGCCGGCGAGACGATCGAAAACGCCTTCACTTCCAAGTATCTGAAGATGACCCCCTCCAACACGCCACTTCTCTACGACTTTGACAACGGCACCTACGAAACCCAGGACAAACAACAGATCCAGACTCCGTTCTTCCACCGCACCCGCAACGTCCTCTTCGCCGACGGGCACGCCAGCCGTTACGACAGCGAGGGACACGTCGAGTAATCCGAAGGCATCACCATGACGAACAACCCCAACCCCAGCCTTCTCGACGGTATCGATCTGCCCGACAAACTCGGCGGGAAGTTCGGACACCAGCGCAAAGACCTCCTCACCGCCGCCGCCGGATCCGTTCGCGCGCCCCGGGATTGGACCCCAAAACAGAAGAAGCTCGCCGCCGGCGCGCTCGCCGCCCTCGCGTGCTGCGCACTGGTCACCGGCGTCGTCATGATGATCCGCATGCAGCCCCCCGCGTTGCCCAAGAGCTTCGATGAAGGCGCCGCGGTCATGAAGTCGTCCAAGTTCCAGAATCTCGACGAGATCCGCCAGGGCCAGTACAAGGACGAAATGGCCCGCCTCATGCGCGAGAAAATGCAGAACATGACCGAAGAAGAGCGACGCGCCTTCTTCCGCGATGACAAAAACCGCGAAGTCATGGAGCAGATCCGCGATCAGCAGTTCGACGAGGCCGCCAAAAAGCTCGCCCGCGGCGAAAAACTCGACTTCCCCTTCGGCCCCGGGCCCGGAGGCCCCGGTGGGCCCGGAGGCGGCCCCGGCGGCTTCCGCCAGCCAGGTAACGATCCCAACAACCCCGGCAACCCCAATCGACCCAACCGCAATCGAAACCAGCCCGGCGCCCCGGTCAACGCCAACCCCGCCGGCCAGAACCCCTCGCCCCCGGCTCCCGGCTCCAGTTCGCCAGGGGGCGGAGGTGGCGGAGGTGGCGGAGGCGGTGGTGGCGGCAATAGCCCCGGTGGCGGAAGTCCCGGCGGCGGAGGTCCAGGCGCGGGTGGTGGTGGCGGCGGCGGTGGGCCCGGAGCAGGCGGAGGCGGCGGTGGCGGAAATCGCGGCGCACGCATGGTCAGCCGAATGGCGTCACGAATCCAGAACGGCAACGCTCAATCCAACGGCCTCCGGGGCGAGATGATGCAGCGCTTCGCAGGCCAACGCGGACCCGGCGGGCGCGGCGGGGGCGGAGGAGGTGGTGGTGGCGGCGGTGGCGGCGGCGGCGGTCAACGCCAGCAGCAGCCCGGACAGCAACCCGCTCAAGTCTCAAACGATCGCGATTTGTCCAAGGTTGTTTTCGAAGCCGGCTCGGCAGAACTGAACGAAAGCGCGATCGGTATTCTCAATCTCGTCTTTAAACAGATGACAGAAAAGCCCGGAGCGTCCGTCAAGATCTCGGGAATGGTCAGCGTCGATGCCGACGGCCTTCGGATGCGCCGTCAGGTGCTCCGCGACTCGTACGCCGAAAAACTCTTTGGCACGGGCGCCAAGGCCCAGCAGCTGACGCAGCAGCAGCTCGAAGAGCAGACAGCCCTCGCGTTCGATCAGATGCGCGCCGCCAGGGCCAAGGCGGACGGAAAAACTCCCCCATCTTCGGTCGTCGGATCCGAAGCCGCGCCCTCGTTCTCAGACATGGAATGGCAGCTCATGGAAGTGACGGAGATCCCTTCGGAGCGCTGGACAGCACTGGCCAAGGCACGCGCAGAAGCCGTGGCCAAATACCTCACGATCAACAAGTCGTGCGATCCCAAGCTCGTGCAGATCGTCGCCATCGAGATGGACAAGCTCGGCGCAGAAAAGCCCTGCGCAACCCTCGACCTGCCCAAGTAACGCCCGTCAGGGCGCCCAGACGTTCGCCGTCGAAGTCTTCGCCGGCGTCACACCGTTGGCCTGCGCCGTGCCGTTTGTCACGGGCGCGGGAATGACCGAACTCGCAACGTCGGCCTTGATCACCGCCACAGGGTTCACTTCCTTCGGGAACGCCGCGGCACTCGACGGCGGGACCGTAACCCCATTCAGGTGCATCTTCCCGGTCGAAAGCCCCGGGAAGTGCTCGCCCTGCCAGCTCGCGGGGTACTTCGGGTCATCAAGCTCGAGCGCAGCCTTCGTGGGCAGGAGCGGGCGGAAGGTATCGCACATCACAGCAAGTTCCTGCGTGTGCGTCGCCGCCAGGCTCGCCTCGATCGTGCCCGGGTGCGGACCATGCGGAATTCCCTGCGGATGCGCCGTCAGCGAACCGATCTCGATGCCCTTGCGGCTGCCAAAGTTGCCATCCACGTAATACAGCACCTCGTCGCTGTCCAGGTTGCTGTGGTTGTAAGGCACCTTGATCGACTGCGGGTGGTAGTCCAGCATCCGCGGCGCGAACGTGCAGATCACGAAGTTGTGCGCCTCAAACGTCTGATGAATCGGCGGCGGCATGTGCAGCTTGCCCGTAATGGGGCTGAAGTCATCCGCGTTGAAGATGAACGGGTAATAGCAGCCGTCCCAGCCCACGATGTCGAGCGGGTGATAGTGATACACGTACTCGTGGATCAGGTCGCGAGCCTTGATGCGCACCGGGAAGTCGCCGCGCTCGTCAAACGTCATCGGCATCTCGGGCATGCGGATGTCACGCTCGCAGTACGGCGCGTGCTCGAGGAACTGTCCATTCGCCTTGCTCACGTACCGCGGCGGCGGGCCGATGTGGCTGCCGTTGGTCGTCTCAATGAGCAGATAGCGGCCAAAGGGCGTGTTCTCGATCGCCGGTCCGCCATCCGCGGGCTTGCCGTCCGCGCCGTTGACGCGTTTGTCCCAGGTCAGTTTGTAGATCACGCCCTTGGGAATCACCAGGTAATCCCGCGGGCCGAACTTCAGCGTGCCCAGCATGGTGTGGCAGACGCCCGAGCCGTAGTGGATGAAGATGCACTCGTCACCCTGGCCGTTCTTGTAGTGGTACTGCATCTGCTCCGCGGGATTGCACACCGCCATCTCGCAGTCACTGTTGCCAAACAGCACAACACGCCCCGTCACAAAGTCCCCCCTGGGGTTCATCCGCGGCCCGCCGGTCATGACGTGACGCATCCGCATGATGTCCTGCTCGACATACTCAACCTTCGTCGAGTACACGGGCTTCCAGCCGTACACCTGAGTCGGCGGATGAATGTGGTACATCGTCGTCGTCGGGCCCGAAAAGCCCTCCGTCCCGAAGACTTCTTCGGAGTACAGGCAGCCGTCCGGACGACGGAACTGCACGTGGCGCTTCTGGGGCAACAGGCCGAGCTTCGTGTAATGCGGCATGGGGAGCCTCCGATGTCCATTTATTTTACGGTTGCAACCTCCCCCGGACGCGATCGAATTATTCGGGCTTGACTTGATGAGACTGACCGTCAAGACTGGTCCACCGCTCCCCAAGCGGAGACTGGAATCGTCCGTGCAATCGCGAGACTTCCAACTTCTGACAGGACCGCATCCGATCTCGCATCGGCCCAGAATCGCCATGCGCGACCTTCGCCCTGTCGCCTGATCCCCCTGCCATCCCATGTATTCAACGTGCGGCCCGTTGCGCACCGGTTTGTCGCCGCATCCTCCGGGGATGCCGCCGAGAAAGCTGCGTGATCCTGTGGAAAACAAGACCCTTGGAGAAATCTCCGCCGTAAAGCTGCTGCGCCCCGACGATGTTCGAGCCGGCATGTTCGTGACCGTTTTGTACGAAACCCACGAGGTGTTCCCGCCGCCGGTCTTCGAGGTCGGTCCGGAACAGTCCGTCCGGCCGTTCCGTGTCCCGTGCCTCGGCTGCGCCGACGGGGAACCCCGCCTCGTGCTGACGGTCTGCTTGCCGTTCGTCCAGACCGAAACGCCCTCGGGCGAGCTGGCGACGCTCGACATTCGTCGCCACACGCTCGTGACCGTCTCCGAGGACTTCGGCCTCGAAGCGTTCACCCGTCCCTCGCGTCAGTCTCGCGGCGACGACATCTCGTGATCAAGCCCGGCTTTTCGAAGGGAATGCCGGGTTCTTTGCTTGTGATATTGTGATTCCGGTGGGAGATCGCGATTGATGAACGAGTCAACGCCACAATCCGAACGGCCGCCGCCTCTCTCCCGGCTTCGAGCCGGCCTCATGGTCGGCGTCGGCGCCGTGGCGTTGGCGTGTCTTGTCTTCGGTTCTTTGCCCGTGAAAGTCGTCGCGGTCGTGCTCGCTGTGTGCGTCATCCAGGGCCTTTGGCGCGGAGCCGCAGAACTTGTCGGCCTGGTCATCGGAATGGTGCTGGGTGTGGCGCTCTGCCGCCCCCTTGGGCGCCTCTTCGAACCGCTCTTTGCAGGGATTGCCGGCACACGCGGCCTGTCTTCGCGGCTGCTCTCAACCGGCATCGCGGCGGTCTTCGTTTCGATCATCGCCGCGGGCATCATCGGCTTCGCCGCGAAACGGATGATGAAGAAGCGTCCGGAGCTTGCCGGCGCAGACAAGCTTGCCGGCGGCGGACTCGGTCTAATCGAGGGCTGCTTTCTGGGATTGGTTCTGCTCTGGGTTCCGCTCGCGATGGAACCGGTGGCACGCGGCCAGCTGAATACAGGCGATTCTTCGGGCAAAGACAAAGCCAACCCGGTGGCCGCCGCCGTGGTGCAATTTGCCGAAGAGGTGAAAAGCTCCAGCCTCGGCAATGTGGCCGAGCGCACCAACCCCATCGAGGGGTCCCGCGTCTTCTCGCTTGCCGCAGATTTCGCGATCGTCATGCGAAATCCAAGGGCCCGCGAACACTTCGTCACCAGCCCGGCCATGAAAGCGCTCCGGGAAACGCCGAGTCTCCAGAGCGCAATCGCGAAGTTGGAGCAGGATCCTGAACTTGGCGCCCTCATTCGCGCGGGAGATTATGGCCCGGACTTTTTGAAGAGCGTGTTTACGAGCAGAGGCCTCGTCGATGTGTTGGACAACACGACGATCGTGCGGGATCTCACACCGCAGGTCGGTGCGATCGAATCGGCGCTTCAGGAAGCGAAACAAATAGCTTTGCAAAGCCGCTAGTGGCCGGTGAAGCCCCGTTCATGCCCAACGCGCAGGCTTATCGGTGATGCGGTTCCCGGCCCAGTTCACAGCATGGCCCGATTGGGCCCTCGGAACGGATCGATACGGCAACTCGCCCGGCGCCTACGCCATCGCCGCCGGTGTGTTCATTGCTGCTCTGCTCGGTGCGGTGCTTGCCAAAAAGCTCGCGGTCGGGCGTCTCGCCACCCTCGCGACCCGGACCACATCCAAACTCGACGATCTCATGGTGGCGATGCTGGCGGACTTGCGTTGGTGGATGATCGCCGCCGTGTTGTTCCATCTCGCGGTCCAGGCCCTGATACTTCCTGCAATCGCCATGAAGGTCATCAAGGCGGCGGCTCTGGTTGCCGTGGCGATTCAGGCACTGGTGACCAGCCGCCTGCTGATCGAATATGGCATCTCTTCGCTGCTCAGGCGCAAGCGAGGTGCCGATGGCCGGGTCGATCCATCGATCTCTTCAGCAACCGCCATCATCCGTTTTCTCGCGACGCTTACAGTCGCGACCATCGCCACTTTGCTCCTTCTGGCCAACCTGGGTGTCGAGATCACTCCGCTGATCACAGGTCTCGGGATTGGCGGCATCGCCGTGGCGCTCGCGGCGCAGTCCATTCTTGCCGACGTCTTCGGTTCGCTTTCCATCCTGTTCGACAAGCCGTTTCTCGTTGGCGACTTCATCATCGTCGGCGATCAGATGGGCACCGTCGAGAACATCGGCGTGAAAACGACACGCGTGCGGGCTCTGTCCGGCGAGCAGCTCGTGTTTGCAAACACCGATCTGCTCGGATCCCGCATACAGAACTTCAAGCGCACGATGGAGCGTCGCGCCGTCTTCTCGTTCGGGATCGCCTACGAGACGCCCGCGGAAGTCGTCGCGACAGTTCCCCGGGTCATCCGCGACATCGCCTCCCATCAACCGAAAGTCCGGTTTGATCGTGCCCATTTTCAGTCCTTCGGCGAGTACGCTCTGAAATTCGAAGTGGTGTACATCGTGCTGTCCCCCGACTACAACGAGTACGCCGACGTCCAGCAGGAAATCAACCTCGAAATCCTGCGGCGCTTTGAACGGATGGGTGTCCGCTTTGCCTATCCCACGCAAGTCAACATACAGGGGCCCCATCGACTTGACGAAGCAGCCGTACGCCGCGGCGTCCCGACAGCGTCAGCCACAGCATCGCAAGCCCCGCACGGGCCGACCACTCCCGAACGGCAGCCCGATCGCCCGTGAAAGCAAACCGCCGCACATCAGTCTCGCACGCGCGACCCGCAACCGCGACGTACACGGTTCCTGCAGGCTTTTCCGCGCTCCCTCCCCCCGGCCCGGCGATCCCCGTCACGGCAATCGCAAAGTCGGCATCCGCTTCCCCGGCTCCCCCGGCCGCCATCGCCGCCGCAACCTCGCGGCTCACCGCGCCCGGCGCACCCGATTCCGTCCCACCCGCCGATCCCTTGAAAAGCGATGCAGGCACACCGACCTCTCGCACCTTGGTTTCGTTTGAATACGTCACCCATCCGCTCCGGAAGACATCCGATGCGCCGGCGATGTCCGTAATCTGCGACGCGATCAGCCCCCCGGTACAGCTCTCAACGGTTGCGACCGTTTGCCCCCGCGCCTTCAGTGTCTTCACGATCACCGACGCCAGAGTTTCATCGTCCTCTCCAAAGACGGCCTCGCCGATGAGTGAGCGGATGGTCGCCTCGTCACGCGCGATCAGCGCCTCCGCTTCTGCCGGAGCGAGCGTCCCCTCGTACCGGATGCGGCAAGACACAACGCTGTTGCTCGCGGTCGTCCCAACCAGCGGCACACGCTCCCGGTCCATCAGATCGCCGCCGGGAGCCGACCGAAAACGCGCCGCAATTTCCGATTCTCCAAGCCCGATCGTGTGCAGCACCCGCACCCGAACCGTCCGGCGCCCATCCGGCTCCAGCCGCGGCAAGACGAACGTTTCAAACATCGGCATCAGTTCCCGAGGCGGGCCCGGAAGACAATACACATCGCAGCTGCCGAGCTTTGCGCAGATCCCCGGCGCCGTGCCGTGCAGATTCGACAGCACTGTGCCCCGCGACGGCCGCATCGCCTGAACCCTGTTGAGATCGATCATCGGGCGGCCACGGGCCGCAAACCACGCCTCGATCTGCCGGAGGGATTCCCCGTCCTGCACCAGCGTGTCGCCCATCGCATCGGCAAGCGCAAAGCGGGTCAGATCGTCAGCGGTCGGACCCAATCCTCCGGAGCAAACAATGAGATCGACCGCCGCGCTCAAGCGGCCAAAGGTCGAAGCGATCGCTTTGCGATCGTCCGGCAGCGAAACGTGCTCCACCGGCACGACCCCCGCGTCCAGCAGGCGGGCGGCAATCCAGCGGCTGTTCGTATCCAGCGTCTGGCCGATGACGATTTCGTCACCCTGCGAGATGATCGCGGCAGTGCGGTGCATGCGAGAGAGTAGGAGAAAACTCCCCCACCAATCGCCCCCGCGCGCCGGGCAGCCGAATCAGCGCTGCGCGTTCTTATGAGTCCGCAGTCCGGAAGAGTCGTCGCCCACACGGTGAACCGCAACCATGTTCACCGCCTTCGCGACGCCCAAGGGTCTTCCGCACAGGATCACGACCGGATCCCCCTCTTTGGCAAAACCCCGGCTCTGGAGGAGGTTGTCCGCCTGCTCGTTCCACTCCGCGAGCGGCGCGGGGCCATCGGGAACACGCGCGTAGGCCGCCGTCACGCCGCGCAAGATCGCCATCCGGCGGCAGTGACGCATGGACGACGAAAAAGCGATGATCGGCACGTCAAAGTCGTTCTGCGAGAGATAGCGGGCCGTCCCCCCGCTCTGAGACCAGCAGACGATCGCCCTGGCGCCGACATCACGGGCAATCTGCCAGGCCCCATGTGCCAGAGCCGCCGTCTGATACCGCGTACGGATGAGTTCCTTCGGAGCTTCGTGGGGGGCGGCCTGCGCGCGCTGATTCTCCTCAACGGCGGCGGCGATGTGGCGCATGGTCTCCACCGCGGCGTTGGGCCACTTGCCCGCGGCGGTTTCCGCGGAAAGCATGATCGCATCAGCCCCCTCAAACACAGCATTCGCCACGTCGCTGGCTTCGGCCCGCGTCGGCGAGATGCTCTGCGTCATGGATTCCAGCATCTGCGTCGCCACAATCACCGGCTTGCCCCAGTCGTGAGCGGCACGAATCAGTTCTTTCTGAACGATCGGCACCCGGGCTATATCCATCTCAACGCCCAGATCACCCCGCGCCACCATGATGCCATCGGCCGCGGCGATGATCTCGCCGATGTTCTCAACCGCCTGCGGCTTCTCAATTTTCGCGATGATGGGGATCGACGCCGACTCGCCCTTGAGATCGGCGTGCCGCGAGACCGGGCACATCACCGCGAGGCGCTCCTTTAGTTCCCGGATCTCCGCCGCATTGCGGACAAAGCTCAGCGCCAGGAAATCCAGCTGATTCTCCACCGCCCACGCGACGCACTCCCAGTCCCGATCTGTGATCGCCGGCGCGGAGACGTCGCTCTGCGGGAGGTTGATGCCCTTGCCCGAAGTAATCAGCCCGCCCACCACAACCGTGCAGCGCAGTTCGCCATCCGGCGACTCAGCCGCCAGCATCCGGATCGCGCCGTCGTTGATCAGCACCCGGTGGCCGGGAAGAACTTCCCTCACGATCGGCGCGTACGTAGTGGGAAACACCGCGCGCGGCCCCGCGGGATGGTCTTCTGTGAGCGCGTGAGAGATCCCGTTCCGCAGAATCACCGTTTGCCCGGGAGAAACAAGAATCCCCGGGTCGGGCACGGCGCCGATCCGGATCTTGGGCCCCTGCAGGTCGCCCAGGCAAGCGACCGGACGGTCAAGCTCCGCCGAAATCTGCCGCACCAGATCGAGTCTGCGCTCGTGCGCCTGAAAATCTCCGTGCGAGAAATTGAAACGGAAAATGGCAACGCCGGTCTCGATCAGCCGACGGACAACCTCCGGCGATTCGCTCGCCGGCCCGATGGTTGCGATGATCTTGGTGAGTACGTTCTCGGAGGACATCTGAAGCCTTCGCGAGCCCCGGCCCGCCCGCACAACTACGACTTCTGGCTCGCCCGCGCTTCGTTGTAAAGACGCAGGACTTCTTCATATTGAGCACGAAAGAACATCGTGTAGTCGATCTCGTACCGCCGCTGCGCGACCCGCCAGCGATCACGGATCTGCTTGAAATTCTCGGGAGTAAAGGCGAGGGCCTTTGACGGATCAGACGATGCGGCGTCGGGCGTCACAGGCCAGGCATAAAACGCCGCCTCCATCTTCGCCAGAGTCTCCGCCGGGAAATGGCCGTCCCCGCGCGCGAGGTTGAGCGCTTTCCACGCCTCACGCTGCTCGTGCGAATTGTCGATCGCGAACGCGCCCATCATGATCCCGAGCGCAGACCGCCAGCCCGCCGGCTTCACATCGGACGCCAGTTCGTAAGGATTGACCTTGTCGATCAGGTAGTCGGCGTACTTCTCGTACATCACCCGCCGGATCGGCATGCGACGGAGCTGGTAGTGCTTCGGGCCGAGCACGACCCCATCGAGCCTGGGCGAATCCGCGTTCTGGACGGGAAAATTCCACAGAGACTGCCCCTCGATCGTGAGAACAAACTCGACAAAGCGCCGCGCAATCTCCGGATTCGGACCGCCCCGCAGGATGGAAATGGGGTCGGCGTCAATCGAGGCCGTCCCTTTGGGATCAACATATCCCACACGCACATGCGCCGGGTCCTCACCCGGCCGCGCAATCGCCTGCGCCTGGCTGCGCCCGTAAAAGTCGATCGCCAGCCCGATGGCGCCCTCGCCCAGGCTGATGTCGATCGGAGGCTTGGTGGAAGAGTTCGTGAAATAGCGGGCATTGGCGCACATCTCACGCAGCAGCCGCCAGCCTTTGTCCCACCCGTAGTTACTCAGAATCGCGTCGAAAGCGGTCGAGATGGATCCCGACTGACGCGGGTCCGCAAGCGCCACCATGCCCTGAAGCCGCGGGTCGGCCAGATCTTCAAAGGATGTGGGATCCTTCAGCCCCAGGCGCCCGAGCAGATCGCGGTTAAACACAATCCCGAAACCAGACAACGCAGTGCCAATCCAGAACTGCTGCGGGTCGTAGAGCAGAGCCGACCCGATCTTGTTCTGGCCGAACCACGCGTCAAGCTTCTCCTGAGCAAATCCGGCCGGCACCGACATGGGGATGTTGCGCTGCACAACCTTCCCGTCGATCGACTCCGAAACCGTCACACCCTCGCCCGCCTTCAGCCGTCCGTGATCGAACGATCCGCCCCCGAAAACAATGTCATAGTCGATGGTGCCCGGTTTGCACTCGCCATTGGGCCGGATCTCGCCCCGCCGAACGGCGGCCACGTACTGGCTCTGCAGGAGCTTGATGATCTCGCTGGTCCCCAGGGGCCCCCGCCAGTCAATGGCAACATCGGTCCCATAGGTCCGCTTGTGCCAGGCCTCAAAGGCCGGGCCGAATTCCGCGGAAATCTGCGAAACATGAGGCGTGATGATGATCAGGCGGGGGATACCCGGCGCAGGCGTCGACGAGCCTCCCGCCGGCCGCAGAAGAAACGGAACGCCGATCACCAGCAGAAACGCCGCGAGAAGTGGAAAGATGCGCCAGCTCACTCCGGAAGTTTATCAGTAGCGAATCCATCCCGCCGGAGTCCAACGAACAATCGGGTATGACAGAACCCGCGAAGACCGTGATTCTCACCGGCGCAGGGTCGGGCATCGGCCTTGCCACCGCCCGCAAGCTGCACGCCGCCGGTTTCCGGCTGCTGCTCGCCGGCCGCGACTCAAGAAAACTCGATGCCGCGGCGGGTGAACTCCCAGGATCCCTCACCCGCACTGTCGATCTCGCAGACAGCAGGCAGGTGGAAGGTCTGATCGACGAAGGGAGCGCCGCCCTCGGCCGGCTCGATGTGCTCGTAAACAACGCCGGCTGGACACCCCTCAAGCCCGTGGGCGCTCACGCTTCCGACGAGATCGAGCAGGTCTTTCGGGTAAACGCGATCGCCCCGTGCGTCGCGATCGCCCGCGCCTTCGGTATCATGCAGCGCCAGGGCGGCGGCTGCATCGTCAACGTCTCCTCCATGGCCACCGTCGATCCCTTCCCCGGCTTCTTCGCCTATGCCGCCGCCAAGGCGAGCCTGAACCTCATGGTCAAGTCGGTAGCCAACGAGGGCAGGAGCAAAGGCATCCGTGCGTACGCGGTCGCGCCCGGCGCCGTCGAAACCCCCCTCCTCCGATCGATGTTCTCGGAAAAATCGATCCCCAGGAACCGCGCCCTGCACCCCGATGATGTCGCACAGATCATCGCGGATTGCGCGCTCGGCAGACGCGAAAAAGACAACGGCTCCACAATTCTCGTCCCCAGCCCCTGAACGAAAAAGGCCCCACGCCGGAACGTGAGGCCCTTCCACGTTTCGAGAGTTGAACTCAGGCCGGCTTGTACGTGCTCGCGACGTACAGCTCCTTGAGCTGCTGCGGCGTAACCGGCGACGGTGTCTTGGTCATCAGGTCCGCGCCCGTCTGCGTCTTGGGGAACGCAATCACATCGCGTATGTTGTCGGTTCCGACAAAGTTCATGATGAGCCGGTCGAAACCGAACGCGATGCCCGCGTGCGGCGGCGCACCAAACTGAAGCGCCTTGAGCAGGAACGAAAACTTCTCCTGCGCCTGAGCCGGGGTCATGCCCAGGAGCTGGAAAACCTTCCCCTGAACAGCGCCATCATGGATGCGCACGCTCCCGCCCGCGATTTCCTGACCGTTCAGGACAATGTCATAACCCGCCGAGACGATCGACTCGATCAGAACCTCGTCGTTGACATCCGCGTTGACAAACGCCTCCGCCTGATCGTCGCGCGGCGCCGTGAACGGATGGTGCATCGCGATCCACTTGCCCGTCTCCTTGTTCTTTTCGAACATCGGAAAGTCCACGACAATCAGGAAGTTCCAAGGCCCGCCCTCGGCGCCGGGCTTGGGGACGATCCCCATATCCCGCGCCACCTTCTGCCGCAACTCGCCGATGGCCTTCGTCGCGATGGCGTACGTGTCGGCAAGGAAAAACACCGTGTCGCCCGGCTGCAGCCCCAGCGCCGCAACAAGTTCCGCCTTGATCGGCTCCACAAACTTGGCGATGCCCGTCTCGAACGCTCCCTGCGCGTTCACCTTCACCACCGCAGCGCCCCCCGCCCCGAATCCCTTCACGAATTCGGTGTAGCCGTCCGTGATCTTGCGGGTCAGCTTCTCCGCGCCGCCCGGCACGCGCAAGGCCTTCACCACGCCCCTGCCGCTGTTGTACTTCGGCCTCTCCGCTCCCTTCGCGAGCGCATCCTTGAACACCCCAAAGTCGCACTTGGCCGCAACCTCCGAGATGTCCCTGATCTTGAGGTCGTACCGCGTATCCGGACGGTCGATCCCGTAGTCCTCCATCGCTTCGCGATACGGCATCCGCTTGATCGGCGGCACGTCGTACCCGCACATCTCCTTCCAGAGACGCCGCACAAAGCCTTCCATCATTTCAATCACGTGCTCGCGCCGCACGAACGACATCTCAAGGTCAATCTGCGTGAACTCCGCCTGCCGGTCGGCACGCGGATCCTCATCGCGGAAGCAGCGGCAGATCTGCAGGTACCGATCCGCGCCCGCCACCATCAGGATCTGCTTGAAAAGCTGCGGGCTCTGCGGCAGCGCATACCACTCCCCGGGCTGATGCCGGCTCGGCACCAGGAACTCGCGCGCGCCCTCCGGCGTCGACTTGTAGAGAATCGGCGTCTCGATCTCCAGAAAGCCATTCTCATAGAAATAGTCCCGGGTCACCTTGAGCGCCTTGGCTCGCGTTCCCAGGATGTGCTGCATCTTCGGCCGACGCAGATCGATGTACCGGTGTTCCAGCCGCAGCTCTTCATTCGCCAGCTTGCCCCCGACAGGGTTGTCGTCCGGCAGGAACGGCGGCGTCTCCGCCTTGTTCAGGATCTCAAGCTCCTCCACCACCACTTCAACCTTCCCCGTCGCCAGCTTCGGATTCTCCCCGCCCGTGCGGATGCGCACCTTGCCCTTCGCCGCCACCACATACTCATGACGCAGCTTGTCCGCCGCCTCAAGTATGGACTTGCGCGAATCCTCTCCATCAAACACAAGCTGCGTTAGGCCGAATCGGTCCCGGAGATCGACAAAGACCAGCCCGGTACCATGGCCCCGGTAGGAATGAACCCAGCCGTTGAGGATGACAGTCTGGCCGACGTCCGAGTCACGGAGTTGGCCGCAGGTGTGCGTGCGACGGAGCATGAGATCCCTTTATCAAAAAACAGACGGCGACTATAGGAATGAAGTGCGCCCAATTACAATCACCCGATTCCGCCGCACGCTCCCCGGCACGCCGATGATTCTCAACGCGCCCGGGTCAGACGACCAAAGCGCGGCACAGACGCCAGAGCCTGGGAGCTCGCCTCTCACGCATGGCGCGGGAGGTGCGTCTTGAAAGAACCCGGACCCGTACTCGCCGGCACGCTCGTATTCCTGGGATCGGGAGCCGGAGGTCTCTTGAGGTACTTCCTCGGCGACCTCGTGAAAAACTGGCACAACGCGAACTTTCCAACCGGGACACTCTTCGTCAACGTGTCCGGCTGCCTCGTCATGGGACTCTGCGTTGGAGCCTGGTCGGGCGCGACCCCCATGCGCGAAGACGTCCGGCTGGCACTCCTGATCGGGGTGCTGGGCGGCTACACCACATTCTCCTCCTTCGGCCGCGATTTTTACGTCCTCGCACTCGAAGGCGCATGGCTCAAGGCGCTGCTCTACGCAGCAACAAGCGTCGTCCTGAGCCTTCTGTGCGTCTGGATCGGCGCAGCCGCGGCCTCCAGGTTCATCGCCTCCCCGGCCTGATCACTCCGTCCGCACGATCGCCACCAGCGTCTGATCGTCCGTCGGCGCCGCCCCCGCGCGGAACGCCTCCACGCCCGAGCGAATCTGCCCGATGAGCGTGCCTGCAGCCGCACCACGATTCTTCATGAGAAGCTCATCAAGCCGGGACACGCCATAAAGCGGACGCGAGCCCCCAGACGTCGCAGGCGCCATCGCTTCCGTAATCCCATCCGTGTACAGAAGCAGCGTGTCACCCGGCGAAAGCTCCGCAGTCGCCTCCGGATACCGCTGATCGTCCAGAATCCCGAGCGGCAGGCCCCCCGCATTCTCGAGCGATTCGATGTGCCCCTTCCGCAGCAGCCGCGGCGGATTGTGCCCGGCCGATGAATACGAAAGCCTGCCCGAAACCGGGTCGAGCGTCGCATAAAACGCCGTCACAAACGAACCCGACGACGCGTACGAGTTCGCCAGATGCGTATTCAGATGCGCCAGCAGCTCGCCCGCCGGTTTCGGAGACCCCGGCCGCGTGTGCGCAATAGCGTGCGTGATCGCCATGAGAACCGCCGCTGGAGTCCCATGCCCCGAAACGTCCGCGATAAACAGCCCCCACTCCCGCTCCCCGATCGGAAAGAAATCGTAATAGTCGCCCCCCGCGCGCGCGCTCGTCTGGTAAAACGCCGCAATATCAAATCCCGCAATCCGCGGCAGCTCGGTCGGCAGCAGCGATCGCTGAATCTCCCCAACCGCCTGAATCTCCCGATCAAGCTCCGCTAGCGCCGCCCCCAGCTGATTGCGTAGCACAAGATTCTGCGTGCCGCGCCCGAACAGCCCGGCCTGCCAGTGCATCATCGGCAGCATCCGCTCATCAAACTCCTCGCCGGGCCCCAGCAGCGAAAGCCCGATGTTCAGCCCCTTGCCATCCTCATACTGAGGCAGCGCCACCAGCGAGTGATACCCCTGCAGATAAAACCAGCCCGGGTCATCTCTCGACAGCCGCTTCTCCAGATCACGCACGACCACCGGCCGGTCCGCAAACGCAATCTCCCCCAGCAGCCCCCCCTGCATCACCGGCAGCTTCTCCCGCTGCGTCCACGGGTTGTAATGCTCCGTAAACCGCGACGACCGCGTGATCAGAAACTTCGGCGCCTCAACCCCGCGACGCGACAGCGCCAGATAGTCCGAAATCGGCCACAATTCCCCGACCCCGTCCCAGTATTCCTGAACCAGCCTGTCCGGATCAGTGATACCCGAGATCGACCTCATCGTCCGATCGACAATCTCCAGCTCTTCCTGCCACGACCGTTTCTGAAACATGGCACACTCTACCCACCCCGCGTGAAAACCCGCTTACCTCGCCGCGTCCTCCGCCCCAGGCTCCGTCAGCGCCAGCATCGCAAACGTCGCAAGCCAGTGCTCGCCCATGTAATCCCCCGTGACGTGCGGGAGCGCCGCATCCAGATGCACCCGCGCCGCCTCAAGAAAGAGCTCCCGCCTCCGATCCCCCTCCGGCAACGCGCTCGCGATCGTCCGCCAGCACCACGCCCGGCTCAGGTTCAGCCCGTCCAAGTGCGTGATCTGCCCGTCCGTCCGGTCGCTCACGAACGCGGGCTTGAACAGCGTCGCCGGCCGCGACTTTCCAATCTCCGGCACAAACCCATCAAACCACGCCAGAAACTCCCCCTTCCCAAGCAGCCGCCTCATGCACTCCGCCTCGATCAGGCACGGCGAAAGAAAATCAATCCCGTCCGGCTCCCACGCCGGATAGTTCCGATCATCGAGATACCACGATCGCGCCCTGGCCCGCAGCGCCGCCGCAAGCTCCTCGTTCCGCGCAACTCTCGCATAATCGTCCGCGATCGCAACCGCAAACGCCGTGTTCTGATGCGTCCCCACCCGCACCGGATAGGTCGCCTTCGGCAAATACGCCACAAACCTCGCGCAAAACGCCTCCGCCAGCGGATCCAGAATCCGCCTCCACTTCCCAAGCGCCTCCGCAACCTCCGCCCGAACGCCCGCCGCCACCGGCTCCCCAAGCTCCGCCGCCAGCTTCAGCAGCCAGCCCCACCCGTACGGCCGCTCAAACGTCCCCCGCAGCGGCTGCTTCAGATACTCCGCCTCACGCGCCACGTTCTCCGGAGTCACACTCCCGTCGATCAGCCCCACCACCTCCGCCGCCTGCGCCAGCGAAGGCTGCGTGCGCAGCGCCCGCACCAGCAGCCAGTACCCGTGCACGCACGAATGCCAGTCAAACGAACCGTAAAAAATCGGGTGCAGCTCGCGCGGCGAGCGCACCTCCCCCGGCCCGTTCATCACATGGTCAAGCTTGTTCGGATATTCACGCCCGACATGCGCAAGCACCACGGCCACAAAATGATCGACGGCATCGCCGGCCTGAAATCGGTGCATCTCCCATCTTAGGAAAAGACACGCCGACCCATCAGTTCGACAGCAGCCTCGAAACCTGCCGATCGATCACCGGATCCCCCATCCCGTTCAGAACATGACGGATACCGCTGTCCGGCTTGCCGCTCAGCCGCACCGCGATCATGTTCCGCAGCCGTACCCCCGGCGTCTCAGGCGCCTCGATCGCGCTCTCCGCGATAATCGAAGCGTCCACAAAGACGCAGTACACGCCAAGCCCCCAGGCATCATGCCGCCGCACCGTATCGGCGACCTTGTAGGAAGCAAACCCAACCTTCGAACCGTTCTTCCACGCCGCCGCGGACGGAGGGTCGTACGGCATCTCCGACTGGTAAAAGTAAACCCGCCCACCCTCACCATTCCAGATCGTCTGGTACTCCTGCGTGTGCTCCACAAACAGCCCGTACATCGTCACGTTGTCGCCGTTGACAATGAGCCCGTGCGCATTGCGGTTGGATTTCCATCCGGCCCCCTCCCCATGATCCGCCCGCCAGAGCCACAGGTTCTCACCCACCACATCACTCGCATGCACCGTCACAAACGTGCCGCACACGCCGTTCACCGCTCCCCCCGCGCGGCAGGAAATATCAAACAAAACAATCGGGTCCGCCGCGTGCCCCCGCTTGCTTCCCACCTTTCCAACCTCCATCAGCACCGCGGATTCCTTCTCTCCCGCCTCCAGGATCAGCCCGCCCACGCAAAGCCCGTCCACATCCGCAAGTTCGAGCAGCGCACCGCCCCCAACCGCCGAAAGCGTCGCAAACCCCATCCCGAGTACAACGGTCCCCGGCTTGTTGATCCGCAGCGGAGCGTCCAGCCGGTAGATCCCCGGCGTCAGAAGAAGATGCTTGCCCGCTTCCAGCGCCGCGTTGATCGTCTTCGCATCGTCCCGCTCGCTCCGCGCAATGTAAAACGCCGAAAGCGGGAGCTTTTCTCCAGGTGTCTCCCCCTCTTTCCACGAAATCCCGCTCGCCTCCCGCCGTACCGGCGGCACACACACAAAGTACTCATCGCCCTCCACAAACAGGAACGGCTTCTCCCGAACAACCGGCGCCCGCTCGATGGTCGTGTACGGCTTCCCCGGCCACTGCCCCGCAGGCGGATTCGTCACGCCCACAAAGACCATGTTCCAGTTCCCGCCCTCCCATTCCTTCCAGTCGCAGTTGCGCGAAAACCACTGCTGCTGCGAACCGCTGCTGATCTTCCCTTCAACAACCGAATCCGCAAGAAATCCCCCGCTCGACCACCCACCGTCCCACAAATGAACGTCCCCCTTGATCCGCACCCGCCTCAGCGATGTCGCCTGCGAAACAGCCCAGATATTCACGCCCCCGTCCACCGTCGGCGTCACGCTCAGGTTCTCCGCCGACCGCCAGAAATTGCAGGTCGCGTTCCTGTTCGCCATCCAGCGCGCCGTCGACCGCACCGCCCCCACGATTTCCACATCACCCGGATTGCGCCCAAGGCCGCAAACCTGGGTGTAAAACCCCACAGGCACCGTCAGCTTGTAGGTACCCGGCTTGAACAGGATCGCGTACCTGCCCGAGTCAAACTGCCCCGCCTCCTGCTTCGCATAGATCGCGTCGACCCGCTTCTGCGCATCCGCACTTG
The DNA here is from genome assembly GCA_018242625.1 of Planctomycetota bacterium. GTDB lineage: Bacteria > Planctomycetota > Phycisphaerae > Phycisphaerales > UBA1924 > JAFEBO01. The sequence goes on from JAFEBO010000011.1 coordinate 72,447, forward strand.
CCCCGTCGATGATGCAAACCCCCGGACCAAAGTCCGGCGCGGGCGCCGCAATGCAAACCCCCGCCAGCGCGGCGGCAGCACAAACACATCCAACCCAGTTCTTTCTGCGCACGTGGAGCACTCCAAAGGCCAGCACTTTACCGCCTCCGGAGCCCTCTTCACGCTCCCCGCACCAATGAAACAGCAGCCCCCACAATGAAACACCCTAGCCCCGCCCGATCGTCGCCTCGATCAGCCCGTGCGGCTCATCCGTCGGCACGAATATCTCATTCGCATTCTGCATCCCAAACGGCGCGAGATTGATCAGCAGGCAGTGGCTGTTCGGCAGGCTGATCCTGATCTCCGAAATATCCGCGCACGCCGCAAGCGCCGCCTCTCCCATCGCAAACAGCGTCTGCTGAACCGACTCGCTCTTGTGCCCCGCAAAGGTCCGAATCATCGCCCCGCGGATCGCCGCACGCGCCCGCCCAAAGTCCGCCTTGTCAGAGTTGTACTTCCACGTCGCCGCCACCGTCGTCGAGAAAATCCGATCACGCGTCTCGGGCAGCGTCGTAAACCGGTCCTTCAAATAACCCGAAAACGCCGAGTCCGTCGACTTCAGGATCTTGAACCCTTCCATCCCGCCCGTCACCCGCGCCGCCCCCTTCTTGTCCACGCTCACTTCGCACGTCTCGCGTTCCTCCGACCCCTTCGTGAACGTGTGCGGATGCTCCCCGCCCTCCAGCCGCACCCGCTCCCACGGCACCCCCGTGATCCGCACGCGCGCACCGCTCACCGGAGCCGTCTTTTCCACAAAGTGCCGCGCGAGGTGAAGCCCGAAGCTCTCGATCGTCTCGATCGGGTGGTCCTTCCCGAGCGCATACACCGTGTTCTTCATCGTGTCCGTCGGCAGGCAGTTCGCATTATCACCCTTCAGATGGATCGCGGCGAAATCCCCCTCAAGCGCGATATCCACGCTGATCTCCCGCACGCTGTGCCGCGCGCCATCACGCGACACCTTGACCATCCGCACCTTGCTCTTGCCGTAGTTGTTCGATCCCAGGACCGCCATCTGGCCGCTCGCTTTCTTGCTGCCCCGCCCGCAACGCTCCGCCGCTTCCCTCAAAGCCCGATCTCACGTACCCCGGTACGTCGAGTATCCGAACGGGCTCACAAGCAGCGGCACGTGGTGATGCCTCGCGGTATCCGTAACCCGGAACACCACGCTCACACTCGGGAAAAAAGTCACGACGCCGTTCTTCGCAAAGTACGCCTCGGTCTCGAACGTCAGCCGATACGTCGCCCGTTCGATCACCGCCCCGTCCGGCAGAAGGTTCTTCACCCTGCCGTCCGCATCGGTCCTTCGTTCAGACAGCCGCTGCCACCCGCCCGCATCCCGCTCAAGAACGACCCGCAGATCCGCCCCGGGCATTCCCCTCGATGTGTCCAGGACATGCGTGCTGATCCCGCTCATTGTTCCACCATCTTTCCAAGTCTGATCCGCACGATCTTGCTCTGCTCGACCGACGCGTTGCCAAGCTCCACGTCGCCCCCGTTCTGAAGCCGCGCCCTGAGACTATCAAGCATCTCCGCACCCGTCTTCCCCGTCGCGCAGATCAGAAACACGTGCCCGAACCGCTTCTCGTACTCCGCGTTCTTGACCGCAAACTCCTCCCGCACCGCTTCGCTCGCGCCCGCCATTCCGCTCTGCTCTCTGGAGCTCTGCGCCGCCGTCGCCGCAAACTTTGCCTGGCTCAGGTTCCGCTCCCCGATCCGCGGATGATGCGAAAACGCCTCCAGCCAGTCCTCCCGCGAGAGCCCGAACCAGACCTCTTCCGCCGCCTTCATCAGCGCATCAACGCCCGCAAAGGGCCGCCGCGCCAGCATCCCCTTCACCCAGTTCTTCGAGCCGCACACGACCAGCAGCCGCGCCGCCGCCTCATCCTCCGGCAGAGCGTTCAGCCCCTCGATCCCGCGTGTTCTCCCGCTTTCTTCCATGCGCCGGCATCCACTCCCCATCACCCCTGCGCCAGGCCCCAGAGCCGCAACCGGCTCACGCCCCCATCAGGAAAGATCTTCATCCGCACATGCGTGAACGGCCCTCGCCCGAGCAGCTCCTTCTCATAGAAATGCTGCTCGCTGGCACGCAGCTTCGTCCGCGCCAGCAAACCGACCCACTTCTGCCGGTCCGGATCAAACGCCTCACCCCCACCCCCACCCCCACCCGTCGAAGGCCCGGCATCACACCCTTCAAGCTCGCAGCTCTCCGGGAAGTTCCCCTTGAAGTGATTTGTGTCCACCTCCACCTTCTCAATCGTCCCGCGATGCCCCAGCCGCACGACGCACCAGTCAAACTCGCCGCCCTGAAGCCCCCTCTTGCGCCGAGTCTCCCAGCCGTCCCCCATGTTGACGCTCCGCCCCGGCATGATCAGGTTGTGCCTCGACCCAAAGTGCATGTCGTTGCACGCGATCACCAGGGCCCCGTTCTCCGCAGCCCCAAGGTCCACAACCTTGCCCTGCAGGCTCTTCCAGTCCGGCAGCACCTCACCGTGCACGCGGAACCGCGCCACACCGCCATCAGGAAAGATGTTCAGCCGCACATGCGTCCACCGCCGCCCCGCCGCCGCACCATGCACCGGAATCAGGTGCTCGCTGTCCGGATTCAGCGTCGTCCGGTCCGTCACCTGCGTCCACGCCGTCTCGGGCGCGAGCAGCCGATCCACCGCCGGATCGCCATCGAGTTCCACGGCTTCCACCGTGCAGCTCTCCGGCTGATTGCCCTTGAAGTGCCCGGTATCAACATTCACCCCGCGGATGATGCCCGGCCGCCCCAGCGCGATGATGCACCAGTCGTGCCCCGGCACACGCTTCCGCCTGCTCTCCCAGCCGTCCATCCACTTGCCGAATTCCGTGAACTTGTCCGCGATCCAGATCGCCCGCCCGGGCTTGAGCAGGTTCTCCTTGCCCGCGAAGAACTCGTCGCTCGCCACCAGCGCCCGCCCGCCCAACCGCGACGACGCCAGGTCGATGAGATCCGAAAACTCTTTCACGCCAGCGATCGCTTGACCCATCTTCCGCTCGCCTCCGCATCAATCCCGCCCGCCGCCCAGCCCGACCCATCCACCGAAAACACCTTCTTTCCCCGCAAAAAAGCCGCGCACACCGCGCCCCGCACCTCCCGCCCATCATACGGCGTGGCCTTGTGCCGATGATGCAGTTCGCCGCCGCGCACCGTCCACCTTCGCTCCGCATCAAACACCACAAGATCCGCATCCATCCCCGCCGCGATCCTCCCCTTGCGATCCTCAATGCCCGCCAGCCGCGCCGGCGCTTCGCACATCCACCCCGCCACGTCCGCCAGCGTCGCACCACGCTCCGATGCACCCGCCCACACCGCCGGCAGCTGCACCTGCAATCCCGCAATCCCGCCCCACGCCCGCGCAAAGTTCCCGTCCTTCAGCCCCTTGATCTCCGGCGGCGCCGGTGAATGGTCCGACGCCACCAGATCGAGAATTCCCTCCCGCAAACCGCGCCAAAGCGCTTCCCGGTGCCGCTTCTCCCTGATCGGCGGCGCGCACTTGAACTCCGTCGCGCCGTCCCCGATCTCTTCCGCCGCAAAGCTCAGATAATGCGGGCACGTCTCCGCGCTGAACCGCTCCCCTCGCTTCTTCGCCTCCGCAATGATCGCCAGCGACTCGCCCACCGAAACATGCACGATGTGCGTGCGGCAGCCCGTGCCGCCGCACAACTCCGCCAGCATCCGCACCGCCCGGGTCTCCGATTCCGGCGGCCGCGACCCCAGCCACGCCGCATAGCTCCGCGGCTCCCGGTCCAGCCCGCTCCCCGCCCGCGCCGCCTCGATCACACCCGGATCTTCCGCGTGCGCGAGCAGGCATCCCCGCCCCTCGCCCAGCGACGCGATGATCGGCATCGCCTCCTCCAGGTCCCGCCTCGTCACGTTCGGAAACTCATCAATCCCCGAGTGCACAGTAAAACACTTAAACCCCAGCACCCCCGCCTCCCACAGCCGGCGCAGCTCACCCGCATTCCCCGGCACCACCCCGCCCCAGAATCCAAAGTCGCACGCGCACGCCCCCGCCGCCGCCCTCGCCTCTCCCATCAGCGCCTCAACCCCGGTCACAACCGGAGAGCAGTTGAGCGGCATCACCACAATCGTTGTCACTCCCCCCGCAACCGCCGCACGCCCCGCGGTCCGAAACCCCTCCCACTCCGTCCGCCCCGGCTCATTGACATGCACGTGCACATCCACCACGCCCGGCATCACCACCAGGTCCCCCACATCCACCACGCCCATCCCCTCAACCTTCGCACGCCCCGCCCGCACCTCCGCGATCTTCTCCCCGCGCACGATCACCGTCGCGGGCGCAACACGCCCCCCGCTCACCACCCGCTCGCTCACTAACGCAAAGGCGTCGTCTTTCACACCAGCACAATACCACGGCCTCCGCCGCGACTCTTCCGCGCCGCCCCGCCGGCGGCCTCGAACTAAACTCATCCCGATGTCGCGCACCCACCCGCTCCGGATCCTCTCCTCAAATCCGGACCCCCCGCGCGCAGGCGTTGCCCCCGCCCTCTCCTCCCCGCCTCCCCAATCGGCCCCGCGCACGCTCCGCGACTCCCACGGCCGGACCATCCGCGATCTCCGCCTCTCCATCACCGACCGCTGCAACTTCCGCTGCGTCTACTGCATGGAGCCCGACGTCCGGTTCTTCCCGCGCGAGCAGCTCCTCTCCGTCGACGAACTCGAGCGCCTCGCATCTCTCGCACGCTCCCTCGGCGTCGAGCGGCTCCGCCTCACCGGTGGCGAGCCCACGCTCCGCCCCGAACTCGACGAGATCATCGAACGCCTCGGCGCTCTCCACTTTGATGACCTCTCGATGACCACCAACGGCTCGCTCATCGAGCCCTCTCGCCTCCGGCTCTGGAAAGCCTCCGGACTCACCCGGCTCACCTTCAGCCTCGACAGCGCCCGCGAAGAGACCTTCGCCGCCATGACCCGCTCCCGCTCATCCGCCGCCGCGGTTCTCCGCGCCGTGCGCGAGGCACACGATGCCGGCCTCGGCCCTATCAAGGTCAACGCCGTTGTCATCCGCGACAGGAACGAAGACCAGGTCCCACTCCTGGCTTCTCTCGCCGCCCGGCACAACTTCGAAATGCGTTTCATCGAGTTCATGCCCCTGGATTCAGGCCACGCCTGGAACCCGGCCCTTCTCGTCCCCGCCGAGGAAATCCTCCATCTTCTCCAGACCGCAGGCCGGCTCACCCCCCTGCAGCGCGACCGCCCCAGCGACACCGCCGAGCTTTACCGCTTCACGCCATCACAAGACCAGCTCTCCGCACGCATCGGAGTCATCGCTCCGGTCACCCGCTCGTTCTGCGGCCGCTGCTCCCGCCTCCGCATCACGGCCGACGGCAAAGTCCGCCCTTGCCTCTTCAGCCTGCGGGAGTTCGACGTCAGAGCGCTCCTCCGCTCCGGCGCCGACAACGCCACCATCGAGCAGTTCCTCATCGATTCAACATGGACCAAGCAGCCCGGCCACGGAATCACCTCGCCGGATTTCGAGCAGCCCGCCCGCCCCATGTCCGCCATCGGTGGCTGATCCGCACAACCTCTCAGCCCGCCGCCTTCGTCCCAGCGCTCTGCTGACGCACGATCTGAACGCCGTCCCGCACAAGCGCCGCCCCCGCGATCACCAGCACCACCGCCAGCAGCCTTCGCAGGGTCTTCCCGCCAAACCGCCGCGCTCCCAGGTGCGAACCCGCCAGCCCTCCCGCCGCCGCGGCAACGCACCACATCCATATTTCCGGCGGCGGATGCTGGCCGCTCTTCATCGCTCCATACAACCCGGAAACAGAATTCACCAGAATAAACAGCACGCTCACCGCCGCAGTCTCCTTCGGGCCCGCCCAGCGGCAGAGCAGAAGCAGCGGGCTCAGAAAAATCCCGCCCCCCGTTCCCGTCAGACCCGCCGCAAAGCCCAGCGCCGCCCCCGCTCCAAGCGCCACCGGCAACGACGGAGCCGCGGTTTGGGGCTCCTCCCGTTTCATCGAGCCCGCCCACAACCTCCACGCGCTGAAGAGAAGCACCGCGCCGATCAGCGGCTTATACACCTCCGGCGCCAGCTTGATCCCGCCCCCAAGATACGCCATCGGGATCGACATCACCGCAAACGGCCAGAACAGCCGCCACCGCAAATGCCCGGCACTGACGAACTGAATCGTTCCGATCACCGCCACCACGATGTTGAGCGTCAGAGATGTCGGCTTCATCGCCGCCGCCGACATCCCCAAAAGCCCCATCACCGCGAGATACCCCGAAGCCCCCGCGTGCCCGACCGACGAATACAAAAAACCCACAATCACAAACAGCAGCGCCGCCATCAGCGACTCAGAGCTCATCGCGCGACCCCGGCACGCTTCCAGATCGGCACATCGCGCTTCATCCGGTCGATGAACTCATCCATCGCCGCAATCGCTTCCTTCCTGTGCGCCGATTCCACAACCAGCCGGAACGAAACCTCGCCCACACCCACCCTGCCGCGGCTGTGCCAGACTTCAATCTTCGCCAGCCCGTGCCGCCCCAGCATCTCCCGCGACAGCCGCTCCAATTCCTTCGTCGCCATCGGCTCGTACGCCTCGTACTCAAGGGCATCGATCACACGCCCATTCTCCTCGCCGCGCACAATCCCATCAAACACCACCCGCGCCCCCACGCCCGGTCCGACGCTCCCCGCCCGGTCAGCCCCGATCGGCCCATCGACAATGTGCACCCCGACGCTCATCCGCCGCTCACCATCCCGATCAGCGCCAGTTCATCCGCCGGACGAATCTCCTCCCCCCCCGTCGCAAAGGCATGATTCACAGCCAGCCTCGCCCCCTTCACCTGCGGCCATTCCCGATCCAGTCTGACCAAGAGATCGTCCGCCCGCATCCCCTCCGGCACCTCAAGCTCCAGGCTCGTTCGCCCAAGCACCTCGCGCTCGCGTCCAAAAAGCAGCACCTTCACACGCATGCTCAGAGTGTATTGTGTCGTGCCACCACCCACGCTCTGCCACCAACGGTGGCTCTGCACGGCTGGCGCTCCGACCTTCCGTCATGGCCAACCACACCTCACCATTCAAGTTCACCACACCAGGCGAAGCACTTGACGCCCTCCGCGCCGAACTCCGCTCCGTCTCAGCCGAACAAATCCCCCTCCACTCCTCCCGCGGCAGGATCCTCTCCGAACCCCTCCGCGCCGACCGCGACTCCCCCGCCATCGACGTCAGCGTGATGGATGGCTTCGCGCTCCGCCTCGCCGATCTCCCCGGCCCTCTCCCCATCCGCGGCGACGCTCTCATCGGCACGCCCCCGATCTCTCTCGCCCCGGGGTCAGCCGCCCGCATCGTCACCGGCGCACCCATTCCCCTCGGCGCCGACTGCGTCATCCGGGTCGAAGACACGACCACATCGGACGACAGCGTTTCATTCGCTCCAAACCTCGCCGCCTCGCTCCCACCCAACCGCTCGATCCGCAGAAAAGGTGAGAACGCGCGCCAAGGGACCGAGATCGTCCCCGCCGGCACGCTCATCACCCCCGCCGTCGCATCCTCTCTCGCCTCGTGCGGCCGCCACAGCCCCGCAGTGTTCCGCAAACTTCGCGTCGGCGTGCTCAGCACCGGCGACGAGGTCCTTCCGCCTTCCGCTACGCCGCAGCCTTGGCAGCTCCGCGACGGCAACTCCGCCGCGCTCCACGCGTTGTTCTCTTCGCTCGCCTTCGTGGACTCCGTCGAGATGCGTCACGCGCCCGACGATCAGCGCCAGATCCTCGCCGCGGCATCCGAGCTTCTCTCCCGCTCCGACGCCCTCATCCTCTCCGGCGGCGTCTCCATGGGCCATCGCGATCTCGTCCCCACCGCCCTCGCGCAGCTCGGCGCTCAAACCGTTTTTCACAAAGTCCCGCAGCGCCCCGGCAAACCAATCCTCGCCGCCGTCGGCCCGCGCCGCCAGCTCATCCTCGGCCTCCCCGGCAATCCCGTCTCCGTTCTCGTCACCGCGCACCGCTTCGCCCTGCCCGCCCTCGAACATCTCGCCGGCCTCCGCCCCGGCCACGCCCCGCCCGCCATCCTGATCGCGAACCCCGACAACCAGACCATCCCACTCTGGTGGCACCGCATCGTCCGGCTCACGCCCGATGGCCGCGCCGAACTGATCGACAACAAAGGCAGCGGCGACCTCATCGCCTCCGCCCGCTCCGATGGCTTTTTAGAAATCCCGCCCAACCAAGCCAATGCCGGCCCTTGGCCCTTCCACCCCTGGCACATCTGACACCATCCCCTTTCTTCCGCCCTTTTCTCTTCCCTCTCTCTTCTCCTTTCCTCGCCTTTCCCTTTGTGCTCTTTGTGTCCTTTGTGACTTTGTGGTAAATGACCAAACCCGTACGATGCGCCAGTGACAAGCGAGAAGAACAAACTCTCTCACCTCGACGAAGCCAATCGCGCCAAAATGGTCGATGTCGGCTCCAAGCCCGTCACGGCCCGCGCCGCCACCGCCGAAGCAATCGTCCAGATTTCAAATGAGCTCGCCGCCGCCATTCGCGAGAACAAAATCGCCAAAGGCAACATCCTCGAAGTAGCCCGCCTCGCGGGCATTCAGGCCGCCAAGCGCACCGACCAACTCATCCCGTTGTGCCACTCGCTGCCACTCGACTCGGTCGACGTGGACATCTCGCTCGAGGGCAATAGCGTCCACATCAAGGCAACAGCCCGGGCGACCGCCCGCACCGGCGTCGAGATGGAAGCCCTCACCGCCGCATCCGTCGCCGCGCTCACCATCTACGACATGGGCAAGGCGATCGACCGCTCCATGGTCATCTCTTCTATACGCCTGCTCGCAAAGTCCGGCGGCACACGCGGCGACTACACCGCCGCCCGATGATCAGGCCGCCGTCGCACGCCGCTTGCCCTGCGCCCGCGCACGCTCGCCCCGCGCAAGACCCAGCGCCCGACGCTCCAGCACGCTCTCAATATCAGCCCGCCCGCCGCGGCCAGACAGAATCGCCAGCATCAGCAGATTCTCGCCGGAAGCCGACTCAAGGATCGAACGGGCCGAAGTGGAGGTGTTGCGCGTCTTCATGCATGGACTTGCCGCTTCTTCCCCCTTTCTTGCAGGCGAAAATCCGATTTTGTGCCGCTTGGCCCGTTTCTCAAGCATTCCGCTACCCTCCCACCATGATCCGAGCCGCCGTCCTCACCGTTTCCGACCGCTGCTCCCGTGCCGAACGCGAGGATCTCTCCGGCCCCGCTCTTCGGTCGATCCTCACATCCCGCCTGTCCGCCCGGATCGCCGCCTTCGAAATCGTCCCGGACGACCCCGAAGCGATCGCCTCGCAGCTCATCGCCTGGTCACACCCCGATCAGAAAATCGACCTCATCCTCACGACCGGCGGCACAGGCCTCGCCCCACGCGACAACACCCCCGAAGCCGCCAAACGCGTCATCGAACGCGAACACCCCGGCCTCCTCGAACTCGCCCGCCGCCGCTGCTACGACAAGACGCCCAAGACATACCTCTCCCGGGGGATCTCCGGGACTCGCAACCGCACGCTCATCATCACATTGCCGGGCTCGCCGCGGGGTGCCGGGGAGATGCTCGAAGCCCTCCTGGACATCCTGCCGCACGCCATCGAAACCCTGCGGGGCGAGGTCACCGACGGCTGACCGTCGCGCTGGCCCTGGGGAAATGCCGGAGGAGGGAGTCGAACCCACACGCCTTTTGAGGGCGGCGGATTTTGAATCCGCTGCGTCTGCCAGTTCCGCCACTCCGGCTTCGTGAGTAGGGTAGACGCCCCCGTCGCCGTCCGCCCGGGCCTTTCCGGCCGGACGCTCGGGCGATACGCTGGGGTCTTTGAGGAATCCGCACATGGCATCACTGGTCATTTCTCACGGCGCCGCGATCGGTGAAAACTACAAACTTGCTGAGGGCATCACCTCGGTCGGACGCGACGATGACTGCACGATCCAGGTCCTGGACGAGCGGGTTTCGCGCAAGCACCTGCAGATCCGGTTTGACGAGTTGACCAGGACGTTTGTCGCGGGCGACTATCGCAGCGCGAACGGCGTGTTTATCAACGAAAAGCAGATCCTTGCCGATGTGGTTCTGAACGACGGAGATCGGATCCGCATCGGCGACACGAACCTGATCTTCTTCCTGGCGGATTTCCCGGACAAGGCGAGTGCGCACGCCGCGGTGAAGAAAGCCGGGGAATGGGCCAAGGACACGCTGACACAGTCCAAGATGCGGTGAGCGCCGGCTGCTAGCGGCCCATCGCCCACTTCATCGCTCCCTCCGCGAGAATGTCCACGGCGTCGTAGAGACGGACCTGGGCGGAATCCTGCGTCAGGACGAGAGGCAATTCGCTGCACGCGACGACGACGCCTTCGCAGCCGCGCTGGGCGAGCCTGGCGATGACACCGTTCACGGCGGCGCGGCTCTCGGGTCGGGCGGTGCCGAAGATGAGTTCGCCGAAGATGATCTCGTCGAGGAGTTCGATCTCGCGCTCTTCCGGGGCGAGCACCTGGATTCCCTTGAGACCGAGCTTGGTCTGGTAGGTCGAGGCCATCGTCACCAGCTTGGTCCCGATGATGCCGACCTTTTTGCGTTTGTCGCTCTCAACGGCCGCCGCCACGAGGTCGGCCATGGTGATCCAGGGGATGGGCGAGCCCGCCTCGGCGAGATAGACGCCGTGCTGGACGATGTTGTCGGGCGTCATGCAGACGCGAGCACCGCACCGGGCGAGCATCTCGGCCGAGCGCCGCAGGAGGCTTCCGACGAGGTGCCAGTCGTCCTTGCGGATGGCGTCGATGTACTGAGACAGGGGCTCGTTGTGCAGGGAGAGGGCCGGCTGCTCGTGGGGAGGCAGGGCGTGCGATGCCGCCCTGGAGAGCTGGCGATAAAACAGCGCCGCTCCTTCCGGACTCACCCCAACAATGCCCAGGTGCTTCACCATGACAGCACTGTAGAACCCCGATCGGAAACTTCCTTTCCAATGGCTCTCAATCCCTTCCAGGCGCTCGGCCTTCCGCTGCGGTTTGATCTCGACCCGGCGGCGATCCAGCGGGCGTATCTCGCCCGGGTTGCGGCGATCCACCCCGATCTGGCGGAGCAGGACGCTGCGGCCGCGGCGGAGCTGAACCTTGCCCGCGAGACGCTGAACAGCCCGGAGGCCCGGGCGGACCTGCTGCTGCGGCTCCGGGGCGGGCCGGGGAAGGAAGAAGACAAGTCGCTGCCTCCCGGGTTCCTGGTGGAGATCATGGAGACGCGAGAAGCGGCGGAGGCGGCGCTGGCATCGAACGATCCGGGCGAGCGGGCCCGGTGGACCCGCTGGGCCCGGGAGCAGCGTGCGGAATACGTCCGGGCGGTGGGCAAGCTGTTTGAATCGCTCGGAACTGAACCAACTGCGGCGGCTCTCAAGCAGATCCGAACCACGCTGAATGCGTGGCGGTACATAGAGAGGCTGCTTGAACAGCTGGACCCCGCGTACAACCCTGCCACGGCAGACTTCCGTTCTTCTCCTCCGTCTTAATCTCTCCGAGCCATGAAGTTTCTTCGAATCCTTGCCATTTCGTCCACGGTTGCGGCGATCCTGCTGATCCTGGGCCGGCTTGCCGGGGCCGGGGTTGCGCCGGTGCCGGAGGTGTTCAAAGACCGCTTCACGCTGGCCGACGCGATCGCGCGATCGCGGACCGAGCATCGGCCGGTGTTCCTCTTTGCGACGGCGGACTGGTGCGGGCCGTGCCAGGTCATGAAGCGGACGGTTCTTTCCGAGGCTTCGATCGAGCGGCAGATCTCCCGCGACTTCGTGCCTGTTTACCTCAATGTTGACGAGAATCAGGACGTCGCTGCGCAATTCAAGATCTTTTCGATTCCCGCGACCATCATCCTCTGGGACGGCAAGCTGGTGGCCCAGATGGAAGGAGTGGTGCCGCACGATTCGTACGAGCAGTGGCTTCTGGCGGCGAAGGAGCAGGCGCTGAGCGACCATCCGTTCCTCGAGCGGGCGAGCGACGAGTTCAAGGCCAATCTGGAGCGGGCGATCGAAGCGAACCGGGGGAAAGCCGATTCTTCCGAGCCGTCCGGGCCGGGACGGGAAGGCCCCCCCGCTCCGCCCCGGTAACCGGGCACAAGTCCCCGATTTGTTCAAGAAGAGGGGCGGTTCTGCGGACCTTTGGCGAGTTTCTTGCGGATGAGCTGAGAAAGCCTCTGTCATTATCAGCCCGTGCGCTGTATGTTTAACCGATACCAATCAGAGCCCCTTTTTCACCGGGAGTTTCCTTCGATGACCCGATCCGTGTTCCGCCCTGCAACCCGGCTGGCTGTGGCTGCCGGCATGGTCGCCTGCTCGTTTGCTTTCGGACAGTCCGCCCGGGTTCATACGGAGGACGAGTTGTGCCTGCCCCCGCTGGAGCACGGCTGCGGGAAGGCCGAAGCGCTCAAGCGGCTGTTCCTTGCGGGGCGTGCGCCGTCGGATATGGGCCCGGGGTACAACCCGTTTGAGGATCGCGAGGCGATGAGCGCCACGGATGTTCTTTCGAACGATCTGGACATCGCGATCACGCCCACGTCGAGCAACATTACCGGCAGCAACACGATCACGCTCACGAGCCTGGTGAACAACCTGACGCAGTTCACGTTCATGCTGCGGAACAACTACACCGTTTCGAGCGTGACGGTGAACGGGAACGCGGTGGCGATTCCCGCGACGCCGGCGAACGGGAACTACTCGCGGACGCTGACGCTTGACCGGGCGTACAACGCCGGCGAAACGCTTGTCATAAAGATCTCCTACAGCGGAACGGCGGTGAACGTCGGGCTTGGGTCGATCAATTTCACCACGCAGAGCGGCACGCCGGTCGTGGCTTCGCTGAGCGAGCCTTACTACGCGGGCACGTGGTTCCCGTGCAAGGACGGCAACGTGCTTCAGCCGGGGGACAACATCGACAAGATGTCGACGTGGAAGCTCGCGCTGACGACCCCGAGCAATCTCGTGGGAGTTTCGAATGGATCGTTCCAAGGCGTTGACACGCTGGGCGACGGGCGCAAGCGCTGGCGCTGGCAGAGCAACTACCCGATGGCGACGTACCTGGCGTGCTTCGGGGCGACCAACTACAACTCGTACTCCATCAACTACACGTGGAACCCGCCCGGCGGGCCGTCGGTCTCGTTCCCCTTCCGCTATTACCTTTATCCCTCCAGCGATACCGCGAGCAATCGCGCGGCGTGGGAGCGGGTGACGCAGATGTTTGATGCGCTCTTCCCCGTGTACGGCGTCTATCCGTTCCCCAACGAGGGGTACGGGATGTACATGTTCCCGTTCGGCGGGGGCATGGAGCACCAGACGATGACGGGGCAGAACAGTTTCAGCGACACGATCACGGTGCACGAGCTTGGGCATCAATGGTGGGGCGACAATGTGACTTGCCGCTACTGGAACGACATCTGGTTCAACGAGGGGATGGCGACGTATACCGAGGCGATCTGGGCGGAGCGGAAGACGGGGTCCACGGGATCTGCCGCCCTCCAGAGTGCGATGATCGCCCGCAAGCCCGCGAGCACCGCGGTGGGCGGCACTGTCTACGTCTATGACACTTCGAACGTGAACGCGGTCTTTGACAGCGACCTGGTGTACAACAAGGCCGCGTGGGTCTGGCACATGATGCGTGGGCAGATGGGGGATGCGACGTTCTGGAATTTCCTGGGCGCGATCCGGAGCAATTTCACCGGCTCTGCGATCAGCACGGCGCAGATCGAGTCGACGGCGGAGGCGGTGAGCGGGCAGGACTTGACTTCGTTCTTCAACGAGTGGGTTTACACGGGCGGCGCTCCGACGTATGTGAGCGGGAGCCAGTCGTTTGTGGTCAACGGGAAGAACTACTGCCGCTTCCATATCCGTCAGTCCTCCAATCCGACGTACCAGGTCTTTACGACGCCGATCGACATGCTGATGAACACGAGCGCGGGCGCGGTGACCAGCCGGGTGCGGCCGCTGGCGGCGACGAGCTGGTTCACGCGGGCGGTGCCGGCGGCGGTTACGAGCATCTCGCTCGATCCGAGCAACTGGGTTCTGAACTACGGCAAGACTTCTGAGACGTTCATCACGGCGGGCGCGCCTCCGGTTGTGCTTGAGACTTCTCCGCTGCCGGGTGCTGCTCCGGATTTCCGGACGGCGCCTTCGAGCGCGACGGTGACATTCAGCAGCACCATGAACGTCTCGGCGGGCAATTTCCAGGTCTTCCGTTCCGGGGGCGGCTCGCCCGTTCCTTTCACGTTCGGCTGGAACCCGACGACTCTCACTGCCACGCTGCAGTTTGCGTCCAAACTCAGCCCGGCGGACTACACGATCCAGGTTTCGGGCGCGACCTCGACCGCCTCGGTCGCGCTGGACGGCGAGCTTGCGAATCCGAACCTTTCCTCGAGCCTGCCGAGCGGCAACGGTGTTGCGGGCGGCACGGCGACGTACAACTTCTCGGTGGTTGCCGGCCCGTGTCCGGCGGATCTCAATAACGACGGGATTGTTGACGACGTGGATTTCGTCCTGTTTGCTGAGGCGTACAACACGTTCCTGACTATGGCGGGCGATATCAGCGGCGACGCGCTGACGGACGACACGGATTTCGTGCTCTTTGCCGACGCTTACAACAACTACTTCTGCCCCTGATTCCGGTGCGGCGCGGCGGCTTACTCCAAGGGATTCACGAACAGGCCGGTGCCGAGCTTGGGATAGAAGAACGTGCTCTTCTGGGGCATGAGTTCGTTTGCTTTGCTGACGGCGCGAACCGCGGCGAGCGGGGTGGGACGGACGAGCACGGCGACCTGGGGCACAAAGCCTTTGCCGCCCCCCGCGCCGGTTTCGTGGCCGCGCCCGATCTCGTCGACTTCGGCGACCGAGTGCGGGAAGGCCCACCTCACGGGCTGGCCTGCGTTGAGGGCGGGCTCGCATATTTTCTCGACGATGAGGTGCTGCACGATGGCGACGTCGAGGGTGCGCCATTCCGCGGGCTTTTTGGCGAAGCGATCGGCGAGCGGGTCGTCTGAGGCGGGCCGGGCGAGCATGCCGCGCCTGGATGCGAAATCGTAAATTGCCAGCCGCCCCACTCCCTGGGATTTGGCCATGGCGGCGTGGAGCTGGTGCAGATCACCGGGGAAGGGATCAAGCCTGAGGAATGGGTCCGCGGCCTTCTGGAATGCGTCGATCGAATAGCTTTGCATGCCGCCGAGCACGCGGTGTGTCGGACCGATCACCAGACCGGGATCGCTCATGCCGACGAGGACCATCATGCAGCGTCTGGCGGGATGCTCGGGGCCGACGGGGCCTGCGGCTTCGAGGTCCTTCAGGTAATTGAGCTGGGTGTTGTAGCGGTGATGGCCGTCGGCGATGAAGATGTCTTCGCCGGCCATTGCCTGCTGGTATGCGGCGATCGTGGGCCCGTCGTCGATGGCCCAGACTTCGTGCAGCACGTTGTCAAAGTCCATGCGGGCGGTCAGGTCGGGCTTGCGGGAGGCCATGACCGAGCGGACCAGCCGGGTGGCTGCGCCGGAGTCGTCGGGGACGAGTCCGAAGACGGGGGAAAGCTGGGCGCGGGTTGCTTTCATCAGCGCGAGGCGATCGGCCTTGGGGCCGCTGAAGGTCTCTTCGTGGGGCAGGATCCCGCCGCCGGACCGCGGGCCGAAGGGAACGGCCTCGACTGTCGCGGCCATGCCGCAGCGCTGGGTCGGCACGCCGCCAAAGTCGAAGGTCTGGCGGTAGGCGAACATCGCCGGTTTTTCGCGGCGCTTGAGCGTTCCGGCGGCGAGCCAGTCGCGGTACCTGTCTCCGGCGGCCTGGTAGGTTTCGGGCGGACCGAGTTCTTTGGCGGGAACGTGCGGCAGGTCGATCGCGGCGATGTTGGCGGCGTGGCCTTTGAGCAGTCGCTCTTTGGCCTTGAGATCGAGCACGTCGTAGGGCGGGGCGATGAGGTGAGAAACATCCGCCGCACCCGTGTAACTCACTGCTTTGAACGGAAACACCTTTGGCATCTCGCCTCCTGCGAAAACGAATCAGGCCTTTGTTGACTGATAGATTCCCGGCGTTGCGCGGAATGAAATCGCGATGCGATTCCAGGCATTGATCGACGCGATCGCCCATGTCAGTTCGGCCATCTGCTTTTCATCAAACTGGGCGCGGGTCGCCTCGTACAGATCGTCGGGCGCGTGACCGACCGTGATGTTCGTCACGGCTTCGACCCATGCCATTGCCGCACGCTCGCGGTCGCTGTACAAAGGACTTTCACGCCATGCGTTCAGCATGTACAGCCGTTCTTCCGTCTCGCCAGCGGCCTTTGCATCCTTCCAGTGCATGTCCATGCAGTACGCGCAGCCGTTTATCTGCGAGGCGCGCAGTTTGATCATGTGCAGAAGCCTGGGCTCGATGCCGCCGGAGTGAAGGGCCTTTTCGACGCCGAGCATGCCGCGGAAGATCTCCGGTGCTGCCCTGGCGTAATCCATGCGCTGAGTCATTGCCTGCTCCGTTATCCTGCAGAACCCACCGCACTCCTGCCTGTGACAAACTCCATTGCGTTGAGGAAAATCCGCATCCCCGGCGTTTCTCCCTGTCTGATCCGGTCATCGAGCCGCGTCCAGTAGGGATGGCGGGTCCACTCGAGATAGCGCTCGGGGTGCGGCATGAGCCCGAAGACCAGGCCGGACTCGTCGCAGATGCCGGCGATCGCGTTTTCGGAGCCGTTGTAATTGTCCCTGTAGCGGAGGGCGACGAGTCCGCTGGATTCCAGATGGCTGAGCACTTCTTTGTCTCGGCAGATGAAGCGGCCTTCGCCGTGGGCGACGGGGAACATCCAGACGTCCTCGCGATCGGCCGGGCTGATCGATTCTTCGATGCCGCGTGTCCAGATGCAGCGGCTCGCGGGCTCGGCCTGCATGCCGACCCAGCGGTCGCAGAATCGTCCGGAGATGTTGTCGGTGAGGGCGACGGACTGTTCCCAGGTGTCCTTTCTGCCGCCGGGCAGCAGGCCGATCTGGACCATCACCTGGAAGCCGTTGCAGGCGCCGATCATGGGGACTCCACGCTCGACGGCGGCGCGGAGCTGGGGGTAGAGACGTTCGCGGCAGCGCATGGCGAAGACGCGTCCGGAGGCGATGTCGTCGCCGTAGGAAAAGCCGCCGGGGAAGCCGATGAGTTGAAATTCGGCGATCCGTCCGGGGTCTGTGACGAGAGCATCGAGGTGCACCAGGTCGGGCTTTGCGCCGGCGAGGGCGAAGGCCCGCACCATCTCCTGGTCACAGTTTGTGCCGGGAGCGCGAATGACGAGTGCACGGGGAAGCGTTGCCATGAGCGATGGTATTCCGGTTGTGATTTGCCGCCGCGTGCGCAGTCGATCAGGGCGGCAGGGGTTCGGGGATGGAGATGCGGGGCGGAGAGCGATCGGGCTTTGCGGGGGAGCTTGGGCTTTGGGTGTCGGGCTTGCTTGCTGGGTTCTTTGTTGCGATTTTTTGCTGCGCTGGCGCGGGAGGGGTCGTTTTGGGTGGGA
>JAFEBO010000012.1 GCA_018242625.1 Planctomycetota bacterium
ACGTCTTTGGCGCATGGGACGAAAGAGGGCTAACTGGGGCCCGGGGCGGGGATAAAGATTTTTTTGGTTTGGCGGGGGAAAAGGGCGGGAGAGGGCGCGCCGGTGTGCGCACGGGTGCGCCTTTGCACCCTGTGGGGGCGTGGCAGCGTGGCGGGCGTTTCCCGGGGAGCGCCCGATGTGCTCGGTGGTTTGTGCGTTTGGCTCCTACCCTTGCTTGTGTCCCGCAAGGTCCTCGTCGCCATGTCGGGCGGCGTCGATTCCTCTGTCGCCGCCGCGTTGTTGCAGCAGGACGGCTTTGAAGTCGTGGGATGCTTCATGCGCCTGGGATCGCCGGGTGAATCGCTGGACGAACTGATTCCGTATGAGGAGGCGGCGGCGTGTCCGAACCCCGGGGGCGGGCGGACGATCCGGATCGGGCACCAGGGGTGCTGCTCGATCAATGATGCCGCGGACGCGCGTGCGGTGGCGGCGCAGCTTGGCGTGGGTTTTTATGTGTGCAATTTCAAGAAGGATTTCGGGCGGATCATTGATTACTTTTCGGCGGAGTATGCGGCGGGTCGGACGCCGAATCCGTGCGTGCGGTGCAACGACTGGCTGAAGTTCGGGAAGCTGCACGAATACGCGAAGCAGATCGGGGCGGAGTTCGTGGCGAGCGGGCACTATGCGCGGATCGGGCGCGGTGCTGATGGGCTTCCGACGCTGCTGCGGGGCGTCGATGAGGACAAGGACCAGTCGTACGTTCTGTTCGGGGCGCCGCGGGAGCGGCTTGGGCACATGCTGCTGCCGATCGGTGGGCTGGCGAAGCCGAAAGTGCGGGAGCTTGCGCGGTCGATGGGGCTTCCGGTCTTTGACAAGCCGGACAGCCAGGAGATCTGCTTTGTTCCGGACAACGACTACGCGGGGCTGCTGGAGCGTCGGACTCCTGAGCTGGTGCGCGAGGGCAGCTTTGTGGATACGCGGGGGCGCACGGTCGGAACGCATGCGGGGCAGCACCGATTCACGATCGGGCAGCGTCGTGGTCTTCACCTTGCGCTCGGGTATCCGGTTTACGTCGTGAACAAGGATTCGCGGACCAACACGGTGACGGTCGGCCCGAAGGAGGCGCTCTGCTGTGTTTCGTGCACGGCGCGGGAGGCGAACTGGCTGACGTCGGAACTTCCGGAGCGGGTTCTGGCGAAGTACCGGTACAACACGCCGGCGGCCCCCGCGCGGGTCGAGCGGCTGGAAGATGATGATTCGCCGTCGCCGTCGGGGCGGCCGGGGGCGTTCCGCGTTGTCTTCGATACGGCGCAGGAGGCGGTCGCGCCGGGGCAGGCGGTCGTGCTTTATTCGCTGGAGGATCCGTCGCTGGTGCTTGGGGGCGGCTGGATCAACAGCACCGCGAGCGCTTAGGCCTTGCGCATGATGAAGAGATAGTTAAAGCCGCGCAGAAAGAAGTTGCCTTCTTCCGCGGCTTTGTGCCAATTTCCCTGGCGGAGCTTCTGGTTCTGGCGCACGACGGCGATGATGTCGACGGGGAGGAACCGTTCCCGCATCATGGCGAAGAGCTCGAAACCGATGGGCGCGAAGCCGGTGGACCGGGAGTTGGGGCCGGGCTTGCTGTAGGAATCGCTGACGTAGAGGGCCATGTGCTTCGCGGGCTTTAAGACGCGCGAGATTTCGCGGATGACCTGGCGCATGGAGTCGTAGTAGGCCCTGCCGGCGTCGGGGCCGAGTGCATCGAGCTTGCCGATGCAGGCGGGGTTGTCGGAGTAGTCGATGTGGGTTGAGTAGGGCGGATCGATGAAGACAAAGTCGACGCCGGCGTTTGGGAGGTCGATGCGGCGGGCGTCTCCCTGGCGGATGTCGGGGCGGGAGGGCTGGAGGTCGATGCCGATGGCGCGTCGGCCGAGGTCGTTTGCAACATCGATCGTGGTGCCGCTGCCGACCATGGGATCGAGCACAATATCGCCGGGGCGGGTGTAGCGCTGGAGGCACTGCCAGATGACCCAGGAGGGGCTGGCGCCGATGTAGCGTTTGTCGCCCTGCATGGCGCCGGTGGCGCCCTGGTAGTGCTGGCTGGGATATTCCCAGAGTGTGGTTGTCTGGAGGCGCATCGGAGGAAGCTGCGGTGCGCGTGCGGGGCGGGCGGGGGCTGGCGCGGGCTGACCGGGGGGGTTTGCGCGGGCGCCGTCGCCTTTTCGCGGTTCACCCTTTCCTCGGTTGGGGCGGATCGGTCTCAATCAGGTTCCCCAGTGCCGGCGGATCGCATCCAAGAGCCGGGTTTTCGTTTCGTCGAGACCGAGGGCGACCTTGGCGCCGGCGGCGCGGACGTGTCCGCCTCCGCCGAACTCTTTGGCGACGGCGTTGACGTCGACGGAGCCGGCGACCGATTTGCTGCGGAGGCTGATCTTGGTGAGCTTTTCGCCGGGCTTGGACTGCATGCCGAACTCGGCGGCGTCGGCCTCGGTGAGCACGGCGGTGACCATGACGGTTTCGAGCGTCTGGGAGTGATCGGCGAAGCCGCCGGAATCGGCGGGCTGCGCGCCGGTGGATGCGAAGTCGGCCTTTGTGATGGACATGATCGCGACGCGATTCTCGTCGAAGAGCTTGAGAGAATCGAGGGCGCGGCCGAGGAGCTTGAGGCGTGGGAGGCGCTCGCGCTGCTCGATGTTGACGTAGAGGGCGGCGTGATCGACTCCGGCGGCGAGGAGTTCGGAGGCGACGCGGAGGACCGCGGGTGTCACGTTGCTGTGCTTGAACCAGCCGGTGTCGGTCGCGAGGCCGAGGTAGAGAGGCTCGGCGACTTCTCGGGGCAGATCGGCGAGTGATTTCTTATTGAGAAGGATGCGGCAGAGCTCGGCGACGATCTGGGCGGCGGCGGCGCTGGTGGTATCGACGACCCGGCGCGGGGCGATGTCGGGATCGCCCTGTGCGTGGTGATCGATCACGGCGGTGTCGGCGGTGTGTTGGGCGAGCCAGGGCTTGACCATCTCGACCTGCACCCACGAGCCGGTGTCGACAATCACGACGGCGTCGGCGTGTTCGTGCTCGATCTCGGAAGCGTTTTCGATCGAGAGGGATGGGGTGTCGCCGACGACGCGGCGGATCCAGGAAGGGCGGGGTCCGAAGTACCAGGCTCGGGCGCGGGAAGGGAGGCTGACGGCGGTTCCGGCGCTTGCGCCGGAGAGGTTGAGTGCCCGCGTGAGGGCGATGGAAGAACCGACGGCGTCGCCGTCGGGCTTGACGTGGGTGACGACGACGACTTTCGTCTTGGTGCGGAGCCACTGGGCGATGGAGGGCAGGTCGGTCGTGCTCCCCCACTTGTCCTTTGCGGCGCTGCGCGGGGCGTGTGAGGCGCCCGATCCTGAACCATGTCCGCTCGTCATGCCAACGTCCTTTAAGAGCGGGCGGGAACTGCCGCGCCTGGTGCGATTGTTGCCGCATGGTGATCGGGCATCGGCGGGCCCGGGCTGAAATCGAGAAGACGGACGGCGGCGGCGCGGTCACGTTCGAGCTGTGCGCGGAGAGAGTCGATGCCGTCGAATCGCACGGTGTCGCGGACGAATGCGGCGATTTCGATGGTGCAGTGCCAGCCGTAGTCGGGGATGGCGCGGGCGGGGGACATGGAGGCGGGGTCGATGATGTGGACCTCGATGCGGGGCTCGGGCGCATCGAAGGTGGGCCGGGCGCCGATGTTGACGGCGGCGGGGAGACGGCGGCCGTCGGGGAGCTTTGCGTGGGCGGCGTAGACGCCTTGCGCGGGGAGGAGGACGGGGGGAGATTGCTGGACGATGTTGGCGGTCGGGAAGCCGATGGTGCGGCCGCGCTTGTCGCCCGGGGTCACGACGCCGCCGATTTCGTGATTGCGGCGCAGGAGGAGGGCGGCGTCGCGCACGCGGCCGGCGGAGATCAGGTGTCGGATGAGCGTGCTGCTGACGCGGACGGTTGATTCGTCGGAGATTTCGGCTTCGACGGGCTGGACGATCTCGACGGCGAAGCCCATTCGGCGGCCTTCTTCGATCAGGGTGTGGATGGAGCCTGCCCGGCCCTTGCCGTAATTGAAGTCGGGGCCTTCAACGATGGCGACGGGATGACGCTCGCGCACGACGGAGGCGACGAATTCGTCGGGGGTCATGGAGAGCAGGGCGTCGGAGGGGTCGAGGCGGACGATCTCATCGACGCCGGCTTCGGCGAGGAGCTGGGCGCGGCGGTCGAAGGTCGTGAGCCGCGCGGGCGCCTGATCGGGGCGGAGACGGGTGGAAGGGTGCGGGTCGAAGACGAGGGCGACGACGCGGGCGCTGGAGGAGTCGGCGCGGGCCCGCGCGCGGCGGACCAGTTCCCGGTGGCCGGCGTGCACGCCGTCGAAATTGCCGATGGTGACAACCGACTCCATGAAAGAAGGTTAAGCAACGACAGCGTCCGCGTACAACGGCGGGCCCGCCGCTACTGTTTATGGTGCGACTGAGCAGGCAGAGCAAATCCAAGCTGGAATTCTGGGCCGGCATCGTCAAATCGGGGGTGCGTCGGTATGCCCGGCAGCTGTCGGACCTGGCGCACTTTCACGATCACACGCCGAGCCCGGCGGACTTTGCGGAGGCGTGGGCGCGGGCGTGCGACCGGGCGGGGGATGACATTGTCGCGTGCTGGCTGGGTCATTGCACGGTGCTGTTGCGGCTGGGAAACCTGAATATTCTGACGGATCCGGTTTTTTCGAGACGGATCGGCGTGAAGATCGGGAAGCGGACTGTGGGTCTGAAGCGGATCGGGGATCCGCCGCTGAATACGGGGCATCTGCCGCCGATCGATGTGATACTGATCAGTCATCCGCACTTTGATCATCTGGATCGTCCAACGCTGCTGCGGCTGCGATCGCCGTCGACGCTGGTGGTGACATCGCGGTCGTCGCGGCGGCTGATTCCGAAGGGGTTTGCGGATGTGATCGAGATGGGATGGCATCAGACGGCGATTCTGGAGAATCTGCGGATTGAGGCGTTCAAGCCCAAGCACTGGGGCGCGCGGACGGCGTGGGATCGCCATCGCGGATACAACAGTTATGTGCTGCAGCGCGAGCCGCAGAAGGTGCTGTTTGCGGGCGATACGGCGTTGACCGATGCGTTTGATTCGCTGTCGGGGGTGGACCTGGCGATCTTCGGGATCGGGTCGTATGAGCCGTGGGAACAGGCTCACGCGACGCCGGAGCAGGTGTGGGCGATGTTCAGAGCGTTTGGGGGAACGCGGCTGCTGCCGGTGCACCATTCGACGTTTGAGCTTGGGGATGAGCCGCTGGGTGAACCGATGTCGCGGCTGGAAAAGGCGGCGGGAGCGGAGAAGAAGCGGATCGTGACGGCGGGGGTCGGCGAGATTGTCACGGTGCGGGCGTGAGAGTGATTTTCATACCCTCTCATTGACCGTTCATTCTGTTTGGTTTATGCTTGGATATGGAAGAGGCGGGATTTGAGCGACGCGATGGGCTCACGCAGGGGAAGGTGCGCGGCCGGGGGGCGGGGCTCAATCCGGGGAACAGGTTTGAAGATGTGCGGCTGCACGTGCTTGGCGAGCATCTGGATGAGAGGGCGATGGAGCGGCCCGAAGGTGTGCAGGTTGGGACGAGGATTCTGCCGGACACGACGCGGTCGATCCTGAACAAGGTTGATTCGCCCGACCTCTCGATGAAGTGGACTCTCAACCCTTACCGCGGGTGTGAGCACGGGTGTATTTACTGTTACGCGCGGCCGGGGCATGAATATCTGGGACTTTCGAGCGGGCTGGACTTTGAGACCGTCCTGATGGCCAAGCACGATGCGCCGGAACTGCTGCGGGAGGAACTTGCGAAGCCGGGATGGAAGGGCGAGGCGATCTCGATGTCGGGAGTGACGGACTGTTATCAGCCCGCCGAGCGCGAACTGCGGATTACGAGGCGGTGTCTTGAGGTCATGGTGGAGTGCAGGCAGGCGGTGGGAATTGTGACCAAGAGCCGGCTTGTGCTGCGCGATCTTGACTTGCTGAAGCGGCTTCATGAGCATCGGGCGGCGGGAGTTGCGATCAGCCTGACGACTCTGGACGGCGAGCTTGCATCGAAGATGGAGCCGAGGGCTTCGAGTCCGAGGGAGAGGCTCCGGACGATTCGCGAGCTGTCGGCGGCGGGGATACCGGTGATGGTTCTGACGGCTCCGATCGTGCCGGGGATCAACGACCGGGAGATTCCGGCGCTGCTGGAGGCCGCGGCGGATGCGGGGGCGCGGGGTGGCGGCTGGGTGATGCTGCGTCTGCCGTATCAGATCAAGGCGTTGTTTCTGGAATGGCTGCAGCGGCATTTTCCGGACAGGGCGGCGAAAGTTGAGAGCTTTGTGCGGGAGATGCACGGGGGCTCGCTGTATGACTCGCGGCCCTTTGTGCGGCAGCGTGGGGCGGGGCCGCTCGCGGAGCAGATTGCGCAGACGTTCCGGGTTTTTTCGAGAAGGTTTGGGCTGGACAAAGGGCGGTGGGCTCTTGACGAGAGGGCGTTTTTGCCGCCCAAGCACGCCGGGGGACAGCTCAACCTATTTCAGGTTTCCGGGGAGACGGGAGTGGGCGACGTTCTGAAGGCGGGAGAGAGCGCCCTGGAGTTCGGTGCTTGAGAAGGGTTTTTCGAGGAGGGGGAAATCGCGATAGGGTGAGGGGAGAGAGGCGGCGGCGTAGCCGGTGAGGAAGATCACGGGCACGGCGCGGGCGGAGAGCTCGTCGGCGATGGGGAAGGCGAATTCGCCGTCGAGATTGATGTCGAGAAGCGCGGCGTTGAGGTCGGAGCAGACCCGGGCGGCGTCGAGTGCGGTCTGCAGGGTGGGGTAGGGTCCCACGAGAACGCAGCCGAGTCTGCGGAGGAAGAGAGCGATCGTTTCTGCGACGAGCGCGGTGTCCTCTGCGACGAAAATCCGCAGGCCTGCGAGCGCGGTCGGAGTTGGCGCGGCGTGGGTCATGAGAGATTCTCGCCCGATTCGATGGGCCAGAACATTTCGAGCGAGCAGCGCAGGCCGCCGGGCTGATAGTCCAGGCGGACTTTCCCGCGGAATTCGTACTCGATGCATCGCTGGATGAGGGTGGTGCCGAAGCCGGCACGCGTCGGCGGGGAGACGGCGGGGCCGGCGGACTCGGCCCACTCGCATCGGAGCACGCGGGAGGTGCCGAGAAGCTCCGTTGTCCAGGAGATGGAGACTTTCCCGGAAGCGGTCGAGAGTGCGCCGTACTTTGCGGCGTTGGTGGCGAGTTCGTGGAGCACGAGGGCGAGCGAGAGTGCGACGCGTGCCGGGAGAAGGGCGCCCGCTGTGCCGGAGCTGCACTGCGAACGGTCGCGGCAGAACGGGAGCACGACCTGGTTGACCAGCGCATCGATGGTGGAGCCTTTCCAACGAGCATCGCTGAGGAGGCGATGGGCCCGGGAGAGAGCCTGGATCCGGCCTTCGAAGGCGGGGCCGAAATCTTCGAGCGTGGTGCTGCTGGCGATGGTCTGGGTGGCCAGCGAGACAACGACGGCGAGCATGTTTTTGACGCGATGGTCGAGTTCGGCGAGGAGGATGCGCTGATGCTCTTCGGCGGCCTTGTGCTGGGAGATATCGCGGGCGATCTTGGAGGCGCCGATGATGGCGCCGGACTGGTCGTGGATGGGCGATATCGAGAGCGAGACGTGTATGGGGGAGCCGGATTTGCGGATGCGAACGGTCTCGAAGTGGTCGACCCGCTGGCCGGCGCGGAGCTGGCGGATGATGGCGGCCTCTTCCTGGAGCCGGTCTTTTGGGATGATGAGGGAGATGTGGCGGCCGATGGCCTCGGCTGCGGAGTAGCCGAAGATGCGCTCGGCGCCGGCATTCCAGGTCATGATGACGCCGTCGAGGTCTTTGCTGACGATCGCATCGTCGGATGATTCGACGATTGCCGCCAGCCGGGCGACGGGTTCCTCGAGCGCGACGCGCTGGGTGACATCCTGGAAGAGAATCGCGACGGTTGTGCGTTCGGGTGTTCCGGATTCGAAGGGGAGGATCTGGAGTTCGTAGAGGGCGTTTGAATCGGAGATGCGGATGCGGCGGCGGAGGGGAACGCCGGTCCGCAGGACGGAATGGATCTCGGGGATGAGGCTGCTTTCGATGAAGGGCGTGGCGAGCTGCGTGACGGGAGTGCCGGCGTCGAGATCGATGATGCGGAGCGCCTCCCTGGCGCCGGCGGTGAAAGACCGGATCCTGAGATCGCTGTCGACGATCAGCGAGCTGATGAACTGGTTGGAGGCGTCCTTGGGGGGAGTGGCAGCGGCCCGTCCGGCATGGGGAAGGTCGCTCAGCGCAACGGATCTGCCGCCGTATGAATGCACGTCTCTCAAGAGCTTATCCGCGCATGAGCTAAGGCCTGCATGAATTCCGCATGGGGAGGCTCTCTTGCCGGGTCTCTGTAAGCGGTGCTTAGAGCAGGGGCCCGGCGAGCAGAGCGATGTTGTCGGCGAAGCGGGCGGCGAAGGAGCGTGTGCGCCACGCCTGCGGGGAGATCTCGATGGACTCGCGGAGGTATTTGCGCTGCTGCTTTCGCAGTTCGTCGGTGAAATCGCCGTCGTAGACGAAGAGCGTGATTTCGAAGTTGAGCCAGAAGGAGCGCATGTCGAGGTTGGCGGAGCCGAGCATGCCGAGCTTGCGGTCGATCGTGGCGGTTTTGGCGTGCAGGAGGCCCTCGGGGTGGAGCGCGATGCGGACGCCGTTCTCGAGGAGGTCGGAAAACTGGGCGCGGCTGGCGGCCTCGACGAGCCGAGCGTCGAGCGTGTCGGGGAGGATGAGCGTGACGGAGACGCCGCGAAGGGCGGCGTTGATAAGGGCGGCCTTCATGGACTCGTCCGGCACGAAGTAGGGCGTGACCATGACGATTTCCTCGCGGGCGCCGAAGACGGCGGCGAGAAGCGCCTGGCGGATCGCGTCGGGCTGGGGGCCGGGGCCTGAGGGGACGACGTGGACGATGGAAGGGCCGGTCTTCGCGGCGGTGGGATAGAACTTTTCAGGGTCTGAGAGTTTTTCCTCGGTTTCGGCGGCCCAGTCGCGGAGAAAGACGGTCTGGAGGGCCTGGACGGCGGGGCCGGTGATGCGGACGGTGGTATCGATCCAGGGGCCGACTTTTTTGCGTCTTTTGTTGCGGAAGGTTTTGTCGGTGAGGTTCTGGCTGCCGCAGTAGGCGATGGTGCCGTCGATGACGCTTATTTTGCGGTGATTGCGGAGGTCGATGCGGGAGAAGAGCATGCGCAGGAAGCCGGCGGGGAGGGCCCCCACCACCTGGACGCCGGCTTGGCGCATGCGGCAGAACTCGTCGCAGCCGATGAACGATTTGGCGCCGACCCAATCGACGAGCACGCGGCACTGGACGCCGCGGTTTGCGGCGGCGATGAGGGCTTCGCCGATTTCCTTGCCGCGGCCCTGGGCCATCCAGATGTAGTAGAGAAGATGGCAGTGATGCTTTGCGTTTTCGATGTCGGCTTTGAGTTTGTCGAGGACGAGGTTGGCGTCGTCCATGAGTTCGAGGGAATTGCCTTTGAGCGGGGGCATGCCTCCGAGGGTGGTGCCGAGCTTTGCGAGCACGGCGTAGCACTCGTCGTCGGCGTTCCACTCGAGGTTTTTGCGGCGCCAGCGTTCTTCGATTTCTTCGTTGAAGTTGCGGGTGCGGTTTTCGAAGCGGAGTGCTCGCCTCGTGGCGAGACGGTTTTCTCCGAGGATCAGGTAGAGGAGCGGGCCGACGACGGGGAAGAAGAAGAGGATGATGATCCAGGAGAGCGTGACCGAGGGCTTGAGCCCGCGCATGATGACGCGGAGCATGAGGAACGCCCGGATCACCGCTTCGAGCGAGAAGAACGTGATTCCCAGCCAGCCCGAGATCATGCGGGGAGCATAGTTCGGCGTGCGAGGAAGACCGATCAGGCGCCGGGCTTTTTGATGCGCGAGACGAGTGTGGAAGCCTTCACCTCGACTCCCTTGAGGATGGAATCGAGCGCTTCGCGGTTGGGTGAATGGTCCATGCCGGTGGCGCGGCTGATCGCTTCCTTCTTGATGAGGTGGGCGAGGGAAAGCGTGAAAGAGTGCATGCCCTCGCCGGGGTCCTGCCCGGTGTTGGAGTTGATCAGGGCGGGGAGGTCGTTGTCTTCGCCCTCGCGGATTTTCTCTTTCACGAGCGAGGTGCCCAGAAGAACCTCGGTGGCGGGGACGACGGCGTTGTTGAAGCCCTCGAGAGCGGGGAGCAGCTTTTGCGCGCAGATGGCGCGGAGCGTGTTGCCGATGGCGGTGCGGATGAAGGCACGCTCGGAGGGCGGGAAGAACTCGAGCATGCGGCTGAACGCCTGCATGGTGTCGGCGGTGTGCATGGAGCCGAAGACCAGGTGCCCGGTCTCGGCGGCCTGGATGGCGGCGAGGACGGTGGCGTGATCGCGCAGTTCTCCGATCATCACAACATCGGGGTCTTCACGCACGACGTACCGCAGCGCGGTGGGATAGTCGTTGACGTCGATCCCGATCTCGCGCTGGCTGATGATCGATTTCTTGGGGACGATGCGGTATTCGACGGGGTCTTCGATGGTGATGATGTTCTCGGCGCGGGTCTGGTTGATCTGCTCGACCATGGCGGCGAGCGTGCTGGATTTGCCCGAGCCGGTAACGCCGACGACAAGCACGAGCCCGTCCGAGGATTCGCTCACGATTTTGGAGTAGATCGCGGGGAGATTGAGCTGTTCGTAGCTCGGGATTTCGGCCTTGACGCGGCGGATGGCGGCGTGGGTGTGGGCGCCGGCGCGGAAGACGTTGACGCGGAAACGGTCGCCGTCGGGGAGGCTGGTGGAGAAGTCGAGGTTGCCGCTCGCGTCGAATTTTTCTTTCTGTGCGGGCGACATGATCGGGTCGAGCAGATGGTCGGCCTCGTCCTCGGAGATGGGCGGCGAGTCGATGGCGCGGAGCACGCCGCCGATGCGGTAGGTGGGCGGGATTCCGACCTTGATGTGCAGATCGGAGGCGTCGAGCTTTTTCATGGAGCCGAGGAGCCGCTGGATCGTGAGGCTGCCGGTGGTCATTGTGTGAGCTTACCAGATCGGCTGCGTGGCCGGAGAGTCGCGGAGGCCGGCTGTGCTGCACGGATTCTCGGTAAAAGGCCGATGGAAACTGAGCTCTTCGGAGCTTCTGGAGACACGTATGCCGGGACAAAGGCGTTGGATGACCGTGGCCGGGTGGGCGCTGGTGGTGCTGATTTCGGGCATGCTGATGTTCAGCGCCAGCATGAAGTTTTCGGCTGAGAAGTTCTTCACGGAGCAATGGGTGGACAAGTTCGGGTGGCCGCTCGGTGTTGCGCGTGTGATTGGCGTGACCGAACTTGCGTGCGCGGTGATTTTCCTGATTCCCCGGACGACGGTGCTGGGAGCGATCCTCGTGACTGGGTATCTGGGAGGGGCGATCGCGACGCATGTCCGGGTCGGCGACATGTTTGTGCCGCCGGCGCTGCTCGGTGTGTTTGCTTGGTTGTCGGTATATCTGCGCGAGCCTCGGCTGCGGGCGCTTGTGCCGCTGCGGCTTTGAGGAGCGCGGAGCGGCGGGCCGGAAGATCGGGCGCTGAGGCGCCGGTCGATGGAAGCTGATTCGGCCTGAAAATCAGGGTGACCGTACGCCAATAGAACTTTTTGTGGATCGGGTACGGGGCTGGAAGCCTGCCATGAGGGTTCTGCTCACGCCGCGGCGGTAGCTGTTCGGTTTGCCCCCCACCCGAGCACTGCACCGCACGGGACTGCGAGGGCGGCTCCCGCTACCGGGGCAACAAGGTAGACCCAGACTTCCGAAACGTGGCCGGACACGACGGCCGGAGCGAAGGATCGAGCGGGGTTCATCGACGCCCCGCAAATCGGTCCGGCGAACATGGCCTCCAGTCCCACCACTCCACCGACCGCAATGCCGGCCATGATCCCTCGCTCTTTCGGTCCGGACGAGACAGAGAGGATCACAAGCATGAGGATGAAGGTGAGCACCACCTCCAACACGAACGATTGCCACGCGGCACCGGCCGGGAGCGTGGCCCCCAGTCTCTCGTTGGCAGGAAAGAGCATTCGGAGCAACCCAGACGCCGCGAATGCTCCAACGACCTGGGCGGCAACATACCCAGGAACATCTCGTGCCGCGAAGCGGCGGGATACTGCGAACCCCACCGTTACGGCCGGATTGAGGTGAGCGCCCGACACGTCGCCGAAGGCGTAGATCATCGCCATGACCACAAGCCCGAACGTGACCGCCACGCCGACGTGGGTGACGGTCCCTCCGGTCGTCTGGTCGACGATGATGGCGCCCGTGCCGGCGAACACGAGACAGAACGTCCCCAATGCTTCCGCAAGCAATCGGTTCACCGCTTCACCGCCGAAACGTCCAGGCTCGTGATGTAGTCGCTCGGCTTGGAACCGTTCGGCAGGCTCTCGATGATCTTGCGGTAAAGCGGATCCTGCCAATCGGTCATGGCATCGATGTACTGCGGCTTAGGAGTCAGCACGATGTCGGAGAGGCCCGCGGCCGCGGCCATCGTCCGCGTCTCTTCCACGAGCACCGCACCGGCAACGCAGCCGACGAGGGCTTCAACGTCGGCTTTCACCGAGTCAGGGAGAGGACGAAAGAGCGCCAAGTCCGAAACAGCCACGCGTCCGCCGGGCTTGAGCACGCGGGCGATCTCCCGCCACACCTGCGGCTTGTCCGGCGACAGGTTGAGGACGCAGTTTGAAATCACCACGTCGACGCTCGCGTCGGCGACGGGAAGATTCTCGATCTCCCCAAGCCGGAACTCGACGTTGCTCAAGTTGCTCTGCTTCGTGTAAGCCGTCACGTTGCGGCGGGCCTTGCTCACCATGTCCGGTGTCATGTCGACGCCGATCACTCGGCCCGTCGCTCCGACCTTGGGCCCGGCGACGAAACAGTCGAACCCGCCTCCCGCGCCAAGGTCCAGCACAACCTCGCCGGGCTTGAGCGACGCGATCGCGGTCGGGTTGCCGCACGACAAACCCATATTGGATCCGTCAGGGGTAGCGGCCAGTTCGCCCTGCGAGTAGCCGATCGCCGCGACCAACTGCTCTGGTGACAGAGTCGCAGGACCGCAGCATCCGCCTCCAGACGATCCACCGCAGCAACGGGACTGAACTTTGGGTGCGGCTTGGGCGGCGGACCATGATCCGCTCTTGGCGATCTTGGCATAGCCCTCGCGGACCTGGCCGCGAAGGTCATCGTGGTCCACCACCTGGGTTGTGACGGGTGCGTCGCTGCAGCAGTCAGGCCCGCAGCAAGATCGATTCTGTGGAGTGGTCATCGGGATGCTCCTGTGACTTGAGGAGTGGAGCCGGGCTGGGCGATCGCACCCGGGAGCTTTTCGATAAACGAACGGATTTCGTCTCGGACGCGGCGGTAGTGGACCATTGCCTCTTCTTCGGTCTTGGCGGCCTTCGCCAGCCGCGGCGGGTCGTCAAACCCGACGTGCACGATGCGAGCGCCCGGGAGGATGGGACATGACTCGTGTGCCGAATCGCACACCGTTACCACAACGTCAAACGGGAGCCCGATGTCCTCCGGTCTCTTGGATGTGTGGCGGGAAATGTCCACGCCAGCCTCGGCCATCGCTTTGATCGCTAGCGGATTCAGCCCATGCGGATCGGTGCCGGCGGAGTACGCATCGATCTCGGCAGCCTTGAGCTTCCTGGCCCACCCCTCGGCCATCTGGCTGCGGCACGAGTTCCCGGTACACAGGAACAGGACGCGGGGGCGATTAGCAGCACTTGCCATTGCTGCACGCTCCTCCCTTTGCCCCCGCCTGCGGGCAGCACTCCTCCAGTGCGTCGGCGAGCGAACGGAGTGAGCGGCAAAGCTCCGCGTACCGCACGCGGTAGTACATGGTGCGGCCTTCCTTCTTGGCCTCCAGCACTCCAGAGCGTGCCAGCAGGGCAAGGTGCCGAGACACCACGGAGAAGTCCACGGAGCAGCACTCGGCGACCTCGCCAACGGAACACCCGCGCCCGCACTTGGCGATGCACGCAATCAGAGACTTGCGGGTCGGGTCAGAAAGCGCCTTGAACAGCACGGGGTCCAGCGAGTCATCCACAGGGCCGCAATACCCCGCGGCCTGTTTGGGGGTCGCCGGCGGCCTTCGTTTGCGTACTTGCGTCATGGTGCAAGTATTGGCCCACAGAGACCGCCGATCAATCAGAAGTTCAAACTCTCAAGAAGGCCTCGCGAGTAAACCTTTTGTTTCCGAGGGTTTTTGCGAGAATCAGGGTGACAGGATTCGAACCTGCGACCTTGTGGACCCAAACCACACGCTCTACCAAGCTGAGCTACACCCTGAAGTGTGGGGAAGTTTAGAGGGGCAACGGGGGTCGGGATGTCTGGTGGGCTTGTGCGGCGGGCATCAAAGAGAAACGCCGGCCTTTGGGGGCCGGCGCTGGTTGGGGGTTGTGACTTTTTGCTTAGAGCGGGACTTCCACGAAGGCGAGGATGCGGGGCTTCTGGCCGATCTTGGTGACGTTGGACCGGTCGAGGATCATGAGGAAGCGGCGTTCGATGGTGGGCACCATGGGCTGCTTGTCGAGGAGGCCTTCGCAGTCGGACCTCTGGTACCCCCGCACGACGAACCAGACGGCGTAGGTGTCGCTCCGGACGGAGACGCTCCCGAGGAGGCCGGAGAGGACCTTGAGCTTGTCCTGGTAGGTGCGTCCGAAGCGGAGCGGCTTGATGTCCTTGAACGTCGGCTTCTGGGGATCGGTCGCGTCGAGTTCCTGCTCGACGATGTTGTCGGTTCCGAGCATGTTGGTCGGATTGGCCGGATCGCGGTAGCCCATGAAATCGATGTTGGAGGGGTGGAGCGTGCTGCCGGCGACGATCTTGCCGGTGGTGTCGACACTGACGTTGCGTGCGGCGAGGAGTTCGCCGACGGAGCGGAAGCCGGGCTCTTCGCGGATGAAGGGGATGCCGGTGGACCAGTACCTGCCGCCGGTTTCCTGGGTGAGCGCTGTGGGGTAGGGGTTGCGATGGTTGTTGTTGGGGGGAAGCTGCGCGTCCTTCTGGTAG
The DNA here is from genome assembly GCA_018242625.1 of Planctomycetota bacterium. Taxonomy (GTDB): domain Bacteria; phylum Planctomycetota; class Phycisphaerae; order Phycisphaerales; family UBA1924; genus JAFEBO01. The sequence continues at coordinate 15,048 of JAFEBO010000012.1, forward strand.
AGGGGCTTTGCTTCGCGATCGAAGAAGCCGGCGAACCAGGTCTGGATGGCCGGGTTGACGTTCTTGGCGGTGGGCCTTAATTCGACGGCGATCTTGTCGCGGTAGGCCTCGATGGTGGCGGCGATGTCGGACTTCTTGGCCTCGGTGTCCTGGTCGAAGCTGGAGCCGGCGTCGGGCCAGAGGACTTTCTGGGTGAGCGGGTCTTTGGAGGGGAATGTGAAGGGGAGGGTGCGCAGGACGGCCTGAGGCGCGGTGTTGATGTTGATGAGGCCGGGGGTGGCGATGGTGGTGCTGCCGCCGGTCTGCGGGCGGATGGTGAACATGGAAAGGACGTTGGCGGCGAAGGGGACGCCGGTGCCGGCGGTGTAGGCCTTGGTGTCGCTGCCGGTCTCGAAGCGGACGGGGACAAAGTCGTCGGTCTTGAGGTAGCCCGAATCAAAGAGCGAGGGGACGGGCGCGGCGGTGGAGATGGTGTCGAAGTAGTAGTAATCAAGAGGGCCGAACTTCGAGCTGATGTTGGTCCAGTCGTCGCGGTTGGGCGGCTTGGATGAATAGCCCAGACCGATCGCGAGCGCTTCGGCGGTTGTGGTCCACTGCTTGTTGAGGTCGGAGATGGGGCTGCCCGTGGCATCGACGGGGGCCTGCGTGGATCCGATCGCCATGACGTTCAGGAGATCGGAGGGGCGGAGCTGGCTGACCAAATCCGGCTCGAGCGTGCCGGATGTGAAGCCCCGATAGCCGTTGCGGTTGGCGCCGATTTCGCGGCGGATGTCCTTGAGTTCTTCGCCCTGCGTGTTCTTCGGAATCGGCCGGGTGTTTGCCTCGGCCTTGACGGGCAGGAACTCGTAAATTGCGGGAAGAGCTTCCCATCTCTGCGGTGTCCAGCCCGAAAATCGTGGCTTGGCCTTTCCGGCGTCAATGTCGCTCTTGGAGAAGTGCTGCCAGGGTGTGCGGCTCAGAGCGGGCGCGGTGGTTTGGTCCGAACCCGGGGGTGCGGGGACGTATTCGGGTTCATACCACGTGATGGGGTCCGTGTCCTTGGGGTCGATCGCCCAAGCCGGGATCTGGCCGGGCAGGAGAGTCCCGCCCGCTTCGCCGGGACGCCCGGCGTGAACTGAGAAGCAGATGGTCACGCGCGACTGATAGGACTCCTGATACTGAACCGTGCCGCTTGCGGTCGAGTAACTCCACTTCGTGATGAGGTCCGGCCCTCCCGGAGTGTCGGTCCGACCCGGGTTTGCCAGCAGTCCGTAAAGAGTCATAAATGGGCTGAAGACCTTGTAGTCGGCTTTTTTCCCGTACATGCGCCAATCGAGATTGATGGCGCTGCCGAGACGGAGACGATCGCAAAGCCTGTCGTTCAGGACGTTGTTGGCGGATGCGGTTGAGGAATCGTTGATGGTGCCGCTGTCGGCGCGAACGGCCTGCCAGAGCATCACGGTCTGATCCTGGTCGCCCGCATCGGCGGCGGGAACGAGGACGCCGCCGGACGTCGGGCTTGCGAAGGTCGCGGGAGCGGGAGTGAGTGCGTTCGTGTCTGCAAATTTCACATCGTCGACACGCAGGGCCTGCACACGGCGGAACGAGGAGCCGGACTTGGGGCCGAGCTGCTTGTCGAGCCAGTTGGTCAGTGCCAGAGAGTTTTCGGGATCGGAGAACGAGTACGCCGTGTTTGACGGTCCGAGCTTTTTCTTGACGATGGTCTGCGAATCCTGATTGAGCGCGTAGAAAACGATTGTCTCACCGGGCAGCATGACAACGGGCTTCACCGTGTAGTTGCCGGTGAAGTGATTCGAGGAAACCTCTTCTTCCGCTTCCACGAGAACGTAAAACTTCGCGTTGGTGCCCGTACCCACGCGCACGTACATCATCTCGGAGAGCTGCGTGTTGGGGGTGAACTGCGAGCCGCCGGTCGTGGCGTGCATTTCCTTTGTGAATGAGGAAGTAAGCGGGATCGAGTAGCTGTATGGGTTGTGCAGCTTGAACGCGATCGCGCGGAACATGAAATCGGGATTGTCCGGATCGTCGATGTGCCCGTTGATCGTGATTTCGGGCGGCCTCGCCTGCCCGGGCGCATAACCAAGACCCTCCGTATCCGGCTGGGGAGCGCCGGAGACTATTCCGGAAGCATTTGTGTCCCGGAAGACCGTAAAAGTTGCAACGTCCACCAGGAACGGATGGAGATCTCCCATCCCGTATACATTCACCGCGGGCACGGGGAACTTGTCGGTGCCGCTCACGGTTGCGAGCTTTGGCGGCGTGTTGGGGTCGCGTGTCTCGTCGGACTTGGGGTCGCGGCCGAGGTTCAGGCGGTACGAGGGGGCGGTCCACCATGAGGGGAAGTACTTCTTCCAGTCGGTGGACTGGAGCGTCTGCGTCGGCAGCGAGTTGGCCTGCTGATAGGTGTACTTGTTCTCGTCGAAGACGAGCGTGAAGGGCAGGTGTGACGGGGTGGTTGAGCTGGGTGACTGGGCGCCGGCGACGAAGTTGGCGGTCATGTGTGCCGCCGCGAGCAGCGCGGTCACGGGGCCCTGGTGGCCGTAGAAGAGGCCGCGCACCGAGCGGGCGACGGAGCCCGCGTCGGGCTGGTGCCATGCCTGCTGGATGCCCAGGCCGGGGGCGAGGGCGGCGGCGTAACCCTTGAAGAGATTGGCGGCGCTCAGGGGGCTGCTGGTGGTGTTGCCGACGTAGATGGCCAGGTCGGTGGAGGCGTTCAGATCGGTGGGGAAGTCGAGGTTGGGGGGCGTGGTGGTCGTGACGTCGAGGGCGGGGATGATCGGGCGTGCGCCGCTGTGGGTGGTGAGATACTGGCGGACGTCGGCATAGCTCTTGAGCATGGCGGCGTCGGTGGCTCTGCCGCTCGTGGCGGAGCCGTCGATGATGGAGAGGCCTTCGCGTTCCAAATCGAGCGAGCGGTTGTCGCGGAGAGGGCTGTAGGGGATGGGAGCGTCTTCGCCGGGGCCGGGGACTTTGGGCGTGGTCGCGAAGGTGCTGGGGAAGCGGGCCCCCATCGCCATCTCGAGGCTGCTGGTGGTCGAGGGGTCGTTGACGCCGCGGTAGGTGAGAAGCTCGACGAGGCTGTCGACGCGGATGCGTGTGCCGAAGTTGAACTTGCTTGTGGTTTCGTCGAAGACGGGACGGTCGGCGAGTCCGCCGATCTCGTTGTAGAAATCCTGGCGATCGCGGATGGTGGCGAACGTCACGGCTTGTGTCTTGAGCGGGTCGGCGCTGAAGTTGGCGAAGCGGCCGGGCATGGTGCCGGCGGCGAGCCCGCCGCGCAGGGCGCGGTAGGCGCCTTCGCCGAGCTGGAGGCCGGGGTCGGTAATTGAGGTGTAGCCGGCGATGGGCTGGAGGGTTGCCGCGGCGAGATTGGGGACGTACTTGGTGTAGTCCTGCATCACCGGGCCGGTGGCGGAGGGCTGCTTGAAGTTGCTGTATCCGCCGAAGTACTTCCTGCCGGCGACCGAAACGCCGAGGGAATTCGCGTCGTCGATCTGGACCTGGCCGGCGGTCGTGTCGTTGTTGACCGTCTCTTCAAAGTCGGCCATGAGGAGGAGCTTGCGGAGGTCGACATCGGAGGGTGAGCAGCCGATGACGTCGGCCTTGCGGACGGGATCGATCGGCTTTCCGGTGGAATTGTCGCTGAGCTTGACCGGAGTAGAGCCGGCGAACTCGACATTGGCATTGAACTTCTGATCGCCGGCGGTATTGACGTTGATGAGCGCGGAAAGATCGACGATGCGGGCGGCGAAGAACCAGCGGAAGGACGGGTCGGCGCCCAGGAGCGAGCGGTAGGTCTGCGGGTTTGCGCCGGACTGGCCGCGGGCGTCGGTCATCTCGAACCAGCGTGAATCGAGGAAGCCGTCGCCGTCGGCGTCGGCCCACTGGTAGGGCGGGTAGGTCTTGTCGTTGGGGGTGAGCTGACCGAAGGGGCCGCGCGCGGGCCGGAAGGCGCCGGCCTGCCAGGAGTCGAAGAGTGCGGGATTATCGACCGTGAGGGCGACGCCTCCGGCGCCCCAGGGGGGGGTGAGGTTGCTCGCGGTGCCGTCGTGCTTCGTGAGGGAGAGATCGGCGTTGAGCTGGCCGGTCGCGGTGCCGGGGGCGGCATCGAAGTTGTCGCGGAGGTTGAAGAGGTTGACGAAGCGGCCGTCGGGCGCGATGTTGGTGATGTGCAGCCAGTCGCAGCGGTCGCGGAAGGTTTTGTCGGCGCCCTTGGGGGCTGTGGTGATCGCGCCGGGGTTGAAGTTGATCCAGACGGGAGTTGTGGAAGCGAGCCAGGGGTCGTCGCCGATGCCGAATGGACGGAAGACACGGGGGATATCGGTCTGGATTGTGGTGGACGGCGCCTTGGTGCTGTCGGCGATCCAGGATGTGAAGGGGGCGTCCCAGGCTTCGCGCATGTAGAGATCGCCGCCCTGGACGTTGGCGGCGGCGCCGGTGCCGTCGAGATTGCTGGGATCGGGGAGGCGGACGACGGAGTCATCGGCGATGATCTGGGCGGCGTAGTCGCGGAACGCGGTGACGACGTCGTCGGTGCGATCGCGGCGTGAGATGGCGCTGCTGATGCGCTTGTCGGCGTTGCCGACGGCGACGTACACGATCATGATGATCGAGAGCATCGCGAGCGTGCCGACGACGAGCACGATGAAGGAGCCGCGCCGGCGGGCCCGGGCGGCGGCGCGTGCGAGATTCGCGATCTGGCGCACTGGGTTGGTCTGTTTCATGACGTGGAACTCCTGCGGCGCCGGAAAAGCTCGACCGGGCGGCGAACGGACCTGTCAGGGGCGCGGGCCCTCGGGGAGCGGGAAGACGTACTGGAAAGTCTGCTCGATGGAGGGGTCGTTGGCGTCGGCGAGCGTGACCGAGACGCGGATCATCTTGGGCCAGGTCCAGGGCATGACCGGCGGGTCGTTGGTGTTGGGCGTCGGGATGAAGGACGGGTCGTAGTAGCCGAAGTAGGAGACGAGCGAGCTGTGATCGCCGCCGGAGTCCTTGCGTTTGCGCACGCCGTGGACGAGGGCGTCCCTCACCTGGTAGTTCTGAACGTTGGAAGAGAGCGATGTATCGCCCTTGAACGGCTCGAAGACCGGAGAGAGAGGGGGCGAGAAGTTCTTGCCGGCGAGGAGGCTGTTCTTGTACAGCGGCTGGTAGCGGTAAACGTCGGGAGAGGGGTCGGTCTGCGAGGTGTTGATGTCGGCGACGCCGTTGGTGTAGGTCTGCAGGGTGCGGCCGTACCAGACCATCTGACCGGAGACATCGCGCTGGTATTCGTCTTTGGAGCCGGCGGGATAGGTCTGGCCCCACGACCATTCGACGACAAACTCCGTGCAGTGGGCCGCGACCCGGGAGAGGCCGAGGGTGAGAAGGTCGGTGCGACGGATGATGGCGTCGCGGCCGGTGTAGGCGTCGAGCGTGCCGCGGAGGTCGGGGGTTTTGTCGTCGTAGCGGATGCGTGCGCCAACCCGGAAGAGGGAAGGATCGATGACGTTGCCGACTCCGGGTGGGGCGCTGTCGTAGATATCCATCGTGGGGTGGTACCCGCTGGGAGCGGGGAGGGCGTTGATCATCCACGACTGCATGACGGCCAGAGGCTTGTTAAAGGGGGAGGAGAAGTCCGCGGCGGTCTGCTGCTCGAAATAGCGACGGAGGACGCCGGTCTTGGAGGTTGCGGACGGGGAGATGTTGTATGTGTAGAGATCGCCGACGAGCTTGAAGAGGGGCGGGATGAAGGCTTCGTTGAACATCGCGCCCGCGCGGCTCGCGTAGATGTTTCCGTTGACGGAGCCGGCGTCGAGCCCCATGCCGTTGACGATCAGCGCGATCTCGTCGAGGTCGGTCGTGGCGACTTCGACGAGCCCGGATTCGAAGCGGGGCACGATCGGGGGGATCGTGTTGCCGACCACGTTCTTGGATGCGGGCCAGTACATCGCCAGGGACTTGTTGGTGGTGTCGGTGCCCCGGTTCATCTGGAGCATCTCGGTGATGGTCCGGAAGATGCTGGGAGCGGCGGGCTGACCGGCGATCTGGTAGAGATTGTCCGCGGAGAGCCGATCGAGACCGGCCTGACCGGCGGCCTGCGTGTCGGAACCGGAAGTTGTCGGACGGGGCACATTGTCGGGCCAGCCTGCGCTGGGCGCGCTGCCGGGGCGCTGCAGGAGCGTGGCGTGGCGCAGGAGAGTCCAGTCGGACGCGTAGTAATTCACGCCCGGTGTGGTGTATTGGGAAGGGATCTTGCCGCCGAGGCGGTGCTGAAGGACGCTCGGGGGGAATGGCTCGCCGGGGCGAACGCCGAAGAACATCCGGTTGTCGAAGCCGGGGTTGAAGTAGTCGTAGTTATAGTCGGTTGTGTTGGAGGCCATCGGGGCGCCGCGCATGCCGTGGCCGTAGTAGATCCGGGCGGCGCGGGATGTGGCCGAGCGCCCGGGGATGAGCTGCTCGCGGGTGCTGCGGAACTCGCCGTTGGCGAAGAAGAGCAGTTCGTCGATGCGCCTGGGGCGCGGGGCGACCGGATCGTCCTTGAAACGGGGCACCGAGACAACGCCGGGGTTCTGCGGGTTGCGGCTGGTGGCGTCGATCGAGAACTGGTGTCGGATGACAAGAAAGCCGTCGCGGGTCATCTTGGCGAAATCTTCCCGCATCTGGCTCTCGAGAATGGCGGCCTGCTGGGTGAGCTGGCTGACTCTCTTGCCGGTGGTGACGGTGCGGCCGACGGTCTGGAAGATCGCGGCGAGGCCGACGGAGACCAGCGCAACGGCGCCGATCGCGACCAGCATTTCGACGAGCGTGAAGCCCGCGCCGCGCCGGCCCGATCGCTGACGGAGCGTTTCTGCTTTGGCTTTGAATGACACGTGTGGCATGGCAATTCTCACAGCCGGATGAGCAGGTTGTTCACGGCGGCGGGGACCTGGGGTGTGCAAAGCATCTCGATCGGGCGCTGGACCGTGCCGCCCTTGGTGACGAGTTCGTCGGGGAGTCCGGGAGAAATCACGACGGCCTTGTTGCGGTTGGAGGCGTAGGGGATGCCGGTGCCGGTCTCGTCGGGGAGAGCGATGACCGTGTAGATGTTGCCGTCGGAATCAACGAGCTGCTGGCCAACCTGACGGACGGCGGCGAGGCCCGGAGCGTTGTCGGCGAGATTGAAAACCAGGACGTTGTAGGGGCCGCCGCTCGCGCCGAAGCGGCGATAAGTTGCGCTCACCTGGGGGTAGTAGAAAGTCGAGTAGCCGCCGATTCCGTTGAGCGAAGGCTGGCCCGCGGAGTCGGTGGCGACAGGAACAGCGTTGCCGTCGGCGATGGCCTGCAGCAGCGTCTTGCCAGCGGGAACACGGATGCCCGGATCGAGGCGCCGGATGAAGACCGTGAGGCGGATCGGGAGCGTGGATGGATCGGTGATGGTGATGTTTTTGTCGACGGGGTTGGCGAGGATCGGCACGGCGTCCCAGACGAACTGAGGATCAACGCCTCCGACGCCGGCGGGGAGCAGGCGATCGGTCGACTTGATGGTCACGTCGTAATTGGCGCCGCGGTCGCTGGAGATTCGGAACGTGCCGGGCAGCTTGGCGGACTGATCGACGGTCTCGCCGTAGACCGCGTAGGTGTTCTGCGAACCGAGGACATCGTCCCAGGACATGCGGCCGTCGCTGGCGACCTTGGCCGTTGCGTAGTAGCGCCGGGCGAGCGCGGCCCAACCGCCGTTGAGTGAAGGATCGAACAGGCCCGTGTGGCTCCGGAGCATCGACTCGGCGCTCTTGGCGCTCGAAAGGCCGACGACAACGTCCTGCGCGGTGCGCTGCTGCTTGACCACGAGCGGGAAGATGGCGCCAAGGCCGAGCAGGCCAAGCGCCATGATCATCACGCCGAGCAGAACTTCGATGAGCGTGAAGGCGCGGCGGGCGGACGCTTTCCGGGATGTGAACAGAACCGGTTGCATTACTTCACCTCCATGACCGTGCCGAGATAGGTGTCGAACGTGAACATGCGTGCGTCGGGCGTGATGGCCGTTGCGGGAGCGCCCGAATCGACATCGGAGTACTTGAGTGCGCCGATCATGTAGTTGTTGATCATCGTCTGAACAAACTCGGCGTTGGTGGCGGCCTTGGAACCGGACGGAAAGAGCGAAAGATCGATGTTGGGAGCCTTGAGCGGCTCGATCGCGGTGCTGGTTCCGCCGGTGCCGGTGGAGGAGACCGCGCCGCCGTAGATGGAGCCGGTGAGCTTGTTGAGCCCGCGGGCGCCCATGGCGGCGGCCATCCGCGACTCGTCGTAAAGAGCCAGGATGCTGATCGTGCCGGCGAGAGCGACGTCGGTGCTGCGGCAGCCGATCAGACGCGAGGCGTCGTTGGGATTGGAGACGTGAGTGATGGCGCGGGCCCAGGTGGTGAGGTTGTCGCTGCGATCAACCCGGCGCCAGTCCGCAGGGCCGGACCAGGGAGGGGACTGCACACTTGCGAGAGCGGAGCTTTGTGTGGAGTCGATGGATGTACGGGGCAGCAGCACAACTGCGGGCGTGCCGCCGGCGCCGACGATCCGGCCGGTTCCCTTCTGGAAGCGGACCATGAATGTGGACCGGCTGTTGGGCCGGGAACCTGAGGAGCCGTCGTCGGTCTTGGAAGAGTCGTAAAAGGCGGTCTCGGGGAAGACCCAGTTGCCGCGGTTGTCTGTGCCGGAAATCGAATCGAGCCCGTTGGAGACGCCGGGGGCGTTCATGCGCCGATTGCCCGCGGGATTGGTTTCGTAGTACCAGCCGTTGGAGGGGACGTCTACTCCCTTGTTGTTCTTCTGACCGGCGCCGTAGATCGACCAGGGGGGCGCGAAGCCGCGGACCATCCAGCCCGCGGGGAGCTGGGTCCGCTCGGCCAGAGCGCTCGGAGCGAAGACGTCGCGGTAGACGGTCGTGGAAGTGGAATTGAGCGGCTGCTGGGGATCGGCGGTGTCGAGGATGCGGCCGACGTGGATCATCGGGACGATGTACACGCTGCCGCCGGGCTCGAACGTGAAGACCGCGGCCGAATCGGCGCTGGCGTTTCGGATCGCAAGATCTCGTGCCGCGCCAAGTCCGAAGCGGAGCTGGCTCTCGGCGAGAGAGCCGGTCGAGGTGTAGATGATGTTGCGGATGGCGGGAACGGTCGTCGCGAGGAGAAGGCCGATGATGGCGACGACCACCAGCAGTTCAACGAGCGTGAACGCGCTCCGGCGGAGGATTCCAAACCGGGATTGGTCTGCACGCCGCGCCTTCATCGCCCCACCTCCACGATGTTGTCTTTCCTGGCGGCTTCGCGGAGAACCTTCGACGCGGCGGCGCCTCCGGGCGAGACCTTGGCGTTGACCCGGCCGGCCATCGCCGAGAAATCGGCATCTGTGTTTGCCTCGAGGGGCATGTCTCCGAAGACGCCGTCCGGGCCGCACGAAACGATGGCGTATTCGGTGCCCCGGAGTTCGGGCTGGAGTCGCGGATTGCCGACGAGGGCGGGGATACGAAGACGATCGATATCGTCCTCATCCTTGAGAGCGCCGTTGGCATCGCGCGTCTGATAGGCCGAGACGGTTCCCAGGCCGTGCGGATCGCGCGAATCCTGGGCCTTCCAGCGGTAGTAGCGGTACGGCTTGCCGCCCGGAGAGACCAGGCGGAAACCGGTGCGCACGGTTCCGGTGCTGGTGGTCACGCTGATGTTGTTGTCGGCCTGGAGCTTGGGAGAACCCTTGGAGGTATCGATCAGCGGGGGATAAACTTTGCCCTGCTGACTCAGCTGCCTCGCGCCCGTTCGTGTTTTTTGCACGGAAGAGTCGAAGGAGCCGTTCTCCCTGGGCTCCCACATCCCCGGTCCCTCCACGCCATCGGCGGCGGCGGGCAGCGCGCCGACGAGGTAGTACGCAAGCGAATAGTCGCTGAAGCGCCGGTCGGGCTGCGTGTTCATCGAGTCGCCGCTGCGGAAGTCGGCGGAGAGATTGGGACCGCTGAAGGTTCCGCTGAAACCTTCGAGGTATCCGGGCCGGTAGGTCGCGCCCGCCATGTATCCCTGGGAGTTGAGCTTGTTTGCCGCCCAGTACGGCGAGGTCGGATCCGCGTAGTTCCACGAAAGGTCGCTGCCATAGGCGTTGACAAAGCACTGCGGACCGGCGACCACGTAACGGTTCGGAGTCACCGATGAATTCCAGGTAGCCACCGGCGGGAGCGTGTTGTTGCCGGAAGCGTCCTCCTCGTGCAGCGCGAGCGGGGGCAGGAATCCGAACTCCTGCTTAAAGGCCTGCACGGCCTGGTTCATCGTCACCACGGTCTGGCGCTCCGCGGTTTCCTTGGCGGTCCGCATCGCCCGGCCCACCGCGATGGTGACGAGCGAGATGAGGATGCCGATGATCGCGATGACGACCAGGAGCTCGATGAGCGTGAATCCGCGTGAAGTTGTCCGGCGATCAGGGTGCACTCGAAAACTCCGTTGTTGCGGGCGCGAACTGTCATGCCCGCGGGGACTCTTGCGCGGGCTCAACCGCCGCCGCCGCCCTGGAGGGACTGGATCATGCTGACGAGGGGGAGGAACATGGCGACGACGATGGTGCCGACGATGCCGCCCAGGACGACGACCATGAGGGGTTCGAGCAGCGAGACGAGGGAGGCGACCGCGACGTCGACCTCTTCGTCGTAGTTGTCCGCGATTTTGAGGAGCATCTTGTCCATCTCGCCGGTTTCTTCGCCGACGTCGATCATGTTGACCACGATGGCATCGCAGGTCTTGCTCTCTCGCAGCGGCGAAGCGAAGCTCTCGCCCTCCCGGATCGAGTCGTGCACCTTGGTGAGAGCCTTCTCGAAGACGTAGTTGCCGCTGGTTTCGGCGGTGATCTTGATCGCCTCGAGGATCGGCACGCCCGCGCCGATGAGCGTGCCCAGCGTGCGGGTGAAGCGTGCGATGGCGGTTTTCTTGAGCATGCTGCCGAAGATGGGCAGGCGGAGGAGCAGCCAGTCGGTGATCGCCTTGCCCGGGCCGCTGGCGCGGATGAGCTTCCAGGCGATGAAGATGAAGATCGGGGACGGGAGCACGACCAGCGCTCCGGGGATGCTCTGCCCCGGGTTGGTGCCGGCGATCCAGCGGCTGCCTTCCATGAGCAGGGTGGTGAGCATGGGGAGCTTCACGCCGAAGTCTTTGAAGATTTCTTCGAACTTCGGGATGATGAACCACATGATGAACGTCAGGATCAGCACGGCGATGATGATGACCGCGATCGGGTAGACCATCGCGCCCTTGATCTTGCGCTTGAGCTTCTCGGCTTTTTCCATGAACTCGGCAAGACGCTGGAGGATCAGGTCCAGCACGCCGCCGATCTCGCCCGCGTTCACCATCTTGGTGTAGAGCTTGTCGAAGGCCCTGGGATACTTGCTCATGGCCTCGGAGAGCGAGGCGCCGCCTTCGACTTCCTCGCAGACGCCCGAGAGCGTGTTCTTCATCGCGCCGGGCTTTTGCTGCTGCTCAAGAATCTGAAGCGAACGGAGCAGGGGCAGGCCGGCGTCCTGCAGCGTTGAGAGCTGCCGGGTGAAGGTGGTGAGCTGCTTCTGCTTCACCCGCCCGAAGCCCCGGCCGCCCTTTTTCTTGGGCTTGGCCTTCTTGCCGGGCGCCGCGGCGCCGCCCTTGGCGGCGTCCTTCTTCGACGCCTTCTGCTCGGCGACGTTGGTCGGGAAGAGCCGCTGGCTCTTGATCCGCGCAATCGCCTCTTCCTTGCTGGCAGCTTCGACGGTGCCCTTGGTGGGCTTGCCGGCGTCGTTCATCGCTTCGTATGCAAACGTTGGCATGGGGCAGCGCTCCCGGGATCACTCTTCGGAAATCGTCTCTCTTACAACTTCGTCGATCGTCGTCACACCGTCGTAGATGGAAAGCAGACCCGACTCGCGCAGGGTCCGCATTCCGCGCTTCTTGGCGTGGTGACGCAGAATGGATGTGTTGGAGTTCTTCATGATCATCTCGCGGGCCTCGTCGTCGAGCGTCATGATTTCATAGAGAGCCTGGCGGCCCTTGTAGCCGGAGCCGTTGCAGCGATCACACCCCTTGCCGCGGGCGAACCGGCGGCCCCGGACAGCATCCGTGGTCAGCGACAACTCCATCAGTTCCTCTTCGGAGGGCGTATAGAACTCCTTGCAGTTGGCGCAGACCTTCCGGACGAGGCGCTGGGCGATGATGCCTTCCAGAGTCGCCGTGAGAAGGAAGGCTTCAAGACCAAGGTCGAGCAGACGGAGCACCGAGCTCGGCGCGTCGTTGGTGTGCAGCGTGCTCAGCACAAGGTGGCCCGTGAGCGAGGCCTGCACCGCGATCTGCGCGGTTTCAAGGTCGCGGATTTCGCCGACCAGGATGATGTCGGGATCCTGACGCAGGAACGACCGCAGCAGCTTCGCGAAGGTCGTGCCCGTCTCGGTGTTCACCTGGCACTGGCACAGGCCGTCGATGTCGTACTCGACCGGGTCCTCGGCGGTCAAAATCTTGGTCTGGATGTCGTTGAGTTCCGCGAGCGCCGCGTAGAGCGTGGTTGTCTTGCCCGAACCCGTCGGTCCGGTCACGACCACGATGCCGTTTGGCTTATTGATCAGCCGGCGGACGGTCACCGAATCTTCTTCGCGGAGACCAAGGCGATCGAGCGAGAGCTCCACGTTGCTCCGGTCCAGCACACGCATGACCACGCTCTCGCCCCACATCGTCGGCAGCACGGCCACGCGCAGGTCGACCGGGTTGCCGCCGATCGTGAGTTCAATGCGGCCGTCCTGAGGCAGGCGGCGCTCCGCGATGTCCAGGTTGGCCATGACCTTTACGCGGCTGGTGATCGCCGGCCCGAGCTGCTTGGGCGGGGGGACCATCTCGTAGAGCACGCCGTCGATGCGGTAGCGCATCTTGAACTCGTTCTCGAACGGCTCAAAGTGAATGTCCGAAGCCCGGTCCTTGATCGCCTGCAGCAGCACGAGGTTGAGCAGTTTGATGACTTGGTTGTCTCCGGCCATCTCGACCAGGGCGTCGATGTCGATCGACTCGCCGCCACGCCCGCCAAGGCTCTTGATCCGCTCGTCGCTGGCGAGTTCGCTGACGACGTCGGTGATCGACTCCTGCTTGGAGAAGTGCTTGGAGATCAGCGCGTCGATGGCGGCGGGATCCCCCACCACCGCGTCGACATTTCCGCCCAGCAGCAGGCGCAGGTCGTCGACGGCGCGGAAGTTGTCCGGCGACTTCATCGCGATCTTGAGCCGCTTGCTGACCTTGTTGTATTCGAGGGGGATGACCTCATAGCTCCGGACGCTTTCGGCGGGAATGACCTCGAGAACTTCCTCGGGAAGTTCAAATCCGCCAAGGTCCATATAAGCCATGCCCGCCTGCCCGGCGAGCGCTTCGAGCACGTCCCGCTGAGTGCAGTAGTTCAGTTCGACCAGAAGCTGACCGATCGGCACCTTTCGCGTCTGCTGAATCGCGAGGGCCTCGTGCACCTGATCACGTGTCACCTTGCCCAGCTTGGTGAGCACACGGCCGAGCTTGCGGCCTTTCATCTCTGAGGGATCGATGGATGGCATATGGACTCCGAAGGGCAGAGCGTCCTCTGCCCAGTTCCTTCCGACCCAAACCCACCCCTTCACTGACCCGCCGACCCGGCGGCTGCCCTTCCCGCTTCCCCATGCTCAACCCCGCGAAGAGCATGGAGCGGACCCGGCCGAGCAGGGCGCACCGGACGATGCTCCCACACGTTCGCATGTTTTTGACGCTTTGGCGTCAAAAAACCAGCGATTCACGCAAATTCAGCGATGCGACACAGACAATTCTGACTACTGACTAGCCTCTTTTGCCACCCTTTGGGGAGGCTGTTCAGGTCTTTCCGATGTCGTCGTCTTCGTCCAGATCGGTGCGGCCGATGGTGCGTCCGAGCTTGTGCACCTTGTCCCGCAGGTCGCCGGGGTTCTTGGACTTGTCGATCATTTCTTCGGCCGAAATCTTACCGGACGTGTAGAGGGTCCAGAGGTGGTCATCCAGGAGCTGCATGCCGAACTTCTTGCCGGTCTGGATGGCCGAGTCGATTCGGAAGGTCTTGCCTTCGCGGATCAGGTTGGCGATGGCCGGGGTGACCACCAGGAACTCGTACGCCGCCACCATGCCGGGCTGGTCGACGCGGCTGAGGAGCTGCTGGCTAAGGACGCAGATGAGGGCGGTTGAGAGCTGCACTCTGATCTGGTTCTGTTGGGTGACCGGGAAGGCGTCGACCAGACGGTCGATGGTCTTGGCGGCGCCGGTAGTGTGCAGGGTTCCGAAGACCAAGTGGCCGGTTTCGGCGGCGCGGACGGCGGCTTCGATGGTTTCAAGGTCGCGCATTTCGCCGACCAGGATCACGTCGGGGTCCTGACGGAGCACGCGGCGGAGGGCCTCGGCGAAGCTGGGGACGTCGTTGCCGACTTCGCGCTGGTTGACGATCGATTTTTTGTGCTTGTGGTAGTACTCGATCGGGTCTTCCATCGTGACCAGGTGGCGGTCCATGGTCATGTTGATGAAGTCGATCATGGTCGCCAGCGAGGTGGTCTTGCCGGAGCCGGTGGGGCCGGTCACGAGGAACATGCCTCGGGGGCGACGGATCAGTTCCTGGCAGATGGGTGGCAGACCGATCTGCTCAAAGGTGAGAAGGCGGTTGGGGATCTGACGCAAGACGATGGCCAGATCGCCACGCTGGCGGAAGACCGAGACGCGGAAGCGGGCGGCCTCGCCGTAGGCGAAACCGAAGTCGGTGCCGCCTTCTTCCTGGAGTTCCTGCTGGTTGCGCTCGGGCGTGATGGCCTTCATGAGCGAGACCATGTCGTCGGAATCGAGGACCTTTGTGGCGAGGTTGCGGAGGTGGCCGTGCAGGCGGATGGTGGGCGGGCGGCCGACGGTCAGGTGGAGGTCGCTGGCGCCCTGCTTTACCACCGTGTCAAGGAGACGATCGATCTGCATCGTGGACATTGGAAAACCTCAGGCGTTTGACACGAGCGGAACTCGTGAGGGGACTCGGGATTCCGGGCGATCGACAGTCTTGGCGGGCTGAAAGGTCCGTTCGCCCGTGCCAAGGGGCGGGCGAAAGGCGGCGGGCTAATCGTTGTCTACATCGACCTGGGCAACGGAGGCGACTTCGTCGGGGGTGGTGATCCCGTTGAGGCACTTGATCTTGCCGTCTTCGACGAGGGGACGCATGCCGTTTGCCAGGGCGGCTTTACGGAGTTCGGAGATCGGGGCGAGGTTGAAGGCGAGCTCGCGGATGGTGGAGTTCATCAGCATCATCTCGTAGATGCCGCGGCGGCCGCGATATCCGGTGCTGACGCAGTTGTCGCAGCCGGCGCCCCTCATGATTTTGCCGCTCTTGGCCTCTTCTTCGGAGAGGCCGACGAGCTTGAGATACTTGGGATCCATCTTTTCAAATGGATAGGGCGAGTTGCAGTTCTTGCAGTTCACGCGGATGAGTCGCTGGGCCATGATCGCCTGGATAGAGCTGGCGACCAGGAAGGGCTTGACGCCCATGTCGATGAGTCGCGTGATGGCGCTCGGGGCGTCGTTGGTGTGCAGCGTGCTGAACACCAGGTGGCCGGTGAGGGCGGCCTGGATGGCGATTTCGGCGACTTCTTTATCGCGGATTTCGCCGACGAGGATGATATTGGGAGCCTGGCGGAGCATGGATCGAAGGATGGCGGTGAACGTCATCCCGATACCTTCTTTGACCTGGCACTGGTTGATACCGTCGAAGTTGTATTCGACGGGGTCTTCGGCGGTGATGATCTTCTTGTCCGGGCGGTTCAGGATGTCGAGCGCGGAGTAGAGGGTGGTGGTCTTGCCCGAGCCGGTCGGGCCGGTGACGAGGAAGATCCCGTTGGGGCGCCGGATGACCTTGTTGAAAATGGCGAGATTGTCCGGCTCAAAGCCGAGGTTCGCCAGGCCGATGCGGACGCTGTCGGGGCGCAGAATACGGAGCACGACCGACTCGCCGTGATACGCCGGGCAGGCGGAAACGCGGAAGTCGACGAACACATCATCGACCGGAATCTTGATGCGGCCGTCCTGGGGTACACGCTTCTCGGCGATGTTCATGGCCGACATCAGCTTGAAGCGGCTTAGGAGCGCGTTCTGCATGCGCTTGGGCAGATTGTCGCGTTCGATGCAGACACCGTCGATGCGGTAGCGGAGCCGGACGCGATCGCCCATCGGCTCGATGTGAATATCGCTGGCGCGCATTTTGACGGCTTCGACCAGGATTCGGTTGCAGAGCTTGACGATCGGAGCGTCTTCGCTCGCGACGTCGATCGACTTGTCCACGGACTTGTCGACCGACTTATCGATCGAGCTTGTGACGAGCGATTTTCCGGGGTCGGGTTTGGCGGCGGCGGCCGATCCGCCGGACCCTCCACCCTCCAGAAACCGCTTGATGGACGACCTGGGAGCGAGCAGCGGTTCGATCTCGCTGTTCAGGCGGAACCGCAGCATGTCCACCAGTTCGAGATCCAGCGGGTCGTGGACGACGAGTTTGAGGCGTCCGGCGACCTTGCCGATCGGGAGGATCTGGTGCTTCTTCACGAGGTCTTCGGGAATCAGCTTGAGGTCCACCTTGGCAGCGTTCCCCGAAGCCGTCAGATCGAAGAACTCGTAGCCAAACTGGTTGGCGAGGGCCTTGGAGACCTGCTCTTCCTTGGCGTAGCCCTGTTCGGCGAGGACGTCGCCGATGCGTTTGCCGGAGGTCTTGGCCGCCGCGACGGCCTTCTCGACCTGATCGCGCGTGACGACCCCCCACTCCACCAGAATTTCACCGAGTTTCTTTCGAGATCTCGCCATGGGTTTTGTGCAGGTCCTGAGAGCCGGCCAACGCCTGCGGGGGGAAGAAAGGAGCGACCGCCCGAGGCGCGGAATTCTTTGCCGCGCAGGCCGCCTACGCACGGCCCTGACAGTGTCAAGAGTAGCAGCAAAGACCCGCACGAAAACGGACAATCAGGGGGCGGAAATCCGGTGTGTGGCCGGACGACCCGATACGCGTCGTGGGCGGACCGGTTGCATGCCGTGGCGGCGCTGGAACGGCGCATTACCGCGAATTGGGGCGCGCGGCCCGTGAGGGAAGCGAACAATTGAGAATGGCAGACCGGCCGACTCGAAGACACGACAGGCACGAGGGAGATGGACCGCGGAAGGGCGAACCGGCGTCAAGGCCGCGGGGGCTGGCGCGCGGCGTCCGCATTGTCTTCGAGGATCCGGACATCCTTGTGGTGGACAAGCCGTGCGGCATGCTGTCGGCCTATGTGGGCAAACCGCGAGGAGAGGGGTATGAGGGAGACGATCTTTTTTCGCTGGTGAAGCGGCACGTCCGAAGCCAGGCGAAGGGGCGCACCCGGCAGCGCCAGCCCGTGTATGTCGTTCACAGGCTGGACAGGGAAGTTTCGGGGCTCATGGTCTTTGCCAAATCCGATCGGGCGATGCACTGGCTCAAGGAAGACCTCCGGGCCCGGCGGGTGCAGCGTCATTATCACGCCGTTGTTGAGGGCGAATTGCCCATAACCGGCGCGGGGTCGTCGGGAACGATCCAGAGTTATCTGCGTGAGAATGAGAAGGGCGTCGTGGAGAGCGTGCCCGCGCCGGCCACGACTTCCAGGCGAGAGGGCGAATCGAGCGACGTCAAGGTGGCGGTGACGCACTGGCGGTGCGTGCTGGCGGGACGGGGGCACTCGCTTCTGCAGATCCGGCTCGAAACGGGGCGCAAGAACCAGATACGCGTCCATATGAAAGAGATGGGACACCCGATCTGCGGCGACCGGCGTTACGGATCCTCGGAAGATCCCGCCGGCAGGGTCTGCCTGCACGCCGGAGAGATTTCATTCGCGCACGGGTTTACCGGGCAGAGCATCCGGCTCAAGAGCCCGATCCCGCGTGAGTTCTTTCGGATTGTCGGCGCGGGACGGGATGACGTCAGCGCAGTGGAAGGGAAAGAGCCGGAACGCGTCGTGCAACCCGCGCCGGTTGCGCGAGAGAGCGGCTGGGATCATGTTGCCTCGTGGTACGACAACCTGATCGAAGAAGGAAAGAGCGATCACTTCGAGCGTGTGATCATCCCCGGTGCGCTGCGGCTGACGGGCCCGCGGGAGGGGCAACGGATTCTCGATGTGGCGTGCGGACAGGGCGCCTTTTGCCGCGTGCTGGCCGGGCAGGGCGCGCGCGTGACGGGAATTGATATCTCGCCGCGGCTTATCGAGGCGGCCCGCAGGGGGGCGGGTCGTGATGGAGACCGGAGCAGATTCGAGGTGGTGGATGCGAGAGAACTGGAACACGCGGTCCTGTCCGGCGGCGCGTTCGATTGCGTGACCTGCCTGATGGCGCTCATGAATATCGAGCCGCTCGCCCCGGTTTTTCACGGGATCCGTTCGAAGCTCGCGCCCGGCGGAAAGTTTGTCTGCGTCATCCTGCACCCGGCGTTTCGCGCTCCGGGGCAGACGAGCTGGGCGTGGGATGCGCCGGCACGAACCGCTGAGAGGCCGGGATCCGCGCGTCCGAGGCAGGGCCGGCCCGACCGAGGAAAGCTCGCGAGTGAAAAAGACAGGCAATACCGGAGAGTCGACGGGTATCTGTCGCCGGCGGAGCACAAGATCGTCATGAATCCGGGCGCTGCTTCGAGCGGGGCCGAGGCGATCACGACGACAACCTATCACCGACCGCTCCAGACGTACATGCGTCTGCTCGCGGATGCGGGGTTCGTGCTTGAGGCACTCGAAGAGTGGCCGAGCGCACGCCAAAGCCAGCCCGGCCCGCGGGCTGCAGAAGAGAATCGAGCCCGGCGCGAGATCCCGATGTTTCTCGCGCTGCGCGCGGTCCACCGTGGCAACCCCTAGCCCGGAGATCCTGAGAGCTTCAACGCCTACGTGTGCTCAAAGCCTCAGGGGCAGAGCAGGTTGTCGTAGGCTTCTGCGAAGATCACAAAGTCGGAGTCGTCGGTCAGGCCGTCGCCGCTGAAATCGCCGGCCATGGAGATCAGCTCGTTGTACGCGCCGGCGAACAGGACAAAGTCGCCGTCGTCTATTTGCCCATCCAGATTCAGATCGCACGGGCAGGCGCCGGAAACAACCGAAAATTCGAGAAGCGTCGTGCCGCTCGCGGTAGTGCCCGCCAAGCCGTCGCCGGTCGGAAAGCTCGCCGGATCGCCGGGAGCAAAGACGTCTCCGTCCAGCGGCTGGCTGGAAGCAAGCGAAAGCGGATCGTCGAGGAGCACGAGCCGATAGACGCCGGGGCTGGACCGCGATCCGAAGGCGAGGGTCGCGGTCAGCGTGCTTGGGTTGTAGTCGAACGTGAGCGGCACGGCATCGCCGCCGACACGGCGCAGCTCAAACTGGGCGGCGTTCACCGACACGGGCTCGCTGAAGACAAGCTGAACGCTGGACGGTGAGGTGGCGAATACGGAGGTAGAGCCGGCGACCGGCGATGCTTCCAGCACAACGGGCGGGCCGATCAGCGGAGTCTCGCCCGAAACTCCGTAGTTGAGCACCCAGCGGTCGGGGTCGAAAAAGAGATCTCGTGCACCGGCATCACCCGAGCTTCTCACGAAAAAGCTCGTGCGGGCGATCGGGCGCACGACATGGCGAACCGGCCCCAGATCCGTCGCGAATTCCACGGTGAGAGGGTGCGTGAAAACGGGCCAGGAAAGGTCCTGCGTCTGACGCACATGGAAGCGGGTCCAGTTTTTGCCGTTCACAACGAAGCTCTGCAGCCCCTTGGCGTAGCTCGGAGCGCCGATTCCGTACACCCATTCATTGAAAAATGTCTCGAGGTTGAGCCCGCTCACCTGCTCAGCCAACGCCCTGAAATCTTCTGTGGAGGCGGCCGAACCCTGGTACGCATTTCTCCAGGCCGCGAGTATCTCGAAAAAAGTCTGATCGCCGACAAGTCCACGCAGCATGTGCAGGACCCAGCCCGCCTTGCGATAGGTCAGGTCGCGATCGAAGATCCTCGCCTCGCTCGAAATGTCGTCGCAGAAGACGGTGCCCCCGACCTTGGCAATATCCGGCCGCGATCCGACCATGAAAGCCTGCAGCGCCGATGCGCCGGAGGATCCGGGCTTGCGTTCGGCCCAGAGCGCTTCGGTGTAAGTGGCGAAGCCCTCGTTGAGCCAGATATCGTGCCATGTGCGGCAGGTGACGTTGTCGCCCCACCACTGATGCCCCAGTTCATGGATCGTCACGCCCTCGGCAAAGTTGCCCTGCCCGACGAGCGTCTGGTGCTCCATCCCGCCCGCGAAGGGGAACTGGTAAATGCCGTAACCCTCCAGGGGGAAGGGGTATTCGCCGTACAGAGGGCGGAGCACATCGAGCATGGTTGCGGACTTCTGCCATGCCGCACGGTTCGCGGGGGTGTCGAGGCTTGAGTAGATGAAAAACCGGAGCGGAAAAGTCACGCTGCCTGGCCCGGAAAGAGCGCTGCCGGAATAGCCGGGCGCCCAGGAGTTGTACTTGGCGACGCTGAAGCAGGCGAGATACGTCGCCATCGGGTAGACGCTCGCCCATCGAGAACGCGACTTGCCGTTGCCCAGGTCGTCTATTCCCAGCAGCGTTCCGTTCGACACGGCGGTGAGCGCCGAGTCGTGGATGATCGCGATCTCCCAAGTGGCCTTTTCTGTGTTGTCGCCGGGCTGACCGAAATCGGCGTCCTTACAGGGCCACCAGGTCCCCGCATCGAAGGGCTCGCTGAATGAACTCACGACCGGCGCATTGTCCTGGCCGCTCCAGAGCAAGCCCGAGGAGCCCTGCGGCGCCGATCCGGCGTACGGAATCGTGACATCAAAGACTTCGTCCGCGTTGTATGCGCGATCGAGCTGAATGCGCTTTGCATGAATACCAACGGAAACGGGAGCACCGACGGGATTTCCAGAGACGAGAATCTGCCCGGGCGCCAGCAGGTCGGAAAGTTGAAACGTGAATTCCGTGAGCCCGTCGACCCGACTCTTGAGCGTCAGGACCGCGGTCCCCTCGATGGTCTGCGTGGCGGGGAAAGGCTCGATTGTCACGCTGCTGTGCAGGAGATCCGTGGCATCAAAAACTTCCCTGTTCCCCAAACCACCCGAAGGTTGTCCGCCGGCCCGATACATGTTTCGCAGCTGACGGCACTTGGAACAGATTTCGGTTTCGTCTGAATCACATGGGCTGTCGGCGCGCACCGACGGGGTGCACGGAAGAACTCCGAGCAACCAGGGCATTGCTGCCACGGCGAGATACAAGATGCCTCGACGCACGATCGTCCCTCTCCGAAACCTTGCGGCCGCCCTTACGGACGCCAGGGTTACCAGCGTACAGCTAATGTTCGGCCGGCGGAGAAATCACGATGCGAACATCCGTAAATTTCGGGAATGAGGACCGATAGCCGCACAAATCCTGACGCCAGAAGGGGTGCTCCGAACACCGGCAGAACAGGTGGCGGGTACAATGCGGGCGTTGCGGGTGTAGCTCAGTGGTAGAGCGTCAGCCTTCCAAGCTGAATGTCGAGGGTTCAAATCCCTTCGCCCGCTTTGGTGAGCAAAGAAAAGCCCGTCGGGTTAACCGACGGGCTGTTTGCTTTCATGACGGGTGAGCGACCTACTTGGCCTGCAGTTCTTCCTGAGTAGCGGAGAGGTCTCCGAGGGCTACTCCCAATTCCCTTCAGTAGGTGTTGTACTTCACGCCGCGTGCATCCACTTCGGCGTCGGGGCAGTTTGGGGTGACGCCGCCGGTCGTGGCGTCGTAGACCCAGGCAAAGGAGCCGCCGAGGGTGCCGGTGAAGGTGTTCTTGCCCTTGTTCGATCCGACCGAAAGCGGCGGGACGACGCGGAGATAGGGGCCGTAGATGACGCCTGTGCCGGCGTTTTTCGTGGCGCTGAACGTCGAGCCGGTCACGTCGGAGTACTGCGTGAGGGCGTTGGTGACGTCGGTGAGAGACGGGTAGCTTCCGCCGTGCTCGGTCTGATAGAGGTCGAGAGCATTGCGGAGGACCGCCAGGTCCGCCATGACGGCATTGTCGGCGGCGGCGGTCGCGCTGCGGCTCATGCGCGGCACGGCGATCGCGGCGAGAATGCCGAGGATCACAACAACGATGACCAGTTCAAGAAGGCTGAATGCACGGCGTGTGCGAAGCGCGATCGATGACATGCTTGGACTCCCTGTGTACCCGGTGGGCGGCCCGGTCGACGAGCCATGCGTCTGCTATCGAACGCTCCAAACCGGGGGATCAACCGCAGGAACGGAACCGGGCCTGTCCGCCGGCGCTTTGTGCGGTCTATACCGTTCGCGCCGATCGCAAAGATTGATCGAGGCGTTATCGGGGCTGCGGAAGACGAAGTTCGACCCGGCCCTCCGGGCTCTCGAAAATGGCGCTCGAGCGGGTGACCTCTATGAGCCTGAACCCGTCGATTTCTTCGCCGATCTGAACCGCCCGACCGTTGACGAGCGCGTTGGAACCCTTCGCGTTGGTCGCGATAGCGCTCAAATGGTGTGACGAAGCGAACTGCTTCCGGCCCTCATCGCTCGGGCGGGGCTCCGGATGGGCAGGCGCCGGGGTCTCCGGGTGCGGTTTGCGCAGCGTGGCCTCGAACAGATCCGCTTCGTCGGCGGGGAGCGCAACCTGGCGCAGCCTGAAAGCAAGAGATGAAGCCGGGCCGGGAGAAGAAGTCGATCTGGCGGACGCGGGCTGCGGCGTGCTCTGCGAATTCGGAGGCATCTCGGCCGCGTGGACGGTCTTTGCGCCCGTCATTCCGATAAACCCACGGTCGATCACGAGCGCCCCGCCCGCCAGAACCAGGACCGCCGCGTAGACCTGTCGCTCACGAGAAATCGCCATATTCCAAACCTGCAAATCGCGGAGCGGGCAGGCAAGGAAAGTTTCACTTCGCTGGAGCGGGCTGCGCCGGCTGTGAGGCCTGTGCGGCATACCACACGAGTTCAAAGACGAATGCGGCGTTGTCCGGACCGGCCGCGGAGTCGCGTGCAATCTCGAGACCGGAGACCGCAACATCCGGGAAAGCCTTGCGAAGATCCGCCAGGCACGCGCGGCATTCGGGAAAGGACCCCCGCCCCTCCATCCGGATCGGGAGCAGCGTTGCCTTCGGAGCCTTCTGCGGCGCGCCCGGTGCGACGCGGTCGAGCGTGAGTTTGTGACGACCGGCCAGTTCGGTGAGCGAAGAAATCCGGGCGTTGAGCCTGGAAATGGGCTCCACTTCGACCCGGGTTTCGGTCAGTTCTCGCTCGATTCGCGCCAGATCACCCTCCAGATCGAAGCGCTGCTCGCGGAGCTTTCGCGCCTGGGCACGCCCGTCCTCGATCCGTCGCTCCGCCTCGCGCTGCACGCTGCGTTCCTGCAGGAGCGGGACAAACGCCCCCAGCCCAAAGCAGATGGTCAGAATCCCCGCGGCGGCCAGCCCCGCCAGGTCAATCCCGAATCGTGAACCGCTCAGAACTGGGAATTTCATGGCTTGGCTCCGGCCCCGGGCTCTTCGATGCTGGTTTCGATCTCGAATCCGACAAAGCCCTCGGGCTCCGAACCGGTTTTCCGCGCATCTGCCAGCGTGACCCGCTCGAAAAGGCCTGCGCTTTCAAGACGCAGCGCGAACTGGGCGATGGCCCGATGGTCCTTCGCGATGCCCGAAATTTTCAGCCAGACGCCTCGCTGAACCGGAGCCTTCTTTCCTGCTGTTTCGGCCTTTCGAGCTCCAAGCGCCACGCGCTCGATCTCGATATCGCCCCCGCGGAGAGATCCGATGAGGCTGAGCAGCACGCTCCAATCCGGATGATCCGAGATGGACTTGGCGGTGGCGAGCGAGGACTGCGTGGCGCCGATCTTGGCGCGAAGACTCTGTATCGCCGTCTCGAGTACGGTCTTCTCGGTGGCGACCGTTTCCGCCCGGCGCTGGAGCACAGAACCACCGCCGCTCAGGACTTGACGGGTTCCGATCCATGCGATTGTCAGCAGCGTGCAATACGCCAACAACGAGACGGCCCAGAACCTCAATCGGTCCTCGCGCACGAGCGATCTGCGTCTCGAAGCTGAAAGCAGGTTGGCGCTCAGCATGCTCCCGCCTCCTGACTGAGGCACAGCCCAAAGCAGGCCGCAAGTTCGCCGCGTTGCGCCTGCTCACGCGGCAATGAACCTCCCAGGCCAAGCTCGGCGAGCGTCGTGCTCCGGACATCAAACGGCAGGCGCTCGGCGATCATGTCCCGCAGGCTTTCCGCTGTGGGGATCGCAGATTCGAGCAGGACTCGCGCCAGCTTGCGGCCACCGCACCTTCGGCCGATGTAGGATGTTGCGGTTAGAACTTCCGCCGACAGCTTGTCGGCAAAGTGAAGCAGCAGATCCCGGATCTCGCGTGCGGCGTCGGGATCGGTGAGAAGCGTCCTGCCGCCCGACACCGCGTCGCTGACAGCGATCTCCGCCAGGTCCGTGTCCAGCCCCAGAGTTCCCGCGACGACACGATGCAAAGTCTCGAGGTCGGCCCCTTCAATGGCACGCTCAAGCACGACTTGCGAATGCGTCATGGCCAGAAACCTTGTCTGCTTCCAGCCAAGTGAGAGCACCGCCTGAAGATCCTGGGGAGCCGGCGTGGCGATCACCGCACACGCCCGAGCAACAGAAGCGCTCCGTGGCTCGAGCGTCCGCAGATCCAGTTCGTGGCGGGCGAAAGCATCGAAAATGGGATCGGTGCACTCGTGAGGGCAGGCGACAACCATGCACGAAGTGGTGCCGGACTGACGTGCCGGGATCGGAACCTCCCACATTGCGAGTTCGAGCATCTCGGGATTTTGTTTGAACATCCGACCGATCTCGGCCGCGGCGATAGCGCGGAGTGGAGCCCCGCTCCGGGCCGGCGGAAGCTCAAGAACAGCCCCGAACGTGGACGAATCCGGAAGGCAGAGGGCAAGATCGGTTCCCACGAATCCGCGTCGACGCAGCACGCCGCTGATGCGGGAGGCTTCGGCTTCGAATCCCGAGTCGGGAGAAAGACGTGCGAAGCTCGCCCACGCATGGACGTGGCGTTCGGTTCCCCGCAGGGCGAGTTGGAGGATGGAAACACGAGTGTCGCCGATATCGACGGCGATGGGAGTCAACCGCTTGAACTTCATGGCGCTGCCCCCCCTCCACCGGCATTCGCGGCGAGATCAAAGAGCGGAAGGAACATGCTGATCGCGACCCCACCCACGAGCACACCCATGATCGTCAGGACAAACGGCTCGATCAGGGCGGAGAGCATCTTGACGAACTGTTCGTTGTCCTCGTCGAGGAACTCGGCGATCTGCAGCAGCACGGGGCCGATCTGCCCGGAACGCTCCCCGCTGGCGATCGCTTCCCGCACTGCGGGGCTGACGAGAAGGGGGTCGTTGATTGCGTCTGCAAGGCCGACTCCCTTTTCGACCGCGGCTTCGCACTTGGCGAGCAGGCTGGCGTAGCTGTCGCTGGTGAGTGATTCCCGCGTCAGTTTGAGGGCATCGAGAAGGTTCACCCGTGCCTCGAGCAGCGTGCCCAAAAGACGGGCGACTCCGGCCATCGCGAAGCTGCGCCGGATCGGCCCGATCCGCGGCAGAGTGACGACGGCTCTGTCGACTGCGCGCTTTCCGGCCGCCGAGCGGAGCCAGAAGCCGATGGCGGCGATCCCCGCCAGGGCCGCGGGCACGAGCCACGGCCAGTCGCGGCGCAGAACGTCCGACGTCGCTATCAAGAGCTTGGTGGTGGGAGGAAGGGGCGTCTGGAGCGAGTCAAAGAGCTCCGAGAACTGCGGAAGGACAGTGACAAGGAGCACAATGACTACCGCAAACGAAACGGTGATCAGGATTGCGGGATAGGTCAACGCGCCGATCACTCCACGGCGGACCGACATGCGCTGCCTCGCAAGAGCCGCGAGAGACCGCAGCATCTGGTCGAGCACGCCGCCCGATTCGCCGGCCGCCACCATGCTTCGGCAGACCGGGTCGAATGACTTGGGGTGAGAGGCCATCGCGGCGGAGAACGATTCGCCCTGCTCGACGCGCCGGCGGATATCGTGGATCACACTCCTCCAGCCCGCTTCCGGAGCCTGCTTTTCAAGCACCTCGAGCGCCTGCACGAGCGGGGTCTTGGTCGATACGAGAATTGCAAGCTGTCGAAAGAAGAGGCTGATCTCGCGGAGGCCGGCGCCCCTTCCACCACGTGCGGCGAGTGCGTTCGCTTTGTGCGGGGTATCGCCGCCGGCCTGTACCCGTACCGTGAAGATCCCCTGCTTGCGGAGTGCTTCGGAGGCTTCGGCGGGCGATGTGGACTCGATCACGCCGTCGATGGGTTTTCCCTGGGCGTCAAAGCCCGAGTAGGTGTAGTTCATGCCGCGGCCCTCGCGTTCGGAGCTGCGGGCGATTCCTGATCTTCCACGTGCGTGACGCGGAGGACTTCCTCCAGGTCTGTCTTGCCGTCGAGAGCGAGCAGAACTCCCTCGCCACGCAGGGACAGAACGCCGTCGCGCTTGAGGTGCTCTCGGAGCTCGTGGGTGGGAGCGGCGGCGTAGATCAGCCGTTTAAGAGCAGGGTTGACTTCCATCACCTCGTATACACCCAGCCGCCCTTTGTAGCCCGTGTCGTGACATTGAGGGCAACCCTCGCCCCTGCGGAAAGGCTTGCCGACGTGATCGGCAAGCCCTGCGTCGGCGAGGACCTGCTCTGTGGGGTAATACTTGGAGGCACAGGACGGACAGATCGTGCGGGCCAGTCGCTGCGCGACAGCGCCGTTGAGTGCGCTCGAGATGAGGTAGTTCTCGATGCTCATGTCCGTGAGTCGGGCGACGGTGCCGGGGGCGTCGTTGGTGTGAAGGGTTGCGAGCACAAGATGCCCGGTCAGAGCCGCCTGAACGGCAACCCGGGCGGTTTCCTGATCGCGGATCTCACCGACCATGATCACGTCAGGATCCTGCCGCAGGATGCTGCGGAGCGCGCGTGCGAATGTGAACCCGATCGCATCCTGCACCTGGATCTGATTGATGAGATCCAGCTGATACTCCACCGGATCTTCCACCGTCACGATGTTCACGTCGGGACTGCGGAGCAGATCCAGCGCTGAATAGAGAGTTGTTGTTTTTCCGCTGCCGGTCGGGCCGGTCACCAGCACGAGCCCGTGCGGCCTCTCCAGCACCCGAGTGAAGGCCTGGAGCGTCTCGGACCGAAACCCGAGGTCCGCCAGGCGGATGCGGAGGTTCGCCTTGTCCAGGATGCGTACGACGATCTTTTCGCCAAGGAGCGTGGGCATGGAAGAAACGCGGAGGTCGATCTCCCGCCCCTCCGCCACGATCCGAACTCGGCCTTCCTGCGGCAGGCGTTTCTCCGCGATATCCATCTTCCCGATGACCTTTACCCGCGAGACGATCGAGGCGTGCATGCCCTGCGGCGGCTTCATGAGGTCGCGCAGCACACCGTCGACGCGGTAGCGGATCCGTGTTCCCTTTTTGTCCGGCTCGATGTGAATATCGCTCGCCTTGTCGCGGACGGCGGTCAGGAGCGCCACGTTGACAAGATTGATGATCGGGCTTCCCGCGACGAGCCTGTCCAGGTCGGTCGTGGGCCCATCGTCGATCGATTCCCGCTCGACGACCTCCAGGTCCGATTCCGAAAGGGAAGTCAGGAAGGCGTCGACATTGACGTCGCCCCCGGCGTACTTCTTGACGAATTCGAGGATGTTGCCCTCGAGCGCAAGAACCGGGCGCACGCGGCAGCCGGTGATCGTGCGGATCCGGTCAAGAGTCGGGAGCGATTGAGGCTCCGCCATAGCGACCGTCAGCGTGTCGCGCACCTTGAAAAGCGGGATCGCCTTGAGGCGTTCGGATTCTTCCGCGCCCAGGAGTTTGAAAACGGCTGGATCAATCAGGCCATGGCGCAGCTGGCAATGGCGCACTCCGAGCATCTTCGCCAGCATCTGCGCGAGAGTCGCTGCGGTAATGATGCCCTGCTCCACCAGCAGTTCGCCGAGCATCTGGCCGGTCCGTGACTGCTCGGTGAGCGCACGGGAGAGCTGCTGGCTGGTGATGACGCCGTCCTTGACGAGCAGATCGCCCAGCCGCATCCTGGAGGCTTCCTGCGTCACAGAAAACTCCTCACGGCGCTGTTCATGTCCTCGTACTGCTCGAACGTCGCGGCCAGATCGGTGAGATCGAGTATTTCCTTCACGGTCTCGCACAGCCCGCAGAGTTTGAGCGTGCGCCCGCTGTCCGCGAGAAGTTCGCTCAGCGTGAGAAGAGACTCGAGACCCTGGCTGTCCACGTACGGAGTTTCCGACAGATCAATCACGCAGCGGCCCATCGTCGCCGCGATCGCATTCTGCACGAGTCGCTGAAATTCGGGAACGTCCTGAGTGCACAGCGGCCCCTTGGGCGTGATGCCCTTGACGGCCCCATGCTGTTGTTCACGGATTTCCAAGAGGCATCCTCCGTGCTTACGCGGCACGCGACATCGGCGAGCGGATAGGGAACTTCAGGGCGAACGTGGATCCGCGATCCGGCGTGCTCTGCACGGAAATATCCCCGCCGTGCAGACGCAGAACATCCCGCGCCAGGGCGAGCCCGAGTCCCGTCCCCACGATCTTCTCGACGCGCGGGTCGTGCGCGCGGTAAAAGCGTTCGAACACCCGCTCAATGTCCTCGGCCCGGATACCGATTCCCGAATCCGCCACTTCGACGACCAGGTCCGAGTCGACCGGCCGGGCGCTCACCCGCACCGTCCCGCCCTCGGGCGTGTACTTGATCGCGTTCCCGATGACGTTGGTGATTGCCAGAATCAGCTTGTCGCGGTCACCAACAATTGTCGGCAACTTTGGATGCAGGTCGAACTTGAGAGCGATGTTCTTCGCCCGCGCCGGGCCGGCGAACTCCGCCTCTAAATCAGTAAAGAGCGACGGCAACCGGACATCATGGAGCGCCAGCTTGAGAGTTCCGGCTTCGATTTCGGATACCGAGAGCATGTCGCCCACGATTCGTTCCAGTCGCCGCACTTCCTGGTTCACGACGTTCAGATGCTGGGATCGCGTCGCGACTTCGGAATTTGGATTGTCAATGAGAGCCTCAACGTACAGACGGATGTTTGTCAACGGCGTCCGCAGTTCGTGCGTCGCCTGCTCCACGAATGCGTTCTTGGAACGGTCGGCGACGCGCTGCTGCGTCACGTCTTCGAGCAGAATCGCGTACCCTCCCGCCGCCACCGACCTGGCGCTCACCCGCAGAACGGTCCGAACATCCCCTTCGCCTACGCCGCACTCGAATACAACGCGGCCGCGGTTTTTCGCGTCCGACAGCCGGAGCAGCCCTTCGCCCGTCTCGCTGCTTTTCAAGCACTCGGCGATGGGCGTTCCCGCGAGCGATTCGCGGGTTCCGCCCAGGAAGATCGCCGCCGCCCCGTTGCAGTAGCGGATTCGCATCTCTTCGTCAGCGAAAACGACTCCGTGCCACATCGAGTCGACGAGCTTGAGCGCAAGATCATCGTGCGCCGAATCGTTCACTCGGCCCGACGCGACAGACTCGAGTCGCTCGCGGGCGCGGTGACGCGCAAGCTCGCGAAGAAATTCGTTCCAAGCCGTTCCCACCCCACCCGTCGAATCCGCAAGTTCGAGGGCCGCAAGATCCCTTTCGCCGGAAGCGACCGCGCTGAGAGCGTCTGCAACAAGCGTAAACGGTCTCCCACGCCTCCTGATGACAACCGATGCTGCCCCCACCGCCACAAGAGCACCCACAGCAATCCCGGCAAAGGCAAATTGGAGCGACTGGGGCTCCGCCGACTCAGCCGAGGGCTGCATTTCCAGGATCGCGGTGCCCCGGCCGGGGATCGCGAGTTCGAACCGATGCTCTCCAAGCGCTGCCGACGACACGGGCGGCAACTTCTCGGGGATGGTCTTGGAGGTGATCGCCCCTACGTCCGAATCGGCCAGGACCGATCCATCTCCCAGGACCACGCGGCACATCGAGAGGCGGCCTCCACGGGCGGCCTCAAGAACGATCATCCGGATCCCCGCCAAGTCCCGGTCCGCGATGCCGCGCTCCAGTTGCGCCCCCACCGTCTGGGCGATCGCCTGAAGTGTCCGTGCCGCCGAGGCATGCGATTCCGCAACTTGGGCCTGCTGAACGGTCCACCACAGAGCCCCGAGCGCCGAGAGAAGCACGGCCGTGCTCATCACCAACGCGCTGCTGATGAGCGAGGCGTGACCGGGCACCAGCTTGCGCAGAAAGCGACCCACGGGCGGAGCTCCAGAAGCCTCTTTGAAACCGAGGCGCAATTCGGATGGAATATCGGCCCGTTTTCAGGGTCACTGAATCGCGATTCAGGCCGCGGCACGCGATGCCTGCGCTGTCTGCCGGCTCAGAATCTGGTCATATTCGGCCAGATCAACTTTCAGGAACGCCTGGACGACTTTCGGATCGAACTGACTTCCCGAGCAACGGACGATTTCGGCCATCACCTTCTCCCGCGGCAGTGCCGGGCGATAGGAACGGCTGGAGCTCATCGCGTCGAAGGTGTCGGCGATTCCGATAATCCGCGCTTGGAGCGGTATAGCCTCGCCGCTGAGCCGGTGCGGATATCCCTTGCCGTCGAACCGCTCGTGATGGTGCAGCACTCCGGGCAGCGTGTGCTCAAGAAGGACGACACCCCTGAGAATTCGGTGCCCGATCTCCGGGTGGAGCTTGATCGCCGCAAACTCCTGATCGGTGAGTTTTCCCGGCTTGCAAAGCACGCTTTCGGGAACTCCGATTTTGCCGACATCATGGACGATGCCCGCCGTTCGGATGCGGTCAGCCTCGGCCTCGTCAAGTCCCATCGCGAGCGCGATCTGCCTCGCGAGAAGCGCAACGCGCTCGGAATGCCCGCAGGTATAAGGGTCTTTCGCGTCGATGGCCGCGGTCAGCGCCTCGATCGTCCCGATGCTCATGGCGCGCTGCTCGACAAAGCGGGCGGCGTTCTCGTGAAATGTCCCGATGAATTCTGCCACGGCATCCAGAAACTGCATTTCGGGGCTGGCGATTTCTCCGTTTTCGGTTCGCTTGGATCCCGCCACGAGAAGGCCGACGACCTGATCGTCAAAGGTGATCGGATCGCAGACGACTTCGCCGCCGGAGAGATCCGCGAGCTCATGCCCTCCCGGGATCAGCACTTTCGTCCACTCGTTCCCCCGCAGAGAGGCGCAGGCCCGCCGCAGCGCCATTTCAAGCTCGTTCTGCTGGGCCGCCTCCCCCGTCAGGACGACCTTTCCGCGAAGCTGCGGCACGACATTGACGTCGGAACGAAAGACCGCGGCCACCCAGCCGAACGGAAGGACCTGCTGAACATTGGTGCAGACCAGGCGGATCTGCTGCATCGGATCCGGCGCGCACGCGAGAAGGCGCAGTATCCGGAAGAGCGAATAGGTCTCTTCGTACGACTGCATCAACCGGGCGCTGAAAAGCTCAAGCAGTTCGTCGCGTCCGAGTGTTGGCTCTTCCCGTGGAGGCCTCATGCCGCCTCCCGCGAGTGTCCGCACACTTCCTGGATGATGTTCTGCAGCTCCCGTGCGCTGAACGGCTTGGGCATCACGTGCTGGATCCCGGTCTCCTGAAGTTCGCGCGGCGAAAGGCGGTGACCCCGCGCTGTCAGCATGACGACGGGCACATTCGCTGTGGATGGCAACTGCCTCAATTCGCGGGCGAGCTGCAGGCCATCCTTCCGCGGCATCTGAAAGTCGCTGATGACCGCGGCGAGTTCCACCGTCCTGGCGATCTCGATCGCCTGCTCGCCGTTATCGGCCGTATGAACCTCAAAGCCGAGCTCACGAAATCGGCTGGCAAGCATGAATGTCACGCAGGGCTCATCGTCGACAATGAGAAGTGTCTGTTTAGCCATAGGCGCACCGCCGGTCACCTTCGCCATCGGTCGCGTGGTGCCGCAAGTTCAAAGCCCGGTGTCATTTCTCGGACAATTGGCCCCCGAAGTCGGCGCCGGATAGACGGCCCCGAGACCCGTCGAACCCGCGGTTCAAGCTCGAAACCGTGGTCCATAGGACCGAAAAACAGGCAGAGATGTCGATGCGCCCCTCGTCATCCCCGGATCCAAGACAACGGTCGGGCTTCACCCTGCTCGAGCTTGTCATGGTCCTGGCAATACTCGGGATCCTCGCCACGATCGCGGCTCCGAAGTACGCCGCGGCTATAAACCGCTACCGGCTGGACACAGCGGCACGCCGGGTCGCCGCCGATATCGATCATGCACGTGCTCTGGCGAAGGCCACGGGATCCGCACAGACAATCCGATTTGCGACCTCGACCAGTTCCTATTCCATTCTGAACTACCGCGTCGGGACATCCAAGAACGCCGTCTACTCGGTACGGCTCGATCTGCCTCCTTACTCCTCGAGCATTGAGAGCGTCGATTTCGACGGATCGGCCGATCTGATTTTCGCGGGCGCGGGTGCTCCAACCGCCGGGGGGTTCGTCCGCGTGAGGGCAGGATCCGAAACCCGATCGGTCGTCGTAGACGGCGTCTCTGGAGCAATCGCCGTTCAATGACAAGGTTGAGAACACAATTCTGCCGGCCCGGATTCACCCTGATGGAGGCCGTCCTTGCCTGCTCCCTGCTGGCCATCCTGCTCGTGGCGGGCAGGAGTGCCGTCGTGCTGGCGGCAAGGGCGACCCGCGGGCCGGCTCTGGACGATGCGATGATGCTCGCCTCCGCCATGAGCGATCTCTCATCCGACGCTCTGTGCTCCACGCAGTCGCCGACGGTGACAGCCAATTCCATAACCCTCGTCGTACCAGATCGCAACGGCGACGGAGAGGACGAGCAAATCACATATTCCTGGTCCGGGACTCCGGGGGCGCCGCTCCAGCGTTCGGTCAACGGCGCAGCGCCCTCCACCCTGCTCACCGCCATCAAGTCCTTCACAGTTGCCACCTCTTCCGCGTCAATCTCGGTCCCGGGAACTCCGACGAAGAGCACGGAGCGGCTGGTCGGCGGCAACTCGACATCATCTGGTCTTTATTCCACGACTATTTCCTCCACAAGCAGCCGCGCCGCTTCCTTCATCCCGAGCCTGCCCTCAACCTCCACCTCCTGGACGCTGACACGGGTGCGTCTCATGGTGCGTCAGAGCTCGACCGTCTCGGGCTCTTTCAACGTGCAGATCCAGACAACCAACGCACAGTCTCCAACGGGAGTCGCGCTCGCAACCGCCACCATCGCCGAGTTCGATCTTTCAGCCAGCTTTGGCTGGAAGGACATCTCTTTCAGCGGCCTTACGAATCTCAGCACGGTTGCCCCGCTCGCCGTTGTCGTCACCCGTGCCGGCGCCGCTGCCAATCCCTGCGATCTGCAGCACACAAGCTCGGGCGGCGCGCAAGTCGCCGGCAATGCGCTCTATTCATCCTCAAACGGAGGGACGTCGTGGTCGAAAGTTTCCGGCGATGACATGATCTACGCCGTCTATGGAATTCCAGATACTCCCACGGCCCAGGTCTCCACCACCGGCCTCAAAACCCTTCGAATTTCGGCAGAAACTACCAGCGGCGCTGTCCAGCAGATCAGCGTCCCGACTCTCAACACCCCCCAGCTATAACTCCATGCACGGCACGCCGGTACATCTTCGATCGGACTTTCGGACCGGGATCACTC
Source organism: Planctomycetota bacterium (assembly GCA_018242625.1). Lineage (GTDB taxonomy): Bacteria > Planctomycetota > Phycisphaerae > Phycisphaerales > UBA1924 > JAFEBO01. The sequence goes on from JAFEBO010000012.1 coordinate 48,643, forward strand.
TCATTGAGTGTGCCGGAGCCGCGCTCATTCTCGGCCTGCTGATCACCACCGGGCTTCGCGCCGCCGCTCAGGCGGGCGCCTCGCAGGCGATCAGCGCCAGGAGCGTCACCGGCACGCTTTTGGCGGAAAGCCTGATGAATGACATCCTCCTGCTGCCCTACGCCGATCCGGCGGGCGGCACGTTCATCGGCATCGATTCCGGGGAATCCGCCGCAAACAAGTCCACCTTTGACGACGTTGATGACTTTGACCAATGGACAGAATCACCCCCCACCTCTTCCACCGGTACAACCATGGCGGGTTTCGCAGGCTGGACCCGCTCCGTCCGTGTCTACCGGGCGTCGCTCTCGAATCCGGACTCCAACAGCGGCGCAGAGTCCGGTCTGAAGCGCATTGAGGTCACCGTGAAGTTCGGCAGTAAGGATGTCTGCAAACTCACCTCTCTACGTTCGGCGGCGTCATGAGCAACATACACGCCAAGGGTTTCTCCCACGGAACCGCGTATGTCGCCGCGGTTGGCCTGGGCCTCATGGTCGCGGCGATCGCCCTCGGCGGCATCAGCATCGCCCGCTCGCGAGCAACGGCCAACGCCCTTCGCAGGGATGAAATCCGCGCGCGCACGGTGGCACGCGCCGCGATCGAGCACGCACGAGCCGCGATCCTCGCCGATTCGGATTGGCGATCGAATCACGCGAACGGCTCCTGGGCCACAGAAATGGAGCTCGCGGATGGGGTCTTCAGTTACTCCGTGGAAAACCCCGCGGGAGCGCTCGACCGCTCGTCCCTCGACTCGGTGATTGTGACCGGGGACGCCAGCTGCGGAACGGCAAGACAGAGACTCTCCGTGCAACTCGACGCCCAGAAGGTCGCTCTGAATTGCCTGAACGTGCCCCTCGTAGCCGGCGGCGCAGTCACCGCAACTTCCGCGTTCATCAATCCGAGCGGAGCGACTATCGCGTCCAACGCCGGCTTCACCTCGGTGCTCTCATCGGTGTCGCCAAACGTAGAAGCGGGCCTGACGATCATCGGCACCGGATTCTCCGGGAGCACAACGGCAGGGGCAGCCGCCCGAACTTTGCCATCCTCCACCGTCTTTGATTCCTACATCGCCTCCGGCACGGCAATTTCGATCTCCGCGCTCCCGGTAGTGTTTCTCAAACCGACGCTGCAGAAGGTTGTCTTGAGCCCTTCGTCCAATCCCTACGGAGCTCCCAACTCGAGCGGGATCTACGTGATCGATTGCCAGAACCAGTCGCTCAATATCACCAACTGTCGTATTGCCGGCACTCTGGTGCTCCTGAACCCCGGGCTGAATACAACGGTCAGCGGCAGCGTTCGTTGGGCCCCGGCCGTGACCGGATACCCCTGCCTTCTCGTCCGCGGATCAGTTTCCCTCCAGCTTTCGAGCTCCAGTCTCAGCGAGAACTCGCTCAACGTCAATTTCAATCCGCCCGGCACTCCCTACACCTATCCCGCCGGCGCCACAGACACCGATACGAGCGATTCATACCCCTCGAGTATTACCGGCTTGGTCTACGCATCAGGAAACGTCAGCACCAGCGGATCTAGCTCAATCTCGATGCTGATGGTGGGCGGCACTCTATCGATCGGCGGCACTCTCACCCTTTCCTATGACAGCACCTATGCAAACTCGCCTCCCCCGGGTTTCTACACCGTCAATATGACTCCTTCGCAAGGGACCTGGCGGTTCGTGACGGATGCGCTGCCTCAAAGCGATCCCTCCGAAAGCCTGGGTGGCGCCATGGGGATTTCGAACTAGTATGATGGGATCAAACCCTCATGCTGAGAATCGAAGGACTCTCCAAACTCTGCGGCGCCGAACGCTATCTCGACGACGAGCCCCTGGAAGGCCCCCTCAAGGGCTGCCTATGGGGCATGACCGTGCGTTCACCAGTCTCACGCGGCCGGATCCGCGACATCGTGTACGGCGCGGGGTTCAACTGGAGCGAATTCGTCGTCGTGACTCCCGACGATATTCCCGGACCGAATGAAACCTACCTCATCGAGAACGACCAGCCGGTGCTCGCGCCGGGTTACGTCCGGCACATGCACGAACCAGTCGCGCTGATTGCTCACGCCGACCGCGACCTGCTCCGGCGCGCCCTCGCCTCGATCCGCGTGCAAGTGGACCCGGAGCCCCCGGTGCTCGACTTCCGCGTCCCCCCCCGGCCCGAGCAGATTCAGCGCGGCACCGACAACGTCATCAAACAACTTCGGATCTGCAAGGGAGACGTAGAAAAGGTCTTCGCGACCGCCCCCATCATTGTGGAAGGCGAGTACGAAACCGGAGCCCAGGAGCACGTCTACATCGAAAACAACGCGATGGCCGCCTGGATCGAGGACGGCCCCGCCGGCGATGTCGTTGTTGTTCGCGGCTCGATGCAGTGCCCCTACTACGTCCTCAACGCGGTGAAACATGCGCTGAAGCGCGATGAAACTCGCGTGCGCATTATGCAGTCCCCCACCGGCGGCGGCTTCGGCGGCAAAGAGGACTATCCATCGACTATTGCGCTTCATGCGGCGCTCTTGGCGCTCAAGGCGCAGAAGCCGGTCAAGATTGTTTATGACCGTAGCGAGGACATGGCGGCCACGACGAAGAGGCATCCCTCGCTCGTGCGGCACAAGACTGCGGTAGACCGCAATGGCAGGCTGCTGGCACAGAAGATCGAGGTGATCTTGGACGGGGGCGCCTATGTGACGCTCTCGCCGGTTGTGCTTTCGCGGGGGATCATCCACGCGGCGGGGCCGTATTCGTGCGACCATGTGCTGATCGAAGGTCGCGCGATGCTGACGAACAGCGTGCCGTATGGCGCATTCCGGGGCTTTGGCGCGCCCCAGACAATCTTTGCGGTTGAGCGCCACATGGACAGGATTGCTCAGAAACTGGGCATCAGCCCGCTTGAGGTGAGGAGGGTGAACCTCCTGAAGGACGGCCAGACAACGTCTACCCAGCAGACGATTTGCGGCGGGACGGACCGGCATGCGCTGCTCGAACGGGCGCTCGGAGAAACGGATTACGCCCGTCTTCTCGCTCAGGCGGAGGAATTCAACCGCGAGCACCCCTACTTGCGCCGGGGCGTTGGGATTGCCACGGTTCTTCATGGCGCAGGCTTCACCGGTAACGGCGAGGTCTATTTGAACTCGAAGGTGGATGTCGCGGGCCTGCCCGATGGCCGGCTTGAGGTTCTGGCCGCCAGCACGGAAATGGGACAGGGGACCAACACGGTCTTCACGCGGCTTGCGGCGGACGCGGCGGACTACGCAACGGATGATGTGCTCGTAGGTATGCCGGACACTTTCAGGGTTCCGAATTCGGGGCCGACGGTCGCTTCACGCACTGTAATGGTTGTGGGAAAGCTCATCGAGCGGGCAATCTCCGACCTTGCGGCGCAGCTTGGCGGAGGGGGCTCCCCGCTGCGAGGAAAGGCTCTAAAAGATGCCATCATCGCCTGGCATCGTGTGAACGGCGGCGGTTCGCTCAAGGCGCGCGCGACATACACGCCTCCGCCCAATGTGAAATTCGACGACAAGAAATACATCGGCGACGCATACGCCACCTTCGCATGGGGCGTGTGCGTGGCTCATGTCGAGGTTGACCTGCGGACCGCGGCGGTCCGCGTGCTGCACTTCACCAGCCTTCAGGACATAGGAAAGGTCATCAACCCGACGCTGGCTCGGGGGCAGGTCCAGGGAGGAACGGTTCAGGCGATCGGCTGGGCGCTCAGCGAAGAACTCAAGTTCAAGGATGGCGGGATGGCCAACAACTCGCTGACGAACTACATCATTCCGACGTCGGATGATGTCCCGCCCATACGAGTCCTCTTCCATGAAAACCCGTACGAGCACGGGGGCGGCGGCGCAAAGGGTGTGGGCGAATTGCCCATGGACGGGCCGGCTCCGGCGATCCTGAATGCCGTGGCGCACGCGACCGGATGCGATCCTCTCGCGATCCCGCTCACCCCTGAGCGTCTGATGCCGCTGTTGGAGGCCACACCATGAATTCCAACGCTGCCCACAAGCCCGTTTGCGCGGAGAGCGACGCTATCACTATCGCGTTCACCTTGAACGGCAAATCGCACACGGCCAAGGTTGCGCCCGGTGAACGCCTGCTCGACACGCTCCGTTACGGGCTCGCTCTCACCGGCACGAAGGAGGGGTGTGGCGAGGGCGAGTGCGGAGCCTGCACGGTTCTCCTCGACGGCCTTCCCGCAAACTCCTGTCTTGTACCCGCTTTCCAAGTGCGGGGCCGGGACGTCAGAACAATCGAGTCGATTCCGGCGGAGCGGCTTGGCCCGCTTCTGGAATCCGGCGCCACTCAGTGCGGCGCATGCACTCCCGGAGTTGTCATGACCGCGGCATGGATCCGAGATCACAGATCCGAACTTCAGTCTTTCACAACCCGCGCGCTGATGGCGGGGAATCTGTGCCGCTGCACCGGGTATGACGGGATCATCGATGGCCTGGAGCGCTGGATCGCCTCTGAATCCGGAGGACGATCTTGAGAGTGCTCATGCCTCAATCCTTACGGGAAGCCTGCGCTTTCTGCGCTGAACAGACCGCAATCCCCATGGCCGGGGCAACCGACCTTCTGGTGCACTGGCCGATTCGTCCGGAGGCCCAAGACAAGACCTATCTGGATTTGTCGGCCATCTCGGAGCTGCGACCTTTCCGATGGACAGATGTATCGCTGCACATCGGAGCTCTCACAACCTACTGGGACATTCTCAGGGATCCCCAGACTCGCGCCGAATTTCCGCTCCTGCACGAGGCCGCACGCCAGGTCGGGGCGATTCAGATTCAATCGCGCGGGACATGGGCGGGAAACATAGCGAACGGTTCGCCGGCCGCGGATGGGGTTCCGGTGCTTCTGGCGTACGACGCATCGGTTGTGCTCACTTCAATGGCCGGATCGCGGGAGATCCCTCTCCGCGAGTATTACACCGGCTATCGCAATTCGGTGCGCAGAAGCGATGAACTGATTACTTCCATCATTCTGCCTCGGCGAAGGTACGACTTTTCGGTTTTCCACAAGGTGGGAGCGCGGCGTGCCCAGGCGATTACCAAGGTTGGGATTGCGGTGACTCGTGAAGCTGGTGCTCGAGCGGCGAATCCCTGGCGGGTAGTCGCTTCGAGCGTTGCCGCGACAGTGAGGCGGTGCCCCGCGATCGAGGCATTCCTTGCTTCGGGCGCTCTGGTTCGGGTGCCGTCTGATTTCTTCGCATCGATCGATGCGGATATTCGGCCGATCGACGACATTCGCTCGACCGCTTCCTATCGCCGCACGGTCCTTGCGCGACTTCTCTACCATTCGCTGCGTGGTGTCAGCGCGACCGTGGTTTGAGCATGGACGAGACGAGCCATATTCTCCGAGCCGCCGCCGAGCTTTCTGAAGCAGGCGAGGAATTTGTCCTGCTCACGGTGATCCGCACGCAGGGCTCTACGCCGCGTGAGGTTGGGGCCAGGATGATCTGGAGGCCGCCGTCTGCCTTTCCTGCCGTCGAATCTCTGGCGTTTCCGAACGGTGCGTTCGGAACCATCGGAGGGGGGCAATTTGAGGACCTGGCGCTCGAGGCGGCAAAGGAGTGCGCCCGGCGCAAGTGCTCCATGACCGAGCGATTCGTGCTCGGCGCGGAGGCGGAGCAATGCTGCGGGGGCGTGATGGAAGTCTTTGTGGAATACCACCCGCGCCGCGCGACCGTGATGATCTTTGGGGCCGGGCACGTTGCTCAGGCACTCTTCAATATTCTGAGCCCGACGCCGCTGCGCATTGCGATCGTGGACGACCGTCCGGAATGGAACTCCGAACCGCGATTCCCTTCGGCGCGGCGATTCAGTGAATTTGAAACGGGCATCGAGCACGCGGTCAAGGCGGCGGATGCGACGATGGCGCTCGTCATGACTTGCTCCCACGAGACCGATTTCAAAGTACTTCGCGGCTTGCTTCAATCGACGCCCCCCGCCTTTGTCGGCCTGATCGGTTCGCGGAGTAAGCGGGCGTGCCTGTTCGGGAGGCTTTCTGCGGAGGGCATTCCGCAGGAATTCGTCCAGCGTGTGCACTGCCCCATCGGAGTCGGGCAGACCGGCAAGGATCCCCAGAGCGTGGCTATCTCGATCGCGGCCCAGCTTCTGCTCGAGGCCCGCGCGCTTGCGGCAGCCGCCACGGGCGCCCGCAGGCCATGAATGCGATTGCGATCGTGCTTGCTGCGGGGCGCGGGTTGCGTATGGGCGGCCCCAAGGCGCTGATGGAACTGAACGGTGTCCCGTGGTGGAGGCTGCAAAGAGAACGCCTGGCGGAGGCAGGTGTCCCGTCGATCTGGGTCGTGTCGGAGATGGTCGCGAAGGCGATGCAGGGCGCACAAGCACTGCCGTCCCGGCTTGTTCTCGCAGATTCATCAAAGCCAATGTTCGAGAGTCTCCTGACGGGATTGAGGGCGCTCGGCGAGGACCCGCCTGATGGCGTCTTCGTGCTTCCGGTTGACGTCCCTGCCTCGCGTGATCCCAAAGTCTGGGAGGAACTGGCCGCCTCGAAGCAACCGGCTGCTCCCGCGATCCAGGGCCGGAGCGGTCATCCTGTTTTCCTGCCCGGAGCATGGGTGAAAGGCACCCTGTGGCCCCGCGTGGCCGGCGGCGAGGGACCGGTCCGGCTGGATGAACTCATCGGCGGCGGTCTGATCCAGGTACCAACGTGCGATCCGGACGTTCTGTGTAATCTGAATACGCCAGAAGACCTTCGACTCTTCCTTTCGGCAGCCAGGGCCACCTTCGACACCCGATGACCGCTTCAGACGCATCACAGCTTCGCTCCGGGCCTGCGACTCCCCAGTTGCTGGCGGTTGCGCGGGGGGATGCCCCAGCCGATCTGCTTCTGAAGAACGCACGCGTTGTCAACGTGTTTACCCGGCGCATCGAACAGGCCACCCTCGCCTTACACGGACAGCGCATCGCTGGCCTGGGAGATTATTCGAATGGAGCGCAGATCGTTGATCTGAAGGGCGCGTTTGTCTGTCCGGGCTTCATCGACGCCCACATGCACGTGGAGTCCACCAGCCTCCCGCCGAGCCAGTTTGTCCGCCTCGCCCTTCCCCACGGAACGACCGGAGTGGTCCTCGATCCGCACGAGATCGCAAACGTGCTGGGGCTCGCGGGAATCCGCTACATCATGGCCGACGCCCTGAATCTTCCTATCAACGCGATGTTCGCGCTCTCTTCGTGCGTTCCCTCCTCTCACCTCGAAACTTCGGGTGCAAGGCTCGAGGCGGCGGACCTTGCTCCTTTGTTCGACGACGAGCGCGTCGTCGCGCTCGCCGAGATGATGAACTATCCCGGCACCGTGAACGGCGATCCTGGTGTGCTTGCGAAAATCAACCTTGGACTGTCAAGGAGAGTGGTCGACGGGCACTGCCCAGGATTGACGGGCCGCTCGCTGGAGGCCTACATCGCCGCCGGTATCAGTTCCGATCACGAATGCACGAAGGCTTCCGAGGCTCTGGAAAAACTGTCGCGGGGAATGAAAATCTACATCCGCGAAGGAAGCGCGGCACGGAATCTTGAGGCGCTGCTTCCCGCGATCACGCCCGAGACCATGAGCCGGTTCTGTTTCTGTACCGACGACCGCCACCCGGGAGACCTCGCGGACGAGGGGCACATCGACCACATCGTCCGCAAAGCGATTTCACTCGGACTGGACCCGATCGTCGCGATCACGATCGCATCCCTTCATCCTGCTATCCATTACAGGCGACCCTCGCTCGGCGCGGTCGCGCCTGGTTACTTCGCGGACTTGCTGGTTTTTGACGACCTGCACGACCTGCGCCCGCGCGAAACCTATTTCCACGGACAGCTTGTCGCCAAAGACGGGCAAACGCTTCAAGATGTAATTGCGACCGGGCCTCGCCCGACGGCGCCCGCTTCGCCACTGCGCCTGCCCGCACTTACGGCCAGTTCACTTGAGATCCGTGCGCAACCGGGCGTTCGGGAGATCCGGGTCATCGGCATGGACCCGCATCAGCTGCTGACTGCATCGCTGAAATTGCCTCCACGCATTGAGGCCGGGGTCTATGCCTCCGACACCTCCCGCGATGTGCTGAAGCTCTGCGTGATCGAGAGGCACCGCGCGACCGGGAACATCGGAAAGGGATTTGTTACTGGATTCAAGCTGCAGGCGGGCGCGATCGCCTCGACGGTCGGGCACGACTCGCACAATCTTGCCGTGCTCGGAGTCAATGATTCGGACATGCTGGCCGCGGTCCGGGCACTCGAACAATGTGGCGGCGGACAATGCGCGGTCAGGGATGGAAAGATACTTGCGCTTTTTCCTCTTCCCATCGCGGGTCTCATGTCGGATCAGCCGGCCGAGGTGGCCATCCGGCAGCAGAGAGCGCTGATGGCCGCGGCCCGCTCGCTCGGATGTCCTCACCATGATCCATTCATGCCCCTCTCATTCCTGCCATTGCCGGTTATCCCGTCGTTGAAGCTCACCGATCTGGGCCTTGTCGATGTAGACCAGTTTAAGGTGGTACCGCTGGAAGCATGAGCCCGCTCGCTCGCACACGAAACCCTCCTGACCGATCATGAATACAACGCTTTCACAGTCCTTGCTGGCCCCAGCGCTCGCCGAACTTGCCAAGTCCAACGCCGCCTATTCCAAGGTCTATCCGGGTGAGCCGCTCGACCGGCAGCCGGTGCACACGATTTACGGCGGCGGGCATCTCTTTAAGAAGGACACCGCCCGCAGGCTGGGTGACGTTGCGCTCGCATCGCTGCGCGATTACGCCCCAGACTTTGCGACCTTTGCCAGGGCGATCGGACTCAAGGGCTGCGATTCGCTCCCGCAGACCGCAGCGGACGCGGCCAGCATCGAGGAGCAATTGCGTCGCGATCCTTCCGGAGCTGCGAGGGCCAACCCTGCGGCGGCCTTCGCCTGCTCGGTGTATCGTCGCGTCGTTGAAAAACTGGAGCGCGAACCCGCGGAAGATTTCCGGATCGACTTCGAGGACGGATACGGCGTCCGGACCGACGAAGAGGAGGATGCGCACGCTCAGCATGCCGCGATCGAAACAGCCGCCGGGATGAAGGAGAATTCCCTCCCCCCATTCATCGGCATCCGCATCAAGAACTTCGGCCCCGACACCCACGCCCGCGGCATCCGCACGCTGGACATCTACCTGACGGCGCTTTCCCGGGCGACGGGCGGGCGTCTGCCGCAGAACTTTGTAGTGATGCTGCCCAAGCTCGTCTCGGCCCAGCAGGTGGCGACGATGGTCACCGTCCTTGAGCAGTTCGAAGCGGCCGGTCTCTTTCCACCCAGCTCCCTGAAAATGGAGTTCATGGTCGAAACGACGCAGTCGGTGATCGACTCGCGCGGATGGTGCCCGCTGCCCGAATTCGTGCGGGCGGCGCGAGGGCGCTGCATTGCCGCGGCACTAGGCGTGTACGACTACACCGCGTCGGTCGGCGTGACGGCGCAGGAGCAAAGAATCGATCATCGAGCCTGCGACTTTGCGCGTCACGCGATGCAAGTGTCCCTCGGCGCTACCGGGCTGTACCTTTCCGACGGCGCCACCAACATCATGCCGAGCGCGCTGCACGTTGCGACCGAAGGCGGCTCCCTCAGCGCACAGCAGCACGCCGAGAACCGGGCGGCGGTTCATTCGGCATGGAAGCTCAATTTTCAGCATGTCCGGCGATCGCTTTCGCACGGCTGGTACCAGGGATGGGATCTCAATCCGGCGCAGCTGCCGATCCGATACGCCGCGGTGTATTCGTACTTTCATGAGTATCTCCCCGACGCGACCGTTCGGCTGCGGAATTTCGTGGAGAAGGCCGCTCGCGCCACCCTTGTCCGCGGCGCGGGAGGTTCGGGGGGCGGCGTTTTCGACGACGCGGCCACCGCGCAAGGACTGCTCACCTTTTTCATTCAGGGTGTTCGCCGGGGAGCTATCAGCCCCGAAGAACTCAACGCAACCGGGCTGACGCAGGACGAAATCCGCATGCGTTCGTTCATCGAGATCCTTCGACGCCGCCAGGCAAGCCGCTGAAAACCGCCTTAGGCGTCGACGCGCTCGAAATGGACCTGACCATCGGTCAGGCGCGCAAAATAGGCGTCGATCTTGTCGATGCCGGTGACCCGGTGGACGAAGGCCGCGGCCCGCACAAGATCCGCCTTCTGGACCAATTCCATGCGCGGTTCCTTGAGCTCAAGCCTCGAACCGTAAAAAGCGCAGCCGGAATGAGTGATCAGGACAACGCGCTTGAGCTTGTGCACTTCGACGAGAAAATTCAGTTCATCAACAACGCCGGACTCTTCCAGATGGGCCTGTGGATGTCCCGCCACGCAGGCGGGTCCGCCCGGGAGGCAAAGCCGGTCGTACCTCGGGAGCCCGAGGCCGTTCTGTAAAAAATCGTCAAAGTGCTCGCCCAGACGGCCGTCGGAGCAGTACAGAGCCGCGGCGTGCATCCGCGAGGCGTCGTATCGAACAGAGCTTTTGTAGTTCATAGACCTCCCGGCAGCTCTGGCGAGTCAAAGCATGGAACACATGCTACCGCCATTCTGGGCCCGAAACAGCCCCGGGAAAATGAGAGTTTACTCACAGAAACGCCGCTCTGACCCCGAGGGGAGAGCGGGGCCATCGCTGGCATTGAATCCAACCTTTCGGAAGCACGATCTGCTCGCGAAGAGCGAGGCGCAGCCGCGGTTACTTGGATTTGGAACTATTCACCGTAATCTGCATCGGCCCGGACATTCCGGGCTTGAGCGCCCTGGAACGGCGACGCGTCTCAAAGGCGGCGATGTCCGCGACGGTCGTCTTTTTCAGGAACTCCAGAGCCTCGGTGCGATGATCGGTCCAGAATCGATGTGCCGGACAGGCCCGTTCATCAGAACAGACCGCAACCCCGAGCATGCAACGTCTATTGCAAATGGGATCGGCAAGCAGCTCGGCGACTTCGTACAGCGAGATCGCCGACGGGGGCCGGGCCAGAGTGACGCCTCCGCCGACGCCGCGCTGGGTCTCCACCAGACCGACGCGTCTCAGTGTGTTGATGATTTTGGCGAGGTACGGAGCGGGGATATCGCACGCTTCGGCGATTTCCTTGACGAGCAGGGGACGTCCGGCCGCCGTCGCGAGGTAACCGAGCGAAGTTGTGGCATATCCGGCGGCCTGTCCAAGCATGGAATCAACTCCGTCAGAAGACTATAAGAGTTTTTTATCCGAAAAGCAACCGCCTTTTTGAGCGGTCCTTACCCATGACGCCAGATCTTACCCCAGCTCGCCACATTTTTCGGCCAGAAATGGTTGACATTGTATCCCAATGTGCCGAAACTCATGAATAATGGAGATGGTAGTCTTTTTCTCCTGAATGTTTTCGCCGCTCCCGGAGCCGCCCATGGCTGAACATGCCGTCCAAGTGAATCCAGCGCTGGAACTTCCCGAACACGCCTCCAGGACGCGCCATGGGGTGCTTCTAGAGGAATACTCGTACGACGATGCGATCGTCCGCAAGTTCCTGCTTGTAACGGTCGTGTGGGGGCTCGTGGCGTTTCTGGTGGGGTTGCTCGCCGCTCTCCAGCTCGTGGTACCGAGCGTGATCGCGTATACCACGGCTTCCGGCGCACGCCCCTTTGCGTTTCTCTCGATTCTCTCGAGCGTCGAGTTTCTGACGTTCGGGCGTCTGCGTCCGCTGCACACCAACGCGGCAATCTTCGCGTTTGCGGGCAACGCGATTTTCGCCGCCATCTATTACTCCACGCAGCGGCTGTGCAAGACACGCATGTGGTCCGACACGCTCAGCAACCTGCATTTCTGGGGCTGGCAGCTGATCATCCTGAGTGCCGCTCTGACGCTCCCACTGGGAATCACTCAGGGCAAGGAATACGCCGAGCTTGAATGGCCGATCGACCTGCTGATCGCGGTCGTATGGCTGGGCTTCTTCGGCACCAACTTCTTCATGACGCTCAAGGTCCGGCGTGAGCGGCACATGTACGTCGCACTCTGGTTCTACATCGCGACCATTGTGACCGTGACGATGCTGCACGTCGTCAACTCGCTGGCAATCCCGGCGGGGCTTTTCAAGAGCTACTCGGTGTACGCGGGCGTCCAGGACGCCATGATCCAGTGGTGGTACGGGCACAACGCGGTGGCCTTTTTCCTCACCACACCCTTCCTCGGGCTCATGTACTACTTCATGCCCAAGGCGGCGGAACGCCCCGTTTATTCCTACCGGCTGTCGATCGTGCACTTCTGGTCGCTCGTGTTCATCTACATCTGGGCGGGCCCCCACCACCTTCACTACACGGCCCTTCCCGCGTGGGCGTCGACCCTGGGCATGCTCTTCTCCGTGATGCTCTGGATGCCCTCCTGGGGCGGCGGCATCAACGGCCTGCTCACCCTGCGTGGCGCCTGGCACAAGCTCAGCGACGACCCCGTGCTGAAGTTCTTCGTCGTCGGCATCACTTTTTACATGATGTCGACGTTCGAAGGCCCGATGCTCTCGGTCAAGAGCGTCAACATGCTGAGCCACTACACCGACTGGACGATCGCGCACGTCCACGGCGGCACGCTCGGCTGGAACGGCTTCATGACGTTCGGCATGATCTACTGGATGGCCCCACGGCTTTTCCAGACAAAGCTGTATTCCAAGAAGCTCGCCGAGTGGCACTTCTGGGTCGGAACGCTGGGCATTCTGCTGTATGTCATCCCGATCTACGTCGCGGGTATTACCCAGGGCCTCATGTGGCGCGCGTTCGATCAGAACGGCACGCTGGCGTACCCCGAATTCATCGAGACGGTCACCAAGCTGATGCCCTTCTACTGGATCCGCGTGGTGGGCGGCACGCTCTTCTTCGTCGGAGCGATCATGCTCGGCTACAACGTGCTCCGCACCTGGATGAGCCGCCCCGCCGTGTACGAAGTGCCGGTGCTTCGCACACCCCCGATCCAGCCGCTGGAAGTTCGCCGCCCTGTCTTCCACTCACGGCTGCACGCCAACACCGAGTTCGGGCATGCCGGCGACGTGTTCATCCAGAACGTGCAGAACGCCTGGTGGCACCGCGTGCTGGAAGCTTTCCCGCTCCGCTTTGTGTTCTGGGCGATCGTGGCGGTTGCGATCGGGTCGCTGCTCGAACTGATCCCGATGTTTGCGATCCGCTCGAACGTGCCCACGATCGCGAGCGTTCAACCCTACACACCCCTTGAACTTGCGGGACGGGACATCTATGTCGCGGAGGGCTGCTACAACTGCCACTCGCAGATGATCCGGCCGATCTGGGCCGAAACCAAGCGATACGGCGAGTATTCCAAGCCTGGGGAATTCGTATACGACCATCCTTTCCAGTGGGGCTCTCGGCGCATCGGTCCGGATCTTGCCCGCGAGGGCGGCATCCGCAGCAATCTCTGGCATGTGCTGCACCTGCAGGACCCGCGTCAGGCTTCGCCGCAGTCGATCATGCCGGCGTATCCGCACCTGTTGTCGCAGAACATCAACTTTGACGAGATCCAGACGCATGTCCGCGCTCAGGCGATGATCGGCGTTCCGTACGGCGAGGCCGTGAAGGATGGCCGGTCGCAAGAGCTGGCACGGGCACAGGCTCTTTCGATCTCGCAGGACATCGCGAAGTCGGAAGGTCCCAAAGACCTGGACAACAAGAAGATCGTGGCGCTCGTTGCGTACCTGCAGCGTCTGGGAACGGACATCGCAAAGCCTGCTCCCGATGCAACCGGAGCGCCAACGCAGCCCGCGCAGTCACAGGACTCAAAGGGCGGAGCGAAACCCAATCTCAGCAGGAAGGACTAAGGCATGCGTCTTTCAGATGTCATGAGCGGGCTGGGGTTGGCGATCTATCCGATCCTGGCAATGTCGTTGTTCCTGTTTGTGTTTGTCGGAGTAATTGTCAAGGTACTGAGGAAACGGGATCGCGCGGAATTTGACCGGGCCGCGATGCTGCCGCTTTCCGATTCCACGCCCTCCAACCCGAGAAGGGATCGCGCATCATGAACCGCATCGGCGACTCTCCGGACTTTGTTCCCTCCGATCCGCTCACCGATCACGAGTATGACGGCATCCGGGAATTCGATAACCCGACGCCGGGCTGGTGGTACGCGTTCTTCGGAGCCACTGTGGTCTTCTCGTTCTGCTACCTCCTGCTGTTTCATTTCAGCGTGGCGGGCTGGACCTCGGAGGACACGTGGGCGGACGATCAGCGAGCAGAATTCAAACGCGTTTTCGGTGCGGTCGGCCAGCTCAAGCCGGACGACGACACGATTCGGGCTCAGATGGACAATCCGCAGTTCATGACGATCGCCAAAGCGACCTTTCTCGGCAATTGCACCGCCTGCCACGGGCGGGACGGGGGCGGGCTGGTGGGCGTCAATCTTTGTGACGACAACTACAAGAACGTCAAGCACATTTCTGACATTTACAAGGTCATCACCGAGGGCGCGAACGGCGGAGCCATGCCGTCGTGGAAGCGTGCCTTCTCTGACAATGAGCGTGTGATCCTTGCCTCGTATGTTGCGTCATTGCGGGGGACCAAGCCGTCAGCCGGCAAAGGACCGGAGGGTGATCCGATCGCCCCCTGGCCCGCCGCCAAGCCGAAGTAGATTTGCATATGGCACGCGATTCTCTCTCCATCGCTCAGACTTCGGACGCTCCGCTCCATGCCGGATCGGTTCTCTCGACGCTGAACGACGACGGCACGAGGCGGTGGCTGCGTCCGCGAGTTTCCTTGGGGCGGTTTCTTTCCGGTCGCCGGGCCGTTGCTTACATACTGATCGCAATATTCATATCGCTGCCGCTGCTGCGGATCGGCGGGCGCCCGCTCATTCTTCTGGACATTCCTGCCCGCCGGTTTCACATTCTCGGCCAGACCTTTTATCCCACAGACACGCTGCTGCTCGCGCTGCTGCTCGTGACCGTCTTTCTTACAATCTTCTGGTTGACGGCGCTTTTCGGGCGGGTCTGGTGCGGCTGGGCGTGCCCGCAGACGGTGTATATGGAGTTTCTCTTCCGCCCGATCGAGAGATTTTTCGAGGGCGCTCCCGGCCGGCGCAATCTCAACAAGCTGCAGAGCTCTTCGCTCCGAAAACCGTTGAAATTCGCTGTCTATTTTGTTTGCTGCTTCGGTCTTGCGCACGTCTTTCTTGCGTACTTCGTTTCCTGGGATCTTCTTTCGCAATGGGTCTTCGGCTCGCCCGTGGCGCATCCTGTCGGGTTTGTGGTCGTAGGGTTCGTGACGCTTGCGATGCTGTTTAACTTCGGCTACTTCCGCGAGCAGGTGTGCCTTGTTGCGTGCCCCTATGGCCGGTTCCAGTCGGTCATGCTGGACCGACATTCACTGACGATCCGCTACGACCAGACGCGCGGGGAGCCCCGAAAGGGATCAGAAAAGACGGACGTGCCGCTCGCGGTGCTGCACGGCCAGGCCAGTGCAGGTGATTGTGTCGACTGCAGGATGTGCGTGACGACTTGTCCGACGGGGATCGACATACGCAACGGCGTGCAGATGGAGTGCATCGGCTGCGCTCAGTGTATCGATGCGTGCGATGCGGTGATGGCCAAGATCCACAAACCTGCCGGCCTCATCCGGTACTCGTCGCTGGCCGCCATGAAGGGGGAGAAGTTCAAGATTCTCCGCCCCCGGGTCGTTCTTTATCCGTCTGTCATCGTTCTTCTTTCTGCGCTTTTTCTGTTCGTGCTCAGCGGAACGGGGATCGCCGACGTCACGGTGCTCCGCGGGCCGGGACAGCCCTTCTCTGCGATCGGTGATACGGACATAGAAAATCACCTTCGTCTCAAGATCACGAACCGCACGGCAGCGCCCGCCCGGTTTCAGGTATCCGTGACGGGGGTCGACGGCGCGCGTATCGGGGCGGATGCGGCGGACCTGGAGATCGGGCCCGACCAGACTCTCACGAATTCGCTGCCGCTTCTCGTTCCCCGGTCGGCATTTCTCGAAGGCAAGCGGCAGGTGGTGTTTGTCGTGCACGGCCCCGGAGAGTTCGAGCGCCGAATCCCGTTTGTGGCCCTGGGCCCGTCCGGCGGCGGATCAAAGCACTCGGAGGATCACCAATGATTGCTCAGGCGGCCAGAATCCCGGCGGCTGCTCCCGCAGGTGGGAAAAAATGGATCGCGATGATTTTCTCGCTGATCGGACTGAACATGTGCATTGTGGGGGCCACCGTCTACTTTGCTGTCAGCGATAAGACGGTCGCCGTGGAACCCGACTACTACGCCAAGGCCATCGCCTATGACGATGTGATCGCGCAGCGGAGCGAGAACAGCCGTCTTGGCTGGAAGACTACCCCGACACTTCTCCAACGAGCCGGACAGGACAACCTGGAACTGAGCGTGACGGTCTCCGACAGAGATGGAGCTCCGCTCCGGGGCGCGAACATTCAGGTTGTTCTCTTTCCGAACCTGAGGGCGCAGGATCGCCAGACGCTAAAACTCTCGGAAGTCGCGACGACCCCGGGCAGCTATTCCGCTCCGTGCCGGATGATTGCGACCGGCACATGGAGAATTCGCACCAGCATCCGGCGTGGTGACTCGGTCTTTACGAACGAGCGGGATGTTGCGGTCACACCCGTCCGTGGAGAAGGCAGATGACCTGGGAGCTGACGGCTGCCATCTTCATTGCAAGTCTGCTCGGATCATCGCACTGCGCCGGAATGTGCGGTGCTTTCGCACTCTTTGCGACCGAAACGGCGGAGAGCGGAAGCACACCCATCGCTCGCTGGAAGCTGCACGCTCTTTACAACATCGGGCGCCTTCTGACCTATCTGGCGCTCGGGCTGGCCGCCGGCGCCGCGGGCGCCGCGATTGACCTGGGAAGCTCGGGCGTCGGGATTCAACGGGCGGCGGCCGCAATCGCGGCGCTAATCATGATCGGCTTTGGTGGCGTTTCGCTCTTGCGGGCTCTGGGGGTCCAGATCGCCCGATTTCCGGTGCCACAAACTCTGCTCGCGCTTTCCCGCGCGGGGCACGCTCGGGCTCTTGGTTTTAGCCCGCGCGCCCGGGCAATCAGCGTGGGGCTCCTGACAACCCTGCTTCCCTGCGGCTGGCTGTATGCCTTTGTAGTCGCAAGCGCAGCAACCGGGAGTCCAGTGGCCGGCGCGGGCACCATGGCCGTTTTCTGGCTGGGCACCCTCCCCGTGATGGCGACCCTGGCCGTCGGCGCCAGGTTCCTGGCCGGACCCCTGCGTGCCCATCTGCCGCTTCTGACGAACGTTCTTGTCGTCGCAACGGGAGTCTGGATGCTCGCGGCCCGCGTGAATCATCCGCTCGTCGTGCGGCCTCGTTCGGGCTCTTCGGCGACTCAACTCGTCAGTGATCTTCGGGCGGCAAAGCCCGCGGAACATTGTCCCCTTTGCAGCGGAGAGGAGGCGCCACCGCGTGACCGCCCTCGCTAGCCAATTCACGCACGCTCCCGCACGAGACGCCGAATGCGCACCAGTTTGCGCTCATTGCCGCCTCCCGGTTCCCAAGGCACTCCGACCGGCGACCGACGGCCCGGCCTTCTGCTGCACAGGCTGCGAAGCGGCCTACTCGATTATCCATTCGTGCGGCCTCGACGGCTTTTACGCCATACAGAACAGGGATTCTGCACAGAGCCGAGCGGTTGGTGCCTCAACCCACCGCTTTTCTGAGTTCGACGACCCCGCCTTCACAAGGCTCTACTGCACTCAGGCACCCGACGGGACACGGCGGGTCGAGCTTTTGCTGGGGGGCCTTCATTGCGCCGCGTGCGTGTGGCTCATCGAGCGTCTTCCCCGCATAGTGCCGGGTGTGATCAAGGCAACGCTCGACTTTCGACGGGCGTGCGTCGAGATCAGCTACATCCCTGACGCAGTATCGCTCAGCGAGATCGCACGAACTCTGGATTCCCTCGGCTATCCGCCCCACCCAGCGCGGCGTGCCGCACGTCGGCACATCAGACAGCTGGAAGACCGGGCGATGCTGGTCAAGCTCGCGGTTGCCGGAGCGTGCGCAGGGAACATCATGCTCCTGTTCATCGCCCTGTACGCGGGCATGTTCGAGGGTATTGATTCCGGCCACGAGCAGCTTTTCCGTTGGGCCGCCATGCTTCTGAACACGCTCTGTCTGGCCTGGCCCGGCATGGTCTTTGCCCGATCCGGCTGGGCAGCGCTACGGGCGCGGACGATCAACATCGATGTTC
The DNA here is from genome assembly GCA_018242625.1 of Planctomycetota bacterium. Lineage (GTDB taxonomy): Bacteria > Planctomycetota > Phycisphaerae > Phycisphaerales > UBA1924 > JAFEBO01. Next base: position 66,836 of record JAFEBO010000012.1, read on the forward strand.
CGATTTCGCTCGGGCTCTACCTCGGGGGCATCTGGGGAATACTGAAAACCATTGCCGGCCACGGCGACATCTACTTCGATTCCATTTCTGCTCTGATCTTCTTCCTGTTGATAGGCAGGTACATCCAGCAGCGGCAGTCGCGATTCGCGACCGATGCCCTGGAGCTGCTCTTCAGCATGACTCCGACCTCGGCGCGCCGCGTCCGCGAGAACGGAGATCTTGAGGACATTTCGACCGAGAGTCTGGCGATCGGGGACATCGTCGAAGTTCGCCCCGGCGATGTCGTGCCGGCGGACGGCACGGTCCTTCACGGTGAATCCAGAATCGACCAGTCGATGCTCACGGGTGAATCCCTGCCGGTCACCGCAAGCGCAGGAGAAAAACTCGCGGCGGGCGTTCTCAATATCTCCTCAGTGCTCCGATTCCGAGTGGACGCGACGGGAGAAGCAACCCGCATCGGTCGCTTGCTCCGCACGATCGAGAATGCCGCCGCCCAGCGGGCCCGCATTGTTCAGCTCACCGACCGGTGGGGAGCGTGGCTGCTTTACGCACTTCTCGGGCTCGCCACCGCGACCGTTCTGGGCTGGTGGCATATTTCGCCGCTCCTGGCGATCGATCGCGCCGCGGCACTTCTGATCGCGACGTGCCCCTGCGGGCTGGGCCTCGCAACCCCGCTCGCGATGACGGCGGCAATCGGCGGTGCGGCACGCAAAGGCATACTGATCAAAGGTGGCGACGCTCTGGAACGGCTCGCAGCGAACAGCCCGAGGCGCACGGTCATTCTTGACAAGACCGGGACTCTCACTCTGGGTCGCCTCACCGTGCTCGACTGGTTCGGCGACGAATCGGTCAGGTCTCTGGTCCGGCTGGTAGAATCAAAATCTCTGCACCCCGTGGCGATTGCGCTCTCGAGCATGCCAACACCGCCCTCGGACGCGAAGATCTCGTCGCTGACCGAAGTTCCCGGAATGGGTATCGAAGCTTGTGCCGCCCTGGCCGAAGGACGAAGCTGCGGCGTGTCGATCGGAACAGAGCGATTTCTTCAAAGCCGCGGTATCGACATCCCCCACTCTTTCCGCCAATTCTGCCACTCGGCACTGCAGTCCGGCCAATCCCCGGTGCTCATCGCCCGAGATGGAATCTGCTGTGCGGCCGCTGCTCTTGGTGATCCACTTCGGAAGGACTCAGCCGACGCGATTCAGCGGTTGCAGAACTCCGGCTGGCACGTTCGGATTCTCTCGGGAGACCATCCCGAAATCGTTGCCCGCACTGCCCGGGCGCTGGGGCTGGGTTCGGCGGATGCCCGGGGCGGTGTGAACCCAGAAGAAAAGCTCGCGTTTGTACGCGACCTCTCCGCGGATCGAACAGTCGTGATGGTCGGCGACGGCGTCAACGACGCCGCAGCCCTGGCCGCCGCTTCGGTCGGCATCGCCGTGCGAGGTGGAGCCGAAGCGAGTTTTCAGGCGGCGGATATCACGCTGACCCACGAGGGGCTTTCGCCGATTCTCGATCTCATGGGGGGTTCTGCCTCAACCATGCGCACAATTCATTGGACGATCGCAACTTCGCTTTTCTACAACGTGATCGCCGCAACCCTTTCGATTCTCGGTTATATCTCGCCTCTGCTGGCGGCCATCATCATGCCCGCAAGCTCCCTCACCGTTGTGCTGATCTGCCTGCGCGCCCGACGGTTTGGCGCTCGGGCGGAACAGACGCATCTCGCTTCCGAGATTGAATTCGGCAGAGCCAGACAACAGGCGGTGATCTCATGAGCGTCCTCTACATCATGGTGCCGCTCGCCTTTGTGCTCGCCGGCGGTGCCTTGATCGCCTTTGTCCGTGCGGCAAAGCAGGGTCAGTACGACGACCTTGATACCCCAGCCCTTCGGGCAATCGAGGACGACCAATAGCGTCGGAACGATGACGGGTGCCGGGGTTCGCGCCTCCCGGACGGGCTCGCATTTGGCAATTTTCCGCAAACGACCGAGCCCGGGCCCACTCGCGGTGACGTTGGCCCGCGAACTCGCTACCTTGTGGGCCCCGCAGACCACCCCAGCCTGTTCCCACCCCGCCTATGCCAGACACATCCGCCCAATCGCTCGCACTCGCACTTGGTGTCAGCGCCGTCGTCACTGTCTTCTGCCGCAAGTTGCGGATTCCGGCACTCCTGCCGCTCCTGGGGTGCGGGCTTGCGCTGGGTACTTCCGGGCTCGACGTGGTCGATGGCTCTTCGCTCGGGCCGGCCCTGAAAGGGTTTATCACTGTTGCGATCGGCCTGCTCATCTTTGAAGGAGCGCTGCATCTCAACCGCGACGAACTGGCCAGGGCGCCCAGAGCCGTGTGGGGGCTGCTCACGCTGGGTGCGCTATTGACATGGGCCGGAGCAACGGTCGCCGCACACTACCTGCTCCATTTTTCGTTCCCCATCGCGACACTGCTGGGCGCCTCGCTGATCGTCACCGGGCCCACGGTCGTGCAGCCGATTCTCCGTTTCTTTCGTGTCACGCCTCGCGTGCACGCGGTTCTGGCCGCCGAGGCAGTGCTGGCGGACCCCATCGGTGTGGTCGTATCCATCGCGACCCTGCACATGCTCCGCCTCTACTTCCTGCACGACAACGAAGCGAATCTTGCCGGCCACGGGGCGTGGCTGTTCTCGCGACCTTTGCTCAGCGGAATTGTCATCGGCCTGATCATGGGGCTCGTCGGGCGCATGCTCCTGGACATCATCAGCCGCTCCGCCCGCCCCGAACCGCAGCTGGTCAATCTCACCGCCGTCGGGATCTGCATGACGTGCGTGGGGATCGGCGAAGCGGTGACCCCCGAGGGCGGACTGGCCGCGGTGACGGTTTGCGGAATCCTGATGGCACAAGCGCGAATCCTGGGAGCCACGGAGCTGCGGGCGTTTAAGGAACTTCTCGCCATCATGCTGGTCGGCACGCTCTTCGTTCTGCTCGCCTCGCGATTCAATATTGCCCGCCTCGGGGCTGTGACGTGGCAGGAGGTGTACTTCATTCTCGCGCTCCTGTTCGTCGTCCGCCCGGCTTCCGTGCTCTTCTCGACGCTCCGTTCAAAGCTGGACTGGAAAGAGCGCCTGTTCGCGGGAACCTTCGCCCCGCGCGGCATCGTCGCTCTCTCTGTGATCGCGGTGGCCTCGGGCGAACTCTCCCAGGCGGTGCAGAGCGCCCAGGACAAGATGCCCGCCGCACGCTTCACCCAGATTCTCGCGGACATCGAGAGGCTTGACCTGGTGATGTTTGTCGTTATCGCCGGCACGGTGCTCTTGGCCAGCACTTTTTCACCCGCTTTCGCGTGGCTTCTGGGCGTCCGTGCCGGCGAGGGCGGGACGGTCATGCTCATCGGCGCTCACCCTCTCAGCATCGCCTTCGCGAAGCTCCTCACCGCGCACGAAATCCCCGTCCGCGTGGTTGACAGCAGTGAAGAGAGCATCGATATTGCGGCCACCGAGGGCGTCGAAGCCATTATCGGTGACGCCACCGATCACCGCTGGCTCGACGACTTCGGAAGCCCCCACGACATCGGCTGGGTCGTCGCCTGGACCGGCAATCACGACGTCGATCAGCTGGCGGCAAGATGGGCTGACCAGCGCCTGGGGAAGGGCCACACCGCGATCTGGTCGGCGAAGCGTGCCCGCGGGGCGCTCGAGGCCGCCGACATCAGCACCGGAGAACCACTCGCCGAGGCCCTTGCACGCTTCGACCGCGAACACATGGCGTGCGCCGACGCCTCTCAGGCCGACACACTGGTGAGAGTCTTCGGTTGGGTGAGCGGCGATAAGTTCACTCTCAACGTACCAACCTCCAGAGTCCTTCAGGCGCCTCCCGGCTCCGTCTTTGTGGGGATTGGGGAATCCGGTGATTCCAAGCCGACTTCCCGCTCTTCGGCGCCAACGCACATCTAGGCCGTTAGCTCAGCATCAAAACGGCCAGCACGCCTCTGGCGGTCCAGGTCACCGTCCGAATCCAGTTCGTGGCGACCAGCCGGCGCCAGGGCGCGTCCGCGAATCCCCGCGACAACCTGTTGTGCAGGGGCACCTGAAACGCAAACGTCGAAATCCAGATCAGGGCTAACAGCGCCAGACCCGTCCAGCACACCCACGAGCCACCCAGTCTGCCGGGAGGAGACCAGCACAACATAATCGCCAGGCCGGCCTCGCCGATCATGACGGGTGCTACTACCCAGGTCGTTCGGCGCTGGTGGGACACTTCATAAGCAGCAAACTGCGGCGCCGATACGGCGGCCATGAGCGGATAGTGCACGATCTGCACGAACCAGATCAGCCCCACCATGAACCACGTTGCCGCGGCGTGCGCGAGAAGAACTGCTTGGGAAAGATCATTCACCCTGGCCTTTTCCTTTCGGGAGAGTCGCATCTTCAGATCGGCTGACAGCTGATCTGCGCTTTGCCGAGGCACACCGCCTCGAGCAGAACTTGACGTGCTCCCAGTCTCGCTCCCACTTCTTCCTCCACGAAAACTCGCGAAGGCAGGCCTCGCAAAGCCTGGTGGGCAGATGGCTGTTCGGCATTGCACATTCTCCCTCGGCTCTGCTCCATCCGTCGGTACGATTGGCCCCGATGGCCCCATCGTCGTCCTCTCATACCAGGCCCAGCTCCCCGCAGAGCCGCCTTGTTCTTGTTTTCGGCGATCAACTCAACGCGGATGCGGCTTTGCTCCGCTCCCTGACGCCGAAGGACACCGTCCTCATGATGGAGGTGTCCGAAGAGTCCCGGCACGTTTCAAGCCATGTTCAGCGCACCATCCTCTTTCTCTCGGCGATGCGCCATTTCGCAGCCAAACTCGACTCACGGGGGGTTCGGGTGCGCTACATCGCACTGGAAGACCCGCAGAACACCCAGTCGTTTGCGTCCGAGGTCACCCGTGCGGCCAAGGCGCTGGAAGCTGCCGAACTTGCATGCACCCTTCCGGGCGAGTGGCGCGCTCTGGAAATGGTCCGGGCGACGGGGTCGAATCTGAAGCTGCCCGTGACAATCTGGCCGGACGAGCATTTTCTCACAAATCCGGAAGAATTCGCGCAATGGGCGAACGGCCGAACAGCACTGACGATGGAGTATTTCTATCGCGAACAGCGCCGCAAAACGGGCTATCTCATGGAATCCGTCGGGAACAGCCCGCGTCCCCTCGGGGGTGAGTGGAATTTCGATAAAGAGAACCGTTTGCCGTTCGGCAAGCGCGGACCGGATCCAAGGCCGCCCGCCCCGCTTTGGTTCCGGCCGGACAGCATCACAACCAAGGTCATGAGGACGATCAAGGCACTACTTCCTGATCTGCCCGGAGATGACGCTTCCTTTGGATGGCCGGTCACGCGCGAGCAGGCGCTCGCGGCGCTCGAAGATTTCATCGCGCACCGGCTCGATCGATTCGGACCGTACGAGGACGCCATGTGGGCGGACGAGCCGACGCTTTATCACTCGACACTTTCCTGCGCTCTCAACCTCAAGTTGCTCGATCCGCGTGAGTGCTGCGAACAGGCGATCGCGGCGTTTCACGCGGGGCGCGTGCCGCTCCAATCCGCGGAGGCGTTTGTCCGCCAGATCATCGGGTGGAGAGAGTTCATCCGCGGCGTGTACTGGCTTGAAGGCCCGGGCTACGCCGGGCGCAACGCTCTAGAACAGCACGGAAGACTGCCGGGGTTCTACTGGACGGGCGAGACCGATATGGCCTGCATGAAAGCGTGCATCGGTCAGGTGCTCGAGACAGGCTTTGGTCATCACATCCAGCGCCTGATGGTCACGGGGAATTTTGCTCTCATAAGTGGCATTCATCCCAGAGCCGTGAGCGACTGGTATCTTGGCATGTTCGTCGACGGTGTCGACTGGGTCACACTGCCCAACGCCCTGGGAATGGTCATGCACGCCGATCAGCGGCCCGGCGCAGCCCCCGCGAACACCGGGCTTGTCGGCACCAAGCCTTATGTCGCAAGCGGCAAGTACATAGAGCGGATGAGCAACTACTGCGAACAGTGCCGCTATCGGCCGGATGAACGCACGGGCCCCACCGCCTGCCCCTTTACCGTTTTCTACTGGGACTTCCTGCTGCGATACCGGGATCGCTTCTCTCACAATCAGCGGATGCGCATGATCCTGAAGAATCTCGACCGGATTTCCGCCCCCGCCCGCACGCAACTGACAATCGACGCCGATCTGCTCCGCACCAAGTTTGGGATCACGCCCGCAGCGCCAGAAAAGGCTTGAATTTGCTGTCGCACGGGTAGCTCCGCGTCGTGCTCAGTACACCGCCGGGATCCCCGGATCCGTCTCTGGCCGGGGGCCCGGAGCCGACCAGCGAAACCTTCGTTCTGCTTCGGCGATCGGCAGATCGTTGATGCTCGCCTCGCGACGTCTCATCAGACCCGCCGCATCGAACTCCCAGAGTTCATTGCCGTAGGAACGGTGCCACTGTCCTGAGGCGTCCTGCCATTCGTATTGAAATCGCACCGCCATGCGGTTGTCGAGGAATCCCCAGAGTTCCTTTACCAGTCGGTATTCCCGTTCGCGTTCCCACTTTCTTTCGAGAAAGGTGACGATCTGCTCGCGACCGCGGATGAACTCTCCCCGGTTTCGCCACTCCGAATCAATGGAATAGGAGAGATTGACACGAACGGGATCGCGACTGTTCCACGCGTTCTCGGCGGCTCGCACCTTCTGCAGGGCCGTTTCTCGGGTGAACGGAGGCTTGATCGGAGTGCCGGGCAGAGTCGACTGTTTGTTCATGGCGACATTTCCAGAGGAAGCGCGGAGATTTCGAATAGCCGCGGCGGGCTTTCGCACACCGCGGCACAGAATGCCTGCTCGGCCTCAACGGCGCGCGAGCGGGCGTTTGCTCAGCTCGCCATCGCATGGCCGTGCGCTTCCACTCGCGGAAAGTCGACATCCACATCGAACGCGCGGTTGAAAAAATTGGTGAAGAAATTGAGTGCGACCGTCGCCACGATCTCCGCAATCTCGGCGTCCGCAAATCCCGCCGCCCGGACCGCCTTGATATCACTCTCACCGATCCCGCCCCGGCGATCGATGACCGCCTGCGCAAACTTCAAGGCGGCGCTAGTACGGGCATCGGTGGACTCACGATGCCGCGCACCATCGATCTGCGCCTGATTCAGACCCACCATTTTGCCAAGCACAGAATGCGCCGACAGGCAGTAGGTGCAGGCATTCGCTTCGGCGGTGAGCAGAGCGATCTGCTCGCGAAGCTGCGACGACAGCCGGGCGGTGCCAAGGGTGCCGTTGAACTGCACCCAGGCTTGCAAGACCGCCGGGGAGTTGGCCATGACCCTCGCCATGTTGGGCACCATGCCAAGGCCCTTCTGCAGGGCCGCGAAGATGTCTTTGTTGCTGCCGGTTGCGGACTCAACGCTTTGGATCGGAAGACGCGCCATGGGACTCTCCTGTGGGTCATTCGCCCGGTATGCCGTCGAGCGCGAACACTCGCACCCGCACAAACATACTGACTGGTCAGTATAGATGCACTCCCCAACGAATTCGTTTCATTTTTCTGCAGGAAATTGAAGAGTAGGCCTCAAATCCAAACAATGAACGAACACTTCCCACAGAATTCGTGTGGTGACCCATATAGACTAGTCGATCCATATGCACGAGTCGGGCCCCGAGGAAGCGTTGATATGCCTCCAAGCCGCCGAGAAGATCTGATTGACGCCGCGATGAGGGTTTTCTATCGCCACGGCTTTCATGCCAGCGGCCTCGATCGCATCCTGGAAGAGGGCCGCATCAGTCGGATGACCCTCTACAACCACTTCAAGTCCAAGGATGAGGTGATCCTCGCCGCCCTCCGTCGTCGCGACGAGATCTTCCGGAACAAGCTGATGAAATTCGTGGACGCGAAAACCCGCTCGCCGCGCGAGCGGCTGCTGGCCGTCTTCGATTTTCATGAGCAATGGTTTCAGGAAGAAGATTTCTGCGGCTGCATGTTCATCAACGCCTCGGCCGAGTTCAACGACCCCCAGTCGCCTCCGAGGCAGGTGGCTGCAGAGCACAAGCGTGCGATTCTGCGATATCTCGCCGAATTGAGCCGCGACTGCGGCTTCGCGAGACCGGAGCACATCGCGAATCAATTGAACATCCTGATCGAGGGCGCAATCGTTTCAGCGCATGTCGTGGGGCAGGTCCAAGGCGGCGGCGCGGATCCCGGCGCCGCCGCAGGGCTCGCGCGCGAAATGGCGCGCCGGATCATCGAGACCGCGCCGAGTGGCTGACCGAGAACCATCATTTGAAGTGACCACTGCTTGCGACCGGATGGAATTCGCAGTCAACACCCGTGAAGTCCGGCAAATTCCACAAGCTCGAATCGGAAGGTCAGGGCAAGCCCTCCGCTCGCCAGACGTTAGGATTGAGACGAATGCCGATCGGATTTGTTTCGATCGGAGCGAAGCGGAGCATCCGAATGAACACAGCGGAGTGGCGGAGAACGAAGAGGCGAACTGCCGGAGCGGCGGCGGCCCTACTCATACTGCCCTACCTCACCTACCGCGCTCTCTGGGGCGAACCCATGCAGCGCGGGGGCCTTGTGCCGCTCGCGGCGATTTTGGTCGTTCTCTTTTTCTTATACGCCGCACACTGCTTCAGAATCCTTCGCCGGAGCCGGACGGACCGTCGGGAGTGGATGCGTTTTGTTCTGGTTTCGGTTGTTGTTCTCGCGGCGACGCTTCTCAACTTTGCGTCCATCTATCGCGTCGTGGGGCTTGTTCCACCCTCACAGGAAGTCCCGCCGGCCGCAACGCAACCGCCGATCTGCACGGACGCCGGCGCCTGTCTGTACTTTGCAGTGATCACATGGACGACGGTCGGATACGGTGACTTCACCCCCACTCCCGCCGCCCGCCCATATGCCGCACTCGAAGCAATCGTGGGATACATGTTTATGGCTTTCTTTGTGCCCACACTCATCTACGCGACCAATGTGCTTGGGCGGCCCACGGAGGATCCGGCGGAATTGAAGCCGGCTGCGATATCAAGCGCCCAGGAAAGCTGACCGCCGGAGAGAATGACGTCAAGCGGCCGCAGGACCAACTTTCCTCCAGACGAGGACTTGTTCGCGATCCGTGGCCCGCTATAGTTTCTTAGGAAACTATAGATCGGACCATGACTACAAAGAATGCCATCAGCAGCCTCGAAAGCCACACCGGGTATTGGCTCCGATTCGTTTCCAACCACGTGTCCCACGCCTTCCGCCACAAGGTCGAGTCACGCGGTGTCACGGTTGCGGAGTGGGTCGTGTTGCGTGCGCTCTTTGATGCCGCAGAGACAAGCCCGAGCAAACTAGCGGAATCGATCGGCGTGACGCGCGGCACTGTGTCGAAGCTTGTTGATCGTCTGTCGGCAAAGCATTTGGTTACCTGTCGAGCCGAAAAATGGGACCGGCGTTACCAGACCGTGAACCTGACCTCGTCGGGAAGGCGGCTGGTTCCTGCGCTGGCCGCCCTCGCGGACGAGAACGATGAGGAGTTCTTTGGACACCTGGACTCTGCCGAAAGATTCGCTCTGATCTCCACGCTCCGAAACATTGTCGAGCGCCGAGGGCTCAGGGGTGCTCCCGTCGAGTAGTCGCGAAACACTTTGCAAGGGAAATCTCATGAACAGCGAACAGACGAGAACGGCGGAAGCGTGCGCAGCCCTCTCGGCACAAGGCAAGATCCACTTCGGCGAACTTGTTGCCCGGCTCACGCACGCGGGAATCGAGCGCTATCACGCCGACTACACCCGGATGGAGAACACTTTCTACACGCCCAACGGCGGATCGTGCGTCGTGCCGATGGAATGCGATGCCACACCCATCGGAGAGTCTTTTTCATCGGAAGGGGTGCAAGCCGCAGTGAGGCAGGCGCAGAGCGGCGAGATCATGTATCCGCAGTTCACGCGTCAGGCCCGTGCGGCCGGGTGCGTCGGCTACTTTGTTCAGATCACCGGGAAATGCGTGCAGTATTTCGGCCGCAAGGGCGAAATTCATACAGAGTGGTTTCCCGGCGCCGATCGCACCCCGCAGCAGACTCCGGCGTCGTGAAAATGCAAGCCGGTCCTACACAGCTGCCGGGGGTTGCTCCCGGATTCGTCGAGCAGCCTCGCCCGCAAGCCACTGAATTGCGGGTGCCTGGGACTGGTGTTCCCACAACCCGATTGCGGGAAGTCCCCTGGAAAGGAGCAGCGACCCTCCTTGCCCGTACACTCCCCGCTCATGCATCCAGCCGCCATCGGTCCATTCCAGATCCTGCGTGAACTCGGCCGTGGCGGCATGGGCGTCGTGTACCTCGCCACGGACACCAGGCTCGACCGCCAAGTCGCCATCAAGGCCTTGCCAGCAGACCTCGCGGCAGACCCCGATCGCCTGGCTCGGTTTCAGCGTGAAGCCAAGGTTCTTGCCTCGTTGAATCACCCCAATGTCGGCGGCATCCATGGCCTCGAACAAGCCGACGGGCACCAGTACCTCGTGCTCGAGTACATCGAAGGCGAGACGCTTGCCGACCACCTCTCGAGTGGTCCCATCCCCGTCACCGATGCGATCACGCTCGCGAGGCAGATCGCCGAGGCGCTGGAAGCCGCGCACGAAAAAGGGATCGTCCACCGCGACCTCAAGCCCGGCAACGTGATGGTGACGGGTGAAGGCTTGGTCAAGGTGCTCGACTTTGGCCTGGCACGAACCGCAGAGGGTTCCCCGTCTTCAACCAACGTCGCCGCCAGGCCGGACTCGCCCACAGTCACAACACCGGTACGACATTCCCCCACCATTCCGGGCGCGATCATGGGCACCGCGGGCTACATGTCCCCAGAGCAGGCTCGCGGCAAGCCCGTCGACAAACGATCCGACGTCTTTTCGTTCGGCTGCGTCTTCTACGAGATGCTGACCGGCGCGGGGCCCTTCCCCGGCGAAACCGTGACCGACTCCCTCGGCGCAATCCTCCACCGCGAGCCCAACTGGTCCCTTCTCCCTCCCACCACGCCGGCGCGCGTTCGCGAACTGCTCACCAAATGCCTCGCAAAGGACCGCAGGAACCGCCTGCACGACATCGCGGATGCGAGGCTGGAGCTCGAGCGAGCCATCAGCGGGCAGGAGTGGTCCGCCGCCGAAAAGTCATCGCCCGGCACTGCCGCCGCGCGGTTTCCCGGAGTTGTTGCGGCGTGCGCGATGGCGCTCCTGGCCGGTGGGACGGGTTGGATGCTGGCCACCCGCTTTGCCCGCTCCACGCCGGCCTCACCGACCCAGATATTTCATGTCTCAACCACGGTCCCAGGCAAGCCGGAGTTTCGCTCGCTTGTGGGCATCTCGCGGGATGCGCGGTACGTGGCCTATCTCGCGTGGCCCGAGCTCGAGCCCGAAAGCACCAAGCCGCAGGGTGTGCTCGTTGTGCGGCGGCTCGACCGCGACGAGACAACCGTCATCGAAGGCACAGAAGGGGCGAGAAACGCCGCCTTGTCGCCGGACGGGCGATGGGTGGCGTACTCAAGCGCGAAAGATCGTGCCGGCACCAAGTTCAGCCTCAAGCGCGTCGCGATCGAGGACGGGCGCCCGTCCGGCAAGCCGGAGATCATCTGCGATCTCACTGGGAGCGGTCAGTTCATGCTGGGCTGGGCCTCGGACCGTGAAGTGGTGTTCTACTCGGACGCGGACATGACGCTCTACACAGTGGCCACCTCCGGCGGCGAGCCGCGGGTCGTCTTGCGAGTCGACAAATCCGCTGGAATCCAGGGTTGGGACAGCTTTGGTCCGCTGGATTCGGGTAATTCGGTGCTCGCCACGCACTTCGCGATCGTGGGAGAGAGGGTGAAAGTCAATACCGAAGCAATCGAGCTCGCTTCGGGAAAGCGGACGATCGTACTTCCGAACGCGGGTGGCGCCGTGATGATGCCCGACGCCTTCCAGGGGCAGACCTTGCTGGTGGCCACCAGGGCCGATCAGTCGGGCCTTGTCGCAGTCCGCTTTGACCCGGCCACTCTGCACACGCTGGGAGATCCCGCGAGAGTGTGGAGCGGAAACCTCCTCAACCAGTTCAGCCTCTCATCCAGCGGAACGCTCGCCATAACGACGCGCCCGAGTGATGCCTCCGACCGACGTCTGGTACGGCTCGACGAGAAGGGCCAGCCGCAGCCGGTCACCGGGCCCTCGCGGGCGTATTCCGAAATCTCCGTTTCTCCCGACGGCGGGCGTGTGTTATCAATTTTGGATCTGCCGAGCCCCGACAGTCTGAATTCCGAACTCTGGGTGCAGGACCTTGCACGCTCGACCTCCACACGCATACCGGTGGAGGGCTACGCCAGCGGCCTGATTTGGAGCAACAACGGGCAGCGGATCGCGCACGGTTCGTATGCAAAGGATGAGTTTGCGATTCTGGAACGGCCCGCAAACGGGTCGGGCGAGGCGGTCAAGATGTACACGACCCCCGGCGCCAAACAGCTTTTTCTGACGCCCTCGGCCTGGTCGCCGGACGGCAAGATTCTGGCGATCGTTCAGGCGGATATGAAGACCGGCCAGAGCGATGTGCTGATGCTCAAGCAGGAGGCCGGCACTGCAGCATGGAAAGCCACGCCCTATCTGAACTCCCCGGCCGATGAACACGCCCTGCGCTTCTCGCCCGATGGCAAGTGGGTGCTGTTCTGCTCCGTCGAGTCCGGACGCCACGAGTTGTACGCCCAGCGGTTCACGGGCGTGGAGTCTGGGGCCGAGGACGCGAAGTCCGGTCGCGTGCAGGTGTCCACGAACGGACACGAAGGCGCCGCCTGGTGGAGTCCCGACGGCAAAGAGATCCGCTTCATCGACAGCGACAAGCAGCTCGTGAGCGTTGAGGTCAAAACCGATCCGACGTTTTCAGCGTCTCTGCCAAAGGCTCTCTTCAGCATCAAGGATCTCAAGACCCGGGGCCTTTCATGGACACCCGACGGGCGTCTGATGTTCATCCGACAGGGGGAGACTGATCTGATCAACCGTATCGACCTGGTCATCAACTTCGCAGAAGAGGTCCGTGCGAAGATGGGCGGGACAAAGTAGCCCTCGAGCAGGACCGCGCCCCCTCCCGCATTGTCCTCGGAAGCCGACCGCGTCGTCTCCGTTCTCATTTCCGTGACGACCTTCACATGCATCTGGTCCAAGCGTCAGACCGCACGAGCCGCCGCATCAACTCCGCTCTGCGATTCCTGCGGTACGCCGCCACTGCCTGAGCTGGCCGAGATGGTGCGGCGGGTGGCCGACAAGCAGCGTAATCGCGAGATGCCCGATCGTGGGCGCATGGGCAAGGTACGGCGCCGGTGCAGGCCGAGGGAAATAGTCCGAGTGCTTGGCGGCGACGACCGCCGAAACCCGAGCATTCCGATCCCGGAATCGTTCAAGCAGTTCTCGCTTGGATGGATAAGCCGCACGATTCGGAACGGGCGTGGTGCCGTAACCGAATCGCGCCATTTCATCGCCCACAGTCGGGACGCTCGAGTCACCAAACATCGACAGCATCAATCCCGAATACGCGTTGAGATGCGAAATCGTCCATGCAGGGTGGTTCACGATGCCACCGGGCTGCTCGGCCATCCGCTCTTCGGGAATGTCCGCGGTCGCGTCTGCAAGAAAGCCGCTGATCATCGCGTGAATCGAGAGTATCGCACCGATGGTGTCGTAGGCGTCGCGCTGGCTCATACGCGGATACTACTCCCGGGAAGCAGCAAGCACCGATTGCGCAGGTTCAAACTTTTCCTGGATGTCGCAAGGGTGTGGCGCCGCGGGACTCGTCGACTGATCTGTCCTGAGAGCCCAAGAAGCAAACCCGATCTGGCTGCCTTCAAGGTTCACCGAGCGACTCTTGGGGCCCGCGCGAACTTATTCAGCCCGTGCCAGATCGAAGCTCAGCGATGACCAGATGCTCACCCAATCAACGTCCGTGCGGCCCGCTTTCGGGTCAACGCGGTCCATGCGGACAGTATTGATGACCCAAAGCCCGGACTGCTGCAGTGTGAATGACGCCTTGCCGCTCGCGTCGGTGCGAGCGATTGTTCGGATTGTCTTCCCGCTATCCCGCGTGAGGGCCATCAGCTGAGCATCGGCCACCGGCTTCCCATCACGAAGCAGCAGAAACGCGATGGTGTCGCCCGCATGCGCGGCATAGGGATTGGACTGCGGCACGATTTCCACCGCCAGGCCTGTCTTCACGTCCCATGCACCGTGAGACTCGCCACCGGCGCACAACAGCGATTTGGCGCAACGGGAGTAGGCCTCGCCGCCTGCCGCCTTGGATTCGTTGAGCTCGGCACGCTTCTTGATGACATCGGTGAGCCCTTCGCCGCGAACGTACTCCTCGAACTCCTCCGCCGCCAGCGAAATCGTCGACTCCTTGCCCCGGTACACGACGGCGTACACGCCGGGCTTGGTGGGTGTGATGGTCCCAACCGGATCCGCGCCGTCCTTGCCGTCAATGGGCACCTGCCTGGCTCCAGCCTCCGGCCCGACTATGTCGAGCCGTTCAAGCTTTCTGGCATCCCTCGGCCTGTGCTCCCCGGGCAAACCGTCGCCGATGAACAGCCGCACGCCCGTCGCGGCTCCGACCGCTGGCCGGAACGCATCGGGCTGCACCCAGAACTCGTGGGCGAATGCGACCGACGCCAGGACGCCGGCAACAAATGCGAGGGCAACGATCCGAAACCGGGGCTTGGCCAAGTTCATGGCTGAGAGTATTCACGACGTTCGAAAGCCGTGCTTTTGCAGGGTCCTTTCGCCCAGAAAGGTCCGCAGGCAGAAAGCTCATGCATTCACCCCTTCGAAACCCGACACACGCTATTCACACAGGCGCCCGTGGCGTGCAAGCTCAATACATGCGCTCGTAAAGCAGCATGTCCCACGATGCCTTGCGAATGCGACCGGAACGCATCACTCTTCAACTGCGATGGATCGCCGCCAGCCTGCAACGCGGCGGATACCGCTTCGACTATCCAGAGTGCGCAAACTCGTCCATGACACCGATGGCCCGGCGTGTGCCGGAGCCTCGTCTCAACGACTCTGAAGTTCCCTGGCTCGCGCCAGCAGTGGCCCGGCTGCCCGCCAGAAGCCCATGGTGCATTGGTCGCTGTGCGCGGCGATTGCGTTCACGTCGAGCAGCGCACCTCGCGTGCCGTAGCGAGAAGCCAGCGTGGCGGCGTGCCCCCCTTCGCCGTTCTCCGTGAAAACCGCCAGCCACTCCGCAGCCTCCTTTGGCGTGGCATCGGCCACGGGCTCGACGCGCGGAGCCATCGCCAGCGGCTTGATGTCAGTCGCCGGAAACTTCTCCCCGCCAACGACCGTGCCCCACACGTGGATATCTCGGATCGCCATCGGCTCCACGCTCAGCGGGTCGGCCTCCAGCACCGTGAAGTCGGCGAACTTGCCCGGCGCGATGCTGCCGACCTTATCCTCCACGCCCAGTGTCCACGCCGCATCGATCGTGACCATCTTCATCGCTTCCATGGCGGTGATTCGTTCGCCGGGCGCAAGCACCTGTTTGGAGAAATAGCCCACGCGATTGGCCGCGATCCACATCTCTTCCAGAGGGTTGGGCGGGGCAACGGGCGAGTCGGTGTGGAGCGAAGTGACCACGCCCGCATCCACAAGTGTTCTGAGCCGGGCAGCCGTTGAGGCACGGTCGGTGCCCACCAGCGGGGCGTTGAACTCGGCGCGGGTGTAGATGTAATACGGGTTCACGCTCGCCAGCCCGCCCAGCGCCGCCAGCCTGCGACAGTGCTCGGGCGTGGACATGCCGTAGTGCTGGATCGTGAAGCGGTGATCAAAGCGGGGCTTGATCTCCTGCAGAGCGGCCAGCGCGGAAACAACGGCCTGGATACCCCCGTTGCCGTTGGCGTGCGTGTGAATTTGGAACCCCGCTTCCCACCAAGGGCGGTAGGCGTCCACAAGCGGTTGGCCTGGCTGCGTGATCCAAAGTCCCTGACGTCCGTCGGTGTAGCCCGGGTTTGTGACCTGCATCCCCAGCGACAGGAAGGCGTCGTCGGCGAAGAACTTGATGCCGTTGTAGATCAGCTTGTCGGTGCTGCGTTTCTCCAGCGATTTGACGAATGCAACCGCACCGTCTTTCTTCTCGGCCAGCATCGCCGTCGCATCGCACACGACCACGCAGCGCATCGGCACCGCGGCATCGTTGTAGAAACTCTCAAAAAGTTTGAGGCCCGAGTCCACTCCCAGCGCGCCCAGCGACAACTCCGACGTGGTCGTGACGCCGTTCTTCCAACTCATGTCCATGAGGTGCTTCATGCTGGCCCGTGCAGGCTCCGGAGCCATGAGCGGAGCGAGTTGCGGAACGAGGATGTACGAGCCGGCCGTCACGCCCAGGAACTGCCCGTTCGGCTTGCCGTCGGCCCCGGCCTGCACGCCGTTGATCTTGAGAGCGTCGTTGGTCACGCCCGCCTTCTTCATCGCCGCCGTGTTGGCATAGACGAAGTGCTCCGAGGCATCCCAGATCATCACGGGCACGCCCCCCTCCCCGCCCGTCATGGCGTCCAACTCCGTGTTGGTCAGGTGCTTTCCCATCGCCACTACGTCGTACCCCCAGAAGATCACGGCCTGGGTCCTGTCCTTCACCGTGGCGAGGTGGTCCTTGATAACCTTGGCCACCGCCTCCATGCTGGTGATCCCCGGAAACTCAGGCCCGTAGGGGTTCATGGTGGGCAGGTACGCCAGCAGCGGCATGCGGTACAACATCCCGCCCATGAGCGGGTGGCCGTGAGCCTCGATCAAGCCCGGCACCACGACCTTTCCCTCGAACGTCTTGTCGATGGTGTACGGAGCAATCGCTTTGACCGCGCCCTTCGGTTCGAGCCACGGCTTGAGATCGTCCATCGTGCGGCCAACCGAGAGAATCTTCCCGTCCTGCACCGCCACGCAGGTGCCCTCGGGCCAGCCAGGGTCCATCGTGACAATCTTTTTGGCGGTGTAGACCTTGATCGGCCCCGGCTTCGCGGGTGGCTGGGCCCGGGCATGCATCACGCCCAGACCAATGGCGGCGATGGCGACGACGGCTTCACGTTGGAAGGCGGCGGGGATTCGTGGCAAGGGTGTTCTCCGGACCCGTCGCGGCAGGCGCGTTCACGCGTCGCCGCAACAGCAATGCATATTTTACGCCGCCACCCTCGCAGCCTTGATCTCCCGAACACGGACCGGCTTCGTCGCGTGCGTTCATGCGGCGGAGCGTCGGAACCACCCCGCTTGCCACGGTCGGCGGCACGACGCGACTTGGCTCAAACCTGCTCGTGGTGCATGGGCTGCAAGGACACAGACTGGACTGCGCAATAAAAGCAAATAGCCCCGGCGTTTGCCGGGGCCATCTATTCTGCGGAATCGGGGTGATAGGATTTGAACCTACGACCTTCTCGTCCCGAACGAGACGCGCTACCAAGCTGCGCTACACCCCGCTGGTGTGGGTCGATGGTAGCGCTCCGGAACGGGCCGGACTACTTGGGAAATTCAGGGCGGATCGTGTAGACGTTGTCTTCGATCGTGGAAGGGTCCCCGTCGGGGCCCGCGGAATAGAAGTAAGGCCGCCTGTTCTGCGTTGCGCCGCCGTCCGAGGCCCCGCGGGCGGAGGCCATGTTTTTTTCCGTGTCCAGCGTGATGCGCAGCCAGTCGCCGGCGTTATCGGGATCGGGCTTCCAGCGCTCTTTTCCGTCCCGGAAGATCTTTGTGAATTTGTAGGTGTAGGTGCCGGTGTTTCCCAAAACATCGGTGACGTCCTCAAACGAACCCGCCGTCGTGCCGGTGTGCGTGCCGGCGAAGCGCGGATGCACGTACCGGATCGGGTTTCCCCAGACATCGACGATCCTGGTGGTGCGTGAGCCGGTGCTGGCAGAATCCGAAATGCCGCTGCCGGTCGTGACGATTCCCGTTGTGCGCAGCCGCGGATCGATCTGGTTCACCGCCGCCAGTGCGGAACTTCCCTCCGCCTCGAGCTGGTGCAAATACCACGCGGTCGAGTCCATCATGCGGTAGCCCTTCACCGCGGCCGACTGGTCATCGACCAGCCCGTCCACGATGGGAACCCGGCGCGGGTTAGCCGACGTGTCGAGCGGATCCTTCACGGTCGCGGAGGGGATTCCCCCGCTCGACTGGATGTACTCGCTCACCGAATTGTCGAGCGCCTGCAGGGCCCATTGCGTCCCGCGCTCGCGCCCCACCGAAACAACCTTTGTGCCGGCGGCGAGCGTGAGGCTCACCAGAATCGCGATGATCGCGATGACGACCAGAAGCTCCACGAGCGTGAACCCGTTGCCTGCATTGGTGCGCCGGATAGTCATCTGCCTCATCTTCTTCACTCCGGACTCGTCGAACATGCGCAGACTGAAAATACCTTCATGCGAGCGTAAGCCGGAAGAAATCCGGATACCCGCACCATCCCGATACGTTATGGCACCCGGATTAGTTGCGTGAATCGACCCGCCCGACCGGTTCTTCGTTGACAGGATCCCGCTGATTTGCCTATCTTGCAATGCCCCCAACGCCGCAATTCGCGGACCCGGCGCTCGCGCAAAGCTAGTCTCGCTCTGCCCGGGCCCTCCGTCCGGACGCGTCGGGGAGGAGATTATGACAATGGAAAATCCGCTTCCCTTCGAAGTGAACAAGCCGGTCGGCGAAATGACGATGGTCGAGATCGGCGAAGCACTCGAGAACGTGACTCGCTGGATCGAGGCCGAACGCGTGCGGGAACGCGAGGCACGCAAGGTGTTCGAGGCGGTCTCGTCCGAAGTGGAAGGCCGCGTCTCGAAGATCCGCGCCTACGCCGAGAAACTCCTCAAGGCCAACCGCGACAAACTCTCGGCCTTTGACGGCCTCCTTGGAAATAAGCCGCAGGTGGTGATCCCGCAACGCAGCTCGCGCCCCGCCGGAATCATCCACGAACCCAAGAACCTGGGAGAGGCGATCCTTTCCGTCTGGCAGCTCGACCGCTATGGCCAGCCCCTGACCGCCGACGAACTCGCCGAGGCGGTGAAGGACGTGGGCTACCAGACTTCCGCGGCCCCCACAAGCCTCAAGTCCAGCATCAACCAGGCGCTGGCCAAGCTCTGCAAGGTCGGGCGTGTCATCCGGTACCGCGCCGACGGAAGCATCATCGACAGCAAGGACAAGACGTCGCGCGCGAGAAAGTATCTCGCCGCAACGCGCCTGCCCGAGGGTGTCATCGCCGAGTGAGCCGCCTCAGGCCGTCCCGCCCGCGTTCACGTTGTCAAAGCCCGGCCCGCTGATCATCGGCATCGGCCCGACCCGGGCGGGCACCGGACGCGGCGCCTGGGGAGCCGGCGCCTGCGGGGTCAGCTTCGCCTTGAAGATCATGTCGGTCACGCGCTCGCGGATGTTCCGCAGCACGCCGCGGAACATTCGTGAGCCTTCTCGCTTGTACTCGGTGCGCGGATCGAGCTGGCTGAACGCGCGGAATCCGATCGAATCCCGCAGCTGATCCATCGCGTAGAGGTGATCTTTCCACGCCGAATCCAGAGTCTCCAGGCAGAGCATCCGCTCGAGCTGAAGCAGCTCGGTGCGCAGGATGTTCTCCACACGCGAACGCACCGCGTTGAGCCGCTCCTCGCCCTCGAGGTACCGCATGTGCTCGGTCACCCCCACGGTCACGTTGAAACGCTGCCTGAGGTAGGCATCGAGCTCGTCGTCGTTGGCGATCGCCTGCGCGGCACGGATCTCCTCGTCCAGACGCCCGGAGCGAACGAACTGCTCGCTCAGCGCCGCCAGCTTTTCGTAGACCTTCTGGGGCGGGCCGATCTGCATCACCGACTGCGGCGTGAGGCCGGCGTTGAACCGCTGATTCGCCCAGTTGGCGATGAAGGCCGTCGCCTCGGACGGGGATCCCTGCCGCGCCATCAGCATCGCGATGTCCATGGTCATCTCGACCGCGTACTGAATCTCCCTCTTCAGGTATAGGTCTTCGGCCTTCTTCATGATCAGCGCCGTGGGCGGAAGCGCCGGGTCCTTCTTCGCGGTCTCGATCTCTTCGGGTGTCAGGTCGATCGTGAGCTTGTTCTTTGCCCAGTCAACAAGCTGTCGCACGCCGTACCCCGGCTGCAGATACTGCTCCAGCCCGTCCAGATTCGTCGAGTTGATCTTCTCGCAGGCCGCGGCGTGGAGCCGGTCGGCCACCGAACGACGGTCGCCCGTTCCGCCACCGTGCAGCTCGGACTCCGAAATCTCGACGCCGAACCGGCTCTTCGCCCAGGCGATCAGGCCGCTGGCATCGAAATCCATCTGGATTTCAGAATCTTCCGCGGGCATGTACTCGCCGAGTGTGATCTCGATCATCTGCCGCGCGTCGTTGCGGGCTTCCTCGCGGATGATCGCTTCCATCTCGTACGCCTCGCGGCCCTTGAAACGCTTGGGGTCGATCGTGACGCCCAGCGTCGTGTTCGCAAAGTCCGCGATGCACTTTTGCGTGTAGGCATCGTCCAGGTATTCGTCGGTCGAGTCCTGCACGCTTTCGCGGATCCAGTCGAGCAGCAGCCCCTTGACGTCACGGCCTTCCAGCACCCGCTGGCGGAGGCCATAGAACGTCTGACGCTGGTGCTCCATGACTTCGTCAAACTCCAGCACGTTCTTGCGGATCTGGAAGTTGCGTTCCTCCACCTTGCGCTGGGCGTTCTCGATGCTCTTGGAGAGCATCGAATGCTCGATCGACTCGCCCTCCTTCATCCCCATGCGACCCAGGAGCTTCATCGTGGTCTCGCCCGCGAAGAGCTTCATCAGGTCGTCCTCGAGGCTGACGAAGAAGCGGCTGGAACCGTTGTCGCCCTGACGGCCCGAGCGCCCGCGCAGCTGATTGTCGATGCGCCGCGCCTCGTGGCGTTCGGTGCCGATGACGTGCAGCCCGCCCATGTCCTCGATGGACGTGAACCAGCGAAGATTGTGCAGAAGGAATCGCCCCGACTCGTCCAGGAGCACCCGCAAACGCGGCGCATCGAGCTTCTCGATCGTCTTGGGAGATTCGAGCGTGTGCTTCGCGGCCCATGAACGCAGCAGGCGCAGCTCGAGCTCAGCGAAAGGCATTTCCTCCGCGTCCTTTTTGCGGATATCGATCTCCTGCGGCGCAATCTTGCGGTAGATCGCCTCGCGGAGCTGTTCGACGTTCGCGTCGGTCGTGAGGGTGCGCGGCGCAAGTCCGCGGCGCAGCCAGTGATCCAGGAGCTGCTCCTTAGTCACCTTCCCAAGCTTGATGTCCGTTCCGCGGCCGGCCATGTTGGTCGCGATCATCACCGCGCCGAGCTGGCCCGCGTTCTCGACGATGTGCGCCTCACGCTCGTGCTGCTTGGCGTTCAGGATCTCGTGCGGCACCCCGTGCTTGCGCATCAGCATCTGGCCGAGCATCTCGCTCTTCTCGACGCTCGTCGTGCCCACAAGGATCGGCCTGCCAACGTCGTGGAAGCCCTTGATCTCATCGGTGATGTAGTTCCACTTGTCCTTGGCCGGCAGGAAGACAAGATCGTTGTAATCCGCGCGCCGGACCGGGCGGTTGGTCGGGATCGCGACCACGTCCAGCTTGTAGATGTCGTGGAACTCCTGGGCCTCGGTGTCGGCCGTTCCGGTCATGCCGGCGAGCCGCTTGTACATCTTGAAGTAGTTCTGGATCGTCACCGTGGCGACGGTCTGCGTCTCTTCCTTGATGTTGACCTTTTCCTTGCATTCCACGGCCTGGTGCAGGCCGTCGGACCATTGCCGCCCCACCATCGGACGGCCCGTGTTCGTGTCCACGATGACCACGGCAGGCTGAGCCCGGCCCGTGTACTGATCTTCCTGCGGGATCACCACGTAATCGCGGTCCCGCTGGTACACCGCGTGCGCACGCACAGCCTGCTCCACCAGGTGCGGAAGATCCATGTTCTCGTCGACATAGAAAGAACCGATTCCGGCGACGCGCTGCGCCTCGGCCACGCCGTCGTGGGTCAGGAACGCCTGTTTGCGCTCCTGCATCACCTCAAAGTACTGGGTGAATTTGTTGCGCTCGATCTCGGCCCGGGCGGCCTCCGTATTCGCCTCCTTCAGCTCGGCCTGAAGGGCCGGAACCTTGCTCTTGTCCCTGGCCTGGCGGATATCTCCCTCCAGACCCTTGGCACGCATCTGAAGGTGTTTCACCTTTTCGTCGTGTTCCGCCCAGGGCTTCTGCTTCTCGAGCAGGTGCCTGGCCAGGCGGTCGGCCAGCTCGTAGCGCGGCTTGTCGTTGTGCGCCTGGCCCGAAATGATGAGCGGCGTCCGCGCCTCGTCGATCAGGATCGAGTCCACTTCGTCGACGATCGCAAAGGTCCTCCGACGCTGCACCTGCTGATCGACGCTGCGTTTCATGTTGTCGCGCAGGTAGTCAAAGCCAAACTCCGCCGTCGTGCCGTAAGTCACGTCGCAGCGGTACATCCGCCGCTTCTCGTCCTCGTTCTGCAGGTGCATCGGGTGGATAGCGCCCACCGTCATCCCAAGGGCCCAGAAGAACGGGAACGTCCAGTCACGGTCGCGCTGCACCAGGTAATCGTTCACGGTCACCACGTGCACGCGCGAGTGCTCGACCGCTCCCATGTAGCAGGCGAGGGGCGCCACGATCGTCTTGCCTTCGCCCGTCTTCATTTCCGCGATCTTGCCCTGGCAGAGAACCATCGATCCGATGAGCTGCACGTCGAACGGACGCGCCCGGAAAGGCGGGCGGCTTTCCTTATAGATTTCCCGGATCGCTCCGTACAGCTCCACGGGAATCTCCACAAAACGCCACGAGGGGATCGGTTCCGTGCAGCCCAGGAAATCCCCGCTGGGTTCGGCGGGAGGCGTTTCCGCGATTCTCGCCTGCACCGCGTCGTACATCGCCCGAGCCTCGGTGCCAAGCACCGATGGGTCGAATCCTGAAGCCGGATTGAAGATGTTCCGGATGCCCACCGCCCGGTCCATCGCCTCCCGGGCGACGGCGAAGACCTCGACCATGAGCTGCTCTTCGGTCTCGCCCTTGTCAAAGCGGGCCCGGAAATCCGTCAGCTTGGCCTTGATCTGCGCGTCCGTCAGCTTGCGGACCTCGCCCTCGAGAGCGTTGATCTGATCCACCTTCTGCGAATACCGCTTCACAAACCGGTCGTTGCGCGTGCCGATCATCTTGTTGAGAATCCAGCCGACAACGGGAATGCCCTGCTCTGCCATTGTGAAACCTTTCTGCCACAGCGCGCCACGAAATGCGCCGCCGGACGACTGCCCAAAATTCTGAGAAAACCGATGTCACTCTCCGCACGGTGGCGGCGTACGCATCGGCCTGCTGATGATTAAATAAAAAGAATCTCGCCGCTCTGTTCAGCAGCGCGGGGGCGGCAGATCCAGCAGCCCGGGCCTGAGCAGCGGCGAAAAGTCGGCGCATCCTTCCGGTCGCGACCAGTCCTTCGCACGGGCCGAAGCCCAAACCCCTGCCCCGGAATCGCTGACCGGCCGCTCTTCCTGCCGGAGCTCCGGCTTGGCGGCGTAGTGGGCCACCGCATCAACGAGCGCCCGCACCACCGTCGGCTGGCCCACCGACTCACGCAGCAGGACCGCCGAGTCCCCCAGACCCATGCCGACTTGGAGCGCGAGCGCAACCAAGACCAGGAGCGAAACGCTCCGGCAAGGACCACCACGAGGTTCTATGTCACGATCACACGCCATGCGCTACCCAAGTATCGGCCCTAAAGCCCCTTGGGGCAAGAGCGGAAGCACCCATTGCCCGTCCGGAGTTCATTTCGCTCAGCCGACCGCCGTTCTGGCAGCCGTTATCCGGCCCACCTTTGATGCAACCCGGCCCCGACTGCCGATTCGATTCAGCGGCCGCTGGACGAATGTTCGGCCGCACGTTACTTTGGCTCATGCACGACGCCCGGCAGCATGAGACCCCGAAGGATTCGCACGAGGACCCGGTCAAGGAATCGACCATGGTTGCAGCAAGAGACGCCCTCCCATCAACCCGCGCTTCGATCACCCACAAGTTCATGATCGCCCGCCACGAGGGCTATCTGACCATCGGCCTTTATCCGGACGGGCGGCCGGGAGAGATTTTCATCAAGATGGCCAAAGAAGGCTCGACGATCTGCGGGATGGCCCAGGCTTTCTGCCGCGCATTCAGCCTGTCGCTGCAGTTCGGCCTTCCGCTCAAGGAAGCGGTGCTGCGATTCAAGAACATGCGCTTCGAGCCGATGGGGCCCACCAGCAACCCGGAAATCCCCGAGGCTCACTCGATTATCGACTATGTGGCCCGCTATCTCGAACTCGAGTTTGTTGAGAAGGGACGCCGGTTCTAGACCGGCCGCGTGCGGCTAGAACACCCGATGGGGCGGCGGCTGGCCCTGAACAATCGCCGCGGCATTCTCACAGGCCAGTTCGGTCATGACAGCCCGGAATCGAGCGGCAGCGCTGCCGATGTGCGGTGTCATCGTGACGTTGGTCATCTTTGCGAGTTCGGGGTGAACCTCCGGCTCGCGTTCAAAGACATCGAGTCCGGCCCCCCACAGCCGGCCCGCCTTCAGCGAATCGACCAGGGCCGACTCATCCACGACCGGGCCGCGCGATGTGTTGACAAGGATCGCGCCCTGCTTGATGTGCGAGAGCGCATCGGCATCAATCAGATGGCGCGTCTCAGGATTGAGCGGGGTGTGGATACTGACCACATCCGCCCGGGAAAGTCCCTCGTGGAGGTCGACTTTCCTGCCGGCAAGGGGCGCCATCTCGAATTCCAAGTGCCGCGTCCTCGCGACGTAGAGAACTTTCATGCCCCAGCCCACCGATCGCAGCGCCGTTGCGTAGCCGATCCGCCCGGCTCCGACGATCAGTAATGTGCGGCCGGTGAGATCGAGACCAAGAAACTCGGCCATCCCGAGCGGTCCGTGACGGGCCCACTCTCCCGAACGTGCAAAGCGGTCGCCCTCAATCAGCCGGCGGGCGACGGCCAGGATCAGCAGCCAGGCCATATCCGCCGTGCCCTCGGTTACGGCGTCCGGCGTGTTTCCGACGTAGATCCCCCTCTTGCGACACTCCGCAAGATCGATGTTCTCGTAACCCACGGCCAGGTTGCAGATGCCGCGCACTTGCGGCCCCGCGGCGTCGAGGAATTCGGCGTCCACCTTGTCGGAGAACATGGTGATCGCAACGTCGACGCCTCGGACGATCTCAAGAAGCTCCGCCCGGGTGGGCCTTGTCTTTGGGCCCGGCCGGAGCGATATTGCGACGCCAGGGACGTTCACCCTGAACTCGCCGGGGAGTTCACGCGTCGCGGCGACAACCGCCGATCGCAGGGCCGGCCAGCTTTTCGAATTGATTTCGGACCCGCTGGTCATCGAGATAGCCTATGGCCCGGAACGCTTCGATGAAACTGCTCCACTGGAACATACTGCACGGCGGTGGCGCACGGCGAATGCCGGAAATCGGCCTTGCTCTGGTTGAGCTCCAACCGGACTTCATTCTCCTGTCGGAGTACAGAACTTCGATCGGCGGTCAATTGCGGGGCATTCTGGCGGACCATGGGCTTGTGCATCAGGCTTCGACGAATCCGCCCAAGGGAAAGAACGGCCTGCTGGCAGCATGCCGCTCTCCGTTCAAGGTGGTTTCGACCCCTCCCCGGCACGACTCCCCCACCCGCTGGCTGGATATGCACCTGCCCGAAGAGGATTTGTTTCTCACGGGGGTGCATATCCCAGACGACTCCAAACCGACCGCCCGAGCCTCGTTCTGGCTCGCGATGGTTGAACTTGCGCGCGTCCGAGCGCAGGGGAATCATGTTTTTTTCGGGGATTTCAATACCGGGCGGCATTACGAGGACGAGCCGGGCGCGACCTTCACCTGTACCCGTCACCTTGGGACAGTCTGCACGCTCGGCTATGGCGACGCTTTTCGAGCGCTGCACCCAAAGGCGAGAGAATGGACGTGGCTGCCTCCGCCCGGCTGGAACATAAGCCCAGCAAAAACAGGTGTTTCCAGCGGTTTTCGGATCGATTCCGCGCTGGTGTCGGGGGCGCTCTTGCCCCGGTTGCGGGAGGCCCGGTACGAGCATTTTCTCAGGGAAGCCGGTGTTTCCGACCACTCCGCGATGATCGTCTGCCTGGATCTGGAAACGGCCCGGACAGAAAAAAGTCAGGATTTCGTGCAGAAAACGGCGATTTTTTGACCTGTTCGACTTGCAGAGCGCGTCGTTCTGCGATACAAACTCCGCGAAATCCCTGTGAAATACAGTGTTTCACGGGGGAACGAGCATCGCATCCGGAGGATGCGCGAACACGAGTCAATGGAGACGACACATGGCAAAATCGAAACCCGCAGCAGTCAAGGCCCCCAAGCTCACTCCCTCGAACAAGGTCCGCAGCAAGGGTGACGTTTACGGCACCATCGCGGCCCACACCGGCCTCGCCCGCAAGCAGGTCGCCGGCGTTTTCGACACGCTCGGCAGGATCATCGAGACCGACCTGTCCAAGGGCTGCGGCATGTTCGCCGTCCCGGGCATGATGAAGATCACCGTCATCAAGAAGCCGGCCACCAAGGGCGGCATGCGCCCCAACCCGTTCAAGCCGGGCGAGATGATGGAAGTGAAGCCCAAGCCGGCCCGCAAGGTTGTCAAGGTCCGCGCTCTGCGGGCCCTCAAGGCGATGGTCTGATTCCATCCCTTCAGAGCTGATTCTCAAAAATGCCCCGGCCTCTGCCGGGGCATTTGTTTTTGCGCCGCACTCTGATTGGACTCTTCCGCCAAGTCTGGCACAATGCGCCCATGGCATCTCTACCGCGTTTGGCACTTGAATCCACGATCCTCACCCACGGCGTGCCGCGATCCGCGGCAGCGGAACTCGCACGCGATCTCTCGGCTCTTTGTCGCTTGAACGGAGCTCAGCCGGCGCTCGTAGGGATTTTCCGCGGCAGGCCCACCGCGGAACTTACAGAAGACGAGCTCACAGAAATGCTCCGGCAGAGCGATATCGCCAAGGCCAACACTTCCAATCTCGGCGTGCTGCTCCACCGAAAGGCCCATGCCTCCACCACTGTCGCCGCCACCATGGAAATTGCCGCCACGGCCGGGATCCGGGTTTTTGCAACGGGAGGGATCGGCGGCGTTCACCAGGGCTTTGCCAATCACCTGGACATTTCCTCGGATCTCGCGGCGTTCACGCGTTTTCCGGTCGCGGTCATTTCCAGCGGCGTGAAATCCATCCTGGATGTGGTCAGCACCCGTGAGTTGCTCGAATCGCTGGGGGTGCCGGTGATCGGGTTTGGGACGGATTCCTTCCCTGCTTTTTACTTGCGGTCTTCCCGAGCGGGGGTTGATGCCCGGTTCGACGACGTGGCGTCGCTTGCGGAGTTCGTATCCGCGGAGCTCTCCCGTACGGGCCGCGGGATTCTGATTGTGAATCCCATTCCTCCGGCGGATGAGCTCAATCCGTCACAATTTGAGTCCTGGCTGGAGGAAGCCAGACGCAGGATTCCTCCTGGCGTACCGGGCAGATCCGCCACACCACTGCTCCTCGGGGGGCTGCACGAGGTTTCGGCCGGCGCGACTCTACGGGCCAACCTGTCGCTGATACGTTCAAACACGACCCTGGGGGCCCGTCTGGCCGCTGCTTTGGGGGTTAGCGGCGGGTAAACAAAGGACGCTCCCCACGGGCTCCGCAGGGGGTAATAACCCTGATCCTGCCAAGATTCACGGTATCTGAGCGAAACGGAGCACATAACCGGTGTCCGTTCTGGTAAGATTGTTAAGAGCCGCCGGAAGCGGTTCTTTTCAGCCAGAGAGAGTCTTTCAAATCGCGTTCGGAGTTGTCTCAGGAGGCATTTTTCGTAGCGCGTGCACCCGTAGACCCGCGCGAGTTCTGCGCATTCGCACACCGTGACCGAGTGTTTGTTTTATCCAAGGAGACTGAGAAATGGATCGGAAGGTTTCACTGCTTGCATTGGCATTGGTCGCAGGACTTGCGGCCACGGCGTCGGCCCAGGACAGCACTTCGAAGGACAGCGGTGGCAGCGGCCTGCCGGGCGACGCGCTGAACTGGAACAGTTCAACCGCGCAGCGCACCCGCTACGTGGTTGAGTCGCAGCGGCTCACGACCTCGTGGGGCGTCAAGTTCGGAATCGTTCCGCTTGTCAAGACCGACAGCCCGGTGAACGCGAACCTTGGTCAGACCACGACGTTCTTCAACAACCTCGCCGGTTCATTCGGCATGAGCCGCACGCAGCGGACGACGAACTTCCGCGGGACGAGCTACACCTACTGGCAGGCTCCGACCGCCGGCATCAATCCGACCGCGAACGACCAGTCGCTCAACCTTCCCTCGCTCACCCCGACGGGCACCTCCTACCAGTTCTCCGCCTTCGTGAACCAGTTCGGCGCCGCCACCGGTGGCTCGACGGTGAACTCCGGCATCGGCGCTGTCGTGAACTACGCTCCGGACAACATCCGGCGCTTCTATGTGGAGCGCTCGCTGGTTGCCGCCAGCAGCCCGGACGGCGCCGCGAACAACAACAACGGCTCCACCTCGATCGGAGCGTCGGACTCGAACGGCCTGTTCACGCTCCGCGCGGACAACAACGGCGGCAACTCCGCCGCCGCACAGCGCGTTCAGGGCCAGAACATTCTGCGGGTGAACCTCTTGAACCGCAGCAACGCGGTGAACACTCTGTCGGGCAGCGGCACCTCCACCGTGGCCTCCGACGCTGCCGCGACCTTTTTCGCGGCCAACGGTTTCCCGGCCGGCACGACCCTCTCGATTCCGAGCATGCTTCCCGCCTCGCTCGCTCAGGGTGGCAACGCCCGCTACCTCGGGCCTGACTTTGGCAAGGCCTACGACTACGAGGCCACCGTCGGCTCGATTACGACCCTGCCCCCGGCCACGAGCTATCTCGCCACGGTTTCATCCGTTTCGGGTCAGCCGATCGGCGCTACTTACCCCGATCATCGCGGCGCCATCTGCGTTTATCCGGGCTCGCTCTTTGGCGGCACCTCGGTCGCGACTGCCGCTGTGCTGGCTCGAAGCGGGACCAATGGGCCGAACAACGACTACATCTCGATCTGGGGTCTCAACAACGACGCCAGCATGACCGCGGGCAAGATCTATGCTCTTGCCGTGCCGAATTCGGTGACGCTCAACCGCGCCCCCGCTTCAGACAACTCCCCGATCGGACCGTCGATCTTCCAGACGACTCCGAACACGCCCGCCACGATGTCGGGCGATCTTGCCGGACACCAGGGCGCCACGGCGTTCCAGGGCGGTAACTCGCAGGTTGCGATCGGCAAGGATCTCGCCGGGCGCGGCCTGGTCGCCGGCCTCTATTACGAGAACTTCTCGATTCCCTCGAGCGACGTGACCCCCACCCCCAACAACGCGATCATCGTCGGTCGCTTTGACCCGGCCAATCCGCAGGGCACCATCCAGTGGACCACGGTCGCCTGGACTTACGCCGCCGGCTCCACGGTCGCCGATTGTGACGGCACTCCGATCCGCGGCGACTGGGGTACCAACGGCCACTCGTCTTCGGCGGTTGCCAGCCCCGGGCAGTTTGATGGCGTTGTGAACCTCAACTCCTCCTCGAGCACGTACGACCGCCCGATCGGCCGCCTCCAGCCCGCCCTGAGCTTCCCGAGCGGCGGATCGCCGACCGTGATCGGATCGCCGTCGCTGTCGATGCCCGCTTTCGACTCGGTCGGCAACATCTGGTTCACGGCCCGCGTCGCGGCGATCAACACCTACAGCACGACGACCTCGTCCTCGTTCAGCCGCTACAACAGCTGCCTTATCCGCGCCGTTTACAATCCCGACACCTTCACTTACGACCTTGAGCTGGTGGCGGAATTCGGCGATCGCATCCTGGGCAAGAACTCGCTGACCAAGTACTCCATCGGAGGCTTCGTCTTCGCCGCATCCAACCAGGCGACTTCACCCTCGACGTTCTTCTCCAGCTCGGTCGCTCCCTACGCCGACCGCAACCTGAACATCGGCAACGCGATTTCGAACGGTGACATCACGACCTGGGGCGCGAACGGCGCGGTTGTCGATCCCCGCTCGCTGGGCGGCCTTGTGCTCGGCGGCAACTTCCTCTACGACATCAACGGCGATAACCAGTACCAGGATCCCTCGGGCGCTTCGCCGTCCAACCCCAACTCGCCCGACGAGCAGTATTCGGGCATCTTCTTCATCAACTTCCGCTCCTGCGACTCGGACTTCAACGGCGACGGCATCGTGGACGACTCGGACTTTGTGATCTTCGTCAACGCCTACAACAACCTGCTCGACACCTTCGGCGATCTCAACTTCGACAACATCACGGACGACAGCGACTTCGTGATCTTCGCCAACGACTACAACGAGTTCTTCTGCACCCTGCAGCCCGGCTCGTGATCGACGCCGCAGGCTGAACCGGATTTTTCTACCGCCCCCGGGCTTCAACGCCCGGGGGCGGCTTTGCAATCGAGCACAGACTAGATCGGTATTCCTCCGGTCCAGTCCAGGAGCGACCAGTGAAGAGCCTTCGCTTTGCCGTCTATCTCGCCCTTTTCGCGGGCTGTGCGCACGCCCAGTGGAATCCCTCTGCCCGTCAGTGGGGAAAGGACGATCCGGACGACGTGCGGGTCATGTCCTTCAACATCCAGGACAGGATCTGTTCGACGAATGCCAAGCAGCAGGCGGCCAACTCCTGGACGGCGATGGCGGTCCAGGTTGCGGCGGCCCGTCCGGACGTCCTGGTGCTGCTCGAGTGCGGGGATAACGTGGGCAACGGGACCGGCACAGCGCAGGGATACAACACCGGCGACGATGTGCCGCGGCTGACCACAACGATCGATCTTTTCCTGCACGGCGGAATCGACCCGTACGTGGCGGGCAATCCGCAGGTGACGGCCTACGTCACGAAGTACACCACCAACTACGACCTGCCGTATGTCTACGTCTCGACGATCACGGACTCGAGCGGAGGACAGACATTTAACCGCAATGTCATTCTCTCCCGATTCCCCTTTGCCGATCTGAACGGTGATGGGCGTACCGCGATTCCGAGCTTTTCTCTCTCCGCCGACCCGGCGGTTCCGTACTACACCGCCGGCGACAGCGGGATCCGGGGATACATCTTCTCTGAGATCAATCTGCCGGATGACCGCTACGGCGGCGACCTGATCATGGGCGGCGGACACCTGCGTTCGGGCAGCGCCTCATCCGACCTCGCGGAGCGTCTGGCGGTTGGCCAGCGCATTGCGTATTACATCGACGCGATCTTCAACGGTCTGGGCACCGGTTCGCCGGATCCGCACACCCGCTGCAGCAACTTTCCGCGTCCCAACAAACTGCCGAGCGCCCAGACTCCTGTGATCTGGTCCGGCGATTTCAACGAGGACGAAAAGAACAACGGGCGCGACGGGCCGGCCCTCTGGATGACCCGGGCGGGGTCGATTGATCCGGCAACCGACGGCACGGACCGGGACCGGACCGACAGTTCGTTCGACGATTCGCGGGACCCCTTCACGAATAATCGCAACACCCAGGGATCCAACAACGACAACAAGCTGGATTACATCTGCTGGCAGGACTCGATCGCAACGCTTCGTCGATCGTTCGTCTTCCGGGCGAGCACCATGCCGGGCACCGCGTACCCGACGGAGTTCAACAATTATCCGGCGCTGTGGACAAACATCTCTTCGGCGTCGGACCATCGCCCGGTGGTTGCCGATTTCATTCTGCCGCTCCCCGCCGCGCCGGCCGGTCACTTGCTCACGGGGCCTGCCGACACCACCATCGCTGCTTCGGCGACTCCGAGTCTGAGCTGGTCCGCCGGCTCGCGCGTGACGAGCTACACCCTCAAGGTCTCGACAAACAGCGATTTGTCCTCGCCGATCTACTCCGCGACGATTCCGAGCAGCGGTCCCTACACCCTGCAAGTGCCGGCGGGGCTGCTCGCGAGCTGCGGAACCTACTACTGGTCGGTATCCGCCACGAATCGCGGAGGAACCGCGCTCTCGCCGAGCGGAATCTGGAGTTTCCAGGTGAAGGCGCTCTGCGACCTTAACTCCGACGGATTCGTCGACGACACGGACTTCGTGCTTTTCTCGGATGCCTACAACGAGTTTCTCACAACCGCCGGGGATTTCAACAACGACGGCCAGACCGACGATTCGGACTTCGTGATCTTTGCGGATGCGTACAACCAGTTCTTCGGCTGCATCTAGCCGTCAGGACCGGACGTAGGGATTGCTCATCCGTTCTTTGTTGACGGTCGTCGCCGGCCCATGGCCGGGGTAGCAGCGAGTCTCGCCGGGGAGCGCGTAGATTTTTTCGCGGATACTCCGCTCGAGCTGCTGGAAGCTGCAACCCGGGAAATCCGTGCGGCCGATCGAGCCCGCGAAGATCGCATCGCCGACAAAGGCCACGCCCCGCTCCTTGTTCCAGAGCGTGATCCCGCCGGGGGAGTGGCCGGGGGTATGAAGCACCCGCCAGGTCCCGCCCGGTAGATCGAGATTCTCGCCATCGTGGAGAGTTCGGTCTGCCGGGGGCGCCGTGACCGGCATGCCGCCCAGGGCGCTCAGGTTTGCCTCGGGATCGAGGAGCCAGCCCTCCTCCGCGGAGTGGATCCAGACGGGAAGGCCCGGGAAGGCTCGAAGGATGGTGCCCACACCGGCGATGTGATCCGCGTGGGCATGCGTCAGGAGCAGAGCTTTGGGCGTCAGTTTCTCGCGCCCCAGCGCCGCGACGATCTCTTCGCTCTCGAAACTGGCGTCGACGATAAAGCACTCGGAGGCGCCCTGCTCACGGACGATGTAGCAATTCGTGGCGAAGGGGCCAAGGGTGAAAGACTGAACCGACAATCCGGATCCCATCACGGAGAATAGGATGTGCACTTCCGGAGAATCACCATGAGCGCGAAGGGCCTTATTCGGAGCATTCACAGCACCCCCACCAGCCCCGTGCAGATGCCGGGAGTGAACGGAGCCGAGATGGCGATCATGGTGGGCCGCGAGCACGGCGCTCCCAACTTTTCACTGCGTCATTTCCGCGTGCAGCCCGGGGGCAACACGCCGCGTCACAGCCACGACTACGAGCATGAGGTCTTCATCGTGGAGGGGGGCGGCACCGTCCTGCTCGATGGGAGCGAAAAGACAGTAAAAGCCGGCGACGTTGTGTTCATCCCCCCCAATCACGAGCACCAGTTCAAAGCAGACGGCGCGGCAGGATTGCGTTTCCTGTGCCTTGTGCCGGTCACACGCGATTGCGGCGATCCGACGCCGGGGAGCTGATCAGGCGGTCGCAACGATTGGCGCTGTCTTTTTCTCACCACGCCAGGCGTGCAGAAGAAGCAGGCACATCCCGACCAGCAGGAGCAGGTCCGCCACATTGGAAACGTACGGCCAGACCTCGGTCGCGGTGCCGGGCCATCGGACCTTGGGAAGCGGGTGGATGAAATCCCGAACGCAGCCGTAAAGAAGCCTGTCGTAGAGATTTCCCAGGCCGCCGGCGAGTATCAGGCCCAGCCCGATGTGCGCCATCCAGTCCCTGGACCGCGTTGCGAAGACGAATACACCGACCCCGAAAGCGACCGCGATGATCGTGACCGCGATGAAAAATCCGGTCTTGCCCGCGCCGATTCCAAAGACCGCGCCCGGGTTCAAAACGAGCGTGAAATTCAGAAGGTTTGGGACCACGACCATCGGCCGGTGCGAGGGAACGAGGAGCGAAAGCGGAGCGGTCGAAAGGGCCTGTTCGCGGGTAAAGACAACCGGCGCATCGGCGATCGACCGGAACGCCCACCACTTGCTGGAGAGATCCCAGGCCAGGCCGCACACCACGACGAGCGTCAAGAGAACCCACGCCGCGGGAGATCTCCACGCGGGAGTTCCTCGCGGACCGGCGGGCTTGGAGTCGTGATCACTCATGCGCATGCCGCCGTCGAACGCACCCGCGCCGACCGTGGCTCTTACTCCCGAAGCTCAGGGGCGTGCCATCTGCTGACGCTCGAGCATGCGAGCGGCGTCGATTGAATACCTGGCCCAGGGGAGTTCTTCGAGTCGCTCCGCCTTGATCGGTTTGCCGGTCAGCTCGCAGATGCCGAAGGTGCCGTCTTCGATGCGTTTGAGAGCGTCCTCGATTTCCTTGATCAGCTTGCGGTCCGCCGCGGCAAGGTCGAGAGCCAGCGACTGGTCGAACGTGTCGCTCCCCTGTTCGGCGATGTGCTGGGGCAGATTCGAGAGCGATCCGGACTGGCCCCGCAGCGCTTCCTGCTCCATGTTGGAAACATCGCCCACGAGTTCCTGACGCTTGCGGATCAGGACGGCCTTGTAGTGCTCAAGCTGCTTTTTGTCGAAGGGCGTCTTGGCCTTGATCTCGGGCATCTCGGCTTCCTGCACGCCGCCCTGATATCCCAGGGGCATGCCCGAGCCCTTGAGCGCGGGGCCGGAAGGAATGAGAGGCTTGCGGGACTTTCCGGCGCCAAGCAGATTTCCCGCCAGCGATGCAATCGCGGAAGGGGCGGCCGGCTTTGGCTTGACCTTTTTCACGGGCTTGGGAGTCACGATGGTGATTCCCTTGCGGACGGGCTTCTTGCTTCCCGCGGAAGAGGCTGCCGGAGCGGGCGGCTTTGCGGGGACCGCGGCCTTGGCGGGCGCCTTGGGAGCCGGCTTCTTTGCCGGCGCGGGCTTCGCGGCCGGCTTGGCGGGTTTGGCGGCGGGTTTGGCCTTTGTCTTTGCCGGTTTCTGAGCCACGAATGTTCTCCGCCTTTTTTGGCGCCACCAAGGGGCGTCCGTGCGACTTCATCCGGACGGCCGACAATCGGCTCCGAATCGGCCGGCAAGGGTAGAACCATGTTTACGAGGGGTCAAAGCCCCGGAATCCGCCGGGTCAGGCCTGCGCCGCGGGGGCCTGTTCGATGAATTCCCCCATTTTCCGGAAGCGTTCATAACGGGCCTGAACGAGTTCGTCCGGGCTTTGAGTGCGCAAGTGCTGCAGCGTCCGCACGATCCATTCTGAAAGGTTGTTGGCGGTGCCCCGCGGGTCGCGGTGCGCCCCGCCCACAGGCTCGGGGATCACATCGTCGATGATCCCAAGCGAGAGATTGTCGGAGGCCGTGAGTTTGAGGCTCTTGGCGGCGGCGGTATTGGTCTGCTCGTTGGCTTCCTTCCACAGAATCGCCGCGCAGCCTTCCGGGCTGATGACCGAATACCACGAGTGCTGGAGCATCGCGACGCGGTCTGCGACGGCAATCCCGAGTGCTCCGCCGGAGCCCCCCTCGCCGATCACCACGCTGACGATGGGCACACGCAGGCGGCTCATCTCCCGCAGGTTGACAGCGATCGCCTCTGCCTGTCCCCGTTGCTCGGCCCCCAGCCCCGGATAGGCA
Organism: Planctomycetota bacterium; assembly: GCA_018242625.1. Lineage (GTDB taxonomy): Bacteria > Planctomycetota > Phycisphaerae > Phycisphaerales > UBA1924 > JAFEBO01. The sequence continues at coordinate 102,171 of JAFEBO010000012.1, forward strand.
CCCGGGGTGTCGACAAGGGTGACGATGGGAAGGCCGAACTTCTCGGCGAGCTGCATTTTGAGCAGCGCCTTGCGGTAGCCTTCCGGATGGGCGCAGCCGAAGTGGCACGCGATCTTCTCGTGCGTTTCCCGGCCCTTTTGATGCCCGATCAGCATCACCTTGATGGGGCCGATGCGGCACAAGCCGCACACGAGGGCCGGATCGTCGCCGAAGCGCCGGTCTCCGTGCATCTCGCCGAAATCGCGGGTCATGAGCTCAATGTAATCGCGAGTCTGCGGGCGCAGAGGATGGCGAGCAACGCGAACGGTCTGCCATGCGGTCAGTTTGGAATAGATCTCGATCAGGGACCGGGAACGCTCCGCCCGGAGAGCCTCGGCCTGCGCACGCAGCGAATCCACTCCCCCGCTCCGCGCCGGGTCGGGTTCTTCGACGCGGATGCGTGCCTCGATGTCGTCGATGCGCTGGTCGAGTTCCGCAAGAGGCTTTTCGAAGTCGAGCTGGTAATACGTCGCCATTTCAGCCCATAGTTTATGTCGCCCCCCACTCGCTAGGCTGATCGGCATGAGCCCAACGGACCTATCGAACCACGCGGCGGCCTGGTGCTTTGTCGGGGGAGGCAACATGGCCCGGGCGATCATTCTGGGCGCGGTTGATGCCGGCGCCTGTCTTCCTGATCGAATCTCGGTGGTCGAGCTCGAAGAAGCCAAGCGTGCCTTCTTTGAAGCACGGGGGATTCGGGCCTTCGCGAGCGCGGAGGAGGGGCTCGGGCGGTTGACGACGACCGAATCCCGACCGGGCGACGGGCACATCCTGCTGGCCATTAAGCCTCAATCGCTCGCCGGCATGGCGGCGGAGTTGCGCCCGCTGCTCGACCGGGAGGGCAACTCCCGTCCGGTCGTCTCGATACTCGCCGGCACGCCAACCTCGAAACTGGAGTCAGCTCTCGGAGATCGAGCTCGCATTCTCCGCGCGATGCCCAATCTGCCGGCACGCATCCGCAAAGGTACAACGGCGATTGCGGGCGGCAGGTCCTGGCAGGGACCGTGGACACAAGCGCGGAGCCTCTTCGGCGCGCTGGGCCAAGTTGTGGAGATTCAGGAATCCCTCTTCGATGCATTCACGGCGATCGCGGGGAGTGGCCCGGCTTATGTCTTTTATCTCGCGGAGGCGCTCACTCGGGCGGCGGTGGCGCAGGGGTTTGATGCGGCGCAGGCGGACGTGATCGTGCGTTCGGTGCTCGCCGGCTCGTCCGACCTCCTGGCACGTGAGAGCGACAGGCAGGCCGTCGAACTTCGCGCCTCGGTCACAAGCAAGGGCGGAACAACCGCGGCGGCCGTTTCGGTGCTTGATCAAGCCGGGCTTCAGGAAGTGATCGTGAATGCGATTGCGGCGGCCACCCGGCGCGGCCGCGAGCTGGCGGAGATGTGAGCGACTCAGAAATCACGGCGGACGAAGATCGTGCAGGCGACAGCGAGCACGAGCGCTTCGAACGCCACCGAAGTGCCAAGGATCCACCAGACGGAGCGGGAACGGTTGATTTCCTCCTGCCTGCGCACAACGGACGGGCTGAAACCGGGCCCTCCGCGATCGGCCTCGTTGTCGGCGTCCCGCTTGGCCGCGTCCGCGTCGCGCCGGCGAGTTCCCCGTTCTTCGCGACGCTGCTGCTCCGCATCCTCGAGCTTCGAAGTTTCATCGGAGGACGTCAGCACGCGCTGAAGCAGTTCCATTGTTTCGGAGGTCTTGGGCAGCGCGGTCTTGACAGAGAACAGCACGTCGTGCCAGAGCTTGAGCCGGCCGAGCGATGCCCGGTACGACTCCAGGTCCTTTGCGGTCGACTGTTGCCGCAGTTCCAGGCCCGTCAGCGAAGCATTCTTTGTCGCGAGCTCGCCCTCGCGGCGGCCCCGGGCTTCCGCTGTTTCGTCCGTGGGAGCCTCGCTCAGCTGCGCAATGACGGCCTTGGACTTTGCGATCTGGTCGGAGAGAGGTTCGGCACGCGCCTCGAGCGTTGCCGTCTGTTCTTCGGCGTTGAGCTTGAAGAGGTTGAGCGATTGCTCGCCCGAATGCAGGAGGAACAGAACGAACCAGAAAAGCACGGTGAGCAAGAGCGCGGCGATGGTCGATCGGGTGACAATCCCGATGAGCACGCACACGCAGTACAGGTAGCTGAAGAACAGGAGCACGAGCGGGACCGCGACGAAGATCTTCCAGTCCCACACGCCGCCCCGGATTCCGATGACGAGGAAGCTCGCGACGGAGAAGACCATGACCTGCAGCCCGACGAACAGCAGCCCGGTGGCGTACTTGGTCAGGAAGAGGCGGAGTCTTGCGATCGGCTTGGAGAGCATCAGGTCGATGCTGCCCCCCGCGACGAAATCAGGGATGAGCGAAGCCGTTGAGATCAGAGCAAGGATCGTGGCGGCCCAGGTCAGCCAGAACTTGAAGCCAAAGCCGATGAAGATGAGCTTGTAGAAGAGAGCGGGAGAGACGATCGCGGTGTTGAAGACGTCGACCGGAAACGTCCACCACAGAACGCTGATGCCCTTGCTGTTGATCCCGACGCAGGCAATCGCGAGAACCACGAAGGCGGAGAGCGCCAGCGTGATCCAGAACATTTTCTTGGCGTTGAGTTCCCGGTATGCATCGCCGAGAATCGCCAGTGTCTGACGGAGAACCATTACGCACCCTCCTTTGCGCCGGGCGCGAGCGTGCGGCCGGTCACCGGGTCCGTGACAGCCTCCATGAAAAGGTCTTCCAGAGAGGGGCGGATCGGCTTGACGGCGCGGACGGTCAGTCTGGCGTTGCGGAGCGCATCGATAATGGGCTGAACAGGCTGCGCGTCGGCGGTGCTGACCGTGATGAGCGCGGGAAGGTGAGGAGAGTCGAAGTTGGCCTTGAGCGTTTGCCCGCCTTCCAGCCGGCCTTCGAGGGCTCCATCGGGCAACCATCCGGCGAGGGCCTTGCGCACGCCGGCATCGACATGGCTGTCTCCCGCGGACACTTCTATCTCGTAGCGCTGCCGGTGCACGGTCAGCTCGTCGATCGTTCCCTGAGAGGAGACCTTTCCCTGCACCAGGATCGCAACACGATCGCACACCATCTCCAGTTCGCTCAGCAGGTGGGAGTTGAGCATCACGGTCGTGCCCTTGCGCTTGAGCTCCACGGTCATCTGGCGAATGTCGCGCCGGCCCACGGGATCGACCCCGTCGGTCGGTTCGTCCCAGATGACCAGGTCGGGGCTGTTCACGAGCGTCTGGGCGATGCCCACACGCTGACGCATTCCCTTTGAGTAGCCCCGCACCCTGGTATCCGCCCATTTGCCCATGCCCACGAAATCAAGCAGTTCTGCGGCACGCTTCCGTCGTTCGTGGCGCGATACTCCGCTCATCGCCCCATAAAACTCGATCACCTGCCTGCCGGTGAGATAGTCGGGAAAGCGGTGGTGTTCGGGCAGATATCCCACCCGGGCGAGCGTGGGCTTGTTCCCAACGGGTCGGCCGAGAACGGTTCCCATCGCGCGTGTGGCGCGAATGACCGTCATAAGGATTTTAACGAGGGTGCTCTTGCCCGCGCCGTTGGGCCCGAGCAGGCCGAAAATCTCACCCCGCCCGACCCGCATGTCGACGCCGCGGAGCGCGTGAACCCGACGGGAAAACACTCCGCCGTACAGCTTGTCCACATCCTTCAGATCGATGGCAAAGTCGGTCATTCCTTCTCCCGCTGCTTGCGTGCCACCACGTGAAACACATGGTGATACTTCGGTTTGCCGGTCGCGTCGTCGCCTTCTTTTTCAACTTCTTCCAGGTGTTCAACGCTCATCGCGTGCAGCAGTTGCTCGACCTGCGCACGCGTGAAATGGCTCTTGGGGCGCACGCAGGCCCATTCGTCACGGTCGCCAAAGAACTGCCCCGCAAACCTGCCGCCGGCCCTGAGATTCCTCTGAACGCTGATCCACAGCAAGGGAAACGCTTCCGGTCTGCAAAAGGGAAGAGCGAATGAAGCATTGACAAGGTCGAAGCCGGGCCTTGCGTCCAGTTCCGGCTCGATTTCTTCCATAGGCCGCTGGATCAGGACTGCCCGGCCCTTCTCGTCGGCTGTGAGCGAGCGTGCGAGGCGCTCAAGGCCGGCCGCCGAGCTATCGGTCGCAACCACCGTCCATCTGGTCTTGCCGTTCCTGCGGAGGATCTCTCGCGTATCCCTGCCCTCGCCACAGCCGATATCGATCGCCCGGCGCAAGACAGTCTCCCCACCTTTTTCATCTGCCTCTTCGAACGCATTGAGAGCCCGCAGCAGCGTGTCCCGGGGCGGCTTGCCTTCGACGGCGCTGTAGTACTCTTCCCAGTCGCGTTGATAATCGGCGCTGAGCGTCGAGCGGCGCGGCACAGGAATGTCAGATCTTGGGTCCGGCATCGGATCGCAGTCTATGTACGAATCAATACAAGCCTTTGCCCGGGCGCTCGCCAACGCCGGCGAACTCAAAGCTATTCGGAGCACGGTCTCTCCGATTTTGGAGATCGCGGCGATCACCGACCGCGTCAGCAAGTCGCCCGCTCCCGCCCCACCCAGCGCCGCCACCCGGGCGAACGACCCCCGCTTCTACTCGGGCGGCGGGCACGCGTTGCTCTTTGAATCGGTGGAAGGTAGCGATTTTCCGGTGCTGATCAATGCCTGGGGCTCCTACAGGCGGGTTGAGGCTGCGCTTGGCTGCAATGACGGAGGGCCGGGGCTGCAACCGGGGCACACACCCGGCGGACTGGAGGGCCTTGCCGCCCGCATCGAAAAGCTGATCAAGCCAGTCCCGCCGCCCACTCTTCTCGCCAAGATCCAGAAGATCCCCGAACTTCTTGAGCTGGCGAAGCTGCCCCCGAAAAAAGTCCGCACCGGCCCGTGCCAGGAAGTCGTCCGGACCGGCAAGGACGTCGATCTGACACGCCTGCCCATTCTCCGGTGTTGGCCGCTGGACGGCGACTTTGGTTCGCTTGGATATCCGGAGGGAATCAACGACCACATCGCGGAACTTGGGAGAGGTCTCGATTGGAACAACAGCTTCCGCGGGCGCTACATCACGCTGGGGGGAATCCACACCATCCACGCGGACGATCTGGGCGCCGAATCGCCGCCCAGCCACAACATCGGCATGTACCGGGCGCAGCTGCTTGGCAAGCGTCACCTCGCGATGCACTGGCACATGCACCACGACGGCGCACGGCATTGGCGCAGCTGGAAAGCGCGGGGCGAAAAGATGCCCGTTGCAATCGCCCTGGGTGGCGAGAGCGTCCTGCCCTATGCGGCGACGGCGCCGATGCCGCCGGGGATCAGCGAGCTTCTGCTGGCCGGTTTCCTCAATCGCAGCGCCATTCCGATGGTCCAGTGCAAGACGGTGCCGCTGAGAGTCCCCGCCAACGCCGAAATCGTCATCGAGGGCTTTGTGAGCAATGAGGCGGGCCCTCCGGGCTTTGACCCGCTCACCCCGTTGGGGCAGCAGCGCGGCGAAGACTGGAAATCCCTGCTGGGGCCGGGCGGAGTCTTCGAAGGGCCCTTCGGGGATCACACGGGTTTTTACTCGTTGCCCGATCGGTATCCGCTGCTGGAGGTCACCGCCGTGACTCACCGGCGCGACGCGATCTACCCCACCACCATCGTCGGTCTGCCACCTCAGGAGGACTACTACCTCGGCAAGGCGACCGAACGCATCTTCCTGCCACTCCTCCGCACCATCGTCCCGGACATCATGGACTACGACCTCCCGATGTTCGGCGCGTTTCACAACTGCGCGTTTCTCAAGATACGCAAGGAGTACCCGCTGCACGCCCGGAGGGTGATGCACGCGATATGGGGCGCGGGCCAGATGTCCTGGACCAAGACAATCGTCGTGGTGGATCACGACGTCAACGTGCACGACGAAAACGAGGTGCTCCGTGCCGTCGGAGAGCGTTGCGTTCCGGCACGCGACAGTGAACTGGTAAGAGGTCCTCTCGACATCCTCGACCACGCGGCGCCGTTCCTCGGAGCCGGGGGAAAGCTCGGGCTTGACGCCACACGAAAGTCCGACTCGTCGGAAACGCACCGCGTCCTCTCCCCCCAGGCACGGGAATTGTGCGAGACAACTTCCGCGGAGGCGGTGCTCGGCAAAGACGCTCGGGCCGCCGAAGATCGGATCCGGGTGCTCCCCGGAGTACTCGATGTACGCATACCGGAAGAACTCGGCGGATGGTGGCTTCTCATAAGCCTGAAAAAGGGGGAGGCGGGGCAGGGCGCGTCGCTGATCAAAGCCATCGGAGGCTTGGCAAATGAGATCCCGTTGCCCCGGTGGACGCTCGTCGTTGGGGCGGATGTCCGCCTCTCGCCGCCCGATGAAGCCCTCTTTCACTGGATGGCCCATTCAGCACCGGACAGAGACCGGTATCTGAGTGTTTGCGGACGCCGGATCGCATTTGATGCGACTGCCAAGCTCCCGGGCGATGAGGCCAACGGGCTGCCGGTGAGGAACTGGCCGCCCATCTTGCGGATGGATCAAGGAACCCTGGATCGGGTTCAAGGCCGGGCAACGGAAATGGGGCTCTAGCCGCACAGGAAAGTGGTTTGAGGTCTACCAAAGCGACCGCGCTGCCGCAACAAATCGGCCGCCGTTCGGTAGCAGCACCTACCCTTGCCTCCCGCGGGAAGCGGGACAGCTTTGGCCGCAAACAACCGGAGTTACGAATGAAGACGCTTGGTAAGTCTCTCCTCACCGCCGCTCTGATCACACTTGGTCTGAGCCCTGTCGCGATCGCCGCGGATCCGCCGGCCCCGGCGTGGGCGGCGAGCCCCCTGGCATCGGTCGAGGGGATCACGGAATACCGCCTCCCCAACGGGCTGCGGGTGCTGCTTTTTCCCGACCCCTCCTCGTCCAACGTCACGGTGAACATCACCTACTTCGTCGGCTCACGCCATGAAGGACGCGGCGAGAAGGGCATGGCCCACCTGCTCGAGCACATGGTCTTCAAGGGAACCCCCGGATTTACCGACCCCTGGAAGAGCCTTCAGGACCACGGCGCCAACTTCAATGGCACCACATGGACCGATCGGACCAACTACTACGAGACGATGGTGGCGACGGACGACAACCTCGATTTTGCGCTCAAACTCGAGGCCGACCGCATGGTCAACAGCTTCATCGATGCCAAGGCGCTCGAAAAAGAAATGACGGTTGTGCGCAACGAGTTCGAGATGGGCGAGAACAACCCCTTCGGCGTGCTGATGAAGGAGTTGTTCGCCAAGGCCTACACCTGGCACCCCTACCGCGACTCGACCATCGGCAACCGTTCCGACATCGAACGCGTGCCCGCGGACAATCTCCGCGCCTTCTACAAGAACTACTACCGCCCGGCCAATTCCATGCTCGTCGTGGCGGGCAAGTTTGAACCTGCCCGGGCACTGGAGCTCATCAACAAGTACTTCGCGGGAATCGCCAATCCTGCGCAGCCGATCACCAATACCTGGACCGACGAGCCGACGCAGGACGGCCCGCGATTTGTTGAGATCCGGCGCGAAGGCTCGCAAGCATCGGTGGGCGCGTTCTACCACACTCCGGCCGGATCGCACATCGACGCGACGGCGCTGACGATTCTCGGGCAGGTTCTCGGCAATCGTCCTTCGGGAAGGCTCTACAAGGCCCTTGTCGAGGGCAACCTCGCGGCGGCGGTGACGGTGCTGCCGTTCGGCATGGCCGAGCGAGGTCAGTTCCTCATCGTTGCAACCCTGAAGGAAGGCCAGGAACCCGACGCCGCGCTCCAGAAAATGCAGGAGGTCGTGGAGGGATTCGCAAAGAACCCCGTCACCGACGAAGAGGTTGAACGCGCCCGCGCCGCGGAGCTGTCGCAGATCAAGCTTGCTCTGACCGACAGCAATCGAATCGGCGTCGACCTCACCGAATCCGCCGCGCTGGGTGACTGGCGCCTCTTTTTCATCGCCCGCGACCGTATCAAGGACGTCACCACGTCGCAGGTGCAGGCGGCGGCCCTCAAGTACTTCGTGGAAAACAACCGCACCACCGGCAAGTTCATCCCGACCAAGGCCCCCGTCCGGGCGGAGATCCCGGCTCGTCCGGACGTGAGCCCGGTTGTCGATTCGTACAAGGGCTCGGAAACCATCAGCCAGGGCGAGAGCTTCGAACCCACCCCGGCCAACATCGAATCCCGTGTCAAGCGCTCGAAGCTGGGCGACAATGTCCAGCTTGCCGCCCTGAACAAGAAGACCCGCGGCGAGGCTGTCAACATCGCGATGACGGTCCGGTTCGGTGACGAGCAGTCGCTCAAGGGCACGCGGGTCTCCGCGGAGCTTCTCGCGCCGATGCTGAGGCGGGGCACATCTTCGCGCACGTTCCAGCAGATCTCGGACGAGCTCGACAAGATCCAGTCGACGGTCAATGTCTCCTCGTCGCCCGGCGCCGTGCGCGTCAGCGTGACCTCCGACAAGAAGAACCTTGCCAAGGCACTTGAAATCGCCGGCGACATGCTGCGTAACCCGGCGTTCCCCCCGACGGAGTTCGACACGATCGTCAAGGAAAGAATCGCGGGAATCGAAGCTTCGATGAGCAACCCGCAAGCCCTGGCGCAGAACGCGATCCAGCGTGCACTCGCGCCCTATCCCAAGGACTCGTTCTTCTATGTGCCAACCATGGAAGAACGCATGGCCGAGCTGAAAGCCGCCAAGCTCGACGACGTCAAGAAGTTCTATAACGACCTCGTCGGCCCCGCGAGCGTGCAGATCGCGGCCGTCGGCGAGTTCGACGATCCCGCGCTCAATTCATCGCTTCAGCAGATGATGGCAGGATGGAAGGTCAAGGCGCCGTTCAAACGCGTCGATCGGCCTTTCATCGCGAACGAGTCCGGCAGCAAGACGATCGTCACGCCCGACAAGCCGATGGCGACTGTCGGCATGGCGACCGACTTCAAAATGCAGGACACCGATCCGGACGCTCCCGCGATCGACATCGCCGGCTACATCCTCGGCGGCGGCGCCAAGAGCCGCATGACCGACCGGCTCCGCCAGAAGGAAGGCCTGTCGTACGGCGCGGGCGCGCTCGTCCGTTCTGACTCGCTCGACCCCATCACATCCATCGCCGCGTTCGCGATCTGCGCCAAGCAGAACGCCGACAAGGCCGCCATCGCCATGAACGAGGAGATGCGCAGGTGGATCGACAACGGCGTGACCGAGCAGGAACTCCTCGAGGCCAAGAAGAGCAATCGCCTGGAATTCCTCGGCGAGCTGAACGAGGACAGCGTCGTCGCGGGCATGCTCGCGAGCGGCCTCTACCTGAACCGCACCATGAAGTGGGACGCCGACCGGCTCGACGCGATCGATGCGCTCAACGTGCAGCAGGTAAATGACACCGTCAAGAAGCGCCTTTCGGGCGCTCAGTTCTTCGAGCTCAAGGCCGGCGACCTCGAACCTTCGAAGTAGTTTCTTTGGGCTTCCCGCTATGAAAAAAGGCCCGGCGTTCTGCCGGGCCTTTTCCGTTTCGGGTCAGTTCTTTGGCTTGGACTTCGTGCCGCCCGGCTTGATCGCCCGGTCGGGGTCGTCCTTGCTCAAGTACCGGTCGATCAGGCCCACGATCTGTTCGTGCAGTTCAAGCACGGCAGGGTCCGCGTCGCCGGAAGAAACATCGTTGGCCAGGATCGAGAACGCCACGGCGTGCCCGTCAGACTCGTCGATCACGTAACCGGAAAGACAGCGGACGTTCTTGATATAGCCCGACTTGGCGTGGAGTTCGTGGCGCGGCTTGGATCCCTTGAAGCGGCGCTCCAGTGTTCCCTCGCCCGGCTGCGGGAGCGACTGAATGAAAGCCTTGGAAACGTTCTTGTCCTGCGCGAGGGCCGACAGCCATCGCGTCATGGTCGAGGGCGAAACACGGTTGTCCCGCGACATGCCCGAGCCATCGCGAATGATCGTTCCCTTCGCGGCATCCGGACCGACCTTTTCCGCAAGAAGCATCCGGACGACCGACGCGCCGTTCTCCCACGAGCCGGGCTGGCCCGTCACATCATGACCGATCCGCTTGAGCAAGGCCTCGGCGTAGAGGTTGTAGCTCTCGACATTGCACCGCCGGACAACATCTGTCAGGGGGGTCGTGATCTTTGCGATCGTCCGGTCGGCCTGGAAAGATTCGCCCGGCTCCGCAAGGCGCACCTCGGCCGGGCCGGCTCCCCCACCGGGAGCGGTCGCGCCGACACCGGTGATTTCAACGCCGGACTTCCGGATGCGATCGGCGAGCAGGGAGCCGAAGAAAAGGGGGTTCTGGGTAAGCGTGACCCGCACCGGCTGAGTTACCGCGAAACGAACGTCGCCCATCAGCTGAAACCGGTTTTCGCTGGCGTCTCGCTTCAGCCAGACCGTGTTGTTTCCCGCCGCAACGGTCCGAGCCTTGGAGACATCGACCTCGATCATCGGCGTTTCCGGGTCAATCGTGACGCTCGGCCGCTGGCCCACGCCGGCGCCCGGGCGGGGATACACATCCAGCACATTGGCGTGAAAAATCAGCCCGGAAACTTCGGCGCAATACCAGCGGTCAAGCTGATCCGTCGGCCAGGTCGGGTGCACGTAATCGCGGTCGAAAACGCGGTCGTCCACCACGACCTCGCTCAGCTTTTTCACTCCGCCCTTTGTCACACTGCTCGTCAGAGCTGTGAGCATGTCCGAAACCGTCATGCGGGGAGAGGCGTTCTGCAATACCTCCGGATCGCCGAAGGCCGGATCGCCGCTCCCGACGATCACCAGCCGATCCCCGTCCAGCTTCAGCTCAGTCGAAAAGACAAAGTCGGGCTTGAGCGTCCAGAGCGCCGCTCCGGTCGTCAGGATCTTCATGTTGGACGCCGGAGCGAACTCATCCTCCGCGTTCTTCGCCGCGAGAATTTCACCCGACTTGACATCCAGGATGCTGATGCCGACCCGGCTTTTTCCCAACTTCGCTCCGTGCAACAGCCGGTCTACTTCCGACTGCAGCGGCTGGGCGATCGCGCACAGGCCGATCGTGCCCGCGGCGGCGAACGACAACATCTGCGAAAACAAACCGCTCGACTTCATGTTTTTCATGGTTCTTTCCGGCGCAACGCGATTCGCTTGGCTATCGACCAGCCGGGAACCACATCTGCAATCCGAAATCGATCAGATTTTTCAGGCCGCCCCGGCCGCCATCCCGCTCGCGACCGAGCTTTGCTCGAGCTGGATCCGGGCGATTTTGACCAGCGACTCCACCTGCGATTTGCTCTGGATCGTCCACTGCGCCCACCAGACGCCCTCGACCTGTTTGGCGTGCGTGATCGCATCTCGGACCGGCTTGAGCAGCCGCCTCATCGGCAGCGCCGCGATCCCCTCGCTCGTGAGCGGAACGATCGCGAGAGGCTGTCCCGGCTGCGCCACCAGATACGCCCAAGCGCGACCTTGCACCGCCTCGTGCCTGTACAGCAGCGACCATCGCCACGGTACTCCCTGCCAGGAGATCTCTTCCGTAACTCCGGCCGTTGCCAGCAGCTGCTCGCGATACAGCGAAACCGCGGGCGCGACTCCCCGGGCGACCTCGGAGGTCAGTATTTCCGCTGATGGTTTCCTGAAACGATCGTTCCAAGCTGCACGGCTGCCGGTCGACATACAAACTCCGCGCTATGGACCCCCCGGTCCCGCCCTTTTTTCCCCGAGTCCGTTCCTCTGAAGGCTCGCCCCTCACGAGTGCACCGCGACCCTGCAGTGCGACCGTGCGGTATTGTTCGCCCTCACCCGGGCGATGTAAAGCCGTTCACCCACGTGGCTTTGCTGCCAATTTGCCCGCACGCCGTTCGCCGCATTCTCGTGAGTTCGCTATGCTGATCTTGAGCAGGCCCGGGCCTCGACCGATCGTTGCCGAATGACGAATACCTCACAAAATCCAAACCAAGACGGCCGCACCCTTTCGGAATCCTGGGATGGCTCGGGAGTCAGCATCCTGATCGTGGACGACCACGAGCAGAATCTGGAGCTTCTGGAGGCCTACCTCGAGGATCTGGGATGCGAGCTTCGGCCCGCACGGGACGGCATGGAAGCCCTGGAGGCGGTCGCCGCCAAGGCCCCGGACATCATCCTGCTGGATGTGATGATGCCCCGGATGAGCGGTTTTCAGGTGTGCGACAAGCTCAAGAAGGACCCCGCCACGCGTGACATCCCGATCGTCATGGTCACGGCTCTGAACGAGGTCAGCGACGTGGAAAGGGCCATCGAGTGCGGCGCCGACGACTTTTTGAGCAAACCGGTCAATAAGCTCGAGCTGCTCACCCGTGTCAAATCCCTCGTCCGGATCAGCAAAATGCAGTCGGAACTGCAAAAGACGCTGGCTCAGCTCCGGGCTTTCCGGGATCAATCCGGCAGCTGAGGGCTGGGGCCGATTGCCGCCATTCCCGCTTGCGCCTAGTATTTCGGCCCAACTCCGGACGGTGCGTCCGGAACAGATTTCTTTTCGGTAGCCACCATGCCCACGATCAACCAGCTCGTCCGCCGGCCCCGCCGCAGCCCCGCGAACAAGTCCAAAGTTCGCGACTTGAACCTTTCCCCCATGAAGCGCGGCGTCTGCCTCATCGTTCGCACGATGACGCCGAAGAAGCCCAACTCGGCTCTTCGCAAGATCGCCCGCGTCCGCCTCTCCAATGGGCGCGAAGTCACGGCCTACATCGGCGGCGAAGGCCACAACCTGCAGGAACACTCGATCGTCCTCGTTCGCGGCGGCCGCGTCCGCGACCTCCCGGGCGTTCGCTATCACGTCGTCCGCGGCAGCCTCGACTGCCTGGGCGTCGAGAACCGCAAGCAGAGCCGGTCCAAGTACGGCGCCAAGCGAGCCAAGGGCGGCGCGCCCGCGGCAAAGAAGGCCTGATCCTCACGGCGAGTAATCGCCGTGATGCGTGAGCCCACGCATCACGGACGGTGAACGTTCTCCGGCGCACGTTGCTCCGGAACACGCCGACAACCCTTTTCAGGGAGTTTCCTTTCCGATGGGCAAGTTCACCAAGGCAGACGTTCAGCTCCGTCCGGACCCCCGCTTCGGCGACAAGGTCCTCTCACGCTTTATCAACTGCATCATGAAGAGCGGTCAAAAGGCCACCGCTCAGCGCGTTGTCTATGACGCGATGGACATCATCGAAGAAAAGCTCACGAAAGAAACCGCCCCCGAGAAGCCCGAGAATTCGCTCTCGCTCTTCCGCATGGCGATCGAGAACGTGAAGCCCTTCGTCGAAGTCCGCTCCAAGCGCATCGGCGGTGCGAACTACCAGGTGCCGATGCAGGTCAACCACAAGCGCCAGCAGTCGCTGGCTTTCCGCTGGCTGATCGAAGCCTGCCGCTCTGAGAAGGGCCGCCCCATGGCCAACCGCCTCGCAGACGAGCTCTACGCCGCCGCGAAGAAGGAAGGCAAGGCCATGATGACCCGCGATCAGACGCACAAGATGGCCGAAGCCAACCGCGCATTCGCCCACTTCGCGAACTGATATCCGTCCCATCCCACGACCGAAAAAAAGCCCGCTCCATGCGGGCTTTTTCTTTGGGCGCCGACCTCACCGCCCCTGCCCGCCGTACACCCAGGATGCAGACAGCGGGCAAAGCACGGCCGAGGTTCTGGGTGTTTCTTTGGCTGCTGCTCTCCGCCCTATCGCTCTCTCTCCACCTCCTGTTGTGGAGCCAATGGCCGGTTGCGGTGGCTATCGAATCCGCGGCAAGCCTGCTCAAGCCGCTGGTCAATCTGGTTCACACCGTAACGACCCCGGGATGGCTGCTGGCGCGGCTGTGCCTGAGCTCATGGGGCGAAGCAGACCTGACCGCTTCCGCACTTGCCTGCTGCGCGGGCTCGGGGGTGATCGTGCTTTCTTTGCTCTGGATAGCAAAGCTGCGAGCCGCCTCGCACGCGTGGCTTGCAAAAGCCGCGACGCGCAAACAGCCCAGCGACCTTCAATCTCCGCCCGATTTCTCCCGCCGCAAGATCCTGGCCGACGCGGTCCTGTTCTCTTCTGCCGCCGGTGCAACGCTGCTGGTGACAGACGCCGCGTGCTTTGCTCCGGCCCGGCTCCGACTCCAGCGGTACACCGTGGCGATTCCGGGCCTCCCGCACGAGTTGCACGGCCTTCGGCTCGCACAGATCACCGACACCCACCTTGGCCCTCGCGTCCCCGCCGAACTGATCGACTTGGCTATCCGCATGGCGATCGACCTTGATCCTCACGTCTTCCTGCTCACCGGCGACTACATCCACTGCGGCTCCGAATGGCTTTCACCCGCCGCACGACAATTTCGCCCGCTCGTCGAGTCAGGCAAGCCGGTCGTCTCCGTGCGCGGTAACCACGACTGGTTCAATGACGGCGAGCGCATGGCACGCCTGCTCCGCGATTGCGGCATCCCTGTCATAGATAACGACCGACTGTTTCTCTCCGGCACAGCCGGCGGCCCGCTCTCCCTTAGCAAGCACCCGTCCGGGCCGGCTCTTTGCCTCGCGGGACTTGGAGATCTTCGCCAGCACTTCATCGACCCCGACGCGGCGCTCCGGGATGTCGACCCGGACATCCCCCGGCTTGTCCTCTCGCATAATCCAGACAGTGCGGAAGAGGCTGCCGTTACTCGCAAGTCGGCACCGCGGATCGATCTCATGATCTGCGGTCACACCCACGGCGGACAGGTTCGAATTCCCGGCGTGGGCACGGCCGCCAGCCTGCTGTCTCGGTATGGCGACAAGTACGCGGCGGGGCTGGTCCGCGGCCCTGCGTGCCCGGTGCTCATTTCACGCGGCGTGGGGATTTCGCTTGTCCCGTTCCGTTTCCTGGTGCCGCCGGAAGTTGTGGAGATCACGCTGACCCGCGCGCCGGACGAGGCCCGGGCCGATCCCCATACGCTTGTGCGTGCAGCGCGAATCGCAACATGAACTGGACCGCTACTCCCGGCAGGTCATTTTGCCCGGAATCGGGCCGGACGGACAGCGGAAGCTGTTGAACGCCCGAGTTGCTGTCGTTGGCTGCGGGGCGCTGGGATGCGCGGCGATCGATCTTCTCGCACGGGCGGGCGTGGCCTCGCTCGGCTTGATCGACCGCGACGTCGTCGAAGAGACCAACCTCCAGCGTCAGTGTCTCTTCACCGAAGCCGATGCGCACGAAGGGGCGCCCAAGGCGGTCGCAGCAGCCCGCAGAGTTGCACAGATCAACTCCGGCGTGCAATGCGAGTCTCACATCCGTGATCTCACGTTTGACTCCGCGGAAGATCTCATCCTTTCCCCCCGACGGCCCGATCTCATCCTCGACGGAACCGATAATCTCGAAACTCGATACCTGCTCAACGACCTGGCCGTCAAGCATGCGATCCCGCTCGTGTACGGCGGTGTCATCGCGCGTCGCGGCATGCAGATGACCGTCCGCCCTCATCCGGGCCCGCACGCGACGCCATGCCTCCGCTGCGTCTTTCCCGAGCCTTCCTCCCAGATCGAAACCTGCGACACCGCGGGCGTCCTGGGGCCCGCTGTTTCAATCGTCGCCTCACTCCAGGCCGCGGCGGCGATCGAGATCATCCTCGATTCAGTTCCACATCCCCCGGCGCTCACGGAGTTTGATCTCGGCAGCGGCCGCTTCCGCACCATCGACCTGTCCACGCTGTCGTCGGTTCGCCCCGGCTGCATCTGCTGCGGACAGCGCCGGTACGAATACCTCTCCGGTGAGAAGGCCCGCCCCGCCGTCTCTCTGTGCGGCCGGGGCGCTTTTCAGATTCCGGCCGGGAGTGAAGCGATCGACCTCGCCAGCCTTGCATCCCGGGCGGCCCGAATCTCGAGCGTTCGCGCGACAGAGTTTTTCGTGCGGGTGGCGCCGAAGGATGGTGTTGAGATGACCGTCTTCGCCGATGCCCGGGCCGTTGTGCGGGGCGTCGCCAATGAGGGCGAGGCCCGTGCCCTGTACGACCGAATCGTCGGGGCCTGAAACCAGAGAAGGAGATTCCAATGGGACAGTTCCTCGATCAGATCGTCGCCGCCTCCCGCCGCGGACGCGGCTTCGCCGAAAAGGCCGTCGTCGGAGTCACGCCCCAGCTCTTCGCACGCAAACCCCGATTTGAAACGAGCGCCGGAGTCAAAGTCGTCGACGCCAATCACCCCGCCTTCGTGTACGGTCACCTGGCGCTCTATCCCGCCCGCATCGGCTCAATGCTCGACCTCGATACCTCATCCTTCAATGCGCCGGCCGATTTCTCCGACCTCTTCAAGGCGGGCGTGGAATGCAAGGACGACCCAGAAGGCCGCATCTATCCGGCCATGGACAGGATCACGGCGGCATTCTTCTCGAATTACGACGCCCTCTACGAAAAAATGGCGAAGGTGGACGATTCCGCGCTGCTAAAGGCAACACCCGAGGAGCGCTACCGGGCTCACTTCCCCACCACCGGCATGGCCGTCGCGTTCATGCTGACGAGCCACGTGATGGTGCACATGGGCCAGGTGAGCACATGGCGCCGGTGTTTCGGCCTGCCCCCGCTGATGTGATGATCATTCGAAGCGGCGAAAGGGCTACTGTCGCTTCGCCACTTTCTTCACGTCCGCCGAGCCGATCCACACCTTTTCGTTGCTCTGGATGTCGATCATCTCCAGATTGATCTGGTAGTACTGCACAACCGTCTTGCGGTCGTTGCTTTCCTGCTTCACCTCGCCGATGCGGCCGAGCATGATGTAATCCGCGCCGAGTTCCATGGCCTGCTTCTTCACGGTCTCGGGCATATTCCACGCCTGGCCCTGCTGACGCTCGTCGCGGATCTCGCCACGCTGATCCCGATCGGCAACCACGCGCACTCGCCCGGAGTTGATCAGTTCCTCTTCAAACCGCTTGGTCACAAGCTTGGTGTCGATGTAATCGCTCGTCTCATTGCGAACGGTGCCGACAAACACGATCGGCCGATTGCCGCCGTGGCTCTGACGGAAGTTCTCAACCCACGGACGGGCAAGGCAGTCGGCGATGAGCCGCTGATATGTCTGCCGGGCATCGTCATCCTGCCACCGGTAATCGACGTCCACCGTGTTGTTGGGGTCGGTCCGCTGCACGGACCAGTTGGGGTTATAGCAACCCCCCAGGGTCGCCACAGCCAACGCCAGGAACACCTTGCCGCCAATCCGCCCACGAGCATTCATCGCGCAGCTCTCCATATCCCACCCGCCACCGTCAAAGTTTATACGCACTAACTTTCCCGCGGTTCCGCATTCAGAAATCCTTTACCACACGCTACTTAGCAGTCGTTTCGACAATCGTGGCCAGCTGTCCCGAGACCGGTCCGGGGCCAAACCGCACATCGCGCCACGCCGTTGAACCCACCACTTGCCCGCCCCCATCCAAATAGTGCAGTCGCACGCGACGCACATCCGACGGGAGAACGCACGTGCCAACGAACGCGCGTGCCGGCAGGAATTCCCAGCATCGAAGATCCGCCTGTTCCGTGGTCCCGAGCACCGCAAGGCCGATCAGGCCGCCGATCGAACGGATGAGCCACTGCGTGTTGGAGTTCTGCTGCGTCTGCGCGACGACCTCGGAGGCCCCGACGGTCGCACCGGCTTTCACCAGGTACCGCACCATGGTCCTCTCGTAGATGAGGGGCAGTTCCCTGGCGAAGTTCTCCTGCGCAACCGCGCCGATGTCTTCCACGAGCCGGAGCGTGGCGACCTCGTGCATCGTGCCGGACTCGTCCTGCGCTTCCGCGCGAGCCGACTGCACAGCGCTCCCACGCGTGACCATGCGCGGAAGTTCAAAGTACACCGGCAGCGAGTACACGGCGATCGGGCCGATGCGATCGGCAACAAGGTACGGCCCGCAGCCCGTCAGCGCCACAAAGAGTGCATTCGCCGAGTCCGGAGCCTTTTCGGAGAGTCCCGCGAAGGACGCGGCATCAACGTTCGGAAACAGCTTGGGCTGCGCCCGCATCGCTTCGAGAAGACGCCTGCCGGCAACCCGCTGAAACTCCCTGTCGCCGGTCTTCATGAACGTGATGGCCGTCAAGTACGTTCCGAGCGGGCTCTCGATGAACTCGCCGCCCGTCGGAGTCACGTACCGCTTCATCTCGCCGGACTGCTGGGCGGCCTGGTACGCGCTCCCGGCCTTTTCTTTCAGGGCTTTGGATTCACGGAGATATTCATCGCGCAGGATATTCGACTTGTGAGCCAGCCGGCGGGCCTCGACGGTCGCACCGCCGTCGAGCTGCCCTCTTTCCATCTGCGCCAGCATCTTGAAGACGTTGACGTACATGTCCTCGTACGGAGCGGCGACGTAGGGCACGACAGTGTCGTTCAAGACCCACTGAGCCGCCTGTTCGGTGGGCGAAAGCTCGCGATGCACCTCGATCGCACGCTCGGCAAGCTCGAGTTTGTCAACCGTCGTCGCGTCCTCGTTCAGGGCCATCGCCACGCCGCCACGATCAAGCAGCCAAAGAAGCTGATTGCGCTCCCCGAACGTCTCGATGGTGTCGGGCTGATCGAGAAGCTTCGCGGCACCGACAAAGTCACCCGCCTGATGCTGGGCGCGAAGCTGGTCGGACAATGCCGCGAAGGGGCTGGTGCACCCCTGCAACACGCACAGGCACGCCAGCATTGGAACGAACCGGCAAACGGACCTGATCTGGGCTGCTAGATTGGTGGATATGAACACGCCGTCTCACAGTTCGCCGCTGACTCTCGTTGCTTTCCAGCAGCTCATACGGGATCGATATTACGCGACCGACAGCAAGCGCGGCCCCGCAGCCACGTTCCTCCTGCTCACCGAAGAATTCGGAGAACTGGCCACCGCCTTGCACGCCAACCTCCCCGGCAAGACCCCCACGCCCGAGCAGCGGGCCAACCTGGAAGAGGAATTCGCCGACGTCCTCGCCTGGCTGGCAACCATCGCAAATATCACGGGCGTCGACTGGGAGAAGTGCGTGCAGAAGTACACGATCCCCGGGCTGGTGCAAGGCGTGAAGGACTAGGGCGTTTCCCGCGGGTAGATCCGCTTCGGGCGTCGATGTGCGCCCCTTCCAAGGTCGCGTGGCACGCTTGGGGAGGGTCCAGCAAGCGGTCCTATTCGGCTAGACCAGGACGGCTTCTTCCTTGCCGCTCAGCCGTGTCGAAAGCCATTCGGTCACGAACTGCATCGCCACGTTCGCCTCGATCTGGCGCTGCGCCTCGCGGATCGCATCGATGGCGCCGAGCGCAAGTCCGGGCTTATTCAGACCCAGGCGGAGCTTCCGCTGAGCCCGCTGAGAAAGCAGCTTCAGCAGCAGCATCGCCCCGGCGCGGTTCGCTGCGTCCTTGCTCGCCTGCTTGTCCTTGGCGGCCTCTTCGCTCGCCCACGTTTCGACCAGCTTCGCCATCGCGGGGCCGAGCCCCACAACGTACTTGCCGGCGTCGCACTCCGCGAGCATCGGTTCAAGCGTCCGCGACCACTCCACCAGATTTCCCGCATGCGCCCGGACCACTTCACCCGGCGAACCCGCGGCGAACTCCAGCAGAAACCTCGAATCTTCGGGCCCTACAGGCTTTCCCGTGACGTTCTCGATCTCTTCCTTTGAATCCTGAAGCCACCGCTTCATGTCACCCTCGGAGAGCGGCGCGAACGAAACCTGCTGAGAGCGGCTGCGGATCGTCGGCAGGAGCCGATCCGGATTGGTCGTCACGAGAATGATCACCGTGCCGGGAGGGGGTTCTTCCAGCGTCTTGAGGATTGAATTCTGCGTTGGCGCGTTTGTCGGAGAGCGGTCCATCAGTTCCGCCTCATCCACAATAAACACCTTGGACGCTCCGCCGACCCCGCCGCCGCCCCCACCCTTCATCAGCGGCGCGAGCTTCGACGGGCGAACCAGGTATTCGTCGATCACTTCCTTGGGGATCGTGATCAGTTTTCGGTCGCGTACCTGCTCATCATCGCTGAACCGCGCGAGTTCCTTGGTGACGATTCCAAGATCCGGATGACTTCCCGAGGCCAGCAGCCTCTGAACCTCGGACCCGGCCTTCGCAACCGGCCAGCCCTTGGCCGGAACTGTTGTTTCGGGATCGAGCAGGAGCGACGCGAATGAGAGCGCCGTGGTGAATTTTCCCACGCCGGCAGGGCCGTAAAAAATCCACGCGTGATGGACGTGGGCCGACCGGATGCTGGCTGCCAGGATCTCAAGCGCCCTGTTCTGACCGATGATCTTCGAGAAATCGACCGGTGCGACCACCCGCCGCGCCGCGGCAGGCGCGGAGTCCTCGCTCCGGGCGCGTTTGGGAGCTGATTTCGCCGGCTTCTTGGCCACGGACTCAATATAGCACCGGCCGGAACTCGGCCGCCAGTGTTACACGTTCCCCAGCTTGTTGATCCCGTTCAGAGCGGCGATCTTGTAGCACTCCGCCAGGGTCGGATAGTTGAACACCGTGTTGATGAAGTAGTCCGCTGTCGCCTTGAACGCGATCGCGCACTGCCCGATGTGAACCAGTTCGGTGGCGTTGGTCCCGATGATGTGCACACCAAGAAGGGTCCGCGACTCCTGGTGGAAAAGCAGCTTGAGCGTGCCAATCTCATCGCCGAGCAGCTGCCCGCGGGCCGTCTCCCGGTACGAGGCGATCCCGGCCTCGTACGGGATGGCATCCGCCGTCAGCTTCTCCTCGGTCCAGCCCACCATCGAGATCTCGGGAATCGAGTAGATGCCGTAGGGCAGCAGCCCATCGATGGTGTCGCATTTCACGCCGAACATATGGCACGCCGCGAGCCGCCCCTGCTCCATCGATGTGCTCGCCAGCGCAGGGAACCCAATGACGTCCCCCGCGGCATAGATATTGGGCACGGCGGTCTGGTAGTCCTTGTTGACCGCGATGCGTCCGCGCGCATCGGCGGTCAGGCCCGCCGCCGGAAGGTTCAGACCCTCGGTGCATCCCTGTCTACCGATCGCATAGAGCAGGGTGTCGGCGGTCAGCGTCTTTCCCGATTCGAGCGTCGCTTCCACGACTTCCAGCACGCCCTCGCGCTTCTGCGCCTCGGGTGCTTCTCGCTTCTCGATCTTGACCACTTTTTCGCCCAGGCGGAGCGTTACTCCCGACTGGCGCAGGTGATACTGAAGCGCCTCAGTAATCTCGGCGTCCACGAAGTCCAGCAGCCTGGCGCGCCCTTCGATCAGCGTCACACGAACGCCAAGAGCCGCCAGCATCGATGCGTACTCGGTCCCGATCACACCGCCGCCCACCACGATCATCGATCTCGGAATGTGCGCCAGCTTCAGAACATCGTCGGAGGAGAAGATCTGCTTGCCGTCAAACGGAATGCCTGTTGGGGTGGTGGGAATGGTCCCCACCGAGATCAGCGTGTAGTCGGCCGCGATGGTCTCGGTCGCATGCACTCCCACGACCTCGATCGACCGGGGATCCTTGAACTGCCCCCGCCCAATCAGGACCGTTACGCCGTTGCTTGCGAAGTGATCCCTGACCAGGTCGATCTCTTTTTTGATCACCCGATGGCACGCTTCCATAAGCCCCACGAAGCCCCCGGCACGGTTCAGAGCCGGCTTGGCCGCGGCAAAGTCCGCGAGCGAAGGCGCCACCGTGGTCCGGCCGCCGAAATCCAGGATCGCCTCGCGCAGAGCCTTGCTCGGAATCGTGCCGGTATTGATCGCCACGCCTCCAAGCACATCGCGCTGCTCCACGACAGCAACCGATCGCCCGAGCTTCGCGGCCTGTATCGCCGCCTTCTGCCCGGCCGGACCCGATCCGATGACGCAAAGGTCAAACTTCCTCATAGCGCTGCCTTCCCGATTCCTTGTTTCTTCTTATCGGTCCACGCAAGGCCCGTCGTTGCCCCGATTTCCGCTCTCGCGCGACCCTAAACCCACATGGAACCCGGTCGCAAGACACCCGCCGAGGGGTCTGCCAAACGCGCATATTCCATCCGTCCCGCCATAATGGTCTTCTTGTCCTCGTTCGAAAACTCATCCCTGAGTTCCAAACGGTTCACGGTCAACTGCAGACAGGCATCCCAGAGCACGCGGTCGTAGCCCGTCCCAGCCGGGCCGACGGCGGAAGCCTTGTGGTTCCGGAGGATGTCCTCGTAGAGCGCGATACAGCGCCGGGCGTGGACCGAGTACGAAAACTCCGCCTCGGCAAGAGAGCGGCAAGACCCGCGCCACGACTCGCTCGCCCCGCTCTCAAGCACCTCTCGGATCGCTCCCGCCAGCGCCCCGACATCACCCACGGGAACAAGTTTGCCCGTAAGTCCCGGCCGCACCGCGTCCGGAAGCCCTCCGATGTCATAGCCGATCACCGGCGTGCCGCACGCCAGCGCCTCCAGCATCGTGTTGGGCAAGTTGTCCTCGTGCGATGGCAAGAGCATCACGTCAGCCGCGGAATACGCCGCGGCGACATCCTTCTGGTCGTCGAGTTTTCCGAGATATTGAATTCGAACCCCAAAATCCGCAGGCCGGTCGGGAGCTGTGCCCATGGCGACAAAGTGGACCGGCCGCCCGGCGATCAGCCCGAGTTTCGCTCCCGCCTCCAGCAGATCGGAAAACCCCTTCCGCTTTTCGGCGACCCGTTCCGCGACAAAGAGCACACGCCAGGGCCCCGGGCCAAGCCCGAGGTGCCGCTGCGCCTCCGCCCGGTTCCGGGGCACGAAAACACCGGTATCAAGCGGCATCGGCAGGTGTTCGTGGCGCCAGCCGGCAAAGACCGGTGCCCGCCGCGCCGTCTCGTGCATCCACCGGCTGGGACCGATGACCGTCCCCCTGCGGGCCGCCCCCAGCGACTTGCGAAGCTGAAGGGTGATCGCGGGCACGCCGATCGGATCCACCGCCAGCTGCGGGCAGCCGCGGCAGTCCGTCAGATAGCGTTCGCAGCCGGCCGTGTAATGGCACCCGCCGGTGTACGCCCACTGGTCGTGCAGCGTGAACGTGACCGGCTTGCCGAGCGCAAACAGCTCCTCCAGCCCGTCGAGCGAGACAAAGGCCGAAGACCATTGCACATCGATGATGTCCGCGCTGCGCACCTGCTCGATTTCCGCCAGGCCGGTATCACGGAGGGGAAAGCTGAACCAGGTATCGGAAAGGGCTGTGCGGTTGCGGTCGATCGCGAACTGCCGCACGAGCGATGCCTGGCGCGAGCGGACGTATGAATTCCGCATCGGGGGCGCTTCAACCGTGAACGGATCGGCAGAGAGCTTTTTCCCCGCGAGAATCCAGTGGTCAACCCCGGCTCGCCGCAGAGCCTCGTGCTGACGAAAGCCGGCACGGGCAGCGCCGCCCCCAATATCAAAAGTGGTAATCGAAACGACTTTCATGCTCGGGGCACAATGTAGCGGAACCGGCCCCCGAGCGTTCGCGCTTCAGCCCTCGACGCTGAACGGGCCGCCGCTGCCCTGGGGTTCGATCTCCGCCCCGTCACCTTCCGAAGCGAGCTTCTGCATGAGCAGGATCCACGTCTCTCGCTCGTACTCCAGCAGACCGATCACCTCGTCAAATTTTGACGCGTCCTTTTCAAAGCTGGCCTCGTTGAGGCGGATGTAGAAAAAGGTGTAAAGCGACCGGACCTTCGCGGCCAGTTCCGGATCGGGCTCGTCCTTGATCGTGGTGATCAGCTCGACCAGGATGTTCCGGGCGTTTTCCGTCCCGCTGAAAACCTGCTCGAAGTTTCGTGCCGCCAGGCCCTCGCGAGCCTGCATGGCAAACTTGATCGCTCCCTCGATGAGCAGCAGACGGAGCTCCTCGCGCGAGGCGGTAAGCACACGCGTGCGGAGATAGGTATTGGCCGAGTGAGAAGAAACTGTCATCGCCTCGATCATCGTCCGGGAAAAGCCCGGACTTCAGGGCCTGTTTTGAGTTACTTGCCAAGCCCGCTGAGCGCCGACTGCTGGCTCTGCAGCTGACCGATCGCCTGTTCCATCCGGAGAAACTGCGCCTGAAGCACCGTCTTCTTGGCCGCGAGCTGCGCATCGATCTTGGTAATCCGGTCGTTCTGCGCCGCAACCTGCTCGTCGAGCGATTTCTTTCTGAGCGTCAGCGAGCCGTTGACCGAGTCCAGAACCGTCTTGGTAAATTCCTCGATCTTGCCCGCAATACCGAGCTGGGTGAACTTGAGCCGACCGCTCGTGTTCGCAACGGTAATCCCATCGCTCACCTTGTCCTGCCCGGTCGCGTTCGTGTCGACAACCCGCGCCGCAACCAGCGCCTCCACCGCGTTCGGGTCGTCCGCCATCGCCTCCCGGAATTTGTCCGAGTCAAACGAGATCGAGCCGCCCGTTCCGATCTTGAACCCAATCTGAGCGAGCGACTGGTACTTGCTGCTCACGCCCTGGGGCGCACTCTGCACGATGGCAAAGAGCTGATTCCGCAGGCTCTGCGCCGTCGAATCGCCGAGCAGGACTCCCGCCTTCTTCGTCGTGTCGTCGTACTTGCTCTGCGAATTGATCGAATCAACCACGCCGTTGAAGGCGGTCGCCAGATCGTTCATCGCCTTCTCAAGGCCCGCGTTGTCGCGCTGCACGCTGATCGTCGTTGGTGTCGTGCTCGTACCCTTGAGATCGATCTTGACGCCCGTCACAACATTGTCCAGCGTGTTGCTCGAGCTCGAAAGCAGCACCGCCCTGGAGACGTCCCCACTCCCGAAGAACACCCGCGCGTTTTCCCCAGCGTCCAGCGTGGAAAGCCCCAGGTCGAGCGAGCCCGAGTCGAGCACGAACCGACCGTCCCGCCCCGTCGCCGCGCTGAACAGGCTCATCTGATAGGGCGTCGAGCCCGAGCCGGTCTGCACGATCGCCGCCTTCACGTTCCCGCCGGTCGCGTTGATCTTGTCCACCATCGACTGCAGCGTGTCCGTCGCCGTGAGCGTCACGGTCTTGCGGCTCGTGCCATCAATCTTGTTCGAAGCCCCGGTGCCCGACGCCGTCCCCGCAAAGCCCAGGTCCTTCGCCAGCGTGCCGTCCACATCCTCGACCTTGATCGCGGTCTGCCCCGTCCCCGAGGCCGCCGAGTCCTTCAGCAGAATCCCGTCGCCCGTGTCGTTGATCGAGGCCTTCACGGCCGTGCTCGCGGCGTTGATCTGCGTCACCAGGTCGCCCACTGTCCGGAGAATCGTCGGATCCACCGTGATCGTGCTCACAGCGCCCGTCGCGTCCGTGATGCGGAACTTGCCGGTTCCCAGCGTTTTGCCCTGAACCAGGCTCGACAGCAGTGTGCCGTTTCCGATCACCGCCCGTCCAAGGTCCTTTCCCTTGATCGTGTCGCGCACGCCCCCCGCCGCGATGCCCAGCGATGAAGCCGTGTCCGCACCGGGCGTCCCCGCCACCGTGAACCCGCCGACGCCCCCGGTCAGATCCTTCAGCGTCAGCCCGAGCCCGTTTTCCGTCAGCCCCACCGAGACAGTCTTGTTCCCCGAAACCACCGACGCATTCTCGATCTGCTGCGCGATCTCGCTCAGCGTGGCGCCCTTGTCAATGGTCAGCGAAAAACTCGAATTGTCGCCGAGGATGAAATCCAGGTGGCCATCGCCGGCGATGCCCTTTCCGCCGTTCAGGCTCGAGGCCAGCGTCGTGTTGATTCCGCTGGCGATGCGAGAGCCCGTGAACACGCCCGCGGAACTCGTCGCGCCCGCACCAAGCCCCAGATCCTGCGCCGCCGTTCCCGACGCCGCTTCGACAACCGAAATCGTCCCCCCCGAACCGTCCGCGATCTTGATCCTCTTCCCGTCCGTGTCAATTGAAGCCGCCACGCCAGACAAGCCGGCGGCAGAAAAAGCATCGTTCATCCGCTTCAGCGCCCCGCCCACGGTCGACACCGGGCCTTCCGTCGCCGTGTCCGAGTCCGGAGGAGTCACGGTGCCCAGGTTGACATTCACAGTCGTCTTCGTGCCCCCGCGATCGATGACTACCTGCATGTCATAGCGCGCATTGCCGCTCAGGTTCGACAGGTTCAACCCCCGCCCATCGTTGATGGATGCCAGCAGCGTGCCCGCCGTCATCTTCCGCAGCGAACTCCCCGTGATCTTGCCCGACGCCGAGCCAGCGATCCCCAGCGAAGCCGCGGTCGTCCCGCCCGATTCGGCAACAGTCACCTGCCCGCCCCCGCCGGCGGCATCCGTGATCACGAACTTGTCGTCGACGACGGTCGCCTTGACCTTCGCCGTGCCGTTGCTGTTGATCGCGTCCAGCACGTCGCTCGCATACGCCGCCTTCGTGAGGTCGATCGTCGCGCTCCCGCCGGCCGAATCCGTGATGACGATCTTGCCGCGCACGATCCCCGCACCGTTGTTAAGGTCCGCGAGCGCCGTATCGCCGTCAAGACGCGACTTGGCCGAAACAAGTGAAATGGACCCCGCACCGACCGCCGTCGTCGACTTGTCCGCAAATCCGCGCGTCAGCATCTGCTGCGAACTCACCAGCCGGTCCACCAGGAACGAATAGTTCCCGCTCGCCGCGGTCGAACTCGCCGTCGCCGTCATCGTCTTTTCATCGCTCGACGTCGCCGCGTTCCCGTCGAAAGGATTACTCGTGTGAAACTTCGCCATCGCCGACTGCAGCGCCGAGAGCTTTGAATTGATGCCCAGAACCGCCGCCGTCTGCGACTGGAGCTGCACGATCCGCTGCTGGATCAGGGTCTTGGGCTGCGCATCCACCGCCAGCAGCTGGCTGATCAGCGATGCGCTGTCAATCCCGCTGAATATCCCCACTCCGCTGGTAATCGTGCCCATGTCACGCTCCGCTCTCGAACACGGCCATCGCCGCGCACGTTTCCTTCTCTATCGGTCGCCGGGCCACCCCGCCCGCCGACACGCGCAAAAACGGCCCGCCCGGCCCGCACCTTCGTCCCTCCGTCCGCAAAGCCCGTTCCACTTACCGCCCCTCCCACGGAATCAGGCACGAAACCACCAATTCCGGCCGATGCTTACCGGAACGTACGGTTCCAAATCACCATGCCCTCCCACCTCCGCATATCGACCGCAGCCCTTTCCGCACTGGTTCTGGCCGCTTCCGTGGCGACCATCGTCGCCGGCTTCCTAGTTCCCCAGCACCCCGCCTGGGCGCTCATCGCGTTTGAGTTACTCACCGCGCTCGCCGGAGGGTTCGGGCTCGCCCTCGCCGCCGGCCGCTTTGCAGAGGGCCCCGGCATGGCCCTCGCCTGCATCTCCGGAACCATCCTGGCTTCCTCCATCCTGGGCTATCTTGGAGCAACCGGCCAAATCGGAGACTGGAAGCTCCAGGGCTGGCTCATCGCGCACATCCTCATCTCGCTCCTGCTCGCGCTCATCGCCATCTCGAGCGTCCTCGGTCGCACGCCCGGCGCGTGGCTGGTTGCACTCCGCGGATTTGCCTATGCCGGGGTCGCCGTCGGCTTCACCTCGCTGCTCGTCGCCTTTGATGGTCACCTCAAGCCGTCCGGCTCCGGCTCACATCTCGTCGGTCACGCTCTCGCCTCGGCGCTGGCGGTCTTCCCCCTCCCGCTCCTGCTTCTCTTTGGCGCCTTCACCGTCACTTCCACGACCACGGACGAATCTGTGCCGCGCTGGATGCGTCTGCTCGGCCAGCTCTCCATCCCCGTCACCGCCGGAGTTCTCATCCTGCTGACGCGCGCCCATCTCTCCTCCCCGCTCTCGGGGGCGGCCGACGTGGTCCGAATCACTCTTCTCTGCCTGCTCGCGCTCGAACTCACCGGCGCGCTCTGCGCAGGCGTCCACCTGATCGTTCAGGCCTTCGCTTCCTGCGACAAAGTGCCCGGCATCGAATCCGCCGGCCCCACGCTCACGCCGAAGCAGGGTGCCACATCGTCTTGAAATCGATCAGCGGTTCAATCCGCCACGGGCTGTGCGCGTCCGCGGTGTCCAGCCAGTCCGGCACGCTCCGCACAATCACGCGCTTGATGTTCTCCGCCGCCCCCTGCTTCAAAAGCGTCGTCTCGTCAACGCTCAAGTTCGCGGCATGAATCGCATCAATATCCCGGTGCGCCGAAATCACCGGCAGCAATTCCGAGCGAACACCCGTCAGGATATTGATGACGCCGCCGGGAACATCCCCCGTCGCGCACGCCTCCGCCAGCACCGCCGCCGGCACAGGATTGGTCTCACTCGCCAGCGCCACAACCGCGTTGCCCGCACACACCGCCGGCGCAAGCAGCGACACGAACGCGAGCAGGGGCGCCTCGTCCGGGGCAATCACCGCCACAACGCCCGAAGGCTCCGGCGCCGTGAAGTTGTAATACGGACCCGCCACCGGGTTGTTGCAGCCCAGCACCTGGGCGTACTTGTCAGCCCACCCGGCAAAGCACACCACGCGATCGATAGCCGCCAGAACTTCGTCCTCCGCGTCGATCGGCTTGAGCTTCGACTTCACCCTCGCGTTCACGGCACGGATCGAATCGACGAGTTCCTGCTTCTTGCCCTCGAGCATCTCCGCGATGCGATAGAGAATCTGCCCGCGCAGATACGACGTCGCACCCGCCCAGCCCGTCTGCGCCTTCCGCGCCGCCTCCACCGCCTCGCGCAGGTCCTTGCGGCTCGCCTTGCACAGGTGCGCAAACACCTTCCCCTTCGGCCCCTCGACCATCATCGTCCGCCCCGACTCGGTCCTCGGGAACTTCCCGTCGATGTAGAGCTTGTACGTCTTCAGCACGTCAAGGCGTGTGGCCATGGTTTCTCCCTGCGTGGGATTATTGATCGCCCGCCGCGACTGCAGCGTGCGCCCGCAGCAGCGCGGCGCTTCCGCTCCAGCCGCTTTCCCCCGTCACCGGTTTCCCACGCGATTTCTTGTGTTTTTGCCCCTCCCGCGCTCCGCGATCTTTGAGGAATCACCCCCCGCAGCGCTATCCTGCGTCGTCCAGTTCCGGAGATCAAACCATGCCCAAGAAAACCATCGCCGCCGTTGATGTCAAGAACAAGAAAGTCCTCGTCCGCGTCGATTTCAACGTCCCGATCGAGGACGGCAAGATCACCGACGACCGGCGCATCAAGGCCGCCCTCCCCACCATCAAGTCCATCCTCGACCGCGGCGGGAGCGCCATCCTCATGTCCCACCTCGGCCGCCCCGAGGGCAAGGGCTTCGAAGCCGAATACTCCCTCGCCCCCGTCGCCAGGCGCCTGAGCGAACTGCTCGCCAAGCCCGTTGCCTTCCCTTCCAACGATTGCGTGGATGAAAAAGCAGCAGCCGCCGTCAAAGCGATGAAAGCCGGCGACGTGACCCTGCTCGACAACCTGCGTTTCCACAAGGCAGAGAAAAAGGGCGACCCCGCCTTCGCCGCCAAGCTCGCCGCATACGCCGACGTCTACGTCAACGACGCCTTCGGCACCTGCCACCGCCCCGAAGCATCGATGGTCGCCGTGCCGCAGGCGATGGGCGCCAAACCCAAGGTCGTCGGCTTCCTCGTCGAGAAAGAAATCAAGTACCTCGACGGCGTGCTCGCCTCGCCCGCCAAGCCCTTCGTCGTCGTGCTCGGCGGCGCAAAGGTCAGCGACAAGATGCCCGCCATCGAACGCCTCCTACCCATGGCCAGCGCCGTGATCGTCGGCGGCGCAATGGCGTACACCTTCCTTAAAGCCAAAGGCGTCAAGGTCGGCAAGAGCCGCGTGGAAGAAGACAAATTGAGCGAAGCCCAGCGCGCCATCGACCTGGCCAATAAGACCGGCGCGGCCCTCCACCTCCCCACCGATCACATCTGCGCCACCGAATTCACCGAGAACGCTCCCGATATCAAGACCTTCACCAACGACACCGGCATCGACGCAAACTACATGGGCCTCGACATCGGCCCCAAGACCCAGGCCGCCTACGCCGACATTCTCCGGAAGGCCAAAACCGTCGTCTGGAACGGCCCCATGGGCGTCTTCGAATGGCCCAAGTTCGCCGCCGGCACCAAGGCCGTCGCCCTCGCCATCGTCGAAGCCACCGCCAAGAACGGCTGCACCAGCATCGTCGGCGGCGGCGACTCCGCCGCCGCAGTCGAACAGTTCGACCTCGCCGAAAAGTTCAGCCACGTCTCCACCGGCGGCGGTGCATCCCTCGAAATGCTCGAAGGCAAGAAGTTCGAAAGCGTCGCCGTTCTCGACGAAGCCTGATTCCGCACTCCCTCAAAACTCGTCGCGGCTGCACCAAAAACACCATCTGTCTTTGGTGCAGCCGCGACGCCGATGACGCCGCTCGCTTCTACGCCAGCACCTTTCCCAACTCCTCCATCGGCGCGATCCACAAGGCACGCGCCGACTTCCCCTCCGGTAAAAAGGGCGACGTCCTCGAATTTGTTGCCGTCGGCATCCCCTGCATCGGCATCAACGGCGGCCCGATGTTCAAGCACAACGAAGCCTTCGCGTTCCAGATCGCAACCACCGATCAAGCTGAAACCGCCCGCTACTGGAACGCCATCATCAACAGCGGCCGCCAGGAAAGTCGGTGAGGCTGGTGCAAAGACAAATGGGGCATCTCCTGACAGATCACCCCCATCGCACGCCCTTCCCGCCGGCGCACCTTACTTCGCACGCTTCTTCTTCGCCTTGGAACGCTTCACCGGCGCCGGCGGCTCCCACAACTCGATCCGATTCCCCTCCCCATCCCTGATCCATCCGAATTTCCCGTATTCGGACTCCTCTTTCATCGACTTCGGATCAACCCACACGCCCGCCTTCTTGAGCTGCGCCAGCATCTTCTTAAGGTCCGCCACGCGGTAGTTGATCATGTGCCCCTGCGGCACGCCCTTCTTCCCGCTCCCGAAGTACTTGGTGTCCGCCCGAAACGCGCTCCACACCGTGGTCCCCGTTTTCTTCGGATCGTCAAGTTCACGCCACTGAAACTGACAGCCGCCCCAGTCTTCGATCGGAAACCCAAGATGCTCGCGGTACCACGCCGCCAGCTTCATCGGATCCTTCGCCCTGAAAAACACCCCCCCGATCCCGGTTGCCTTCTGCTTCATGAAAATCCTCGTTACAAAGTTCGATCGCCACAATCGCCCGCTGCAAGTCTAACTGTCGCTTCCTTCCACCCGCTCGCTCTCCCGCACCCGCACTCAACCGACGTTATTGCGGCACGCCATCGCCACACCAAAAACGCACTTGCCCTCTCCCATGTCCGCCCCCACGTCCTTCCCGCACGCCTTTCCGATTCCAAAGGCGTGCACTGCAATAGCCGGTGGTTGCGGCGAAGCCGCACCACCGGTCCCGCACAAAAATCCCGCGCCAGGCCGAAGGCCTGCCCGTCACAAGGCACTCACCAACCACCCGACGCGCGAGCATGCACGCCTCGTGCAAACCGACGCGGAACAACAACTTGCATTGATTCCATACAAAATCCAAGCTTTTCTCTTGCAATACCGTACTAATGCCGTACAATTGCTACCGTGACTCCCTCTCTCCACGTGAACCTCCTCTCCGCCTTCCTCGCCGGCAAGTCCTGCTCCGCCATCGCTTTAGCCTTCAACCTCTCCATCGAAGACATCCTCGCCTGGTTCGAATCCGAACGAACGCAATCCACCCTCCGCCGCCTCGAAGCTCTCCAGCTTCACCAGGCCCGCATCGTCTCCTCCTCCCTCCTCCCGGCGGCAACCGGCTCGCTCTCCAACACCAGCACCGCCGCCCCCGACCTCGCTCTCCGCACCCGCGCCGCGGCCAACCTCGTCCGCCTCGGCCTCCGCTTCTGCGCCCCACCCTCAAAAGCACGCGCGCCAATCCCCGGCCCCGAAGTGCTCGCAGCCCTCAGCCTCTCGCGCGAATCGCAAAAACAAGCCCCGCGCGAAACGCCCCCAGCATCACACCCCGAATCGCCCCTCGAGTCACGCGCTCACTCGCCCCGCACCGGCGAGATGCCACCAAAGCCCACGGACCCTGTCCGTGGAGCCGACCGCCAGGCAAGCTCCCCGCCCCGCCAAAACTCCGCTTTCGCCCGCCCCGCGATGGCAATCACCCACGAGGCCCCCGCCGCCACTCTCCGCCATTCCAGCGGCACCACCTGCCCGATCCAACACACTCTCAACACCCACCGACCCTGCAGTCTCGCCAACACCGGCTAGACATGACCCGCAGCCCCCACCCTTTCCGGGCTTTCACGTCACTTCGGCCACCACCACGCAAACACCGCCGCAGTGATCATTCCGAAAACGATCCCGTCGGCCCAATCCATCAGCATCGCCCGCCGCTTCTTCTGAAACCAGATGTCGTGCGGAAACGTTGCAAAGCAGTAAGCCAGGATCCCCGCCGTTCCCGCGATCTGAAAAATCTTCCCAGGGCTCGCTCCGCGCCCGAGCGCCGCCCATGTCAAATACCCGATCATCGTGCTGGTCACAAGATAAAACAAAAACGTGACCAGCATGTTCACGCCCATGTTCATCTCACCCCAGACACGCAAAACGCCCATGGGCCTGCGGTCGTAAAGCTCCTTCATCGCCTCCATCCGCTCCTTGCGCGGCAACTGATCGTGCTGACAGAAATCCGGAAACCCGTAATTTCCCGGCCCGATGTTCATCCGCGTAATGGTTTCCATAAACGCCCGCTCGCCACCACCGGGAATCGGATCCCGGTCTTTCTTGTGGTGGCCGATCACCATCCACGCGATGAAGCTCGCGATCCACACCACCACCCCCGAAACCAGAATCGGAAGCCACAGCTGCGTAAGAAATTCCATATCAGCCCCTTCTGTTGGCGCCCAGCAGGTCGCCAAAATCAGCCTACCCGATCGCATGCCTCCCCACCCACAACACCATAAGGCCGCAATCGAAAGCGGCTGCACACAACCTGTTCCGTATGGCATCCTCAAATCCCCCCACTTTCCCCCGCCCCGGCTTCGCTGTAGACTGAAATGCAGGCCCCGGCCCCATCGGGATTTGGCTTGGGGACCAGAAACCCTCGCTTGGGGGCGAAGGAGGCTGTTATGAAGAGTCTGGGATTTGCGGCGATGTCGGCGATGTTCTGCGCTTCGGCGCTCGGCCAGTACCTGGCGTTTGATGCAGGTTCGGGCGCAAGCACAATCGCACGCGGCTCCAATTGGAGGGGCCAAGCCCTCGTTCTCGACGCTTCAACGCCATCGCTCACAATCGTCGGATTGGACGCCGGCGTCCTGCAGAGCCCCGGACAGCCCGCGTTGCTACCCGGCCAGTGGCGAATTCA
Source organism: Planctomycetota bacterium (assembly GCA_018242625.1). Taxonomy (GTDB): domain Bacteria; phylum Planctomycetota; class Phycisphaerae; order Phycisphaerales; family UBA1924; genus JAFEBO01. The sequence goes on from JAFEBO010000012.1 coordinate 135,232, forward strand.
CGTCAAGCTTTGGGGCAGCTACGACTCCGCGGCATCGCCCGTCTTTGGTTCACTCCTCTCCGACCAATACTGCGTTTCGCAATTCTCCGCTTCGGGCGGACTCTGGGGATACCTGGCCGCCGGAAAAGGTTGGATGCTGCCGCAGCGCGTCACTGTTCCGACTTCAGGCCCAATCGGCATTTCCTATCAGTTCGAGGTTCTGAACCAAGGCGTCTGGGCCCCTTCAAACGCGGCAACCGTTTGGGTGAATGACGGCACATTCGCCGCAAGCCCCCCCGCCAGAGGAAACAGCGCCATGCCGAACGGGCGCGGCTGGTACGGCAGCAGCACCGGAAACTTCACACCCGGAAATTACAGCACACAGTCAGGAAACAGCAACTATCAGGGGCTGATCTTCCGGCTCTGGACGATGTGCACCGGCGATCTCAACTTCGATCTGATCGTCGACGACTCCGACTTCGTCAGCTTCGCCAACGCCTACAACCTGCTGGATTGCACCGACCCATCCATGCCCACCGGCTGCCCCTCCGACCTCAACAACGACGGCTTTGTCGACGACCAGGACTTCGTCGTCTTCGCAACCGCCTACGACGCCCTGATGTGCTCATAGTCGAGAATGCTTGGCACTGCTTGAAAACCGGCAATCCCGAAAAGAGAAGGAGTACCAACTTGAAGCTCATGATTCTGTCCGCCGCAGCACTCCTCTGTTCTCCCGCTCTCGCGCAATACAAGGCCTTTGACAGCGCGGGCACGCAAGGCATCACCGTGGGCGGCAGTTCCTGGTTCGGCCAGTCGATGACGCTGGATACCCAGTCCCCCACGCTCACTCTGATCGGCGTCGACGTGCCCTCCTCTTCCAAAGTGTTCCTCGCCCAGGGCCAGTGGCGGCTCCGCGTCCGCCTCTGGAATTCGTACAACTCGGGCGCCTCGCCGGTCTTTGGATCGCTGATCGCCGAACGAACCGCGACGGCTGCCAATGATCTGCCCGCCTTCACTGCCGAATACGGCTCTCTCGCCTCGGGCAATGGCTGGACGTTCAATCAGCCGGTGACCGTCCCCGCATTCGGCCCGATCGGTCTCTCCTACTGCTACGAAGTCTTCTCCGCAGGCACCTGGCAGAAGTCTTCCAACTTCATGGTGCAACTCTGCACGGGCCGCGGCAGCGGCGTCCTCTTTCCCGATATCGGCACATCCAACATGCCCAACGGATACGGCTGGTACAGCTCATCCAGCACCTCCGACGGTAATTTCCTGCCGTCCAACTATCACAACTCCGGCACGCAGTCGTACCAGGGCCTCCAGATACGCGTCTGGACGCGCTGCACCGGCGACTTCACCTTCGACCGCATGGTCGACGACTCCGACTTCGTCAGCTTCGCAAACGCCTACAACATCCTCGATTGCGCCGACACCTCGATGCCGATCGGCTGCCCCGCCGACCTCACCAACGACGGCTTCGTCGACGATCAGGACTTTGTCGTCTTCGCAACCGCCTACGACGCCCTGATGTGTTCCTGACACGCAGAGTGCAACGCGGATCGCTCAAGCGTGCGGCCAAAAGGCCGCACGCTTTCTTTCCCATCAGGCCCGGCCGAACAGTTTTTCGAGCTCCCTGATCGTCAGGCGGACCGTCGTCGGCCTCCCGTGCGGGCAGTTGCTCGAGCGCTCGACCGCCTCACGCAGGTTGAGCAGTTCATTCAGCTCAAGATCGGAAAGATGATCTCCCGCCTTGATCGCAGCCTTGCACGCCATCATGTCCAGCACGTCGCGCAGAAGCCGCTCATCGGAAGCGTCGGCGGCCGTCTTCGCATCCGCCGCTTCTTCGTTCTCGTCCGTCAGCGCGAACAGATCCCGCAGGAAATCCACCGGGTCCACATTCCGCGAGAAAAGAAAACTCGGAAACGCCCGCACCGCGATCGACCGCGGCCCCGCCGCCTCCGCCTCGACACCGATCCGATTCAACAGCGGCCTCATCTCCTCCAGACGGCCCAGCTGGTCCGCCGTCGCATCAATCACGGCCGGCGTCAGCAGCGTTTGCGATTCCAGATTTCCTCGGCCCACCCGCGCCAGCAAAGCCTCGAACATCACCCGCTCGTGCAGCGCATGCTGATCGACAATCACAACCCCCTGCTCATCCTGCGTCACGACAAACGAGTTGTGAACCTGCAGAATCCGGTCCACCCGCCGCGGCATGTAGACCTCGCCCTGCCCCTGCGCCGGAGCCGCCGACCCGTCCTCTCCGGCAGTCTTTTCCTCGGCCCGCGGCTCACGACCGGACTCGACCGCCCGAAGCGGAAAGGTGAGCTGGTCCGTGCCTGGGGTAAACCTCCGCAGATAGTCGACAAACGCCTCGGCCTGCTCTCCGCTCGCCGGCGCCCGGACGAAAGGCGAAGGCATGATCGCCGTCGGATGCGCCGGCGCCCCCCGATCTCCTCCGGCACCGTCCGCATGGCCGCCGCTCTGAAAGTACGTCGGCGTGAGGTCCGCCTCCCGCAGCGCCCGGGAGAGCGCGTGGTAGACCACCGAATGCACGAGGCTCGAATCGCGGAACCGCACCTCCGCCTTCGTCGGGTGCACGTTGACGTCGACCGCCTCGGGCGACATCTCCAGCATCAGCACGGCCGTCGGATAGCGAGAAGGTTCGATCAGCCCCCGGTACGCCTGCATGATCGCGTGCTGGATCGTCCGATCCCGTACCGCGCGCCCGTTGACAAACACGTGCTGGCTCTTGTTCGTCGCCCGCGCGATCGCCGGAGTCCCGATCAGCCCCCAGAGCGACACACCCCGGCTGTCGTGCTGGTCCGAGTGCACCGTCAGCATCTCCGGCTTGAGCTCCGATCCCAGGAGCGAGAGCGCCCGGTCCTGCGCCGTCTGATCCGGCGGCAGCTCAAAGACGGTCCGGCCGTCGGTCCGCAGCACAAAGCCGATCAGCGGATGAGCAAGGGCGATCGCCGTCAGCGTGTCGGCGCACCGACCCTGCTCGGTCGTGATCGTCTTGAGAAATTTCCGCCTCGCCGGCGTGTTAAAGAACAGATTGCGGACGCTGATGACCGTGCCCACCGGCCCCGACGCCGGAGCGACCGGCCTGCGCTCGTCGCCTTCGCTCACGATCTCGAACGCCGCGTCCGATTCGGCCGTACGCGATCGCAGCGTCAGCCGCGAAACCGACGCGATCGAAGCAAGCGCCTCCCCGCGGAATCCAAGGGTCGCGATCCGGTCCAGATCCTCGAGGCTGCTCACCTTGCTCGTCGCATGCGGCGCCAGCGCCATCATCAGGTCGTCCCGCGCGATCCCCGTCCCGTTGTCCGAAACGCGGACGAGTTCAACCCCCCCCTGCTCCAGTTCAACCTCGACACGCGTCGCGCCCGCGTCGATCGAGTTTTCAACCAGCTCCTTGACCACGCTCGCCGGACGCTCGACAACCTCGCCGGCGGCGATCTGGCTCGCCACCAGCGGCGCGAGAGTGCGGATCCGGGATGGGGCGGCCACGGTCACAAACCGATGGTATCAGTCCCCCGCCCGGCGTTTTTCCGCCGGCTCGGCGATTACGCTTGGGCCATGAGCGAAACGATTTTCTCCAGAATCATCCGCGGCGAAATCCCCTCCCACAAGGTCTACGAGGACGACAAAGTCTTCGCGTTTCTCGATATCGGCCCCCTCAGTCAGGGCCACACGCTCGTCATTCCCAAGGAACCCGCCGCCACCCTCGATCAGCTCAGCGACGAATCGAGCGCGGCGATCGGGCGGATCTTGCCACGCATCTGCCGCGCAGTCATGAAGGCCACGGGCGCAGCCAGCTTCAACGTGCTGCAGAACAACGGCAAAGACGCCCACCAGGTGGTCATGCACGTCCACTTCCACATCATCCCGAAGTTCGGTCCGCGGGGACTGGAGATCGACTGGAACCCCGGCCCCTTCGATCATGCGGCCGGAGCCGAGCTGGCAAGGAAAATCGCGGCGGCGGTCTAGTTTTCGTCGTGCACGAGCGATGTGGTCAGCGACGGAAGCTGGACCACTCCCTCGCTGGTCTCGAGCTCGATATGGCTCGAAGGCTGGATCGATCGGACGGTCCCCTGGTATCGCCGTCCGGCCTGGATCAGCGTTCGCCGCGATCCGACCAGCGTGTCGAGCGCCGACCAGCGAGTCGTAATTTCCTCCGGGCTTGCACGAAGCGCCCGATCCAGCTCGCCGATCAGCGCAAGCAGCACCGAAAGCCTCGAGCACCGCGAACCCAATTGACGCAGCGAGACGGCCCGTTCCGCGAGCGAACCCGGAAAATCGTCCTGCTCGTGCAGCACGTTGATGCCGATTCCGACCAGAATCAGCGGCCCCACCGCCTCGACGAGCACTCCAGCAACTTTGCGCTGAGCGCCCCCGCGCTCGACCACGTCATTGGGCCAGCGCAGGCCGAGCACATCGCGGGACCCGAGCGATCTCGCGCACGCCTCGTGCGCCGCGAGCCCCGCGGCCAGCGACAGCCGCGGCGGCGGAACCTGACAACCCGGCAGTGCAAAGGTTGCGGCGATACCGAGCCCGGAATCCGATTCCGATGAGCCCTGGATCCACGGGCGCCCGAGCCGGCCGCGTCCCGCGGTTTGCCGGTCGGCGACCACGAGCGTCGGAGTCGAGCCCGCCGCGCGGGAGGCCGCTTCCTGGGTCGAAGCCGTTTCCCGAAGAACAAGCACTTTCTGCACAAGTTCCACGCCGGACGACTTCAGCGCCGACTCGATCGCATCCTGCCAGGATTCGATCGACGCTTCCACCGAAGACTTTGAAGAAGGATGATCCATGTTCAGAGAAAGTCCAGACCGAGGTCGATGATGGGTGCGCTGTGCGTGAGCGCTCCGACGCTGATGCGGTCGACGCCGCTGCGTGCCGCCCGGGCGATTGTCGAGAGATCGATGCCTCCCGAAGCTTCGAGCAGCACGCCCGGCGCGAGCGCATCGCGCATCGCAACCGCCTTTTTCATGACTCCAGGCGTCATGTTGTCAAGGAGCACGATATCGACGGCGGGGTTGCGCCCCAGTCTCGCGATCAGCACTTCCCCGAGCTGTTCGAGCGAATCGACCTCGATCTCGACGAACGAGGGGTTCAGTGAACGTGCCTTCGCCGCCGCCCGCTCCGTCCAGCCTTTGAGCTCCCAGATCGGAACATGCGCGATGTGGTTGTCCTTGATCAGGACAGCGTCGTAAAGACCGACGCGATGGCAGAATCCCCCGCCGCACCGCACGGCATATTTCTCCAGCACCCGAAGGCCGGGGGTGGTCTTTCGCGTGTCAAGCAACCGGGCCCGGACCGGGCCGGAAGCATTCATGGCTTTGAGATAGCGCCGGGTTACCGTCGCCACGCCGCACAGCCGCGAGAGCAGATTGAGCAGCGAACGTTCGAGCGCGAGAATGTCGCGTGCGCTCCCGCTCAGCTCGCACAGGTCCTGCCCGGCTTGAAATGCGGCTCCGTCGCGCATGAGTGTGCGGGCGCGAATGCGGCGGGAAAATACGGGAACAAATGCCGGCAGGCAGGCCAGGCCCGCCGCCACGCCGGCTTGCCGGGCGCGAAGCCGGGCCCGCGCCCGATCCCCGGCCGGAGAGGCGATCAGCCCCGTGAGATCCCCCGGCCTGCCTCCCGGCCCCAGGTCTTCGTCGCGTGCCGCAACCGCGACGCGATGCGCGGCCCGTTCACCGTCGAGGGCGTCAAAGAGCTTGGGGAGGCTGATCGCATTGAGGTCGGCCATGAGGAGGTCAGCGTACGCAGGTGCTTGAGGGCTACGCCGGGGCGACTAAACTGGCGTAACCAAGGAGCGATTCATGGGGCTTTTGACCGGAAAGACTGGCCTGATCATCGGCGTGGCAAACGAGCGGTCGTACGCGTGGCACATCGCCAAGGCTCTTTCGGAGAATGGCGCGACCTGCGCGTTTACCCACCTGCCGGGCGAGAAGAACGAGCGCCGGACGCGCCGCGCCCTCGAAGCGCTCAACCTGCAGGACTCCTGGTGCTTCCCGCTGGAGGCCTCGAGCGACGAGCAGATCGACGCCGCGTTCGCCGCCTACGCGGAGAAGTACGACAAGATGAACTTCCTGATTCACTCGATCGCGTTCGCCGATCGGGAGTACCTCCAGCACGGAAAGTTCATCACGACTCCCCGTTCCGCGTATCTCTCGGCGATCGACATTTCGGCGTACACGCTGCTGGGGTTTGCCCGGCGTGCTCACCCGATCATGCAGCGGTCGGGCGGCGGCAGCATTCTCTGCATGAGCTATTACGGCGCGGAGAAGGTTGTTCCCGGCTACAACGTGATGGGCGTGGCCAAGTCGGCTCTTGAATCGACCGCCCGGTACCTCGCCGCCGAGCTGGGCGCCGACAAGATCCGCGTGAACAGCATCTCGGGCGGATTCCTGCGGACCCTTGCGAGCAGCGCCGTCGCGGGAACCGACACAATCTCGGAGCACAACGCCCAGCGCTCGCCCCTGCGCCGGAACGTGGAAGGCGCCGACGTCGGCAACACCGCCGCGTTCCTGGTGAGCGACCTGTCCGCGGGGATCACCGGCGAAACCATCTATGTCGATTGCGGCGTGAACACGATCGGTGTTTGAAATACACGTTCCTCCATCGCTTTGGGCCTCCTCAACCGGTCCGGAAATAGAGGGGCCACGCGGGCCTGGAATCGTTTTCAGGAGCAAATGCTCGGGGAGAAGCCGGACTTTTGCGGCTTGAACCGGCCGTGTTTCCGATGCTTAGGGCATGAGCGCCGTCCCTTCGGCCATTGCGTCGGCGATTGCCAACATCCAGCAAACGGACAAGGTCACCCCGCGCCCGCAGCAGGAGCCCCCCAAGAAGGCCAAAGAGGTCCGACGCGAAGTGATCGATCGGGTGGAAATCGTGGATTCGGCCGAGACGGTCGACGCGGTGAAAGGCCTTGCGGGCAATGAGCGGGAAGACGCGAGCGAGGACCACCAGGAAAAGGCCGCGCCACCGCCTCAGCAGCGGCGGCCGCGCCTGGACCTTGAAGGCTGAGACTCAGCCCCGGAAGAACTTCGAAATTGCGTGGAGCGTGACCTGGCGTCCGATCGAGGCGATCGATTCTGTGAGCGGGATGTGCTTGGGGCAGACCTGGACACAGTTCTGAGCGTTGCCGCAGTCGTTGACGCCGCCCTCGCCCATCAGAACATCGAGACGATCGGGCTTGAGCTCGCTGCCGGTCGGATGGGCGTTGAAGAGGCGTGCCTGGCTGATCGCGTGTGCGCCGATGAAGCTGCTGTCCCACTGATCGCGGTCCTCTTCGAGGTTGAACTGCGGGCACGCCTCGAGGCAACAGCCGCAGGACATGCATGTGGACAGGACGTAATGCGTCGCCTGGGATGCGGGCGTTTCCTTGGGGCCGGCGCCAAGGTCATAGGTTCCGTCGATGGGAACCCAGGCCTTGATCCGGGCCAGGTTGTGGAAAAGGCGGGAACGATCGACCCAGAGGTCGCGGACAACGGGGAACTTTGACATCGGCTCGAGCGTGATGACATCGCCGTCTGCGGGCGCGTAATCATCGATAAGGCACGAGCAGGACTGGCGGACCTTGCCGTTGATGACCATCGTGCAGGCGCCGCACACTTCCTCGAGGCATCCCGAATCCCAGACCACCGGAGTGACCCGCTCGCCGCCGGCGGTCACGGGCTCGGCGGCGATCTGCTGGAGGCAGGAGATCACGTTGGAGTTCTTGGGGACCTTGACGCGGAAATCCTGCCAATACGACGGCTTTCCGGGACCGTCGCAGCGCTTGATGCGGAAAGTCACGGTCCGATCGGGCGTCGCGGTGCGGCGTGGTGTTTGAGCGGTTGCGGTCATTTCGTCTGTCTTTCGGATGTGAGCGAGAAGTCAGGACGCGGCGGAGGCCATCGCGGGTGCGGCGGCCGCGTTGGGCGAGGAGTCCTTCTTGCCGTACGTACGAGCGGTCGGGAGGATGAGCGATGCATCGATCGGAACAAATTCCACGGCCGTGACGCCGTTGGCGTGGCGGGCGAGCGTGGTCTTCATGAAATTGCCGTCGTCGCGCCCTGTGTGGTCGCTGCGGTAGTGAGCTCCGCGGCTTTCTCTGCGTTCAAGGGCTCCCAGAGCGATCGCTTCTGCAAGAACCAGCATGTCGCCCACGCTCCGGGCGTAGCCGAAGGACTGGTTTGTCCACGAAGCACCGTCCGCGAGACGGAGCCGCGAATAGCGGTCCTTGAGTTCGGCAAGCTTGCCCAGGCACTGTTTCAGACGGGCCTCGGTGCGGACGACCGTGCATGCGGCGGTCATTTCCTCACCAAGCTCCTTGCCGATCATGTATGGGTTGGTCGAGGCGTCCTGGTTCGCGGGCTTGGCGCCGTCGAGCAGGTGCTTCATCTTCGCGGTTTCCTGCTGAACGACCGCGTCGTAGGCGCCGGCGGGAAGATCCACGGCGGGATTCTTTCCGGGAGCTTCGTTGCGGATGAAGTTGAGCACGGAAACGCCGCAGAAAAGACCGTCAAAGATGCAGGAAAGCAGGGCGTTCGCGCCCAGGCGGTTGGCGCCGTGGTAGGCGAAGTTCACCTCACCGAAGGCGTAAAGCCCGGGGATGTTGGTCATGGAGTTGTTGACCGCGCCGAGCTGCATGCCCTGACCGACCTTCGCGTCGATCGGCGCGGGGCTGCCGGACTTGTGCTTGGTCAGGGCGGTTTGCGGGTTGTAGCTGCCCTTTGTGTACGTGGTCCAGAGTCCGCCCATGGAGTAATGGACGGCGGGGAAGATCTTCATCGGGGTGAAGCGAGGGTCTTCGCCGACGAATTTCTCGTAGATTTCGAGGATGCCGCCGAGCTTGCGGGTGAGGTATTCGGGGTCCTTGTGCGTGAGATCGAGGTAGACCTGATTCTCGCCGTAGACGCCCATGCCCTGATTGACGCAGACGTCGAAGATCTCGCGTGTTGCGATATCGCGGGGGACAATGTTGCCGTACGCCGGGTACTTCTCTTCGAGGAAGTACCAGCGTTCCGATTCGGGAATGTCTTTGGGCGCCCTTGGGTCCTTGGCCTTGCGTGGCACCCAGACGCGCCCGCCCTCACCCCGCGCGCTCTCGCTCATCAGGCGGAGTTTGTCGGCGCCGGGGATGGCTGTGGGGTGCACCTGGATCATCTCGGGGTTGCCGTACCAGGCGCCCGCGCGGAAGCAGCGGGCCGCCGCGGCGCCGGTGCAGATGATGCTGTTGGTGCTCTTGCCAAAGACGAGGCCGCAGCCGCCGGTGGCCATGATTACGGCATCGGCGCGGAACGCCCTGATGTGCATCGTCCGCATGTCCTGAGCGACGATGCCGACGCAGCGGCCCTGCTCCATGACCGGCCAGAGAAATTCCTGGAACTCGTGCTTAAAAACCTTCCCCTCGGATTCGTACCGCCGGACCTGTTCGTCCAGCGCGTAGATGAGCTGCTGCCCGGTGGTGGCACCCGCGAAGTGGGTGCGCTTAAACAGGGAGCCGCCGAAGAGCCGCAGATCGCGGTTGCCCTCTCCTGTGCGGTTGAATGGAACGCCCATTCGGTCCAGCAGATCGATGATGCGAGGGGCCCAGTTGGCCATCTCGAGCACGGGGTGCTGATCGGCAAGGAAGTCGCCGCCGTAGATGGTTTCGTCGAAGTGCTCGTATTCGGAGTAACCCTGCTGGCGTGCAACCTCGTTGCACGCGTTGATCCCGCCCTGGGCGCAGACCGAATGGGAGCGCTTGACCGGGACGAGGGAAAAGAGGTCGACGTGGGTGCCTGCCTCTGCGATGCGGACCGCGGCGGCAAGACCGGCCAGACCACCACCAACGACGATGACGCGATGTTGCGACATGGTGTTCTATTTATCTCCGGCCTGCACGGCGACCGCCCGGGGAGACCCCAGCCGGGTTTCAACTTCCCGCACCTTGGCGGGATCGGCAACGAGGAAAGTGAAGATCGAGATCCATCCCATCAGCATCATGGCGGCGCCGAGCCCGAAGCACGCGTAGCCGAAACGCCGCTGTGAGTTGGCGGAGATGGTGATCCCCCAAGTGATCGCGGCGGTCCAGAGCCCGTTGGCAAAGTGGAAAACCAGCAGGGTCACGCCGAGGAAATAGGCGAGGGAAACCGCCAGTCCCGCGAAAGTGATGCCGGACGAACCACCCCTCAGCACCATCGCCAGGGTGGATGCAGCGAAGTCCTGAGACCACTGGGTGCCGCCCGGGACGAGGAATGTCCAGCCCCACCTGAGCGTGGCGACGTGGTAGAAGATGAAGAGGATTCCGAGGTATCCGCTGATGCGCTGCAGGCGGTAGCGCCAGTTGCCCTGATACGCGTAGCGGTCGGTGTTCACCGAGCCGGTGGCGGCGTAGTAGAAACCCAGGATCGAGTGGAACGCAATCGCCCCCCAGAGCGCGACCTCGATGAGGATGAGGTTGGGGACCTGGGTATTGATCCAGCGGACTTCTTTCCAGAAGTATTCAAAGCCGCGCATCGCCCATGAACCGGAATGCTCCGACTCCCGGCTGGCCAGGATTCCCCAGGCCGCCGACGAATTCGTAAGCAGATGGTTGATCAGGAAGAGTCCGATTGGCACGATGCCCGAGAGCGAGTGAAGCCGCCGGAGAAGGAAATAGTGGCGCGCCATGAAGCCGGCGTTCGGGGCGGATGTTTCGGCTTGTGTCACTGTCCGATTCCAGTAGAAATTCGCCGGAAGCGCCGGCGCAACAGTCACCAACCGCATCGTAGCGGTGATTCGTACGCACTCCAGTTTTGGAGTCGGGGGCGGGTGTTCAAACCGTCGGCTTGGGCCCGATCACCCCGGGACCGGCGACCGGGCCGCCGCCCATACCCGGAGCACCGGGTTTGATCTTGCCCTCGGCGACCGCCTTCGCCACGTACTTGGAAATTTCGACGTACTCCATCCGCAGTTCGTGGAGGGCCCGGGTGAGCAGCTTGGATTCGGCCTCGCTCAGATTGCCCCTGGTCTTTTCTTCGAGCACTCCGAGCATGTCGATGTGCATCTTGGCGTATTCGGGGGCGACGATGGCGCGGCCGGTCTGGGGGTCGGGGACGGCGCCAAGGTACATAAGCGTCTGGCTCACAAGCAGCGAAATGATGTCCTGCATGCCGATCGGGCCATCATCCCGGGCGCCGGCTTCGGACTGCTGAGCCTTCTTGGCCTCCTCGGCGGCGGCCAGTTTTTCCTTCTCGGCCTGGGCCTGGCTCTTCCAATCCGTATCAATGATAATCTTGGGAGCCTCCCCCCCACCACCCCCACCACCCCCACCACCCCCACCACCCCCACTACCCCCACCTTGACCGCTGTTACCGGGATTGGAAGGGCCGCCGCTGGAACCGAGAATCGACATGGGCACCTCTTGGAATCGAGTTCGACGGATCGCCGAACGGCTGAAGGCCGATTCTACGTCGGGAGTCGTGGCGTTGACGTGCCTGCTCGCCGGGTGCGGCAGTTCGTTTACGGATGGGGATTCCAAGCCGGCAAATACGCGGGTGACGGCGGCGGACTTCCGATCGCAGATGTCCGCGGCGGGTCCGCAGACGGAGGAGAAGGCGCCGGAAGAGGGTCTGACAGAAGCGCCACCCCCGAGCGGCGTGAAGAGGAAGGGAATCTCGAGCGTGACGACCGCTGCCGCCGAAGGCATGCTGGACGTTTCGGTGGAGCCGGGTGAACCGAGCCTGACGGCAACGACGCCGACGGCGAAGGGCGCTCCGGTGTTTGTGGACGCCAAGGTGGGCGATGTGAACAACCGGGCGATCTACGCCTCGGCGTTTCTGGAGCCGATGATCGACCGCCTTGAGAGCCGTTACGCGGAGCTCAAGGCCGCGAACCCCAAGACGGCGCTGACGCAATGGCGCCTTTTCGCCAAGGACCTGATCCGGACCAAGATCAACGCGATCATCGAGGACGAGGTGCTCCGGGCCGAGGCGCTCAACTCGCTCCAGCCGGAACAGAAGGCCGGCTTTTTCACGTGGCTGCAGTCTGTGCGGAGCGAACTCGTGGCGGAAAACCGGGGCATCGAGGCCGCGGCGAACGAGAATCTGTCGGCGCAGAACGGCACTTCGCTGGACCAGACGATGAAGGCACGCGAGCAGCAGGAACTGATCAAGTACATCCTGTACTCGCGTGTGTACAGCCGCGCGAACGTGAGTTTCCGCGACATTCAGAACGCGTTTGAGAAGAACTACGAGCTGTTCAACCCCAACCCGGTGGCGTTCTTCCGCATGTTCAGCATCCCGGTCTCGGACCAGGCGAAGATCGACAAGGTGAAGAGCGAACTGGCCGGGGGCAAGGAATTCGACGACGTTGCGGACGAGATTGCGGGCAGCGAGGAAGCGGCGGAACGCCAGCTCAACGGCTATCAGTTTGATGACGAGTATTCCAAGCACGACTTCTTCGGGCCGAAGGAATTTAACGAGGCGGCGCACGGGCTGACCCCGGGCAAGTGGGCAGGCCCGATCGCGTTTCGCAACAGCATGTACTGGATCAAGCTCGAGCACATCCTCAAGATGAGCGAGGACCTCTACCAGGCGCAGCTCTACCTGGAAAACCTCCTCGTGGATAACCGGCAGAAGTACGAGCGGATGAAGTATGTCGACCGACTGAAGTCCAAGGCGACGTTTACGGATATCGAGCTGATGACGAACCGTCTGCTGCACTACGCCGAGGAGCGTGTGCTGGGCATCCCGCAGGGCAAGAACTGGAAGCCGCCGGTGGCGCCGGCGAAGTAGAGGTCTCTTTCCGGGGGAGCGGGTGCGGCATGTGGCGGGCGGTGAGGCGATTTCTGGGAAGAGCGGAGTACGACACGGCGTTCGTCGGCGTGCGGGGCGAGGCGGCGGCGGCGCGGCATCTCAAGCGCCGGGGGCTTCGGGTGCTCGATCGCAACGTGCGTCTTCGGGCGGGCGAACTGGACATCGTGTGCGAGCCGGACGACGAATCGATGCTGATCCTGGTGGAAGTGAAGGCCAGATCGGTGCGCCCGGGATACGACCAGCCGTTCGCTCCGCCGGAAGAGGCTGTGGATCAGGATAAAAAGGAAAAGCTGATCGAGCTCATGCTGGAGCTCAGGCGGCGGCACAGGAATCTGGATCGTCCGACCCGCATCGACGTTGTGGGAGTGGATGTCTTTGAGCCGGGCACGTGGCGAGAACGAGTGCGTATCAGGCACTACGAGGGCGCTGTGAAGGTTTAGGAGCGCGTCTGCGTGTCAGAGCGTGGAAGTCGAGGTGGCCCGGCGGAGCGCTCCTCGGAAACGGGCTTCGGCCTCTGTTTCCTTCATGCGGCCCGGATCGGGGTGAACCGGGACGATGAGGCTGAACATCGAGCCGCGGCCGATGTCGCTGACCAGTTGGATTTCGCCCTGCAGGACGGCGGCGAGTTCCCTGCATATGGCCAGCCCGAGGCCGGTGCCGGAATGCTCGCGGGCGTGGCCGCCCGAGAGCTGCTGGAACTTCTCGAAGATGCGGGCCTGGTCTTCGGGGGCGATGCCCGGGCCGTTGTCGATGACGCTGACGCGGACGCGGTCGGTCTCGGACGTGCCGGCGTCGGCCGCGGCGGGAGCGGCCGTCAGGCGCTCCGCGCGGATCGTGATCTCGCCCCTCGACGGTGTTGAGCCCGAAGCGCCCGGGTGGGCGGCGCTCGTGAACTTGACGGCGTTGCTCAGGAAGTTGAAGACGATCTGGCGGAACTTCTTGATGTCGGTTTCAACGAGCGGCAGATCGGCGGCGATCTCGAGGTTGACCTTGATTTCCTTCTGCGAAGCGAGGGGGAAGATGAGCCCGGCGAGAGCTTCGCAGGTGGACTGGACGTTCATCTTTTCGATGCGGAGCTCGTAGCGCCCGGCCTCGATCTTGGCCATTTCGAGCAGGCCGTTGATCATCTCGAGCAGATCGCGGGCGGCGTTCTGGATGTTCTCGAGGAATCGGAGGCGCCGGGAGAGGCGGGTGGAGTCGTCGCCCGCCGCGAGTTCGGACTGCGCCACTTCCATGAGCAGGTCGGCGAAGCCGATGATGGCGTTGAGCGGGGTGCGGAGTTCGTGGCTGACGTTGGCGAGGAAGTCGCCTTTGAGCTTGGCGGCTTCGAAGAGGGCGGTGTTGGACTGCTGAAGCTCGTCGACCTTGAGGTTCATCGCGGCGTTGAGGGCGCGGAGCTCGACCTGGCGGCCCTCGAGGTCGTGGAGCATGAGATTGAACGTGTCGGAGAGTTCTTCGAACTCATCGCCGGTTGAGATCTGGGATCGGATCGTGAGGTCGCCTTCGCGGACGCGTTCGGCGGTGTTCTTGAGGGTTCGGACAGGCTGGAGAATGAGGTGATGGGTGATGAGGTAGAACATCAGCACCGCGAAGGCGGAAACGAAGAGGCCGGCGGAGAAGAGGTAGGCCGTGTTGATGAGGAGAAGCCGGATCGGCTCTTTGGAGGTGCGGTCGAGCAGCACGAGGCCGATGAGCTGGGGCTTGCCGTCGACCTCGGCGCGCACGGCCTTGGCGTAGCGGTATTCGCGGAGGGTGCCGATCCAGCGGGCCTGCTGGTAGTCGGCGCGGGCGGGGTCTTCTTCCAGCGATTTGAGAGCGCGGGCGACGAAGCGGTCGGTCTGGGCCTGCTTGTGGGAATCTTCGAACCCGATGCGGACGGCGGGGACACCGGCGTAGCCCTCGGCGCCGGGCGTGGGGCTCTGATCGTTCACGACGTAGCGCGGCGGCTGGCGCTGGCGGGTTGAGATGACCTCGGGGCTCAGGAAGCCGATCTGGACGGCACGGATCTGGCGCTCGGCCTGCTCCCAGTGATCGACCATCTGGCGGGAGAGTTCGAGCTGCCCCTCGTCGACGAGAGAGCCCATGCGAAAGAAGGGGAACATGAGCGCGGCGAGAACGATGACGGCGATGGCGCCGCCGAAGAGCATGAGGCACTTGTTGGCGAGGGAGATCCCGCGGAACACGGAACGATTCTAACGAGGTCCAGCAGGAAAGCGTTGCGTGGCTTGGAATCCCTGACCTCTCCGGCCGCCGCACTCGGGACAAACGGTGTCATTTCCTTGCGACGGATACCCGCAAAGTGGACATTCCCCGCGAAAAGCACGCCGAAAAGCCATCCACCGTCGAATCAGCCCGATGCTCCCCCCACCAACGCTATTTCACCGCACATCACAACCGCGTTCGCCATCAAGTTCGTCCAAAACACTCGCCCGGGCCAGTACGGGCCGTGGCCGAACCACGTTGTTCGATTCGAAACGATTGTTCCTTTGGCCGCCCTTGCGGCGAGTCCGTACTGGGGCACATTCGGGTTCGCGCCGGCAGCGGTGAGAGCCGCTCTCTCGCCCTGCGTCGTAGGTTGCCATTCAAGAAACTCGAGGCGATAGGCAAGGCACGGAAGGGGCCAGCCGTACCCCACATCCTCAACGGACGGCACCATTTCGGTTGAGCGTTGACTGTCAACGGGAGTCTGAATCAATGGCGGGACCGGTTTCTCGACCGCTATCGACCACCATGGAGGCTCACCTGCCTTGGAGCCGGGCGGTCGGTATCCATTCTCCCAAGACGACACCTCGGCGCCATTCCGCAGAATGAGAGTGCCCACTGCCACTCGCGCAGGGCCCTTTCCAACGGTCCATTACCAAACAAATCCATCCGCGGACGGAGGGCCGCGGCCAAATGTCACGGGCGTGTGTGCGACAAAGCGTCGGTAAAGCTCTGTCGACTCCAACGCGCAAGCGGCTACCGCGATTACGAGACTGATCGCGACTGCGCAACAACCCATCACTCCGATTGCAAATGCAGGTCTCGCAAAACTCTTCAGCATCGAGCTTGCTCGTTGAGGGTTTGAATGACGGACAACCTCTCATTGATCGAAACAATCGGCCCGCCGCACATTCCTTACGGACCCGAGTCAAATGTGGAAGTTACTCGACGATGGGCCATGACTGCCGCCACTTCAAAGCCGCCTGAGAGAATTCGGCTCGAATCAGGGCTGGTCCTTCGGGGCGGCGGCTTTCTGCTCTGAACGAACAGTGGTCGTGATCGCACAAATACGTGTTGGAACGCATAAAGTTGCGGCTCATGGCCTCGAGACGCGTGTACATTGAAACCTTCGGCTGCCAGATGAACGAGCTCGATTCGGAGCTGGTTTCGGGGCAATTGCGATCGCTCGGATACCAGTTCACGAGCGACTCCGACGCGGCGCAGGTCGTGCTGTACAACACGTGTTCGGTGCGGGAGCATGCGGAGCAGAAGGTCTGGTCGCGGCTGGGCGAGCTTGCCGAGCGGAAGAAGGCGGATCCGAGCCTGGTGGTGGGCGTGCTTGGTTGCCTGGCGGAGCGGGACGGGGAGGCTCTGGTTCGGCGCATGCCGGTTGTGGATGTGCTTGTCGGCCCGGCGGAGCTCGACAAGCTTCCGACGCTTCTGGATAACGCGCTTCGCACCAACGAATCCCTGGCGGAAAACCCGGTGCTGGACGCGAACGCTCCGGGGGAAAACCGCATCGTTTCCGCGAGGCAGGTGGCGCTGCAGGGGTCGTCCTCGCGGCGGAGCGCGACGCTGGCGGCGGCGGAAGATTCGCTGGAAATGCTGGACCTTTCGCGTTCGGTCTCGCCCATCGACGCCGACGCTTCCAAGGGGCGCAGCGCGTATGTCCGCATCACCCGCGGGTGCAACAAGTTCTGTACATACTGCGTGGTACCGTTTACGCGCGGCGCGGAGATTCACCGGCCCCCTGAGCACATTCTCGATGAGTGCAAGAAGCTGGCGGATGCGGGGGTGGTCGAGGTCACGCTGCTGGGGCAGACGGTGAACCACTACCGCTTCGAGCACGGGGCGGCGGTCACGGTGAACGGGGTGAAGCAGCCGCAGAAGGGGCGGAGTTTTTCGGGCGGCCACCGGCGGGATCCGTTTGCGGGAGAGTCCACGACGACGTTTGCGGACCTATTGGCCGAGATTCACGAACGCGTGCCCGCGATCCGGCGGCTGCGGTTTGTGACGAGCTATCCGCGGGATTTCGGCGATGATGTGCTTGAGGTGATCCGGGATCATCCACGGATCTGCCGCTATCTGCACGTTCCGGCGCAGTCGGGCTCGGACCGGCTGCTCAAGCTGATGAACCGGGGGTACACCGTCGGGGAATACGTGGATTTTCTGGATCGGGCGAGGTCGTTTTTGCACCAGCCGGAGAAGGGGCGGCCGCTGGGGCTTTCGGGCGATTTCATCGTGGGATTTCCGACGGAAACGCAGGAGGATTTCGAGGCGACCAAGAGCCTTTTGGAGCGGGCCCGCTACAAGAACAGTTTTATTTTCAAGTACTCGCCGCGCCCGGGAACGACGGCGTTTGAGAAGCTCGCGGATGATGTTCCGGAGGCGGAGAAGCGCCGGCGGAACAACGAGCTTCTGGCGATGCAGGACCGGATTGCCGATGCGGTGGCGCGAGAGCACATCGGGGCGGAACTGGAAGTGTTCGTGGAAGGGCCGAGCGCGAAGGAAACGAAGAAGCGCAAGCGGGCGTCGGGTTCTCTGGTCTCGCTGACCGTGGGCGGGCAGAGCTCCGAGAAGGAGGAGACAGAAGCAGGACCGGCGCAGTATTGCGGGCGCACGGATACGGATCTGATCGTCTTCTTTGAGGTTGCGGAAGGGGATCCGTCGGGAACATTCTGCAAAGTGCGGATCGATTCGGTGCGGGGGCTTTCGCTGCACGGCACGCGGATCGGTTGATGTGCGGGCTTCGAATTTCACGGGCGCTGAAAGGCGCCCGTGTTCGTTTTTGCGGCGATCCAGCTGCGCAGGGGAACTTCGCGAGCGACGGAAGTGCGGGATTGCGGCGGGAGCGAACTGCGGCCGCCGCTCAGACTTCCTCACAAGGGGCTCAGTGAGCCGGGCCGGGAATTGTGCCGGGCGGCCGTGATTCCCACCCATCACGGATGTGATCAATGGACTGGCCGGCGGCGCGCAGCGTCTGCGGCTCGGGCGATGCGACGAGTTTTCTCCCGGTCTTGTGGAGCCGGATCAGGTGCGCATGCTCGAGCACGCGGAGATGCTTGATGACGCCCTGCAGCGTCATGTGCAGGGGGCGGGTGAGTTCGGTGGGAGAGCACGGCCCGTGCGCCAACCTGCGCAGGATTGTGCGTCTGTGCGGATCTGCCAGGGCTTTGAAAACGTCGGTGAGTCTTCGTTCTGCTTGATCCACCATGAGGACGACTTTATTCGGACCGGGCAAACAGTCAACCTTTTAGTTCACTTTGGGGCATCCCCCCGCGAAATCCCGCAGAAGAGGCCCGTTCGACAAAAACGGCAAAAACGGAACATTTCTGACCGGAAAGGTGGCACAACCGGATTCCTGAGGCATGTTTCGACTTGGAGCGATCGCAAGGCGCGGTCGCGGAACTAGGCGGGCTCCACGTGCGCGTTGTTGGCGCAGACGGCCTGTCGTTTCGAAGGGAAGAGAGGTTCACTGTGAAGAACTTGGTTAAGCTTACTGCCGCGGCTGCGGTGTTCGCGCTTGCTGGCGCGGCCCAGGCGGATCTGGCGTTTTCGTTCGCCGATCCGGGTCTTGGTATCCGTCCCGTGACCAACGCGGGCGGGCTCATCTCGTACAACATGGCTGTGCCGATCTCGTTCATCGTGGACGGCACCTCCGAGCCCAACTCGTTCCAGTACACGTTCACGAACGCTCGTCTTGAGCTGAACCTGTCGATCGGGCTCGCTTCGACGAACTTCGGCGTGACGACCGCGAACGTCGCGGGCTACTTCATCGTCACCGACGCTGTGACGAACCAGATCATCGTCCGCGGTGATTCGCAGACCGGCTCCTTCGTCCGCATCGGCGGTGCGAACTCGATCCTCTTCTCGGATCAGACCGGCTTTGCCTACACCTTCGGCACCGCTCTCACGAGCCTCCTGAATCCCGGCCGCAACGCCGCGAACCCCCAGGAAGCCGCGTTCACCCTCACGAACATCCTGGTTGCCGGCGGCGGTCCGCTGATCGGCCCGGGCGGTGTGGTGAATAACTTCTCGGCCAACAGCTCGTTCACGGGCAACACGGCCGTGGTTCCCTCCTCCGGCTCCCTGGCTCTCGCGGGCCTCGCGGGTCTGATGGTTGCTCGCCGCCGTCGCGCCTAACGCGGTGAGAGTGGTTTGTAGAACCAGTGTTCCGAAACTTCCGACGGGCCGCTCTTGAACGGGCGGCCCGTTTTGATTTTTGAATCCCGCCGGTCGCGGCCGCGTTCCGATATCGATCAGGGGTTTTCGTCAAAGCGGGCCCGGGCGCGCTTCTTGGCGGCCAGAAGCGGATCGGAGCTTTCGGGGGCCGACTGCGGTGGCGGGCTCATTGGATCGCCCGGAGGCGGCGGCTGAACGGAAGAAGAAACGCGGGAAAGAATGGCGGCACGGCGCTGGTCTCGAGCCCGGCTGGCCAATTTCTGAGCATCCTCGTTCGTTAGTTGAAGGCCCTGGTAGGAGCCGGCTGCATCCTGGGGTTGCCCCTTGCGAATGCGATCCGCGAGCCGCTGGGAAGCGGAAGCCTCCGAGCGCGGCAGGGATTCGAGCGAGTCCCTGGTGAGCCACCTGTCCCAGGCGACGCGCCGATTTGCGATATCCACGAGAAAAATCAGCGGGAGATAAAAAAGAAGGATGGGCCAGAGCGGGGATAGAGCGCGAACCGGGGTGATTCCCCCGCGATCGAATACCGCGGCGGGACGGGCCTCGGCCAGTTCGCGAACTCTGCCCCCCGAGCGAGAAGCGATTTCCGCAAGCAAGGCGGGGGTCGAAGCCAGTTGGCGTATCTCGCGTCCTGAAAAGGACGAAGCGCCGGTGACGATGGGGAGCGGGCGGACAGACCCGGCCGCCTGGGGGCGGATCACGGCGATGTAAGGGCCCTCCTCGCTGATCGACAGGCGGGCCTCAAAGAGCGAGGGTGCGGTCTGGATACAGCGGACGGGAATCTGCCCCCCCGAAGGGGTAAAGACCGTGGCAGGAATGGAGGCGTGGCCGGCGACTGCGCCGGGATTCTCAACTTCCAGGAAGAGTTCGCCCCCACGTATCTGAGCTCGAGCGGAGAGGGTGCTGGTCGACTGGCTGCGCGCGATGGACCGGGCGAGCTGAGACCAGAGCCGCCGGTAACCGGGCCAGTCGATCCAGTCGGCGGCCCAGCGTCCGGCGTCGGAGGTAAATGCGGCGACCTGCCCGAGCTCGACGCGCCATTGACTGAGCACGGGCTCCCCGGCCGGCGTGACCATCTGCGTGGTGACGGTGGGATCCGGACGCGGCTGGGTCAAACAGAGGCCCAGGAGCCGGGGGGGCGTGCCCAGCCCCACGGTCGAGACCGCTCCGGTGGGGAGAACAACCGGATCGAACGGCTCTTCCCGGATCATCGGAGAGCGCACCACCTTCATGGCACGCATAAAGACGCGCGGAAGAACCGCGGGATTGGTCACCTCGAAGAACTGTCCGCCGCCCAGAGTGGCGATCTGCTCCATGCCCTTGGTGTCCGCGTCGTCGCCGACGGCGATGCAGGAGAGCTTGATCCCGCGGGAGGCCATGCTCTCGGCGATTTCGGGGAGGCGATCTTTGTCCTGAGAAACGCCGTCGGAAAGAACGATGACGTACTTGGTCTTGGCGCGGACGAGTTTCAACTGGTTCGAAGCTTCGACGAGGGCGGGGCCAAGGTTGGTGCCGCCTCCGGAACCGATGGAGAGAATGGCGCTTGCTGTGGCCGCGGGCTCTGAATTCGGAGCGAGGGGGCGAACGACGCGGAAATTGCTGTTGAAAGCGATCACGCCCACGAGATCCCGCCTGTCGAGAGCGCCGAGCGAAACGGCGGCGGCCTGGTTCGCGATTTCCTGCTGCGAGCGGGAAGAACCCATGACATGAGCGTTCATGGAGCCGGAGTTGTCGAGAACGAAGATGACCGCGGCCTCGGGCTCCACGAGCCGCTCGGGCAGATCGAGAAGCACGGGCAGGACAGGCTCCAGCGGAGTGTTGCGCCAGCCGCCCGCGCCGAACGAGTTGTCGCCCCCCACCATCACCAGACCGAGCCCGAGATCACGCACGGCCGAAGCGAGCAGACGCTGGGTCTGTTCGGGCAATTCCTCGGCCCCGACATTTTCGAGAATCACAAGGTCGTAACCCTGGAGCGTGAGCGGATCGGCCGGCGCAAGGCGGGCGGGGAGAGGTTCGACCTGGAAACCTTCTTCGCCGAGAGTCTTTGCCAGGGGTGATGGGTCCCGGTCCCCACCGTGCAATACAAGCACGGAACCGGAGCCGGGAGTTAGAGTAAAGGCGGAAGCGGCGTTGTTTTCAGGCAAAGTGTCGGCGAGCGGCTTGCCGTCGGCGCCTGTGTCGGGCTCGAACACCGCGCGAAAGCGATGCACCCTTCCCGCGCCGAGCGGCACCTGCACACTGCGGGTGTTCTCGCCCGGATCGAGCGAAACCGGTTCGGAAGCAAGGGTTGCCGTGCCCGGTCCGTCGGAGATGATCCGCAGGACGCCCGAAGCCTTGCCGGTGCTGAAGAGTGACACCCGAAGCCTCACGCTCGACTGCGCGGGCGCCTGCGCCGGCGCATCGACCGATGCGATGTACACCTCTTTATCCAGCCTGTAATCGAGCGGAACAACGTCGATCGGAGTCGGGCGGCCGCCGGAAGAAATCTCGCGAGCGGCCTTGAGCGCATCGCCGGTCGTCTGGTTGCCGTCGCTGAACAGCACGATCCGGCCGGCCGAATCGGGAGGGAGCATGGCCTGCGCAAGCCGAAGGGCGCTTTCGATGCTGGTCCCGTCGGTGCCGGGCGCTGTGAGGGCCGGTTTGCCAAACCTTGCCCGCGAGGGAGCGATCTCGGCGAAGGGCTTTGCGTCGAAGACAACAACACCAAGGAGGTCGTCGGCGCCCCGCCCGATCTGAGCTCGCTCGAGCCATTCGGCGATGCGTTCCGAGAAATCGGCGCCGGAAAGCGATCCGAAACGCCTGACCGATTCGGATCGGTCCACGACGGCGACCACCGTGAGCTGATTGGTCGTACGCACGAGCGAAAGACCGGAGAGGCAGGCGCCGAGGATCAGCATGAGCATCAGGCGGATCATCGCGGCAAAGGCCCTGCGCGTGCGCCCCATCACCCCGAAACGCCAGGCGAAAACCGCCATGACGACCCCGGCCAGAGCGAAAGCGCCAAGCCAGAGCGGCCGCTCGACAACCAGCGAGCCCGGCCAAATCGAACCGGTGGCCGCCAGCGCGAAAGCACAGATCACTTCTGCGCTCCGTCGTGTTCCTGCGTGTAACGACGGAACACACGCTTAACGAGATCGGCGTGACGGGGCGGAATGCTCTGCTGCTCGATCGCCTCCTGTGCGCTCTGGGAAGCGCGTCGCAGTGTCTCTGGCGGAAGGGCGGCGGGCTTGGCGGTTCCGCCCGGTTGGGGCTGAGTCAACCACTGCGCGATGGTTCTCTCGCCGGTCGAGTCGGCCTGTGAGGCGGGCCCTTTATCCCGCACATCAAAGGTCTGCGTCGGGCCCCGCCACTCAGGAATAGCCCGGTCCGCCGGGGATGCAGATTCTCGACCCGCGAGCTGGCGTCCGAGATTGGCGAGGCGCTCGCGATCCTCCGGCGAGGCGGAATCCATCATCTGCTCAGCCTTGTCTTTGAGGCCGCGCGCCGTCTCCTGGGTGCGCTGGGTTGCCCTGTCTGTTTCGGAGAGCCGGCGCAGGGTGCGCGCGGCACGCTCCAACTGCTCCCTTGGATTCTCTCTGGCTTCGGGAGCTTTTTGGGGCCGCTCGCCTCCCTGGGTTTGGGCTTCCGGGGCCTTGGGCGATTGGGCACCTTCCGAGCGGGAGCCGGTCTGCGTTTGCCTTTGCTCAGAACTTTGCCCGTCGGAGCGCTCGCTCGCGTCTTTGGATGAGGGCGGAAGTGATTGGCCTGACGGCTGATTCGACTCGCGCTGCCTTTGACTCTGCCTGGAATCGCCCGGCTTGGAAGAGTCGGGCTGCGATTGGGCGGTTTTCTGCGGACGATCCTGCTGACCGGTCTGACCTTGTTCTGTTTGCTGCTTTTTCTCCGGCGCCGACCGAGAATCGGCACTTTCACTCTTCTCTTGCTGGCGCTTCGGTGTAGATTGGCGGGAAGCCTCATCGCCGGACTGCTGCTGCTGGCCGGGCTTGTCGCCGGGCTTTCCCGACGACTGCGGATCAGATTCCTTCTGCGTCTCAGGAGTGCGATTGTCGGCCTTCTTTTCGCTCGCGCCCGAACTGTCGGAAGGCGGGTTTGGCTTGGGTGGAGAGGAATCGCGCGGAGAAGTCTGTTGGCGCTCTGCTTCGGGCTGCTTGGGAGTCTCGCCGGCTTGCGGAGGATTCGCGTCCGGGTCCGGAGGCTTTGACGTCTTATTGGGAGAAGCGGGCTTCTCATCCGCCGCGGGAGAAACCGGCGGCTTCGAGGGTTCTTCAGTCGCAGGAGTGCGCTTCTCTTCCCGTGGCGTTGAATTCTCCCGGGCGGGATTCTCTGCCTGCGGCTGCGGCGCGAGCGAACGCTGGCCAGAGGAACTTTGGGAGGAATCCGGGGTCGAGTCCGGTTCGCGCGGGACGGGCGGAGGTTTCTGGTCTTGATCGGAAGGCGCACCGGCATCGGGCGTTCCGGCCGGCGGGACGGCATCCGAAAGCGCCCTGGCGATCGCCTCGCGATCCTGCTCAAGAGACGACCTCTGGGCGGCGCTGTTCCCCGCATCATCGCCCGCAAGCTTCTCGATCTCCCGAGCCGCACCATCAAGATCGGACTTCGCCAGCGCCTTGGCGATTCGGGCGGAAGCAGAGTCTGGCGGCGATGATCTGGCGGCGCTGGCGGCGGCCTTTGCGAGCGCGCGGCGTGCCTGTTCGATTTCGCCCTTCTGCCTTGCGGCCTCGCGCTCCAGTTCAACAGATTCTTTCTGTAGTTCTTCTGCCGCACGAAGCCTCGCCTGATAGGGCGATATCTTGCCGCTCGAAAGCTGCTCCTCGATATCACCGATCGCCTTCTCGAGCGATGCGCTCGCGGGCTGATCTGCCCGCGCGTCCGGATTGCGGACCGCCTGAGCGACAGCTCGAATCTCGGCGGCGGCATCTCTGGCTTCCTGACGCTGCGCGAGAGCGCGGGTCTGCCGAAAAGTCGGTTGCTGAGGAACCCAGATTGCGACGATCAGGGCTGCCAGAGCCAGGACGGGCCAGACAATCCAGGCGCGCCCGATCCGCAGCGGGACTGCGCCGGAGACATTTTTCTGAGCGAGTTGTTCAGCCCGCGCGGCCAGTTGGGCAACGAACTCCACTTCCTGGGGGGCGGCGGAATTGCACAACTCGAGGGCGGACCCCAGCGTGCTTTGAAGCCCGAGCCGCCCGTCTATCTCACGTGCCGCACGCTCGCGTGACCACCGCGAACCCGATGCCGCAAGTACGGCGGCGGCGATCGCTGCGAAAGCAAGAGCCGCGTGAGGCCAGGGAGTGAGGGCTGCGCTCCAGAGGCTTTGCCATGCCGGAGAGGGGGTTGGGCTCGGATTCCATTTGGCGAGGAGAACGAGGATCAATGACAGACCCGTTGCCGCACATGCCGCAGCTCCAAACCACCAAAGCAATACCGAAAGGGTGTGCCGACGCGAAGCTGCCTTTGCGGCATGCCATGTGTTATCCAGCGCGAAGGCGGATTCGCGGGGCGGCATGACTGACATGGTACGACCGGGCGCCGGAGCTGTTCGCGGATCAGTCGGTTCCTCGATCGGCGCCCGCAAGAACATTGCTTACCCGCTGGAATTCCGAGGCGATCGCGTCTTCTGTGTGTGCCGCCAGCAACCTCACGGGAATCGACAGCAAGGCCCGGCGCGGGAGGAATAGAAAAGGCTCCGGCCGCCTTTGCATTGAACAAGCACATAGCCAGCGGGCGCTCAGAACCCGCCGGCGCGCCCGAGGGGGCATTGCATGCGCCCCAAGACGCCGTTCGTACGTTCGGATCAATCCGCCGGCTTACTTGCCCGCGTTCTTCACATTGTCGCTCGACTCTTCAAGGTCCTTGCCCAGGCCCTTGGTTGCGTTGCATGCTGTGAGCGCCAGAACGACTGCAACGGCGGCGGTGAGACCCAAAGTGCGGACGACAGAGCGGCGAAGGTTGGCTTTGGTCTTCTTATGCATACGGGAAGCATATCACCCGGCGGGGCGGCCGAGCGTGAGCCGGCGGTGAGCCTCTACTCACGCCGAGATGCCGCGTCCCTCGACGAGCGAACCGAAACGGACCGAAGGGCGGGCGGGCAGTTCGGAGTGGATGTCGCGGGAGATCTCGACGACCAGGGTGTCGTCGGCGGGAGGACCGTGCCGGTGGCGTTCGACCGCGGAGAGCAGGTCCTTGCTCCACCCGCGCTCGGGGTCTCTCTGCGAGGAACAGAGCGACGCGACCAGGCGCAGAATGCCCTGGACTCCGAGCATCTTGCCCGATTTATCACGGGCCTCGATGGCCCCGTCCGTGTAGGCGATTAGTGTGTCGCCGGGACCAAAGGGAGCGCTGATCTGACCCGCATCAAATTCCACCGCCTCGGTCGCCCCAAGAACCATGGCGGTTGAATTGAGCTCTCGCACGGTTCCGTCAACACCCACCAGAAATGCCGGGGGATGTCCGCCGCTCGCGAATTCGAGCGCGCCGGTTCCGGAATCGATCCGGAGGCACAAGGCGGTCACGAAGACTGAGTGGCTCGCCAGCGTGAGGTGCACATACCGGTTGAGCAGGCTGAGCACACGCCCGGGCTCGATCGTCGGGTCTTCCGCGAACACGCGCTCGAGTTCTCCGTGCAGGCGATTGACCGTCAGAGCGGCCGGAATCCCATGCCCGGTTACATCCATCAGCACGACGCTCAGCCGCTGCCCCCCGCCCACACCCGGCCCGACGTGCGCGTACAGGTAGTCGCCCCCGATCTGTCTCATGGGCTCGTACTGATACCCAAGCCGCAGCGGACCGACATCGATCCGTGCCGGAAAGAGCGCTTCATGAATGCGCCGGGCATCGGTCAGTTCGCGGCGCACTTCGCCGTATCTCTGCTGCAGCACGGCCATGCGGAATCGCTCGGTGTATCGCGAATGCTTGAGCCAGGCGATGACGACAGCGGGGACGAAAATGATCGCCGTGAACGACGCGTAGCCGCACGTACCCCAGAATCCGGTACCCCGCAGGATGAGCAGAAACGTGTAAACGATCAGCAGCGAAGCGGCCGCGAAAGAAGTCGCCCGTGCGTCCCAGGGCAGCATGATGCTCGCCACCATGAGCGTCGACGCGGCCACGAGCCAGCCCACCGGCACCCACCCCACCGCCTGCGCGAGCAGATAAAAGCCGCCGACCGCCACGACGGTGACGATGGAAAGCCGGAAAAGCGACTGCTCACGCACCTTCCCCCGCTGCACCCAGAGCAGCGAAGCGATGAAGATCCCGGTGGAAACGCAGCAGGTCGCAAGAATTTTCAGAGTCTTGTCGAGTGCGCCCCAGAGCCGTGAAAAGACGCCCGCCGCGTCCGCGTCGGAAAAGGTTCCAAAGAGATTGATCGCGAGCGCCAGGCCCATGATCAGCAGGCCGATGATCGCCCCGACCGTACAGAAAACCACGAACCGCTGCTTCAGCAGGCTCAGCGTGTGCGCTTCAAACTCACCGGCGAATTCGGCGGTGTGGATCGAGCGGGTTGGAGGAGTCTTGCCCATGGGTTTGGCCGCGGGGAACCGCTATCGTCCTTTCCCGGGCTTCCAGAGTGAGTCCGCACGCCCGTTGTCATTGGCTACCCGGGCGAGCACAAAGAGCAGGTCACTCAAACGGTTGAGATACCGCACTGGTTCGGCATCGGTCGTTTCCGGTTGCAGTTTGCGCAAAGTCACGGTGGCGCGTTCCGCCCGCCGGGTGACCGCCCGAGCGACGTGCAGCGCGGCCGCCAGAGGCGTCCCTCCCGGCAGCACGAAGCTGGTGAGCGGGGCCAGCGGGGCGTTCCATTCGTCGATGATCGCCTCCAGGCGGGAAACCTGCCGCTCCGTCACCCGAAGAGCCGTGCCAGGAGCCTCCCCCGGCGCACGAGGCGTCGCCAGATCCGCTCCGACATCGAAGAGGTCGTTCTGAATGTCCAGTAAAATGGGCCTAAGAGGCGAATCTGCAGGCACTTGCGTGATCGCCAAACCCAGAGCACTGTTGGCCTCGTCCACCTCGCCGTAAGCCTCTACCCGGGGGTCGTCTTTGCCGACACGGTCGCCGCCCACGATACCTGTCGTGCCGTCGTCGCCGGTCTTGGTGTATATCTTGTTCAGCTTCACCATCTGGAATACTCGATCAAGCCCATGGAAGGCGTAGGAGAGAATACACGACCCGTGGCGACGGCGGCCGACCGCGGATTGATCCGCGGCCTGCGTACCGCCTGGCGTCTGCGGGCGATCCCGGATTCGGCACGCTCCGAAGGGCTTGTGGGACGGGTGCTTGCGGCACGGAACCTCGCCGGGAATCACGCGATTTCCGGTTCGCTCACCGATCTGCACGATCCATCCAAAATGGCGGGGATCGACCGGGCGGCGGAGCGTCTGCTGGCGGCCCTGAACCGGCGCGAACGCATCGCCATTTACGCAGATTACGACGTGGACGGCATCACCGCCGCGGCAGTTCTCTGGCACATGCTCCGCTCCCTTGACCCGGAGGCCAGGATTACGACGTTTCTGCCGCGCCGGCTGGAAGACGGCTACGGGCTCAACCCCGAGGCGGTGGGCAAGCTCTGCGAGAACCATGAACTGATCGTCAGCGTCGACTGTGGAATTACCGCGGTGAGTTCCGCGGCGGTCGCGTGCGAACGAGGCCGGGACCTGATCATCACCGATCATCACACCCGCCCCGGGCAGGGCCAGCCGGACCCGGCTGCCTACGCGATCGTCCACCCGGGCATCCCCGAGGCCAACTACCCGTTCGCGCACCTGAGCGGTTCGGGTGTTGCATTCAAGCTTGCGTGGCGTCTTGCCACGATGAAGGCTGGGAGCGACAAAGTTTCGGCCGAGCACAGAAGGCTGCTGCTGGATCTGCTCGCGCTGACCTCCATGGGAGTCATCGCGGATGTTGTGCCGCTGATCGGCGAGAACCGCATCATCGCCAAGTGGGGCCTCAAGCAGATGGCGCACTGCCGATTCCCGGGGATTCAGGCCCTCCTGCACGAGGCGGGGTGTACGCAGGGCGACGAAGTGGGCGCCGCGGATATCGGCTTTCGCCTCGGGCCGCGCCTGAATGCCATCGGCCGGCTGGGACACGCCGGTGAGGCGCTCGAACTCCTCACAACCGCGCAGGGCGAGCGTGCGGTGGAGATTGCCGCGGCGCTCACGCGTTCCAACCGCGAGCGGCAGGAGATGGAGCGCCGCGTCACCGACGCCGCCAAACGCCGGGTTCTTGACCGGGGCGCCGCCGTATCCGAGATGCGCAGCATCGTGCTGGCGGATGAATCGTGGCACAGGGGGGTGGTCGGCATCTGCTGCTCGAAACTGGTCGAGGAATTTCATCGACCCACGATCCTGATGCAGCGGGAGGGCGACCTATGCATCGGCTCGGCGCGTTCGATCGACGGATTTGATCTCTACGCGGCGATCGCCGCCTGCGGGGAGCACGTGGTCAAGTTCGGCGGCCACGCCATGGCCGCGGGGCTGACGCTCTCCGCCGCCAAGCTGGAGACCTTCGCCAGCGCGTTCGAAGCGGAGGCCGGACGCAGGCTTCACACCGACGACCTTGTGGGCATCACGACAGTCGATACCGAGTGCGCTCTGGACGAACTGAGCATGGAGACGGTTTCACGATTGCGCGACCTTGCCCCCTTCGGGCGGGAAAACGAGGAACCAAAGGTCCTGCTTCGGAGCGCCCGTCTCGCTTCGGCGCCGCGTGCACTTGGATCAGCCGGCGGGCACCTTGCGCTCGAATTTCGTGCCTCCCATGGCGTGCTGCGGGTCAAAGCGTGGCGATGGGCCGAATTGCTCGCCAAGAAAGGCTTTGTCCTGCCGCAGGGCGCGAGTGTCGATGCGGTCGTTGCGCCGGACATCAATACGTGGAATGGGCGCCGGTCGGTGGAAGCGACCTTGTGTGATCTGCGCCCTCTCTAAAAGCCGAGGCTCACGGGCAGTTGGTCAGGTTGTACGACAGCAGGAAGAGCTGAAAATCGGCGTCATCGACGACGCCGTCCAGATTCAGATCGCCCGGGCACTCCGCCGGAGAGGGCGGGCAGATGATGTTGTTGTACGCCTGGACGAAGATCACATAATCCTGATCGTCCACAAGCGAATCGCCGTTGAGATCGGCCGGGCAGGCCTCACGCTGTGAGAGCACAAAGAGACGGCTGGTGTTCCCCCTCTTCCCCGCAGCGACGATCTGACCCAGGTCGTTGATGTCCAGAAGCAGCGTGAGCGTGACGTCGGACGGCAGCGAGATCAGCGAGCGCAAGTCGTACCACTTCCCGTCCTGATAAAAGCCAAGCTGATAGCCAACCCCCGAAGCGATGATCTGCCCGAAGGAGTTCATGCGCAGGGGCGTGCTGGGAAGGGCCATGCCCGGGATGTAGTTGCCGAAGGTGTAGAGGCGCGTCGCAACTCCGCCCGACCAGAACTGAATGCCGGCCTTGGCGCCGCCCGCGTCGTTCCAGACGGCGTGGCTCAGCACCTGCCCGAGATCGTTCATCGTGGGAGGACTCGAGTAAAAGACGTCGGGAATGGTGGAGGCTGTCCCGTTGCTCCAATAGACGTAATAGCTGCTCTGAAGCGAGCAGCCGCCACCGGTCTTGGTCTGCGTGCCATACCCGTTGGCGAGAATGTCGCCGCCGTTGTTGATCGCATATTCCACGCTCGAAAGGATGGTGCAGGACATTGTGCACTGCGACGACCATGCGCCCGCGGATTTCCATGAACCGGGCTTGCCGATGCCCGCTTTGCCGTACCACTGCGTGCTGCCGTTGGCGCAGTCCGTAACGCTGAACGGCACGAAGAAAAAGCCCGCATCACGGCGGTTGTTGATTCCCGTGGTGGAATTGGCCATCCAGGAGGGACCCGTTGGGCCGTCGAGCAGCTGGTTGGCGGTCCAGGTCCAGCCGCGGGAGATCGTCTGCCCCGTCTCCTGGTAGGTTCCCGAGACGTCGCCGAGGTCGTTCAGGCCGGAAATGCCCGACCAGGTGCGTCCCTGCTTGGTGGGGATGGTCTGCAAGGAGCCGTTTTTCCAGATCACGGGGCCGCCCGGCGTCATGGTGGCGACCCAGCCGCGAAGATTGATATAAGCGCGATTCGCGCTTGAACTCACCGGGATCTCGCCCGTCAGGTCAAAACGGGCCGGAGCCGCGAAAGCCGAAGTTGCGAGTGCCAACGAAACAATAATCCCTGCGCGCATAAGTACAGTCCTATCCGGCCGGTGGCGGCCCGACGATCCATGTCGATACGGTGGGTACTACCCCAGCGACCCGCATCCAGCGCAGTCTTGAAGCGCACCCTTTCCCCTCATCACCTAATGCTACTAGCACCAGCCCGAAAAGCAACAATAAGTTATGGTCCGAGAATGACTTGGCTGCAAGGCTCGGAACGGGGCTTTTAGGGCAATTTGCCGGCGTCCGGGTGTTTTAAAGCTGCCGCCCGATCCTTCATCCGCTTTGCCAGTTCCTTCAGGCCCGCCTTGTCGGCGCGGACGGCGGCATCAAACGCCAGATTCGCGTTGCCGGGACTTTCGTCGGAGGCGGCCGCCAGCGCTTGTGCGGCATCCGCGTCCCGCCTTTGCATCGAGAAGGCGTCTGCCAAGAGCCTGGCGATCGCTTCCGAACGCTTGTCCGTGTCCGACATCGGCAGTATCAGCTCGAGTGCCTTGTCCGGATGCCCCGCCCGGACCCGCAGACGCGCTTCCATAAACCGCCAGACCGTTTCGCGGGGCTGCAATTCCCTTGCTTTGGCGATCTGCTGCTCGGCGACATTCAGCTTGTTCTCCCGCAGCGCAATCTCGCCGAGCGAGCCCCACGCACGTGCATCCTCCGGCGCCAAACGGGTCACTCGCACCAGCGATGCGCGGGCCTCGTCAAGCTTTCCAAGCTGCATCTGCACCTGGCCGAGGAAAAGCACAAACTCGGGGTTTGTCGGCTCGGCCGCCTGCGCCGCCGCGTAGTGCTCGAGCGCCAGATCGTTTTTGCCGAGCATGCTCGCAACCGTGCCGGCCTGAAACTCCAGCCGGGCGGCACGCTCGCCGGTTGCAAGCGCTTTCTGGTAGTTCTCGTACGCACCCTGCAGGTCGGGCTTGGAGAGCAGCAGTTCGGCGTACGCCACATAAAGCCGCTGATCGCCCGCATGCTCCGCGATCGCCGCCTTCAGAATGGTCTCGGCCTGCCCGACCTGATTCACCCGCAGAAGGTTCGAAACTGAATCGAGAATCGCCGTGACCTTGGCGCTGTCGGCGCCCGAAACTCGGGAAGGCGCTGCCACCGGAGCGGGCTTCGCCCCACCAATGGCAAGGTCGGGAAGAACGACCGGGGCGGCGGGGTTGCGCAGGATCCAAACAAAGGAAAACACGACCGCCGCCAGAAACACGATCGCCAGGACCGCGGCGAAACGGATGAAGCCGGGACGGGCGCCCGTCTGCGTACACTCGGCCCTGCATGAGCGCCGCATTTGCCCACAATTCCGGTCAGAATGGCACACCTGCAGAGCCTCCGTCGGGCCACACGCCCGCTCAGGCCGGCGAACTGCCCAAGCAGTACAAGCCCGCCGACCACGAACAGCGTATTCGCGCCCGCTGGGACGAGGCGAAGGCTTTCCACGCCGATCCGCAGCGCGTCCTCAGAGGCGAAGCCAAGCCCTACGCCATCGTCATCCCGCCTCCAAACGTCACCGACCGTCTGCACCTGGGCCACGCCCTCAACAACACCCTGCAGGATGTGCTCGCGCGGTCGCACCGCATGATGGGCTTCGAGACCCTGTGGATGCCCGGCACCGATCACGCGGGCATCGCGACACAGGCCGTGGTGGAGCGTCGCCTCAAAAAGGAAGAAGGCATTTCGCGCCAGCAGCTCGGCCGCGAGAAGTTCGTCGCCAAGGTGCAGGCCTTCAAAGACGAATACGAAAAGATCATCACCGATCAGCTCAAGCTCATGGGCTGCTCGTGCGACTGGGACCGCCAGCGCTTCACGATGGATGAGGTGTGCGCCCGCGCCGTGCGTGAGGCCTTCTTCCGTCTTTTCAAAGACGGGCTGATCTACCGCGGCAAGCGCCTCGTGAACTGGGACCCGGTCCTGCAGACCGCTGTCGCGGATGATGAGTGCTACGACGAAGAGATCGATTCGTCGTTCTACTACTTGCGCTATCCGCTCAGGGAAATGGTCAAAGGGCCGAAAGGCCACAACGCCAAAGTCTCGGCGGCGGACACGATTCCCATTTCTTGGAATGAACTGGCCCGCCGCGGCTATCCGGGGGCGGAACAGCACGGCGGCGAAGAGCAGGCGTGGGTAACGGTCGCAACGACGCGGCCTGAGACGTATCTGGGCGATACTGCTGTTGCCATTAATCCGAAAGATCCGCGGGCGAATTCGCTGCGCGGTCTGTTTGTGGAATTGCCGCTGGTGGGTCGAATCATCCCGGTGATCGAAGACGATTACGTGGTTCTTCCGGCTGCGATGCAGGCGGACCCGGAAGCAGCCAAAAGCGATCCGAAGGCGGTCTTCGCGACAGGCTTCTTGAAAGTGACGCCCGCGCACGATCCGAACGACTACGAGATCGGCCTGCGGCACAAAGCCGCGATCGAAGCCTGCGGAAACCCGGTCATGATCAACATGCTCGCGCCGGATGGCAGCGTGAGCGACAAGCACGGCTGGACCGATGTGGGCGATGCGCACCTGTTCGTGGGCTTGCCACGTGAAAAGGCCCGGAAGAAGGTGCTGGAAGAGTTCAAGGTGCGGACGGTGGACAATTCAACCGTCTCGCTTTTGGCCGAGACCAAGCCCTACCGCCACAGCGTGAAGCACAGCGACCGCAGCAAGGCGATCATCGAGCCGTACCTGAGCGATCAGTGGTATGTGAAGGTGACGGATGATCGGCTGGCGCCGGCGGCGAACCGAGCACTGGTGGCTGATCAGAGAAAGTCAGAGCAGCAGAGCGGCAAAGCAGCGGATGGAGACGGGCAACTTCGTTTCTATCCGGCGCGCTACGCGAAAACCTACGAGCAGTGGCACGATGGGATTCGGGATTGGTGCATCAGCAGGCAGCTTTGGTGGGGGCATCGGGTGCCGGTGTGGCGAGTGCAACTTGTGCCTCAAGCGGACGATACCGCCGCTCAGAAATCGCTTTCGCTAGCAATTGATTCAATTTCCGATGCGCTCGATGAGGCCAAGCAGCAAGGCAACTATCACATTTTGGCGGATATGGCTCGCGCGGAGGAAATCTGCGTATGCGTCAGAAACAACGAAGCCCACGTTCGAATGGAGCAGTTCGCAAAGTCGCATGCCGATGCGCATCCGACGCGCAGCGGCATGCGCTCATTGATCGAATCGGTTCAGCAAGACACCGACGTCCTCGACACCTGGTTCTCCTCCGCCCTCTGGCCCATCTCGACCATGGGCTGGCCGAGTCCGCAGCTCGCCGGCAAGGGGTTTGAAGGCCTTCTCCAAGCCTTCAACCCCACCACCACGCTCTGCACCGCGCGGGAGATCATCACGCTCTGGGTGAGCCGCATGGTGATGTTCGAGCGCTACCTGATGCCCGAGAAGTGGGAAGCCGAGAAGACCAAGCCCGCCGCACTCGTCTCGCTCGCCGAGAACGGTGAAGGCCGCGGCCCGCTGCCGTTCAACAACGTCTACATCCACGCCGTCATCCAGGACGGCGAAGGCCGCAAGATGTCCAAGAGCCTCGGCAACGGGCTCGATCCGCTCGACATCATCGCCAGCCACGGCAGCGACGCCATGCGCTTCACGCTCTGCCAGATGACGACGCAGACGCAGGATGT
Organism: Planctomycetota bacterium; assembly: GCA_018242625.1. Taxonomy (GTDB): domain Bacteria; phylum Planctomycetota; class Phycisphaerae; order Phycisphaerales; family UBA1924; genus JAFEBO01. The sequence continues at coordinate 169,146 of JAFEBO010000012.1, forward strand.
CCGCATGCCGATGGTGAAGGATCCGGCGACCGGTCGCAACACCTCGCCCAAGTTCGACCTGGGCCGGAATTTCTCCAACAAGCTCTGGAACGCCGCACGCTTCACGATGTCGATGCTCGGCGTTTCTTCCCATCCAACATCCGACATCCCCCATCCGACGTCACTCATCGACCGCTGGATGCTCTCCCGCCTCGCGACCGCGACCAAAGAAGTCAACGACGCGATCGGCAACTTTGAGTACAGCAATTACGCGCAGACGATGTACGACCTTCTCTGGCGCGACTTCTGCGACTGGTACCTGGAAGCCATCAAGCCCACGATCGCCTCGGACAAATCGCAGCAGGCGGTGCTCAGCACGACGCTCGAGTGCATCCTGCGCCTGCTCCACCCCATCATGCCCTACGTCACCGAGGCCATCTACGAGCAGGTGCGTTCGCTCCCGGGCGGCACAATCTCCGGAATCACGCTCACGCCGCCCCGGAAAGCCGGCCTGCTCTGCACCTCGGGCTGGCCGATCGCCTCCGATTCGCTCCGCGACAGTTCCGCGGAATCCGCATTCGAACGGACACGCTCGCTCATCACGATCATCCGCGAAGCACGCTCCCAGCACCAGGTCCCCCCCAAGCGCAAGGTCACGCTGCACGCTCCGGCTTCGCTGCTCAAGCCAGAAGAAGTCGCCCTTGTTCAGACGCTGGCCCTCATCGAAGCCATCGACTCAACCGGAACTTCTCCGGCCGGCGCCATCGCCCTCACATTCGAAGGCAAGCAGATTCACCTGAGCAACCTGCGGGACGCCGCGGCTCCCGGCTCTGCCGGGGCCGACGACGCCGAGCGCGAACGCCTTTCCAAAATCATCGGCGACAGCGAAAAGTCGATCTCCACGCTCGAAGGTCGCTTGAACAACCCCGGCTACGCACAAAAAGCCCCGCCGGCAATGGTCAAGCAAACGCAAGATCAGCTTGCCAAGGCCAAGGCCGACCGCGACGCGGCCAGGGCGTCCCTCGCGGCGCTGGGCGGTGCCTGATGCGGATCTCCCGCGTCTCTTCAACCGTGCTTCTGCTCTCCGCCGCGGGATGCGCGACGCCCGCGCCCAATTCCGCCTTCGAACTCCCCCAGGCGGCACAGGTGAACGCCGCTCCCGCCGCCACCGTCCTTGCCAAGGACTCCTGGACATTCGAATCCGCCCCGGGCACCGCCATCACCACCCGCCACTACCGCATCTGCCTTTCGGGCTCGCAGCCGGGCTTCGTCACGCGGCTGCCGGAGTTCCTGGAGTCGTCGCTTCTGAACAACCGCACGGCCCTGGCGATGCTCCCCGCACCCGAAGGCCGCATGGAAACCTTCGTACTCGCCAACCGCTCGGAGTGGGTGCGATGCGTCCAGATGATCTGGGGAGCCAAGGCGGATCCTTATCTCACCATCCAGCGGGGCGGAGTGACCGCGGGCGGCGTCAGCGTGCTCTACGACATCGGCGCCCGAGACACGCTCACACTCGCCGCGCACGAGGGCTGGCACCAGTACATGCAAACCGCCTTCGCCCAGCAGCTTCCGGTCTGGATCGACGAGGGCATCGCCACCTACATGGAAGGTTTCCGCACCGAACCGGTTACAGGTCGCATCGTCTTTCTCCCCTGGGCCAACCTTGAGCGCTTCGATCGCCTGCGTGAAGCCGCGAGTGCCGGCGGCCTGCTCACCCTCCGGGAACTGATCGAATCCTCCCCGGCACGCCAGCTTTCCTCCTCGGGCGGCGACGCTCTCACCTGGTACGCCCAAGCCTGGGCAATGGTCCACTGGCTCCACGAGAGCGATCAGGGAATCCGCGCAGGCGGGCTCAAGGCGCTCCTGGAAGACGCCGCCGGCGGCCGGATGCTCGCTCACGTCGCCGAAAAAGTCGGTCCCGCGGCCGAAGTGCGCGTCCGTCGGCGCCGCCCGGGCCCGGACCTCTTTCACGCCTACTTCTCAGACAATATCGACGCCGCCAACGACTCCTACCAGGCGTTCGTCAAGCGCATCGTCAGCGTCGGCGCTCGCGAGAAGATCGTGGCCGGGAAATCACCACTCGAGCCCTGACCAGTTCACGAGCAGGCCGCCACGCTCGCCCCGCGGATAAACCCGCTCTCGGGTTCTCGCGTCGGCATCTGCCCGTCCCCGTACACGCAAACCCAGTGCTCGGGCCCGATCTCAACCAGCATCGGCGTTGCGCTATTTCCCGAGGGAGGTTTGTGCGTCGGCCACCACGGGACAACGCTGCCGCCCTCATGCCCGAGCGGCTCAAACTCGCGCGGATTCTCGATGAATTCACGAACAGTCGAAAGCCTCTCACGCGAGCGATCCGGCCGCGGAATGCTCGCGAGCAATCCGCGTGTGTACGGGTGGGACGGCTTCTCGAAAAGCCTCTCCACGGTTGCGTACTCGACGACCCTGCCGCCGTACATCACGCAGACGACGTCCGCTTTCTCAAAGACCACGCCCATGTCGTGGGTGATCAGGATCAGCCCCATGGATCGCGATTGCTTCAGCCCGCCGAGCAGATCCAGGATCTGGGCCTGAATGGTGACGTCGAGCGCCGTGGTCGGCTCGTCCGCGATGAGCAGCCTTGGCCGGCACGACAGCGCCATCGCGATCATCACGCGCTGACGCATGCCCCCCGAAAACTCGTGCGGATACTGACGGATACGCCGCTCGGGCTCGGATATTCCAACCGCCTCGAGCGCCTCGAGGGCCACCTCCCGGGCGCGAGCCTTTCCCACCTTCTGATGCAGCCTGACCGCCTCGATGATCTGATCCCCCACCGTAAATACCGGGTTGAGGCTCGTCATCGGCTCCTGGAAGATCATCGTGATCTCGGCGCCCCGGATCGAGCGCAGCCGCTTTTCTGACGCCGCCACAAGATCGATCTCGCCGCTCCCTGATTGAAAGATCGCCTCTCCGCCCTCGATAAAGCACGGCGGCGACGGGACAAGCTTGAGAAGACTCATGGCCGTCACCGACTTGCCACACCCCGATTCGCCGACGATTGCGAGCGTCTGCCCCGGAAAAACCGCAAAGCTCACGCCCTGCACGGCGCGATGCAGGCCCGCCTCCCTCGACCGGAACGAGATCGAAAGCCCTCGCACGCGGAGCACGGGCCCGCTGTTCGAATCCCGCTGGCTCATCGGACCTCCCGCCTCGGATCGAGCGCTTCCCGAAGCCCTTCGCCGAAGAAATTAAGCGCCAGCAGCGTCATGCCCAGGAGCAGGCACGGGAACAGCAGCAACCACCAGTTCGACTGATAGGGGTTCAGTTCCGGAAGACCCTCCGCCGCGAGGTTTCCCCAGCTCGGCAGAGGCGGGCGCACTCCGATTCCGAGGAAGCTCAGGAAGCTCTCCTGCAGAATCGCCTGCGGCACGGTCAGCGTCGCGTACACGGCAATCACCCCGACGAGGTTGGGCAGCAGATGCACGAACAGGATCCGCCGCCGCGAGGCGCCGATCGCCCGGGCGGCCTCGACAAACTGCTGGTTTTTCAGGCTGAGCACCTGTCCCCGCACCACCCTGGCCATCGTCAGCCAGCTCAGCCCGCCGATGGCAACCAGCAGAACCCCAAGATCAAGAACCGTACGCCCCGCCTGCGAAATATCGCGCGCCGGCACGGCCTTCAGGCCTTCGGCATCCAGCGGATCAGCCTCCTTGCTCGCCAGGAACTGCCGAATCGCGAAGCCGTCCGCCGGCTTGCCCTGCGCCCTCAACACCTCTTCCGCGCGGGCGTGCATCCACGCCTCCCGTGCCCCCGCACGCCCGATGAACTCCTGCACCACCGCGTCCGCCGCGACAGCCAGAAGCACCACGAGCAGGATGTACGGAAGACCGTAAAGAACATCCACGATGCGCATCATCAGCGCATCAACCTTGCCCCCGGCATATCCGGCAATCGCACCGTAAAGCGCACCGATACACACCGAGAGCAGCGCTGCCGCCACACCGATCGTGAGCGACACTCCGCCGCCCGCAAGGAGCCGGATAAAAAGGCTTCTCCCAAGCGCATCGGACCCCAGGAGAAAGCGATCCTTCCCCTCCGACCCCGTTGCCGCCCAGAAGGGAGCCCGCCGGGCCTGATCGATCGATCCCGCGTTGTAGCGCGGCACCAGAACGCCGTTCTCCGGCGTAGACCCGAGCGTCCACGGCAGCGTGAAAACGCACGCGAGAAGCATCGCACACAAAAACCCGGCACCGATCATCCCGGCAACACTGCGCGTAAGGACGCTCTTGCTCGAAACGGGTTTCGAGTCGCTCGCCGGCAGGTTCTCAACCGAGGTCGACATCCGCCGTCACGATAGCCAAACCGTGCGAACGCCGCCCGCCGGCGACCATTAGCCTCCGCGCTTGAAACTCTTGTCCGGCAGCGCGGGCGCCCTGGGAGCCGGAACGGGCTTCTCCTTGATGAGCTGCTGCAGGTGGGCAATCGCCGCGCTGAGCTGCGCGTCCTTGCCCTCAAACGTCGCGTGCGGCAGGTTGTCGACCTCGATATCCGGCACCACCCCCTTGCCCTCGACAAGCCAAATCCCGTCCGGACCGAAGACGCCGGTCTCCCCCGCACTCGCGACGCCGCCGTCCGAAAGACGGTTGTTCATGCTCAGCCACACCTCGCCCCCCCACGTGCGCATGCCGATGACCTTGCCCAGCCCCAGCCGCTTGAATCCCTCCGAAAACGCCTCGCCGTCCGAAGCGGTAAACGCATCGCAGAGCACGACCATGTGCCCCCGGAACGCGTACTGCATGTTCCAGTTGTCGGGCTGCCCCACCCGGTCGTTCCAGAACATCCACGCCTTGCGCACGAGCGCTCCCAGGATCCACGAGTCGATGTTGCCCCCCGTGTTCCGCCTCACATCGATGATGAGTCCCTCGCGGTTAAACACCGGGAAGAAATTCTTCGCCCACCTGCCGATCTCGCCCCCGCCCATGTTCCGCAGGTGCACATAGCCGATCTTCCCCGCACCGTCCTTCTCGACCGCCAGCCGCCTTGTGTATTCCCATGCCGTATACCGGAGATTCGCGGCGTCCGCCCCGGAGATCGGAGTCACAATGACGTCACGCGCCTCGCCCGCACCGGGCCTCACCTTCAGAAGCACCTGCTGCCCCGCCTTGCCTCGCAGAAGCGCCGCCGGGTCGGCCACCGTCGCCAGCGACACGCCGTTGATCTGCTCGATCAAGTCGCCGTCCTGCACGTCCACGCCCGGCTTCGCCAGCGGGGGCACCTGGTTCGGCTCGTCCGGGTCAAAGTCGTAGATGTGCGTAACACGCCAGCCCGCGGCCTCACGCGTCATGTCCGCGCCCAGGTAGGCGTTGGCCACATCGTCCGCCGGCTCGCGGATGTCGCCGCCCTGCACGAAATGGTGCAGCGTGGAAAGTTCGCCCGAGAGCTGCGCCAGGATGTCGTTCAGTTCCGCCCTGGAACGCACCCGTTCCACGAGCGGCGCATACTTGGCCTTCATCGCGGGCCAATCCACGCCGTGCATGTTGGTCGCGTAGAAGTAATCCCGCAACAGCCGCCACGCGTCGGCGTACATCTGCCGCCATTCAACCGCCGGAATCAGGCTGAACTTCCACTTGGAGAGGTCAACGCCCTTGCCATCGAGTTCCGCAGGCGCCGCGACCGCATCCACGATCGAGAACCCCGCGGCCTTCTGGATCAGCAGCTTCTTGCGGTCGTGCGACAACTCGTACCGCCGGATATCCGAAGCAATCGTCTTCGTCTCGATCTTCTCGTTCCCGATGTTGACGCCGTACAGGTTCGTCTTTGAGTCGCCCCGGACAAAGTCGGTCAGGAAGATCGCCTTCTCCGTGCACGTGAGCTCACCGTAGTTGCTCGCAGGAAGCGGGACCTCCTCCAGCCGGTTCATGATGCCGTCAAGATCAATCACGACCTCCGCGGGCGGCTTTTCCTTTTTGTCGTCCTTGCCCTTTTCGCCCTCGGTCCTGGCCTCGTCCTTCTTTACGTCTTCCTTCTTCTCTTCTTTCTTGCCCTCGTCCTTCTTCTCGTCCTTCTTTTCGCTGCTGAGCTCATCGTTCGGTCGCCACGGCGAGCGCTGCCCCTTCTTCAGCGACAGGAGGTACACCTTCGCGCGCTTGTCAAAGTGCGGCTGAGGCGCCAGAGCACCCCAGGGGCTCTGCACCGTCGAGTTGAACGTGCGGTCGCTCAAAAGATACAGCCACTTTCCGTCCGGCGTGAACGCCGGCGAGCCCGAATCAAACCTGTCCGATGTCACCGGAGTGATCGTCCCCGTTGAAACCTGGTACAGCTTCACAACGCCGTTGGTGTTCTGCGCCGGCTCCGAAAACGCGATCCAGCGAGAATCCGCCGACCAGACAACGCTCCCGATCTCGCCCGACTTGTTCTGCGTGATGACCTTGGTCGTCTTCGCCTCAAGATCCGTCAGGTAGAGCTTCTGGTTCTTGTCGGTATGCGCCACCAGCTTGCCGTCCGGGCTCGGAACAATGCCAAGTCGAAGGATGTCGGAGCCGGTCGTAACCTGCGCCGGCTCGCCCACGCCGTTGGCCGGAAGCTTCCAGATCTCAACCTCCCCGGAAGCATCGCTGAAAGCAAGCAGCGACTTGCCGTCGGGCAGGAACACCGCATCGCGGAATCGTGTTCCCGACTTGTTCGTCACCTCCACAAAACGCCCCTGCTTCGCCGGCGCCACAAACACCTGCCCGCGCGCCGTCAGCGCCACCCGGTCTCCGTTGGGAGAGAGCGACGAATTCGATACCGACCGCGCCGGGTCCTTCACCCAGAGCTCCCGCATCTGGTCGAAATCGCTCGAAAGCTGGATCGGAACAATCGCGTTCTTCCCCGCCGCAACATCCAGCAGCCAGATGTCCGCCCCGTGCTGGTACACGATCCGCCCGGCATCCAGCTCCGGCGAAGCAACGTCATAGTCAGCATGCTTCGTGTGCTGCTTGAGATCCTTCCCGTCCTGGTCCATCGACCAGATATTCATCACCCCATCACGGTCGCTCGCAAAGTACACCCGCCCCTGCCAGAACATCGCCTCCTTGCTCGTACCCGCATAATCCGTCGTGAGCGGCACCGCCTCCGCCCCACCCGCCGAGTATTTCCAGATCTGCTGGATAAACCCGCCCTGATACCGCTTGGTGTTGCTCCCCTGGAACGGCAGCCGTGTGAAGAACAACGTCTTCCCGTCCGCGGAGTAGCTCCCCTGGTCCGCCTCGTAGAGCGGGACACGCTGAACCGCCGGAGCTTCCGCTTCGTTTGCCTCTCGCCCGCGTGCTCCCAGCACCACAAGCTGCGACGACGGAAGCGTCGAAAACTCCCGGGTCGAATACATCATCTTCCCGTCCGGCGTCCACCCGACAAAGCTCACCCGCGCCGCCCCATACGTCTGCCGCACCGGCAATCCGCCCTCGAGCGGCATCGTGTAGATCTCGCCCGGCCCTTCATACGTCGCCACAAACGCGATCGTCTTGCCATCCGGCGAAATGGCAGGGTGGGCCTCCTCACCGGAGCCCGAGGTCAGACGGGTTGCAACACCGCCCGCAACAGGAACTTTCCAGAGATCGCCTTCGCTGACGAAGACGATCGTGTCCCCGTGAATCGCGGGCTGGCGGTAATAGCCGCGAGTGGTGGGATTCGGGTTGGGGCCCGTGGGTTGGGCGAACACGAGAGCTGAGCAGGCAAGGGCGAGAGCGGCAGCAAGAGATCGCATGGGGCGGTGGCTCCGAAGGTGTGGAAGAGCATACCGCAATATTGCTCTGAAGTTGCTCGGACCGGAAGCCCTGCGCCGTGGACGCTCACCTCACGTTGATCCGTAACCGGGGATCAGCATACAGATCACCAGCAACGCGAGCGCGAGAAGAAATCCAGCTGTACCGGAGATTGGCGTCGGCTGGTCATCGCGCTGACTCACAGGGAAAATTCGCACGATCGGCGAGCGTGGATATAAGAAACTGCTCGACTCAGGCGCCCCGGCGGGCTTCCAGAATCAGAGCCGTATCCGTGAACTGCCGAAATCGCACGACCCGGCCGTCCTTGATGTCGTACACGTGCGCAAACGCGGCGACGAGCTGCTTGCCGGTCGCCTTGTACGTCCCTTCATACACCCCGATCGCGATCACGGTCGCCCCCGCGTCGTGCCACTCGGTAACCCGGGCCCGCCAATTGTCCCAATCATGCCGAAACTGAGAGAGAACATCGTCGAGTACGTGGACGGCGCCCTTGTGCAGCCCGCCGCCCGGAAAACCCTCGTTCTGGATCCACTCAATCTCCGGATGCATGATCTCCAAGATGCGTTCGCGATCACGCGCCCCAAAGGCCTCATAGAGCCCCTGCACCAATCTCAGATTCTGCACCACTCCACTCACCTCTCCTCTTTTTTTCCTCTTTCCTTCTTCCCCAGTGACCCGTCACCCGTGCCCAGTGACTCAATCTCCCCCTCACTCATACCGCAAATGCTTCACGCTCTCCCCGCTATCCCGGAGATCCGTCAGCGCATCGATCCCGATATCCAGATGCATCTTCACGAAGTTCTCGCTCACCTGCCTGTCGCTTTCTCCCGTCTTGACACCCTCCGGCGTCATCGGGTTGTCGCTCACCAGGAGCAGCGCCCCCTTCGGGATCGAATTCACAAACCCCACCATGAACAGCGTCGCCGTTTCCATGTCGATCCCGATCGCACGGATCTGCCTCAGGTAATCCTTGAACTTCTCGTCATGCTCCCACACACGCCGGTTCGTCGTGTACACCGTCCCCGTCCAGTAATCGCACTTGTGCTCCACGATCGCCGTCGACACCGCCCGCTGCAACCGGAACGAAGGCAGCGCGGGCACCTCCGGAGGCATGTACTCATTACTCGTCCCCTCGCCGCGGATCGCGGCGATCGGCAGCACAAAATCCCCCAGCTTCGTCTTTTTGAGCCCCCCGCACTTCCCGAGGAACAAAACCGCCTCCGGCTCGACGGCGCTCAAAAGGTCCATCGTCGTCGCCGCCATCGCCGAGCCCATCCCGAAATTCACAATCGAGAGATTCGCACCCGGCGTGCCCGGCTTTCCCGTCGCCGACTGCATCGGCCGGTCCCGCCCTGTCACCTCGACGCCAAATCGCTTCGCAAAGTCCTCTACATAGCTCTGAAAGTTCGTCAGCAGGATGTATTTCCCCCACTCATCGAGCGACCGCCCCGTATACCTCACCAGCCAGTCCCGCACGATGTCAGCTTTGGTTTTCATACTCGCTCAAGAATATCGACAGAACAATCCGCCAAGTGCCGCAACTTCTCGGCCCGCTTGCGGCCCGTTCCCGGCCCATCTTGGTAGGCTCCGGCATGCACCCACTTCTGATCTTCTTCCTCACCTGCGTGGCTGCGTTGATCGCCTCTTCTCTCGTCTTCCACGCCCTCGCCCGCCTCGGCAAAGCCGGCAACGCCATCTGCGACGCTTGCGCCAAGGGCTACCTGCTCGACCTCGTCGTCTTCTACTTCACCCACGGAGCATGGATCGCCGCGGTCATCGTCGCATGGCGTCATCCCGCGTACGGCAAATCGACGGGCGACTGGCTCATCGTCGCCGCCTACCTCGCCGCCGCAATCGCCGCCCAGGCCCTCACCCTCGTCCTCTGGTCCTGGATCCACGAAGCCATGAACCCGGGCATCCGCAAGGGCCCGCGCATCGTCAGCACGCTCAACCGGCGCGTCGGCTGGTTCCGCAATCACGCCGCCGTCTGGTGGACCGCGCTCGCCGTGCCGCTCTTCACCATGATCCGCCTCGGCGAGATTCTCCTCTATCCGCCACTCCACTGGCTCGTGCGCCTCCCCAAATACAACGTCAACGAGTGGATCAATATCAGCCGCCACAAGTTCAGCGGACTCGTCGGTTACGACCTCATCTGGTGCCTCTACTGCGACTGGATGACCGGCGTCTGGAGCCTCGGCAGCGAAATGCTCCGCAACGTCGAGTCCTTCTGGTGCCCCATCAAATACACCTCCCCCGAGAAGTGCGAAAAGTGCTGCATCGACTTCCCCGATATCAACGGCGGCTGGGTCGATGCCAGGGGCAACATCGCCGACGTCGCTGCCCTCCTCGAAAAGCAATACCCCGGCCCGGGCGGCGAAAACGGCTGGTTCGGTCACCCCTCCCGCGTTCAACTGACAATCGGCAAGACCGACAAATAGCCCGCTCCCACCCCGATCCGGGCAGTTCTTCCCCGCAAAGCACCCCATACGGGGTCCGGAATGGTCCCTGATTGCACCTGTCTCGCCCCGCCATCCCTCCGCGTTCCACTTCCGGCCCGCCCTTTGCGTCGATCTCCTTTACAGGCCGCGGCTCCCGCTTGGATGCTCCTCGCGAGAGCCAAACCAACCGGCCCATACGGAGATAGGCCATGTCCACGATCTCGGGAGTCTCTTCCTCAACTTCAAGCGCCGCCGTGCGCCAGAACGATCAGCGCGACCAGCAGCGCCGCGCCGATTTCGAAAAGGCACTCGTGGCCGGCGGGGCCGACCCCTCGCAGGTCCAGACCATCCAGTCCCAGATCCAGCAGGCCATCGCCGACGCCGTCAAAAACGGCGGCAGCCAGCGCCCCGACACCTCCACCATCAAGAACGCCGTGGACGGAGTCCTCAAGGCCAACGGAGTCGACACCGCGAAGTTCCAAGCCTCCATCGACGCATCCCACAAGGCGGGCGGCGCCAAGCACAAGGGCGGCCACCACAGGCACGGCGGCTCCGCCCCCGCAATCGAGCCCGCCCCCATCCAGGACGATCCCTCTAAGGGTAATCAGATCGATACCGCGGCCTAGGCCACCGCGGCTATCGCAACCAGATCTTTTCGAGGAGCATCGCCGCAGCGCCACCACGCCGCGGCTTTTTTCTTTTTGCCCGGGTAAGTCCAGCAGCTTCCAGCACAACGTTTCTTCTCTTTGGCTCTTTGGCCCTTTGGCAATTTCTCCCCCGCTACCCTCGTGCTCCTTGCCCAAACGCACCCCCGCCATCGGCTTCATATTCCTCACGCTCCTGCTCGACGTGCTCGGCTTTGGCGTCCTTATCCCCGTCGCGCCCCGCCTCATCGAACAGCTTCTCCACAACGGCAAAGGGGGCACAGACTCCGAAGCCGCCTACATCGTCGGCTGGCTCGCCGCCACCTACGCCATCATGCAGTTCCTCTTCTCGCCTCTTCTCGGCGCGCTCTCCGACCGCATTGGCCGCCGGCCAGTCCTGCTCGTCGCGATCCTCGGCTCGGGTCTTGACTACTTCGCGATGGCCTTCGCTCCAACGCTCTGGATCTTCTTCATCACCCGAGCCATCAACGGCCTCTCCGGCGCCAGCATGACCGTCTGCAACGCCTACATCGCGGACATCACGCCCCCCGAAAAGCGTGCCGCGGCATTCGGAATGATCGGCGCCGCGTTCGGTCTCGGGTTCATTCTCGGGCCGCTCGCAGGCGGCCTGCTCGGCCAGATCAACATCCACCTTCCGTTCTACGTCGCGGGCTCGCTCTCGCTCGCCAACTGGCTCTACGGCCTCTTCGTCCTGCCCGAATCTCTTCCGCCCGAGCGCCGATCGCACCTCAAGCTCGCCCGCGCCAACCCCGTCGCCGCCCTCTTCGGCCTCGGTCGCTACCCCACCGTCGCCGGCCTGGCCGCCGCAATGTTCCTGCTCAACCTGGCCATGTTCGGCCTCCACATGACCTGGGTTCTTTACACCAAGCACCGTTACGACTGGAGCCCCGCCGCCGTCGGACTCTCGCTCGGATTCGTCGGCGTCGGCGCCGCCGTCGTGCAGGGCGGCCTCGTCCGCAAGATCGTCCCCTGGCTCGGCGAACGCAAGTCACTCATCATCGGCCTCTGCATCGGTGTGCTCGCCTACATCGGCTACGGCGCCGCCCCGCAGGGCTGGATGATCTATGTCATCGTCGCCTTCGCCTCTCTGGGCGGCATCGCCCAGCCGGCCGCACAGGCAATCATCACCAAAACCGTCCGCCCCTACGAACAAGGCGAGATCCAGGGCGCCCTCACCTCGCTCCAGTGCATCGCCCAGATCATCGGCCCGCTCGTCGCAACCCGCGTCTTTGGTTACTTCATCTCACCAGAGGCAGTCGCCTACATACCCGGAGCCTCGTTCTTCCTCGGAGCCTTCTTCTCGGCGCTCGGCACCATCGTCGCCGCATGGGCCTCGCGCGGCTATCCCCACGCCGATCCGCACGCGCAGCCCTCCGGAAAACCCGCCGCAACGCCCGCCGCCTGAAGTGTGCGCCGCCCTCCCACTCACTCCTTCTTCAGCCGGAAGAAGCTCTTCATCCGTTCCCCAAGCGTGAACTCGCTCAAATCCTTGAGCTCTCCCGAATCGAGAAGCACCCCCCCGCACGTGCGGCAGATATCAATCACCACGTGCGGCTGCCTCGGATCGGGCACCTGCACCAGCTTCGTGTGATCGCGCGGACACTCCAGGAAATCATCCCGCAGCACCTTGTACTCATACCCGTGCCCCGCCGCCCCGTAATCAATATCGCCAAGATCGACGCCCTTGTCCTTGGCTTTCAAAACGGCATCCAGCTCGTACGCATCAAACCAAATCGCCCCGCACCGGCCACAATGATCGACCACCAGGTCCCCACTCCCCACCGACATCCGTTCCATGATCGTCGCATCTTTCGGACAGCGGATTTTCCCATCGGGCGTCGTCTTCATAAGGCACGAGCTTACCACGCCGCCGCCGACCACTACACCCCTCTCAAAACCACCACTCGATGCACGAACCGCGCCTTTGTGCGCCCGATCGTGCTCCCGCACCATCAATCGCGAGCAGATTCTTCAGTTTCTCATATCTCCATCTCACTGCAGCACTTCGCCGCGCACCGATGCGCTCCTTGTCCCCCTCACAAGCGCCGCTGTGCGCACAAGAGCGCCGCACCTTTCCGAAATCGCGAAATCATCGTTTAGGCTGGACACAACTCGACCGCGATTCTCTCGAAAGGACCGCTCCATGCCCGTAGATCACCACACGCCCCACGGGGATCTTCTCGAATTCCGGCCCCAGCCCTCGCTCATCACCGGGATCATCGACCGCCTCGCCGATCCGGATTGCCCGCTCTCCAATATCGCCGCCGACTTCGAAACCTCCATCGAACTCCTCTGCGTCTGGATGCTCCGCCCCGAAATCGCCGCCAGGCTCGACGCGGTCCAATCCGCGATCGGCCGTCGCACCCGCCTGCTCGCCGTCACGAGGTTGACCCTTGCCGCCGAAACCGCCGCCCGAGTCCTCGATCAATTCCGCCTGATCTGTTCTCAGCCGAACGGCTCGGAGTTCGACGCTCGCCAAGACATGCGCGCCGCCAACGTGGCCCTCACCGCCGCACGCATCCTCGCACGCATCGCAAGCTTCAAGCCCGACCCCAAAGCCGATCAAAGGCCCAGTCACAATCCCGCCCCGCGCTCCCCTTCATCATCACCAGAGCTTCCCACCGCACCAAACCCCGCGCCCGCTCCGCTCCCAGCGCAAGGCAGCGCAGACAACCCGCGCGGCACTTCCAGCGAATCCCAGTCGCACCCTGATCTCAACGCGCACGCCCAGGCCACGACCGCGCGTCCGTGCCTTCCGGACCCGCCGCCCGCAACTCACGAGCCCACTTCCTCGGATGCGACCGCGCCCGGCCGAACCAGCACTAGTCCAGCCAGTCTTTCGCCTTCAATCGTTCGGGCACGTACTCCTCCGTGACGTAGCTGATGCCCTTGTTGATCATCGCTTCAACTTCCATTTTGAAGCCGTTGTTCAAAAGGCCCTGGATCTCTTTCTGCCAGCCCTTGTGCCCCTCGAACCACGGGTACGCGGCGATCTCTTTCGCCCGCTTGACGTCGTTCTCCGTCAGATCGATCTTCACCGCCTCGCCCAGGTCGCATTCCTCATAGTCCTTGGCCCGGATGCCCAGAAACTTCGCGTCCGGGATCGCAAGCCGCGACGACTCGAACGCCAGCGAGATCGAGCCCTGCTTGATGACGCTGTAGATGTAATGCCCCCAGGGATCGCAATCGAGCACACAGACGATCGGCAGTTTCAGTTCCTGGTTGAGCCTCTGCAGCAGCCGCCGGCATCCGCGGGGAGGCTGCCCCGCGCCGTGCGTCAAAATGCAGTTGTTCTCTTCCCAGAACCGGTCTTCGTTAAACCGGTTCCAGACCGTGCCCTTCTCGACGTGCAGCACAAACTTCGCTTCGCACTTCTTGAACTGGATCACATCCGGCTCGACGATCGATGGGATTCCCCACCCGCCCGAACCCATCCGCCGCCCGTCAATCTCATCGCCCCGGTCGACCAGTGTGATGTTGCCCACCAGCGTCCCGCGGTTCTCCGCGAAGATGTGCAGCTCTTCGCGCAGCGCCCCCAGCGTCACCTCCAGATCTTCCAGAATCGGGTCCGACTCCTCCTGCGTGTCGAAGGTGTTCTCTTTCGTCCCCGCAACGGTGTGCTTGGCCTTGTAGAAAACACCGCGGAGGCTCGATGTCTTTCCCGAATCGATCAGGTCCTTGATCGTGCTCCCGTGCAGCATCGTCTGCATGAACTGCTTGGCCGTCTTGAGATCAAAGAGCGGCCGATCGGCCTTGCCGTCCCCCATCTCCAGGATCCCGCGCTTCTTGTTCCAGAGCGTGTTCGACTTCGTCCGCGTTGGGATATGGAAGACCGGCTCCTTGCCCCCGAGCGTCTTTTTCGACACGTCGTCCGCAAGCTCCACGATCTTCGAAAGCGTCCGCTTGTCGCGTTCTTTCAGCTTCGCCGACGGTTTGTCCTTCGCCTTCGCCATGGGTTCTTCCTTGAAAGCATGGATCGCAATTGGTCTGTTCACTTACCCGACTTGGTGCCGAGCTTCTCCCGGAACACTTCTTTCATCTCCGCCCACGAACGCTGATCCGCGTTTGCGTTGTACTCCACACCCGGCAGCTTGAAACTGCCGGCGTCGGGATTCGTAAACGCGTGCACCGCGCCGCTGTATTCGACCAGCACGTAGTCCACGCCCGCTTCCTTCATCTGCTTCTTAAACTTCTCGCCCTCTCCGGCCGGCACAAACGTGTCGTCCGCGCCCTGGCAGACCACCACCGTCCCCTTGATGTTCTTGTTGTCCGCCGGGTTCTGCGCCGTGTACGTCGAGGCGTGGAACGCCACGACCGCCTTGAGGTCCGCCCCCGTCCGCGCGAGCTCCAGCGCGGCCGTGCCCCCCATGCAATACCCGATCGCCGCGACTTTGGCGGTATCCACCATCTTCTGGTCCAGCAGCACCTTCAGCCCGGCCGTCGCGCGGGCACGCCGGACCTTTTCATCCTTCATCACCTCACCGGCCCACTGCCCCGCCTGCTTTGGATCCGTTGTTACTTTGCCCTTGCCGTACATGTCGATCGCGAAGGCCACGTACCCAAGCTCGGCCAGTTGCTTCGCACGCGACCGCGAATAGTCATTGACGCCCCACCACTCCGGGCACACCAGAACTCCAGGCGCCGGAGTCTTTTCGGTCGCGACCGAATCGTCCCAGGCGAGGAATCCCTGCAGCACCAGGTCCCCGTCCTTGTACTCGATGGCCTTGGTCTGCACGGCAGCACACCCCAGGTGAGAAAAGAAAAAGGTCGCGATCAGAGCGCCGAGGTACCGCATGAAATCCTCCCAAGCCTACGAACTTTGTGTCCGCACCGCCGCCAGGACCGCGGCCACGAACAGTGCTTCCGGCAAAAACCGCACGTCGACAGTATCACGGATCAGCACCGGCCGCCGCCACCGAAGCGCCGCCATCCCCAGCAACATCGCGGCGCTCCATGCGATCCGCGCCAGCGGCGGCAGCACGCTCAGAAACGGCAGCCCCGCCGCCAACCCCATCCTTCCCAGGCCCGCCCAGTTCCAGACCGATCCGGACCCAACCGCCGTCGCAAAGGTCCGGGTGCGGTACGCGCGATCCGTCGCTTCATCATCGATATCGCAGAGAGCCGCATCAAGGAAGACCCGCAGCCCCACCACGGCCGCCCCGACCGCAAAGACAGCAGGATTCTCCAGCAACCCCATGCGCCATCGCTCTCCATCCGCCGAAAGAACGGCCATCAGAAGCGAGAAAAGACTCATACCCCCCGCGACATAGGCGTTTTTCAGCCAAAGCCGATCCTTCAGCCTTGCCGCCCCCCGCCGGGGCCACGGCGCATACGCCACGGTTCCCACAGCCCCAAACAGAACAAGCAAGGGCACAAGCCAGCTCACACGCGCGCCGATGCACCCGGCGGCAACCAGCAGCACCGCCGCCGTGAATCGCACAGTCCGCTGTGT
Organism: Planctomycetota bacterium; assembly: GCA_018242625.1. GTDB lineage: Bacteria > Planctomycetota > Phycisphaerae > Phycisphaerales > UBA1924 > JAFEBO01. The sequence goes on from JAFEBO010000012.1 coordinate 185,422, forward strand.
CCGACGCAAAAACTCATACCGCTCCGGCTGCGCAGCGATGTCCGCCGGATCAATCCACTCGCCGGCGAGTTTTACCCGGTCGAGCCCGTACACCGCGATACCCGTGATCAGCACGCACAGCATCGCGTCCCAGCGCGGCAACCCGAACCACAACGCCGTCCCCACAAGCTGGGACAGGCAGACAAACGCCGCGAGTGCGTACATGCCGGCCCAAACGCCAAGATGACCCATGGCCCGAACCACAAATCATCATTGCCGCGACATTCATCCCTTGACGGACCGGCCCGTCAACGCCCTGTAGGCAACCAGCAGCCCAAAGGCGCCGACCAGAAGGATCACCAGCCGCCAGAAAGCGTAATTGATCAGATCCTGCCCCGCTCGCTCGGCCATGGCGACTTTCAGGTCGGCCAGCTTGGAGATTTCCGCAATGGGAGACTCCTTGGAGTTGCTCGTCAGAACGCTCAGCGTTGTCATCGCCGCATTAAGCTGTTCAGCCGCCCTTGCCAGATCGGCCACGGTCTGCCCGGAGTCCTTGCCGCCTTTTCCGGCTTCGGGGGCAAAGCGCAGCGCGAGCGCATCGATCGTTTGCGCCGCTTCCCTGAGGTCCTTTGCAGCAGACGCCGCCGCGACCACGCTCGCGTTCGGTTCGGCCGCGAGCGCCCTGGCCTCCTTCAGGACTTCGCTCGTCCGATCCACCACGGCGTGCGATTCCCGCACCAGCGGCTCGAGCGAGCGGGACGCCGAATCAATCGCCTGAACGATCTCGGCACGCTGCTCGTTGAGCATCGTGGGCAGCCCGTCGATGCTGGTGATCAGTCGGCTCACGACCTTTGGCATCTGGTCGAATGAAACCAGCGCATCGCCGACCATGGGTTCATCGACAACTGTCTGGAGCGTCGCCTCGGTGCTCATGCGGATCAGGACCGGAGCCCGCGCCGCCAGCCAGAGGGACCGCTCCCCCAGCAACCTGTATTCCTCGGCCGACTGCAGGGCCGCGTCCAGCACCTGCATCAGGCCCTGCGACTGATTGACCTCACGCTCGAGGTTGGCGTCGAAGACCGAATCGATGTCGTTCAGCCGCGCGAACGAAACGAACGTGATGTTGGGATTCGCCCTGTACCACTGGTCGATCTTCGCCTCGAGCTTGGCCTGCTGCTCTTTGGTCAGCATGCTCCCGGCGCTCTTCCAGATAGTCTCGTCCGCTTCCGCCATGCCGGCCGCAACCATCGGCGCAGCGCCGCCAAGATCCTGATACTGACGGGTGCCCTCCTGGGTCGCCATGTGAAAGAGGCGGCTGAGCACCATCATGTCAAGGATCCCGCCCACCGGGTCCGGCGAGGCACCGATCGCATAGCCCGATGTGGTCGCGCGGAGCTTCATCTGGATCACGGCACTGCGGGTGCTCTGGCTCTTCGCGTCCGCAACAACCGGATCGCAGACGCTCTTGACCAGGCTCGCCCAGAGATCCGCAAGGTCAAAGAGCCGCATCTGCAGTTCAAGAACGGTGACATCCTCTGTTCCGTCCGCGCCCGGCCCGCGCACTTTCATCCCGGGCTTGACATTGCCGATTCCAGGACCCATCAGGCCGGGAGGCGCCAGGCAGCCCACCAGCGACCCGAGCGCTCCGGCGAGCGCGCATCCACGAATCACGAAAGACAATCGACCTTTGCGCATGATCTCCGCCGCCGCTTAGAAAAGTCCCGGCTCGTCCACGGGCACGAGCTTACCGTTTTCCAGACGCATCTTCGGCTTGGGCTTCTTGCCCGGGGCCGCGGCCGGGGGCGTCGGGCGGGATGGGGCCTGGGAGGGGGGCCGGGATGGGGGCTGGGATGGGAGTCGGGCTGGGGGCGGCTCGGTCTTTGCCGACTTCTTCGACGGTTTGGCTTCCACTTTCCGCGACGGCTTGGCGGCAGCCGCAATGAGCGTGGGCTGTTCGGCCTCACCCTTCTTCTTCGCACGCTTGCCCAGGTCGCTCGCCGCCTTCTCGGCTTTGGTTGCCTTCGCCGGGGACGCAACGGGCGCCGGTTCCGCCGGGGCGAGATTGGCGGCCTGCTCCACGATGATCACGCCCTCCTGGTCCGCAGGGTCGGGCTCTTTGACCTTCTTACCCTCGTCGTCGAGTTGAAGGTCCGCGATCGCGGTCCGCTTGCGGGCCTGCACCAGCATCGCCTCGTATAGCTTCTTGGCGTCCACCCCGTTGATGGCGTTACAGGCATTAGCGATCTCTCCGATGTAGCGCTCGAAGATGTCGCGGCGTTCCGATTCGCGGCGCATCTTGAGCCGCTTGTTCAGGTACGACCCGAGCTTGCGCCCACACTCCATCAGCGCGAGCTTCATCTCCTTGCGGATTTCGTCGTAATCGGCGATCGCTTCCTTGCTCTCGCTGGTGAACGGCACCCACACGCTCGCCATGTGGATCATGATCACAAGCGCCCCGACCGGCACCGCGCCGCGCGGCTGCTGCAGGTCGTAATTCCGCCAGTTGGTCTCGATCACCGCCTTGAAACTCGAGCACGCGCTCTGCTGGAAGAGAAGCGGGACGCGGTTGGCGAAGCGGATCACGCGGCAGGGCTCGTCCGCGGACAGCTCACCACCGAAGGCGATCGCGGCCTCGATCAGGAAAGGCCTTCCGCGGTAGACCGCCGCCTCGCGGCTGCTCGCGGCGTAAAACTCCGCCCGGACGCCCTTGAACATGCCCTTGAGCAGCTGCTGCACGCCGATGGGGGCGAGGCAGTCTGTGGGAGGCGGGGGCAGCTTCGAATCCTGGAACTCCCGGAAGAGCTTCTCTGCGGTGTCGTGATCGACGTCAGCGACCTTGGTGCGGCTGGTCACGCCGATCTTTTCGCAGAATGCGCTCGCGGAGCCCGCGCTCACGCGGCTGAACTTGTCCTGGAGGAAGTTGTAGAGGGTGTAGCCCGGCTTTTCGATCTCGGCTTCCTTCAGCATCTGAAGCAGGATGCCAAGCTCGATGCCGCGCGGGTGAGGCTGAATCTCTTTGGTCTCGGCCGGAAGCTCTTCGACCGCACGCGGAAAGACCATGACTCCGCCGGTCTCGGTGGTGACCTGCGGCTCAATGGGCTTGGGGGGCTGGCCCTCTCCCGGGGAATCCTTCTCGGAGCCGACAGCGTCGGCCGGCGCGTTCTTTTCCTCCGCCTTCTTCCCGCGCCTCAGCAGCGGCACATCTTCCTCCTCATCGCTCGCCTTGCTCGGCGGCACAAAGGTAAAGCGGGCGTGCGGATTCGCGATCGCGGTCAGTTCCAGGAATTCATCGACGCTGCCCCGGCCCTTCTGGTAGCGCCCGTCGAGCTCGATGCTGACGCTCGTGCCGGTGGTGTACGTCGCCGGGGAGAGAAATTCGCCTTTGTCGACCAGTTCACGGGTGCCCGAAGTGAGCTGCCCGAACCGGGCGGGAGGGAAGTCCTTGGTTTCAGAATCCTCGGTCACTTCGGCCCGGTTCGTCTTGGTGTTCATCGCCAGCTCGATGTGGTGAGCCGGAGACTTGGCGCTGGGCTTGGTGTGGATCACCATCGGCTTGCCGGTCGTGATCAGGCCGTACATGCCGGCGGCGGAGATTCCGATTCCCTGCTGCCCGCGGCTCATCTTGAGCCGGTGGAACTTCGAGCCGTAGAGCAGACGCCCGAAGATGTTCTCGACCTGCTTGCGCACGATGCCCGGGCCGTTGTCAACAACCGTGACGCGGTAGCGCCCGGACTTGGCGCTCGCGGGCCGATCCGGCTGCAGGTCTTCGATGATCACCGTGATGTCCGGAAGGATGCCCGCTTCCTCGCACGCGTCGAGCGAGTTATCAACGGCCTCCTTGACGGTGGTCAGAAGCGCCTTGCGCGGATTGTCGAAGCCGAGCAGGTGCCGGTTCTTGGCAAAGAACTCCGAAACGGAAATATCACGCTGCTTCGCGGCCATCGATTCGGCCGTGGCGCGTGGGGCTTGCTTGCTCTTCATAGTCTTGGGCTTGGTAGCACCCGTGGACGGGTCTTCGAGAAGCGCGGAATCCGACATCGCTGCCCTCCTTGGCTGCGTGAACGACGGCCGATTCTACATCGATCAGAGGCCGAAGGGTTTCGTGGCCAGCTTCTCCGAAGCGGGAGGCGCGAATATCTCCGGATCACGCCCCGGAGGGGCGTGCCACCAAGGACACTCCGGTTACTTGGCCAGCCCGGACGGGACCCCGCCGGGGAACGTCTCCTGGATCCATGCCTTGATCCGTTCGATGCGATGGCCGGGATCGGGGTGCGTGCTCATGAACTCCGGTTTGCCGCCGCCCGACCCCCCGGAGGCTTCCTGGAGGATTTCCATAACGCGGACCATGGATCGGGGGTCGTAACCGGCCGCCTGCATGAAGCGCAGGCCGAGCAGATCGGCCTCGATCTCGTCGTCGCGCCCGTATTTGAGATTGATGAACCCCCCTACCGCCTGGGCGATTTGCGCCGCGTTTTGCGCGCCCTGCGCGGAATCCGAGGCGGCGACCCCCACCGCTTGCGCGAGCCCCTGCGTCAGCTGGCTCTTGGCCATCTGGGCGGCAGAGTGGCGTGCGAGCACGTGCCCCGTTTCATGACCCAGGACCCCGGCAAGCTGACCATCGGATTCAAGACGCGAGTACAGAGCTTCGGTGATGAAGATCTGGCCTCCGGGCAGGGCGAAGGCGTTGACCGTCTTTGGATCCGCCAGCAGGTGGTATTCGAACGGATAGGCGGTCGCTTCCGCCGGGAGCGAGCGGACCAGGGCGGAGCCGATCTTCTGCACCCGGCCGGTGGCCTGGCGGTCTGCGCTCAGGCCACCGAACTGACGGGCCATCTCGGGCGCGGACTGCAGACCGAGCGCGACCTCCTGCTCGGGGGTGATGGCGATGTGCTGGGTCCGTCCGGTGAGCGTGTTCTTGGAGGAGTTGGCGAAATAGCCAACGACCGTGATCAGGGCGATGAATCCGGCAATGAGAAGACGCGGCGGGATTCGGATACCCGGACGCCGCACGCGGTCGTAATCACCCTGATCGGCCATGGGGAGACTCTACAGCGCCGGTCAACGTCACTCCTGGTTGCGGGACTGGATCTTGAAAAAGATCGCGGCGATCGCGGCGCCCAGGAGCTGGACGAGGATGTAATAGGCGAGGTACGACGGGAAGTTGCCGCCCGTGCCGGCAAAGGCGCCGATCGCGACGGCGGGATTGAACACGCCTCCGCTGATGCCGCCGGCGCCGTAGGCGGCGGTGGCGACGGTCATGCCGATGGCGGCCCCGTAGTACGAGTTGCCCGCCGTTTTCTTTGTGGTCGCGACGTTCAGCACAACAAGGGCGAGCATGAACGTAAAGATGCATTCGGCGGCAAGCGCGGCCTGGAGCGAAGCGTCCTTGCCCGGCGCGGGCATAAAGGTGCGCATGAAGATGCGGGAGGCAACAAGCCCGCCCGCCGCGCCGCCGACGACCTGCGCCAGGACGTAGGGAACGAAGTCCTTCGCCGGGAGCGCACCGCGGATGAGTGCCGCGAGACTGACGGCGGGGTTGTAGTGGGCGCCGGAGATCCAGCCCCCCATGTAGACGAGAGCCATCAGAGCGAGACCGACAAACAGGGCGGCGAGCGGCGCCCCGGCGTTGACGGCGTGAGAGATCAAGAGGACAAAGAGGAACGTGCCGACAAGTTCGGTGAGGTACTTTTGCATAGGGCGGGGAGGGTAGCAGGTATGGATTGCGCGGAAGGGCCGCGGGGATCAGTCGTTGGGATTCCGCATGAGTTTCTTAAAGAGCGGCGTGAGTGCGGCGATCACCACGGCGGCGCCGATGCTTACGACGACGAAGAGCATGAAGAAGTCGGCCTGACCGCCGAGATTCCAGGGCATGCGGATTTCGCCCTTTTCGATCTTCTCGACCTGGGCGGCGATCAGACCGCCGCCCAGATTTGCGATGAAGCTGGAGACAAACCAGATTCCCATGAGCAAGGAGACGAAGCGGACGGGGGCGGCCTTGGTGACATAAGAAAGCCCGGTGGGCGAAAGGCAGAGTTCGCCGACGGTGTGCCAGAAATACATGAGCAGCACGAGCGCCATGGAAGCTTTGGCGGCGGGAACGCTCACGATCCGGCCGGCCCAGACCATGAATATGTAGCCGAATCCGACGAAGAAGAGACCGAGCGCGATCTTCATGGGCTGACTCGGGTTCAGATTCCGACGGCCCAGAGCAAGCCAGAGAGCGGAGAACATCGGAGCCAGAATGAAGATCAGTCCGGCGTTGACGGACTGGAACCACGTCGCGGGGACTTCCCATCCGAACAGGAATCGGTTGGTCTTTTCTTCGGTAAAGAGGTTGACGCTGGAGCCGGCCTGCTCAAAGGCGATCCAGAAAAAGACGTTAAAGAACATGAAGATAAAAATGGATGCGGTTGGTCCGCGATCGCCGGGCTTTTGGATGGCCACGAACCAGGCGGCCAAGCCGAGCAGGACAAGCCCCACGGCGGCGATGGCGGTTGGGGTCAGAATCTTGCCGAACTGTGTGACGATCCCGGCGTGATACGCCGCACCGAAAAGCGCGGCGAGGATGACGCCGACGATCATGATCAGAATCGCCTTCCGGGTCGTGGCGGCGGGATCGGGCGGCGTCAGCTTGACGGCGCCGTTGACGACATGGTTTTCCTTGCCGCACTCGGGGCAAGCGGTTCCCGGGAGACCGTCGATCGGATATTCGCAGAATTGGCAGTTTTGGGCGGCTTCGCCGGAGCCAACGTCGCCGATTCCCTTGAGGTACTTAGGTCGGAGCGAGAGATACATCAGAAGCCCGATACCCATTCCGACGGCGGCCGATCCGAAGCCCCAGTGCCACCCAACGAGTTCGCCCAGAGAACCGCAGACGAATGCGCAGAGGAAAGCGCCCAAGTTGATGCCCATGTAGAAGATGGTGAAGGCCCCGTCACGGCGGGGATCGTCCTTCTTATAGAGCTGTCCGACCATGACCGAAACGCTGGGTTTGAAATGGCCGGTGCCGATGACGATGAGTGCGAGTCCAAAGATGAAGACGGACATGCCGAGTTGGTTGTGTGCCATATCTCCGAAGCCAGAGATGGCAAGCACGATGTGGCCGAGCATGATGACCAGCGCTCCGACCACCATCGAGCGGTGTGTGCCGATCAGCTTGTCTGCCAGGATGCCTCCCACTATGGGAAGCAGATAGGCCATGCCGGTATAGAAGCCGTAAAGGGTCGAAGCCTCCTGCTTCGTCCAGCCGCGTCCGGGGTTGAAATGATTCTCATCCCCCGTCACGCTGCGGACGAGGTAAAGCACGAGCAGTCCGCGCATGCCGTAGTAACTGAACCGCTCCCACATCTCGACCATGAAGAGCAGAAACAGGCCGATGGGGTGTCCGAGGAGTGTGCCGGGGGCGCGAACGGCTGGGCTTTGCTGCATGGGCGACAATGTAGCAGACGAAATCGCCGGGTGCGACGGGGTGCCGGGCTACTCGCGCACGACTTCACCGTCGCTCAGGTCGACCCTGCTCAGCACGTTGCCCATGACGACCTTTGCGGATGCGCCGTCGAGCCGGCCGCGGTAGCGCAGGCTGGTGCCGGGCGCGAGGCCCTGGACATCCTTCATAAGGACAACGACGGTGTAGGCCGAGATGCCGGTGCCGTACTCGAAGCGGATGGAGTTCCCGTCCACATTCGTGATCTGACCCGTCCAGCCCGACTTTGGAACCATGCAGCCGATCATGGTCTGAAGATCCGAACGGACGTCTTCCTTGCTGCTGCCCGACATTGCGACAAGAACGGCCGCGTTGATTTCCTCCGGGAGTTCGCAGTCGGAGGCGGGGCGTGCGGCCGCGGGCGCGGCCACCCGGCTCATTTTCATTGTCTGCGCGATACTGCCTGCGATGATCAGCGCAACAACCACGCCGCCGATGACGATGCCTTTCTTCATAGTGTGATGTTCTCCACACCCAATATATCAGAACGACCAATCGCGTGCTGCTGCCAACATACAAAGACACAACTCCGGCACGTATCCGGAGTTGTGTGTTCCGAATTGACGTTTGGATCAGGAGCGCCGGCGACGCATGACGCAGAGTCCGCCGAGGCCAGCGAGGGCGAGGGAGCTGGGAGTGGGAACCTGCATGCTGAAGATCAGCATCTCGCCGGCGGCCGAGCCGCCGCGGAGCGGATCATCATCGCCGGGAGTGTTGAGCCACATCCAGCGGGCCTGATCGCCGATGCCGGGGACGGTGCCCCAGGGCTGGGTGCCGTTGGCCTCGCCGACGTAGGGCGTCTCCCAGAGGCTGAAGGTGTCGGCGTTGAGCACGTGGCCGGCGATCTCTTCGATGGACGGGTGCGGATCGTTATCGCCGCGATTGACATCGGTGTGGTAGACCATCCATGCGGGACTGCCCGAGTCGAGCGACTGCTGGGTGCTGAGGTTCATGACCTGGGCGAGCACACCCTGCGCGACCGAATCGTCGGACCAGGCGGCGATGAAGATGCGGTCGCCGCCGTTGATGAGGTACGTTTCGGGGAGCGACCAGTTGTACGCGCCGGGGTTGCCGCCGGAGCCGAGTTCGTTTCCGCCGTGGTAGCTGTATACACCTGCGGCGCTCGAATAGAGCGCGTAGTGGTTGTCGGCCGTGATGTGGAACGAGAGCATGTCCGCCGAAGCCATTCCCGAAAGGGCGGCCAACATACCCGCGACGATCGCCTTGTGACAATTCTTCATGGTTCTCTCTCTCCTGACACGGTGAGGTGTCCAATGAACCATGACGCGCGTGGTGGTGGGTTGCAAGCATTGCACCAACCGCGAGCGGAGATAAAGATGAGCACGCTCTCATATTCGCTTTAGACGGTGCAGAGCGCACTCTTCGAAGCTATGGTGCGGTCGGTCCGAGAAACGATCGTCCGGCGGATGCGGCCGTGACGTGAGCGGCGCCGGCGGTGCCTTCGCACCTTGGGGCGGCACAAACCGGCGGCGCATCCGAGTAACCTGGAGGTAGAGCTTGCGAAGACCCCGACCGATTGTGATCGTGGCGAACCGACTGCCGGTGCATCGGGTGGGAGACAAGCTGGTGGAGAACCCGGGCGGGCTGGTGACGGCGCTGGTACCGACGCTCAAGGCGCGGGGCGGGGCGTGGGTGGGCTGGTCGGGCAACTCCCGGGCGGCGGGGCGCGCGTTCAGCTTCGAAGGATTCCGGATTCAGCCGGTGCACATCTCGGAGGCGGAGGTTGAAGGGTTTTACAACCAGCTCTCGAATCGGACCCTTTGGCCGCTCTATCACGACGCGATCCGGACGCCGGAATTTGATCACAGCTGGTGGCGGCCGTACGTGGTGGTGAACCACCGGTATGCGAAGGCGGCGGCGGCGGTTGCGCCCCGGAACGGCCTTGTGTGGGTGCACGATTACCACCTGCAACTCGTGCCGTCGATGCTGCGGATGATGAGACCCGATGTCGCGATCGGCTTTTTTCTGCACGTTCCGTTCCCGCCGGAGGAGCTATTCGCGTGGCTTCCATGGCGGGAGCAGATCCTGGAAGGCCTGCTTGGGGCGGACGTGGTGGGATTCCAGACGCAGGCGTCGGCCCGGAATTTTTCGCGGGCGGCCCGTGAATTTACGCGTGCGGAGGGAACCGACTCGGAGCTGGAGTTTGACCGCAGGAAGATCCGCGTGGGCTCGTACCCGATCTCGATCGACTTTGACTGGTTCGCGAATGCCGCGGCGACGCCGGAGGCGCTGCGGGAGGCTTCGCTCCTTCGGAGGCGGATCGGTGCGGGGCGGAAGATTCTGCTGAGCGTCGACCGGCTGGACTACACCAAGGGGATCGACCTGAGGCTGCTCGCGTTCGAGGCGATGCTGAAGTCCAAGCGCACGAAGGTGACGGACTGCGTGTTCATCCAGATAGCTTCGCCGAGCCGGGAACCGGTGCACGAGTACGGGCAGATGCGGGTGAGGATCGAGCAGCTTGTGGGGCGGATCAACGGCGAGTTCAGTGAGCCGGGGCGGGTGGCCGTTCACTACTTCCGTCGCGGATTTACGCGGGAGCAGCTTGCCTCGTACTACAGGGCCGCGGACGTGATGGTGGTGACGCCGCTGCGAGACGGGATGAACCTTGTGGCCAAGGAGTTTGTCGCGACCAGATCGGACTACACGGGGGTTCTGGTGCTGAGCGAATTTGCGGGAGCGGCCCGCGAGCTGAGGCAGGCGCTGATCGTAAATCCGAGGAACATCGAGGGGATGGCGCAGGCGTTTGAGGCGGCGCTGGCGATGCCCAAGCGGGAGGCTCGTCGGCGGATGTCGATCCTGCGAACGATTGTGCGGCGGCACGATGTTTTTGAATGGGCGGACACTTTCCTAGAGGCTCTTGCGGGATGACGGACCTGACGGGCGACATCGCGAGTCTGGCGGCGGCACCGATTCTGCTGGTTGCGACCGACTTTGACGGGACCCTTGCGGAACTGGCGCCGACGCCGCCGGATGCGCGGGTTCACCGCGAATCACTGGATGCGCTCGCGGAGCTGGCGGCGCTGCCGCGGACCTTCGGCGTGATTGTGAGCGGGCGTGCGCTGGCCGATCTGTCCATGAAAGTGCCGGACACGCCGGGGGTGTGGCTTTTCGGAAGCCACGGCGCGGAAGGGGGCGGGACATGGGCGACCCTGACGGACGAGCAGGAGCGGACTCTGAAGCTTGTGACCGAACAGTGCCGCGAGATCGCGGAGCGGTACCGGGGCGCGATGGCGGAGACCAAGCCGTACAGCGTGGCGCTGCACTACCGCGCGGTCGAGCGGGGGGATCTCGCGCGGCTGCTGGTGGAAATTGAAGCGGTTGCGCAGCGATTCCCGGGCGCCAAGCGGCTGAACGGGATCGAGCTGAGCGAGTTTGTTGTGGTGGATGCCGACAAGGGATGGCGGCTGAACTGGCTGCGGATGCGCACGGGAGCGAGGCGGACGGTATTTCTCGGCGATGATGTGACCGATGAGGCGGCGTTTTCGGCGCTGACTCCGCAGGACGTCGGGATCAAGGTGGGGCCGGGTCCGAGCGCGGCGGGCAGGCGGGTCGCGGGAGTGGCGGAGGTGGGCCGGGTGCTGCGGGAGCTTGCGGACGCGAGGAAGGCGTTTCTGGCGGGGCAGCGCGCGGTTCCGATTCAGCAGTACGCGCTTCTGGCGGATCAGCGTACCGCTGCGCTGGTATCGCCGGAGGGTTCGATCGACTGGCTCTGTCTGCCGCGGCTGGATTCGCCGTCGGTCTTCGGATTCACGCTGGGGGACGAACGGCACGGGCGGTTTGCGATCGCTCCCGAGAAGCCCAGTGGCGCTGCGCGCCAGGCGTATGTGGGCGACTCGCTGGTGGTTCGCACATCGTGGCCGGAGGCGGATGTCACGGATTACTTTGACTGCGGTGAGGGACGGCCGTTTCAGCGGGCGGGGCGGACGGATCTTGTACGAGTCGTGCTGGCGAGGGCGCGGGTGCGGGTGGACTTTTCGTTCCGGCCCGATTTCGGGCGCGGGCCGGTTTCGCTGATCGAGCGGCGTGATGGGATCGAGATCGGCGAGTGGGCCGATCCGGTGAGCCTGTACTCGCCGGAGGTGGAGTGGACGATCGAGCGGACGGGAAGCGGGCCGCGTGCAACCGCGATCCTGGAGCCGCGTGAGAAGCCGTATGTGCTGGAGCTTCGGTACGGGGTTGCCTCTTTCCGGGCGACCGAAGAGGAGTCGACGCGGCGGGCGCGGACGGCGCAGTACTGGAGTGCGTGGTCGTCGAGCCTGAAGCTGCCGACGGTGGCGCAGGCGGCGGTGAAGCGGAGCGCTTTGACGTTGCGGGCGCTGATGTACGGGCCGTCGGGCGCGATTGCCGCGGCGTCGACAACGAGTCTGCCGGCGCCGATCGGGGGAGAGAGGAACTGGGACTATCGGTACTGCTGGCCGCGCGACGCGTGCTATGCCGTGCAGGCGCTGCTGCGACTGGGCAATACGGGTATGCCGGTGAAGCTGCTGGACTGGGTGTGCGGGGTGATTGATCAGCTGGAATCGCCGGAGAAACTGAGGCCGATTTACTCGCTGGCGGGACGGGAGCTGGGGTCGGAGGGCTCGCTGCCGCAGATGGGTGGATATCTCGAGAGCGGGCCGGTGCGGATCGGGAACGCGGCGGCGCACCAGGTGCAGCTTGATGTGTTCGGGCCGATCGTGGACACGGTCGCGAAGGTTGCGGAGGCGGGCGCACCGGTGACGCCTGAATACTGGCGGCTGGCGAGCGTGATGGCGGAGGCGGTGGCGTTGCGTTGGTCGGAGCCGGATCATGGGATCTGGGAAGTGCGAACACCCAAGCGGCATCACACCCATTCGCGGGTCATGTGCTGGCTGGCGCTACGTCGGGCGAGCACGGTGGCGGAACTGGTGCTGGGTGCACGTCGGCCGGCGTGGGACGAATTGGCGGAAAGGATCCGGCAGGAGACGCTGGCGCGGTCGTGGAACGCTGAGAAGAGGTACTTTGCGGCACACCTCGATGGGAGCGAGATTGACGCGGCGGTGCTGGTGATGGGGCTGTGCGGTTTTCTGGAACCGAAGGACGACCGGTATGTCTCGACGGTGCTGGCGGTTCAGCGGGAGCTGCAGGAAGAGAACGTGGTTCGGCGGTATCTGTACGACGATGGATTGACGGGGATTGAGGGCGGGTTTCTGCTCTGCACGGCGTGGATGATCGAGGCGCTGGCGATGACGGGGCGCGTGGAGTCGGCGCGGGCGATGTTTGAGGAGTATCTGAAGCTGCAGGGGCCGACGGGGTTGATGGCGGAACAATGGGATCCGCGGCACGGCGTTGCGATGGGGAATTTTCCGCAGGCCTATTCGCACATCGGGCTGATTAACTGTGCGTGCACGCTGTCGGCGCTGGCGGCTTCGGAGAGCGGCGCGGCGGACTTGAATGCGGCGGGCCATCCCTGAGGCGGGTCGCTGGAGACAACCCTGGCAGGAACAAAGCGGACTGTTTGCGGGGAGTGGGATTGCATGAGACCCGCTGAGCGGGCCGCCACAGATTCAAAAGAGTCAACGGCCTGTTTTCGGGCAAACCGGAGCGTGCGGCGGCTCCAAGGCTACTATTGGCCCCTAATTTATCGAGGAGTCTTGCGATGGAAACGACGCTCATCATTCTGAAGCCCGACGCCGTTCAGCGGGGGCTCTCCGGACGCATCATCAGCCGCTTTGAGGACAAGGGTCTGCAGGTTGTGGGTATGAAGCTGATGCAGATCAGCCAGCAGCTTGCGGCCACACACTATGAGGCGCACAAGGCGAAGCCGTTCTATGCGGGCCTGGTGAAGTTCATGACCAGCTCGCCGGTTGTGGTGCTTGCGGTCCGGGGCAACGGAGCGATCGGGATCGCGCGGAACATGATGGGTGCGACGTTTGGCAGCAAGGCCAATCCGGGGACGATCCGCGGCGATTTCGGGGTGAGCAACTCGTTCAACCTGATCCACGGTTCGGACAGCCCGGAGGCGGCCGAGCGCGAGCTCAAGCTGTTTTTCCAGGCGGGCGAGGTTCTGAACTGGAACCGTGCGCAAGAGGGCTGGGTGTACGACATGTCGGGCGGCAAGCCCGAGTGAAGAGCGAGGGGCGCCCGAATCTGCAACTTGGGCGGCCAGAAATCGCTCGATCGTGCGAGAACGTGTTTCAACACCCTGCCGCGCAGGGTGTTTTTCTGCGCGCGGCGGACCCGAGGAGGCACGGGGTGGAACTCGATTGGGAATTTGGGGGAGCGGATCAGCTAAGGGATATCAGGCGCCGGTGGCGGGGCGGATGGTGCCGACAACCGACGGCTCCTGCGTGACGATCTGCTCGGCGATCTCGCGGCGATGGATCTCGACCTCGCGGGGGAAATCGAAGGCGATGCGGACGCGCTCGCCCTTGATGGAGGCAATGCGGACGACGCCGAGCGGGTTGCGCGGGTCGCCGATCACGATTTCTTCCCCCTCACGGCGGGTAATGACCAACATTGCACCACTCCCTGGCTCGACCGGCACCTTCCGGTCCTTCTTTCACTTCCACGGCTTCCACCACGAAGCCGGGTTCCACCATTACCAATGGTATACCAGAAATCCGGGATTCCGAAAGTCGAAAATCGGACGTTTTTCGAGGGGTCGATGCCTTTCAAGCCACGGCTAGGCAACGACTTGCGGCGGCGCGTCGGGCCGGGGGGACGGGTCTTTTCAGGCAATGGCCCGGACGGCCCTTACTTCGGGGACATGGGCCTTGAGATTGCGTTCAAGGCCGACCTGGAGGGTCATTCTGCTGGAGGGGCATCCGACGCAGGCCCCGTGGAGGCGGACTTCGACGACGCCGTCCTGGGTGAGGCCGACGAATTCGACATCGCCGCCGTCGGACTGGACGGCTGGTCTGATAAGGCTGATGACCTTGGCGATGCGGTCGAGGACCTGCGCCTGGTTGGCATCTTGCGTCGTGTTCACGCGGAATGGTAGGTGGCGGTCGGGGGAGAAGGTCGGGCGGACCGGGGCGGCGTGGGCAGCGGGTCTTTCATAGACTGCGCGCGATGAACAACTGTCTTTTGCGTCGGGCGGGGGTCTGGATTTGCGTAGCGGCATGCGTCTTGTGCGGGGGATGCTCGTCGAATTCGAACAAGGCGATCACGCGCGAGCCGCTGACTGTGCTGCGGAATCCGCAGCAGTCTCCGGCGGAGCGTGAGAAAGCGATCGATGTTGCGTGGCAGCAGGCGCTTAAGAACCCGGAAGACATGAAGAGCGTGCGGGCCACGTTCAAGGACATGACGTGGTCGGCGCAGTTACCGCTGGAGATGCGGGCGAAGATGTACCGCTACCTGGCGAGTGATCCGAACCCGGCGGCGGTCGCGGACACACAGCGGATGACGCGGCTGATGCTGCCGCGCGAGCCCGATCGCGGGATGGTGGCGGTGTTGAGCCAGAACGCGGCCGACAAGGGATGGAAGGACTGCATTCCGGCGCTGATCAGGAGCTACTCGCGCGTGACGCCGAAGGTGCCGGATCGGGATCGGAGTGAGAAATTGGCGCTGGTGATCCTGAGCGGAGAGACGCCGCTGGTGCAGACTGTGTTTGAAGTTTTCCTCGATCCGCCGGAGGAGGATCCGGATTCGCCGGCGGACTTCAAGGAGAGGACCCGGGCGGACGCGTACGACGTTCTCGGCAAGCTGGACACGACGGGGGAGTACCGGAAGAAGCTGCTTGAGGATCCGTCGCTGGCGGCAAGCAAGAGTCAGATCGTGGAGCTGCTGCGGAAGGCTCTTGCGGAACTGCGGGTGATCCCGATCACGGGAGACGAGCTGCGCTGGCTGCAGAGGCTGGGCGATCCGAAGAACACGCGGAACGCCGAATGGTGGCAGCAGTGCGCGGGGATCGTGGCGCAGCTCCCGCCGGACAAGCTGGAGGGCCTGCGGCTGAGGCATCTGGAGCCGATCCGTGTTGCGGCGACGTACCAGCAGGACATCTTTAAGCGGGACCGTGCGCAGCTTCTCTCGGACCTGGCCCCCACTATCGCGGGGCGGAAGACGCCGCAACGGAGCGATGAGGACCAGGGGTTGACGAAGGCGGCGAAGGAGCAGTTTGACGGGTGGCAAGAGAGGTATTCCTGGGGCGATCTGGTCACGATGCATGTGCTTGATCGCGGGGTGCGCACGAAGGAGTTCAGCGAGCGGATCTTCATGTACGCGAGCATGGACCGGGAAGACAAGACGACGGAGTATGGCGGGGTGATCCTGACGCTGCACAACATTGGGGATGGGAGAGCAACGAGCAACAGTCCGGGCGATATCGTCGCGTGGCTTTTCCCGCCGCGTCCGGGACAGCGGCAGGGCGATAACGAGTTTGTAGCTTCGGAGGAGATGATTCTGCAGAGCGATCGGGCGCTGGCACAATTCCATTTTCATGTGCAGCGAGTCCGCAACGCGGACGTGGCCGGTCCTTCGGCGGCGGACCTTGCGTATTCGCGCCGGAGCGGGCGTGCGTGCCTGGTGTTTACCAGCATCGCGGCGGACGAAATGGACGTCGACTACTACCAGCCGGACGGGATCGTGGTGGACCTTGGAACGATCGTGAAGAAGTAGCGACGGCGGTGAGACCGCGGCGTGCCAAGGATTCGGCCCCGAGCGATGGAATCGACGTCGCCCGGGCTTGATCACTATGGATTCCCCGCCGCCATCCATGCAAAGCCAGGAAGCCTCGACTCGGGGGCCGGATCGCCTTTCTCCGGAGTGGCTGAAGCGGCGGGTTCTTGAGTGCACGCTGACCGACCAGCGAAAACTGCGGCAGCGCATGGCGGCGTTTCGTCAGAGTGCTCCGGACGCTGCGCAGGTGGAGGCGTTTGCGGCGGATGTTGAGCTTGCGGTGGCGCGGGCGGAGGCGCGTCGGGCGCGGCTGCCGCGGCCGGCGTATGACGAGAGTCTCCCGATCGCGCAACGTCGCGACGAGATTCGCGAGGCGATCCTGGCGAACCAGGTGCTTGTTCTGTGCGGAGAAACGGGCTCGGGCAAGACGACACAGCTGCCGAAGATCTGCCTTGAACTGGGCTTTGGAGTCCGGGGGCTCATCGGGCATACGCAGCCCAGGCGGGTTGCGGCGAGGTCGGTCGCTGCGCGGATCGCGGAAGAGCTGGGCGTGGCGCTCGGCGGCGTCGTCGGCTGCAAGATGCGTTTTTCCGATTCCACCTCGCCGGAGACGGCGATCAAACTGATGACGGACGGGATCCTGCTGGCGGAGACGCAGAACGACCCGAACCTTGAGCAGTACGACACGATCATCATTGACGAGGCGCACGAGCGTTCGCTGAACATCGACTTCCTGCTGGGGTATGTGAAGAGGCTGCTGCCGCGGCGTCCGGATCTCAAGGTGATCATCACGTCTGCGACGATCGATCCGCAGCGGTTTGCGGATCACTTCGGGCAGCCCGGGCGGCCGGCGAAGATCATCGAGGTGTCGGGGCGGACGTATCCCGTGGAGATTCGGTATCGCCCGTTGTCGCGGCCATCGGGGGATGAGGAAGGGCCGGAGGTGGATCTTTCGGAGGAAGAGGCGATTGTCGCGGCGGCGCGTGAGGCGGCGGCTTCGGGGCCGGGGGACATGCTGGTGTTCCTGCCGGGTGAGCGGGAGATCCGCGATGTCGCCGACGCTCTGCGGGGCGCGTTTGCGAAAGGTGTGGAGATCCTGCCTCTCTACGCGAGGCTTTCGACCGATGAGCAGATGCGGGTGTTCCGGCAGGGGAGCAGCGTCCGGCGGATCGTGCTGGCGACCAACGTGGCGGAAACGTCGATCACGGTGCCGGGGATCCGGTTTGTGATCGATCCGGGGCTTGCGCGGATCAGCAGGTATTCGGCACGGACAAAGGTGCAGCGGCTTCCGGTGGAGCCGATCTCGAAGGCTTCGGCGAACCAGCGGGCGGGGCGCTGCGGGCGGGTGGGTCCGGGCATCTGCTTCCGGCTGTACGCGGAGGATGACTTTCAGAGGCGGGACGAATTTACTGAGCCGGAGATCCTGCGAACCAATCTGGCGAGCGTGCTGCTTCAGATGAAGGCGCTGCGGCTGGGAGACCCCGCGGCGTTTCCGTTCGTGGAGCCGCCGGATTCGCGGGCGATTCGGGACGGCATCGAGACGCTGCACGAGCTGCGCGCGATCGACGAGGCTGATGAGCTGACGGAACTGGGGAGGAAGCTGGCGCGATTACCGATCGATCCGAGGCTTGGGCGCATGATCCTTGCCGCGGATCGGGAAGACTGCGTCCAGGAGGTGCTGGTGATTGCGGCGGCGCTGTCGGTGCAGGATCCGCGGGAGCGGCCGCTCGAAAAGCAGGATCAGGCGGATCAAGCTCACGCGAGGTACAAGGACCCGAACTCCGATTTCCGGTCGTACCTCAATCTCTGGCGGTTCTATCACGACCTGAACGATCGGCTGACGAGCAGCAAGCTGCGGGCGGCGTGCCGGCAGAATTTTCTTTCGTTCCTGAGGCTTCGGGAGTGGAGCGAGACGTACAGGCAGCTCCGCCTGCTGACGAGAGAACTGAGGCTTCGGATTTCCGCGAAGGAAGCGTCGCCGGACGCGATTCATCGTGCGGTGCTGACGGGGCTTTTGACGAGCGTGGGCACGAAAGGGGAGAATGCGGAGTATTCGGGCTGCCGCTCGATCAAATTTTTCATTCACCCGGGCTCGGGGCTGTCGGCGAACAAGCCGTCGTGGGTGATGGCTTCGGAACTTGTGCGGACGACCAGGCTGTATGCGCGGTGCGTCGGGAAGATTGACCCGGCGTGGATCGAGGAGTTTGGTGGGCATCTTGTCAAGCGGACGTACAGCGAACCGCGGTGGCGCCGAGAATCGGGCAGAGTCATTGCGAACGAGCGGGTGCTGCTGCATGGCCTTGAGATCGTGGCGCGGCGGCCGGTTCATTTCGGGCCGATCGATCCCAAGACAAGCCGGGAGATATTCATCGAGAATGCGCTGGTGCAGGGCGAGATGGATCAGCCGGGGGCTTTTCTCCTGCACAACCTGAACCTGATCGAGGAGGTCAAGCAGCTCGAGGCGAAGATGCGCCGGCGGGACCTCCTGGCGGGAGATCGCGCGGTCTTTGATTTCTACGACAAGCGAATCCCCCCGACCGTGCACACGACCCATCTTTTCGAGGCGTGGCGCAAGGAGATGGACAGGCGGGATCCGAAATTCCTGTATTTGTCGCGGGCGGACATACTCGCGTCGGAGCTTCAGGCCGATCCGAAGCTGTATCCGGTGGAGATGCCCGCGTTCGGGAGCCGCCTGCCGCTCAAGTATGTGCTGGAGCCTGGGACGGCGCGGGATGGAATCACGGTTGATGTGCCCGTCGAGGCGCTGCACCAGATCGATGAAGAGCGGGCGATCTGGCTGGTGCCGGGGATGCTGAAGGAACTGGTGTCGGAACTGCTTCGATCGCTGCCGAAGAACTACCGGCATCACATCGTGAACATTCCGGTGTTCGCGGAGGAGGTCCTGTCGCGTACGACGTTCGGAAAGGGGTCGCTGCTCGACACCTTGGCGGCGGAAGTGAGACTTCACACGCGGGGGTTGAGCGGTAACATCGAACGGTCCGCGTGGAGGCTGGAGAGCCTGCCCCCCCACCTCCGCTTCAACTACCGGGTGCTGGACGATTCGGGGAAGGAGCTTGCGCAGGGGCGGGACCTCTCGGCGCTCAAGGCGCAGTTCGCGGCGGCGGCTCGGCGCAGTCTTCCCAAGGCCGGGAACGATTCCTACAGCCGAGACGGCATCCGCGCCTGGGACTTTGGGGCGTTGCCGAGCGCGGTGCGGGTGGAGCGTGCAGGGATCTCGATCACGGCTTATCCGGCGCTGGTGGACACAAAGGGCGCGTGCGGCCTGCGGCTTGCGGACTCGCCGGCGCGGGCGGAACAACTTCACAGGATGGGTTTGTGCCGCCTGTTCGTACAGACGTCTTCGCACGAGTTTGCGAGACTGAGGCGGGGCCTGCCGGATCTGGAGCGGTTACGCCTGCTGGCCGCGCCGATCGCCAAGTGGGATGAGTTTGTGGACGACCTTCTCCTGCTGGCGGCGGATCTAACGCTGTTTGAAAATGGGTATCAGGACATTCGCGACGAGGAGACGTTTGATCGGCTGACCGGAGCGGCGGAAGGGAAGCTTTGGAATGCGGGCTCGATGGTGCGGGCGATCGCGGGCGAGATTCTGGAGGCGCACCAGCTCTTCACCACGCGGCTGGAGGCAACGCGGAGTCCATCGTTTGCGGCGGTCGTGCTGGAGGAGCGTGATCACGCTCCTCGCCTGATTGAGCCCGGTTTCATGCTGCAGACGCCGCTTGCGTGGCTTGGGCATCTGGCGCGGTACCTGACGGCGGCGCGGCTGCGTCTTGAACGCCTTCCGGGCGGCGGGATTACGCGCGATGAGAAGCTCTCGGCGGAATTGCGCCCTTGGTGGCAGCTGTTCACGGGCAACACGCACGTGCTCGCGCAGGACGGGGCGAGGCGAGAAGCCTTTGTCCAGTACCGGTGGATGCTGGAGGAGATGCGAGTCTCGCTCTTTGCGCAGGACCTTCGCACCGCAATTCCGATTTCGTACAAGAGGCTTGCGGGGCAGTGGGATGAGGTGGTGAAGGCGTCGAGCTAGCAGCGGGCGCGGTTCGTCGATCGGGAGAGCTTGCGGCCCGACGGCGGATTCAGTCGTTAGAAATTCCTCATTCGCCATTCGGCGCGTGCGAAACGAGAGGTCATCCCTTAGACTCGGTCGGCGGAGTTCAATGCTGGATGGGGGGGGGGGCTCCCGCGGGCTGACTGGGAGGCAAAGGTGATTGACCGATCAGCGGCACGCGAGCAAGCATCGATGGAGCTGGGCGAGACGGCCTTTGTCCCGAGCGCGGGCGCCATCGGGCAATCAGGATTGCGTTCGTCGGTGGCGGCCGAAGCGGCGGACGCTTCCTTTGCACGGTTAAGAAGGCTGTACGAAGCGATCTTGAGCAATACGCCGGACCTTGCGTACGTGTGGGACCTCAACCACCGCTTTATCTATGTAAATGAGGGTCTTCTGAAAATGTGGGGGCGCACCCGTGAAGATGCGCTCGGAAAAAACTGCCTTGAGCTGGGTTATGAACCATGGCACGCCGCGATGCACGATCGGGAGATTGAGCAGGTGGTGGCGACGGGCAAACCCGTGCGTGGCGAAGTGCCTTTCACCGGCACGTTCGGGAGGCGGATCTACGACTATGTGCTGGTGCCCGTCTTTGGGCCGGGCGGTCAGGTTGAGGCAGTTGCGGGAACCACGCGGGACGTGACCGAATACCGCGAGACGCAGGACCAGCATCGCCGCCATGTACAGCAGCTTGAAGTGCTGAACCGGGTCGGGACGGCTCTCGCAGGGGAACTCAATCTTGAGAAGCTCGTGCAGACTGTGACAGATGCCGGTCGAGAGCTTTGTGGGGCGGAGTTCGGGGTTTTTTTCTACAACGCACATGGCCGTGTGGGCGGCGTCCGCACGCTGCGCGCCGTTTCGGGAGCGGCACCGGCGCCGCTCGCGCAAGTATCGCTTCCTGAAGATGCTCCGCTGGGTCTTTGCCGGTTCCCGGGTGACGGGGTCGTGCGGATTTCCGACATCTCGGCCGAGCCGGCCGGGCGGGGAGCTGTGACCATTGGCGGAGTACCGATCACGAAGCTTGCGGTTCGCAGTCTTCTTGCGGCGCCGGTGATCTCCCGCTCTGGCGAGCTTGCGGGACAGCTTCTGTACGGGCATGGGGAACCGGGCGTTTTCGGGCGGGAGAGCGAGCCGGTGCTGCGGGCGCTTGCGGCTCAGGCCGCGGTTGCGATCGACAACGCGCAGCTGCACGCGGGAGTCCAGGCGGAGCTCAAGCAGCGCAAGGAAGCGGAGGCGGCGCTCGGGAGGCAATTCGCGCGGGCCGCCCTGCTGTCGAGCACGCTGCAGGAACTGCTTGCGGCAAAGGATCCGGAACGGCTGGTTCACGAACTCTTTCCCCGCGTCGCTTCGAACGTCGGCGCGGACACATTTTTCAATTTTCTGGTGGAAGAGTCAGGACAATCCCTCCGGCTGCACGCGTGCGGCGGGGTGGAGGCGGATGTCGTGAGGGGCGTCGAAAAGCTCGAATTTGGTCAGGCCATCTGCGGGACGGTCGCGCTGCGGCGTCAGACGATCCATGCGACGGATATCCAGAATTCGGACGACTCGACATCGGCGTTTGTTCGATCGCTGGGAATGAGGGCGTATTGCTGCAACCCTCTGCTTGTGGGCGACAAGCTCCTTGGCACGCTTTCGTTTGGAAGCAGAACGAGATCGCGGTTTGAGCCGGATGAGGTGGAGTTCCTCACCTCGATCTCGCAGTATGTTGCGATCAGCATGGAGCGACTGCAGACGGAGGCCCGCCTGCAGCGGATCGTGGAGGAGCGCACCCGGGACCTGGAGCGATCGCACGCAAGATTGAGGCTTTCGGAAAGGATGGCGGCGCTCGGGACGCTGGCGGCGGGCCTGGGGCACGACATGGGAAACCTGCTCATGCCCATCCGTGTGCAGCTTGAATCGATCGAGGAGGCCGGGGTGCCGCAGAGTGTGCGGGAGGAGGTTGCGGGGATCCGGAGCGGCGTTGAGTATCTTCGTAAGCTCGCGAGCGGGCTCCGGCTGCTGGCGATCGACCCGGGCGCTTCGGCAAAGGGAGAGGTGATCGAGCTCCGTTCGTGGTGGCCGGAAGTGTGCACGCTGCTCAAGAGCGCGCTCCCCCGGGGAGTGATGCTCAAAGACGACATCGGGGATGTTCGCATACGGATGGCCCGGGCGGCGTTCACGCAGGTGCTCTTCAATCTGGTGCAGAACGCGGGGGATGCGCTCCGCGATCGGGGGGCGGGAACGGTCCGGATCGGGGCCAGTGCGGCAGGTGAAAAGGTGAGCGTCACCGTTTCGGATGATGGCCCGGGAATGCCCGAAGAAGTTCGCACCCGATGTATGGAGCCGTTCTTCACGACCAAGACGCGGATGACATCCACCGGGCTCGGGCTGGCACTGGTCTACGGGCTCGTGCAGCAGGCGGGCGGTTCGATCGAGCTGTTCTCCCAGCCGGGCAAGGGAACAACCTTCGTCATCGTCTTTGAGAACGCCGTCGAATCAGAGGCGGTCGCCCCGAAGCCAGAGACCCGTCCGTTCGCTGTGCTGGACGTTCGGGACGCCCGGCTGCGGGCGATTCTTGCGAGCGACCTGAAGCATTCATTCACGATTGCCGGAAAGGAAAGGATGCAGGGCGCTGCGTTGTGCGTGACGGACAACGCAACGGTTGCCGGTGCGGGATGCGGAGTCACGGTGCTGCTGGCGGACGCGAGCGAGGCGCCGCCGGGTACGGTCGCGGTCGGGCGTGGTGCCCGGGTTGAAACGATCCGCGAGGCGGTGCGTGCCGCCTCGAAACGATCAGTGCACTGGGGGGAGAGCAAGTGAGTCGGCCGGGCTCCATTTCGGTTCTCTGCGTGGACGACAACCCCCACGTAACGCGTGCTCTGGAGTCCAAGTTGCGCCGGTCGGGAAAATTCGACTGGAGGGGCTCGCTTTCAAGCGCGGACCAACTTGTCGAAACGGTCGCCCGAGAATGCCCGGAGATTGTTCTTCTGGATGTTGACATGCCCGGCATGGATCCGCTGGCTGCGCTCGAGAGACTCTCGCGGGAATGCCCGAACACCCGGACCGTGGTGTTCAGCGGGCACATCCGGCGCGAGCTTGTGGAACGCGCCGTGGAATCGGGAGCGTGGGGATACGTTTCAAAGAACGACGACGAGGCGGAACTCATTCGGGCTATCCGGAGCGTGGCGGAAGGGGAGTTCGTGCTGAGCGTTGAGGCGCGTCGCGTGTTCGGCGATTAGCCCGGGCTCCTCGCGGGGACGGTTCGAGTTCCGGCGCCATTTGAACTCCAAAAGCGAGAACGCCCGCAAACCGGAGTTTGCGGGCGTTTCCAAGCTCAATCGGGGTGGGCGGATTCGAACCGCCGACCTCTTGACCCCCAGTCAAGCGCGCTAACCAAGCTGCGCTACACCCCGCAAGAATCTTGCGGAAGGGAAGCGTAGGCACGCCGATTCAGAAAGCCAGAATTTGCGGACTCGCAGGCTTTTTCGCGGCCGAAGTTGTGGTTTTTCGGCACGTCTTTGGGCAGGTATCCTCTCGGTGCGATGACGCCCCCAACCACGATCAAGACCAGACACGACAGCTCAAGAAATGCCGCGGCACTCCGGGCCGCCCCCGGCGCCTGCCTCGTGATTCGGGGGGGCCGGGTGATCGATCCGGCGTCGGGCCTGGACCGGGTGTGCGATGTGGTGACCGAGGGCGGAGTCATTCGCGAGATCGGCAAGAAGCTCGGCGCACCCTCCGGCGCGAGAGTGATTGAGGCGGAGGGTCTGATCGTGGCGCCGGGACTGATCGACCCGCACGTACATCTTCGCGAACCCGGGCATGAATACAAAGAGACCATCGCTTCGGGCACTGCGGCGGCGGTGGCCGGAGGCTTCACCAGCATCTGCTGCATGCCCAATACGAGCCCGGCGATTGATACCCCCGAACTCGTGCGATTCGTTTATGACAAGGCCAGCCTTTCGGGACGGTGCCGGGTGTTCCCCGTTGCGGCGGGGACAAAGGGCCGCGAGGGGAAGGAAATCGCAGAAATCCAGCTGCTGCACAAGGCCGGAGCCGTGGCGTTCAGCGACGACGGCGACTGCATCGCTTCGGCGCAGGTGATGTCGCGGGTCTTCGCGGCGATCAGCCAGACCGGCTCTACCTTCATGCAGCACTGCCAGGAACCGACGCTGACGCAGGGCGCGGCGATGCACGCGGGCACGGTGTCGGCGCGGCTTGGGCTGACCGGCTGGCCGCGCATGGCGGAAGAGATCATTATCGAGCGTGACGTGCGGCTGCTCCGGCATCTTCGCTCGCCCTGCAGGTACCACGCCCAGCACGTTTCGAGCGCGGGGTCGGTGGAGATCATCCGACGGGCTCGCCAGGACGGCCTGCCTGTGACGGGTGAGGCGACCCCCCACCACCTGCTGCTGACGCATGAGCTTTGCGAGAATTACAACACGCTTGCGAAAGTGAACCCGCCGCTGCGCGAGGCGGCGGATGTTCGAGCGATTGTGGAGGGCGTTTCGGACGGCACGATCACGATCTTGGGAACCGACCATGCGCCGCATTCCGCGGAGGAAAAGTCGCTCCCGTTTGAGGATGCGCCGATGGGAATGGTCGGGCTTGAGTTCGCGCTACCGCTGTATGCCGAAGCGCTCGTTGCGTCGGGGGCGATCTCATGGCCCAGGCTGATCGCGCTGCTCACGGTGGAACCGGCACGCCTTTGCGGGCTCGATGTCCTGGGGCTGGGAACGCTGTGCAAAGGTTCGCCGGCGGATATCACGCTGATCGATACTTCGGCCAAGTGGAAGATCGATCCGGCCTCGATGGTTGGCAAGAGCAAGAACACGCCGCTCGCCGGCCGCCGCCTGACGGGGAGGGCGGTTTGCACCATCGTCGGGGGCGTTGTGGTCGGCGCGGAATAGCTCAGCGTGCAAGACTTCAAGCCCAATGATGCTTCGCCGGAGCGGATCCGCGAGATTCTTCTCAAGTACTGGGGCTTTGAGGCGGTACGCCCGCTTCAGAATCAGGCGGTTTTGGCGACTGTGGCCGGACGCGATTCGCTGGTTGTGATGCCGACGGGTGGCGGCAAATCCCTGTGTTACCAGCTTCCACCGCTGCTGACGGGGCGCACGACCCTTGTGATCAGTCCGCTGATCGCGCTCATGAAGGACCAGGTCGATGCGCTGCGCCTGATCGGATATCCGGCGGCGGCACTCAACAGCAGTCAGACGCCGGATGAGGTCCGGGGAATCTGGGATGCTCTGCGGGAAGGGAGCCTGCGGCTCCTGTTCATTTCGCCGGAGCGCCTTTTTCAGGGATCGCTCGTGGAGCTGCTGGGGGAGATGGGCATTACGCACGTGGCGGTTGATGAGGCGCACTGCATCAGCCAATGGGGGCACGATTTCCGTCCTGAGTATCGGAGGCTTTCGGAACTTCGCGTACGGATGCCCGGAGTTTCGTTTCAGGCGCTGACCGCGACGGCGACCCCGCGTGTCCGGGAGGACATCGCGCAGCAGCTTCGGCTTCGCGATCCGGTCACGATCGTCGGGACCTTTGATCGTCCCAACCTGACATATCGCGTTCACCAGCGAACCGATCTTGTGGAACAGGTTGTCGGGGCGACGCAGCGACATAAGGAAGGGGCGACGATTGTCTACTGCATCAGCCGGAAGGATACGGAGAACCTGGCCGACGAGCTTCGGCGCCGGAAGATCAAGGCGGCGGCGTATCACGCGGGGCTTGGCGCGGGCGTGCGGCAGCGCGTGCAGGAGCACTTCAAGCAGGAAAGGCTGGATGTCGTTGTCGCAACGGTCGCGTTCGGGATGGGAATCGACCGTTCCAACGTCCGCTGCGTCGTGCACGCCGCCATGCCCAAGAGCGTGGAGGCTTACCAGCAGGAGACGGGACGGGCGGGCCGTGACGGTCTGCCCGCGGAATGCCTGCTGCTCTATTCGGCCGCGGACGCGATGAAGTGGTCGAGGATCATCGAGCTTTCAGCCCGCGAGCACGAGACGGAGCCCGCCCAGGTAACCCACCAGTTGCAGATGCTCGAAGAACTGCGTCGACTGGTGACGGGATCGCGTTGCCGGCACAGGGCGCTTTCGGAGTACTTCGGCCAGGAGTACGTGGCACCTTCGACGGAGGGGTGCGGCGCGTGCGATGTGTGTCTACGCGAATCCCGGGAAGTGGCGGACTCCACGGTGATCGCACAGAAGATTCTCTCCTGCGTTTTTCGGGTTTCGGGCGGTGATCCGGAGCGCCCGCTGAGTTTCGGAGCGAAGCACATCGCAACGGTGCTGCGGGGGCGTGCGACCGCCGACGTGATGCGGCGCGGGCACCATGAGCTCTCGACATTCGGGCTGCTCGCCGATATTCCAATGGACACGCTGGGGAACTACATCGATCAGCTTGTCGATACCGGGCTTCTTGGAAGAGAGCACGGCCAGTATCCGACCCTGTATCTCACGTCATCTTCGTGGGAAGTGCTCAGGGGCAAGCGAAGCGTGGAACTCCGGACGACGCGGGCGGAAACAGGGGTTGCCCCCCGCGCCGAATCGGAGGCCGCCGGGCCATTTGACGCGGGGCTGTTCGAGCGGCTGCGGGAAGTGCGTCGTGAACTCGCCGGGCGTTTCGAGGTTCCTGCATACATCATTTTCGGGGACGCGGCGCTGCAGGAGATGGCACGCGTGCGTCCGGTCAATTTGGAAGCCTTCCGAACGGTGAAGGGCGTCGGTGAACGGAAGGCGGCGGACTTTGGCGATCGATTTACCGCCGAAATTGCCGAGTACTGCCGCACCAACGGACTGTCCACGAACAACTCTTCGGTCCCGGGCCGCCGCGCCAGCAAGGCTTCTGCGGCGGGGCGGGGATCTTTGCGGGCGCGGAGCTTTGAAATGTTCGACCAGGGCCGCTCGGTCGAGGACGTCGCCAGCCAGATGGGGCTTTCGCCGGCGACTATCGCGGGCCATCTGGCCCGTTATATCGAGGAGCGAAAGCCGGCGGATATTTCGGCCTGGATCGACCCGGCGACGTATGAACTCATCACATCGGCGGCTCGCAAGCTCAATGCGGACCGGCTCAAGCCCGTCTTTGACCACCTTGCGGGTCTTGTGCCCTACGACAAGATACGAATCACGCTGACGCACGTCATGGGATCTCGCGTCGGTGAAGATTGAGCTGGAGTGACATGACGAGCCGGGAACTCTTCCAACTCTGCTCTTATCGCGAGTCCGCCCGGGCGGCGGAGAAGCTGTTTCGTCGGGAGAGGATCCGGATCAGCAGACGGCTGCCCGGCGCGATCATCGAGCACTGCGGAGCGACGTCCGTGCGGCGATTGGCGACCAAGGGAGACCTGGACATCGTCGTGCGGGTCTTGCCGGAGGACTTTTTGACAGCGGAGCGGGCTCTGGCGGGGATGTACGAGCGGAATCTGGGGAGTGACCGCTCGGAGAGTTTTGCGGCTTTTTTGGACGAGCGATCGCGGCCGCAGCTGGGCGTGCAGCTGGTCTCCATCGGCAGCGAGCACGACGACTTTGACCTGCTGCGTGATCATCTTCGCGTGAGTCCGGGTTGCAAACGCCGGTTTTCACTCCTCAAGCACCGCTTTGCGGGGCGTTCGACGGACCGCTACCGGGCCGCCAAAGGGGCTTTGATCGACTTCCTGCGTGGCCGGGAGCCTCTGGCGTCGTTGCTGGCCTCCAGGCGGAGCGTGGCGGGAGCGACGAAAACTAGAAGAGCGGGCGTGTGATTCCTACGATGGGGCGCACGGGAGGCCGGTGTGAAGATGCCGGCCTCGCAGGCGTGCGAATCGCACGAGAGGCAGGCCCAAAGCGCCTGCGTGAGGGAACTGTGAAATGGCTATTCGCGTCGGAATCAACGGCTTTGGTCGCATCGGTCGCCTTGTGTACCGCATCGGCTTCGAGCAGGGCATCGAGTTTGTGGCGGTGAATGATCTTGTTCCCGCGGACAACCTGGCTTATCTGCTGAAGTACGACACGATGCACCGGCAGTTCCATGTGAAGGGTGCGCCGGCAACGATCTCGGCAACAGAAAATTCGTTCACCGTCAACGGATTTACGACCAAGACGATGGCGGAGAAGGATCCGGGCAAGCTGCCGTGGAAGGATCTGGGCGTTCACTATGTTCTCGAATCGACCGGGCTGTTCACCGACTTCGAGAAGGCGAATCTGCACAACACCGCGGGCGCCAAGCGCACCATCATCAGCGCCCCGACCAAGAGCGAGCCGGCCCAGGTGCCGACGCTGGTGCTCGGTGTGAACCACGAGACGTTCGATCCGAGCAAGCACACGGTCGTCAGCAACGCCTCGTGCACGACCAACTGTCTGGCGCCGATCACCAAAGTCATCGTGGACAACTTCGGCCTTGAGGAAGGCCTGATGACGACGGTCCACGCGGCCACCGCGACGCAGCCGACGCAGGACGGACCGTCGAAGAAGGACTGGCGTGGCGGTCGCAATGCGTATCAGAACATCATTCCGGCAAGCACGGGCGCGGCCAAGGCCGTCGGCCTGGCGATCCCGGCGATCAAGGGCAAGCTGACGGGCATGTCGTTCCGCGTGCCGACCGCGGACGTGTCGGCCGTGGACCTGACCTTCAAGACCGGCAAGGACACGAGCCTCGCCGAGATTAACGCTGCGATGAAGACCGCGAGCGAGGGCTCGATGAAGGGCATCCTCGGGTACACCGATGAAGAGGTTGTGAGCAGCGATTTCGTGGGCGACCGCCGCTCGTCGATCTACGACGCCAAGGCGGGCATCGAGCTCAACAAGCGGTTCTTCAAGGTGGTGAGCTGGTACGACAACGAGGCGGGCTATGCCAGCCGCTGCGTCGACCTCATCAAGTACGTTGCGGCGAAGGACGGAATCAAGTAATTTTCCCCATCGCGGATCGAGCAATGAAACCCGCCTCACGGCGGGTTTTTCTTTTGGATCCGGTGCGGGGTGAGCTGTCCGCGCTCTTTCTGCGCGGTTTTGTCCGGGCCCGAAAATAACGTTTGGCCGGACGTGCAATCTCGGGGGTCGGAATAGACGGACCACAGTTCTCGGTCGATCATCGATCGTGGTGGCATGCCGCCCCCGCGGAGCGCGCAAATGAAATTCATCCGTTCGATGTCGATGTTCGCCGGGCTCGCCGCGCTGGGCATGCTTTCCGGCTGCGCCACCATGCTGCCGATCGCCGGAGCACTGGTTCTCAAGGAAGCCGCCGACCGCTACGAGGCGAGCAATAAGCCTGCGGAGAAGCCCGCCACCGTTGCGACTGTTCCGAACGATGCGGCACCGCAGGTTGAGCAGCCGGAGGCCAAGGTGGCAACCCGGGTCGCATCTGTCAAGGCCTCCAAGCCGCAGACAAAGACGCCCGCTCAGCCTGCTCAGCCCGTCACCGTGGCCAGCAATCAGCCCGAGCAGTCGGATGAATCCGTCGATGAAACCACGGAAGAAGAAGTAACCGAGTCGGCTCCAGCGCCCCAGCCATCGGCCCGCTCCGCACCGACCGCGCCATCCAAGCCCGCCTCTCAGCCGGCGAAGACCACCGCCGGCGCTAAAGGCAGCAACGCTTCCTGCACGCCGGACACGACGGCCCAGTCGAACCAGAAAGCGCAAAGCGCGATCAAGACCGCATCGTCGGTTCCGACGAGCGCCGCCGCGGCGGGCGATTCTGCAACCGAATCCGCCGCGCGGATCCTTGCGACGGCGCTGAAACAGATCCCCGCTTCGGCGCCGGCGACCAAGCCCGCTCCGATCACTCCTCCGAAGGAATGATGGAGCGGGATTCAGCCGCCCTTGGTAATGACGATCTCCTTGCCGTCCGCACCTCGGCCCGTCCACTCCGCGCCGTCTGAAAGCACCCGCACCTTGATCTCGCGCGCGGGACGCGGCATGGAGCCTTCAGTCTTGGTAACTTTCACAACCACGCCGGCGGCGGTCCGTTCCGCGGTGTAAGTAGTGAGCAGGTACTCACCCTTCTTGTAGCCCCATCCGTCTCCGGCATCTTCGTAAAGCGTGCCTGTTGCCTTGCCCGCGTCGTCCAGATTGACGAGTAGCGTGGGCGCCAGCGGCTTTTCATCCACAAACTGCATGACCTGCCCGGTCGGCACAATGGCGCCGGGACGCAGGAAGAGCCTGGGAAGATCCGGGTCCGCCTTCTCCGCGGCGTCGGCCCTGGTGAAGTCCACCCGTGCCCAGCTGCCGGCGGGAACGGCGCTCGTGCGTGATCGATCGGGAGCCATGTCCGGGACGACAAGCAGGTTGGCGCCGAGGAGGAAAGCATCGTCTTCGCTTCGAAGGGCCGGGTTCTTGAGGTCGGCCCAGAAGGCCGGCCTTACCACCGGCAGTCCGTTGATGCTGGCTTCCTGAAAGAGCGTGTAGATGTACGGCATGAACCGCATGCGCCGGTTGATCGCATCGCGGCAGGTGCTTTCAACTTCCGGGCCGAAAGCCCAGGGCTCTTTGTCGATGTTTCCCTTGCCGGTATGGCCGCGTGCAAAGGGCATCATTGCGCCAAAGCCCATCCAGCGCGCAAAGAGCTTGCCCTCGCCGCCCTTGGGGCCGTTGCCGGCAAATCCGCCGATGTCCGGGCCCGCGAACGGCTGGCCGCTCAGTCCCATGTTGAGAGCCATCGGGACGGAGTTTTCAAGGTGATACCAGTTGGCGCTGTTGTCGCCGGTCCATGTGGCGGCGTAGCGGTGCCCGCCGAGGAAGTTGGCGCGGCTGAGAACGAACGGACGTTTGTCCGGATTGGCGGCCATGATTCCTTCGCGGCTGGCTTTGACCATCAGCATGCCGTAGACGTTGTGATAACGAAGGTGCGGGCCGTTGCCGCCCAGGTCCGGATCGGCGCGATGGAGGTTGTCTTCCGGCATGGTCTTGCTTGGCACATTGAAAACCGCCGGTTCGTTCATGTCGTTCCAGATGCCGTCGATGCCGTTGGCCATGAAGTCTTTGTAGAGCCCGGCCCACCACTGACGTGTTTGCTTGCGTGTGTAGTCGGGGAAGACGCACTTGCCGGGCCAGACATCGCCGAAGTAGGTGCTGCCGTCGGGCTTCTGCACGGGATGGTTTCCGGCCATGGCTTGCTCGAAGACGAAGTAGCCCTCGGGCCCGAACTTCGTCTTGTCCGCCGCCACGCCCGGATCGATCATCCAGACGTTGTGAACCCCTTCCTTGTGCAGGTACGCGTTCAGAGCGCCGGGGTCGGGGAACTGCGACTTGTCGAACGTAAAGATGCGGAACTTGTCCATGTAGTCGATGTCCATCCAGATGACATCGAGCGGGATGGACCGCTTACGAAACCCGTCCGCGATCTCTTTCACGCGACTGTCGGGGTTGTACGAATACCTGCACTGGTGGTAACCGAGCGCCCATTTCGGCGGCAGCGTGATGGTACCGGTCATTTCCGCGAGCGCCTTCACCACCTCTTCCGGTGAATCCCGATCGATGTAGATCACAGGAGGCTTGGGACCTCCGGCCACGGTCGCGACGATGTCGCCTCCGCCCAGACTCGGCATCGCGATGGTCATCCGGTACGTGCAGTCGATCAGAATGCCGCGGCTCTTGCCATCGGGCGCGACGGCGAGGATCCAGGGGTGCGACTGGTACAAACTCGGATTGGTGTCGTCGTAGCCGTACGCGTCAGTATTCCAAAGGGTGACCGTGCGCCCGTTGCGGAGCAACGGCCCCGCGACCGAACCGGTGCCATAGAGCGAAACTCCGGGCTCCACAGCAATTCGGATGATCGTCTTTTCGCCGTCGGCCTCGAACCGGGGTCCGGCGGGCGCCGTTCCGACTCCGGGAGCCGGACGCGGGGAATGAAGTGCCAGAGAGGGCAGCGCCCCGTCTCGCGCGGCTGCATCCGCAAAATACAGGAAAATTCCCGGCGCGATCGGCCCGGAGATGCCCGACGCCGCATCGCTTACAACCGCAGCGTCCACCCGAGTTATCAGCGGCGTGGGCAGGTGGGCAAAAAGCACGGCGCTTCCGGCCGCGAGCGCCAGATGAAGCCCGGTACGTGAAATCGTGAGGAAGCGGCCGTGCTGCATTAGTTCGGTCTCCGTAATAGCGGCGAGCTGCCGCGGCAGGCAGTATGGCGACTCACGGGGCAATCCTCAAGTCCGGGACCGAGAACGAAACATAAAGTCTGACCATCGGGCAATGGACTATTGCCTGGCTCGTTCGCAGCCTGTATGTTGTTGAGAGAGGATTGGTCGGGGAAGAAGCGGAGTTGCCGCGAATCGCCCAAACCATCGCCTGAGTTTGCCGAACATTGTCTGGTCGGGCCGCGTCTGTGGGGTGAATAACCGGCCCGGACGGTCCGCAACCCCGGGGCAGTATGGAGTTGCCCGGATGGTACTGAGAGAGGAAAGACCGAATATGGCCTCACGCCGCCCCGCCCTTGCCCGCTCGTTGTCGCTCGGAGTTTGCCTGCTGAAGGCGGCGGGCATTGCCGCCTGTATTTCTGCCAACGCCGGATCGGCAATCGCCGGGGACAACCCGGTCATGCTGCAGTGGTTTGAGTGCAAGTGGACGGACATGGAAAAACGTGTGCCGGACTGGTTTATGGCCGGCTACGGCTCGGTCTGGCTCCCCCCGATCTCCAAGTGCGTCGACAGCGGGAGCGCGGGCTACAACCCGTTCGACCGGTTCGACCTTGGCAGTCCTTCGTCTCCCACCGCCTACGGAACGGCGGCGTACTTCGACGCGGCTCGGGCCGAACTGCAGCGTGCCGACGGCCAGGTCTATATCGACGCGATCTACAACCATAACGCCGGCCGGGATGCTTCGAGCGGATTTCAGGCGGCGGGCGGCTGGCCGGGCTTCTGGATGAACTCGGCGCCCGGCAATCCCGCCAAACTCCCGACCGACAACTGGGGCGACTTCCACAACGGCAATGGCTCGGGTTATCTCCAATCCGAAAACCCCAGCGGCGCGAATTACAACCTGTACAACGGCGATCTTGTCTCGCTGATCGACATCGCGCACGAATCCAACAACGTGTTCATCCGTCATCCCGTCGCCGCGGGAAATCCCCAGAACATTCCGGCGGGAACTCTCTACAACAAGCCGGATCCCAACAACGCACAGTTTTACAGCAACCGCTCGCTGACCGGAACCCCGGTGTCAAACCCGGGCACGTTCCGGAACTCCGGCACGCTCAATTTCACGTTCTACCCGTACGACGGGCTCAACGGCACTCCGATCGCCGACAACGGCACCGGGCTGCTGATGCGCTGGACGCAGTGGATCATGGACGTGCACAAGGTCGACGGTTTCCGTCTCGACGCGATCAAGCATGTGCCGAGCTGGTTCTGGGATCAGTACTTCGACTCGGCCGTCTATCTGCGGCGCACCACGCCGGACGGCCGGAAGGTCACGCCTTTCTCGTTCGGTGAGTCGGTCGAGAGCAATCAGTTCTGCTACGACAACTACATCCGCAAGACGAACAACATCGCCCGCTCCGGCGATTCTTTCGGTAATCGCGACTGTCTTGATCTCAACGGCGCGGGCCAGCTCCGGGATCTGATCAGCGCCGCCGGCAACGGCTCCTGGCAGAACGTCATCAACGCTCACCTGGACAACCAGGACGGCAACAACGACGGCACCCTGGGTGTCAATCACATCTACAGCCACGACAACGGCAGCGGCGGCGACGGCGGCTCCGCCCCCCCCTACCCCTCCTCTCAGACGCAGGGTCTTTACGCGCACGCCTATCTGCTCGGGCGCCCGGGGCAGGCCAATATCTATCACAACGCCCGCGGGATTTCCCGCTCCGGCGGCTTTTGGCCCCGCCAGGGCATGCCGACGGCGCTCGGCTTCAACACCGATCCGGCGGTCAACGCGCCCGACAGCAGCCTGATCAAGCTCGTGCAGATCCACAACATGGTGGCCCGCAACGACATCAACCTGCTGAACTCAACAGACCCGCAGAACCAGTCGACTGCCGACGTTCTCATTTTCGAACGCCGAAAGAACATCGGCTTTGGGTCGTATTCCGCGACGTGCCTGGTCGCCTGCAACGACCGCTACGACGCGGGAACCGACGTCCGCTTTGTTCGCACCAGTTTCCCCAACGGCACGCGACTGATCGAGCTCACGGGCAACGCCGCCGACACCACGGTGGACCCGACCAACGCCGTGCCGGAAGTCCTCACGACCGCCGACTTCACGCAGAACGGAGTCACGACCCCGGGCTGGGTGCTCGTCACCGTGCCGCGGAATAAAACGAATACTACGACGCACAACAAGGGCTACCTGGTTTACGCCCCTGCTCTGCCCGCGGGCACGCTGAACCTTACCGGGATCACCTCGACAATCGCGGCCGATACCAACTTCATCCCCTCCTACCGCCGCCGCATGACCCCCATTCCCGTCATTACCGGGAATTCGTTCCAGATCCAGCTCACCACGAGCAACGGGGATGCGGGCATCGTGGGCCAGGCCGGCGCCAACAGCAACACGGACGACAACGCCCTGTTCAAGATCGACCAGGGTTACAAGGACTACAACGGCAACGGGATTTCCGACTACGACTACACCAATGCCGTCGCCGCCGGCTACGAGAACTTTGTCACGCTGAAGGACCCGCTCTACAACAAGGGGTTCCTGATCAACCAGGGCAATTACGCGCAGACGATCGACGCGACCAAGCTGGACGAGGGGATCCACTACCTCTCGGTCATCGCGTTCCGGCACCGCAACGCCAACGACGTGCCGATCTTCCGCGAGTTCCGCCAGGTGTTCTACATCGACCGGCTCGATCCGACCGCCAGCATCACCAACCTCGTCCCGGTCGTGGCGGGAACTCCGACCGCCGCCTACAGCGTCAAGGCGGGCGACCGCACGGTGACCCGCACGCACATCCTGGTCAATCTCGCCACGGGATCGGACCCGCTCGCCAATTCCAACTCCTTCAACCAGTGCACGCAGAGCGACCGGTTCGACTACAACCGGTCCATCGCGCTTGTCAACGGCGTCAACCGCATCACGCTGACGGCCTTTGAACTCTCGGGCCGGGGCTCGGCGACCGATTATTTCGTCAACTACTTCACCACCTGCCTGGGAGATTTTAACGCCGACGGCATGGTCGACGATACCGACTTTGTGACCTTCGCAAACGCCTACGACGAGTACGTCAACGTGCGTGGAGACCTGAACGGCGACGGCCTGACCGACGACACAGACTTTGTGATCTTTGCGGGCGCCTACGACGGCCTGATCTGCCCGTAAGCCCTTGCCGGGTTGATCCCTTGCTGGTGCTCGAGTGTCACGGACGCTGTTTTCAGCGGGCGGGCAGCACCCGGCCGGCGTCTTTCGCCTCCTGGCCCGCGGGCATCTCGCGTTCGGCGGTTGCCAGCTTCAGGATATTCGCCTGCGTCATTTCTCCGTCGCGGAGTTCACCCGTCACCTTTCCGTTCGCCATGACCAGGATGCGATCGGAGAGCGCGAGCAGCTCGGGCATTTCGCTTGAGACCAGGAGCACAGCGGCGCCCGCATCGGCGGCGGCCCGGACCAGCTTGTAAATCTCGGCCTTGGTTCCCACATCGATGCCGCGGGTCGGCTCGTCGAGCAGCAGCACCTTTGTGCCCTCACCCATCCATCGCGCGATGAGCAGCTTCTGCTGATTGCCGCCCGAGAGCTCGCCGGGGAGCGACGCGGGGCTTGCCGCCTTCACACGAAACTCCGCAAACCGGTCGCGGATCAGCCTTGATTCGCCGGCCTGATTGCGGATTCCAAGAGCCCTCGCCAGCCGCTTCATGTAGGGGACGACCGTGTTCTCGCCGACGCCCAGCAGGAAGAAGAGCCCCTGCAGGCGCCGGTCTTCGGGCACGTAGCCGATGCCCGCTTCGATAGCGGCCCGCGGACCGCCACCCGAGATC
Organism: Planctomycetota bacterium; assembly: GCA_018242625.1. GTDB lineage: Bacteria > Planctomycetota > Phycisphaerae > Phycisphaerales > UBA1924 > JAFEBO01. Next base: position 221,401 of record JAFEBO010000012.1, read on the forward strand.
ACCTTTCCGTCGGCGTCGACGCGGCCCCTGGCGTGCACATCAAGACCGAAGATCGCGTTGAGAAGCTCGGAGCGCCCCGAGCCCACCAGCCCCCCGATGCCCACGATTTCCCGTTCGCGCACTTCCAGCGAGATGTCCGAAAGCTTCGACGCAGAGCTCAGCCCACTCACCTTCAGGAGCGGCTTTCCGGGGTGAGCAACATGCCCACCCTCGGCGGCCAGCGAGGGGAGTTTGCCGGTCGGTGTCGAAAGCCGGCGCCCGATCATCTGCTCAACGAGCGTGGGCTCATCAAGGTCGCGCACGCGGCTGGTCGCAACGAACTTACCGTCCCGCAGCACGGTGACGCGGTCGCACACGGCGAAGATCTCGCCCATGCGGTGGCTGACATAAATGATCGTGATGCCGCCGGCGGCGAGCTTGCGGGTGATCTCGAGCAGGCGCTCGGTCTCCGCGATCGAGAGCGAGCTCGTTGGCTCATCAAAGACGATGACCCTGGGCGAACTTCCTCCCGAGGCCGAGCGATCGTCGAGCGCCGCGGCGATCTGGCAGATCTGCCTGCGCCCCGGGGAAAGAAGCCCCAGCGGCGCCTCGACGTCAATGCCGGGTTCCAGCCGGTGCACGAGGGCGGCGGCACGCTCGGTCATCGCGCGGCGATCGAGCAGCCCCATCCGCGTGCGTGGCAGGTCGTGCAGGGACAGGTTCTCCGCCACTGTGAGGTTGGGGCACTGGGCCAGTTCCTGGTGCACGATGCGAACGCCCGCGTGGAACGCATCGTCGATCGAACCGGGCGTGAGCTCCCGCATCTGCCCGGGCCCGGCAGCGATGCGCACGGTTCCCGTGTCCTGCCTGTGCAGGCCCCCGATCACCTTGCCCAGCGTGCTCTTTCCCGCGCCGTTCTCGCCCATGAGCGCGTGGATCTCGCCCGCGAGAAACGTCACGCTCACGTCGTCCAGAGCCTGCGTGATCCCGAATCGCTTGGAGATTCCCTCCGCCGCAAGAAGGACGGAGGACGGATCGGACGGGCTGGCAGCGCTCTCAAGACTCTTCAACTTCCTCGGCCCCTGGGAAAAACCGGCCGCCCAGAGTGGCGGCCGGCCGTGCGTACACCAGAAATCACGAATCGGCGGGGGTCACTTCTTCTTCAGCCACTTGTTCCACAAGCCTTCGTACTCGGCGACGTTGTCCTTGGTGACGACCGCCAGCTTGAAGTTGTTGATGACCTTCTCGGGCGACTTGTTGTTGTGCAGCTTGTCGACGAGCATCACGACGCTCTGGTATCCCCAGCCGTAGCAATCCTGGCCAATCAGGGCCGCAACCTGGCCGTTCTTGACGTAATTGAGTTCCTCGGGCAGATGGTCGACCGAGACGATCTTGGCCTTGTCGTACACGCCGTCAAGGGCGTTCTGCGTGAACAGGGGCCACCCTCCCACCATCGCCCAGCCCGTGATGTCCGGGTTGGCGGTCTGGACCTGCTGCAGCATGGCGGCGGCGTCGCTGGCGGTCTCCTTGGTGTAGTAGACCTCCTTGAGCGTGAAGCCCTTGTCCTTGAGCGTGGCGAGCTCATCCTTCACGCCCTTGATGCGGGCGTTGAGGTTGGTCGCGTTCTGATTGCCCGAGAGGATGGCGATCTTGCCGCCCTTGTTCCCCATCGCCTTTGCCAGTTCGCGCATCACCGAGCGGCCGGCCTCTTCGTCGTTGATGCCGTAGTAGGCCATGCGCTTGCTGTTGGGAATGTCGCTGTCGAAGGTCATGACGACCACGCCACGGTCGATGGCGCTGTTCACCGCAGAGGTGAGCACGTTGGCGTCGCTGGCGCTGATTGCGATCGCGTCAAAGCCCTGGCTCGCCAGCTGCTCGACGTACTGGGCCTGCTGCTGGGCATCCTCGTTGACGGGCGTGCGCCACTCGACCTTGATGTCCGCGTCGTACTTCTTGCTGAGTTCCTCGCCGGCGTCGACCGCTCCGGTCCGGGCGGCCTGGAAGACCGGATTGCTCTGGCTCTTGGCGATCACGCCGATGCGGTAGGTCTTCTTGGGGGCCTCGCCGGCGCCCAGCAGCGCCGCCGAAACCGCGCCCGCCAAAACAAGCCCCGCGATACCAAAGAGTCCCGGCCGTTTCGTCTTCATGAATGCGTCCCCTGAAAATGGGCGGAACAGTGCCTGTTCCGCGGATGGTTCTGTTCCCTCAAGCGTATCACAACAGCCTCCGGCCCGTCCCGGAAGGGGGTTGTCTGCGGCCAGCCGCGGAGGCGACACCGCGGGCGGCTACCGGCCCACGGGAGCAAGGCGGGCTTTGGCCTGATCGAGCACGACGGCGACAACGATGGCGGCGCCTTTGACGATCTGGGTGTAGCTCTGGTCGATTTCCAGGACAAGCATGCCGTTGGAGATCATCTGGACGAGCAGCGCGCCGAGCACGGCGCCGAAGGCAGACCCGCGCCCACCCGACAGCGAGGCACCGCCAATGACCGCCGCCGCGATCACATCGAGCTCGTAACCCTGTCCTGCTCCCGGCGCAGCGGCCCCGTAGTAGCCCAAGTACATCGCCGCCGAGAGCCCGGCGAGCATGCCACTGATTGTGTAGACCGTGATCTTGACCCGGCCCACGGGGATGCCCGCGTAGGTGGCGGCGGTTTCGTTCCCGCCGATGGCGAAGATCCTGCGCCCGAGCACCGTCTGGCTCAGGACGAACATGCCGGCGAGCATCATCAGGCCCATGATGAGCATGGGAACCGGGTACACCTTGCCCGCGGGCATTTTCATGAAGCCCTTGGTAAAGCTCTCGGGGAAACCGCTGACCGATTGGCCCCCCGTCAGGACGAAGACCAGGCCGCTGAGAATCGCCATCATTCCCAGCGTGATGATGAACGGATGGACCCGCAGCCCGACGATCAGGCTTCCGCTGAAAACACCGCAGAGAGCTCCGACAAGACAGCAGACGCCTATGCCGACCGGAATCGCCACGAGCCACGGGGCACCGCCGGCCGAAGCGTTGAGCACGTCGGCGCCCGGGCCAAGAAAACGGATCTGAAGGGCCCGCAGCGAGAAAGCACCGATGACGGCCGCCAGCCCGTAGATCGATCCAACAGAGAGGTCGATCCCACCGAGGATGATGACCGCCGTCATACCGACCGCCATCACTGCGATAAAGCTCGCCTGCGTCGCGAGAAGAACCAGATTCTGCGAGTTCAGGAACTTGGACTCAGACCCGGAAACCAGCAGCGCCCTGGGCGGCCCGTCCAGCACACGAGGATTACTTGCGCTCACCGCGGAGACCGACTGGCCGCCCGATGTGATCCGGATGTTGGAGAGACCCTTGCCCCCGTCTCCCAGAGCCGCGCGAACGGCCCGCAGGGGTTCATCGGTGGGGCTTGATATCACGAGCACGCCGTCGACATCGGCGACGGTGGCCGCCTCCGGAAGCGGGATGCGCTGCATCTCTCCGGGCTTGGTCCCGCCGCGGGCGGTGAGCAGCAGACCCATGAGCAGGATGACGAGAATGAGGCCCGATTCCTGAGCCTGCAAAATGCGTTTGAAAAAACTCGGCCGAGCGGCCGGGTGTTCGGACTGCGACATGGTTCGAAGGGTACGCGAAACGGAACGGCTTAGAAGGAAGCTTCGCCGCCGAATTTCAGCTCAATGCCAAATTTCGGAGTGCCGCGGGGCCGAGCGACAAACACCCTGCGCAGCAGGAAAAACCTTGCGCTGAGACGTCTCGCAATGCGTAAATACCGTCAGTCGATGGTCTGGATCAGCTTGTCGCGGTTGGGGTTCATGGCGGTGATGCTGAACTTCCCCTTACAGCTGAAGAAGGTGTCGTTCACGCTCACGCTGACAAATTCGCCATGCCCGTCAGAAAAAACGTAGTTGGCGCCATCCGACCCATGGTTGTCCACTTTCCCGTAGTAGTTCACGCCGCGTGCCCCGGCTGCGCGGAACCCGGTCTTGCCGGAAGTATCCGAAGACCCTCCCTGATAGAACGCGGAAGTGCCGTTGTCGGGGCCGTTGGTCTCGTCACCCCAGAAGGGCACGGCTGCGATCAAATTGGGCTCGTCGAGCCGCAGCCCCGCAAAGTAGAGATAGCTGATGTTGTAGGAAATGACCTCAAAGGGATTGCTCGGAATTTTCGGCGTCCGCTCTTCCTGGGCAGAACTCGGATCCCGCTCATATGCCGGCGCGTTCATGTCGGTCGATCCCCGGTTGTACGCGTAAAACCGATCGATCCGATCGGAGGGACAAACCAGACCCGCAAAGTTGTCGACGTAATTCGTCATACAAGTGCGAGTCTTGCCGTTGATGTAGTACATCGGGTCGTTCGGCTTGGGCTGCGTCGGTGCGAACTTCGGGTAATAACCAAACTTCGTCTTGTCGGGAGATGGCTTGCCATACTCCTCTCCCATCTGATAGGTACTGAAAAGCCCGGCAACGCCGCCGTACTTATTCTGCTGGCTCCATCGTGATGCCGAATAGGCCGGCGAGCCGTCACAGCTAGTACCAACTGCAATGCGCGCGTCGAAGCTCGCTTCGGACTGCGCCGCGGTCGCCAAAGCGGGCGTGGGATACCAGTTCTTGTTGTCGTTCGCATAGAAAAGGAACGAAGTGCCCATGCCGCGGACGTTGGCGAGGCACTTGGTCTGACGTGCCGAGTTTCTGGCCTTGCCGAGCGCCGGAAGAAGGATCCCGATGAGCAGGGCGATGATGGCGATGACGACGAGCAGTTCGATCAGCGTGAAGGCCCGCCGGCGAATTGTGAGGACTGCATGAAACGGGTTCATCCCTGACGCAGCAGAGTTTCTTCCTGGTTGAAACAGCAACGCGCTTCTCCGATCCCGGGAATCCGGGGTAATGTCGAACCGAAAGGGCAGACATCCATACGGCCAGAATTGGCGAGCGTATGCAAGTTGTGCTCTGCCGCGGGCTTCAAACTACCTTGAAGAAGCCCCTGCCGTCAAGCGAGATGGTTCTTCGGCCACAATCGGGGTCGCGTGCAGCAGACCGAACCAGACGCAACCGGGGCCGGATTAGGATGTAACGGTTTCAGTGTTTCAGTGTTGTTTCAGTGCGGAGGGGCTGTTGCTTGTCATTTCACCCGACTCTTTCCCGGTCGCGGCATGAATCCATCGGGGAGGCTTCCGAGCTCGCGGGTTCGAGGGAGAGAGGCCGCTCGGTCAGAATCCGGATTTTGGTGTAACACACCCCGGACCTGAGAGAATCGTCAAAACCCGGGTTGTTCCGGAAATCATGAATTCATGAGCATTTGCGAGCCCGCCAGAGAACAATTGGCGGACTCTGTGGTATGTTGGAAGCTTGGCGGGAGACTTCCGCGAACGGAAGTTTCTGCGCGTAGGCCCACACTGTCAGCCCTGGGCCGGATCGGAACAGGGTGTGAATACGTTTCACTTGAGGGAGTGCATGCAGATGCGTCACAGTTCTATTGCTTCGGCCCTGATGCTCGCGGCGTTCAGCGGCCTCGCGATCGCTCAGCCCCTTGCCATCACCGGCCTGAAGAAGCCGCAGTACGGCAATCCGCGCTGGGTCAACCTGATCCCGACGTCGTATGGCGACAACACCGTCATCAACTGCGATAAGAACACGCTCAATGGCGCGACGGTCAACACCGTGACCAAGGGCATCGAGCTGGGCATCCCGCTCTCGGCCCTGGGCAACCCCACGGGCACGATCCGGGCCTGCATCTTCATCAACAACCAGGACGGCGGGTACGTCTCGAACCAGTTTTCCGGAACGCCCCTCGTCGGCCTGGCCGGTGAACTGGCCCAGCCCGCCAACTTCGGCGAGACCCGCGCGGTGAACCTCGCGACCGACGCGCGGGCCGCCGGCAACCAGTTCTTCACGATCAACCTCAACACCACGTCGACCGCTCCGACGATCGACGGCACGCGCGAGACGACCGGCTGGTCCACCCGCTCGCAGCAGAGCGCCCGCACCGGCTTCGGCAATTCCAATTCCGGCACCACGGACTACGCCAACGGTTCGGAACTTGACGGCGTGTACACCCGCGTCGCGGGCGGCGTGCTGTACTTCTTCCTGACCGGCAACCTCGAGTCGAACCACAACACGATGGAGATCTTCATCGACACCGGCAGCGCCCAGGGCCAGAACCGGCTGCGCGGCGACAACCCGGCCGTGGGCGGTGACGGACTGCACCTCACCCGCATGGGCGATGACGGCTCGAACAACGGCTTCACCTTCGACGCCGGCTTCAACGCCAGCTACTGGGTCGGCCTGAACTGCGGCGATGCTCCCTTCGCCCTGTACGTGGACTATGCCCAGCTCTCGAACAACGACGGTTCGGGCGGCGGCGTCGGTTATTACTGCGGTTCGAGCGGGGCTGCCAGCAACGGCGTGCTGACCGGCGGCGCGGTCGGCGCTCCGGCAATCGTTGCCACGATCGACAACTCCAATATCGCGGGCGTCCCCGACTTCTGCCCGCCCCCGGCCGGCAACCCCGATGTCTCGAACGGCTCGGAACTCGATGCGGTGTACAGCTATGTTGACAAGGTCAACAAGCGCCTGTACGTGATCGCCACGGGCAACGTCAAGACCGACTACACGTCGCTCAACTTCTTCATCGACGCGGGCGGCTTCGCCACGCCGGGCGGTATTGAGCACGGCCAGAACCAACTGCGCAACGACAACTCGACGTTTGACTTCGGCAGCATCAACAACATGGGCGGCATCGGCTCGGGCACCAACCCCGGCCTCAAGTTCGACAGCGATTTCAGCCCCACCTACTTCCTCGGCTACAAGAACGGCGGCAATGTCGACAACTACAGCCACTCGACCGTCCTGCGGACCAACGGACGGGCCACGATCTGCACCGCCGTCATGGACTACGGAATGTTCGACGGCGGGCCCAAGCTCGTCGCCGGCGCCAACGGCGAGCTTTATGACGTCATCAAGTACAACGGCCTGCAGGGCTATCCGGGCGGGACCACCGAACCGTTCGTGGGAATCCAGGAGCAGGACGGCACCCGCACCGAGCTTGAGGGCAACTTCGCTCCCTATGCCGGTTACAAGTTCATGTCCGAGTATGTCGGCGATCCCTGCAACAGCGTGCCCGGAAATCCCTCCGCGGCCAAGCCCTCGGCCGGCATCATCCTCATGCGGATGAACCAGTCGAACCTCGCGGGCGTGACCTCCGCCAACGGCGGCGCTCCGTTCACCGAGGACGATGTGATCGCCGTGCAGTCTGGCTGCGAATTCTCGATCGACCTTGCCGAACTCGGCTACGACGGCGTGAGCGACATCAAGCTCGCCGGCTTCCTGGGCGGCGGCGATCGCGGTTCGATCTCGAACCAGGTCATCGGCGACCTCCCCGCTTCCTACGGCGCGGCGCCCGGAACGAACGTGGGCACGACCAACCAGACCGATTTCAACACCATCGCCGGCAAGCAGTGGATCACGGTCTTCCAGTCCTGCCCGTGGGACCTCAACCACGACACGATGGTGGACGATTCGGACTTCGTGACGTTCGTCTCGGCCTACAACGACCTGATCGCCCCCTACCGCTGGGCCACCGCCGACTTCAACGGCGACGGGCTCGTCGACGACACCGACTTCGTTCTCTTCGCCTCGGCTTACAACGACCTGCTCTGCCCCGAACCGCTCTGATCGGTCCGGACAGTGAAAGCGCACTCCCGAGGGCCCGCCATTTCCGGCGGGCCCTTTTTCATTGATGTATCTGAAAGGGGGTCGCCCGACTTGCTACTTCATGTCCGCGGGCGCGGTGTCTCCCTCGACATCCATCATCGTCATCCAGGCGTTGGCCTTGGCGGTATTGCCCGCGTTGCGATAGCTCGCGGCAAGGTCGCGGACCATCATCTGACGCCAGGGGGATTCCTTGTTTGTGATGCGGTAGACCACTTCCCAGGCAGGCAGGATGATCTCCCGCGCCTCGGTGTTCTGCCCCAGCTTCAGGAGTGTGTGGCCGCGCGCGAGCCGAATGTGTGCCGCCGAATCGAGCGGCGTCGAGGGCCATTCCTGAAGGATCTCCATCGCGAGCCGGGAAGCGCTGTCCGCTTCCTCGATGCGGCCGAGTTCGACCATGCAGATCGCCATATGCGAGAGGGTGAGACCCGTCAGGTAGTGGCGAGGCCCGACCCGGGCCTCAAACTCCTGGCGGACCTGCGTCAGCTCCTTGAGAGCCTCTTCGTATCTTCCGGCCGCCACAAGGAACCAGCCGAGGCGGCGGTGGCTGTTGGCGGCTAGCAGCTTGTCGCGCACCTTTTCGGGGATCGTCTCCCAGATCTCCAGGGCTCGCCGCTGAAGCCGGACGGACTGATCGCCCTCACCTCCGAATGCCAAGTTGGACGCGGCCTGCTCGAGGCAAACAAGCACAGAGCCGTCGTTGGGACCGAAGCGCTTGGCGAGAATGTCGGCGGCGCGAAGTGCGGAAGTCCAGCGCACGTCCAGACGGTTCTCGCCTTCGGCGGCGCGCATCTGCGTGATGAGCGTGCGGACGATCGCGGGGTCGAACTGATCGAGGAGCGTTTCCTGGAGGCGGAGGACGCGTGCGAGCGCTTCGGTGCGTCCCGTGAGGATGGGGTGCATGTAGTTGCCGCGATCGGGGGTTCCGAGGATGCGGATATCCCGGGCGATGGCGGCGCCGAGCGGAAGGTCGAGTACACCCCACGCCCTTTGCAGGTCGGTGGCCAGACTGCAATCGGGGCACTTGGTGATCAGTTCTCCCGCGAGCGAGAGTGATGCGTGCAGGTCGGGATCTTCGGGGGGCAGGCGCCGGAATCTTCGCGCCAGAGCGTCGCGCACAAGCGGTTCGGCCTGCTTGTACTCGCCCTTCATCATGTGCACCTGAGCCTGGAGCGACGAGAGAGCCGCCAGGGACAGATCGGCCTGTGATTCCGGGACGGATTTGAGTGTGGCCATCGCCACCTCGGCCTCGCGCAGCGCTTCGGCGGGCTTGCCGAGGCTGAGGTTGATCCGTGCGAGCAAGGCCCGTGATTCGGCCGTTTCGAAGCTGGTCGGGCCGAGCAGTTGTTCGCGCATCGCGAGCGCCTCGCGGCACTCGATCTCGGCCTCGGCGAGTCGTTTTCGGACGAGGAGCACGCCGGCGAGATCGTGCTGCGTGGCGGCGATCTCGCGGTGGACCGGGCCGTGCTGCTGGCGCAGCCGCATCAGGCCGTTGCGGAGGGAAACCTCGGAATACTCAATAAGCGAGACGGATTTTCCGCTGCCCAGCCCGGTATAGACCCCTCCCCACATCCGGCGCAGCGCCTGATCGAGGTCGGGGGTGTCGGCGAAGGCGCCCGTCTCGAGGCGGAAATAGAGGCGGCTGAGGCCGGAACTGATGGCGGCGGCAATTTCGGGGCGCTCGGGATCGGTGCTGGGCAACGCCTCTCGGAGCAATTCGGCCACGGCGCGGGCCCGCAGATTCTCGGCACGGGCCTGCTCCTGCTGAAGTCCGGCGGTTCGGGCCGCGTCGGCGGCTTTGGTAAAGCTCACGGCGACGGACGCCCCCGCCGCCAGCACGAGCGTCGCGGCGGCTCCCGCCAAAAACAGCCTGCGCCGGTTGAGCGAGATCGCCTTGCGCAGGACGTACCAGCCCGAGCCGCTTCGGGCGTCGACGGGCGCACCCTCGAGGTACCTTTCGATGTCGCGCGCGAGTGCCGCCGCGGACTGGTAGCGGAGGGTTTTGTCCTTGCGCATCGCACGACGGACGATTGCCTCGAGGTCGGGGGAGATCGAGACGTCGTGGAACCGCATCGGGACGGGCTCGACGGTGCCGATGGTCTGAGCGATGTCGAATATCGAGCCGTCGACGCTGTAGGGCATGTGGCCGCACAGCAGCCGGTAGAGAACGACTCCGAGCGAGTAGATATCGGTGAGGGCGTCCACGCTGTCGGACTTGCCGGACACCTGCTCCGGAGAGGCGTAGGCGGGAGTGCCGGCAAACTCGCCGGTGCGGGTGGTTCTGATTCCACCGGCCTTGGCGATTCCGAAGTCGAGCACCACGGGACGCGCATCGGAAGTGACAAGAACGTTGTCCGGCTTGAGATCGCGGTGAATGACGCCGTTGAGATGGGCGTGGTGGATGGCGTTGCAGACGTCGATAAAGACCCGGAGCAGCACGCGTCGCCGGGCTTCGTCGGTCGGCCCTTTCGGATACCAGCGGTCGATCGGAACTCCGTCGATGAATTCCATGATGACGGCGATGCGGCCATCGCCGAGTTTGCGGGATTCAAAGACGGTGACGATGTTGGGATGGCGAAGGCGTGCAGAAATCTCGGCTTCGCGCTCGCCGCGCGCCCGCTGTCTTGCGGAGGCGGTATCGCCGGCGATGGTGACCTTGATCGCGACCGTGCGGGAGGTCGATTCCTGAACGGCCTTGTAGACAACTCCCTGGGAACCGGAACTGATGACGCTCAGATTGCCGTAGCCGGATACGCGGGGGGCGCCGACGGCGGGGAGCCCGTCCTCGGCGAGCGAGCGGACACGGGTCAGGAACTGGGCGTCTTCCTGCGCGGCGCGCAGGCGTTCGCGGCAGTCGGCGCAGGTGCCGATGTGCCGCATGATTTCAGGAGGAGCGGCGTGGCCGTTGGCGAGGAGCTCGATGTCGGCCAAGGGTGGGCAGGCGCCGATCGTCCCTGACTCTGGAACGTCCGGGGCGGGCGGGTTGGGGGGAATTGGGTCCGGAGGAGCCAATTACACATCCTCTTCGAAGGCCTCGGTCAGCTGGGCGACGACTTCGCGCAGTCGCTTGGTCATGCGGCTTTTGGCGACGTAGACCTGATCGACCGTCATGCCGGCCTGAGTTGCGGCCTCGGGGGCGGGAACGCCGCGGAGAGCGACAAGCTCGAATGCCTGAAGGGTGCGGTCGTCGACATCGGACTCTTCGCGGAGGATGCTGATGGCGCGGGAAAGGATGGTCCGATCCCGTTCGTCGGTCCAGATCGTGCGGAGCGATTGCTCGTCGGGCGTGTCGTTCAGGATCGTGGCGCCCGGGAGGAGGTTCTTGCGGCTTGAGCGGGCGATCCGCAGCGCGGTGTGATGGGCGATGCTCAAAATCCAGGAACTCAAGCGTCCCTTGGAGCGGTCATACCGCCCTTCGCGATAGACGCGCACGAACTCGGTGAGGGCCTGCTGGGCGACTTCTTCCGCATCGGCGTCTCGAAGGCCGAGCCGCCTTGCAAGACCGGAAATGACAGGACGATAACGAGCATCAATCTGGGCCCAGGCAGGCTCGTTGGCCGGCTCCAAGAGGGCATCCAGAAGACGAGTCGTCGTCTTTGTTGCAAGCAGTGCTTCGCTCAACCCGGAATCCTTCCGAAGGACCAGTATACAGGCGTTCGGAGTGTTGCCAAGCAGTTTTCCCGATCCCGTAGGGAAAGGTACGTGGACCGACCGGGAGGCAGGGCGGTTATCAGCCCCAGACGCAGGGGAGTTGAGGTCGTTACTCTATGCATTGGGGAATTCGCCCCCTCTGGAGAGGATTTCCATGCGCATCGCTTTGAGAATCGGGATGGTCTGCGCCGCGGGGCTTCTCTGCTTTGTCGCGGCGGGGTGTGCACATTCGGGATCGATTGCCGGGAGCCAAATATCGGCGGCGAAGGCCGCGGAGGCGGGGGGAGGTCCGAAGGGACTTGAGCTGCTGAAGGAGGGAAACCAGCGGTTTGTCTCGGGCCGGGCGATCAATCCTTCGACGGATGCGGAGACGCTGCGGGTGGCGGCAGAGAAGGGGCAGCATCCGTTTGTGGCGGTGCTGTCGTGCTCGGACTCGCGGGTACCTGTGGAGCGTGTGTTTGACCGTGGAGCGGGCGAGATCTTTGTTGTGCGGGTGGCGGGCAACGTGACCTCGAAGAATGAAACCGGCAGCATCGAGTATTCGATGGAAGCGCTGAAAGTACCGCTTCTTGTCGTCATGGGCCACACGCAGTGCGGCGCGGTAAAGGCTGCGTGCGCGGGGGCAAGCCTGACTCCCAACATTGATTCATTCCTGGCGAACATTCAGCCGGCGGTGCAAAGAGTCAAGGCGTCGCAGCCCGGGCTTGAGAAGAACAAGGAAGCGTTTGAGGTCGCGGTGATCGAAGAAAACGTCCGCCAGACCTTACGGGATCTCTACGCCACCAGCCCGCTTATCCGGGAGCAGGTTTCGACCGGCAAAGTGGAAGTGGCGCTCGCGATGGTGGACATCTCGAACGGGCAGGTCTCCTGGCTGAACGAGGTTCCCCGGCCGTAGCAGATCAGGCGGGGATGAACAGACCTGCAACGCTCGCAACCATCTGGGTCGCGAGTGCGCCTCCGAGCATGGCGCGCATGGCCAGCCGCGCGAATTCCCGTCGACGCGAAGGCGCGAGCACGGACAGACCCCCGATCTGGATGGCGATCGAAGCGAAATTGGCGAATCCGCACAGGGCATAGGCGGCGATCGCGGCGGACCGAGGAGAGATATTGCTGACAATTTCTCCCTTGTCGGCAACGCCCGGCGCGGCGTGAATGGCGTCGGCGAGGTGCAGGTATGCGACGAACTCGGTGAGGATCAGTTTCTCGCCGAGAAGGGACCCGATCAGCGGGGCGTCCTTCCACTCGATCCCCATCGTCCAGGCGAGCGGAGCAAAGAGTTTTCCGAGGAATGCCTGGAGCGATGGCTCGGCGATGCCGTGCGACTGAAGCCAGGGAACGAGGTGGAGTTTGTCCGCCACCGTTCCAAGCCCGAGGTTGATGAGGGCCAGGAGAGATACAAAGGCGATGAGCATCGCGGCGATGTTGGCGGCGAGCTTCATCCCCGTGGTCGCACCGCCGGCGGCGGCGTCGAAGACGTTTGCATGATCTTCTTCGGTGGCGGCGCGAAGGCTGGCGGGATCCTCGGGGGGAGGAGTCTCGACTTCGGGCACGATGATGCGGGCCATGACAAAGGCGGCGGGCGCGCTCATGACGCTGGCGGCGATGAGGTGCTTGGCGAAGGCGGCGCGGCTTACGTCGTTATCGCCGCCGAGCATCATGACGTAGGCTCCGAAGACCGAGCCGGCGATGTGCGCAAAGCCGCCGAGCATGACGAGCATGAGCTGGGCCCGTGTGAGTCTGGGAATTAGCGGCCGGATGGTGAGCGGAGCTTCGGTCTGACCGATGAACATGTTGGCGGCCATGCAGGTTGCCTCCGCGCCCGTCACACGCAGAGTTTTTCTCAGGCACCACGCGAGCACAGCGACAATCCGCTGCATCACGCCCAGGTAGTACAGAACGCTCATGAGGGCGGAGAAGAAAATGATGATGGGGAGCACCTTGACGGCGAATATGAAGCCCCAGGGCTTGGAAGGATCTCGGAGGGCCGAACCGAAAACAAAGTCCGTGCCCGCATCGGACATCTGGATGATCCGATTGACGATGTAACCGAGAACCTCGAAAGCGTCCTTGATGCCGGGAATCCAGAGGATCGTGCCGGCGACGATGATCTCGACGAGCACCCCGACGAAAACGAGTCTCCACGGGACTTTCGAGGGGTTGGTCGAGAGCGCGAGGCCGAGCAGGATCATGACGCAGACGCCGATCAGACCGGTAAATTGACCCACGGAAAGCTCCTCGCTGTTGCGCAGTCACGCTCTATCAGTAGACCAAACCCCGGGGCGGGCGTCCAGCGGCCGATGCTCGGGAAGGAATCCTGTACACTTGCGAACTCGGCTCACACACCATGCGCATTGCTATTCCAAAAGAAATCCTGCCGGGCGAAAAGAGGGTCGCGGCCACGCCGCACACGGTTCTGAAACTCCGCAAACTGGGGTTTGAGGTGGCGGTTCAGGCGGGGGCGGGGCTGAACACGGACCTCTCGGACAGCGCTTATCAGGAAGCAGGCGCGACGATCGTGGAGGATGTGGGCAGACTCTGGTCAGAGTCGGGCGTCATTCTGAAGGTTCGTCCGCCCCTGACCGGCGGCGTTCAAGGTGTTGATGAAACGCAGCTTTTGTCACCGGGCTCGCTGCTGATCAGCTTCGTGTGGCCAGCCCAGCACCGGGAGCTGCTCGACAAGCTGGCCGCCCGACGCGTCACGGCGCTCGCGATGGACTGTGTTCCCCGCATCAGCCGTGCTCAGAAGATGGACGCCCTGTCGGCGATGGCGAATATCGCGGGATACCGGTCGGTCATAGAGGCCGCCCAGTATTATCCGCGATTTTTTACGGGCCAGATGACGGCGGCGGGGAAAGTCGACCCGGCGAAGGTGCTCGTAATCGGGGCGGGTGTGGCGGGGCTGGCTGCTATCGGTGCGGCGCGTGCGCTTGGTGCGATTGTGCGCGCCTTTGATCCGCGTGCCGCGACTCGCGACCAGGTCAAGAGCATGGGGGCGGAGTACCTCGAACTGAGCGTTCACGAAGAGGGTGAGGGGAAGGGCGGCTATGCGAAGGAGATGAGCGACGCCTTCCTGAAGGCGGAGATGGCGCTGTTTGCGCAGCAGGCGATGGAGGTGGACGTCATCATCACCACGGCCCTGATCCCCGGCAAACCGGCGCCCAAACTCATTACCGCGGGCATGGTGGAGAGCATGAAGCCGGGCTCGGTGATCGTGGACCTGGCGGCCGAGCAAGGCGGGAACTGTGCAATGACCCGCTCCGGAGAGGTCGTCACGCACAAAGGCGTGACGGTGGTTGGATATACCGACCTCCCGAGCCGGGTTGCGAGCCTCTCGAGCCAGTTGTACGGAGCGACGGTGGCGTCGCTGCTGGAGGAAGTATGGAAGGACGGGGCGATACGGATCGACGAAAGTGATCCGGTCGTGCGCGGCGCGATGGTCACGCACGATGGGCGAGTGACGTGGCCTCCCCCGCCGCTGCCGAATCCGTCGCCCGCACCGCCGCCCGAGCCCGGCGTCGCGGTGCACTCTGGAAAAGCAGAGACTGCGGCGGCTCACGGGGGAGCTTCTGCCGGGAGCGCTTCGGCTTTCTGGATCTGGGTGGTGGCGGCTGTGCTCGCGGGGGCGGGCATTGCGGTTGCTGCTCCACCGAGCTTTGTTTCGCACTTTACCGTGTTTGTTCTGGCGTGCTTTGTGGGCTGGCAGGTGATCTGGAACGTGAAGCCGGCGCTGCACACGCCGCTCATGAGCGTCACGAACGCGATCAGCGGGATTATCCTGATCGGCGGCATGCTGCAGCTCTCGGGCTCGAACGCCGCGGCGATCCTGGGGGCGATCGCGGTGCTGATCGCGACGATCAATGTCGCGGGCGGTTTTCTTGTGACGCAGCGCATGCTCGCCATGTTCAGGAGGAACTCCTGAGATGAGCGAGGAACTGCGGACCAGCCTTTCGAATGTCGGCTACATCGGCGCGGGGGTGCTGTTCATTCTGAGCCTCGCGGGGCTGTCCCGACAGGAAACAGCGCGGCGCGGGAACGCGCTTGGTATAGCCGGGATGATCATCGCGCTGCTTTCGACCGCGCTGCGAGCGGAATTCAGCGGCTATCTGCCTTTGATGCTTGGTCTTGCGCCGGGAGCGCTGATCGGCGGGATTCTTGCCCGGCGTGTGCAGATGACTTCCATGCCGCAGCTCGTCGCGATACTGCACAGCTTTGTCGGTGCGGCGGCGGTGCTTGTCGGGCTGGCGACGTACCTGGGCCATTCGAAGGTACCTCCGGGGGAACAAGGCATTCACCTGGGAGAGATTTACGTCGGGGTTTGCATCGGAGCGATTACCTTTACGGGTTCTGTGATCGCATTCCTCAAGCTTCAGGGGACGCTTTCAGGCAGGCCGCTCATTCTGCCGGCCCGCCATCTGCTGAACCTCCTGCTGGTTGCGATCACCGTGGGCGTTGGGATCTGGTTTTTCCGCTGCTCGGAGACCGGAACAGGCGGACTGTGGCCGCTCGTCCTGGCGGTGAGCATCGCCGGAATTCTCGGGGCGCACTCCGTGATGGCGATCGGCGGGGCCGACATGCCGGTGGTCGTGTCGATGCTCAACAGCTACTCGGGCTGGGCGGCGGCGGCGGCCGGATTCATGTTGAGCAACGACCTGCTCATCATCACCGGGGCGCTCGTGGGGAGCAGCGGCGCGATTCTCAGCCTGATCATGTGCCGCGGAATGAACCGGTCGCTCGTGAGCGTGATCCTCGGCGGGTTTGGTTCGGGCGAGGGAGCCTCTGCCTCCGCGGGGGCCGGGCCTCAGGGCGAAGTCCGCTCGATCGATGTCGCTGGTGCCGCCGAACGGCTCCGGGAGGCCAGGTCGATAGTGATTGTGCCGGGCTACGGCCTGGCGGTGGCGCAGGCGCAGCATGCGCTCTCGGAGGTTGTGCGGGCGCTGCAGTCACGGGGTGCACGAGTCCGGTTTGCGATTCACCCGGTTGCGGGGCGCCTGCCCGGTCATATGAACGTGCTGCTGGCGGAGGCGGATATCCCCTACGACATCGTCCTTGAGATGGACGAGATCAACGACGACATGCCCGAGACCGATCTGGTGCTCGTCATCGGGGCGAACGACATTGTCAATCCGAGCGCAGCGGAAGATCCCGGCAGCCCGATCGCGGGCATGCCGGTCATTGAGGTCTGGAAAGCGGGAACGGTCATAGTCATGAAGCGCGGCATGGCCAGCGGCTATGCGGGGATTGAGAATCCGCTGTTTTTCAGGCCGAACACGCTGCTTCTCTTTGGTGATGCAAAGAAGACGGTCGAAGGACTTCGCAATGCCCTGAGCGGCGAGTAGCCTGATCGCGGCATCAGCGCGTGCATGCCCAATAGACTCCGACGCATGCGATCGCCAGCGACCCAGGAACAACTATGACGCGTCTATACCAGACACGCTTCGATGCCCAGCCCAGAAGTGCGAACGCGCCGGCCAGCACGCAGATCTGTCCGATTTCTACACCGACATTGAAGCCGACCAGGGCGGTGAGCAACTGCCGCGTCGGCAATTCCAGCGATTGAAATGCGGATGCAAAGCCCATTCCGTGCACAAGCCCGAAAGCAAAGACGATTGCCGCCCGAAAGAAGCCCGGTTGCGGTTGACGTTTTCTTTCGCCCGCGGTCGCCATGTCTTTGACGGGAAGGAAGAGATTTTCGATCGCAACCACCGCGATCGATAATGCGATGAGCGGTTCTACGATGCGAGGCGCCGGATCGATGAACCCTCCCGCGGTGAGCGCCAATGTGACTGAATGCGCGAGCGTAAAGGCGGAAACGAAAATCAGCAGCGACTTGGGTCTCGGGCTCGCGAGATAGAGCCCGAGGATAAAGAGCATGTGATCGAGCCCCTCGGGAATGATG
Organism: Planctomycetota bacterium; assembly: GCA_018242625.1. Taxonomy (GTDB): domain Bacteria; phylum Planctomycetota; class Phycisphaerae; order Phycisphaerales; family UBA1924; genus JAFEBO01. The sequence continues at coordinate 238,615 of JAFEBO010000012.1, forward strand.
TGCGTTATTCCCATGCGGACAAAGGACAGAAATCCACTGCTTCGCTGTGAGGTTTGCGCATCTTGGGCCGGCGTGAACCGCAATGACAGCATCGGGCTTGCCGTACCGGCCCTGAGTGAGATCCCGGTTGGCTCTGACTCAAGCATCTCGTAGGTAAGAAGTACATCGCCGAGGACCTCCGGAAATTGGATATCGATCGATTCTGCTCCCGGAAGAATCTGGAACGTGAGTAAGGCCTCGGCCATCCATGGAAGCCGCGGCCTTTCACCGGGACCTCGAACATCCCGCTTCCATGACTCCATTTGAGATCCTTCCGGAAAGTGCTTCAGGCTGGTTGGGACTTGCTTCCCATCGGCACGGACGATCACGTGGCGCTCGAGTCGGCCGGCGGCTCCCTGGAATAGTTCATCAACCGTGGATGCCGGAGCATCCACGAGTTGCCAGAGTGCTGTATCTGATGCCTTTGAGGGCTCTTCGTTGAGTGCAAAGCACAGAGCATCGAAGCGAACTGTCACCGAGCCCCGGCCCTGCGAATCGACATACATGACTGCGACGCACCGGATTGCCGGATGAGCCATCGCGACGCATGGGAACCATATTGCCGCAAGGATGAAGGACAAGATCCTCAGAACACTGCTCATGGCAGGGCGGCCTCGTCCCAGAGCGCTCTTAAAGCGTCCTGACTCAGGGCCGTGTCCCAGATCGTGAAGGATCTGATTTCACCTCCGAAGCGGCGTTCCTTTTCCCATGGATCGAGGGGAGCGATACGGACGACATTCTCGTCGTCGGCGAGTTGTCCATCATTCTCGCCTGCAAGGACGCCATTCTTGTAAAGACGCACCGCCCGGCCATCGAAGGTGGCCGTGAGCATCTGCCACTTTCCCACGTCGAGGGCGGCGTGGGATTCGAGATCGCCATGGTGGCTCCAGAAGTGGGCTCCGCCGGAGAACTTGGCGAGGTATCTGCCATCGCCACCCTTCGCGCCTGCCGTGCGGCCGAATCCCGCAATAAGGGTGCGGTTGTCCGGCTGCTTTTCGATCTTCACAAAGCAGTTGATGGTCCAGGGCTGTCCGGCTTTGACCGGCAGCCCGGCCACATCCTCTGCCTCGAGGGGCGGCGAGCCGGGAGCGAACGAATCCAGTTTGTAGACGGGGCCGCGCACTTCGACTCGCTGATGCACATCGCGCTGGTTGGGTACCGTCGCGCGGTCCGCCACGGAATCGAACTCAAAGTCGTATTGCGTTGCGGGTTGGAGAGGCTCCGGAACAACAAGCCGGGCCGAGGAACCGTCCGGGAGCAACTCCAGCCGACCGCCGATTGTCGCTTTGTTGAGCTTCACAACTGCCGCCTGCGTGATAGCAGGGTCGAGCGGCTCGCTGAATCGGAAGAGAAGCGCGCGGCTGCCGGCGCAGGCGTCTACCCCGACGATTGATGGGGCGGTCGTATCCGCGACGACGATCTGGGAGGAAGCGACGGTTCCCAGGTTCTTTCCTGGATTGACAACGACCGCCCTGACGTTCGCCGACTGATTCAGCGTGAACGGTCCCGTGTAGACGGGGGATTCTGCACCGGGGATGCTGCCGTCGGTCGTATACCGGATGGCGCCGTCACGCCAGTAAAGTTCAGGCTCAATTCGCACGGTCATCGCGTCACCGGGTTTTCCTTGCGCCGTGATGCGCACCGACTCGCCGGCGTGATCGGCGAGTGTGTCGAACAAGGGCCATGCGGGGGTCGCACCAGTTCGCCGTTTCTCCGCCAATGCGGCACCGAAAATCAAAATCTCCGGATCGCTGGGTAGTGTGAGCGTTGAAGCGCCCGCGGGTAATTCCAAAGTGTGCAGGAAGATATAGGAATACTGGTAATACGCATCACCCTTGGGAGTGTGGTAATGAGAATTGAACCACGCGATGGGGGCGGGCTTCACGTATCCCGGCTCAAGACCGGCCAGTTCGTTCTTCCATTGGTAGGCCATCTCGGGCACTTCGCCCTTCCAGAGTCGGTTGTCCCATTGTCCCACGTAGCCGCGCCACGATTGAATAGTTGCGGCGAGTGTCTTGTCCCCCACCTGGAAGTGTGCGGACCGGTCCTCGTGACGGGCGGCCGCAAGCAGGTAAAGCGTGCCGCCAACCTCGGACGGGAGTTGAACCGTCTGTCCGTTGCAGGAAACCGCGTCCTGACCGTCTCCGCCCACGTTGATATCGATGCCGTCAATCCGAAGTTGCCCTGGGAGCTGTTCGCGGGCGAGAGATCTTTGATCGCCGTCGATAAACGCCGCATTCCGCTCAAGGTTTGAGGTTGCGACCCGCGTATTCCATGGAAGACGGATCTGCCTGACTGACGGCTCGGAGGCTCTCCTCATTGCTTTTTCCGGCGTCAGGGCAAAGGCCTGCAGGCTGAACGCGGGCAGATTTGTGCGGAGCGAACCGGAATCCACGGCGGCGGGCCCGATTTCGCGTTCCTGACCATCGACGCGCTTGGCGGCCGCAATCCCCGGCGCAAAGGCGAATGAGGCGTCTGTCGCCTTTCCCGACGTCTCGCGGAGTCGAACGATCGCATCATCCGACGCCTCGGCCTTCTTGAGGGCGACAACCTGCGCTCCCTCGACTGCACCGAGAGAGATCTGACGCCCGAGTTTGCCGTCGTGTTTGGAGACGAGAAAGGCGCGGAGCGGCGAATTAAGGCGGGCGGCATGCTCTGGCGTCTTCGCTTGAGACCAGCCGCCGGAATGCGGGTAAATCGCCGTGAGCATTTCGTGCCGGCCGATGTCCTGTGTTCCCTGATCCTGGTAACCGCCGCGGACGCCTGGCGTGTAGAGCATCGTGAGACGCAGGGTGTTGTCGTCGGGCTTGTCCGACCCGTACTTGCTGTCGCTGAGGATTGAAGCGCCAAAAGAGCCTGTGGAGTCGGTCAGGTCGAACCACTGGTGCGACGGATTTTCGTATCGCTTCGCGCTGTTATTATCGCGGGCGATGGCGCCGGCCTGAATGTCGTAAGTCGCAACCGGATTTCTGGCGGCGAGCACGAAACACTGCTTCAGGCTGCGCTCTCTGGTGTTCCAGTCGATATGGGTCTCGAACTCGACGCGATCGCCCTCACCGGCGAGGCGAACAAACTGGATGTAGGTCGAGCCCTGATGCTCTCGCCGGACGCGGATTGCGGCCCGCGCAGGCCCGCTTTCGGCAATGCTAATAACGGCGGGCGCATCGCCGGGCTGACCGACAAAGCTGCGGGGCGGCTGCTGGCGGTCCGCCCAGTCCATGTTCCATGCGGGCCAATCCCGTGGCTTCTCGTAAAGCAAAGCGAGACGGATCGGCTCTGCGAGCATTTGGCGGTTGGCAGCCTTATCGAAGATCGACACCACATCCCCGGAGTCACTAATCAAGACCTTCAGATGCTTGCTCTCGAGAGTGCGGTCTTCGGCTCGCAACAGGACGGGGCCGCCCGGGTCTTGCGCGATCGGGCGCACGTCATAGATCGAAACACTCAGCGGCGCAACGGTGGGCGCAAAGACGATGTGTGCCCGGCCATCCCGGACTGAATCGACCTGCGCGGCAACGTCTTGACCGTCCGGGCCGATCACCCGCACCGCGCGCCAGGGGCTGGGCCAGGGAATCTCGGCGTCCACTGCGTCGGTCCGAACAGCGGCCAGAGAGTTGTACACGGCAATGCTCGTGCCCTGAGTGTGCGTGTTCATCTCGCCGGCGATTGTTTCGACGGCGTGGGTCAACACTCTGCCGAAGAGGTTTCCCGCGATGACTTCATCGTTCCATGCGTATTCGTACGCCTTGGGCAGACTGGTGCCCGGCAGAATGTCGTGCATCTGAGAACCGAGCACGAGCGACCATGCATCTTCCAGCCGCTGGGAGGGATACTGCTCGCCCGCAAGCAGCCAGGCGCCCACGGCGGCCTTTTCTGCCGCGTCGGCGAGCAACTCGTTCTTCCGGTTCCACCGCTTCATGTACGCCTGGGAGGTGATCGAGCCGGCGGAATGTTCCGTAAGAAGAAGTTCGCCCTTGTAGGTGGGGAGCTTTGCACGCATTTGCGGCCCGATCGCCCTGAACATCCAGTCCGCCGGGCCGCTGATGACCCTGATCGCACCGCTGGTCCTGACACTCTCCTGCACCATCGCGACCGAATCGGGGGTGGGTGCGCCGCCTGTGTCCCCGGTGCCGTAGTAGTGATAATCCACATACACTCCGGATAGCCTGCCGTTGTTGTCGATGCGTGTTTTCCAGCCGGCGCTGTTCGCAAGATTTTCCTTGACCTGTCCGACATATGCGCCCGGATCGAGCGCGGCGAGCACCTCGCTGTTGTCGGGGCCGATCCAGCGGCCAACTTTGAACGGGATGCCAACCGGAGAGCCCCACGTCAGCTTTTGGGTGGAGAAGCCCTGGATACCGCAATGATTCAGGAGTGTGGGCAATGCCGCCGGAAAGCCGAAGCAATCGGGCAGCATGAATTCTTCGCTGGCGACGCCGAACTCGCGTCGGAAGAACCGGTTACCGTAGAGAATGTGGCGTACGAACGATTCCGCAGAAGGAACGTTCGCGTCGTTTTCGTCGACCGAGGAACCGCACGGAAACCATCGCCCGGCGGCAACATATTCCTTCAGTTTCTCAAACTCCTGCGGGTAGTACTCCCGCATCATCTGATAGCGCCGTGAGCCCGAGAAATTGAAGACATAGTCAGGGTACTTCTCGAAGAGGTCGAAGTTCTTGTGAAGGGTGTCGGAAATGAATTCGCGGATCGTCTGCGGATAGGACCAGCGCCACTCGGTATCCAGGTGTGCATAGCCGACGACGTACAGCGTCGGCTTGGAGGTCAGATCGACCTCCGGCGGACTTGGAGCACCCTCGCCCGATGCTCCGGCGGCGGGGATGCAGGCGAGTGCGAGTGCGAGCCTCAGGCCGCGGGACGATCGGTTGGACTGCATGGGTCTATTCCGGAGAAAGTTGGAGTTCGCGCCGCAGCGTGCGAGCAAGATCAGCGGCGCTCGACGAGTTTTCCAGAGAGCTTCGAAACTCTTCGTGCATCAGTTTTCGGGCAAGGCGTGCAAGGACCTGAAGGTGCGCCTTGGCATCGAGATCGGCAGGAACCGCCAGGAGCAGGACGTGCCGGACCGGTTGGCCGTCGGTTGATCCCCACTCTACGGGCGTCTTCAGCCGCCCGACGGCTATGGACACGCCGGTGATGTGACTGCTGCGACAGTGCGGCACTGCAAATCCGTGTCCGAGCCCGGTCGAATAGGTCTCTTCTCTTGTCCAGACATCCTCTTCAAGCTCTCCCGGCAGATCCGTGCGCCCGGCGATGGCGAGGATTTCGACCGCCTCGCGAATCGCCTCCTCCTTGGATATCGCTTCAGAGTCAAGAATGATCAGATCCTCAGAGACGGGCTGAGAGGTCTGGCCGCCGCGAAGCCGGCGGCAGCCTGCGCGAATGTCGCCCCCTCGCTGGAGAGACTCATCGATCATCTGGCGGCATTCCGACGAGCTCAGCTTGGAGAGCCGGTGCTTGAGCTCCGCGATGTTGACGCCGGCGACACTGATCTCGTCGAAGCCCAGGCCCAGAAGAATCGGAAGATTGGCGGGATCCGACGCCATGTCGCCGCACAGGCCGATCCACTTTCCTGCCGCGTGCGCATCTCGAACCGCGACCCCGAGCAGTTGAAGGAACGAGGGGGCCCATTGATCGATCAGCCGCGCGACCGCCGCATTGCCCCGATCGGCCGCGAACCAGTACTGAGCAAGGTCGTTGGTGCCCACACTGAAAAAATCGGCGTGAGGGGCGAAGGACGGCACCGCGGCTGCGGCGGCCGGTGTTTCGAGCATCATCCCGACGGAGAGCGGCTGGGCAGGGCACCCCATCGCGGCTGCAGCTCTCTCTGCATTCCGAACCTGATCGCGAAACCACACCATCTCTGCCGGATTGGTCACCATTGGAGCCATGATCCGGACATTCGAAGCTGCGACCTTGGCTATTGCGACGAGTTGCTTCTGCAGCAAGCCGACAAACTCCGGATAGAGCCGCGCCCCCCGCACCCCAAGAAACGGATTCTCCTCTTTGGTGAGCGGCAGAAACGGAGCGGGCTTATCCGCCCCGATATCAATGGTGCGGAAGATCAGTGGTTTTCCTCCCGCGTGCCGAACGGCCGCGGCAAAGGTTTCGGTCAGTTCCGATTCGGACGGTTCCTCCCTGCGTCCTAGATACAGAAACTCCGTGCGAAACAGACCGACACCGTCCGCGCCTTCGGCGATCGCTGTTTGAACCTCGACCCCCGAAGATGCATTGGCGCCGATCTCCATCGAGGTCCCGTCCTGCGAGCGCCCGGGCCTTTGCGCGAAAGACATCAGCGACCTGCGAAAGCGTTCTCTGACCTTTGAACTGACGTCGTAGAGACGGATCAGGGCCGGCGGGGGATCGGTCGCGAGAAATCCTCGGTCGCCGTCGAGGAGGCCGGTGGTTGCCGGCGACTCTTTGACCAGTGCCGACGCGGCGCCCACGAGTGCGGGGATCTTGTTCGAGCGGGCGAGAAGAACAGCGTGAGATGTCAGTCCCACATCTCCCAGCACAAGCCCGGCGATGTTCTGAAGATCAGCGCCCAGGAGCTGCCCTGCTGTCAGGGTCTCGCAAATAAGGATGGAGGGCACCTCCGGCCTCGGAAGCTGTGCGCTGCTGTGGATGCCCATCGCCTCAAGGAGCCAGACCGCAAGGTCATGCACATCGGCTGCCCGCTCTCGAATCAGCGGGCTTGAGGCCGCGAGCAGTTTCTCCTGAAATGCAGCCGCCGAATCAACAACGGCCCTCTCTGCCACCAGCCCGGCTGCAACCTTCCGGTCCATCTGCATCTGCCACTGCGGATCGTCGAGCATCGCGCGATGGGCCGCGAGCAGTTCCCCGGCCGTGCCGGTTGCCCGTTTGGCGCGATTTTCAAGATCAATGCGAGCAATTCCCGCCGCCCGAATCAGCCTTTCCCGTTCGATGGCGAGACCGTCGGGCTTTCGAGCGGACAGCAGATCGGAGAGATTGGTTGCCCGAAGACGAACGAGCTTTCCAATCGCGACGCCGCTTGCGGCGGGACGTCCCTTCACGGCCGTCACGCCGAGCCGCGTCAGGAGTCGGGGCAACCGGGACGATTCAGTCATGGGAGGCTGCGGATCTACTTCGGGCTCGCCAAAGCGAGAACGCACAAGTGCCTGGAGCTGCGCGGCGATCTGCCCCTCATCTTCTCCTTCCACAACGATTTCCCACTCGTGCCCCGGTTGGATATCGAGCGCAATGACAGAAAGAACGCTTCGCGCGTCGGCGCCGGTTGTCCCAGGCTTTCGGACAAGCACCGTTGAACGGGCTTTCTCAGCGATCTGCGCGATGAGACTCGCCGGACGGGTGTGCAGCCCGTGACGGAGATCGCACGCGAATGGCAGGGTGATCGGCACGGCAGATTCCGGGGGCGATTCGACGGGCTAGGCGCCCGCACGGGCGAGAACGGCCGCGGGATTCTTGATCGCCTCCCCCACTCCCACCTTGAGGATCTTCTTGCCTTCGAAGCGATCCTTTTTCTCAACCTCGATGTCGACCGCGAAGATCACCAAGTCGGCGTTCCGGACATCGGCGGCGGTCAGTTCGTTCTCGATCCCCATTGCGCCCTGGGTCTCGAGCTTGATCTGGTGCCCCAGCGAGCGGGCCGCTTTCTCCAGCTGTTCAGCAGCCATGTAGGTGTGAGCGATACCGGTCGGACATGCTGTCACAGCGACGATTTTCATTCCGATGCCTCCGGTGCTGCCTGGGCTTTCGCGAGTGCTTTGATTGTATTGATAAGTAGCGCGGTGGTCAGCGTCCCGGCGAGAATCGCCACGATGTACATCACCCGATTGTCGACAACCGGCAGAACAATCGGGCCCCCGTGCGGAGCGTGATCGCCAACCTTCCCGAGCATGGCCGTGACGCTTGCAACTATTGAGCCGCCCATAAGACATGGAATAACCCGGAGCGGGTCAGCCGCCGCGAACGGGATCGCGCCCTCGGTAATACCGATCGTGCCCATTCCCAATGCGGCGAGCCCGGAATCACGCTCTTCTTCCGACCAGAGTTTTCGTCCGAGCAAGGTCGCCAGCCCCATGCCAAGAGGCGGGGTGCAGATTGCCGCGGCGCAAGCACCCATCGGGAGGCAATTCCCTTTCTCGATAAGCCCGGCGGAAAAGAAGAAAGCGACTTTGTTCACGGGTCCGCCCATGTCGAAGGCGATCATGCCGCCGATGACGGCCGCGAGAACGACCGCGTTGCCCGTTTGCATGTTGTCCAGCTCGTGGGTAAGCCATGCCATCAGCCCGACTATGGGGGGCCCCAGAACGAGCATCATCACCGCACCCACAAAGATGGTCGAAACGATCGGGATGATGAGAATCGGCATCACAGGCCGGATGAGACGGTGCGTCGGAATAGTCTTGATGAGCGCGACGGTATAGCCCGCCAGCAGCCCGGCAACAATGGCACCAAGGAACCCCGCGCTGAGCTCCTGCTTGCCCGGGTCGGGGAAAAAGGCCAGCACGCGCAGGTCGTTGCACAGAAAGCCGCCGATTGCACCCGCGACGAGGCCCGGCTTTCCTGCGATCGAATAGGAGATATACGCCGCCAGAATGGGCAGCATCAGTTTGAAGGACAACACGCCGAGTTTCAGAAGAAACATCAGCACGGGAACATTGCCCGGGTCCGGCGCGTTGGACTGCGGATTGAGGGGCGCGAAGGCGAGTGCGGCCGCGATGAGGATGCCGCCGCAGGCCACAAAGGGGATGGCGTACGAAACGCCGGTCAGAAGATGTTGACGGAGTTGTTTTAATTGGTCGATCATGGTGATCCCGGAAACCGGCAGTTTACCCGAATTCTCCGGAAGGAGAGGCTGGGCGGATCGGTCAATTGTCGAATGAGGGATTGTGCTTGACACCCGATCGCGGCCCGCCTTGTATTGGCGTCCGAAGAGCAACTCATGACTATGACCGCACTCAAACAGGGCAAATCGAAAGAGCTGAAAAGCTCGTCGGCTGTCCCTTGCTGCGGTTGAGATCCCTCTGATCCAATGACCGTTCCGGGCCGGCCGACAACGCCGGCCCGTTCTGCTTTTGCAGCCGCGGGTCAACACCGCGGCTTTTTCTTTATCACCACTTTCAGGAGCCTCTCAATGTCCCAGACCACCGCCACTACTTCCGCCTGCTGCCCCGAATGCGATGCCGCCATCGCGTTCGCCCGGCGTCCTCTCCAGGGAGAGGTTGTTCGCTGCATTGACTGCAACGCCGAACTCGAAGTCACCAGCCTCGACCCGATCCGCATGGAACTCGCGCCGCAGGTGCAGGAAGACTGGGGCGAGTGAGCCCCGCTGTTCCGCCCTCGCCCCGCACCCCCCACCTCACCACCATTCACATTCTTTTGAGCGTCACTCTTATCGCGATTTGAGCCTTCTGGAGCCGTTATGCGAATCGGCCTTCTCTATTCCCGTGTCCGCGTTGAAGAACGCCTCCTGATTGAGGAATTGGAGCGCCGGAACGTGGAGCTCGAACTCCTCGATGTCGGGGCCTTTTGCGCCGAGATCCATTATCCGGATCCGTGGAGGAGGTTTGATGTCGTGCTCGAGCGCTGCATCAGCCAGACTCAGGCCGTTGCCGCCGTCCGAGTTCTCGAATCCTTCGGAATTCCTTGCGTCAATCCGTCCGCGGTCATCGAGGCCTGCGGAGATAAGCTGACCACCTCGCTGTTGCTGGCGCGTCACCGGATTGCGACACCGCGTGTGCGCGTTGCGCTCGACCCGGAAACGGCACTCACAGCCATCGAGGAGATGGGCTATCCGGTTGTTCTCAAGCCCACCGTGGGTTCCTGGGGTCGGCTGCTCGCCCGCGTAAACGATCGCGATGCCGCAGAAGCCGTGGTGGAACACAAGTCCACACTCGGCTCGGTTCAGCATGGTGTTTTCTACATTCAGGAACATGTGGACAAGCCGGGCAGGGATCTGCGTGTGTTTGTTGTCGGGGAGACACCGATCGCCGCGATCGAGCGCCGAAGCCAGCACTGGATCACCAACACAGCGCGGGGCGGGCAGGCGGCCGGTTTCGGCATCACCCCCGAAATTGCCGATCTCTGCGTGCGGACCTCGCGAGCGATAGCCGGCACGTCGGGGGCGCTCCTGGCGATTGACCTGCTGGAGTCGGCGGACGGCCGCGTGCTGGTGAGCGAAGTCAATCACACGATGGAATTCCGCAACTCGATCGCAACCACCGGGGTTGACATCCCCGGGCGCATGATCGACTTTGTGCTTTCCGTCGCTCGAGCGGGCGCGTCGGAACGGCGGCCTCCGGCTGCGGCAGGTGCCGCATGAGCTCACGACTGAAAGTCTCCATCGTGGGCGGATCGGGATACGGCGGCGGAGAAGTACTTCGCCTGCTGCTCGATCACCCCGGGGTTGAGGTTTCTCAGGTGACTTCCCGCCGGCAGAAGGGGAACTTCATTCACTGCGCACACCCCAATCTGCGCGGCAGAACAGCCATCCAGTTTTCGTCGCCGCATGAGCTCGAGCCTTGCGATGTGCTGTTTCTCTGCATGCCCCACGGCGAAGCGAGCACACAGATCGACCGGCTCGCATCATTCGCCCATCGGGTTATTGATCTTTCCGCGGACTTCCGGCTGAGAGACGCCGCCGAGTACCGGCGGTCGTACGGCGAGCCGCATGCGGCGCCGGCGTGGCTGGACAAATTTGTGTACGGCCTTCCGGAGTTGAGCCGCGCCCGCCTCGCCGGCGCGCGTCTTGCCAGCGGCGTTGGCTGCAACGCGACCGCGATCAATCTGGCGCTGCTGCCGCTTGCCCGCGCCGGACTGATCAAGTCGGTTGTCGCAGATCTCAAGGTCGGCTCATCGGAGGCCGGCAATACCTCCTCCGACTCCAGCCATCACCCCGAACGCTCCGGGAGCGTGCGTTCATTTGCCCCGACCGGACACCGGCACCAGGCCGAAGTGCGGCAGGAACTCATGGCTGAATTTGGTTCCTTCGACCTGCATATGAGCGTGACGTCGGTCGAACTCGTGCGCGGCGTCCTGTGCACCGCACACATCACTCCCTCGCAGCGTCTCGAAGACAAAGCTCTGTGGAAGCTCTTCCGCGAGGCTTACTCCAAGGAACGCTTCGTGCGTCTGGTCAAGGACAGATCCGGGATTCACCGCTATCCCGAACCCAAGATCCTGGCGGGCACCAATTACTGCGATGTCGGCTTTGAATGCGATCCGGACTCCGATCGGATCGTTGTACTGGCGGCTATTGACAACTTGATGAAGGGTGCCGCCGGCTCCGCGGTTCAATGCATGAATCTGATGTGCGGATTTGAAGAGTCCCTGGGACTGACCTTCCCCGGCCTGCATCCCATCTGAACCCCATGAATCCCCAACCCGACATCACGATCGTCAAGCTCGGAGGAAGCGTTGGAAGGAACCCGGATTCCTTCTGCGCCGATGCCGCCAGGCTCATTCATTCCGGCACGCGGATGATCATCGTGCACGGTGGCTCCGAACACACAAACGAACTCTCGACCGCACTCGGGCGCACCCCGCAGTTCATCACAAGCCCGAGCGGGCATACCAGCCGCAGGACCGACCGAGCGACACTCGAAATCATGCAGATGGCTTGCAGGGGCCTGTTCAACCAGCAGATTGTCGAGCGCCTGGGGAGGCTCGGCATTCGGGCCGTCGGCCTTTCGGGCATGGACGGATCGATCTGGCGGGGGGAACGAAAGGAAGCGATTCGCGCCGTGGTCGACGGACGCGTGACCGTGGTGCGTGATGATTTCACCGGGACCGTGACCGAGGTCAACGCAGTCTTTCTACGCCAACTGCTCGATGCCGGTTTGACTCCTGTCCTCTCGCCACCGGCCGTCAGCTTTGGTGGCGATCCAATAAACGTCGACGCCGATCGTGCCGCGGCCGTCACCGCCGCCGCGCTCGGCGCCCGCGATCTTCTTCTGCTCAGCAACGTTCCGGGGCTTCTCGCCCGCTTTCCCGATGAATCCTCGCTGATATCGCGACTCTCGCGTTCGCAGCTCCAGACTGCTCAGGCTGCCGCGCAGGGACGGATGAAGAAGAAAGTGCTCGGGGCGGTTGAGGCTCTGGATGCGGGCGTGCAGCGGGTGATCATCGCCGACGCACGCCCGAATTCGCCGATAACGCAGGCCCTTCAGGGCGCAGGAACGCTCATCGAATGAACACTTCAGCTACCCGATCCCTTTCAACCGCCGCGGCGTGCTCCGTCCCCTTGTCGGATGAGATGGCACTCTCGCTGCTCTACCGGCTGGTTTCGATTCCGAGCCTCAGCGGGAATGAACGGCTCTGTGCGCTCGCACTCGCCGCCGAGATGCGAAGCCTGGGCCTGATTGCTGAGATCGATGAGAGCGGGAGCGTCGTGGGAACACGGGGAGACCCGTCCACAACCGCCCGGGAGATCATCCTCCTGGGACACATCGACACCGTTCCGGGCGAAATCGAAGTCCGACGGCAGGGTGACATTCTCTTTGGCCGCGGCACGGTCGATGCCAAGGGCCCGCTCGCGGCGTTCACAATGGCCGCAGCCCGCGCCGAACTGCCGCCCGGTGTTCGCGTACGGGTCATCGGCGCGGTCGAAGAAGAGATCGCAACCTCAAAGGGTGCAAGATTCGCGGCCGAGGCTTATCGCCCGTACGCCTGCATCATCGGGGAGCCCAGCAGCGTGAACGGGATTACGCTGGGCTATAAGGGGCGTCTGCTCGCAACCGCCCGAATCCGTTCAGATTCCTCGCACTCTGCGGGCCCGGAGCCGACAGCATCCGAAATCGCCTTTCGACTCTGGGCCACCATTACCGGCGCGATCGCGTCGGCAAGACCGCCGGGCCCTCACGCTTTCGAGAGCATCCAGGCCCGTCTCCGGAGCATTTCTTCATCATCCGACGGCCTGCAGGACATTGCCGCTCTCTCGCTCGGCTTTCGGCTGCCCCCGGGCTTTCGCCCGAGCGATGCCGAGGAACTCTGCCAGGAAGCCTCTCGCATAGCAGCTCCCTCGACCATATGGGAATTCCGCGGGCACGAATCCGCTGTCGTAGCCGATCGGTCCAATTCAGTCTCTCGCGCACTCTCGACGGCGATCAGGCAACAAGGCCTCAAGCCAACGCCAAAGCACAAGACCGGTACGTCTGATATGAACGTTGTAGCCCCGGTGTGGAACTGCCCGATCGCGGCCTACGGGCCCGGGAACAGCTCACTCGACCACACGCCCGGCGAGCACATTCATATCTCGGAATATCTTGCTTCGATACGAATTCTCGCGCACGCGCTCGAATCGATCGCCCGCGAATTCGCATCCTGATCCGCGGCCTAATGCGCTCCGGCGGCCTCGGGTGCGATCGCGCTCGACATGCCGGCCTCTTCAGTCGTGGATGCCACGGCTTCGGGTCGCTGCGCCGGCGGCCCGATGCCCTCGCCACCGTCCTCAACTCCCCATCCGCCCCCGAGCGCCTTATACAGCGCGACAAGGTTCGTCGAGACGTTTGCTTCGCTCTGCGCCAGCGCATCCTCCGACAGGAAGAGCTGCCTCTGCGCCACCAGCACATTCAGAAAATCCGTTCGGCCGTTGCTGTAAAGCTGCATCGACAGATCCACAGCCTGCTTGTTCGCTTCGACCGCTTCCGCGAGCGAGACGCGACGCTTCTGCTCGGCCGTGAAGTTCACGAGCGCGGTCTCTGTATCTCGCAGCGCAACGAGAACCGTCTGCTTGTAGGTTGCAAACGCCTCGTCCGTCACCCCCCGCTGCAATTCAATGTTTCCGCGGGTCTGTCCGCCATCAAACACGAGCCAGTTCGCGCCCGGCCCGTAGGACCAGTAGTGATTCGCGATCGTGCCCAGGTCGCCCGCGTTCCCTCCCTGCAGGCCGATGGAGCCGTTTATGTTGAACTGCGGATAGAGGTTGGCAATAGCCGCCCCGATCTGCGCCGTCGCCGCGTGCAGTGTCGCCTCGGCCCGCCGGATATCCGGACGCCTCTGCAGAAGCTCCGATGGAATACCCACCGGAACCGCGGAGGGCGCCCGCGGGATCTGCCTTTGCGGCGTGAGCTCCGCCAGCAGCGTGGCGGGCTCTTCACCCAGCAGCACGCCGATGGCGTAGATCGAGGTGCGGATCTGCCCTTCGAGCACCGGCACCTGTGACCGCGTCGACGCCACCTGCGCCTGGGCATTAGCGACGTCGAGCGCCGATACAAACCCCGCATCAAACCTTTCTTTCGTGAGCGCAAGCGTCTGCTCCTGCGCCTCGAGATTGCTCCGGGCGATCGCGAGCTGGCTCTGTGCGCCCCGAAGGTTGATGTAGTTTGTGCCGATCTCCCCCGCCATTGTCACGAGAGCATCGTCGCGCGACTCGAACGACGCGTCCAGATTTGCGTTGGCGGCCTCGATCTGCCGACGGATGCCTCCAAAGACATCGAGCTCCCAGGAAGCATCGAAGCCGACCTGGTAGAAATTCGTGATGCGCCCGTTCCCGCCGGTACCCAGGCCGCCCAGCGGGCTCCGCGCCTGCTGATAGCTCGCCCCAAGGCTCACGGACGGGAAGAGCCCTCCGGTCGCGATCATGACCTGAGCCCTCGCCTGACGGATGCGTGCGATCGCGACGGCGACATCCAGGTTTTCCTGCTGGGCTCGCCCGATCAGCTCTGTCAGCTTTTCATCGTTGAACTCGCGCCACCAGCGCGAAATCTCGAGCGGCTCCTGGTTCGGCTTGCTCGCCAGGCCGTCCCCGGAGACCTGCTTGTCCAACCCCGCGAACTGCCCCGCCACTTTCGTCTCCGGGCGTTTGTAATCCGGTCCGACCATGCAGCCGGCGAGCGAGATCACGATCAGACCGCACGCCGCACAATCCGTGGCACGCTTGCCGCCGGACCTCCCGATGCTCTGGAAAACACTCGCCAAGCGGAATTCCTATTCGTAACGCAGCGCCTCGATCGGATCGAGCCGCGAAGCCTTCCAAGCGGGATAAAACCCGAAAACGATACCGACAAACGCTGAGACGACAATCGAGGCCACGATCGCCTCGATCGAACTTTCCACCGGCCATTTCAAGAACTTCTGCACCATCAGGGCGGCCCCCCGGCCGAGCGCCAGACCCAGCAAGCCCCCCACCAGGCAAAGCAGCGTCGCCTCCGCCAGGAACTGCCGCAGGATGTCCCGCGACCTGGCGCCGACCGCCATCCGCAGGCCGATCTCCCGCGTCCGCTCGGTGACCGACACCAGCATGATGTTCATGATCCCGACTCCCCCCACCACGAGCGAGATGAGCGCCACCGCCAGCAGCAGGTTGGTCATCATGTTCGTGGTGCTGGCGAGCGCGTTCGCGCTTTCGGTCATATCCCGGATGCTGAAATCGTCCGGCTCGCCCGGGCGCAGACGGTGCCTCTCTCTGAGCAGGGATGTCACTTCCCGGATTGCCGGCTGAATCTGCGACCCGGACCGCGCCGACATGATCACCTGGTCCACGTTCGCAAAACGCACCGGCATCGGAGCGTCGGCCGCCTGCGTCGAAGACTGCGCCGGGAAAACGCTCGGAGCTCCCGGATAGGTCGAGTCCGCCGAATTGCCGGTGCTCGTCGAGGTTGTGGATGTCGACGTCGAGGTGGATGATCCGGAATTCCCGGAGACGCGGTACTTGATGGTCGTCCAGGGAGCCAGCAGGATGTCGTCCTGGTCCATGCCGAACGCGTTGGCACCTTTGGGAGTCAGAACGCCGACCACCGTGAACGCCACGTTCTTCACCCGTATTTCCTTGCCGACCGGATTCTCTCCTCCAAAGAGCTCGCGAACGAGCGTCTGGCCGACCACGCACACGCGCGAAGCGTTCCGAACGTCCGCGTCCGTGAAGATGTCGCCGTCGGCCATCTGCGTCCAGTCGCGCACGGTCAGGTACGCCGGAGTGGATCCGTAGACGAACGTGGGAACCCAGTTCTTGTCCTGATAGATGAGCTGCGGACGGGCCCGCACGAGCGGCGCCGCCGATCCAACGGCCGGACACTCCCGGAGTATGGCGTCGCAATCCTCGGCCGTCAGCGTGAGTGAGCTGCCTCCGCCGAAACTCACGCCGCCCGTCGCCGCTGTGCCGGGGAAAATCAGGAGGTTGTTCGCCCCCATGCTCGCGATTGTCTTGGCAATGGATCCCGAGGAACCCTTTCCGATCTCCATCATCGCGATCACTGCGGCAATCCCGATCACGATTCCCAGCACGGTCAGGGCCGAACGTGTCACGTTCCGGCGCAGCGCCCTCACGGCCGTGATAATCGTCTTGCTCACCGTCATGCGACCCGCCTGGGAATGTCCCCTTCGCCCGTCGGGGCGGGCCCTTCACGCGTCGTGTCCGACTCGATCATGCCGTCGCGCAGGCGGATGTTCCGACGCGCGTGACCCGCGACGTTGGGATCGTGCGTGACCAGGATGATCGTGATGCCTTCCTGCCGGTTCAGCCGGTCGAACATCTCCAGGATCTCGGCGGTCGTTCGCGAATCCAGGTTGCCCGTCGGTTCGTCCGCGAAAAGCACCGGCGGCCGATTGATCAACGCGCGGGCAATCGCCACACGCTGCTGCTGCCCGCCCGAAAGCTGGCTCGGCCTGTGGTCCATCCGCTCGCCCAGGCCCACCATCTTCAGCAGTTCCGCCGCCCGCTGCTTCGCTTCTCGCTCGCTCAGCCCGACATTCGTGTACGAGAGCGGCATGATCACCTGCTCAAGCGCGGTAGTCCGTGGCAACAGATTGAAATTCTGAAAGACAAAGCCGATTTTCTTGTTGCGGATCAAAGCCCGGGCGTCGGAAGAGAGCTTCGAAACCTCAACCCCGTCCAGCCAGTATTCGCCCGAAGTCGGACGATCCAGACAGCCCAGGAGGTTCATGAGCGTGGTCTTGCCCGAACCCGAAGAACCCGTCAGCGCCACGTACGCTCCGCGCTCGATCTCGAGCGAAATCCCCCGAAGCACATGGACGCTGATTTCGCCCACGTTGAATGTGCGACGGATATCCCTGAGTTTGACAAGCGCTTCGCTCATGTTCAGCCGCCGACCTACCTGCCCCTCCCGCCGCCACCACCGGGACGCCCACCGAATGGATTCGCGGGCGCAAAGGGATTGGTTGTGCCGCTCGAAGCAGAGCCGGCAACAACTTCGCCCACCACGACCTGATCTCCCTCCTTCAACTCCTCGCCCTCGATGGCCGTCATAAGCCCGTCGGAGATGCCCACCTGAACCTCAACCGGACGCACACCCCCCTCCTCGAGTATCCACACCGTCCCTTTGCGTTCAGCCGCACGCTCGCTTCTTGTCGCATTCTCGACTTGCACAGACTGCTCGCGGCCTCCCGCCGCCCCTCCCCGGCGTTGCCCATTGCGCGCCCGTCCTTGTTCGCCGGCTTGCGTGCCACCCGATCCGGCGGGTGTCTGCCCCGGCCCGCCGGCCGGAGCCCCGGCATTCGCCGTTCCGCCCGGGGGTGCGCCAGGGGTGGAAGAGCTGCCGGCGGCAGCGCCGGCGTTCGTCACCGGCAGCGTCGCCGCCGAGGGCGCCCATCGAAGCGCCGCATTCGGAACCGCCAGGGTGTTTTTCACCTCATCCACGACAAACCGAACATTCGCCGTGAGATAGGGCAGGAGCTTCTTGTCCGGATTGTCGGTGACGATTTCCGCCGTATAGGTCACGACGTTCTGGGTCATCGTCGCGTTCAGACGGACCTTACGAACCTCGCCCCTGAACGTCGCTCCCGGGAACGCGTCCACGGTGAAAGTGACCGGATGGCCGGGAATGACGTGGCCGATATCCGCCTCATTCACCTGCACAAGAACCTTCATTTTCGTCAGGTCCTTGGCGAGAAGGAACAGGCTCGGCGCGTTGAGGCTTGCAACCACGGTCTGCCCGATCTCCACACGCCGATCGATTACCACGCCGCTCACGGGTGAAACAATCGTGCAATACGCAAGATTGCGACGGGCTCGAAGCAGCGAGGCCTCCGCGATCGCTACCGCGGCCTTTGCCTGCGCAATCGAGGCTTCCGAAAGGGCTATGTTCGCCGTTCCCTGCTCATACGCCGACTTGGCCGCGTCGTAATCTGCCTGTGAAATGGCCTTGCTCTGGCCCAGCTTCTGCGCTCGTCCCCAGTCGCGTTCGGCCTGGTCGAGTTTCGCCTGCGATTGAGCCCGGTTTGCCTCCGCAACCAGGACCTGTGCCCGGGCCTGCGCCAGCTGCGCTTCCGCGGTCGAAACATCGGCCTTAAAAAGAGCGTCATCGATGTTGGCAAGCACCATGCCCGCATCGACCTCGGACCTGTAGTCGACCGGCTTGCCGTCCTTGCCGTTCCCGAAGCTCGCGATGAGGCCGTTCACCTGGGCGCCGATATCCACGACATCCTCGGGAACGATCGTGCCCGTCGCGCTGATGCTCGAAACGATGTCCGTACGGCGAACCGCAGCCGTCCGAAAAACAGAAGCGTCCGCCTTCGTGCGCCCGCGATAAACCTGCCAGGCGTACGCCCCACCCGCACCGAAGACCCCCAGCACCAGCAACCAGACAATCAGCTTCCTCATCGAGCACTCCGGCTTCCCACGGCTCTTCCTCAACAGAACTGTTGGAGGGCACACTGTCTTGCGTTGTTCGCCAGCTCAGGGTGCGGCAAGCTGGCTCCGGCATTCACCCGATTTGCGAGGGTGAGAGCTCCGCGTTTGATCCTATGGGCCCGTGGGGCAGATTTTGAGGGGCTGCAGGCCTGCGGACTCCTGAATGGGGGCATCACCGGCAGGGCTGGTGAGAACGCGTTCACCAATCCATTTTCGAAGCTCGCGCTCCCCGCGGTTCTTCTCCGGACAACCCGCACGCCGGGACACGTCCCACCGCCCCCCGCGCATTCTCGGGCGTGACTCCGTCGGCGCATCCGGCACAGGCGGATCAGCTCGGGCGAATTGGATGCATGATCGGCTGACCCGCGGCCGCCGCGTTTCCGATGTTGCACTTGACCGACGGTCCTCCGCATGGTGCGCGAGTCCCGGAGGTGCTCGGCCGCATGAGAGTGCGAGCCGGGAGGGGAAGGAACTGGTTCCTCGCTTTTGGGTCCGCCTTGGGGCGGGCGTGTGGACTCCGGGAACGGAGTGACAAGTGTCGGGGTTGAGCGAGGATGAGCACTTTCAGGGAATCGGGCAGGTCGTGAGGCCGGGGCCCACAGGCTTAAGGAGTCAGGCATGTTGAAGCAGCAGGTTCGCAAGGCATTCACGCTGGTCGAAATTCTGATCGTGGTCGTCATCCTCGGCATTCTCGCCGCGATCGTCGTCCCGCAGTTCACCAACGCCACGCAGGATGCGCAGGCCGGTAACATCAAGAGCCAGCTTGACACGCTGAACAACCAGATCGAACTCTACCGCGCCCGCAAGAACGTCTACCCCGACTTCACGAGCGCGACGGTGTGGACCGACATGGTCAAGGACGGCTACATCAAGTCTGAGCCCAAGAATCCGTACAACGGCCTTTCGACCGTGGTCGTCGGCGCCGGCGACGCTGCCCAGGGGTGGTACTGGTATACGGACGCGAACGGCCAGAGCTCGCTCTGCGCTTCGAACTTCAACAACGACAAGACCGACGCCAACTACGGCAAGATCACCCCGGGCAGCCAGAAGCCCTGAGTGAGGTCTCACTTGAACTCTGAAGAACGGGCTCGGAAACGAGCCCGTTCTTATTCCGAAGCGATCCCTTTCTCGAGATCGAGCGACCGGGAGTGCAGCATGAACCGGATCACGTCACCACCGAAGAAAGCCCGCTTCGGATTTACGCTTGTCGAGATTCTCGTCGTCGTCGTAATTCTGGGAATACTTGCCGCGGTGGTGGTTCCCCAATACGCGAGCGCGACCGACGACGCGAAAAAGCAGGCGACCCTCGACCAGCTCGTCAAACTTCGCGAAGCGATGGGCGTCTACTACGCCAGGTCGAACGCAAAGTTCCCGGCAATTACCGCGGGCAACGGCACATGGGGCGAGCTGATGTCGCAGGGGTACTTTCTTTACCCCCCATCGAATCTCTACGTCGGCGGCGCAAACGCAAACGTAATAACGATCGGAAATGCGCCGGACACATCGAAAACGGTGGCGTACGGCTGGATCTTCAATCCCGCGACAGGCGACGTGTGGGCCGCGTCATTCGACAAGGACGACAAACCGCTCCCCTGAGCATTCTATGAAACGTTCAGCTGTCAGCCACGCCTGCGCTTACACCCTTATCGAGGTGTTGATCGTTGTGACAGTGCTCGGCATTGCCGGGGCTTGTGTTGTTCCCGCTTTCAATCAGACCGGCGTCCTGCGCGTGCAGGCGGCGCTAAGGAGCATTGTCTCCGACATCACCGAGCTCCAGTCCGATGCGCTGGCGATGCAGCAGGGCCGGGCAATCGTTTTCGATGCCGCCAAAAACTCCTACACCATGTGCCGCGTCCCGGGCACCACGGTCGATCCGACGATTGACGGCATTTCAACTTCGGTTATTGGCGGTGCGCTTTACGGCAACGCCACGCTCAAAAACGTGAGCTTCAACAACTCTCAAACACTCATCTTCGATGAGCTCGGCGCCCCCGTCACCGCCGCGGGCAGCAACACGCCCGCCTCGGACGGGTCGCTCGAGGTCATCGGATCTGGCCAGACGTTCAAGATCACCGTGCAGGGTTACACAGGCCGCATCGTGGTCGCGAAGACCGCGGGCGATTGAATTCTTGAAGCGAGGTGCGCATGGACGGGCGTGTGAACAACCGGGCGGACGGGCAGAGCAACCGCGATATCCCGGTCGGGATGGAAGGCAACGGCACCTGCGGCGCGGGCATCACGCTCAAGAGCGCCGGCTTCTCGCTCGCGCTTGTGCTGTGCCTGGGCATGCTCATCTGGGTCAAGCTGCGCCTCGTGACCAACTTCCCGCGCATGGCCTATGCGGAGCCGGAGAAGAAGCAGGTTCAGCCCCCGGCCCCGCAGTCGAGCACGACGGCGGACGCGACTCAGAAGTAGCCCCGGCCCCCCCCCCCGGTAATCGCCGCACGGCCGGCCGCTCGCCCTGATCACCGCATGCTCGCGATCAGCACGATCACTCCGATCACCGTCAGGCAGGCCAGGACCAGCCCCGTGATCTTCCAGCCGCTGTAGGGCCGATCGCCCACCAGTTCCCCCGTGCGCCCGTTGATCAGCACGCGGTAGACGCGCCGGTGAAACCTGTACGCGCTCACCCACACCGGCAACAGGATGTGCTTGAATGTCACCCGGTCGTAGGCCGTGTGCATCGAGCCGATCCGCTGGTGATCTCCACCGATATCGGCGCAGATCGAACTCTCAATAGTCGGCCTCATCCGGTGCTTGGCGCCTTCGAATCCTTCCGAGAGCGTCACCGCATAGCTCTCGCAGCGAAAGCCCGCGAGGTAGCCCGCGTCGTAGGGCACGAGCGACTCAAGCCCCCAGGGCTCCGCGTTCACCTGGTCTTCGAACGAGAGCGTGCGCGAGGCGGGGATCAGCACATCGTCAAAATCATCGACAACCGAGCCAGAAACGGGAGTCCACCGCGTGCGGCGCACCTGCCTCGTCTGGGTTGTCGGCCTGCCGTTCACCATGACCGTGTACGACTCGGTGACCCAGTAGTCGTCCCCGCGCATGCCGTCGTACCGAGTGCTGGCCACGCAGTCGTACGTCCAGAAGGGCAGATATGCCCCTACAAAGGCCCCGTCCAGGAACGCTTCACGCTTGAGCTTCGACGGCGCAAACCAGCGCGATGAAAGCCACGCACGGTACGACTCGATCGCCTCGCGACGCCCGACCTTGAACGGCAACACCGCCGTCGGCTTGAGCTTCTTCCTCGAAACAGCCTGCGCCACGATCGAACTGCCGCAAAATGGGCAGAGCCGGCTTGTCACGTTGTTTTCAAACTGGACCGACGCACCGCACGATTCGCAGCGCACTTCCAACCGCTCAATCGTCTCGGCATGGCTTTCCAGATCCGCCAGCCCCGCGCCATAGTCCGATTCGCTCACAGCCGTTCGAGGCTCGGGAATCGCGTCCTCCGCACCGCAGTGCTCGCACCGCAGCCTGCCCGTCTCGGGCGAGTACGAAAGATCCGCTCCGCACTTGGCGCAGGGAAACGTCCGCTCCGCCCCTTTCCCCGGCAGAGCCGCTTCGGCCGAGAGGCCGTCCGCTTCAGGCGTGGAATCCGTCATGCTCGGAGGGCTCAGGGAAGAGGCGGCGGCTGCACTCCAAGCGCGCTGGCGATTTCCGGAACGCTCGAGGCCGCGGCCCAAGCCGCCATGCCCTGCTTCCAAACCAGAGACTGCCCGTTGATCTTTCCTCCGCCCGCCAGTTCCGACAGAGCCGCGAGGTCAAAGGGCCCCGCCTGCTTCCCGTCGATCGCGACAAAGTACCGGGGCGCGACCCCCGCACCGGCGAGCGGCGGCGGGCTCCCCGCGCCGGCCATCGCTCCGGCCATCTGGTTCGCCATCGCAAAGCCGGCGCCGATCCCCATTCCCTGCGCCATCCCGCCCCCGGCCGGGTTCTTTGCCGCGTCTCCGATCGCCGTGGCGGTCTGGAACTGCGTGAACTTCCCCATGTCCCCGATGACGCCCATGCTGGTGCGTTTGTCCATCGCGGCCTCCACCTCGGGGGGCAGCGAGATGTTCTCGATCAGAAAGGCCATCAGATCAAGCCCGTAAGTCTTGAATGGGGGCTTGATCTTGCTGGCGATCAGCGACGAAAGCTCTTCGTAGTTGCTCGCAAGGTCGAGCGCCGGAACCTTGGACTCGCCGAGCGCATCGGAGAAGCAGGTGAGGATGAAGTTGCGAAGCTGCTCGGTGATCCCGTCGGCGGTGAAGCGGCCTCCGGTGCCCGATACCTCGCGAACGAGCGTGGCCGGATCCGCCGCCTTGAACGCGTATGTTCCAAAGGCGCGGAGCCGCACGGGGCCAAATTCCGCATCGCGCAGCATGATCGGGTTCGCAGTCCCCCACTTGCGATCCGTGAACTGCCTGGTGTTGACAAAGTACACCTCGGCCTTGAACGGGGACTCAAAGCCGTACTTCCAGCCGCGGAGCGTCGCCAAGATCGGGATGTTCTGGGTGTTGAGCGTGTAAAGGCCCGGCGTGAACACGTCGGCGACCTTGCCTTGATCGACAAACACGGCCGACTGGCCTTCGCGGACCACGAGCTTGGCGCCGTACTTGATCTCGTTATCCATCCGTTCAAAGCGATAGACCAGCGTGTCGCTTGAATCGTCCAGCCACTCGACGATGTCGATCAGTTCGCCCTTGAGCTTTTTCCAGAAATCCATCGGTGCCCTTCTCCTTGGCGTGGCAAGGCAACCCTGTGTGCCGGCCGCGTCACTGAAAGTGTAAGTCCCTTGGTTATTGGGCCCCGAAATCTTCGGATTTCACAATTCAAAAGCGGGCCTGCGTGGCCTGCGCACGTGTAGTCGCGTTTGTCCGGTTCTTCGTGCCAAAGTCACCCCCCGCGCCAGTCGAAATAGACCGCAACCGGCGCTCGGGCGGTAGGTCCGTCACCGGAGGATTGGCCGGTCGCCCCCGGCACACACGGCACCCCCAAAGCGAGTTAAAGGCCGTTCGATAGAGAGGAATCCGTTATGCAGCCCAACGCTCAGCACGCGCCCTCCACTTCCAGAAACACCCCCGCCGCCAACCACTTCAGCGTGGGTCAGGCGGATTGGTCCAAACTTGCGTGGCCCGCAGCCATCCTGATTTCGATCGCCGGGGCTGCGGTCGGTCGCGCCGACACGTTCGGCAGCCCGCAGAACGCGCCCCAGCCTCCCCAGCAGAATTCGCAGGCGCAGCCCGCCTCGAACTCCGGCCAGTCGCAGGCAACCGCCCAGCCCCCAACCCAGACACAAACCCAGGCGCAGGCGCAGGGCCAGCCGCAGAATCCAAGCTCTCAACCTGTCGATGCCTCGCTCAGCTCGGCCTCCAAGTCGGCCCAGCCCGCCCCCTCGCAGAGCTGGTCCGCCGAACCGCAGCAGACGCACATCCAGGAACAGCCCGTCTCGGATCCCTTCTCCGGAAGACCTTCGACCTCGGTCGCTGAGAGCTCCGATGGCCGCGGCGAAGTCCGCAGCGTGAAGAGCATCCGGCCCAACGCCGTAAAGGTCGATGACAACGGCGTGGTGGACCTGCGCGTCAACGGCGAAGAAGTCACCGCCGTGCTGGAGATGCTCAGCCTCCAGAGCCAGAAAAACATCATCCCGTACAAGAACGTCAACGGCAAAGTGTTCGCCAACCTGTACGGCGTGACCTTCTACGAGGCGCTCGATGCGCTGCTCCACGCCAACGGCTTTGGCTACGTGGAACGCGGCAATTTCATCTACGTCTACACGCTGGAGGACCTCCAGAAGCTGGAGAAGGAATCCCGCCAGCGCGTCTGGAAGGTCATCAAGCTCAACTACCTCTCGGCGGTGGACGCCGCCTCGTTCGCCCAGGCCTTGCTCAGCAAAGACTCGGTCATCAAGACCAACGCGAAGATCGGATCTTTCCCCGCCAAGAGCGATGTCCCGATCGGCGCCGAGGACTACGTCGGCGAATCGACCATCATGGTCTACGACTTCCCCGAGCAGGTCGAGCAGATCGAGAAGCTGGTGAAGGAACTCGACACCCGCCCCGCACAGGTGCTGGTCGAAGCCACGATCCTTCAGGCCCAGCTCACCGAGAACAACGCCTTCGGCGTCGACTTCGCCGTCATCGGCAACCTCGACTTCGGATCGTTCCTTGGCGTCGGCGGCCCGCTCCGCATCCCCGATGCCATGCTCGTCAACAACTCCACCAAGCTCATCAACGGTTCGCCCGGCGACACCCCCGTCGTCGGCGGCACGAGCGGCCGCAGCGGCGCCCTTGGTATCGCCTCCACCGCGGGCAACGTCGCCGGCCCCGGCACGATGAAGGTCGGCCTCTACAGCAACGACGTCGGCGTCTTCATCAAGATGCTCGACGAAGTCACGGACACCACCATTCTCAGCAATCCCAAGATCCTCGCCCTCAACCGCCAGCCCGCCCGCGTGCTGATCGGTGAACGCGTCGGCTACCTCAATACCACCAGCACTAACACCGCGACCACCCAGTCCGTCGAATTCCTCGACACTGGTACCCAGCTCCACTTCCGCCCCTTCGTCGGAAGCGACAACACCATCCGCCTCGAGCTCAAGCCGAGCGTTTCGTCCGCGGTCGTCCGCGACGTCAAGAACAGCACGGGCGGCACCGTGACCGTCCCCGACGAAATCACCAACGAGCTCACCACCAACGTCATAGTCCGCGACGGTCAGACCGTCGTCCTGGGTGGTCTCTTCCGCGAATCGACGCAGACAACCCGCCGGCAGGTCCCGCTTCTCGGCGACGTGCCGCTCGTCGGCACAGCCTTCCGCGGCCAGGAAGATACCGTCGACCGGAACGAAATCATCTTCCTCATTACCCCCTCGATCGTCACCGACACCTTCATGGCAGAGTCGGGCGACAAGACGCACGACATGCTCGCCCGCGTCCGCGCCGGCGCACGCGAGGGTCTGCTCCCGTTCAGCCGCGAGCGTATGACCAGCCAGATGCTCATGGACGCTCGCAAGCTGGCCTCCGACGGCAAGACCGACCAGGCCTTGTGGAAGCTCCGCATGGCGCTGTCCATCAACCCCCACCAGGAAGAAGCGATCGAGCTCCAGAACAAGCTCACCGGCAAGACCCCCAACTGGCCGAGCAACAGCATGCTCGACGACCTTCTCGACACCGAAAACCGTGCTCGTGCCGGCATGCAGACAGGCATGAAAGTAACCCCCGACGGCACCCCCGCCGTTCCACCCGCGCCCAAGCCCGTCGAGCAGCCGGCTCCGACTCCGCCCCCGCCCTCGGTTTCCAACGCCTCCGAACCGGCGCATGCACCCAAGGCAGTCGTCCAGCCCCCGGCAGACACAACCACGGCCGTCACGACTCCCGCCGCCACCCCGGCACAGGTCGCTCCGGCCTCGGTGGAGATCCCGGCCGGCGCAGTCACGGCCGCGGCTCCGAGCGACTCCGGCAATCCGTCGGTCGCTGCCGAATCCGCAACCCCCGCACCCGCGGCGGTCGAGACTCCTGTCGCCGCGACAGTTGCCGCAACCCCGATTGAATCAGCTCCCTTCAAGCCGGCGGTCGCCGCCAAGTACTCGACGATGAGCTGGTCGCAGTTCGCCAGGCCGATGCAGCCGCGCACGGCATCGGTGCCGCAGAATGCCTCTCCGGCGGTTTCAACCGTTCCCGAGACCGCGCACTAAGTTTGCAAATCCCCTCGAACTCAAAGAACCGCGCCGTTTCGGCGCGGTTTTTTTATCTGGCCTTTGCGGTCTGCAAGGAAAGTGCCGCCTCGAAACCACCGATTCTGACCCGAGAACCGACGCGGCTGTTGGGGTGAACCCCCCGGCCATCGGACCCATGTCTGGAGAGAACCTATGCGTCAGATCGCCATTCTCGCCCTTGCTGTTTTCCTCGCGGGTTGCGCCGGTCACGGCGTGACCACCAGACGCGAGTCGTCCGCCGCCAAGGAAAAGCTCAACGGGATGAAGTCGGCGATGGAGTGGCAGAGCGCCAAGCAGCAATTGCTCGCGGGCGACCCTGAAAAGGCGCTGAAGTCGATCGACCGGGCCCTGGCCCTGAATCCAAATGTCGCCAAGAGCCATGTGCTCAAGGGACGCATCCTGATGGAGCAGGGAGACCTTGAGGGCGCACTGAACTGGTTCGGCACGGCCGAAGGACTGGACCCGGAGAACGTCGAGGCGCAGTACTACAGCGCGATCGTGTACGAACGCTTGAAGAAGCCAAACGAGGCCCTTGCCCACTATCGCAAGGCGGCCGACCTTGAACCGAGCAACCCGCAGTATGTCGTGGCCGCGGCGGAAGTGCTGATCGATATGAACAAGCTCGACGATGCCGAAAAGGAACTTTCGGCTCATCGCGCCAGCTTTGCCAACAACGCCGGCGTCAATCAGACCCTCGGGCACATCGCGATGATGCGCGGCAAGAAGGAAGAAGCTCTCAACTGCTTCGAGCAGGCCCGACTGGCGGCTCCGGATGATCCCGCCATTCTCAACGATCTCGTGACCGCCGAACTCCAGTGCAAGAAGTACGCCGAAGCCGAGATGAACATCCGCAAGCTGCTGGCGAACAAGGAATATGCCGACCGGCGCGACCTCAAGCTGCAGCGCGCCCGATGCCTTGTCGAACTGCAGCGTCCGACGGACGCACGCGAAGTGCTCGTCAAGCTCACGAACGACGATTCCGGTTCGGCCGATGTTCCCGCGTGGATCGAACTCGGCAAGGTGAGCTATCAGCTCAAGGACAACAATCGTGCCCGCATGGCCGCCGCACGGCTGGTCGCGATCGCGCCCGACCGTCCGGAGGGATATCAGCTCCGCGCGATGCTCTTCCGCCGGCTGGGCGCACTCGACCAGGCCCACGACAATGCCCAGAAAGCCGTTGCCCTCGCCCCCACCGCCGAGAACTACGTGCTCTACGCCATGATCGAACGACAGCTCGGCCATGCACAGGCAGCCGAGGCCAGCTTTGGCAAGGCGCTTGAACTCGAACCCACGAACGCGATCGCGCTCGCTCAGCTCAGCGATATGCGGAACGGAACCACAGCGGTCGCCGGAGTGGAAACCAAGGACTGACAGCCCCGCAAACGAACTCAAAGGCGAAAAGGCCCCGAAATCTCGGGGCCTTTTTTCTGCTCTAGATGAAGTCCTTGTCGGGCGGCGCGCCGAAACTCGCCGCCGTTCGCTTGATCAGGCCGAACCAGATCAGGCAGAACACGGGCCAGGCCGCGAAGAAGCAGAGAAAGAACCCCATGATTGCAAGCGAAAACGGCTGCCCCTGAAGAGTCTGCTTCGCGATGGGATTGTCCGGATTTTCGCGGGCCCAAATCAGCTGCTCCTGCTGCTGATGCCAACCGGCAAAGCCGCCATAAATCACCGCCAGGACGGAGAGGACAGCCCAGATCAGATGCAGCGTCCGTCCGCTGAAGCTGCGACGCAGAGTCTGGATCCCCGCCGCGATCAGGAGACTGGACGTCACGAGACTGATGATCGTCTGAACGATCTGCAGGGTCCCGAATCGCATGCTGGGCGGCGGGTTGTTTCGCAGCGGCTCCGGAAGCATTGAGGGCCCCAAGGCAACCTGCAGAGCGACGCCGCACGCAAGGCACGAGAGCCCGAGCGTCGCCCATGAAATCGAGACAATGCCGATCGTCCTTGGCCAGTTGGTCGGTGCCAATTCAACGATCTCTTCCTGCCTCTTCTGCTGATCTTCGCCATCCTGCGCCATACGTTCCCTCCCGAGAAGTGCCCCTAAGTGTACCGGGCAGATCGAGAGGAGATTCACCTTTGAAGTCGTTCGGAGCAAGCGGACTGTTCGCCATTGCATTTTTCAGCGCTTCGGCCGGAGCCTCGTACCAATACAAGCTAGACGACGGAGTCGGTAGCGGAAACCTCGCGCCAAGTTTCGCCTGCGAATTCATGTGGGGGAACATTTTCACTGTCGAGCCGGGAAGCGAAACAATCACCACGGTCTCCGTCGCTTTCGGAACCATCGCAGCGCCCGAGCAGCGTCCCGTCACCGTCTATCTCTACCAGATGGTGACGAGCAACGACCCGCGCGATGCTGTCCTCGTCGCCACGGGCACCGGGCTGAGCGGGCTGCCGCGCTCGAACACATTCCTTGACTTTGCCATCAATCCCACAACCGTGCACGGGCAGTTCTTCGCAGCCGTTTCGATGCAAATACCCGGGAATACCTCGGTTATCCCGGCGCGGTATGACCGTGATGGAGCGTCCAACGCTGCGCGATCCTGGTTCTTCGGCGCGGACTCCTACGCCGGCCTACCCCTCGGCAGCGCTCCCTACATCAACAACATGTCGAACAACTTCATCCCCGGCGTATTCATGATCCGCGCTGCAGGGATTCCCTCGCCGGGCGCCGCGAGCTTGCTGGCAGCATGTGCGTTGGTCGGAACCAGGCGGCGCCGGGCGGTTTAGCGTTTGGCGATCTGCGCCTTAAGAGCCTCAAACTTCTGACGCTGCTCGGGCGAGAATTTCGCCGCCATACCCGTTTCCACGGCGGAGGCGACCTGCTGCGCCTTATCGCCCTGCACACACATCTCAAGGGCCCGCAGCCATGCATCGCAAGTTGCGTTGAGCTGAGCGGCCTGATCGCTCCGCCCCAGGCAAATCAGCGCCGTGGCCTTGAGATCCCTGGCCTGCTCGGGAGGGAAGTACTTGTCCATTTCCGGGAGCGCATCCAGGGCCGCGACCGCTTCTCCGAAACGGCCCAGCTCCATGCGTACTTCGGCAAGCTCGTAAAGATCCGCGGCAACCTGGGAAAGCCCGGTCGGATCCGTCCGCTCGGACATGATCCGCCGCGGTTCCGCGATCTGCGCAAGAACCGCTTCACGAAGCGCCGGCTCGGACCGCAGCTTCCGGGAAGCGTCCAGGATTTCCTTTTCATCCAGGACCGAAGCGACAATCGCCAGCGCCGCACGCCGCTGATCCGGAACCTTTCGGGTAGCTTCCTCGATCGCGGAAAATCCCGAAAGCGTCGGGTCGAACGCCAGCACTCCACGCACGGCCACCTCGATCAACAGCGGGTCTTCCCGTGCGGCCGCGAGTATCCGTGGAAGGTACTCCGGATGCGGCACCAGAGCCTCCGCCGCGGAGAGACGTTGCTCGGGAATGCCCGAACCGAGCAACACGACGATCGCATCGAGGTCGGCCTGTTCCCCAAGCTCGGCACGAAGGCGAGTGGCGCTGCCCGTGAGCTGCGCCGGACCGATGGTGCGGATCGCCTGCAGCACCTGATCCGCGCGCTCCTCATCGCGGAGGTAGCCCGCACGCCAGAACGCCCAGGCAGCATCGAGGGCGCTGTTGCGGACATCTTTCCAGGCCCCCACCGGATTGGGCGCTCCCGAAATCCACCGCAGCACCTGCGTTTCCCCATCGACCGAAGGCCAGCGACCGACGGCATTGAGAAGTGCCGCCGCCGCACGGGGGGACGATTCACGCTCGAGCGCGGCGAGAAGCGCAGGACCGGCTCGCTCGGGCGCCAGGCTCGCGACAAGAATCGCGGCCTGCTCTCGGATATCGCACTGCGGCGACGAGAGGAGAGCCAGCACCGCCGCGCCGATCGGACCGTCCGGCCGGTTGCCCGCGGAGAGTTCTCTCGCGACAAGCTCCAGTCCAAGAAGATTGACGGGCGGGAGCTGGTCGCTGAGCAATGATGCGATAAGTGCCCAACGCTTGTCCGCCGGGGTCGCCAGGTGCAGCGAACGAAGAGTCTGGAGCAGACGCTCATCCCGTGCCTTGAGTTCGCGGGCCTGGCGGTCGGCCTGCCCCGCAAGGCCGTCAAAGACCTGCTCTCGCCATGCCGCCGGATCAACCTTCGCGGCCGCCTCGGCGTAAGCCCGCCAGGCGGCAGAACTCTCGCCCAGATCATCTCGACCGGTCTGACGGACCAGCGCGCGAAGAACACTCACCTGGGCCGGTGTCCCGGGTTCCATGACGTCGAGCAGCGAAACAAGGTACTCAAGTGCCTCGCGCGTCCGAACGGATGAAATAGCCTGCAGGATGCCCGGCTGCTCACCGGGCGACGCCTCGCGGCAGGCCGCAATGAGCGGAGCAGCAAATCGCGGATCGGCGTCGGCCTGGGCAGCAACACGCAAGACCGCGGCGGCAAAGCCCGGGTTCTTCGCGCCCTGTGAAATCGCCGCCAGATCAGACTCGTCCGCTTGGACCTGCTGCGCCGCTGCTCGCGGGGCCAGTGCGCAAAGCGAAACCGCTCCCGCCGCACCGGCGATAAGGGAAGCCGCCAGAATGAAACCAGGCCGACGCACGCGTCGCGTTCTCCCCTGGGCCCGAATGTATGAAAAGCGAGTGCTTCTCTGAACATCCTACCGCGCTCGATCTCCGATCGATTGGGCAATTTTAGAAGTTGTTCGAAATTGAAGAGTTTGTCGAGTTCCGAAGCGCGAGCAGTCTCGATGCTTCCTCGACATCCTTGTCACCCCGGCCCGAGCAACAGACCAGTATGTTCTGGTCGGGCTTCATGGTCGCCGCGAGCCGGACGGCTTCGGCAATCGCGTGGGATGTCTCGAGCGCAGGGATGATCCCCTCGGTCCGTGCCAGCAGCGTGAAGGCATCAAGCGCCTGCTCGTCGGTTGCCGCCGTGTAAGAAACGCGGCCGGCATCTTTCCAATAGGAGTGTTCCGGCCCGACGCCCGGATAGTCCAGGCCGGCGGAACACGAATGAACGTTCGCTGTCTGCCCGTTCTGGTCCTGAAGGACATACGAAAGCGAGCCGTGCAAAACCCCCGGCTGCCCGTAAGACAATGGCGCCGCATGGTCGCCCGGGTTGACCGACCGCCCCCCCGCCTCAACGCCGACCAGCCGGACCTTCTCGTCATCTACAAACGGATAGAAGATCCCCGCGGCGTTGGACCCCCCACCCACGCAGGCCACGATCGCATCGGGGAGTTTGCTCAGGTGCCTGAGGCACTGGGCTTTGGCCTCCGTACCGATAATCGACTGAAAATCACGGACGATCATGGGGAACGGGTGCGGACCGACAACCG
Source organism: Planctomycetota bacterium (assembly GCA_018242625.1). Taxonomy (GTDB): domain Bacteria; phylum Planctomycetota; class Phycisphaerae; order Phycisphaerales; family UBA1924; genus JAFEBO01. The sequence goes on from JAFEBO010000012.1 coordinate 270,260, forward strand.
ATCCGATGATGTAGTGGGTATGGTCGGCCGATCCCATCCAGTCACGCATCGCCTCGTTCGTTGCGTCCTTCAGGGTCTTCGAACCCGAGTCCACCTCGATGACCCGGGCTCCGAGCATCCTCATCCGAATCACGTTCAGACGCTGCCGGCGCACATCTTCAGACCCCATGTAGACGTCGCACGCAAGCCCCAGGTGTGCCGCGGCGGTAGCGGACGCAACGCCGTGCTGACCGGCGCCCGTCTCCGCGATGATCCGGCGCTTGCCCATCCGCCGTGTGAGAAGCCCCTGCCCGAGCGTGTTATTGATCTTGTGGGCTCCGGTGTGCGCAAGATCTTCCCTTTTGAGCCAGATCGTCGCACCCATACCCCCCTGGCCCTGCTTCCGGGCGAGATCCGCGGCGTGCGCCGAGAGCTTGGCCGCCTTGTAGAGCGGCGTCGGCCGCCCAACCAGCGTCGCAAAAAGAGCTCGCAATTCATCCCAGAAAACCCGATCCTGCCGAACCGACTCATACACCTCTTCAAGCTGGCGGAGGGCGCTCATGAGCGTCTCGGGCACGTACTGACCGCCAAAGGCCCCGAATCGACCGTGGGCGTCGGGCACATCGCTGACGATCGGCTTTACTGGGGCCTTCGAAGCTGGGAAGGTGGTCATGCGAAAAGGTTAGGAGGGAGACGGGGCCTTTCCCGCCAGCCGCGTCGGCGCCAGCTCGGTATCGCGTGCCAGGTAAATCGTGCCCCACAGCCAGAGAATGCCCGAAAGAAGGATCATGCCCCCGACGACCAGGAATCCCTTGGTCATGTCCCCGTCCGGTAATGCATCCGTCTTGGTCAGATCGGTCACCAAGCCAATGACAGGGGGGCTGATGGCATCTCCAAAGGCGTGAATCAGGAATATGCAGACCGCAAATCCGGTGGCGCGGATAGAGGGGTGAGTGACATTCGCCAGGATGGCGTTGCTGGGGCCCGTCGAGAGGAACAGGAAGAAGATCCCGAGGAAAATGAACACATACGCCCACGGCATCGGGGCATAAAGCGAAGCAATAAAGAACGGGAATCCGGCAATCATGCCCCCTCCGGACACCAGGAAATACGAACCGCTGTATTTGGGCTTGAGTGCATCGCCCAGCCAGCCGCCGATGAGTGTCGCGCCCAGGCCGGCGACTGCAGTGATCGCTCCGAAGACCAGGCTGACGTGCCCCAGGTCGGTTTGGCCGCGATAGGTGTGAAGGTACTTGGGCATCCAGAACGAAATGCCGCCGATCGCGAACGTAAATGCCGTCATGCCGGCAACGGAGAGAACGTACGAAGGGATCTTAAAAAGCGTCAGGTAGTCGGCAAAGGTGGCGGCCCGATGCGAAGTCTTGTCGGCAGCGCCCCGAGGGGGATCTTTCATCAGAAAGCAGAGCACGCCCAAAAGGATCCCCGGTGGAAGCGTGATGATAAACGCCCAGTGCCAGGTAGTGAGCTTGGAGATAGCTCCCCCGAGCACATAGCCCAGCGCGCTGCCCACCGGTATCGCCGCGTAAAACCACGCGAGTATCGCACCCCGCCGCTCGACAGGAAAAAGATCGGAAATGAGCGTCGGCGCCGTGGGCCCGTACGCGGCCTCTCCCACACCGACGAAAATCCGCATGAGCAGCATCAGGCTCCACATGTGCGACCACCCGCTCGCACCGGAAGCAACCGACCAGATGCAGACTCCGATCCCCACAATGGCCCAGCGTTTCCACCTGTCCGCCAGCCAGCCGAAGACCGGGGCCAGTAGCAGGTAAGACACCAGAAACGCGGTTGCGAGAAGCCCCATCTTCATGGTGGCGGTGCGGTCGTCGGTTGCGGCCTTCGGGAAAAAGTCGGCCTGTATGAGCGGCTCGACGGCGGCCAGCACGTAGCGATCGATGTAGTTGAAGAGATTGATCAGCAGAAGAAGGGCAACAGCCCTGCGGGCATCAGCGGAGGCGTGCTGGGGCGATCGGTCGATCATGGGGTGGAAGTATGCCAGAATCCGCCGGGTTTGAAATTTGAAGAATTCCCGCTTGGTCTGACGGAGCCCTGACGCTCATGCATCGTTAGTCCGCATGACGAGCCTGCTTCAGGATCTGGACCAGTCTTCCCCGGCCACCTCCTCAGCCAAGCCCCGCCGGCAGTACGGCCCGGTAGTCGTGGCGGCTGCTGTGGCGATTTGTGTGGGCGGCCTGGGGTGGGCGGGCTGGACAGTTTATGAATCGACCCGCCCGGCGCCCCGCCCGAAGTCCGCCAGCGATATCGCACGCCAGGAGGGGCGGGCCCGCGGCGTGCCGCGCGAGGTTCACGCCGGCGGTCAGGCAACTTCGCCCGGGTCGGAGCAGCGGGTCTCTGCCGTTGCTCCCGCCACCCGCACCGAACTTCCGATCCCGCCGACCGATGCGGTCTTCACTCCGGTCACAAACGCCGAGCAGGCGAACGCCGTGCTCCTATCGCTCGGCGCCGCCGTGGGCGAAGGGTCTACCAAAGTGGAGGGTCTGACCCCAACACCTCTCCAGACCTCCGAGCAACTGAATGATGCCGTGAAGATCTTCCTCGGACCCTTGCTGATGGGAGAGGTCAAAGACGTTCCGGCCTTCCTCGTGGCCAACGGCGCCAAGCCGCCCGAATCCGGCCCATCCACGCCGATGCTCGAGCGGATCTCGAACCTGCTCAAGTTCTGCGAACTCGATCCCTCCCGGGCAAAGGTTCAGCGGGCTCCCGAGATCCAGGGAATGAACAGGATGCCCAAGCTCCCGCCGGGCGCGATCCCGATGATGATGAACAACCAGCAGCGCGACGACGGGACGGGCGTCTCGTCGCTCATGATGCCGCTCGCCGGATTGCTTCCCGAGTCGGCGGCGGGCGTGGCCGAAAAGGCGCCCCGCGTGGAAGTGCTCGTTCCCGCGAAGCTCAAAGACCCGCAATTCGCCGGCAAGCCATTCCAGCTCGGACTTATCCTCGCGTTCAACGCCGGCAAAAACCGCTGGGTGCCGGAAATGCTGCAATTCCACACGACCGACCTCGACACGGTCAAGGCACTGTCACGCACGATCCTCCCGCGTTCCTCCGCGGGCGGCGGAACCGGTGCGAAAGCGCCGAGCGACGGACCCCGCTGATGCTTTTCGGGAACTCACCCATGAAACACAAAAGTTCCGCCGGCGCCTTTACACTGATCGAACTGCTGATCGCGATCGGGATCATCGGGGTGCTGATCTCTCTCATGCTCCCGGCCCTGGGGAAGATGCGCATCACGGCGCGTCAGACCAAGGGAATGGCAAACCTCCGCTCGGTGGCAACGACCTTTGCGCAGTATGCCGGCCAGTACCAGGTCTACCCGTTCATTCAGCCCGGCGGGAGGATCCAGGGCCCCCACGGCGAGATGGACGTGCCGGAGGGATTCATCGGCTGCAGCTGGATCCGGCCCGGCGCCATGATCATGTCGAGCGACCCGTTCGAAATGGAATGGATGTGGGCCGCCGCGATGTCCAAGTTCATTGACGTCGAAACCAACTACCCGACCTGGGTCTCTCCGGGTTTGCCCGAGCGTCTGCCGGATTCAGAGGACATCGAGCCGCGTGAGCAGATTTCCATCCGTCTCTCCAACGCATTTATCGCCCGTCCAGAGCTCTTTGGCCCCAACGCCAAGGACGATCCGAAAATGATCGCGCCGTGCAAGCCCGAGGATGTCCTGAGTCCGTCCAGCAAGGTCATGCTCTTCGATGCGCACGTCGCGTACTACCCCAAGCGCCCCGCCGTTGTCGATTCCCATTACGACGCACCCACTCCGATGGCCTTTGCCGATGGCCACGCCGACGCCAAGAACCCGGTGAACGCGAAGGAGGGCGTGCCCAACGTGATGAGGGGTGGCAGCAAAATCAAGCTGCACTCCACTCCCAACGGCATCAGAGGGCAGGATTACTAGCTGCCAGATTCCGGGCGAGAAACGCGGTCTGCGTGTTCTTGGCGTCGTTGCTGAAGCGTCCGAATCCGATGTGCTCCTGCGGAGCGCCCGTCTCGGGCCATGTAACCATTTCGATCATCGCCGGGTCCGCGCGCACCCGGGTGTAATGCGCCCGAAGCCGTTGCACGAATTCCTTCGCGATGGCGAACGGCATCATTCGGTCGGCTTCGGAATGAAGCACGAGAAGTGGGATAGGCCGAAATCCGCCCAGGTGTGACGCCGCGCTCACTTTGTGCACCTGCGATGCATCATGGCGCACGACCCACGCGGGAGTTTCAGGCGCTCTCTCGAGATAGAGTCCTTCCAGCCATCCGGTGGTGCCCTCGACGGCGGCGCATGTGAAGTGATGAGGATCGCACAGACGCCGCAGCGTCACGATGCCCCCCATCGACATGCCCCCGATCCCGATTCGGTCCAGATCGAACACGCCATGAAAAGGCGGATCGGCGAGTGATTCCACGATCGAATCAATCTCGGATACCGCCTGTTCCACGGCCCGGAGGCTGAACTCCGGATCGTGTCCGCCGGGCGAGAGGCGTTCGCCGTGACCCGGGAGATCGATCGCGCACGCAGCGATACCTGCGCGTATCCAGCGAAGGTACCGACCGGGATCAAGCTCCTTGTTCGCGGTTCTGCCATGAAGCCACAGCACAACCGGGGCGGGTGTTTTCCAGTCCGGGTGCGCCAGGAGAACCGGCACCCCATCTCCCAACTTCGAAAATCGGGCCACCGCCGCCAGATCGCGGGGAAACTGCTTGAGTCGATCTGGGTGCGGACCGATCTGCACGCCTCAGCGTACGACGCTAGATGACCAGGCGTGCTCCCGGCGCTACCTGCAGCCCGCGGACCCGATCCCGGAGGTCTTCGGGAGAGTCTCCGTGCGACGGATCGATCTCGAGCACGGCGTCGACGCTCCCGTCTGACCTTCGCGGGACGCGTACACCGAGCGATTCAAGCCAGCGGGCGGCACGCTCGCTCTGGATCGCGGCACAGGACTCCGCGCTATCGACCCCGGTCGCGTTCTTGATGGGCGCAAACTCTTCGATGCGGTCCGTCTCGAGCACGATCGATGCGCGGCACATCGGAATGGCATCGAAGATGAACTTCTCCAGCTTCAGCCCGTTGTTCTTCTGCGGCTGCACGATCTCGCCCGTGGCAAGATCGACGTGCGGGATCTTCTTTTCCGCCCTGTGGTAGGGAAGCTCAAAGCCCGGGTCCGACGCGAGTTTTCGCAGGAACGGAACACCCAGCGTGTGCACCGCGATCGAGCCGGCATTGAATCGGAGCTTTCCGTCCGGCGTCGTCTCTTTCGCGAGCGCGGGCGGAAAATCCGAATACTCGATCACGTCGAGCGATCGCCGACCCTCGCGCCTGACCATCGCGAACACGCCGACCTTTTCTTCCGGTGAAACCTTGGGAATCATCTTGCTGGACATCTCGCCCGAGGAATCCGGAGCGCCCGCGTGCAGACCAAGGAACGCGGGATCGACCGTGCGGACAAGCGGATTATCCACCTGGAAATAGGAAAGGTGCTCGATACCGCGGTGGACCATGTCGTCGATGGCGCCGCTCTTGGACAGGGCCGCGATCGATCCCCCGTGCCCGTCCGGATTCGTAGCGACCTCATAGGGCCTCGCGAGCAGCACCTTGCCTGTTGAAAGGTCCAGCGAGGGAAGCATCCCCTGCTGAAAAAACATGATGCTCGCCGGATCGAGCCCGAAAGACTTGTGCTCCTGGAAATAGGCGATCGTGCTCCCATGGTTCTGCGGGCTGGTCATGATGTACCAGGGGACAACCCGCCCGTACCGACGCTGCGCCCCCAGAAGACCTAGTGCAAAGAACTCAAACAGCGAGCGACGGCTGACCTCACCGGCCCGGAAACACCCCTTCGGACCGTCGTAGCCCAGTCGACTCCCCTGTCCGCCCGCCACCATAAATGCCGCGACTTTGCCCGCTCGCAGCAGATCCTCGCCCAGTTTCCGGTATCGGGCACGGTCCCAGGGCTTCCGGCGATCGCCCGCATCGTGCGGATAGGCGTCAACCGGCTCGATGTCGGTCGGAGGCGCCGACGCGGCAGGGCTTTTGATGTAGCGCTCGATGAGGCCGGGCAGCGATTCCAGATCGAGTTCGCTGATCTGTCCAAGCAACTGCGCCTTGTGCGCCGGGCTGAGCGTCTCATAGAACCGAAGAAGATGCTCCTGCCCCACCCGTGCCAGACGCGCCAGTACGCTGTCGTAACTCGCCATCGACTTCTCCTTCATTCACATGCTACACAGACCGCAACGGCTTCCGGTGCTCCCGGGTACAGTCCACCCATGGCCGCCACACCCGCTCACGAAGTGTTCAAGCACCCGGCCCGAACGCCGCTCATCGGGCCCTCCATCCTCTCCGCCGACTTCGGAAGGATGGAAGAGGACTGCCGCCAGGCGATCGAGGCCGGAGGCGATTACCTGCATCTGGATGTCATGGACGGCCGGTTCGTCCCGAATCTGACGATGGGGCCGGACATGTGCCGCTGGATGCGGAAGTACTTTCCCACGGCCGCACTGGACGTGCACCTCATGGTGGAAGAGCCCGAGAAATTCGCCGAAGCCTTTGCGGCGGCCGGCGCCACGAATATCACCTTTCACGTCGAGGTCCATTCCGGATCGGCGGCGGTCCGCCTGGCTGAGAAGATCCGAAGCGCCGGCGCGCTGGCCGGGCTGGCAATCAATCCGCCCACGGCAGTGGCACCCATGCTCGAGATCGCCGGGGCCTTCGACATGCTCCTGGTGATGTCCGTCAACCCCGGATTCTCCGGACAGGCCTTCATCCCGTCTGTCCTCGAAAAGGCCAAGGCTGTCAAAGGTCTCCTCAGGCCAGACCAGAGACTGGAAGTCGACGGAGGAGTCTCCCCCAAGACCGCCCGTGCCTGCAAGGACGCGGGAATGGACGCCTTTGTCGCCGCAACAGCGATTTTCGGTGTGGCTCCCGCAGGACGAGCCAAAGCGATCCGGGAGATGCGCGAGGCCTGAGAAACGACAGGTTGTCCACAAATACCAAACATAAACCGATCGAGTATTTGCGCAGCTTGAACCGATTTGGTCTAGAATCTGTGCTCGTTCAACCGGTCCGCGTGGGTCGTCGGCAGGAGCTGGCGGGCGGGCCGGTGCGTTGGAGAGCCAAGTGGCTCCCGGATGGCATGGAGATGCCATCGGCCTCGCTGAGAAGTGCCAGCGACGGCCCGCAGGTCGAGTTGCTCCGAGGAGGCACCGGACAGTCCGAACCGTTGCAGAGACGGAGGACGATCCCATCGGCGGCTGCCAGCCCCGAACGCCTCAGCGGGCAAATCCGAAGGAATGTTTGAATCATGACCAAAGCCGCAACCCCCACCCCCCAGTCGCCGCGGACCTGGAGCGAAGTGCGTCCCGCACGCCGCTCTTCGATCCCGGAGGGACTGTGGCTGCGTTGCCCGTCGTGCGCCAAGATGATCTACCGGCGTCACCTGGAAGCGAACCTGAATGTCTGCCCGGAATGCACCCACCACTTTCGGATCGGGGCGACCGAACGCGTGCTCCAGCTTGCCGATCCCGACTCGTTCCAGGAGTTGTTCGGGAACATCCAGCCGACCGACCCGCTCAAGTTCAAGGACCTCAAGTCGTACCGGGAGCGTCTGGTCGCGGAACAGGTGAAAACCGGCCAGGTTGATGCCATCCGGGCGGGCCGTTGCTTTATCAAGGGCCGCGAGGCGATGCTCGTCTGCCTCGACCTCACGTTCATGATGGGATCCATGGGATCGGTCGTGGGCGAAACAATTACCCGTGCCATCGAAGCTGCGACTCCCAACAAGGCTGCCGGGTACGCCGGGCTTCCGGTCATCATCGTGAGCTGCTCCGGCGGCGCCCGTATGCAGGAAGCCGGACTGAGCCTGATGCAGATGGCAAAGACAAGCGCGGCCCTGGCACGCCTGGATGACGCCGGCGGCGTTTTCATCAGCGTGCTGACCGACCCCACAACGGGCGGCGTGACCGCCAGCTTCGCCATGCTCGGCGATGTCATCCTGGCCGAACCCCGGGCGCTCATCGGCTTTGCCGGTCCGCGTGTGATTCAGCAGACCATCCGCCAGGAACTTCCCGAGGGCTTCCAGCGCTCCGAGTTCCTGCTCAAGGCGGGACTGGTCGATCGGGTTGTCGCCAGGGCCAACCTCCGCACCGAGCTGGCAAGAATCATCGACTACTCCGGGCGCTAGTCCCTTTGCCTGCCCCCATCACCGGATGATCAGGAACTCGATGGGTTCGCGGTTCGCGCCCGATCCCGTGGGCCACGCCTTTCTACCCTCGAACGTGAATTCTCCAAACATCAGCCGGAAGATTCTTCCAAGTTTCGCGGCGGGTGTTGCGCACGCCATCCTGATGGGAGCGGCCTTTGCGCCCCTGGAATTCTGGCCGGCCTGCATCGCGGCCCTTGTTCCGCTCGTGTGGGCCGCCTTGTGCTCCGCGACGCCGCTCGGCTGGAAGAGTGCCCTGGCCGCCTCGCTGGGCGCATCGCTTTTTTACTGGTACCAGCAGCAGTGGGTCTGCGAGATTTCGGCCGCGGGATACGTGCCCCTTGTTCTATATCTTTCGATCTATCCGGGCCTCTTTGTCTTGCTCCTCAGCCGCCTTCGCCTCTGCTTTCCAGGTCTGCCGCTCAGCGTGCTTGTGCCGATCGTGTGGACCGGCCTCGAGTGGTTTCGCGGGGAAGTTGTGTGGGATGGCTACGCGTGGTTTCTGATCGCGCATCCCCTCATCGATGCGCAGGCCCTCGCGCTCGCGGGCTCGGTTGTCGGCGCGTACGGCGTCGGCGCCTTTGTCGCTTCGTTTGTTGGAATCGCATTTGACCTTTGGCAGGCACTTCCATTTGGTCAGACAGCACTTGGCGGCAACAAGCAGAAGCTGGCGGCCGCGGCGGCGATTGTCCTGCTATACGCGGGCCTCACCGCGCGCGGCTTCTACTACGGCAGGGATGCGATCGCCGAACCGCTGGTGCGCGTCGGCCTGGTTCAGACAAATATTCCCCAGAGCAACAAGATCGCCTGGTCCGCAGACGAACGACGCAAGAGCTTTGCACGCTTTCTCGATCTCTCTCGCCAGGCGGCCGCCCGTCAGCCGGCATTCATCATCTGGCCGGAAACCATGTTCCCCGGAAATTTCCTCCAGCCCGCCGCCGAACGCTCGAAAGACGGCACGTCGAACTTCCGGACGCTCTCCTATTCAGGAATACTCCAGGCAGAGCAGCGGACCATGCAAGTTCCGATGCTCATCGGCGCCCTGGGAACCGAGAGTCTTCGGATCGAGGCGGACGACCTGGGCGGGCACCTTGCGTGGGACAAGCGGTTCAACAGCGTGTTCCTCCTCAAATCAGGAGAAGTGCATCCACTTCGCTATGACAAGATCCGCCTGACTCCTTTCGGCGAGACGATGCCATACATCTCGGCCTGGCCCTGGCTGCAGGAGAAACTGCTGAGTCTCGGGGCCGAAGGCATGTCGTTTGACCTTGCGGTGGGGTCAACCGACCGGATCGGAGCCTTTGAATTCCCGGTCACCACACCATCTCCCGCCAGCAAGCGGACTCAGATGGTGCGGGTGGTCACGCCGATCTGCTTCGAAATCACGGAATCGAGCCTCTGCCGCAAGCTTGTGAATCGGGCCGCTCAGGGCCGCGAATCGGTCCTGATCGCCAACCTGACCAACGATGGGTGGTTCGGATCGTTCGATCCGGCGCGGCGTCAGCATCAACTGGCGGCACGCTGGCGTTCTCTGGAACTGGGCGTGGCGGTGGTGCGTGCCGCCAACACGGGCATTTCCTCGGTGACCGAATTCGGCCGCCAAGACGGGAACCGGCTGCTAGTGGTGAATGGGCAGTCCTGCCGCGTGGACGGGGTGCTGGTGGAAGATGTGGCGCTGTATCAGGGTTCGACCTTCTTTCGCGAGGTCGGAGACCTTTGCTGGCTGTTTCCGACCGCCCTTGCGGCGCTTCTGATTGTCGCATTCCGCCGACAATCGCCGAACAAAGTGCAGGCGGCGCCCGGTAGCATTCCGCCTCAGGGAGGTCTCGCGTGAATATCCGGACAATCGCATCTGCAGCTTTCGTTCTCGCGCTGGTGGGCGGATGCGCATCCAAGCAGGCGGCAAAGGCTCCTCAGAGCCAGCCCGAGGTTGCGACCAAGCCCGCGGTCGCCGCCGCCGCGCCCAAGGCCCCCCCGCCCGATGCCATCCGGCTGTCTCAGATCCGTGAAAAGGCCCTGCGGACGGTCGAAGAATCAGCCTCCAGCCCGGACGGCCAGGTCCGGGGTTATGCCGCCAATGCCGCTTCTCTTGTCCCCAATCGGCTTGGGGACATCCTCGTAAAGACCCTCGACGATCCGCTTCCCGGCCCCAAGGCCATGGCCGCCATGTCCGCCGGACGCGCCCGATATCAGCCCGCGGCGGCCCGAATTGCTCCCCTTCTGAGCGACCCATCGCCTTTCGTCCGGATGGCGTCCATTTACGCGTTGACCAAACTAGGACGCCCGGTTGATCCAACCGCCGTCGCCGGCTGGCTTATGAACGGTGAAACGCCGCAGATCCGGAGCCAGGCAGCGTGGGTTTTGGGAGAAATCGGGAACAAGTCCGCCATTCCCATGCTCAAGGACGCCGCCGTCAAGGGGATTACGAAGGTTCGGCCGATCGAAGTCACGATTTTCCAGCTTCAGTGCGGCGAGGCGCGGATCAAGCTCGGGGATAACGACCCCATCGAAGGAATCCGGGCCGCTCTATTCCCTGCCAGCCCGGATGAACTGGAAGGGGCTGTCCTCGCGGTCCAGATCATCGGCGAGGTCAAAGACCGGCGTTCGATGGACCAGTTGATTTACCTGGCCGACCAGCGGGACGCCAAAGGTAATTTCATGCCGGCCGAATTCCGGATGGAATGCGCTATGTCACTGGCAAAGCTGGGTTTGGATAAAGGCAGCTTTATCGCGGACGAGTATGCCGCCGACCCGAATCCGACGATTCGGGCCCAAGCGGCGTCGGTCTATGGATATACAGCCCGGCCGGAGCATTTCCTGATTCTGGAAAACATGCTGTCCGACCCATCTCCTTTCGTGCGCGTGGTGGCGGCGTCTGCGATTATCCGGGCTCACGCCCGTCTGTCCGGTGAAGCGCTCCCGTATTGAACCCCAAGCCCCTCGCACCACCCCAGGGAACGCTGGAACCCGGTGCGCCTGGCGATCGGATAGAGGGGTCAGACGGGGTGTCGGTGCGCCCGTTGGGGCGTCCACTGCCGGGCACCCTGGGAGTTGCGCCCGACCGGCGGGTAAGTTGGTACAGTGTGGGGGTCGGGGATTGAGGGTGCGGGGGATGGTTGATCGGGCCAAGGTGGGCCCGAATGATTCGGCCCTTGCGGGCGTCGGAATGGGCTTGCGGCCCTTCTCGAACCGCGAATTCAGGAGTTCCGCGTGGCGACCCTTACGAAAGTTCTTGTCATCATTGCCGCTGTTCTCAGCCTCTTCCTTTCTGCGCTCGTGATCTCCTACTCGGTGAACACCGATAAGATCCTGCAGGACCGCGACGCGGAGGTTTCTCGCAGCCAGGCGGCCCAGGCGGTCGCTGCTGACAATGCGAACCAGGCGGGCGTCGCCAAGGCCGCGTGGGAAAAGGAACGCGCCGGCCTCACCGATCAGATCAAGGACCGCACCGCCAAGGCGATCGAGCTTGAGCGTGTGAATGCGGAGCTCGCGCGCGGCAAGGCCCGTGCCGAGCAGGAGCTCCAGGCGATTACGCTGAAGATCGCCGAACTGGGCGACACGGTCAAGACGCAGGCGACGCTGCTCGCCGGCTACCGCGAGGAAGTCGGCGCTCTTCGTAAGAACGAGCTGCGCTTCCGCGAGCAGGCCGTGCAGGCCGACGATCGCATCAGCGATCTCGAGAGCCAGAACGAAGTGCTCACGCAGGGCGTTCGAGCGCTCCGCGAGCAGCTCGAGGAAGCCCGCCTGAGCCGTGAATCCGGCGGCGCGATGGGCGCCCTGAGCGGTCGCTCCCAGTCCGAGCCCTTTGTGGACACGGGCATCCCGGTCACCGGCACGGTTGAATCGGTCACGACCGATCCCTCCACCGGCGCGACGCTTGTCAAGATCAATCTCGGCAGCAACGACCGCATCCGCGAAAATCAGAAGCTGTTCGTGAGCCGCGGCAAGGACTTTGTCGCCAATCTCGTCATTCTCAAGACCGACATGCGGTTTGCCATCGCCAAGGTCGACACGCTCAGCCGCAAGGTTGAGGTGCAGAACGGCGACGCGGTCACCACCCGTCTTCAGTAACTCCCCCACTTCCGCCACGTAAAGGACAGAGCCATGTCTCAATTTGGAATGCAGATGCCGGGCGGGCGTTCGAAGCGGGGGGCGTCGATCGACGTGTACACCTTCCTGGCCTTTGCCTCGGTTGTTTTCCTCGCGACCGCGTGCGTGTTCATGTGGATCGCGGCCTCCAAGGTTGGGCCGGACGGCAGTCCGTTCGCCAAGCAGGAGGCCGGTCGAATCAGCCTTCCCAAGCGCGGCAACTGACACGCCCCAGTACGCTGAAACACGGCGTTCCACGATGCCCGCTTTTCCACTTCCCCGACTTGAACTCGGCGGCTTGCGGCGTATCGTTCCCTCCCACGAATCCGGTCAAACGGGGGCGTGGAATGACATTTCGGGGCGGTAGCTCAATTGGTTAGAGTACCGGACTGTCGATCCGGTGGTTGCGGGTTCGAGTCCCGTCCGCCTCGCTTAGAACCTCCGCGTTGGCAGCCGATGACACGGGTTGCCCAGGAGCGCACAAATCCCGACTTTTACGCGAGTTGCGGCGGCCTTCCGAGGCCGCCGCTGTGCGTTTTGCGGCGCTCGCGTCGTTGGCGGGGGATGACGCGGAATGGCCCGGATTGCCCCCTGCGCGCTGCTGCGGGCGCTGCGATTCCTGGGGGCCTTCAGGCGCGATTCTCAGCGCGGATGCCGGGCCAGTTCCCGCCCCGTTGGGCGACGTTGGCCCGTGGGCGGAACGGGCCGCCGATCCCGCCCGTTGGGCCACACCTCGCCCGTGCGTACCCGTGGCGGCAACGGCGCTCTCGGCGGCGGCGCTGTTGGCCAGCGGAAGGGCGGGCAGCGCGGCGAGCGCCTTCGAGGTGTCCGCCAAGGCGACATGGGCATAGCGGTCCATCGTGAGCGTGATGGTCGAATGGCGGGCCAGCGTCTGGGCGACCTTGGGCGTGACGCCCGAGCGGGCGAGGCGGGTGATGAACGTGTGCCGCAGCGCGTGGAAGTCGATAACGCGCCCGGCCTCGTCGCGCACGGCGATGCCCGCTGCCGCGAGGTCGGCCGCGATCACCTGGGCCATCTCGTCGGGCAGGGCCGGCCATACGTGCTCGGCGCGCGGCGTGGCGTTGAGCGTCTCCCGAAGCGCATCGGCAATGTCGGGTCGCAGCGGCTGCACGTCGCGCCGGCGTCGCTTTGAGTACGACGCCTCCACCGTCACCGTCGGCGGGTCGGCGTCGAGGTCGAACGAGCGGGTGGTCAGCGACTTGATCTCGCCGAACCGGAAGCCCGTTGATGCCGCCAGGAGGTACAGCGCGTCGCGGCGAGGGATGGCGAACGTCCGCGTGCCGAGCCGAATCTCGCCCTTCTTCGGGCCGACCTTCCGCTTGTATCGCTTAGTGATTGTCACCGACTCGTTCGCGCCCGCGGCCGCGAGCAGACGTGCGAGTTCGTCGTCGTCCAGCGCCCGCCGCTCGCGCCGCCGATCGGTGATCACGTTGAGCATCTTCACCCCGACCAGCGGGTCGCGGGCAAGGCGGTGGTTGGTCATGAGCCAGCGAGTGAAGCCCTTCACCGCGCGGAGGTGGTGGTTGATCGTCGCGTGGCCGCGGCCCTTGGCCCGGACGCGTTCGACGTGCAGGCTCAGCGTGGCAACGTCGATGTCTGCGATGGTTTTCCAGCCCGCATTCTGGGCTGCCTGCTCAATGCGTGCCTCGGTCAAGTCGGTGTGCTCCGCCGTGTTGCCCTTCGCGGTGAGGAAGGTGCGGTAGTCCGCGACGTGGTCGGCCAGTGGGCGGCGGGATTGGTCCGCCATCCGTTCCGCCGCAGCGTCGATGGTCCCCTCGCGTCGCGCCCGGGCCGCGTCTTCGAGTTGGCGAGCCAGGCGTTCGCTGAGCGCCTTGTCGGTGTAGCCGCGGCGGGTGCGCCGGTGGCCAAGTTCGTCGGTCCAGGCGACCATCCAGCGGGCGCTCTTCTTCGTGCGATCCGACGCGGTTTTGTAGACGGTGGGCATGGGCAACTCCGTTCGTGCGGGCCATCCGGGGGCGACGGCGGGACCACAGTGAGGGGCGGCACTGGGCACGGGTCAAGTCGCCCCCCAGCCGGTAGGCCAGGGGGCGATTCGGGCGGAAATGTGGAGCCAGATCACCGAACTACAGGCCCTTGCGGGCCGTGGCGTGCGCCCGTTCGGCGTCGGAGAGCCGGGCTTCGGCCGCCGTCAGTTTGGTCTTGGCCCGCTCCAGTTCTTCCTTCAGCAGCGCCTCCTGCTCCTTGCTGTCGCGAGACAGAGGGAGTTTCCGGTGCTTCCGCTCGATCCGCTCCACGTCATCGCGCGCGCGGTTGCGTTCGTTGGTCGCCGCGATCATCGCCGCGTGCGCCTGGTTGGCTTTGGCCTCCTGCTCGCGACGCTCGATCAGCGCCAGGACGCTCTTCGGCAGCCGCGACGCGAGGAGAAGGCCCTCGTCGTACACGGCGAGCACCCGCTGGCCCGCCGACTCGGCCGTGTTCAGCTCCCGCTGGGCCGCGTCGGCACTCTGAGCGGCAGCCTCGACTTCGGCCTCGAGTTTCTCGATCGCCGCCTCCGCCTGGGAACGGGTCGCATCTGCATGGGCCTTGGTCTTCGTCGCCGCCCGGCGCAGCCGCACGACTTCGGAAGCGGACTTCATGTCCGCGCGGGCCTCGGCGATACGAGCGATGATCTTGTCGGCCTCGCCGGGCTCCATGCCGGCGTCGCGGGCGAGTTCGGCCAGGCGGTCGAAGGGCTCGTCCGCCCAGGCCGCGTCAATGAACGCGGCGCGGGCCTCCTCCTTCTTGTTCCGGGCGATCTGGGCGAGGGTTGTCATACGGCGTTCCTTTCTTCAAGTGGGACAGAGACCACGCCGCGCAGGTACAGCACCCGTGCGACTTCGACAATCGACTTCTCGTGTGAGTTGATGAGCCGCTTGGCCAGCGACTGAATCCACGCGTGCCGCTGGGCCCAGCGCTCCGGCTGGTGCTCGATACCCGCGATGCAGAACCTTGCGAGCGCGACGTGATCGGGGAGGGCCCGCGACCTGTCGCGGCGAAGTTCAGTCGCCATTTCGACGCTGGCAATCGTCTCGACCGTCGGCAGCGCCCGCGGCGGCGTGTCGCCGATGGCGTCCCGCATGATCTCAGGCGCGGAGTGTCGGTTGGCCAAAGCCTCGGCCAGCGGGCCTACCGCCGTCATGATGGCTCGGTCGGTCGGGCTCAGATCATCGAGGGGCCATGCCGCGCCGGCGGCACCATCGTGGAGGGTCGCGATGGCCTGCGTGTCGGTGAGCGCCCACGCGGCAACCGCATGGCCGGCCTCGTGAAGCGAGAGCGTCCATCGGTTCATGAGATCACCTCTCCCAAGGCGTTGGCGCATGCACGCTGCGCCGCACCAGCGGAGCCATAGACACCCGCGACCTGCCAGCCGTGATCGCGGTAGACCATCCCGAGGTAGAGGCGCCGCTCCCTACCGCAGGGATGGCACAGCACGGGCATAGACGCGAGGCGACGGCATACAACCACGCGGGCGACGCGCACTCCCTCGCGTCGGCCGTCGATGTGGGGGCCATCTCGATCCGCCGTCACCCAGTAGGAGGACCATTTCAACATGGGCGTCCTCCCTCTGGCGAGCGTGCTTCACCGGTGGGCCAGACTTCGCCAAACCTGTCAGAGTTCGCCAAAGTTGAGACTTTGACGGCGTTGGCAGAGTCTGGCGCAATGTGGTTCGGCAACCCCCACGTCCACGGCCCCCGGTAGCCGTCTGGCGCGGCGACGACGCCGAGCCGGGCGCGTGCCCGATCGAGCGTGCGGGCGCTGACCCCGGCTGCCTTCGCCGCCGCCTTCACGTCGCTACCGGCCTTGCGGCCGTGGGCCAGTTCCGCACGCAGGAAGTCGGTCGCTTCGGCAAGTGCGCCCCCATCGCCACCGCCCTCGGATTCGGCGGCCAGAGCATCGTCGGCGCGCAGGTTGACCGGGCCTGGCTCCCACTGGATTGCCGGCGGGATGCCGCCGATGTCGAAGGCCAGGCCGGTTCCCTCGGGTGCGAGGTTGTTCTTGCCGCTCAGCAGGAGTCGCCGGCGTTTGTCGTCCGTATCGCGCGTGAGATGCCAAACCGCGCGTGCGATACCTGTGAAGGCCCTGCTGCCGATGGCCAGGTCGTCGGCGATCGTGCCCGCGCTCTTGCGCCGGTGCGCCACGATCAGCACCGCCGGGCCATACCGCTCCGCCAACTGTGCCACGGGAGCGAGCACGGCACGGACCTCATTGTCCCGGTGAGAGTCCGTTCCCCCGCCGATGAAGCTCCCGATGGGGTCGATGACGATCAGGCGGCAGTCAGGTTGACGCTGCAGCGCTTCGTCAAGCGCCGGCAGATCCTCCAGCGTGAACATGGCCTCGACGAGCCGACCGCGCTCGCCGCGCCGGCGCACGGTCGCTAGCAGATGAACGCGGCGCACATCGGCACCATGCGCGTCGAGTCGCGGGCGGATCGTGTCATGCGGATCATCCTCGGCCGAAACCAGAATCACCGATCCACCGGGGCACGGGCTGCCGTCGGGCCAGGTGCGCCCGGTCGAGACGCGTGCCGTCATGTCCGTGGTTAGGAAGCTCTTGCCTTCCCCTGGCCGGCCGACGAGCAGCGAAATGCGCCCCAGCGGCACGCGCCCGGGCCAGAGCCACTGCACCTCGCGCGGTTCGACATCCGCGAGGCACCGCAGCACGGGCCCGGGCAACTCGGCGTCGACCGCATGGCCAGCCGGTCCGCCCATGGCGCTCTTGTCGAGCTCCTGGCTCATCGGCGCACCCCGCTCGCGCCTGCGGCCTTGCGGTCGAGGTGCTCGCGGAGTTCCGAAAGCCGCCAGCGAACGACCCGCTCACTGAGACGGATCGGCGCGGGGATGTCTCCCGTTTGGGCCATCCGCCAAACGGTGCGGGGATTGACGCCGAGCAGTTCGGCCACCTCGCGGACGCTGACGACCGCGACGTCGGCCATCCGATTCCTGATCTCATCCATGAGTGCACACCCAGAGCGCCGTCGTGGCGCAGGACGTCGGGAGCCGCGGACGCACCGTGCGTCGCGGCGGGCGATTGGGTGGCTGGATTGGTGGATGGGTCGGTGGCTGGTTCGATTGGAGGTGTGGCGGGGAAAGAGCATCCCCGTACGCATCTACGCAGTTCCCCCCCGGAGTGGCGAGACTTGCTGGGACTTTCAGGGAATCGGGGCTCCCTGGCAGTCTCTATATCTGCGCGCCGCCTGAAAACTGTCGCGCGGTGTCGACGTATGCGTCATCTTCTGTCACGGCCTGCACCTGTACCCCTCTGACGGACCCGCCGACTTGTTGCGCGGTGTCCCTACAAAGCATCTCGCCCGTTTCCAAGCCAGGTGACGACCCGAAGGGACAGTTTGTGCGAACTTCGGTCATCGCGTTGACGTGCGCGGTCATCTACTGGCTACCTATGCACTTGGAACGTCCCCTGCGCGCGAAATCGGGGGATACTGCCAAGATCGTGGCGCTTGGTCGTCAATCCGATACGATTTCCAATGGAGCATTTCCGCGTCCGCCCTTTGACCGAAGCCGACTTTGACGAGATCGTCAAGGCTGCCGGCGGCGTGCGGGCACACCCTGACGCGGACGCTCGCGATAGGCCTGGTGCTGACTACTTGATCGCAGAGGCGGTCGTTGAACTCAAGTCTCTTGACGACGAGGGGTTGGCCAAGCCCGAGCGGCAAGCCAAACTTGCCGCGCTGTTTCGGTTGCACCAGCCGCATCGACCTGTCATCGTTCTGGATCGCGCCGCTCTGCCCGAGGATGCACAGCGACACTACGACCGAATCCTGGAAGGCCCGATCAAGTCCGCCGTGTCGAAGGCGAGCAAGCAGCTCAAACAGTCACGAGCCGAACACCCAGGGTCGAACTCATCGGTGCTTCTGGTCATCAACAACGGCTACACCGGACTGGACCACACGGCGCTGCTCAGGATGGTCGCCCATCGGGCACGGCAGGATACCCAGGAGGTCGACGGGGTGATCGTGGCTGGCTGCTACTTCTACAGCGACACGTTCGACAGCTACTTCCTGTGGCCGATCGACTATGTGCCGATCAATGTAGCTCGACCCTTCAAGGCGTACGAGACCCTCCGTGGTGCGTGGAATGCCTTTGCGGAGCGGTTCATGACCAGGGTTGTGTGTGGTGAGATGCCCGCGGACACGATCAAGGGGCCGGTCATCGACACCCAGTTCGAGATCGAGGGCGTGACCTATGTCAAGCCGGCGCCGCCCATGGGCAAGAAGTCGGAGTTCTTCGCCCGAGGCAGGCCACGAAAGGACTCGACCGGACTGAAGCACTGCCCAACCGTCGCTCGCACGTTCCCCGACACGACTCGCGAAGAGTGGCAGCGCATCGTCGCCCACCTGCCAGCAGGTCAGCGGCCCGGCGATACACACGAGGCGTGGATGCAGGAGCGTGCGGCCTGTGCCGCTGCGGACGACCCGATCAGGCCATTTGTGCCAATCAAAGTCAGCAATGAGGCATGGCTGACATGGTGTCTGACCAACGCGATGACGCCGAGCATGAAGGCTCTCGCTGCGTACGCCAACGATCTCTTCGAACAACGTATCCGTGCCGTGTTCGGCTCGGCTCGCGAACGCACGCGAGCCGGAATCGTGCCCTCGCGCTACATCCTGGTCGCCACCGAAGAGATCGGCCAAGAGAGGGCGAACGACGTGTCACACATCGCAGTCCTGACGGAGCGATCTCACGGCGAGCCCGTTATCCGGGAGTTGGTCACCAACGCGCGTATCTTCCACGAGCACGCCCTCATGCTTGCCTGCGCCTACGCAGTCCGCGAGGGAATTGACATGGTGCTGTGGCAGAAGCACCTGGAGTATGCGTGGGTCTAGCCATCGAAGGATGTCTTCGTCGGCGCTTCTGTGAGACAAAAGAGAGAATACGCAGCTTGTCCGAACTACTTTTTGTGCGGCCCCAGGAACTTCTCGCCGTTGAAGTGGATCATGTGATCTGGACTGTCGGCGAGCCACACTTCAGTCTCCCACGCGATGTCGGCGACGTACTTGCGGAACGTGGCGGCATCCGGGAACGCCGTAACGTACACACGCTCAGCGCGGCACTTGCCGAAGGTGACTTCGAGTTCTTTGTGCCGCTTCGGCGAGACCGGCCCGTGCGAGGTGACAGCCTCGACGAGGAAGACCCAGTTTTTGTCCGGCTGGTAGAGCACCACGTCAGGCAGTTTGTCGTGCTCGGTCAGCGTCACGCCGAGATCGGCAAGCGCCTTGGCGTCCATCACGACGTGCTTGTCGGCGGTATCGCCGAGATAGAGCACGCGGGCGCCGGGGGCAAAGCGCGGCCCGAAGTCACGGACCACCGCCGCTTGCAGCTCGTTGTGGACTCCGGCAGAAAGGGAGACTTCGGTGCCGTCGGAGAGCACCAACGCAACACGGTGAAGTTCCCGCGTGCCCCGATAGGCGGTCTCCAGACTTCCGAACTGCTCCTTGAACGCGGCAACGGCGTGGTCGAACGCGAGCCCATGCCCGAACGCCGCGATCACGGCGAGGGCCGGTTCGGTCAGGCGATAGGCGTTCTTTCCGCTGTTGGTCGCCCGTGTCGGGTCATCAGGGTTGCGGTCAACCAATCTCGCCTGCTCGAACTGGTGAAGGGTCTGGCGACGGATGGTTTCGCGGCTGTTGGGCGCGTAATCCTTCTTGTACGCATCCCGCATGAAGTCCATGATGTCCACAGTGCGGAGCAGGCTGGCCTTGGCGGACTCCCACGGCGTCTTGGGCCGCAGCCCGGCGAGCGCGAGCAGCGTGAGCGCGGAGCGTTCGTTCTGCTGCGCCCTGGGCAGCCCGAACGCGGCGAGGATGGAAATCGCGTCATTGGTTCGGCTCACCCGGCGTCCTCCGCCGCGCCGTTCAGCACCGATGGCGATACACCGAGCACGTTGAGCACCGCCGCCTCGATCTTCTCGCGGTCGTTGCCGTCGAGCGAGCCGACTCGCTCGCCAATCCGGGCAATCATCTGAAGGTCTGGGAAGGGAATCGTGCGAATCTCGGTCGCGTTGACCTGGGTGTTCCCGCTGAGCACGCGGAAGTAGCGGTCGAGGAGCGCCGAGTTGAACAGGGCGACCAACCCGTGAACCTCGGCCTCGGTCAACTCGCGGGTCGTGTGCGTGACATAGTTGAGGTGGTTTTCCAGCCCGATCGACCCTTCCCGTGCCGATGCCGACGGGATGTACGGCGAGGCCGTCAATCGGCGATGCTCTTCCTTGGCGCTGAACCGTCGGAGGAGCACGTAGTTCCGTGCGGGCAACAGCAACGCCGCCGCGCCGTTGGTCGCGTGCAGCGCGATGGGCTTCGATCCCTTGGCGATGGGCCACACCGTGGCGTAGGGTCGAACATTGTGGATCGAGAGGAGCGGAACCGCATCCGCGTGGTCCGCAGTGTCCATCAGGTACTTGGTGGCGCGGAAGGACACGACGGGCCCGGTCGAAATCCGCAGGCCGCGATTGGCGAACGTGTCCGACCACGATTCGACGACCCGCATGACCTCCAGGTCCGACGCGGCGGCGGGGAGCCGGATCACGCACGCCCCCGCCGGGTCGTCGATGATCGTGCCGGCCGCTCGCGGCATCGGCTCCGCATCCTCAATGTCCGCGCCGTGCGAAACGCTCACCAGCACCTCGGGGGACTGCTTGGTCTGCCTAGCCGCCACCGTGATGATGCTCTCCTGCAAGACTTCCGACTCTTTGAACGTCGCCCGCCGAGACTCGAACAGATGGACATGCTGCAGGCTCATCCGGGCGAGCAGCCAGCGCCGGAACTCGCGGAAGTACAGCCCGTTGCAGAAACTCCGGGGCGTGATGGCGATCAACTCCCCGCCCGGCCGCAGCAACTCGACCGCGGCGGCCATGAACAGGGCGTAGACGTTCGGCTGCCCGTGCACGATTTCCGCGAACGCCCGGGCCTGCGGCGAGTCCTTTGCGAGTTTCGAGTACGGCGGGTTCATCAGCACGACATCCGCGTACCCGGTGCGGGGCGACGGCGAATAGAGCGACGCCGCGGGGCGGCGCAGAACGAAATCCTCCTCGTGAACCGTCGCATCCAGAT
This sequence comes from Planctomycetota bacterium, assembly GCA_018242625.1. Classification (GTDB taxonomy): domain Bacteria; phylum Planctomycetota; class Phycisphaerae; order Phycisphaerales; family UBA1924; genus JAFEBO01. The sequence continues at coordinate 291,644 of JAFEBO010000012.1, forward strand.
GGTGCCCATTCGCCGCGAGCGCTTTCCGGCACTCGGCGATTGTCTGCCGGAGCGCCGGGAGCACCGCCGGGTCCGTCTCGTACAACTCGGCGGTCACGCGGCGCGGCTTGGGAAGCCCAGCGATCCGCTCGCACAGTGCGGCGGCCAGCACGCCAACCCCCGCGCCCGCGTCGATGAACCTGAACTCGTCCCTGATTCGAGAGGCCCGGGCGGCCATGAAGCGGGCCACGCTCGCGGGCGTAAAGACCTGGGCGATGGCACGGCGATCATGGTCCGCGGTCGCGGCGACATGCCGGGCCGTCCTGCGGACGACCGACGCCACAAGCCCCGCGTCCTTCGCGAGGACCAGTTCCGCCGTCATGAGGGTGTCCGTACCCGGAGGTGCCATTGGCGTAGGGTACGCAAACATGCTCTCGGCTGCACGAACGGGGGCCGAATACACACGGATTCCGGCGGGGCTGCCGGCCGCCCCGGCGTCCACTTACTCCGCTCCGTGAACCGGCTTGCCCTTCACCAAAAGGTCGTTGGGGAAGTCGTCGGGGATCACGCCGTTGGTAATGCGCGTCTTCAGGAATGGCGTAGGTGTTCGCGTCACGAGCGTACGTGACGCCTCTTGAAACTGGCAGACCGCGGTTCCTTGTTCGAAGAACGGCTCCGGGTCAATCGCGTGAGTGGCGTGGGGGTTCAGAAACAGATAGCCACCGTCGGCCAGCGTCTCCCTGTAGTTTGCGGGGTGAGCCTCTTGGAGGTGCAGCGTCCCGGTCGACACCATGTACCATTGCGCAAACACGCGCTCCTTGTCGTGTCCGTTTCTCAGCGGATCAGCGAAGAACTTGCTCGTTGTGGCCCGAGGATTGAAGTACACGGCGCTTACTTCTACGTTGCTTTGATCAAGGAAGAAGCCGAAAGGGACCGTCGTGCCGCTCGAGGTCCGAAACGACTCAACCCTCCGGTGGCCGACCTCCTCCAGATAGCCGGATGCTGTGGAAGCAACGATTGGATCGCAGTACTGGTACAGCACGCGGGTCATCGCCCCGAAGCCCTGCATGACAAAGTGCGGCGTGTCGTACGGGTTGACGCACAGCAAGAATGGCCGATCCTTGACGGCAGGTTCGTTTGCATAGGTGCGGTAGTGCTTCAGCTTGCCGTGGAGCGCGCCCGACAATTTTGCGCACGTCTGCTCGTAGAACGCTTCGCGGTCGAGAGGCACTTCATGGATCGGTGCCCATACAGGGGCTTGCCCTGGGCTGGAATCGATGATCTTGGCCTCGGCGGCTATCGCCCCTTGCGGCGCGCCGAGCACGAAGTCCGGCCGATCCTTCGGGCGCGTGACGGTAAAGCCAAGGCTCAGGAACATCCTGTAGAGGTAGATCTCCCAGAACGCAGCGGAGAACTTGGTTTGAAACTCGTGCGCGATGTTCCCGTTCGTGTCGGCGAAACCGTCGGCCCATCGCTGGAAGCACGCACGATCGGTCGGATTCGCCGCGAGCGAGCGGAAGTGCGGGTGTAGTCGCTCCTTCGGAAGGTCTGTTGTCCAAAGGTCAGTGGATTTGGCCGCGCACATTCACGATTCTACCGGCGGGCCCGAGGGAGTCGTTGCCCAGGCGCAGCGGCTGCGTCATTCGCGGCGCGCGGATCGCTTTGGCCGGTCGGACAGTCCGGGCGGGTGGTGCCGCATTGTTGCTGGCACGGTCGCGCCCGCCGCCGGCCCTGTCAGGGAAGACCAGGTTCCCTCGCTGGCTGGGGTGCAGACATTCATTCGTTCGACCCGGTTGGAGCGGCGTCGGACTCGCCTGGCAGGGACGCAAGGAACAATTCCCCGCGCCTTCGGGTTGCGCCGATGATCGCATCGTCTTGAAGTGTGGCCTGGAACGCCCCCGGGAAACTGCCGCCATTTCCATCGGAAAGGGTCAACATGATGGCGTCGGGCGCATTGCCGAGTTCGACGAGCCGAAGAAACGAATCAAACTCGCTGATCGAAAGGAGCTGATATGGGAGGTGGTCGCATCCGTCCTTCAGAAGTCGGTCGCGGACCTTGCTGCGGAAGAGGAGGCCGTTGCCGGAGGGAATGGAACCGTACGTGACGACGATCCCATGACACGGGCGAGCGGGCAAGCCATGCGCGGCCCATTTCCCAGAGCTGATCGCGCTGGCGTGCTCCGTCACTTGCCGCACTGCGCCCGCCACACGATTGACCAGCGCATCCGCGTCAGCGGGTTCTCCGATGCAACCCGAACAGGCTCTCAAGGACGCAATCCGGACGCAGCGGCTCAAAGAACGGGTGTCGAAACCCGAACGCACGAATCCCACAAACACAAAAACCCTCGGAATTTCCGAGGGTTTTTCAAGCGAGGCGGACGGGACTCGAACCCGCAACCACCGGATCGACAGTCAGTTGTGGCTCTTCGGAGAGCCACCGTCAGCAGGGCAGAAACCGTTTTCGTGACCCTATCCGGGCCGATCAACGCGGGCCAGTTACCGGTGAGTTTTGGGCCAGTTTGGAGGTAGTCTGCGCGCACTTGAGCGCGCACTGAGTCCAGGGCCAGTCGCGACGCATTTCAGGACGCACACAGTTGCTTGCGTCGCAGGATGTCCGACGGCAACTCGCCGAAACAATCCTTGTATGCACGGGAAAAATCGCCGAGGTGCCAGAATCCGCACTTCAGCGCTTCGGCCGTGACCGTGGTCGAGTGAGGAGTTGCAGCCCGTAACGCGCGGCGCACCTGATGGAGTCGCAGACGCGTCAGGTAGGCGATCGGGGTCATCCCCATGATCTCCTTGAAGGCGTTCTGCAGCGTCCGCTCGCTCACGCTCGCTGCCTTGCACAGGTGGGTCACGTACAGAGGCTCGTCCGCGTGCTTCAGTGCGTAATCCTCGGCAATCTGTACGATCCGGCTATGAGCACGCTGCGTGCCGTCGCGCGGCGCTCGCTCGGCCTCGACGGCCGACCCGATGCTTGAAAGGAGCATCTCAAAGAGCTCGCCTTGCGCGACGGAGTTCGTCTGGGGCTCGTCAAACACCTCGGGGTGTTTCGCAGCCGCGTCGGCGACACGTCGTCCCCACTCGAAGAGTTTGGGGCCGGCGCCGGGGCTCCTCTGCAACAGTTCGACACCATGCGGGATCAAGGACTGGTCTTCGCGTTGCCGAAGACGCAGGTGCGCCCGGACATCGTCAGGGGGGACGAGAAAGGACACGCTCTCGTACCCAGCCGCAACGACAAACTCCACCTTGACCCCCGATGTGCTCGCCAGAACCCGGTCTGGCCCGACTGGCAGACCATTCAGCGTGCCAGCCGCGCGCGGGCCGAAGGCAACATACGCCACGAGACCGCCGCGCAGAACCGTGCGCGTCCGAATCGGCAGGTTGGTCGACTGGAACAGCAGCACGCTTCTACCCAGGCGGACCACGACGCGCCGGGCCCGCAGGGGATTGGCTTCCAGTTGCACCGCGTCCTGATGGATCACCTCGATGTCTTCACCCACTGCCGTTGGATCGGTGATCTCGACGACCGTGACCGCCAGCGAAGGACTGGGGGTGACGGGTTCGGTTAGCGGCGACGGGCTCTTCATGTCTGCGGAATTTCGATAAACGGCACAGCCTGCTGCTTCTAGAGTATGGAATGGTAGTCCTCGTTCTTTCCCCGCTGGGAAGCGGAAAACCGCGAGTGGACATCATGCGCAGAGTACTTTCGATGCTTGTTCTCGCTGCGATCGCATTGAAGTGTGCCCTCGGACCGTCCCCGTGCATGGCGGCGGGCGTCCCTCCGGCCCAGCCGAACATCCTCTTGATCGTCGCGGACGACTTGGGCTACTCGGACCTCGGTTGCTTTGGCGGCGAGATCAAGACGCCCAACCTCGACGCGCTGGCGGCGCGAGGCCTTCGGGCGGCCAACTTCTGTGTCTCCGCTACCTGCTCGCCATCCCGGGCGATGCTCCTGACCGGCACCGACAACCACATCGCCGGCCTCGGCAACATGGCGGAGTGGCTCGGACCCACCCAGAAGGGAATGCCCGGGTACGAGGGTCACTTGAATGCCCGCGTGGTCACCATTGCCACCCTGCTGAGCACCCGGGCAGGGTATTTCACGTTCATGGCCGGGAAGTGGCATCTGGGCGAGGATCAGGAGGCGTGGCCGGCGGCGCGCGGGTTTGCCCGCGACTTCACGATCATCGACGGAATGGGAAGTCACTGGGAGGACATGAAGTCCTTGAGCCCCAAGCAACCCAGGGTGAACTACTCTCGCAACGGGGAACGACTCGACGCGCTCCCGCCCGGGTACTTCTCATCGACCAACTTCACGGACTTCGCGATTCAGTGTATCGACGAGGCCCGCACCAAAGAAAAGCCGTTCTTTGCCTACGTGGCGTACCAGGCGCCCCACGGCCCGCTCGCGGCTCCGGAAGCCTGGATCGACAAGTACCTTGGTGCGTACGACAAGGGATATGACGTCATCGGCGCGGAGCGCCTGGCCCGGCAGAAGTCGCTCGGCATCGTCGCGAAGGAAGCCCAACGCGCCCCGCGACCACCGGGTGTCCCTGCCTGGGACGAGCTGACGACGCAGGAGAAGCAACGATCGGCCTGCAAGATGGAGATCTACGCCGCGATGGTCGGGCACATGGACGACCAGATCGGTCGTCTCCTCGGCCATCTCAAGACATCCGGGCAGGTCGAGAACACGCTCATCATCTTCATGTCCGACAACGGGGCGAATGGCGAAGACCACGCGGATCTGCTGATGGAGCACGCCCCCCAGCTCAAGCCCTGGTTCGAGAAGACCTACGACAATCGCTTTGAGAACTGGGGCCGCCCCGGCTCGTTCATCGACTACGGGAAAGCGTGGGGGCAGGTCAGCAACGTTCCGTTCCGCCAGTTCAAAGGCACCGTAGCCGAGGGTGGCATCCGGGCTCCCCTGATCGTGAGCGGTCCCGGCGTGGTGCATGCGGGAGCGATCACCAACTCGCCCCTGCACATCATGGACATAGCGCCAACCTTGCTGGAACTGGCGCACGTTGACCATCCCGCCAAGGAAAAGGACAGCGGGGTCGCGCCACCGCAAGGCAAATCGATGTGGAACCTGCTCGCCAACCGCGAGAACGCGATCCGCGCCGATTCGGATTGGAACGGCTGGGAACTCTTCGGCAATCGCGCGATCCGTCAAGGTGACTGGAAGCTCGTCTACTTGCTGGAGGCAGCGGGCGGCACCGGCGACTGGCAGTTGTTCAACTTGGAGAACGACCCCGTCGAAATGCACGACCTCTCGTCGCACTATCCCGCGAGACGCGACGCGATGCTCAGGCTCTGGGATGAGTACGTCAAGGCCAACGGCGTGATCGAGTCCGATGCCGGCCCGTTTGCGAAACGCGATCGCTAGTCCACCGTCGGAGACGAAGCCCCATGGAAATGAAACAAGTCAGCAACAACTGCTACGCGGTCCTGAACGAGAAAAACCGCGTGTGCGACGCCAACTCCGGCCTCATCAACCTGGCGGGCGGCGTGGTGATCGACACGCAGTCGGACTTGCCGCACGCACGACAAATGATCGACATGTTCAGCAAGGTGTGGCCCGCCATGCCGAAGCGCGTGGTGAACACGCACGAGGACGCGGACCACGTCTGGGGCAACCAGCTCTTCACGGATGCGGAGATCATCGGGCACCGATCGGTGCCCGAGCGGATGAAGCAGGTCGCCGAGCCGCACGAGAGCCAGAAGCTGCTGCACGGCGTCGGCCACCTGCTCACACGTCTGGTGCTCAAGGCGCTCCACCCGGGCATCGTGGCGGCCGGGAAGCAGCTGATGGAGGACTACAACTTTGACGGGATCAAGCTCGTGCCGCCGACCACCCTCTTCGATGCGCGCTACGAACTGAACCTCGACGGCACCGAGGTCCACCTGATCTACGTCGGGCCGTGCCACCAAGTCGGCGACACGATCATCCACGTGCCCAAGGAGGGCGTGGTGTTCGCCGGAGACGTGCTCTTCCGCCAGTGCACGCCGATGGGCTGGACGGGGTCGTACGCCAAGTGGTTCCAGTGCCTTGACCTGATCGCCGAGCTCAAGCCCAAGGCGATCGTCCCCGGCCACGGCCCGCTCTGCGGGATCGAAGGCGTGACGGAGATGAAGGCCTACCTCCAGTACGTCCGGGATGAGTCGAAGCGGTGCTTCGACGCCGGGCTCCCCTCGCTGGAAGCCGCCAAGCGCATTGAGTTCGGTCCCTACGGCGAATGGCGTGCCCCCGCGCGCCTGTACATGAACGTCGAGCGCGCGTACCGCGAGTTCCGCAACGAACCCCCCGACGCGCCTTGGGATTCGGCAGGCACCTTCGACGCGATCTACGACGTGGCCAAAGCAAAGGGCATCGAGGTCGAGTTCTGATTCAGTGCAGACACGAGAAGGAAACCAGCCATGAAACTGATCCGCTTTTCCACCACCGACTCGCCGATCCCATGTTTCGGCATCGTCTTGCAAGACCAGGCGGTCTCGTTTGCCACGCTGCAGCGCAGGTCGGGCAAGTCTTCCCCCCACTTGGCTGACAGCCGGTCGTACCTTGCCAATCTTCCCGGAAGCGAGCGGACGGCAAAGGAACTGCTCACCTGGGGCGAACAGCATCTCGGAGAACTGGGCGGCGGGGAAAAGTACCCGCTCACCGCCGTCCACCTCCTCGAACCGGTGGAGGTCGCCGCGCTCTTCGACTTCGGCCTGACGCCGAGGCACCTCAAGAACTCTGGCGAGACGATCGGGAAGTACGAGAAGGACAATCCGCAAACCGCGCCGCTGCTGCAGGCGTTCGCCAAGGCGGTCATGGCCCCGAAACCCAAGCCCCCCGCTGGCCAGCCCGAACCGCTGTCCTACTACAAGGGCAATATGAACACCATCGTCGGCGACGGCGAGACCGTCCCCTGGCCGGCCTACACGTCGCGCCTGGATGTGGAGCCCGAGTTGGCCGTGGTGTACGGGAACCCGAAGCAGCCGGTGGCGGGCTTCTGCATCTTCAACGACGTGTCCGCACGCGATGTGCAGGCCACAGAGTTCGTCGGCGGGTTCTGTCTGACCAAGGACATGGCCAAGGGCAATCAGCTTGGGCCGTACCTGGTTACGCCTGACGAGGTTGGCGACCCGTACAACCTCAAGGTGACGGTGGTCGTGAACGGGAAGGTCAAGTACCAGGGATCGACGTCCGAGATCAGCCACAAGGCCGAGGACGTGTTCGCCTGGCTGGGATTCATCGCGCCGCTCAAGTCCGGAACCGTGGCAGGCTTCGGCACCATCCCGGACTGCACCGGGTGCGACCATGACGACTTCGTTGATCCGGGTGCCGAGATCCAGATCACCATCGAGCGGATCGGAACGCTGCGCTGCCGCTTCGCCGAGCCAACGAGTAAGCTTCTGGCGAGCCGCTGGCCCGTGCGACCATCGCTCCAGAAATATCACGGATGACCGCCCGCGCTGCGTCATCGGTCGCTTCGGAGGACATCGCTCATGCAGGCTGAACAATCGCGATTTGACCGTGGGCTTGACCGCATGCGAGCGATCTTCGGTCCGGAGATCGAGGCCGCGTTGAAGGGCCTCTCCGCGACCAGCCCCGACTTGGCGCGCTGCCTTGTCGAGTTCCCGTTCGCCGAGATCTACACCCGCCCCGGCCTGGATTTGAAGACCCGGGAAATGCTCACGGTCGCAGCGCTGACTGTCCTCGGTTACCCACAGGCGGAGTTGAAGGAGCACATCCGGGGCGCGTTGAACGTCGGCTGTACGCAGAACGAAGTTCTGGAGATCATCCTGCAGATGGCCGTGTACGCCGGCTTCCCTGCTGCGCTAGGAGCCGTCAAGACAGCCGCGGCCGTGTTCGGGGAGTCAACTGCATAGGTTGTACGAGTCTCGCTCTGTCCAATTCCATGTCGGTGCTCGGACGCGCGAAACAAACTCTGTCGCCGAGCGCGGCTGTTCCCGCGGGCGTGGCTGCCGAAGGTGGGTTTCCAAGTACCTACGCGGGGGGGGCGTGCCACGGTGGGCAGGCCAGACTCCGCCAACTTCGGCACATTCCGCCAGGGTTCCGGCGTTGGCCGACTCTGGCGAACATGGCGAACTGTGGATAACAGCGCCGCTGGTCCGGGGGGTGGCGAACCAGCACGTTCAGTGCCTGGGGGAGGATGCCTGCACCATCGCCGCAATGCCCGCGCGGACGGCGGGCGGGAGCGCCGGCCACGCCGCGACGACGGCGGCCAGGTCGGGCGGCAGGGGGGGGTTGGCGGCCGGCGCTGCTGCGGGCGCTGCTGGGGCGGGCGGGATGTGGCGCAAGTCCGCGTTTTGTCGGGGGTTCGGGCATTCGCCCCGTTGACTGTCGATCCGGTGGTTGCGGGTTCGATTCCCGTCCGCCTCGCTTTGAAAACCCTCTGCACGCAGGGGGTTTTTCTTTTTGGGAGGGCAGAACTCCGCCGCCGCCCCTTCTCACCGGCCTCTCACCCTGCACTCATCCGTGGGAGGCAGCATTACTCCGAAAACCCACGGGAGACACGGACATGTCGGGGCTTGAGCCGAACATCACGGGTAGGGACCTTGCCGAACGCATCCGCGACCGCGCGTACGAGTGCTTCAAACGGCGCAACGGAGCCCCCGGCGACGAACTCTCGGACTGGTTCCAGGCGGAGCGCGAGATCTCGGCAGAGCATGCGGATGCGTCCAAGGTCTTTGGTTCGTGCGCCGCCAGCGAACGGCCTCAGCGCGGGACGATCAATGCGCCGGACACTACCCGACGCCATGGCCGGTGAGTGCATTTGAACTGCCGCACTCGGGACATGGCATTCCGTGCCGCGTGGCGGACAGGTCGTAGCCGCAGCGTCGGCAGAGCCGGGCGAGCCTTCTGCGCACGGCGATTCGGTCCCGCCAGCTAAGACCCGCATAGAGCGCGGCGGCGGGCAACGCCAAGAGCCAGATCGGCGCCCAGCCGTACCACCATTCGCCGCGGCTCTCGCTCGCAAACCACCAATTGAGTCGCGGCGAGTGGGAATACATAAACCAGTGCGTGGGAGGTGGTGCTTCCTGCCACTTGCCGAATAGGGCCAAGGAGAACCGACCAGATTCGACCCCGAGGTAAAGACCGCGCGGGCTCGCCCAAGTCAATGTGCAGAACGCGCTGCAGATCCAGACCAAGGTAAAGACCACGGCAGCCGCGAGCGCCAGGCGCTTCCAAACTCGAAATCTGCTCGTGCTTCGCACTGTCCGCAAGGTACCCCAAATCGGAAGGCCGGTTGCAGTCCTTCAGGATCCCTCGGGGCAATTGGGCTAAGCGCCGGTCCTTCGGCCGCCCGATTTTCCCGGAGTGGAGCGGCCGGGGCGCTTCCCCGGGGAACTTCCCGCCACGCGGGCATTCCGCGACCCGATCTGGCCGGCAACACTGCTGATCCAGCGCTGCCTGGCCCGCATGACCCGGACAATCCCGGAAAGCGCCATCGCGGCATAATCGTTCCCTTCAGCGCGGCTCTGTGCCAGTCGCTGCTGAATCGATGCGATTTCGAACCGGACCTTCTCCGCCGCATCCCTGAGCATCTTCCGCTGCTCGGCCGGACCGATCGCGCCCAGGAAGTAGATGCGCACGCGTACGAGATCCGGGGGGACGGTTGCGTCCTGCTGCGGAATGGGACCCCTGAGCCACGCCCGGAGGACGCGCAGGCCCGCGGGGCTGACCTTGTAGGCACGCGCCTTTCCTGAACCGCGAGGAAGTTCACGACAGCGAAGCAGCCTCCGGGCGACGAGCCTTGCCAGGAGCGGATAAATGGCGCCTTCGCGGCTTCGGTAATGCGCGGCGGCCGATTGAGCGAACTCCCGCACAACCTCATAGCCGCTGCACTGCCGACGCTTCCAGACAATCCCAAGGACCATGTGCTCAAGGTCTGTGTGCTTTGCCATGTGCGCTCGCGGCCGCCCTTGTGTGTTTGTACCGGCTTGCTTTTTTATTACGATTCGTAGTATATTACGTCTGGACGGCAGTCTGTCGTTGCTTTTGTTGACGGACATTGCGGGAGGCGGCATCCATGCAAGTACATGCCGCGGCTGCGGCGTTCAGGAGATGACCCATGAAGAGCCTGGTGATCGCGACGTGTGCGGGGGTGCTGGTGAGGGTGGCGGCTCCCGCGTTGGCCGACGCGAGCCTTTTCGTCCTTCGCCGCGACGACGCCGGCTTCAAGCTCACGAAAGTTGTGATCGCCGAGGGGCAGCAGGTAGTCTGGACGCTGGGGCAGGACGGATTCGTCGATGTGATTCTGCCGCCGGGTCCCGGCGGATCTGCGGGGATTACGCAGGCGGCGGGCAAGCCCACCACCACCGCTTCGTGCAAGGGCGGCCAGCTTTCGGTGATCACGACCGCGATGGGCAAGAAATTCGAGCGTCCGGCGCCGACGGCGCAAGAACTCGCGGCGCTCGACGTGCACGTGTCGGCACGCGGCGCGGATGGCAAGACCTTCGCCGGCTTCATCCGCGGCTACAGCACGTTTGAAGAGGACAAAGTCGGCGTCGTGGAGGACCCGTTCGGGAACGCGATCCCGCTCCAGAAGGGTGACTGTGTCATCTACACGTCGACCTTTGCCAAGCGAGACGCATCGGCTTCGACCACAACCGGCAAATGCCCCGTGCAATTTACGGGCGGCCATCATCTGGCTTCCGCCCAGATCGGGAGCGGCAGTAAAGGAGCGATGGTGATCGATCTCGCGGCGGGAACAACCGTCGTCGCGAAATCCGCGCTTCCGCCCGGGACAGTCATCCGCCCGTCGGAGATGGTCGAACACAGCCCGGAAGGCATAAAGCGCCTGGCTTCAGAGGTCGGCGGGGCCACGGGCGCTGCGATGCCGCTCGGCGTCGCGACGCTCGACACGCTTACGTTCGGTGATGTTCGCTTCGAGAACGTCGACGTACTGGTGATGGAGGAACTGCCGCCGGTGGCGAACGGCATCATCGGGATTGTCGGACTCGATCTGCTCGGGCGGGGCAAGGTGATTTCGATTCCCTACCCGGCGCCGGGGACGACCGGAGAGTTGCGGCTCTCCGCCTCGGCGAGCGAGAAGCCGGTGGCGACGTTGCCGCTGGCGATCCTGGATTCCCGGGCGTATTGCCGCGGCAAGGTAAACGCAGCGGATGTGTGCTTCATCGTGGACTCGGGTTCGCCGATCACGATCGTGGAAGATCGGGTTACCAGGCTTGCAGGGCTCCAACCGGTTGCTGAGGATAAGGACGTGCGCGGCATCGGAACGGCTCGGAGCAAGCTCGCAAAGGCGGGCGGTGCCACGATCTCGCTGGGAGAGTCAACGCTCAAGGATCAGACCGTGATGGTGGGTTCGCTGCCGCTTTTCGCACGTTTCAAAGGGGCAACACCGGTCGGGATCCTTGGGAACGAGACGCTCGCGGGCTTTGGGAGGGTGGAGATGGATTTTGAGCGAGGAGAGTTGCGGTTGTATCGTGACTGAGAAACGCGGTGTGTGTTTTGCGGCGGGTGTGGGCGGATTCGACCGTTTCACGCCTGCGAGAATGGAGGCCCGTTGAAACGGGCTGGCGAATTCAGAAGGCGGAAATGGACGTGAGCGCGTCTGTACCGCCGCTGAAGCGGCGGTCTATGAGCGCGAAAGGCCGATGAATCGGCCTGAGCTCAAGGGTCAAACTACGGCTTCACTCCCAACACCGCGCTTTTGCTCTCGATCTCGCTCACGATATCGTCGACGAATTTCGTCAGCGGCATCGCGCCGAGGTCTTTTTCCACGCCGCGGACACGAACGCTGACCGCCTTGTTCTCCGCGTCGCGCGGGCCGACGATGAGCATGTAGGGGATCTTCTCGTCCGCCGCGACCTTGATCTTGGCCTGGACACGTTCGTTGGATTCGTCGAGGGTGGCTCGGATGCCGCGCTCTCGGAGAGATCGCTCCACCTCGCGCCCGTAGTCGAGGGTTTTGTCGCTGATCGGCAGCACACGCACCTGCTCGGGGCTGAGCCAGGTGGGGAACGCGCCGGCGAAGTGCTCGATGAGCACGCCGCAAAAGCGTTCCATGCTGCCGAAGGGAGCACGGTGGATCACGACCGGCCGGTGGGCCTTGTTGTCCGGTCCGATGTACGAAAGATCGAACCTGTTGCCCATCTGGTAATCGACCTGCACGGTGCCGAGCTGCCACTCGCGGCCGATGACGTCCTTGACGACGAAGTCGATCTTGGGCCCATAGAACGCGGCCTCGCCGGGCTCCTTGCTGAACGAGACGCCCAGCGACTGGGCCGCCGCGATGCAGGCGGCCTCGGCCTTGTCCCAGCTCTCGGCGCTGCCGGTGTACTTGCTCGAATCCGGATCACGCAGCCCGACGCGAACGCGGTAGTCCTTCATGCCCAGCACGTTGAAGATGGTCTTCACCAGCGACAAGCAGCCCTGGATCTCGCCGGGAATTTGCTCCTCGGTGCAGAAAAGGTGGGCATCGTCCTGGGTGAAGCCGCGGACGCGGGTCAGGCCGTTGAGTTCGCCCGACTGCTCCCAGCGATAGACCGTGCCGAACTCGGCAAGCCGCACCGGCATGTCGCGGTACGAATGCGGCGAGCTGCCGAAGATCTTCGCGTGGTGCGGACAGTTCATCGGCTTGAGCATGAAGCCTTCAACGAGCTTGTCGTCCGCCATGATGCGGTCGGGGGCGATGGTTTGCGCCTTGGTCCGCTCGTTGATCCCCGCCGCGAGCCGGGCGGAGACGCCCTCGACGCGGTTCATCATCTCGGCGCAGGAGCAACCGGCCTTGGAGAGTTCCTCGAGGGCCTGGCGCTCGACAATGGGCGCGAACTGGCTGTCCTTGTAGTACGGGAAGTGACCCGAGGTCTTGTACAGCTCGAGGCGGCCAATGTGCGGCGTGAAGACTTCGGTGTACCCCTGCTTTTTCAATTCCGCCGAGATGAAGTTCTGCAATTCCTTGCGGACGATCGAGCCCCGCGGGGTCCAGAGAATGAGACCCTGGCCGACATCCTCGTCGATGTGGAACAAGCGCAGATGCTTGCCGATGACGCGGTGATCGCGCTTGGAGGCCTCTTCCTTCTGCTTCAGATACTCATCGAGCTCGGCCTGGGTCGGGAACGCGGTGCCGTAGACGCGGATGAGGCGATCAGAGTTCTCGTCGCCGTGCCAGTAGCTGGACGCGAGCGAGGTGACGATTGCGGCGCCGATGCGGCCGGTGGAGGGGACGTGCGGGCCGCGGCAGAGGTCTTCCCAGTTCTTGCCGGGGGTGCCGTTGGCGTAGAAGGAGAGCTTGGCATTCGCGTCGGCCTTTTTCGATCCGTCATCGGCGAACGCCGACTTCGCGCCCTTGTACACGCTGCTCGGCAGTCCCATGGCGCGTTCGGCGTTGTCGACCTTGTACTTGTTGCCCTCGTCCTTGAGCTTCTGAAGGCCGTCGCCGCCTCCGATTTCGTAGCGCGTGAACTCGCGGTTCTCCTTGATGATCTCCGCCATGCGCTTGTTGATCGCGTCGAACTGGTCGCTGCTGATCTTCTTGCCCTCGGGGACGAACATGTCGTAGAAGAAGCCGGTGTCGGTCGGCGGGCCGTACGCGAGCTGCACTTCCTTGCCGATGACATCCTGGATCGCCTCGGCCATCACGTGGGCGGCGGAGTGGCGGATCAGGAAGAGCCCGTCCTTGTCGAGCACCTTCTGGCGGTCGCGCTCGGTCACGATCGACAGCGAAACATCGTGATCGATGACGGTGGAGAGATCCTTGAGTTCACCGTTGATCTTGACGCCGAGCGCGGCCTTGGCGAGACCGGGGCCGATGGACAGGGCGACGTCCTTGCCGCTGACCGGCTTGTCGAAGGACTTCTTGGAACCGTCGGGAAGGGTGATGGTGGGCATGGGGAATCCAAATAGTCAAAGGGCCAAAGAGGCAAAGGGCCAAATTCAAACCAAAGAAAAACCCGGCTTCTGGCCGGGTCGAGTACTGCGATAGAAGCTCCGCTGCCTGCCGGCTCAGGCGGTGGAGTCGTTGGTCGTAGTCGTCGTGGCACGGGTCGAGGTCATGGAAGCAGAAGGGTATGCGGCCGGCAAAGTGCCGGCCACAGCGACGGCGCCGCGGATCGATTCTTCTATGGCCTCACGCACCTGAGATTCGGCCGCATCGGGGCATCGAATTCCCGCCTCCAGAACCGGCAACCCCGCACCCGATTCGATACGGAACTTCTTCCAGAACGTCCCGACCCGCTCCACAACCACGGCCTCTTCACCATTCCATCGGAACAGCCGATCCGAGGTCATCTTGGCGCCGATTTCACATTTCACCAGCTCGTAATAGGCCCCGCCCGCAACGAAAACAAAGCGCGTCGTGCCGGAGCGCTTCCCTCGCATCATGGATGCAAGAACGACAACCGCGATGAGTGTCAAGCCCATGGCGATCACAAAGCCGATGGCGCCCAGCAATGCGAACACAAACGGCCAGAACTGAACGATGAAGCCCAGAGCAACCACCGAGCCCACCGCCACCGCGGTGAACCGGCGCGAGGCTCCAACGATGCCCTTGGGCACGCCGAAGACCACGAAGGCCCGTGACGGGGGCGTGCTGCCGCATTCCGGACAGGGAGCGAGCGCCGGCAGGCCGCTGCGCGGATAGCCGCACGCCGGACAGAGCGGCAGGTCCTCCGTCCAGCAGGGATCGGGGAGGGCGGTGGGCATCCGGCTCGACTATGCCGCCGCCGGTCCCTGATATTCCGCGCTTCCGAACGCGAGGATCGGATAGAAGACGATTCCCAGCAGAATCATCCCGATGGCGAACCCGACTCCCTTGCCGAATGATTTGGCAAGATCAAGCGTCACGATGATCGCGATGATGATTCCTACAAAGGGGATCATGCACAGGATCAGCCACCACCACGGACGCCCGACGATCTTGAGCAGGATGTAAATATTGAAAATCGGGATCAGGGAGTACCAGCCCGGCTGGCCGGCCTTTCCGAAGATCTTCCAGAAAGTCACGATGAAAAAGACAAGGATCGCGAGCTCGACGAGCACAAATATCGCGCCACCGCCGCCGTCCGAATCCTGAGCCAGGGTCAAAAGGTTCATCATCCCGAGATCTCCTTTCGGGGCCTCCACCCCTTCCTGCTCTCTTCGGCTGAAGGAGCGGCAATTCTTGCAAACTGGTTATCCGGCCCTCAGATCCCGGCTCCCCACCGCCTCGGCTCTGCTCTGTATGCTCTACCCGTGCTCTGCCCCTTCTGCAACGCCGACAACGACAAGGTCATCGACAGCCGCGCGAGCGACGCCGGCAAGACGATCCGTCGCCGCCGCGAGTGCATAGCGTGCGGCAAGCGATTTACAACCTATGAGCGCGTCGAGCAGACCACCCGCCTTGTCGTGGTCAAGCGGGACGGAAGCCGCGTGCCCTTCCTGCGTGAAAACGTGCTGCGGGGCATCGTCGCCGCCTGCGGCAAGCGCCCGATCCCCGAACAGGCCAAGGAACGCGTCGCCGACCTCGTCGAGGAGGAACTCCATAAAGAGTTCGATCGCGAAGTGGAAAGCCGCATCATCGGCGAGCGGGTCATGGCAAAGTTGCGCGATCTGGACGAGGTCGCGTACATCCGCTTCGCGAGCGAGTATTACAAATTCCGCAACGTCGAAGACATCATGCAGCAGCTCGAGACGCTGAATGGACGCATCAAGGACGTGAAGGATCAGCAGAAGTTGTTTTAGATCGTGACGCTGGTCAGGGACTGGTGACCGCCGATTGGTTCGGCTTTACTTCCTGCTGCTTCAGACTGGACGGGCTGCCATCCAGTTTGAATCGCCAGACTCGACCGCCCCCGAGCGCCACGATCGTGTTCCGCAGATCAACCGGATCACGGATAATCGCGACGTTCACGTTGTTCTCCAGCTCCAATTGCTTGGTCACCAGCAACTTCCCGTCGGCGCTGAATACGCACAGCTTCCCGAGCGTCTTTCCGCTGCGCCGCGGTCCGCGCGTGCCATCCGATTCGTCGACGCGGACAAGCACGGCGACTTCAGGGCGACCGTCTCCGTCGAGATCTCCGGATGCGATCTTGATTTCTCCGGCGCACATCTCCGGAAGATCGAGCGTGCTCGACCAGAGCTTCTTCCCGTTCTCGTCGTGACAGAAGAACTCGCAGTTTTTCTGAGCCATGCCCTGGTTTGCCGGCGAACTCACAAAGCAGAGGAACCGGAGCTTCCCCAAGTCCACCATCGCGTCCCAAGTGCTCACCCAACGCGATCCGACATCCTCGAGCACGGCGGAATGGAAGTCGTTTTCCCCTGCTCCGAAATAGGTCATCGCCGCGCCGCCCATGCCGCCGGAGGTCATGAATACCAGGCGCCCGTCCGGCATCTGAACGCTCCGCGCGGACCAGGGAGCGGCTCCGCGAGCAACTTTCGAAACGCCGATCAAGCGGCCCGGGTCCATTTCGGTGACGGGAATCTGCTCGCCGGGCGCCTGAACGTAGAAAACATTTGCCGGCTCCTGCTTTTCCCCCTTCACACGCAGATCTTTGAATTCCTGCTCCGACTTCAGAGACTTCCCGGCGAGAAGCGTCTTGATGCGTTCGGCGAGGATTTCCCCGTGCTTCTCCCCCGAATACCCCACGGTGACGTCCTGGAGCACGCCCCTTTGATCGATCAGAACGGTGTGCGGGATACCGGCGACGTGGTAGGCCTGCATCACCAGGCCGTCGGCCCCTTCACGGAGCTGGCCGAACGTGAACTTCCGCTTTTCAAGCCAGTCCTTGAGCTTTTCATCGCTCATGCCCGTTTCGGAGTTGATTCCGACAATCGACACCGGCTGATCCTTGAACTCCTCCTGCAGTTTCTGCAGGTGAGGCATTGCCGCGACGCACGGTCCGCACCAGGTCGCCCAGAAGTCGAGCAAAACGACACGCCCGGCGAAGTCCGACAGTGAAACCTCCTTGCCATCAAGATTCTTCAACTTGAAGGCGGGCGCGGGCAAGCCGGCGGTCTCATACTGACCGAAATCCGCGCCGCTACCGGTTCGGAATTCCGAAACCTGCCTCCAGGACCGCTCCGGCTTGAACACAAACGCTTGCGCATCGACCGCCTGATTCACACGAACGTCTCTCGTGCGCGTAACAGTCGCGATCCGCTTTGCAACGCGGGGAGGAGCGTCGGGAGTCGGAACGTCGTTGGCCGCCTTCTGTTCCGCGACCGTGTGGATCGTCGAATCGCGGACCATCTCGCTTAGCGTTCCAGTTTGGGCATCGAACCACATCTCAACAACGATGTCCGCCGTTGCATCCGGCTTCTCCCAATCGTTTTCGGAGACCGCGGTGCAGATGACGCGCAACCCGGGGCGACCTTCGAGCGGTTCCTCTCTCGAATCGACGACCTCCCGCGGCGTGAGGAAAAGCATGGGCGGGAGTTCGATCGTTCGCATCAAGGGATAGAAATCGGCTGGGAGGTTCTCCGCGACGATGTCGCTCTGAAAGACCTGGGCGGCGCCAAAGTCGGGCAACTTGCCTTCCGCATAGACCTCGCTCTGATTCACGCTTCGCCAGTATTTCTGACCGTCGCTCACCATCGAACACTCACCCCAGTTGGGAGTGCGGGTGAACGTCACGCTGAACTTGCCCGGCCGCTCGCAAACACGTCGTCCCTCGGTCTTGGAAACGCCGTTGTAATTCGAATAGATCTGAATTTTTTCAACCGTGAATTGATCCTGGTACGTCTTGAGATTCGCGTAGACGTCTCGTGCTCGTGCGATGGCGGCCTTGCCGCGGGCAATCGCTTCGGACGATCCACGCTGGGGCAGCGCTTCAGATATAGAAGGCATCCGATCGGCCGCCTCTACCGAAGCGGGGCCTGCCGGAGCGGGCTCGGCCCGGCCCGACATTGCAACCATCACAGCGCACACAACGCCCGCAGCAATGCAACTCTTCATAGTTCATCTTTCCGATGGCGATTCCGACTTCCACGTTTTCCGAATACGGGTGCAACGCTCCGTAAGTTTACATAGTTTGAAAACTTTCGCACTCGTTCCGTAACCGACGCCATCCGCAGCGCTTGCGATCCGGACCTGACCCGGGCGCGCCCAGCCCCATACCGCCCCCCAACCCCACCCCATTCCACTCCACTCCCCACCGCCAAGCCGCCGCCGGTAGAATGGGCCATGGCCAACAAGACCTTCAAATCTGCGCCCGACACCTTTGCCGATCTCAAAGCCAAGGGCGTCCTCAAGGACGGCATGACCATCATGGTCGGCGGATTCGGCCTCTGCGGCATCCCGGAAAATCTCATCCTCGCCCTCCGCGACAGCGGCGTGAAGGATCTCACCTGCATCAGCAACAACGCGGGCGTCGATGACTTCGGCCTGGGTTTGCTCCTCAAGACCCGCCAGATTCGCAAGATGATCTCGTCGTATGTGGGCGAGAACGCAGAGTTTGAACGCCAGTACCTGAGCGGCGAGCTGGAAGTCGAGTTCAACCCGCAGGGCACGCTCGCCGAACGCATCCGCGCCGGCGGCGCCGGCATCCCGGCCTTCTACACCGCCACGGGCGCGGGCACCAAAGTGGCCGAAGGCAAGGAAACCCGCGAACTCTTCCGCCCGTACGACGGCATCGGCGGCTGCACGATCCCGGGCTGGAAAGTGCCGGGGAAGTTCGCCCCAAGCCCCCGGGCCGGCGCGACGCCCCGCGAGTACGTGCTGGAGACCGGCCTGTACGCCGATCTCGCCCTCGTGAAGGCTCACAAGGCCGATCCGTTCGGCAACCTGGTCTACCGCAAGACCGCGCGGAACTTCAATCCGATGATGGCGACGGCGGCAGCCTTTGTCATCGCGGAGGTCGACCAGATCGTCGGCCTGGGCGACCTCGACGCGGAGAGCGTCCACACACCCGGCAGCTACGTCGACCGCATCGTCCAGGCGAAGGCGGAAAAGCGGATCGAGCAGCGGACGGTGAGGAAGTGAGCACGGCGTGCCGCCGGATTTGAGCGACATCCGCGCCGTCTCCTTCGACTGCTACGGCACGCTCATCGACTGGCAACGCGGCCTGAGTGAAGCCCTGGAGCCGCTGCGCCCGGGTCTGCCTTCTCTCCCCCGCGGCGAGGTGCTCTTTGGTGAATTCGCCCGCCTCGAGCGACTGGCTGAGCAGCCCCCCTACTGCAGCTACAAGGACGTACTGCGGCAAGTCTTTTCCGGGCTGAGCGGAGTTGCCGGCCCGTGCGAAATGATCGACACGCTTTGGCGTTCGCTCGCCGATTGGCCCGCGTTCGACGATGTGCCCGACTCGCTGCAAAGATTGCGCTCGCGGTTCGGGCGCCTCGCGGTGGTTTCGAACATCGATGACGATCTCTTCGAGGCAAGCCACGCGCGCCTCGGGCTCCGGCTGGATGCGCTCGTCACGGCGCAGCAGGTCCGGAGTTACAAGCCCGGGGCGGCGCATTTCGAGACGCTGCTCGCCCGACTCAAACTCGAACCCGCGCAGGTCCTGCATGTTGCCGAGAGCCGCTTTCACGATGTCGAGCCGGCGAAGCGGCTCGGCTTCCGCACGGCGTGGATCCGGCGTCAGTCCGGGGCGAGCGCTTCCGGCTCACCGACGGACGACCGAATGCAAGCCGACATGGAGGCGATTTCGCTGCGTGCGTTGTGTGATGCGATCGGCTGCTGAACCACTCCGAAAATTCCGCGCGCAAAGTTCGAGCAAGAACAGCGCGCGCTCCGATGGTTGAGCGCGATCGGGGGATTCACATGCAATACAGCGTCCGCGTCAACCTGTTCGGGACAGCGTTCGTCTTCGCCTGCCTGCTCGGGGTGAGCATCTTCGCCAGCACCGTGGTCGTCTCGCGTTCCATTCAGAACCGAAGCGCGGAGCAGGCTCGCGCACGGCGCGAGATCGACATGCGCGGAACGTCCCGGGTGCGCATCCGTTCCGATCTGGCGGTCTGGCGGGTCGCGATCACTTCGCAGGGGAATTCGCTGGAATCCGCATATGAATCGCTCGAGAAGAGCAGCGCCGCCGTCCGCGAATTTCTGAAATCGCAATCGTTCGCGCCGGAAGAAATCGGCTTTTCTGCGATCTCGACTCGGACGCTGCATGCGCGAACAAAGGACGGAACCGAACTCGACGACATCGCCGGATACTCGCTTCAGCGCTACGCGGTCGTCACCACGACGAACGTGGAGAAGGCTGCCGCGGCAGCGGGCGCGGTGACGCAGCTTCTGCGCACCGGAGTCCGGGTGACCTCCGACCCGCCCGAATTCACGTTCACCAAACTCGGGGACATCCGCCAATCGCTGCTCGGACAGGCCGCGCGAGACGCCCGTTCCCGCGCGGACGAGGTGGTGACCAACACCGGCGGCAAGGTGGGCGCCGTGCGGGAAGTGCGGACCAGCCCGATCCAGATCACGCAGCCGAACTCGACCGACGTCAGCGGTCTCGGGCGTTACGACACTTCCACGATCGAAAAGGACGTAACCGCCGTGGTGAACGTCACCTTCGGCATCGAATAGAAACGGACGCGCGACCTCGTTAACGGGGAAGGGTGTACGAGAATTCGTACGAATGCTTGCCGCCCTCGATGTTGATCGTCATGTGTCCAGTCAGGCCAGCCAACTCGCCGGAACCCGAATCGGGAACCACGATGATGTTGAGCGAAGGAGTGCCCCGATCCATCGTGGCGTTGTGCTGGAGAACAAAGGAACCCTTTTTTCCGCCCAGAGTTCCGGTGACACGTTCGATCGCGACATACCCCGCCGAGCCCTTGGTGTCGGTCATCGCGGTCAGCATCTGCCCCTTGGAGGTCGCTTCCAGCGAGCCGTGGAATTTCTTGTCGAGCGTCATCCGTCCCAGCGAGGAGCCTTCTGCTTTGTCGGCTTCGCCCGCGGGGTCGAGCTTGACCTCGAAATCACCGGTTGCTTTCTGGGCGGGCTCCATGTTCGTCTCCTTTGTAGACGCACCCGAAGGCGGATCTCCACCCGCCAACGACGCGGCCCCAACCACCACTGCCACAAACGCGATCGCCGCTCCCCCGCAACGGACTCCGATCATGGTGAAACTCCTGAAGCGGCCGCTCACCCGCCCGAAAGCAAGCTGACCAGAACTTCGAGCCCGGCCTGCAATTTGTGCTCGGGCACCGCGTAGCTCAACCGGAAATGGGTATCTCTCTGGCTGAACGTACCACCGTTGACCAGGATGAGATTCCGCTCGATGGCCGCTTCCAGGAACTCGAGCCCGGTCATGCCGAGCTTTTCCGGGATCTTCGGGAATGCGTAGAACGCGCCGCCCGGCGCCTTGAGCCCGGTCACCGGCGAAAGGGCCTTCACCACCATGTCGCGCCGCTTCTGGTATTCCTGCATCTGCAGCGTCGCATCGACATCGAGCGCCGCGATCGCCCCCCACTGCAGCGGCGTCGGCGCGCAGACGAAGGAGAACTGCTGCAGCTTGATCATCTGCTCGATCAGTTTTTTCGGTCCGGCCGCGTACCCGAGCCGCCAGCCGGTGTTGCCGTAGGTCTTGCCGAAGCCTCGCACCAGCAGCACCGTCTCCTCCGCGCCCGGGAAACGCGCCGGACTCGGGCACTTGAGCATCGGGTCGTTTTCCGGTTTGGCCGCTTTCTGCGTTCTTGCGTCGGTGTAGGTGAACTCGTCGTAGATCTCGTCGCTGAGCAGGAGAAGGTTCTTACGCCGACAGAGATCGAGCAGGTCGCGACACTCGTCGACGGTGTTCACCACGCCGCCCGGGTTGCCCGGCGAATTGAGCACGACCATCTTGGTTCGCGCCGTGATGCAGCGCTCCACGCGCTCCGCTGTCAGCTTGCAATCCGGATAGGTGTCGCAATACACCGCCTTGGCGTCGCTGAGCGAGGCCATCGCCGGGTAGAGCACGAAGTACGGATCGGGGATGATGATCTCGTCGCCCGGATTCAGCGTCGCCATCGCCGCGAGCACGAGTGCGCCGCTGGTGCCCGGCGTCACGATGATGTCCGATTCTGAGTTCTGAAAGTGCCAGCCAAAATCGTTGTGCAGCTTCGTCGCGATGCGGGCCGTCAGTTCCGGGATGCCGCGAGAAAGGCTGTAACCGTTCTTGTCGGCGTTGATCGCATGGATAGCCGCGTCCTTGACCGCCCGAGCGACCGGAAAATCGGGCTGGCCGATCGACAGGTTGATCGGGTCTTTCAGTTTGGCGCCGAGTTCGAATGCCCGGCGAATCCCGGAGCCCGACATCGCGAGAGTGCGCCGGCTGAGCAGGTGAGCAACTTCCATGCCCCACAATAGCGACCGGAGCCATCCAAACCAAATACGACCAGACCCGCTCGGCCTGCCCCATCCGCGAGGCTCCGGCGCGCAAACGCAAGATGCAGCCATTTCCCGGACATGAGTTCAGGAGAAAGCAGCAACGGAGTTGCTTCTCTCGGATCTTCCGCCGACGGAAAGGGGAGAAGTCCTGTGACGACAAAGGCTTCCGCCGCACAGCCCGCCTTGATCTCAGCGGCCCTCAACCGCAGTGCGGCTACTACCCCGGGCGCTCTGCCGCTCTTTGGAGCGAGCGACAATTTCGCCCGGTGCCGCCGCTGAACATGCCCCCCGCTTCGACGGGTGCCACGAGGCCCGTCGAGATTTCGTTCCAACGACGACGCGCGAGCGTCGTCGTTTTTTTTCTGTTCAAAAACAAATTCGGCCGCCCACCAGGGGCGGCCGCAGGGAAATTCAGGGAGTGAGGTTTAGCCCTTGCCGGCGAGAGTCTTTGCCAGGCCGAGGACCTTGTCCTTCTTGGGGTCAAACTTCTTGTCAGCGCTGAGCTTATTGATCCGCTCTTCGCGGGTCAGGACGCTGCGCTTGCCGGCACCGGTGGTCGAGATTTTCAGCGAACGGTCGAGGCTCATTGCGTGCTCCAGATCACTCAGTCGTTCTTCAGCCAGAAGGCGTCGGAGAACGACATGCTGCCCTTGTGGTCCTTTTTCCAGATCGCGCCCAGGCGCACGACCTCCTGTTTCAGCTTCTCACGCTCAGCCTGCCGCGAGCCGAACTCGGACGAAGCAAAGCCTTTGGACGCAAAGAGCTGAAAGAGGGGGTAAGTATTGGCCTTCGGACCCCTTCGATCAACCGGCGGCAGCGCAACCGCAAAGGTATCCAGGCCGTTTTTGGCGAAAAACTGCATTGCCAGGACCGTCTCATCCTTGCCCAGCGTTCCGAGAAGCAGGTAATTGGTCCCGCTGATCCGGGGGTCCTCGCCGACTCCCGACGGGGTCAGGGCTGCGCCAACTGCCAACCCCGGCTTGTCGCCTTGGGGGGACTTCGAGGGTGTGGCAGGTGGAACGGCCTGCCGAACAGGCTGCTCCGGCGCTGCGTTCAGGGGGTCGGCAGGTACCTGGACGGCCTTCTCCTGCGGTACGACCTGCCCGAAATTGCGCTGAAAATCCTGCTGGGCCCGGCGGGCACCGTTGGCGTTTCCCGTCACCCAAAGGGTGACCATTCCGAGTAGAACAAGGGCGGACACGATCCAGAGCAGGTTCGTCCCGATCACCAGCGGCTTGCCGCCCAGGGCCGGAAGAATCCAGCGGGATCCTTCAGCGCCCGTCGACGCAGGCGAAGAGGCCGCCCGCAAAGGCTTGGGCTCAAGAGCCGGCAGTTCGGGACGGGGTTCACGGCGCACAGCCGGCGGAGTCGCCGGGACCGCTTCGCGGCGCGCGGGACCTTCCCGATCGCTCACGAGTTCAAAGAGCGGAAGTGGCTTTCGTCCGACCGGCATGGAGGGCATTGTATCGGCCGCCCCGGGCCCCCGCATCTCCCCCGATACCGCGTATCATGACTCCGCATGACCGTCCGTGAAGAAGACATCCTGCGTCTTGCGCCTCATCCGCTCAACCCGATCGAGAGCATCTACCTGCCGGAAGTGTTCAAAGGCTTCGGCACGACGCTCAAGCATCTCTTTACCAGCTTTGGGCAGAGCAAATTCAGTCCGATCAAGACAAGTCGGACGATGCAATATCCTGAAGAGCGGCGCGAGCAGCTGCCCGTCGAAGAGGGGGGCCAATTTGCCCCGAATTTCCGGGGCGTCCACCGCCTGAACCGCGACGAGGCCGGCCGGGTCAAGTGCGTCGCGTGCATGATGTGCCCGACCATCTGCCCCGCGCGATGCATCCACATCGAGGCTGCGCCCAGCCCCTGGGACGATCGCGAGAAGTATCCGAAGAAGTTCGAGATCGACGAACTCCGCTGCATTTATTGCGGGATGTGCGAAGAGGCCTGCCCGGTTGATGCCATCGAACTGACCACCGAGTACGACATCGTGGGTCGCAGCCGGCAGGAGATGGTTTTCGACAAGGAAAAGCTGCTCGAGATCTACGACATCACGATCTCGAAGAAGCCCATGTGACGGACGGTGCTATTGCAAGACGGCGCGCACTTCGTCGGCAAACCGACGTGCCGCGTCGCGGATGTTCTGTTTCCAATCAGATCCGGAATCCGGGGGATAGAGGACCGAACGGCTTGCAGTCGCGAGTACTCCGGCGCGTGCCGGTGGGTGACCCTTCCTTCTCATTGGGAGGATGTCTCGGGCGCTACCGCCCTGCGAGCCGAAGCCCGGTATGAGGAAAATCTGGTCGGGCATCAGAGTGCGCAGCTCTTGGCCTTCAGCCGATTGTGTGGCACCAACGACGGCGCCGACATCGCTGAGATCACCGCCGGAAAAGCCCCTTCCCAATTCCTCGACCAGCCGTGCCAAAATGTGCGAAACCGTCCCGCCGGATTGAAGGATCTGGCTCTGCACCCGGGAACTGTCGGGATTGCTGGTACGCACAAGCACAAACACGCCCAGCCCCCGCTCGAGGAAAGGCAGAATGCCGCTCGAACCCAGATACCCGTTCACCGTGACAAAGTGTGCTCCGGCATTGGACGCCGCGGCGGCGTAGTGCTCGGCGCTGATGCCGATATCGCCGCGCTTGGCGTCGAGAATGACCGCAAGACCAAGTTCTCTTGCGCGGGCCATGCTCTCTTCCAGAGCCCGCACCCCCCGCCACCCAAACCGCTCGTAGCAGGCCGACTGGAATTTCACCGCGGGAACCACGCCGCGGACGGCCTCTAGAACACCATTGGAAAAGCTCTTAAATCGTTCGGCGGGATCCGAGCCCGTCACTTCACGGGGTATTCGTTCGAAAACCGGATCAAGCCCGACACAAACCGGCGATCCGACCGAATCGATCAGGCCCGCGAGCGTGGCCGCCTGCGGAGCCTTCACTTGGTACCCCCATCTTCCTGTTTCTGGATCGCGGGTTTCTCGGATGCCGGCTGCGCGAACTTGAGGACTACAGGATCGAACTTTTCGGGATCGTCCAGAAGGAACCACTGCGGTGTCTTTTCAAGCAGCACGACCTGCGCGCTGGGGCAGACAAACCCGATATTCTGGAACGAAGCCCGGATCAGGTCCCTGTCCCTGTCCCCGAGCCAGGGCGCCAGCGATCCGAAGACCAGCAGAGGGGCTTTGGTCCGGGCGAGGTCGTCCCGCAGATCCATGTAGAGAGCTTCGAGAATATATCGGCGGGCAACACTTGCGGGAGATTCCGAGATCGTGTTGATGAGGGCGCCGCTGCGTTTGTCGCTTGTGGTCTGCGAGGGAATGTTCTGCCTTGCACGGTTCCTCCATGCGTTCTGATCCATGCCGAGCACCACCTGGCGCTGATACTTGTCGACATCGGCTGCACGCATTTCCTTCGCCGGGATGTTTCCGGTTTCGCCGACGGGCGGCGCGGGAAGCGCGTTAACGATCACGTATCCCCGTGCGAGCTCCGGATATTTCACCGCCATCATGTAGGCGGCCGTTCCGGCAAATCCATGCCCGATGATCAGCGGCTTTTCGATCTTTTTTTCCTGGATGTACGCCGCGATGCTGTCGATGGCATTGATCCAGTAGAGAGGATCCCGAACCTGCCCGCGATCCAACGCGAAGGGGCGCGTATCGGGACGGGTCCCGGGAAGCACCAAGGTGTACGTCTTAAACTTGTCGGCATTTCTGTCGGCGAAATCGGCGTACGTGTTTTCGTCGCAGCCCAGCTCCGCGATGATGACGACCGGGATCGGGCCCTTGCCCACAACGCTGGACTTCTGAATGCCCGTGGGCTTCTCGATCTTTATGTCCTGCCAGACAGTTCGCGGCGCAAGTTCAGCCCTGGCGCTGAGGCAGCACATCAGAGAAAGAAGCAGTACTTTGAATAGATTCATCCGAGCCATGGCAGTTCCTTTAGCGTCTCTCGCGGGATCACGGTTCATCGCGAAGCAGTCCCTGGGCTGAATATCCTTGCGATCGCTTGCAAGCCCCCACTGCCATCGACCTCAAGAAGGATAAAGGCCTGACCATCCGGTGGGAGGATGGCACAACCTCCTATTACCCCATCGGCTATCTCCGCCGCCACTCTCCTTCGGCGGACATGCGTCAGTTGCGGACGGAAATGGCCCAGAATCCGCTCACGGTGCTGCCCGCGACCCGGAGTTCCGGGCCTCTCACGGCGGCAAGCGCCGAACTGGTCGGTAATTACGCGATCCGGATCGTCTTTTCGGACGGGCACAGCTCCGGGATCTTTTCGTGGGCATATCTGAGGTCGATCGACCCGGACCGGCCGCCGGCCCCGGGCGTTTAAGCGGGTATCGTGAACAACCATGCCGGCGCCCCGCAGTTTCACGCTCGCCACCCCGATCGATCAATTGGAGGGTGTCCCCGCACGGGCTGTGCCCGGGCTGCGGCAGCTCGGGATCACCAACCTGGGCAAGCTGATCGCGCACCTTCCGCTCCGTCACGAGAGGCTGGAGGCAGAAGCACCGGTCGCCGAACTTCAGGCGGACCGCATCGTGAGCGCGAGAGGTGAAATCACGGCGACGAGAACGAACCCGCGTCGGCCCCGGCCGCGCTTTGAGGCCGTGCTGATGGACGGCACGACACGGCTCGATCTGGTCTGGTTCAACGCGCTCTATCTGCGGGACAAGATCAAGCCCGGCATGCGTCTGCGGGTCCAGGGCAAGACCAAGCGCTACGGGCCCGGGCTGCAGATCGCCAATCCCAAGTTTGAAATACTTTCGGAGCAGGCCGAACCCGCCTCGACCGCAGAAAGAGTGCGCCCGGTCTACCCGGCCAGCGAGCGGATCAAGTCGCAGACAATCGAGAAAATCATCGAAGCCAATCTCCCGCGGGCGCTCCCGCTGCTCACCGACCACTTGCCCCCGGCTCTCCTCGAACGGCGCAATCTGCCGTCGCTGGGGCGTGCCTACGAGATGGTGCATCATCCGCAGAACGCTGATGATGCTCTCCGCGGCCTGCGCCGGCTTGCTTATGACGAGCTCCTGCTGCTTCAGCTGGGTGTTCACATGAAGCGCGCCCACCTGCGTGAACAGCTGAAAGCGCCGGCGTTTGTTCGAAACTCGGAGATCGACAGGAGAATCCGCGCCCGACTGCCGTTTCGTCTCACACCATCGCAGGACGCCGCGATCGATGAAATCACGGCGGATCTCTGCCGCACCACTCCGACCAATCGGCTTCTGCAGGGGGACGTGGGCTCGGGAAAGACCGCGGTGGCCCTGTACGCGATGCTGCTCGCGGTTGCCGCGGGCCACCAGGCGGCGCTCATGGCGCCGACCGAACTTCTGGCGGAGCAGCACCACGCGACCGTGCGTTCGCTGCTGCACGATTCCAAAGTTGAGATTCGTTACCTGGGCAGCTCTCTCGATGAAGCGGATCGGGCACGCTCGCTCAAGGATTCAGAAAGCGGCCGGGCGGCGATTGTGATCGGGACACACGCGCTCCTGCAGGAGACAGTCCGCTTCAGGAGCCTCGGCCTGGCCGTGATCGATGAGCAGCATCGCTTTGGAGTTCATCAGCGGGCCGCTCTCCGGCAGAAGGCGGCCGATGCCCGGACAACTCCGCACGTCATCGTAATGACCGCAACCCCGATTCCTCGAACGCTCGCCCTCACGATGTTCGGCGACCTCGACGTATCAGTTATTCACGGGATGCCGCCGGGAAGGTCGCCGATTCAGACACGGATCGTCCCAAGAACGCGGCGGGACGAAGTCTACGAATTCGTCCGCCAGAGACTGCAGAAAGAGGAACAGGCATTCGTCGTCGTGCCAGCGATCAACTCGCGGGAGACCGAAACCGGCGACTCGGTCCGGACGGTGACGGGGGTTCGAGAGCTCGTCAGGGAATTGGAACTCGGGGCGCTCCGGGGAATCCCGATCGCGTCTCTGCACGGGAGGATGTCGGCCGCGGAGCGGACAGCCACGATGATGCGGTTCCGTTCCGGCCAGATCCGCTGCCTCGTCGCGACGACAATTGTGGAGGTCGGCGTGGACGTGCCGGACGCGACGCTGATGGTCATCGAGCACGCGGGCAACTTCGGGCTGGCTCAGCTCCACCAGCTGCGAGGCCGTGTGGGGCGAGGTTCCAAACCCGGCGTCTGCCTGCTGATCGCGGACGAGGACGATCCAGATTCACCGAACACAACCGCACGCGGCCGCCTCGATCTGCTCGCCTCGACCAACGATGGCTTTGCGCTGGCGGAGGGGGACTGGCAGATGCGGGGATCGGGCGGATTCTTCGATGAACGCCAGTCGGGGCTTTCGACGCTCCGGGTCGCCGATCTGATCCGCGACAGGGACCTGCTCGAACTGGCTCGTCGCGATGCGCGGGAATGGATCGCCAAATCTCCCGCGCTCGCCGACCCTGCGGAAGCACTCGTCCTGCGGCGGCTTCTGAAGACCTTCGGCACGCAACTCGGACTTGTGGCCGTCGGCTAGGAGCCTCATATCCTCCCGGATGCCGCTGAACGAGGCCGTTGCCGAGCGTCTGAACGAGATGTGCCGCCTGCTTGAGCTGCTGGGAGAGAATCAGTTCAAGGCGATTGCGCACTCGCGGGCGGCAAGGGTGATCGAGTCTCTTCCGGGCCCTGTCGAACAGCTGGACAAGCCCGCGCTTCTCGCGCTCGATGGCATCGGAGACAAGATCGCCGACAAGATCATCGAGTTCTGCGCGTCGGCCGCCGGGGGAACCCCTCGCATTGCCGAGCATGAAAAAATGCTCAAGCAGGTTCCTGCGGGGCTGCTGCCGATTCTGGACATTCCGGGTCTGGGGCCAAAGACCGTGCGTGCGATGTGGCAGACGCTGGGAATTACAGACATTGCCGCCCTCAAGAAGGCGATCGATGACAAGAGCCTGCTGACGCTCCCCCGCATGGGCGAAAAGGCGGTTGAGAAAATCAAGGCGGGGCTCAGCCTGGGGGAAGAAGCCACCCGCCGGATCGCGCTGGGTCTTGCCCTGCCGATGGCCGAGCGGATCGCCGCGGAGCTGCGCGCGATCGACGGCGTAGAACGCGTCGAGATCGCCGGATCACTGCGTCGCGGTCGAGAAACGGTCGCGGATATCGACCTGCTTGTGGAAACCGCGGAGGGGCGGGGCGGAAAAGCCCGAACGGGCAAGCAGGCGTCTGCGAAGACCGACCAGCCTCACCCCGTGATCGAAAAATTCTGCTCGCTACCGGATGTTCGCCAGGTCATTTCGAAAGGCCCGACCCGGGCGTCCGTCCGCGCTGTCATCAATCTTCATTCAGGACGCTGGAAAGGGGGCGGGCCGGACGAGCACCCGGTCGAACCCACGATGCAGGTTGATGTGCGGGTCCTGCCAAAGAAATCCTTTGGTGCCGCGCTTCTCTACTTCACCGGCTCAAAGGATCAGAACATCGTGCTGCGCCAGCGGGCGCTTGACCGCAACCTCACGCTGAACGAGTACGGCCTCTTCCCCGATGACAAGGAGCCGACACCGCCCCAGGACCGCGACGTACGACCCGTGGCGGGTTCTACAGAAGAGGGCATCTACAAGGCGCTCGGGCTTCCCTTTATTCCCCCGGAGGCCCGGGAGCACGCGGCGGACATCGCACATTTCGAGACCTCGGGCGTGCCACGGCTGGTGGAACTCGCCGATATCAAGGCGGATCTGCACGCGCACACGACGGACAGCGACGGGCGGATGTCCATGCGAGAACTGGTGGCCCAGGCGAAGAGCCGCGGATTCCACACGATCGCCGTGACGGATCACTCCAAAAGCTCGGCTATCGCGAACGGGCTGTCGCCCGAGAGACTCCGGGCTCAGATCAAGGCAGTCCGGGCGCTGAACAAGCAACTGCAATCCGAGGGCGCGGATATCCGCGTG
Source organism: Planctomycetota bacterium (assembly GCA_018242625.1). Classification (GTDB taxonomy): domain Bacteria; phylum Planctomycetota; class Phycisphaerae; order Phycisphaerales; family UBA1924; genus JAFEBO01. Next base: position 321,782 of record JAFEBO010000012.1, read on the forward strand.
CTGGCTGGCTCGGAAGTGGACATCCTCGCGGATGGAACACTGGACTACGACGACGACCTGCTTCAAGAGCTGGACATTGTCGTGGCAAGCCCGCACGCCGCGCTTTCACAGGAGCCGGCGCTCGCCACCCGACGTCTGCTCAGGGCGATCGAGCATCCGCTTGTGCACATCATCGGGCACCCGACCGGCCGCCTGATCAACCGGCGTGCGGGCCTCGCCCCCGCGATGGATGAACTGATCGCCGCGGCGAAGCAGAACAACACGGCGCTCGAAATCAATGCTCACTGGATGCGCCTTGACCTGCGTGATCTGCATGTTCGTGCCGCGACCGGAGCGGGAGCCCTTCTTGCGATCGACTGCGATGATCACGATCCTTCGGACTTCGACAATCTGCGCTACGGCGTCGCCACGGCCCGCAGAGGAATGCTCACGCCGGAACTTTGCGTCAATACCTGGAGTCGTGAAAAACTGCTCGCCTGGCTCAAATCCAAGCGGTGATTTCGCCCACCGGGTCGCGCTCATACCATTTCTCTCGTGAGCACGCACGAACCGATACGCCCGCCGGTCACGATCAAGACGCTCCGCAAAATGGCGTCCTCCGGCGAACCATTCGCCGCCCTGACCTGCTACGACGCGACGACCGCGAAGTGGCTGCAGAGAGCGGGCATCCACGTACTTCTGGTCGGAGATACCGCGGCGGAAGTGGTTCTGGGCTATTCCCGCACGATCGACATGCCGCTCGATGTGCTGGTGGCCCTGACCGCTGGCGTCAAGCGCGGAGCACCCGAGACGGTCGTGATGGCGGACATGCCGTTCCTGTCTTACCACGGCAGCGAGGACGAAGCGATTCGCAACGCCGGGAGATTCCTGACCCAGGGATTGGCAGACATCGTCAAACTGGAAGCCGACGAATCCTTTGCTCCCCTCGTTCAGAAAATCGCCCGCGCCGGCATCCCCGTGTGCGCCCATGTCGGAACTCGTCCGCAGCAGGTTGCACTGACCGGTGGCTACACCGCGGCGGGAAAGACTCCCAAGCAGGCGGCCCAGATCGTGGCGGATGCGGTTGCTCTGGAGAGGGCTGGAGCGGTCATGCTCCTGATCGAAGCCGTGCCCGACCAGGTCACCGAGGATGTGCTCAAAGCCACGACTGTTCCGGTGATCGGCATCGGAGCGGGTCCCGCGCCGCACGGTCAGGTGCTGGTCCTTCAGGATCTTTTGGGACTTACAGACCGTCAACCCCCCTTCGCCCATCCGATCGCACAACTGGGCACCTCGATCCAGACCGCCGCCCAGAAATACGTCCAGATGGTTGCGGAGCGGCAAATTGGCTCCCGGACGCCCCAAATGGGCACAACCTCTCCCAAGCTCTCAACCGAGCCCCGGCCCGCGACGAATTGAAGCGTTGGAGGACCGGGCCGCGAAACGGGTACCCCCTGCCTCCCATCAGAATTTTCGGGCACGCCCCGGGTTTTTCGTATGCGTCGGATCATCACTCTCGGGCCATCACTGGTCGTCCTGGCAACAGCAAGCTCGCTGCTGTGGTTTTCCCCGCGGATCCTCAGAGCCCTTGCCGCCTCGCAGACCGAGGCGCAGATCCTCCTGGCCCGACGGACGATCGAGTCTGACGACATTCTGGAGCGCATCAACCGCGCGATCCGTTCCGTCGCGGACTCGGTCGAACCTTCGGTCGTGCACATCGACGTGATGTCGCGCGACCCCGGGGCGAACCGGCCGCTCGGCTCGACGGGGTCCGGATGGATCTTCGACGCGTCCGGGCACATCATCACAAACGCGCACGTGGTTCGCGGTGCCAAGATTGTCCGCGTTCAGCTTTATGACGGCCGCGCCACCCGGGGAGAGATCGTCGGAATTGACCCGTTCACCGACATCGCCGTGCTCAAGATCGACACCGCGGACCTCACGCCGGTCTCCAGGGCGACCGGCGAGCGGCTGTACCAGGGCGACCGCGTCTTTGCGTTCGGCTCACCGTTTGGCTTTAAGTTCAGCATGAGCGAAGGGATCGTTTCGGGTCTCGGGCGTGCGGCCGGTCCGGCTCTGGACTCTGGCGGGTTTACCAACTTCATCCAGACCGATGCCGCGGTGAACCCGGGCAATTCAGGCGGGCCGCTGGTTGACGTGCGCGGCCGCGTGGTGGGAATGAATGTGGCCATCGCGACCGCCAAGGACAGCCAGGGCGTCGAGGGGTCGGAGGGCCAGTCGGCGGGCATCTCGTTCGCAATACCGCTTGTCACGATCGAGAACGTCGTCAGCCAGCTGATCGAGCACGGCAAAGTGTCCCGGGGTTTTCTGGGCATTTCGTTTGATTTCGGTCGCTTCGACGACGAGAACGGCCCCTCGACGGGACTGCCCGTCGGGATTCCGATCGACGGGCCTGCGAGCCGGGCCGGGCTCCAGACGGGCGATGTGCTGACGGCGCTGAACAATCAGCCCATCACGAGCCGCGAGGTGCTGCGTTCACTGATTTCGAACGTCCGACCGGGCGAAAAGGTGACGATCGCCTATCGCAGAAACGATACCGACGCGACGGCGACTGTGGTCATGGGCGAGATGTCCACGGAGCTGCTCATCAGCAGGACAATTCTCGAAGACCTGCAGTCCGACCTTGGGATTTCTTTCGAAGACCCCGATCAGCCCCGGTTCGCACGGTCGCGTTCAGCCCCGATCGTCCGGGCCATCTCAACGGACTCGATCGCGTACGCGGCCGGCGTGCGCGAGGGCGACCGCATCATCCGCGTCGGCAATCGCGCCGTGGAGACGCTCCCTCAAGCGGCGGCCGCGCTGATCGATGAAGGTTTCTATCTGGGCAAGCCCGTCCAGCTGACAACCCGCGCGACCGAGCAATCGCCTGCACCCACGCGGACGCATGTCGTGCGGCTCTGGGGCCCTGCTGCCGGACCTGATGATCGCGATCGTGAGAAGTAGCGCGGGCCGGAAATCAACACCTTCAGGCCCCCGGCTTCGCGGGAGCGATGCGCACGACAACCTGCGTCCCGATTTCCGGGGTTTTCTCCTTTGAAGCGATCCACTCGGGCTCCTGCTTGTCCGAGTCCGGGCTGTACATCGCGGTCCAGCCGATTGTCTCGGTGCCGAAGCTTGTAAGGCCGATCAGAGTGCCCTCACTGTCCGCGGCGTAGCGCGCCGGCTTTTCGCCATCAGGCCCGGGCTTTTGGGTCACGAGCTTTGAACCCGCGAAGACCCAGCCCGAGTCCGGGGATTCCTCCCGGAGCGTCTTGTTGCCTTTGACATTCACAATCCAATCGGCCGGATCGATCTCCTGCACGGAGCCGTCCTTGCCCTTGACCGCGAACCGGACGGTGACCGGATCGCCCTCGGGCGGAACCCCTTTCCATCCGGCCCTTCCGTTCTGCCAGAATCCGGGGCGACCGGGCTTCAGGCCGATCATCAGCAGCGCGGCGTGTACCTGCGATGGCTTTGCCCTGGTGACCACCAGCGATTCATGTTCCTTGGAATCCGCGGTGCAGACGGTCGTTTCGAGAAAGACCTTGAGATCGGCCTTGGAGTGCGCATCGATCGGAACCGAGCCGTCGAACTCCACAAGCTTCTTTTCGAGATCGACGCGTACGCCCGGGAAGATTTCTTTGAGTCCCGCCGCCGCGGCGGGCTTTGCCTCCGGCTCGGACGCTCCCACGAGCACGAACGCGGGCAGAGACAAGATCAGGCAAATAGTCTTCATCGCGCCGCCTCCTGCACGAGCCGAACGAAGAGTTCGCCCCGCTGCTCGTAGTTCTCGAACTGATCCCAGGATGCACAGGCCGGGCTGAGCAGGATGACATCACCGGCTCGGGCCGAGCCGAGTGCGTGCCGGACCGCCGCGTCCAGGGTGCCGCACTGGATCGCAGTGCCGCCGGAAGCGGACGCGATGGCGGGGCCGGTTTTCCCGATGGTGTAGAGCCCGGCAATCCGCTTTCCCAATGCACCGATTGTGGTCAGGTCCGAACCCTTGTCGTAGCCGCCCGCGATCAGGTGCACACGGTCTTCGCCCGCTTCGCCGGGCTCGACAAACGCGGCAACGGCCAGGAGACAGGCCTCCGGCGTGGTCGACTTGGAATCATTGAAGCAGCGCACTTCGCCTTCGGGTTTAGAGATTCTCGCGGCGAGCTGCAGCCGGTGCGGGAGTCCGCCGAACGTCCGAACGGCGCGCTCGGCACGATCTCTTGTCAGCGCAGGTTCGGCGGCGAGTGCCGCCTCCACCGCCACCATGGCGTTCTGCCGGTTGTGCCTGCCGGGAATAAGAAGCCCCTCCACCTCCCCGCGAGGCGGAATTCGGCGCACACCTCCCGCTGTGTTCCACTCGGCGCTCTCGCTTCCGGTGGGGAGGATCGCGGTATCGCCGGCCACCTGGACACGCAGGAGTTCCTGCTTGCTCCGCCTGTAATGCTCGAGGTCGCCGTGCCAATCGAGGTGATTGGGCGAGAGGTTGGTGACGACGGCCGTGTGCGGCGACCAGCCGTTGACCGGAGCCCGCCGCTTCAGTTCGGACGGTTCAACCCGGGCCAGTCCGCCGAGCCAGCAGAGCATGGCGCTCGAGAGTTCCAGCACCACGTGGGTGCGTGGGCCAATCCGGCCCAGCGACCCGAGCAGGGATCCGCCGATGTTGCCCCCGAAGACCGCATCGAATCCGCATTCCCGGAGAATGTGGTAGATCATGGCGCTGGTCGTGCTTTTGCCCGCAGAGCCGGTGATACCGATCACTCTCTCACGCGGGATGCTGCCCACAACAAGCCCGATCTCGGTGGTCACAGGGATTCCCGCGGCCCAGGAGGCCCGCAGGAATCTGTTTTCCCATGGACGCGGCACGGCCGGGTTCGCCACTACGAGATCGCAGGTGGTGAAGTCGCTGACGTTGTGTCCTCCCAGACGCAGTTCGACCGAACCGCGTCGGACCAGATCCTCGATCTGGGCGAGAGACGCAGCGAGTTTGTCCGCCGTTTCGATGTCGGTGAGCAGAACGGAAGCGCCCTGCTCGACGAGCCAGCGGGTTACGCTCGCGCCGCCGCCAAATCGCCCGAGACCCATCACCGTGATTCGTTTGCCTTCCAGACTCTCGTCCATACTCGCTCCGTCTGCGAGAATATCCCCGCCGGCCTCAATCCTGCGAAACCGGGAACCTACAGCATCGACACGGGATCGACGTCGACCGCTGTCTTTGCGTCGCTCTTGAGCAGGCCCGCCTCCCTTGCCGCACGCAGCGCATCCTGCACGAGCCCCGCACGTGAGCCGGTCACTTCCAGTCCGAAACGAAACTGATCCGCCACGCGCGCCACCGGAGGCGTGAGAGGTCCGGCGACGCCGATCATCCCGCCCTGACGCCCCGACCACGCTCTCAGCCATTCCGCAAGCGCGGCGGATCGCTCGCGGGCGGCAGGCTGTTTTTCATCGCGACAAACGATCCTCGCCATCCTTGTCTGGGGAGGAAGGCTGAAAGCGCGCCTCGCCGCGAGTTCGCCGGCCGCAAATCGCTCATAGTCGTGCTCGGCGGCCAGCACGATCGCCGGATTGCCGGGCTCCATCGTCTGGATGATGACAAGACCCTGCGAATCGGCCCGGCCCGCACGACCGGAAACCTGGCTGATGAGCTGGAACGCCCGCTCGCCGGCGCGAAAATCCGGCATGTTCAGTCCGGTGTCCGCGCTGACCACGCCGACAAGTCGAACTCCCGGAAAATCCAGCCCCTTGGCGATCATCTGGGTGCCCACGAGCAGCCGGGCCTTTCCCGACGCGAACGCCCCGAGCGCGGAGAAGTAATCCTGGGCGGTTCGCATGGTGTCGCGGTCGACGCGGATCATCGCTTCGTGGGGCAGTGCAAGCTCATGCAGAAGCGGACGCAGTTCTTCCTCGATGCGCTGCGTGCCCGCCCCCAGCCGCACAAGGCCCCGCGCGCAGCTGGGGCACGCCCGGGGCACCACACACTCCGAAAGACAGTGGTGACATCGGAGCAGTTCGCCTCCTCGCAGGGCCGCATCCCGGTGGAGAACCATGCGCGCGTCGCACCTTTCGCAGCTCATCACCCAGCCGCAGCTCGCGCCCCCGGCGCACCCGACGAACGTGGCGAATCCCCTCCGATTGAGCAGGAGAATCGCCTGCGCTCCTTCCCGGAGAGTCGAATGCAGTGCACGGCGCAGGGTTGGAAGCAGACTGACATCTCCCAGTCCGAGCTGGCGGGCTTCCTGACGCTCGCGGTACATGTCCACAATTTGCACCTTGGGCAGCGCCCCCCCGCCAACGCGGTGCGGCAGCTTCCAGAGCTGGTAACGCGCCGGCCTGGCGCCGCCTCTCGGGGCAGCAGGCGCTCGGGAAGATGAATCTCCCCCGGCGTTCGACCAGGTCTCGAGCGAAGGGGTAGCGCTTCCCAGGACAACCGAGCAGCCTTCGATCTGTGCGCGCTTGATGGCTACGTCACGCGCGTGGTAGCGCGGCAATTGATCCTGCTTGTATGAAGTGTCGTGCTCTTCGTCGACAAGGATCAGGCCGAGCCGCGGAACCGGAGCAAAGACGGCGCTCCTGGCGCCCACGACGACACGCGCTGCTCCGGTTGCCGCCCTCATCCACTCCGAATGCCGCCTGGATGCGCTCAGGCCCGAATGAAGAACGGCGACGCCGAGATCCTTGAAACGCCCCGAGTAACGCTCGCTCGCCTGGGGCGTCAGCGCGATTTCCGGCACGAGCACGATGACGCTTGAATCTGGATGGGCTTTGAGCACCGCCGCGATGAGCCTGAGGTAGACCTCTGTTTTGCCCGAACCCGTCACGCCAAAGAGAAGGTGAACCCCGAATTCGTCGCGGCAAACCAGAGGTTCGAGGCCTTTGAGCACTGCGGCCTGATCCGGCGACGGCTCGACCGCACGATCGCCACCGAACGAGTGTTCGCCGATCTCTCCCGCTCCGCTGGGCCGCAGGACCTGGCGTGTCTGCTCCGAAAGCACGCCCATCGCGATCAATCGACGAATTCCCCGGAGAGTCTTTTCCCCGAGTTGGAGCTTGAGCTGTTCCGCAGAGGCTGGGAAGAACGAGGCAGGCAGGGCATCCACTCGTTGAACGAGCCCGGCCAGGGCCTTGCTCATGTCTCCGTCCCGGGGGTCGCCGGATCGCGCCAGAACCGCCTCAATCTTTTTTCCGATTTCTTTTTTGACAGCGCTCGGGATCATCGAGCTCAGCACCATTCCCAGCGGGCAGACGTAATAGCCGGCGATCCACTTTGCCAGTTCCATCAGGGAATTCGGCAATATTGCTCCGGAGCGCCGCAAAATGGGGCGGATCTTGACCGGATCGATATCGCCCAGAAGCTCGGTCCCCCCGGATGCGACGACGACCCCGCCGACCTTCCTTTTCCCGAGGGGGACATCGACCCGCTCGCCGCTTTGCAGCGATCCGGACGACTCCAATTCCGCGGGTATCTCGTACAAGAGCTCCGCGCCGTCATCGCCGGCCCGATCAATGCCCCGCTCGACGGCGACAAGCGCGAAGCGTCTCCCCGCGTCCACCTTCCCGGAAAAGAGCGACATTCGTCCCACGCGCCGACTGTAACACCCTGGCCGCGGTCCACGATCCGGACGACCCCGACACCGGCTCCTAGACTTTTCTTTGATGACCAACCCACGCCCGAATCCGCCGATCCCCGCCCGACTTGCGCTCGCCGACGGTTCCATCTTCCACGGGAGAGGATTCGGGGCCGCCGGGAAAGGCGTGACCGCCCGGGCCGAAGTTGTTTTCAACACGGCGGTGTGCGGATATCAGGAATCGCTGACGGATCCCTCGTACACGGGACAGATCCTGGTCCAGACATTTCCGATGATCGGGAATACGGGTGTCAACGAGCAGGACGTTGAATCTTCCAAAGTGCAGGTATCGGGGTTTGTTGTTCGCGAGCTGGCCCGACATCACTCCAACTATCGGGCGACCGCAGATCTGTCTTCCTATCTCGGGCAAAACAACGTCATCGGCATCGAGGGGATCGATACCCGCGCACTCACGAGGCGGCTCCGCACGACGGGTTCGATCCAGGGAGTGCTCACCGATGCGCCCAGCAGCGGGAAGGGCGCAATCAGCGATCAGGAACTCGTCGATCTCGCACGCGCGAATCCGACTATGGCGGGGCAGAATCTTGTTCCGCTGGTCGGCTGTTCGAGCAGGTCTTCTTGGAACGAGGACCTGGGAGACTGGAGTCCGTCCCAAGGCCCGTCACCCCGCCGCTTCAAGGTGCTCGCCCTCGATTGCGGCGCCAAGAGGAATATTCTCAGAAATCTCGCAGATCGCGGCTGCGATGTCACGCTCGTGCCGCACGATATCTCGGCCGACGAAATCAAGAAGCAGTACAGAGATGGAAAGATCGACGGGCTGTTTATTTCGAACGGCCCGGGAGATCCTGCGGCCGTCGAGAAGACAATCGGAACGCTCCGCGATGTTGTGACGGATCCGGCCATTTCGATCCCGACTTTCGGGATCTGCCTCGGCCACCAGTTGCTGGCTCTGGCGATCGGAGCTTCAACCTACAAACTCAAGTTCGGGCACCGGGGCATCAATCAGCCCATCCTGAATTCGACGACCGGAAAGGTCGAGATCACCAGCCAGAACCACGGATTTGCGGTGGATCGTGCCTCGCTCGAAAAGGCCGGCGCCGAGCCGACCCACACCCACCTGAACGACCAGACTCTCGCGGGTTTTCGTATGAAGGCCAAGCCCGTCTTCAGCGTGCAATACCACCCGGAGGCCTCTCCGGGCCCGCACGACGCGGGCTATCTCTTCGACGACTTCGTGAAGAGCATGGCGGCCGCTCGGTAACTGGCGGTTATAGGACTCGGGGCGATCCGTTTGCGTTCTCCGCAGTTCTGCCGGCGCACTCGGGCATGCCGCTCGCCGATAATTCACAGCGTTGGAATCCGAACTTGGTTCGAATGAAGCCGAGATCGAAACCGGCGCCGTCAGGCTGCCGTACGTCCCCAAGAGTTCAGCAGGGAGCATCTTGTGATCAATCATCGAATCGCGTGGCGGGCGGCGCTGGCCGCGTCGGCTGTAACGGCGTGTGCCTCCGGCCAGTGGCGATTGCCCCAGGGTCGTCCCCTTCCTGCTTCGAGGGTGAATGCGAACACCAGCGGCCCTCTCGCACTCTCCAAGGACTCCCCGCAGGTTCTCTGGATCCGGAATGACATGACGGGGCAGGTGGTCCAGCCGGGCATCGCCGCCCGGAGAGACGATCCGCCTCCGGTCACGATTTTCGACAACTACACGCACAACGGCGGCGTCTCACCGATCAACCTGAACTGGAACTACCCCGAAGCCTACACGGACGCCAACTTCGAGGCCCCCGCAGGAGGGGATCCGCTCATCTTTACGGCGATCAATATCTCGTCGGACCCGACGGATCCGGACGATGCCTTTCAGACGGTGGACGGCGAGAAGCTCTCGCTCTTCTTTGAACCCTGGTCTGCGTGGGTCTGGCCATCGACCGACCTGAACGAGCCGCAGCCCATTCAGGAGTATTCGACCGTATTCGCGTCGTTTTCAGAGCAGCTCGAGGTTCGGGTGTGTCGGATCTACTTCTTCGCGCTGCAGGATGTCAATCTGCCCTTTGATTCGATCACGAACAAGTACGAGCTCGAATTGCAGCTTTCGTTCGGTTTCGCGAGCTTTCCGTTCCAGGGCATCGCCTCTCCCGTTACCTTTGATCTCACGGGCTTCGATCCCGTGCTGAAGACCAAAGGAAAAGGCGTCATTCTCACGCACTGGATGAGGATGTCGGAGCCGCCTCCTTGCCCCGCGGATCTGAACGGGGACACGATGGTGGACGATGCGGATTTCTCCGTCTTCATCGTGCAGTACGACGAGCTCGATTGCGCCGCGGAGACGATGCCGTTTTTCTGCTCGGCAGATCTGAATTTCGACGGTCTGGTGGACGACGCGGACTTCTCAATTTTCGTCGTCGCGTACGACGCCCTGCTCTGCCCCCAGCCTTCGGTCATCCGGAAGGTCTTCGCTCCGATTGCGGGAGGCCGGGTCCGGTGGACCCCGGATAACGATCCGCTCCTTTCAGACCCACCCTCCGAAGCGACTTCCGCGCCGGGATGGCCGCACGTGAACAGCCTGCTCACTGTACCCAACTTTGCCGAGGCTGGAACTCACTTTGGTGATGAGCCCAGCTTCTGCGGGTTCTTCTCGACGATCACGGGCTTTCACACGCTCGATGATTCGCCGCTGCAGATCACCGCGGAGACGGATCAGCTCAAAGCCGAGTACGAGCGGTTCTTCAATTCCTGCGTCGAGTCGGTGATGCTCGGCGGCCATGCGCTGCAGATCTATCCGTTCTTCGATGTGAAGTCCTATCTCGTCGGCGGGCTGCCCGGGACAGACTGGCTCCCGAATGCAACGCCCAAAGCGATCCGCCTTGTCGGATCGAACGCTGCGCGGAAGTAACCGGGCTCACACACCCCAGACGTTGGCGCCCTGCCTCTGATAGCGAGGAACAGACGGGTCCACCCCTGTAGACCACGCCTCGATGCCGCCGGCGATCGACTTGACGCTGGCGATGCCGCACTCCCGCAGGAAAGCGGCGGCCTTGAGCGACCGGACGCCGTGGTGGCACAAGGTCAGAACCTTGCAGCCCGGGTTTTCCTCCAGCATCCCGATGATCTCCTCGGCGCGGGTCTGCAGCTCGTCCAGGGGCACAAGAACACTCCCGGGAATCCTTGCAAAGTCGTATTCGGGCTGCAGGCGCACGTCGATCACGAGGACATTTGCTCCTTCGTCGAGCAGGCGTTTCAGCGTGCGCGGAGCGACCTCCCATTCATCTTTGAACGCGTAGCCGGCGGGAAGTCCGGTGTTTTCAGCCTGCGACATGGTGGCTCCTTATTCGAGATCTTCGAGAGCGGCCCGCAATTCGCCCGCAGCCTTCGCGTCGCCCGCGCGGGCCGCCGCCTCGATCCCCTGCTTGAGCACACGGGCCTGCTCGTGGGTTCGGCCCAGTTCGCCCAGCGACCTGGCCTTGTGAAAATAGATGTACCCGTCGTCGGGCGTAACCCCCATGGCCCTGTCGTAAAATGAAATAGCCGATTCGTGCTCGCGGAGCCTCGCATGCTCCTGCGCGATCGCGTACAAAACGAACGCGTCTCCCGGGTCGGCGGCGAGCAGTTTCCGCAACTGTTCCAGGCTGGGCATGCCCAAGATTACCACGTCCGCTTCACAAGGCGAGCGAGGTTCGTTATGCTTTCTTTATGGCAACTTCCACAATCCACACAGTCGCGATCATCGGGGCGGGGCAGATGGGAGGCGGCATCGCCCAAGTTGCCGCCGCGTGCGGCTTCAAGACGCTCGTGTGCGACGCGTCCTCCGCCGCTCTTGGCCGCTGCAGGGACGGCCATACCAAGCGGCTGGCCCGCGAAGTCGAAAAGGGCCGCATGAAGGAGAACGACGTGCAGGCTGCGCTATCGCGTTTGCACTACGTCGAAAGCCTGGAGATGCTCAAGGGGGCCGACATCGTCATTGAGGCCGTGGTGGAAGACTCCCGCGTCAAGCGAGAGCTGTTTGCAAAGCTCGCGACGCTGTTCCCGACTCAGATTCTCGCGAGCAACACGAGTTCCATCAGCATCACCGAGATCTGCGCCGCGGTCGGCCCGCAGGGGCACCCCGAACGCGTGGTGGGAATGCACTTCTTTAACCCTGTCCCCGTCATGAAACTGGTGGAGGTGATCCGCGGCCTTCAGACGAATGCAGACACGGTTCAGAAAGTCACGCAGCTTGCCTCGGCCCTTGGTAAAACGCCGATCCCTGCCAATGACCGGGCCGGGTTTGTGAGCAACCGTGTGCTGATGCCGCTCATCAACGAGGCGTTCTATGCCTGGATGGAGGGGGTCGCCGAGCCACAGCACATCGACGAGATCATGAAGCTGGGGTGCAACTTCCCGATGGGGCCACTGCGCCTGGCGGACTTCATCGGGCTTGATACCTGCGTGCACATCATGAACGTGCTGGCGGATGGGCTTGGGTCCGACCGGTACCGCCCGTGCCCCCTGCTGCGGCAGCTTGTCGCGGCGGGACGCCTCGGCGACAAGACGGGTAAGGGTGTGTACGACTATGCACCGCAGGCGACTTCAAGCCCGGGACATACATCCTCGATGACCACAAGCAAGGCCGCGGTGGGTGCCTGATGACGCTCAGCCGTAGACCAGCACCAGGCGGGGGCCGCGGGTTTCCACCTGCGCCGGCGACTGTGTCTTGATTCGCTCCATGTCACGGAGGATTCTGTCGAGAATCTGGTTTTCGCGCTGCGCCTCGGCGGCGGCAAGACGGTTTTCGATCGCTACTTCTTTAGAATCGCTTTTCATTTTTCCCCTTTTTCAACACACCCACCCTTGAACACGAACGTCTCGGCTTTCGCCGCGGACAGGAATTCATACTCCCCGGCGGCCCGCGCGGTTCAAGCGCGAGCACTCCGGTTTTTCGAATCGCAGCACTACTTCTTTCAGGAGCGCAAGAGTGGCGGCTGTCGCTCCCGAGGGTGGGGCCGACGGCAAGTCGCGAAAACGCAAGTGAGTACCACACGCGGACTTTGCCGGAAGATTGTGGAATAACTGGGAATGGGACGGGCAACGCAATCGCAAAAGTTTTTCTTGGTGAGAAGTGATTTTCCGCGCTGTCGGTGGCAGGGACGGCCGCCGCCAGCGGGGAGCATGCCCGCAAAACCGCCGATTCTGGTGCTGTTCCCGCGACTGCAACTGGAGTCGCGAGCAGGAGGCGTGCAGTTTTTTGTTGCGTTCAGATTCCCGCCTCGATAACCTGAAAAAGGCGGGTCCGGTGGATTCGGGCACGATTCGGCACCCGGGAAGCAACTTCAGGAAACGAAATCACATGCGCTTTCTTTCACCACTCGCGCTCGCCCTCACCCCCACGCTGCTTGCATTTGCGGCGGAGCCTGCCGTCCGGAAGGGTCCCACGATTGAGGACGGCAAGCTGGTTTATCCGGAGGGGGCCGACATTCCGCGTTCGTTGACTCCGGCCGAACGTGAGTATTTGAAATCGCACCCGCTTCCTTCCGGCCCGTTTACAGATCGCGTGGGAGGCGTCCGTCCGCCGGGACCGATTCAGTGCCCTGGGGAGTACGCGCCCTGCCAGGCCATCCTGATGTCCTGGGATGGCACCACTGCTCAGAACAACATTCTGGCGACGATGGCCAAGCACATCACGACGACCGGCAACGCTGACGTGTACATGGTTGTGGATACCGCGGCCGAGCAGACGTCCGTGGCATCCTCGCTGACATCCGCCGGCGCCAACATGGCGAGGGTGAAGTTCTTCGTGCGCACGACCGATTCCATCTGGATCCGCGACTACGGACCGCGCTTTATATACATCGGGACTCGGAATGTTCCGGGCCAGGGAGCGGTGCGGGGCATCGTGGATCACGTTTACAACCGTCCGCGACCCAATGACGACGCGTTCCCGGCGTGGTTCGGGCCATCCGGATTTGCGACGAAGAAGTTTCCCGTGTACGACCTGGGAATGACGCACGGCGGCGGGAACTTTCATCTTGATTCGATCGGCCGCTCGTTCGCGACGGAACTGATCGAGAATGAAAACACCTCTCTCAGCCCGACGGACATTATCAACACCTGGCACGATTTTCAGAACGTCAACACGACCATCCTGCCCCCGTTCCCAACCTCGATCGACAGCACCCAGCACATCGATATGTGGATGCAGATCATCTCGGACAACAGGGTGATCATCAGCGATTGGCCGAGCAACGCGGGATCCACGCAGGATGTGATCTGCGACAATGCCGCGACCACGCTGACGTCGATGGGCTATACGGTCTTCCGCACACCCGCCAGATCTCTCGGCGGAGTGCACTACACCTACGCCAACATGGTTGTCTGCAACAACCTTGTCCTGCTGCCGACCTATACGAACTCAACAATGACAAATGCGGGGCACAACACCCAGGCGCTGAACGCCGTCAGTCAGGCGTTTGACTTCGACAACAACGGCACGCCCGACAAGACGATCGTCCAGATTCCCTGCGATGCGCTCGCGAGTGCCGCGGGAGTGATGCACTGCATCGTGATGCATGTTCCGGCGGCCGCGGGCGCGCCGGGCGTGAACGGCCAGGGCCCCAGCGCCCACATCAGCGTTCTGAACAGCGCCGCCACTCTCGCTCCCGGGCAGAATTTCCAGCTCAACTGGCTCACCGACGACGACAAGGACATCGGCACGATCGATCTCTCCTTCTCGGCCAACGGGGGCGTCTCATTCCCGCTGAGCATCGCGTCCAACATCGCGGATACGGGCACCCGAAGCTGGACCGTTCCCAATATTCCGACGGCGAAAGGACGCATTCGCATTACCGTGCGGGACCTCGACGGTAACGTCGGGACCGACATCAGCGATGCGGACTTCACGATCTCGGGAACTCCCTGCCCGTGGGACCTCAACTTGGACCGGCAGGTCGATGATCTGGACTTTGTGCTCTTCGCGGGAGCCTACGAGGAATTGACGAGCCTGCTGGGAGACTTTAACGGTGACGGCTCGACCGATGACTCGGACTTTGTCCTCTTCGCCAATGCCTACGACCTGTTCCTGTGCCCCTGAATCTGTCGCGATCCGCGAAAACTCTCGCCTGACTCCGCGGGTGTATCCTCTGGCAACCCGACGGAGATGCCCATGGCAAAGAAGACAAAGGCCGACAAAACAAGATCACGTGTTCGAGACATGACGGTCAAGGCGCTGAAGGGCCGCTCTATCACCAGTAACGACGTGCGCGGAGTTGTGTACGGAGCCCTGGAAGGCATCAGCGATGCTGTGGATCACTCGATTCCGGCGGAGAGAAAGAGCGCGCTGCGGGGAGTCTTTTCGGGACTGAAGGACGCCTTTTTGGCGATCGCCTCGGCGGGGAAGAACACCGTCGCGGGAGTCAAGGACCGCGGCTCGACAATCGCTACCAAGTCGGCTCCGGCGGCCGGACGCAAGATGATCGCCGCGAAGGACGACCTGCTTCACGCGGTCAGTTCGTTCGCCAGCAGGACCTCCGGCGAACTCGGCGAGGAACTTCACTCTGCCGTGAAACGTGCCAAGCGCACGGGGAAGGCTGTGGGCGATTCTGTGCGCCGGGCTGACAAAGCCGCTGGGGGCAACTACGCCGGCCTGACCAAAGACACGGCGAAAGCGGGGGTTTCGGCCGCCCGGTCCGTGGCCGGCCAGCTCGCATGGGCCATGAGCGGGCTGCTGGAGGGAGTCGGTGAAGCAGCATCGCCGCGCCCCGCGTCATCATCCCGTACAACGAAGAAAAAAAGTAAAAAAGGCGGCAGAGCGGGCAAGCGAGCGCCCCGTCCCAAGTCCCGGTGAGGCATCAGCCTTCGCGTCTGCGACGGTTGGAAACGATCATAAAAGCGACCAGAACGACCGCGGCGAGGAACCCGGCGATTCCGATCGCCGTGAGAGCTCCCATTCCAACGTTCCGCGATGCAAGAATCAGAATTGATGATCCCACAAGCATCGCGGCGATGATCAGCGCGAAGGAGATGTTGCGGCTCGCGTGCTCGATGGTTTGTGTGAGCCGGTTGAGCCCGCGGTGCTCGATATTGACGCCGAGCTTGTTCCTCCGGAGCTGAGAAAGCAGGGGCCGCAGTTCGCCGGGAAGGTCTTCCGCGAGTTCGGCGTACTGCAGGAAACTCCGCTGCATGCGTGCCCGGATCGCGGAAAAGCTGTAACGCTTTTCAACCAGCCGCTCCACGTAAGGCCGGGCGAATTTCATCATGTCGAACGAGGGGTCCAACTCGCGGCCGACCGACTCGATCGTTGTCAGCGATTTGATCAGAAAGACAAGATCGGCCGGGCAGCGGATGCTGTGGGCCCGAAGGGCCCCGAAGAAATCCTGCAGGAGTTGCCCCAAGTTCAGGCTTTCCAGCGGAGCGGACTGGAATTGCGAAACGATTGCCTGAACGTCCGCCCGCAGCGCCCTGTCTTCGAGCTTTTCGGGACCGATGTCGCCCAGGGCGGCAACCACTCCGATGACCCGGTCCAGATCGCCGGTCACCACTCCGGATACGAGATCCGCGAGCTGGCGCATGGTGCGGGAGTCAATCTCGCCCGTCATTCCGCAGTCGATGAAGGCCAGTCGCCCGTCGGGAAGAGCGATCAGATTGCCCGGATGGGGATCGGCATGGAAGAATCCGAATTCCAGGCATTGCTTGAATACCGCCCGGGCACCGTTCTCGACGATATGACGCCGGTCGGCTTCACTGATCTCCCCGGGCTTGGCCCTGGCGAGAACGATCCCCCGCATCTCTTCCATGCACAGGACGCTCGCGGTGGTCGCCTCCCAGTAAACCTTGGGAAAGACGATTCCGGGATCCTCGGAGAAAAAGCCGTTCAGCCGCTCGGTCGAGCGGCCCTCGTGGTGTAGATCGGTCTCCTTGGCGATCTCTTTCGCAAATTCGTTGACGACGTCGGTCGGGCTGTACCCAAGATCGGAAAAGTGCTTTTCCGCAAGATCCGCGAGCGAGTGCAGGATCTCCATGTCGGCGTCGATGATCTCGCGGATATTGGGGCGGAGGACTTTGAGCACAACCCTCGCGCCGTCGTGCAGTCGGGCCCGGTGCACCTGTGCCATCGAGGCGGCGGCCAGCGGCTTCTTCTGAACCGAACGGAACAGCTTTCCGAAGCGGCCGGGAAACTGCTCCTGCAGAATGCGTTCGATCACATCGAACTCAACACCGGGCACGTCATACTGCAGCTTCTTGAACTCGTCCGCCCACTCGGTCGGGATCAGATCGGGCCGGGTGCTCAGCACCTGACCGAGCTTGACGTAGGTCGGCCCGAGCTCTTCCATGACGATCCGCACCCGCTGCTTGCGGGGCAGGTTCGTCTGTTCCGGTCGTGTCGCGGCACCGAGGATCTCGCGCCCGCGATCGATCAGTGTGTGCAGCCCGACCTGCTCGACGAAATCCGCAAAGCCGTGCCTTGCCAGAACCTCGAGCACCCGCACATAACGCTGGGCATTGCGGATTCGCCTGGACACTGGTGAGAAAGCGGCCATGTCGCACGAGCGTACCCGTGCAGAACGGCTTTCACAAGCGACCGGTCGGCGTTCGGCCGCTCATCGGCCGCCGGAATTCAGCCTTTGCTCGATTTCCTCCAGTTTTTCCCGAAGCTGCCTGCGTACGTCCGGCGCGAAAGGATTTTCGCGCTCGATTGTCACGAAGAGGTCCCACGAGTCGCCGGCAAGATTGCCTCGCATATCGAGAAAGCGCCGGTACGCCGCGGTGGCCAGTTCCGTGTGCGGCAGCGGCATCTCCCCCACCGCACGCGAGATGAGGTGCGTCAGGCCCTGCACGTACGCCATCAGGCGGTCATGTTCTTCGGGGTCGACATCGATCACTTTGAGTCCAAGCTTTCCTGAAAGAAAACTCCGGACGCACGTAAGACTCTCCGGCCCCACGCGGACCGGGCAGAGCGCTATTGGAAACCCTGCGATTCCGTCCTTGCCGCTCTGGGGGCCGAAGAGAGGGTGGGTCCCGATGATTTCGGTTTGAGGCGGCAGAAGATCACGCATCAGCGCGACGGGCCGGGCTTTCACCGAAGCCACATCCAATACAAGAGCGGGCGTCTTGCGCATAGCGAGGAGGGGTGCTAATTGCTTGAGAAGGGCCTCCATCCGCTGGACAGGTACTGCCAGCACCAGAATGTCGCTGCCGGCGGCCTTGTTCAGGTCTTCAACTTCGACGCCCGGAGGCAAAGCCTCAACGGATACGCCTTTGGAATCGTGCACTCGCGTCGGGAAGTGCGGCGCGACATGTTCGGCCGTAAATCGACCAAATGCGCCAAAGCCGAGAATAGAAAGAGTCCGCGTCAGCTGAAATCACCACTCTGGGCCGCCGGCGTACCGCCCGTAAATATCGGCCATCGCCTGCACCATCTCGCCCATGGTGCAGCCACTGAGGGCGCCGTCGACCAAGGCTGGCATCACGTTGGTCGCGTGCAGGCGGCCGCTGGGGATGAGCGTCGAGAGCTCGGCGTTCACGAACGGCTGCGGCTTGCCCTGGCAGGCCTTGCGGATGTTCTCGAGGGCGCGCTGCACCTTGGCGGCGTCGCGGGCCTTCTTGAACTTGGCGAGGCGGTCGCACTGGTTGGTTTCGACGTCGTGGCTGATCTGGAGGATATCGATGGGGCGGTCGCCGCTCTCTTCGTTGTAGGCGTTGACGCCGACGATGATGCGGTCGCCGGCTTCGCACTCCTCGGAGAAGCGGTAGGACGCCTCGGCGATCTGGCGGCGGAAGTAGCCGCGGTTGATGCCGTTGATGACGCCGCGGCCGTAGCCGGTCTTGAGGGCGTAGGCCTCGTGTTGGGAGAGGTCGGTGGCGGGGTCGGACCTCTCGCTGACGCGAGAGGCTCCATTGGTGTAGCCGCCCATGTGATCGATGTCGTTGATGTAGCGGAGGGCTTCGCGTTCCATCGTGTCGGTGAGCTGTTCGATGAACCACGAGCCGCCGAGCGGATCGGCGACGCGGGTGACGCCGGTCTCGTGGGCGAGGATCTGCTGCGTTCGAAGCGCGACGGTGACGGCTTGCTCGGTGGGCAGGCCGAGAGTTTCGTCCATGCTGTCGGTGTGCAGGCTCTGGCAGCCGCCGAGGACGGCGGCCATGGCCTGATAGGCGACGCGGACGATGTTGTTCAGCGGCTGCTGCTCGGTGAGGCTGCAGCCGGCGGTCTGGACGTGGGTCTTCATGAACCACGAGCGTTCGTTCTTGGCGCCGTAGCGGTGACGCATCGCCCGGGCCCAGATGCGGCGGGCGGCGCGGAGCTTGCACAGCTCCTCGAAGAACTCGTTGTGGCTGTTGAAGAAGAAGGAGAGGCGGGGCGCGAAAGAATCGATGTCGAGGCCGCGCTCGACGCAGGCTTCGACGTACTCCATGCCGTCGCGGAGGGTGAAGGCGAGTTCCTGGGTGGCGGTGCTGCCGGCCTCGCGGATGTGGTAGCCGCTGATGGAGACGGAGTTCCACTTGGGCACAAACAGCGACTGGAACTCGATGGTGTCGACGACGAGCTTGACGCTGGGCTCGGGCGGATAGATGAACTCGTTCTGGCTGTGGAACTCTTTGAGGATGTCGTTCTGGAGCGTGCCGCCGAGGGTGGTCCAGGAGATGCCGCGTTGCAAGGCCATGCCGAGGTACATGGCCCAGATGACGCAGGCGGGGCCGTTGATGGTCTGCGAGACGGTGACGTTGCCGACGGGGATGTCGGCGTAGAGGCGGTGCATGTCCTCGATGGTGTCGATGGCGACGCCGCAGCGGCCGACCTCGCCGACGGAGAGCTCGTCGTCGCTGTCGCGGCCCATGAGCGTGGGCAGGTCGAACGCGGTCGAGAGCCCGGTGTTGGCGGCGGTGGACGACTTGGCCTGTTCGAGGAGGTACTTGAAGCGCTTGTTGGTGTCGTCGGCGGAGCCGAAGCCGGCGAACTGACGCATGGTCCAGAGGCGGGTGCGGTAGCCCTGTGGGAAGAGGCCGCGGGTGTAGGGGTATTGACCCGGAGCGGCGATGTCGCGGGCGATGTGCTTGAGAGACTCGCTGGGCGCGTCGGGCGCGTAGGCGGGGTCGAGCACCAGGCCGGAGATGGTGACGGCCTGCGGGTCGATTGGCTGCTTGACATGAGAGGGCGAAACGGCCTGTCGCGGAGCGGTCGTCATTGCAAGGCGACTCCTCGTGTGGTGAGATTCGAATTGTATCGGGGAAGGAGCGCTGCGACCGAAATCGCTTCCTCCCGGCAGCAGGGCAGGGAGCGTCCGAAAAACCGTGCAATCCGATGAGATTGGCTACCTTTGGCGATGCCAGCAGGCCCCGACTCCATCGACCCGATTCTCGAAACCCTTGCGAAGGGAAATACGCTCAGCGTCGGGGAGTGCGCCTTTGCAATCGAAGAACTGCTTTCCGGCCGGCTCAGCCATGAGCAGGTTCTTTCATTCCTGAAGAACCTTGCGGCAAGGCAGGTCTCGATTGACGAACTGGTGGGCGCCGCAGGGGTCATGCGTCGGCATGCGAGCCAGGTTCCAGTTCCGTCCGCGCTGCAACCCCAGATCATCGATACGTGCGGAACAGGTGGCGCGCCGAAGCTTTTTAACGTGTCCACAATTGCCGCCATTGTCGCTGCCGGAGCGGGAGCGAAGGTTGTGAAGCACGGCAACCGGAGCCGCACGGGGCGGGGTAGCGCGGAGATTCTCGCCGCGCTCGGAGTCAACATCGAGGCGTCGCCGCGGGTGCAGGCACATTGCCTCGAGCACGCCGGACTGTGTTTCTGTTTCGCGATCCAGCACCATCCCGCCGCTCGGCACGCGGCGGCGGCACGCAGGGAATTGGGAACGCCCACGATTTTCAACCTGCTGGGTCCGTTGACAAACCCGGGACGTGCGGAGCGTCAGTTGCTGGGAGTGGCGAAAGCGGAGCAGCTGGAACTGGTCGCGGGCGCCCTGGCCCGCCTCGGATGCGTTCGCGCGATGGTTGTGCACAGTCTCGAAGGCTTTGACGAGCTCTCGACGACCGGAGAAAACATTGTCGCTCAGGTCGATCCGCGGGGCGTGCGCACCGAGCGGATCGATCCGAGGGCCTTTGGTCTTGCGCGCGTTTCGGCGAGCGAACTACAAGTTGAATCTCTCGAAGACGCCGCCGGGACCGTCCGGACCGTGCTGCGGGGCGATGCCGGCCCGAAGACCGACATCGTGCTCCTGAATGCCGCCGCGGCACTTGTCGTCGCGGACCTCGCGCGTGAAATCAGCGACGGACTGCGCCTGGCCCGGGAATCGATCTACGGCGGCAAAGCAATGGCGGCGCTCGAAGCCCTCAAGCAAGTTTCATGGCAGTCGGAATCTTCAGGCTGACCGCAAAGGGCTTCGCGAACAGCGGCCTACTTCCCGACCTTGAGCGCCGCCGCAATCGCATCCCTCACGGCGTCGCGAGCACTTTCCCCGGCATTGGGAGATGCGATGACATACGCAATCGGCAGCTTGGTCGGGTCGGGCTTGCCGGAAGCATCGTTCTGAGGCCGCAGCCAGATCACCATGTCCGCGTGCTCTTCCCCGGCCCACTCGCTCAGACGGTCGCGGAACTCGGGAGAGGCAACCTCCAGCCCGGAAACAGCGACGCGGGCCTTTGCGAGCCGCTCCACCGTTTCCTCGTCGTCGGCCTTGGTATCGGGAGTGTCGCCTTTGAGATCGAGCCCGGTTTCTTTCAGAGCATCGATGACTGCGTTTAGCGCTTTGGAGGACTCGTCATTGAGCGGGGTCGGCAGGTCGCTCACGAACAAAGCGGTTGTACCCTGGGGAACGATCGCAGGCAGAGGCGAAGTTGCAAGCACCGGCGTCTCGGCTTTGACTCTCTTTGAGCGGGTTGTCCTGGAGGGCTTGGCGGCCTTTTCGGTATCCGCCGAACCGACCGAGGCGAGCCGGATCGTCTCCATCGCTCCGTCGCGCTGAATTGCCGGAAGAGCCGACTGTGCCGCCGGCGCCGAACTGCCGCTGCTCCAGTTGAAAATGCCGTTGCCCCGGAGGATCAAGAACAGGAATGCGATGCTCCCGATAAAGATCGCCGTGCCCGCAGCGGAGCCTCCACCGGGCTTGTTTGTGTAGCGCCCGGCGGATGCGACGGACCGGAACGACCGCATCTTCTCCCGCTTCGCGTGGATACGAGCGCGGGCAATCTCAACCTGCTCACGTGCCGAACGGCGTGCATGCCGAACTTTGGGAGAACCAGAAGCCCGCTCGGCGGCCGCAAAGGCGCGGTCCACGGCGAATTCAACCTTCGCTCCGGCCGCACGAGCAAAGTTCTCGAAGGGCGATTGGGGGGTCGGATTCGGGGAAGGAGCTTCAGGAACAACCACGTGCTCACCGGTCCACCAATTGAGCAGGCGGATGTCGGGCCGGCCCGGACGGGCGGGTGCCGCGGGCGAAGGCCCGACCGGGGAGGCGTATGCGGCGGCGACACGCACCGATTCGGGAGCGGCTCCGGCGTGGGCGCCCGCGAAGGCGGGCTCCGCCTGCGGTATCGGGGGCGGAATCTCCGCACCGCCACCGGCGATCCGCATGCTCGGCAGATCGATCGGCTTCATCGAGAAGGGATCGGCTGCCGAACGGACAGCGTTCAGGTCGGCCAGCATCTGGGCAGCGGAGGTATACCTCTTGTCATAGTCGGCCATGGCACGGCGGATGATCCACTTGATCGCCTCGGGGCACCGACGCGTCACCTGGCTCAGGACGCCGTGAGCCGGGAAGCTGTTCTCCATCGTGGCAAAGAGCACCGCGCCGGCGGCATAAACATCGAACTTCGCGCCATCGACTTCATGCACCTTCACGCCCCGCAGCGCCAGACGGACGAGTTCCGGATCACGGAAATACTCGGTGCCGTGGGTCGTCAGGGTCATCGCGCTGCGCAGCGGCGTGACGAGGCCGAAGTCGACCAGGTGCGCACGCGGCGCACCGTGCAACTGCTCGACGATGATGTTTTCCGGCTTGACGTCCTTGTGCCAGAGCCCGCCCTGGTGATACTGATCGAGCGTCGAAACCAGGTCCGCGACGTAGCCAAGAGCGTTCCGCAGGTTGCGGTCGTCCATGCCCTGCAGGCTTGGATCGCTCTGGGCGTGCATGTGCTGGATGACCGTGTTGAGCGTCTGTCCGGGGACATAACGCATGACGTAATAGAACTTGGCCGGGCTGAGCTCGTGATCGAGCACCAGCCCGAGCTTCTTTGCCGCCTCGAGCGCCCTCGATTCGCGAACGATATTCGGGAGGTTGGAGCCGTCATCCACGGCAAAGCTCTTGATGACGACCTGATCGACATCACGAAACCCCGAACGCTCGAGCGCGGCCCGCTTGATCGGATCGGGCTCGGCGATGTAAAGCTTGCTGCCGCTGCCTCCGGTCGGAAGCGAGCCGACAATCCGATACCCCTCGAATTGTCCTTGACGGCCACCCTTGCCCTTCGGAGCGTCCGCGGTCGGCGCATGGGCCACGGCCTCGGGAAATCGCTGTTCGATGCCTTCCACCAGTCCGGAGGCGCCAAAGAGGCGGGCGGGATGCCCCAGCACAATCCGGTAGAGGCAGGCCCCGGCAATGGCCAGCTCCGCCTTCACCGAATTCCCGAAATGCGCGGAAGCCGACCAGCGCCCGAGCAGGATGTTGATCACAACCAGGGGGGCAAACAGAAGCGTCGCCAGCAGTGCGCCGACCGTACGGACCAGGTCCCGCAATTCCCCGAAGATGAACTGCACCACCCGCGAGATGATCCACGCGATGACGCGGAAAAAGGGAATGATCAGGTACGAAATCAGCAGCACGGCGATCGCCACCGCCAGGATGACGCCGACGATGCCGAGTATGCCTATTCCGATTCCGCTTGGGGTCATGCATCACCTCGAATCCCGGCCCTCCCGGGAAATCCCCGGGGAAGCCCTTTTCAGAACCCGACGGTCAGCGTCTTGCGGAGTTCCAGCTGCCGGTGGTAAATCTCGGCAATGGAATCATCAAACGAGGCGTCATCCTCGGGTCCGGAAGATTCCTTGGGATTCAGATCAAGGCCATTTCGCTTTGCCTCCGTCAGTTCTTCCTCAGTGAAGCTGTACGTCATGATGACCTCGCCCAGCCTGCGCCGCAGCGATTCTCGAACCTTCGCCAGCCGGCGGCTCACTGTCGGCTCGCTGATCCCAAGCGCTTCCGCGACTTCCTTGCCCGGTTTGCACTCCAAGACCCGCATGGAATAGATCGCAAAGTCGGTAAAATCGCTCTCTTTCTGCACCATCCTGATCGCCGCTTCGACTTTGGCCCGAAAAACGGCGGCCTCGTACACCTCGTCCGCACCGAGCGCCGATCGAGCCGCCGCCATCCAGGACTCGTCGAATTCCCCGGTCTTCTTGCCGCTGCCCCGCTTGAGCGCCCCGCGCCGGTCCATCTCATCGCCAAGGACGTGCTTGGCGATCGCAAGGAGCCAGGTCGAAAAACGGGCTCCCTTTCGCGGGTCGTACCGGTCGATCGAATCCGACAGGGCGGCGAGCGTCTCCTGCGACAGATCCTTCACGGTCTCGGGCCCGATGCGTCCCTTACCCCACTTGGTCAACTGGGCCCGGAGCACGGGACCAAAGGTTTCCCAGAGCTCGTACCACGCCGCCTGGTCGTTGGCCCTGAGCCGGTCAACAAAGCCTGTTGTGAGCGAGTTGAGCATGAGCCCTTTGTTGTCGGTTTGAATGCCGGCCGATTTCTGCCCGCCACGGACTCCGTTATTTTATCAGCCATATCGCGGGAAAAGACGACGAATCGGCCCGAATCAGCGCTACCGGCGCTCAGTCAGCGGGCAATCGCAGCTTTCCGGACCGCGCGGCGGATTCCGCGCAAATTGTTCTCCGGATGTGAAATTCGAGCGGGCCGACTCCCAAGAAGGTGTTGCGGGACCTCATCCCGCCCGACACGCCCGGAATGCGGGTCGGGGGCACCAACCCACTAAGGGAGGCTCGGCCATGTGCTTCGTCAAAGGACTCGTTCGTTTCGGTTTGATCGCCGGCCTGGTTGCCGGGGCCGGCCTTGTGATCGCCGGTCCGGATCGTGCCATCGCTCTGCTCACGCAGACCCGCGACTCGATCCACGGCCAGATCGACAAGTGTGTGAAGGACCCGGTGGCGCTGCGGTCTCAGCTCCGAAAGCTCGAGGGTCAGTACCCGGCCCGCATCGCGGAAGTCCGGGGCGACCTTGCCGAATTGCGGACGCAGATCGGTCAGCTCAACCGCGACCACGATGTGAATCAGCGTGCGGCAGAACTCGCCTCGGCCGACCTGTCCTCGCTCCGCGCGATGGTCGCCAAGGCCGAGAATCTCCGTTCGAGCGCCACGGGCGTCTACACCTCGGGCTCCGACGCCAACGCCCCTGTCTTCGCCGTCCGCTTTGCGGGTGAAACGCTCGGTATTGACCAGGCCTATGCCAAGGTGACCGCGGTCGAGCAGCACGCCGCCGCCTTCACCAACCGCGTCGCGGACATCGAACGCGACCTGGGCTACCTCACCCAGCAGGAAAGCCGTCTGGCGACATTGCTGGACCAGCTCGAGACCGAGCAGGGTCAATTCCAGAGCCAGCTCTGGCAGCTCGATCGTCAGGTCGATGCCATCGCCCGCAACGACCGCATGATCGAAATGATGAGCAAGCGTCAGGCGACCATCGACAAGCACAGCCGTTACCGCGCCGAGAGCCTGGACCAGGTCAACGTCCGTGTGGCCGATATCCGCGCCCGGCAGGAAGCGCAGCTTGAATCTCTGGCCAGGACCACAACGGTCAACAGTTACGAGAACAGGGCCCGGGTTGAACTCGATGGACGCGTCCCGACCGCGAAAGTCAACTCCATGCCCAAGGCCAAGGTCCCTGTCATCGAGGTCAAGCCCGAGGACGTAAA
Source organism: Planctomycetota bacterium (assembly GCA_018242625.1). Taxonomy (GTDB): domain Bacteria; phylum Planctomycetota; class Phycisphaerae; order Phycisphaerales; family UBA1924; genus JAFEBO01. The sequence continues at coordinate 347,224 of JAFEBO010000012.1, forward strand.
GAACCTCCCGGCGACCAAGCCCAGCGAGACTTCGGCCAGCGTCGGCAGCCCCTCACCCAATTTCGCGCTCGGCAACCGCTAAAGCACTTTTCGAGACACCACATGACCCCCGGAGGCACTTCCGGGGGTCTTTCTCATTGGCAAAGCCAATCCGGGGCCTGCGGGGCCGCTTTGGACTGCAAGCCCCGCCCTGCCCCTTTCGTGCAAGGCCTTTCACCGTCGATGGTTTGGAGTGCCGATAATGTGTGGTAGATTTGTTGTCCCGGGCCTCTGGTCCGGGGACTATTCGGGACTGGAAGTCCCTGAACAGAAGAACTCCATTCGCCGGAGGCGAAGTACGCGTGCCAATCTTTGATCGACTACTCGGCCTGTTCAGCGTGGACATGGGGATTGACCTCGGGACGTGCAACACCCTCGTGGCCGTGCGTGGGCAGGGAATCGTTCTGAACGAACCCAGCGTCGTCGCCGTCATCAAGGGCACCAACACCGTTCTTCACAATGGCGAAGCGGTCGGCTGGAAGGCCAAGGAGATGCTCGGCAAAACGCCCGGCAGCATCACTGCCGTCCGCCCGCTGAAGGATGGCGTAATCAGCGATTTCGAAATAACCGAGGCCATGCTCGGCTATTTCATCCGAAAGGTGAACGGCAAGAGCAAGATCTTCGGACCGCGCGTGGTCATCTCGATCCCTTCGGGCATCACGGAAGTTGAAAAACAGGCGGTCTTCCAGAGCGCGGAGAACGCGGGCGCCCGCCGCATTTACCTGGTCGAAGAGCCCCTCGCGGCCGCCATCGGCGCCGGTCTTCCATTCACAGAGCCAACCGGAACGATGATCGTCGACATCGGCGGCGGCACCACCGAGGTCGCAATCCTCTCGCTCGGCGGCCTCGCGACCTGTGAATCCGTGCGCGTCGCAGGCGACGACATGGACGAAGCGATCATCAATCACATGAAGCGCACGTACAACATGATGATCGGCGAGCAGACCGCGGAGCGCATCAAGATCGAGATCGGGAGCGCCTCGCCTCTCCAGCCCGAAACAACCATGGAAGTGCGCGGGCGCGACATGATCAGCGGCCTGCCCCGCAAGACGGTCGTCACAAGCGAGGAAATTCGCGAGTCGCTCCAGGAACCCGTGACCGCGATCATCGAAGCGGTCACACGCACTCTGGAAAAGGCCGAGCCGGAACTGGCGGCGGACCTCGTCGAAAACGGGATCACCATGGCCGGGGGCGGTTCGCTGCTGCGGGGCCTGCCCCAGGTGGTCCAGAAGGCGACAGGTCTGGCAACACGGCTGGCCGAAGACCCGCTGACTTGTGTCGCACGCGGCACCGCGGTCTACCTTGAGAACATGGACGTCTGGAAGGATTCCCTCGAGGACAACATGTCCCGCTAGTCGTGGCGTGAATCAGCAGCGGGTATGCACCTGCTGGTCAGCGTCAGGTGGACGGGAGTGGGCGTGCCGGAACGGAGTCCGGCGGAATCACGGAGATCTTGACAGGGAGCATGTCGAGACTGCCGCCACAATCCGGAACTGGAAGGCTATTCATGCCGGGGATTGTCCTCGGTCTGATAGTTCTGAGCCTGCTTCCATTGCAGTGGATCCGCTGGATGGGCACGTTCGGAAATCTCACGACGATCTTTTTTACTCCCGGCAGTGCCCCGGTCTCGGCGGCAATCCGATTCCTGATGCCGGCCAGAAAAAACGCGGGCGAGAGCGATTCCGAGCGGAATTACCGCGAACTCGGAGAATACTGGAAGACTCTGGCACTGCAGCACGAACGCGAGATCGACCAGCTCCGCAGACAGATCGAGGAACTGCAACGCGGGCTTGCGGCGTCCCCCGATCAGCCGGCGCTCCGGCAGCTGATTGCGCCCGTTGTGGGAACCTCTTCGGACCTCTCCAGCGGCCTGTTGCGCGTCCGGGCGGATGAAAAACGCGGCGTCACCGATGGCACGGTGGCGGTCTCGGGCGGGCTCCAGATCATCGGGCGGGTTGCCTCGGTCTCCGGCCCCACCGCGCTTATTCTGCCCATCACAGCACGCAGCGCCGGGAAGGTCTCCGCCCGGGTGATGCTCGACGAATCAACCAGTTCGAGCCTGCGCTGCCTCCTCGAGCCCACCGGCGACGGAAGGTTGCGCGGCCAGGTTGAGTCGCCTGAAGGTCCGGACGGCTTCAAGCCGCCGGCGGTTGGGTTTACGGTCCGGCTGGACGATCCCCGCTGGCCAAGAAACGCCCAGATGCTCATCGTGGGGCGCGTGGAAACCGTGGAGACCGATCCCTCAAGCCCGCTGCGAAAAGTCATCACGGTGATTCCGACATTGCCCGTCGACCGTGTCAGCGAGGTCACCCTGCGCATCGTCGGCGAAGAAGGGGGAGGCTCCAGGTGAATCTGATCGCCGTCGCCGTTGCCGGGTACGTGGCCTTCTCACTCGAGCTGGGCCTGCGGAACAGCTTCGCGATCGGGGGCGGCATTGCGCCAAGCTTTGTCTTTGTTCTCTGCACCATCCTGGCCATCGGAGCGCCGGGATCGCTCGTCCTGTGGATCTGCCTGGTCTTCGGAGTCCTCACGGATCTGACCTGGCCCCACGAAGTCCTCAGCGGTGAACCGGTGACAATCGTGGGCCCCTACGCAATTGGTTACCTTATTGCCGGCCAGTTCATTCTCGCTCTGCGATCCCAGATCATCAAGCGCAATCCGCTCTCGGTCGGCTTCATGTGCATGACGGGGTACTTCGTGGCGCAGACCGTGGTTGTCGCGATCTATACCTTCCGATGGATCTACACCCCCACCATGCCGTGGGAGCCGACGCACCAGCTTCTGCAGAGGGTTCTGGCGGCGGTCTACACCGGCATTCTCGGAGTCCTCATTGGATTCCTTGCTCAGGCCCTGAGCGCGGCGCTTGGAATCCAGCCTCCGCAGCAACGCCGCTCGACCAGGCCCATTTACTGAATCCCCGCCAGAATCGATTCGAGTGTGATTTCCTCGGTCGATCCCACAAAGCTGGCAACTCCGGCCGGAAACGCCGCACGGGGCAACGAATGCCCCGTCGCGATGACCCGCAATCCGGCTCCGAGGGCCGCGCGACAGCCGGTTGGAGTGTCTTCGATCGCGACACAATCCTGCGGGAGCAGCCGCAGGGCCTCTGCGGCCATTTTGTAACCCTGCGGATCGGGTTTGCTTCGGACAACATCGTCGGCGCTCACGATCGCGACAAAATGATCCGCAATGCCAAGCATGGAGAGCACCAGCTCGATCTCGTGCCGGATCGCCCCGGAGCAGACCGCGATCGGTACACGACCCGCGCTCTCACGCACAAGACGCAACGTGCCCGGGAACGGCTTCGCCTGCCCGCCGACAATCATCTCCTGAACTCGGCTCTTTTTTTCCGCGAGGAACGAAGCGTGCTCCGGCTCACTCAGCTCCCGCCCGGCCAGCCCGTACAGCACCGGAAGGCACTCGCGATCGGAAAGACCGATGAGCCGGTTCATGTACTGCTCATGCGTGAATTCCAGCCCGCGCCCCCGGGCGCACTCGAGCAGAGCCCGCTCGTGCAGCGGCTCGGTATCCACGATCACTCCGTCAAAGTCAAAGACGATTCCGCGCACGGCGACTCCTCTTTTCCCACTGTAGTTGCAGGGAGCCCGCCAGCGCGGCAGGATTTCTGCCGCCGCTACACTCTTGCCGTATGACACCCGCGATCGTCTTTGATGACGGCGGCGGCCGGCTCTCCCCGCTCGCCGACCTTCGTGCCAGCTTCGATATCCGGACCGGCGCGCTCACAACGCTTGAACGCATGCGGCTCGCGTTCGACCTGGCGGTCGCCGCCCTTCGTGTCCCTCCCGATCTCGAATCGCTGGTGAGGGAGAAGCACCCCGGGCTTGCGGTGAACCAGTGGGAGGGCGCGACCGAGCCGGTACTTCTGCTCAACGGACGCTGCCCGATCAGCTACGAGCCCATAGCAAATCTTGAGGTCGGGCAGAGCGTTGTAGAGGCCTCTTCAGGTGAAATTGCCGCGGCTCTGGTATCCCCGATCGCGGCAGCTGAATTTATGAAAACCGGGGCGATCGAGGCCGCGCCCGCGGCCAGACTCCCCGGCATCGCGCTGCTCAGCCGCCCATGGCACGTGCGAACATTCCGCGACGATTGCATCGCGAGCGATCTGGAACTGCTCGCCGACGGAGAAGGACCCGACCTCCCCCAAGGCGTGATCGTTTTCGGCGACGCTGCCCTCACGATCGATCCCACTGCCCGCGTTTATCCGGGTGTGACCATCGACCTTGAGCACGGTCCGGTCGCGATCGGTCAGGATGTCACGGTGCGGCCCGGCGTCACGCTCATTGGACCGTGCGCGCTGCTCCCCCACTGCACAGTACTCGACAAAGCGCTCATCAAGGGACAGACGGTGATCGGCCCGTACTGCAAGGTCGCGGGTGAAGTGGGCGGCACGATCTTCCAGGGCTACAGCAACAAGGCGCACGACGGCCATCTGGGCGATTCCTATGTCGGCGAATGGTCCAATCTGGGAGCCGGCACTACCAACAGCAACCTGCTCAACACGTACGGCGAGGTGATCTCGGTCGCCTCACCCGGAATGAGCAACGAGCGCACCGGGCAGCAGTTTCTCGGAGCGATCATCGGCGATCATGTCAAAACCGCGATCTGCACCCGCATCATGACCGGCGCCGTTCTTCACTCCGGGAGCATGTTCGCCCAGACCGCCGCCGTTTCCGGGTGCGTGCCGGGCTTTACCTGGGCGACCGACGCGGGGCGAAAACCGTTCCGTTGGGAAAAATTCCTCGAAGTCGCGACCGCGGCGATGAAAAGGCGCAAACTGCAGCCGAGCAACGCGATGATCACCCGGCTTCGTCAACTGCATTCCGCGGCAACCGCCGCCGGCTGAACCCCGACGCCCATGCCAACCCTCTACCTCATCGACGGCTACGCGCAGTTCTTTCGCGCCTATCACGCCATCCGCACGCCGATGACCAGCCCGGTTACGAGGGAGCCGACGAACATGACGTTCGGCTTCGTCGGCATGCTCCTGAAACTGCTCCGAGGAGAAGGAAAGCTCGGCGGCCGCCCCGAATACGTTGCCGTCGCGCTCGACATCTCCGGCGACAAGGAAACCTTCCGCTCCGAGCTCTACCCCGAGTACAAGGCCACCCGCAGCGAACCGCCGCAGGATCTCTTTCCACAGGTCGAGCGCTGCCTGGCTCTGATGAAGGAGGTTGGGATTCCCACCGTCGGCATCGAAGGATTCGAAGCCGACGACGCGATCGCCTCGGTCGTCACCCAGCTCCGAAAGCTCAGACCCGATCTGCGCATTCGCATTATCAGCAAGGACAAAGACCTCAAGCAGTTGCTCTGTGCCGCCTCCGCCGAGTGCGGCGGCGTCGAGCTCTTTGATGTCCACACCGACCTTGTGATCGACGAGGCCCACTGGTTCGCCGAAAGCGGCCTCAGGCCGTCCCAGGTGATCGACTACCTCGCACTTATGGGAGACACCGTCGATAACGTACCCGGCGTCGAGGGAGTGGGCGAGAAAACATCCGCCGCTCTCATCGCCGAATTCGGCTCGCTCGACGCTCTCATTGCCAATGCCAACACCATCAAGGGCAAGCGCGGGGAGAAAATCCGCGAGGCGATCCCCCGTCTCGGGCTTTCGCGCCAGCTCGTAACGCTGCGTCACGATGCTCCGGTCGAACTCCCACTCCAAGACGCGGACGCCTCAAAGTTCAAGCTCGACCGGCTGATCCCGATCCTGAAAGAACTCGGATTCAACCGCTACCAGGACGACGTCCGAACTCTCATGCTCGCCCGTGGCGAAACACTGCCCGCCGGCCTGTCGGCACCCATGCCCCCCGATCTGCCGCGGCCGGCCCCATCCCAGGCGAGGCCGACCCCCAAAGCAGCACGAAATGATTTTCTCGATGGCGGGCTCTTCGCCGCGCTCGAGCCGCCAAGGGTCATCTCAAACCCCGGCGGCGACTATCGGTGCATCAAGACCAGGACAGAACTTGATGGATTGATCAGCGAACTCCGCCACGCAACGGTGATCGCGGTCGATACCGAAACCACAAGTGTTTCGCCCATGCGGGCCCAGCTCTGCGGCATCAGCCTGAGCACGAAGATCGGCACCGGCGTGTACATCCCCGTTCGCTCTCCCGATTGCGGTTCGCACCTCGACGAAAAAACCGTGCTCGAAGCCCTCAGGCCGATCCTGGAGGATCCGGACAAGCCCAAGGTCGGGCACAATCTCAAGTACGACCTGATCGTGCTGCGAAATGCCGGCATCGACCTCCGGGGATACGGCGAGCGTGGTCAGGCTCCCACAAACGGCGCGTTTTACGGCGACACGATGATCGCCAGCTATCTGATCGATGCTTCAAGGTCCTCGCATGCGCTCGAACCGCTCGCCCTGGCGCTTCTGGGTCGCACCAAATCTTCCATATCCGAATTGATCGGTTCGGGCAAGAACCAGCGGTCCTTCGACACGGTCCCTGTCGATCTCGCGATGCCCTACGCCGCGGGCGATGCAGATCTAGCTTTGGCTCTCATGGAGATCATGCAGCCTCAGCTCCGAGCGATGGAGCTCGCTGACCTCTACTACGGGCTCGAAATGCCGCTGGTTGGGGTGCTCGCGGAACTGGAATTCAACGGCATTCAGGTGGACGCCACCGAACTTGACCATCAGCGTGCCCGCCTTCAGACCAAGCTTGCTCAGATCCAGGACGCGCTCGATTCCGAATCCAAACGGGCGCTCGGCAGAACCTTCGACCCGGATTCTCCCCGGCAGCTCTCCGCCGCCCTCTTCAATTCGCCCGAGGACGACGTCACCGGCCTGGGCATCAAGCCCATCAAAAAGACCAAGACGGGCAACTCGACGGACGCCGAGGTGCTCGAAAAATTGGGTGAAGACGCCACCCTCACCACGCCGATCCCGCGGCTGATCCTCGAATACCGCCAGTTGTCCAAGCTGGTTTCGACCTACCTGGTCACGCTCAAGGAAGAGATCAACAGTCGCACCGGCCGTGTTCACACGAGCTTCAACCAGACCGTTGCCGCAACCGGGCGGCTGGCCAGCAGCGACCCCAATCTGCAGAACATCCCGATCCGAACCGAAATCGGGCGCGAAATCCGAAAGGCATTCGTCGCGAAGCCCGGCCACCTGCTGGTCACCGCCGACTATTCGCAGATTGAGCTTCGCCTCCTCGCGCACCTGTCGAGAGACCCCGGGCTCACCGAAGCATTTCATCAGGGCGCCGACATTCATACCGCCGTCGCGGCTCAGGTTCACCACATACCTATCGAGAAGGTGACGCGAGAGCAGCGCTCGGGCGCGAAGATGGTGAATTTCGGGATCGTGTACGGCGTGACGCCCTACGGCCTCGCACGCCGGCTCAACATCCCGACCGAAGAAGCCGCCGAAATCATCAGCGGCTACAAGAAGCGTTTCGCCGGGATCACGACGTTCCTCGAAGAGTGCATTCAGCAGGCCAAGCGTTATGGCTATGTCGAAACCATCATGAAGCGCCGGCGCCCGATCGCGGACATCGAGAGCAACGTACCCAACCGACGCGCGTTCGCCGAACGCATCGCCATCAACAGCGTCGTGCAGGGTTCTGCGGCAGACCTCATCAAGCTTGCGATGGTCAATATCCAGCGGGAAATCGACGCCGGCAGCGCCCCCGGAGGCCTCAAGATGCTCCTGCAGATCCACGACGAACTCGTCTTTGAAGTGCCGATCGAGGCGGCCGATTCCGCTAGAGCGTTCGTCGTCGAGCGGATGGAACATGCCATGACCCTGAGCGTGCCGCTCGGTGTGGATGCGCACGCGGGCAAGAACTGGTTCGAGGGCAAGTAAGTCACCGTTCGGCGGCGGTGAAACGGCTCCTTACACTGTTCTGGTGAGTTCCACGGCAACTCAATCTTGGACAACGCGCAAGCTCCTCGCCTGGATGAGCGAGGCCTTTACGCACAAAGGGCTGGAATCCCCCCGCCTGATGTCCGAGATGCTGCTCAGCCACGTGCTGGGCTGCCAGCGCCTTCGGCTCTACATGGAGCCCGACCGGCCCGCCACGGAACTGGAGCGAAACAATCTGCGGGATCTTGTCGCCCGGGCTCTCAAGCACGAACCGGTTCAGTACCTGGTCGGCGAGGCCTGGTTCTTTGGCCTGGCGTTTGCCGTGGACAAGCGGGTGCTCATTCCTCGCCCGGAAACGCAGGTGATCGTGGAGTACGTGCTTCAGCACGCCCGGAACACTTCGGGATTCGGCGGATCCGCCGGCGATGGTGTGCTTCTGGCCGATGTCTGCACCGGCTCGGGATGCATCGCTTCCTCTCTGCTTTTTTCCATGAAGAACGCAAGAGCGATCGCCACCGATATCTCGCCGGACGCCCTCGCGGTTGCGCGGCTGAACGCCGTCCGCCAAGGAGTCATCGACCGGCTTGACTTGCTGCAGGGAGACCTGCTCGCTCCGCTGGCGGAGCATCCCATCGCCCGCTCCCACGGCTCGCTGCATTACCTCGTCAGCAACCCGCCCTACATCCCGGATTCGGAGTGGGATGCCGTCGAACCAAACGTCAAGGACCACGAGCCCGCGATCGCCCTGCGCGGCGGACCGGACGGCCTCGACTTTGTTCGTCCAATTTTCGCCGGCGCCGCGCCTCTGCTGCGAGAGGGCGGTCTGATCTTGGTCGAAGTCGCCGCCGCGCGGGCCGAAGAAGCCGAAGCCATCGCGAGAAGCACCCCCGGCCTGCGGGACGTACGCATCCTGCGCGACCTGGCCAACCTGCCCCGCGTCATCGTCGCAACAAAATCGGCCTGAAATCCTGGTGCCGCTACTGCTTGGCGGCTTCCTTGATCGCCTTCTTTACAGCATCGACGAGCTGCTCGATCTGGAACGGCTTGAACAGCACGCTCTGCAGCCCTTCCTGGCTCGCCCGGACGATCGAGTGATGCGGGTCGTAACCGAAGCCGGTCATAAGAATGACGGGAATCTCAGGGCGGTACTTCTTCGCCGCCGCGAAGACCTCGTACCCGGTGTGATCCGGCATCCGGATATCGCTCACAACCAGGTCGTAGGGGACTTCCTGTTCGATTTGTGCTGTTTCCAGAGCGCGGATCGCCTCGCCGCCGTCTTGGCAGACGGTCACTTTCGCGCCGCGGTTGCGGAGCACGCTCCCGATGATCTGGCGGATCTTCGGCTGGTCGTCCGCGATCAGGACTCGCCGCCCCTGCAGCAGCGGATCGAGGGTGCGATTCTCCATCGCCTTTTCGACCCCCAGGAGGGTCTGGGGCCCGCTGGCCACATCCCGCATCCTCGTGCGGATCGCTTCGACATCGCGCAAGATGCGGGCAACGTGGGCACTCGTCGTAGCGTCCGCGGCGACCACCCGCTGCAGGAACTCGACCTGTTGCACGATGTCCGCCAACGGCTCGGCAAGCTCGCCTTCGACGCGCCCGCTCACGGAGATATTCGTCGTGGTCCGTTCCACCACGAGATTTTCCTGCATGTGCACCGCCATCGCGATATACCGGGCGAAAATCTCAGCGAGCTGCCGATCGTCATCATCGAATGCCGCTTCCTTCTGGCTCTCGATGTTCAGAATGCCGATCACCTTGTCGTGCAGCCGCAGCGGCACCGTCAGGCTCGATCGCGCGCCGTGCAGTCCCGGCAGGAACAGTTCGTCCTTGCTCGTGTCGTCGCAGATATAGCTCTTGCCGGTAGCCGCGACAAACCCGCTGATACCGTTGCCCTCGGGCTTGGCGAAGATATCGAACGCCTCGTATTCGCTCGGCAGCCCGACCTTGATCACAAGTTCCAGCCGCCCGCTCCGCGGATCCAGAAGCCGGATCGCGAAATGGTCAAAACGAAGAAGGTCGCGCGAGAACCGCACGACCTTGTCTTCCAGCACTTTCAATCTCTCAGCGGCGTTCAGTTTTCGAACCGCGTCGGCATCAAGGGTAAAAAGCTCGGCGCCCGCCCGGTCGATCGCGTCCATCCGAAGTCGGACGCGATTCGCCTCGGTGACGTCGCGCACCACGAGCGAGACCAGTTGCTCCCGGTCCATCGCGCCCGAAACTGCCGCCCCGGGATGGACCAGCGCCACGTAAACCTCGTAGTAGCGTGAACCGTCCCCCGAAGCCATCTCCAGACGCTGGGAGCGGTTCTTGCGCTCGTCCGTCACCAGCCCCAGCCCCTGCTGCTCGATCAATTCTGCGCCGACTTCCTTCGCCGCAAGCTCCAGAAGCTCGCGTGTCCGAGCATCCAGCCCTGTGAACAGTTCATTGGCCCACAGACACTCCCCGCCCAGCCGGAACAGCCCTACGCCCTCGCCGATGGCGTTCAGAAGCGAAAGCGACCACACCGGCGCTTCCGCCCCGCTGCGAACCGTCTCGCCATGTTCACCTGCTACCAACGGACGGACCCCCTGGGCGGCGGCTTCCTGCATGCCGCCCGTGTGGCGATTGCTATGACCAACCGAGACGTCAAACTCCTGTCTCAGACGATCCTTCAAACGTGAAGCATCGGCGCCCGCGCCGGGGAAGACCACGAGTTTTGGCCGGTCGTCGGGCATCCGGGCCAGCAGCCTGTTCGATCATACCTGCGAACACGTTGCGACCGAGTGTAACCGACCTCGCAATTTTCCGGCCGTCGGACATCCGACTGGTGCTCCGCTTGCCGGTCGGCCGAACTCTTTCCAGGGTCGTCCGCCTGATATGGTCTCCCTGATATCGTCCCACTCCCCAAAAGGACTCCAACCACCCGCCCCACTTCCGCGCCCCCCGCCCCTTTCCCATGCTCCTCCTCCGAGATCTTCACAAGTGGTACGGCGACTTCCATGCGTTGCGTGGGGTCTCGTTTTCCGCCTCCCGGGGGCAGGTTGTCGGCCTTCTGGGCCCGAACGGGGCCGGAAAAACGACGTCGATACGCATAATCACGGGCGTTTTTCCTCCCACGTCCGGGACGGTGGAGGTCGCCAATACCCCGGTGCTTACCCGCCCTGAGGAGGCACGCCGGCATATCGGGTATCTGCCCGAATCCGCTCCCCTCTACCCCGAGATGAGCGTCGAGGGGTACCTGCATTATCGCGCACGGCTTTTCGGATTTGCGCGGGGGGAAGCCCGCGCACTTATCGGCCGCGCGTTGGAGATCGGATCGCTGGATGCCGTCCGCCGAAAGCGCATTTCCACGCTCTCGAAGGGATTCCGTCAGCGCGTCGGATTGGCGGCCGCCGCACTGCACCGCCCCGGCCTGCTGGTGCTTGACGAGCCCGCCAACGGCCTGGACCCGACCCAGATCAAGCAGATGCGTGAAACGATCCGCGCTCTGGCATCCGAATCCTGCGTTCTTTTGAGCTCGCACATCCTCGGCGAGGTCGAATTGACCTGCGATCGGGTCGTAATCATCGCTTCCGGAACACTTCTGGCCGATGGAACTCCGGCGGAACTCCGCGCACGCCACGCCCCCGAGTCCGCTGTCTGGGTCGAAGTTGCCGAGCATGAAGCAACCGCAGCCCTTATCGCGATCCGATCGGCCAGCGGGATACTGGGTGCCGAGTCAGTCAAAGCCGAGAACGGATTCCGGCTGCTGAGGGCCCGCACGAGGCCCCCCGCGGCAACCGGCGAAGATCCTCTGACCGCAGCCGCGCGGTCGCTCCACGATGTCGGGATCGTTCCGCGCACGTTCGCGCCGGATGCCCCCAGCCTTGAACGGGTTTTCCACTCGCTCCTGGAGGCAAGCGCCGTCCGAACCAAGGACGCCGCCGCATGAGCACAACGACGATCATCGCCCGTCGCGAACTCTCTTCCTATTTCCGCCTGCCGGTCGGCTGGTTCACGATCGCCCTGTTCCTTTTCCTCTGCGGCTGCGTTTTCGCGCTCGCGGTACTTGAGCCGGGACGCGTCGCAAGCCTTCGGGCGTTCTTTGGTGCCGCCGGCTGGCTGCTCCTCCCGGTTGTACCGGCCATCAGCATGCGGCTCTTCAGCGAAGAGATGCGCAGCGGCACCATCGAGCCGCTGATCACCTCGCCGGCACGTGAATCATCGATCGTTCTCGGCAAGTATCTGGGCGCGGTCATGATGCTCGGGCTCATGCTGCTGCCGACACTCCTCTACGCCTGGGTGCTCGCAAAGGTATCCGCGCGTCCGCCCGAGTTCGGCCCGCTCGCCGCGGGCTATCTCAGCCTCTTCCTTCCCGGCGTCTTCTACCTCGCCGTGGGAACGCTTTGTTCGGCGCTTACGAACAACCAGACTCTGGCGTTCCTGGGCTCACTGTTCATTCTGCTGGCGATCATGCTGGCGTCCGCGCTCGGGCCGGGCATTGCCCCGGCGTGGATGCAGCCGGCGCTGCGCTGGATCTCGTTCGATGCTCGAATCCAGGACTTTGCGAAGGGCGTGATCGATCTTCGTCATGTCATTTTCTTTTTCGCCGCTTCCGTGCTGCCGCTCGTGCTGGCCGGCGTCGCACTTCGTGCGCGGAGGCTCGGATGATGCGCCGCTTTTCGTTCTGGTTCTGGACCGCCATCGGCCTGCTCGCCGCGGTCGTGTCAATCTCTCTTGCCAACGTCCTGGCCGGACGCTTTGCGCCCCGATTCGACGTTACCGCCACGGGCGAGCACCGGCTGAGCCCGCGTGCCGATGCGGTGCTCGCGCGGCTCCCGGGTCCGGCCAGACTGATCGTTGCCGCTGATTTCCGGCGTTCAAGCCCGGAGGCTTATCGCGATACCGCGGACGTGCTCGACCGGTTTTCCGCTTCTGGAAAGCTCGAAGTGATCTCGATCGACCTGGGTTCGCCCTCGGGTTCGGCGCAGTATCAGCAGGTCATCGAATCTCTTGTGGAAAGAGATCGCGCGGAACTTTCAAGCCAGGCCGATAAGATAAAAACCGCTGCCGCCAGCGCAAACGAGATCGCCCTCTGGGCCCAGACCGGCCTTTCAAGGTCGCTCGACGAGCTGCGATCGCTCCCGGGCGGCAACTCCCCCGCGGTGCAGCAGGCTCGCGGCGTACTCGAACAGCGGGCCGCTGGCTCCCGCATCGCCGGCCGAGACCTTGCCGCGGCCATCCCGAAGCTTGACGAATTGCTGTCGTCGAGGATCGGGGAGATCGAGCTTCCCGCCACGGACCGCGCCGCAGACTCACTGCGCAAAGAAATCCGAAACGCCTCCGATCAGTTCGGACAGATCGCCGGTGAGTTGCGCCGGCTCTCCCGTCAGAGCGACCTGGGCGAAGCCTTTTCGGCTCGCGCGATCCTGATCGCTGAAGAGATCGGCCAGCGTCGCGATCGCCTCGGAGTAGCATCAGAGTCCATCGCCCGGCTCACCCGGCCCGGCGTTCTCCGGGTTGCCGCCGCTTTCCGGCAGGCCGCTTCAGCGATTCTCGTCCCCGCTTCGGGCGACAAGCTCTCGGCGATTCCCATCGAAGAGCTCTTTCCGGCACAGGAGATCGTGGTATCCGCCGGTGCCCGCGCGGACGGACGCCGACGCGTCGAGGAGGTGCTTACGGCGGCCCTGGCTCTGACACTGCTCGACCAGCCCCCCATCGCAGTCTTCGTCCATGCCGAGGAAAAGCCCTACGTGCTCGAGGCGCCATTTCTCGAACGCCTGCGCGAGAATCTGCTCTCCCGCGGAATCGACATCGTGGAATGGCCGGTGCTCCTTGAATCGGAGCCGACCGGTCTCGTGCGGCTCGACCCGGGAAAGTCCCGCCCCGCTGTTTTCATCATCCTGCCGCCCGACTCCACCACGACCGCCCGGACGGGGGAGCAGCGCGGCGGTCTCGAGCGATCGCAAAGGCTCGGCGCTGTGCTTGAACAACTCGTCAGCACGGGGCAAAACATTCTCCTCTCCCTGAATCCGCCGTTTCAGAAAACCTACGGCGACGCCGACCCGATTACAACTCCCTTGCGAGCATTCGGTATCGCTCCGAGTGGGCTGCCGATTTTCACCGAGCGCTTTGCGGACGGAAAACGCACGGTCGAGACAGACAAGGTCGTCATCGCGCGATCGGAATCCCACCAGCCGCTGGCGGGCGCCCTCCGCGGCCTTCCGACGTATTTCCCGTGGCCGATCGCGCTCAAGCCGGCGGAAAAACCGGGGGCTGAGCTGAAGCTGGAGATACTTCTGGAAGTCCCTGCGGATGATGCGACTTGGGGTGAATCCACGTGGCTCCGCACCTGGCAGACCCCCCGCGCGCGGCGACAGTCGCTCCCCGACCTTCCCAAGTTTGACCCCGGCCCGGACGAGCGCGGTCCTTGGACGGTTGCCCTTGCGGCAGAGAAAGCCGACGCCGCAACCGGACAGAAGCAGCGCGCCGTTGTTGTCGGTTCTAACGGCTGGTTCTTCGATCAGCTCACGCAGCCTGCGGCACAGGTGGATGGCCGCGTGATCGCTCCATTTCCCGGCAATCAGGAGCTCTTTGATTCATCGCTTTACTGGTTGAGCTTTGCCGACGAACTGATCGCCCAGAGCCCTCAGGCCGGGGCCATCCCTCTCGTCGGAGCCATCGACCCCGGACGTCTCATCCTTCTTCGCGCCCTGCTCATTCTCGGCGTGCCCCTCGCCGTTCTCGCTCTTGGGATCGTGCACAGGGCTGTGTTTGGTTAAAGCCGACCATTCGTGCACGGCGTGAAGCAGATGCAGGCCGCACCGGTCGCACACCCAATCGCGCTGCCCGTGCGGTTTGACCTCGCCCCCGCACTGCGTGCAGACCGGAGTCTGCTGGGGAGCAAAGGCGTGCCGCGCGCCGCACTCCGGGCAAACAAGCTGTCCATCCTGAAGACCGGGCTCCAGTCCCCCAAGGCTGTAACCGCACTTGCGGCAACATCCGTCACTCCGGCGTGGCAGCAGGGCGATATAGATACCGATCAGCCCGACGAATCCACCGAAGGGCACCAGCATCATCACAAAGGACTCGGGCCGCTGCACACCCAGCAACGCTCCCAGCCAAAGGTAAAACCGCCCGACAAAGTAAACCCCCAGCACGCCCAGCCCTGCGGAGAGAAATCCAAGAAGGCGCCGCCGCCACTTGAGTGCGGCCCACCAGACAAACACGGCATAAACCACCAGGAGCATCATGGGCCGTGCGTCCGCTCATCAAAACGGGCGCTCCGGGTCAATCGCACGCGCCCCCCGGCCTAACGGCCGGCCTTGAAGAATGTCCGAAGCGAATCGTAGATATCTTCGCGTCCGTTCACTTTGCTCGTGATCAGCCGCGGGCCGAGTTCATCGGGTCTGCCGTCCTTGAACGCTTCGTTCAGAACGCTCAGAAAGCTCCCGCTGCCGTACGCGCTCGTGACCTGGCAGTAGCCGAACATGTTGCAGATGGGGAGCAGTTCCTCGTCGAGCAGCTTGACGCACAGACGGTTGTCCGCGTCTGAGCTGTTGTCACCGTCGGAAAAGTGAAACAGATACGTATTCCAGTCTCCCGGATCGTAATGTGCTTCGAGCAGTTCCTTGCAGCAGTAAAGTGCGCTGCTGATGCGGGTGCCGCCGTCTTCTCGAACACTGAAAAACGTCTTGCGGTCGACCTCCTGGGCCTTGACGTCGTGCACGATGAACCGGCTTTCCACTCCCTCGTAGTTCCGACGCAGCCAGGTGTCGATCCAGAACGCCTCCAGCCGCACCAGTTCCTTTTGCTCATCTCCCATCGAACCCGAGACGTCCATCATGTACACGATCAGCGCATTGCTTTGAGGCTTCTTTACCTCGTTCCAGCTCCGGTATCGCAAGTCGTTGCGGATCGGGATGATCACCGGGTTCTCGGAGTCGTACGTGCCCATCGAGATCTGGCGTTTGAGCGCCTCGCGATACGTTCTCTTGAAATGGCGCAGTGCCGCAGGTCCGACCGGGCGAATGCCCGAGTACTTGTCGCGGATCGTGGTGATCCTGTGTTCGCCGCGCGGCTTGATTCGAGGCAGTTTGAGTTCTTCCGCGAGGATGTCCGCGAGTTCGTCCATCGTCACATCCACTTCCAGGATGTGACGACCTTCCTGCTCCCCGCCCTGACCCTTGGCGCCGCCCACGGACTGACCTTCCTGCCCTTCGCCCATGCCCACCCCGCCGGAGTTGTCGCCGTAACGGAACGTGGGGATGTCTATGTCGTGCACGGGGATGGAGACAAACCGCTTACCCTCACGCCCGATGAGCTCACCACGCGACAAGAACTTGCGCAGGTCGCGTCGGATCCTGCCCTGCACGATCTGCCGGAATCGCTGATGGTCTTGCTCGATCTTGCTGACCATTACCCCACCGTTTCGCGCGGCCACGGGGGCCGCCGTCCTTGCGTGTTCGGTCGGGCGGCGGTCCTGCCGCCCTTCACGTTCTCGGCACATGTCGATCCGTTCCCCAAAGGCAAACGGATGCAGACTCATTGAACCCGGCCGGATTTCATCGACCTAAAGCGGTTACAGCTTGCTCATGCCGGCATCGGCCGGCCCAGAAACCGGCAAAACGGACCTTCTCCGGCCGGCGAGCCACCAGACGCACAGCAGGCCGACCGGGATCGCCACAACAACCTCACAGGCCCGATTCACCAGCTCGGTGGAAACCCCGAAGGCCAGCGGCACGTCGCTTCCGTCTCCAAACCACTTGGGCAGCACGCGGGCCGAAAAACCGACGAGCCATTCTCGGACTCCCAGGCCATTCCCCGCGATGGGAACAAGCGACGCAGATTGACTCACGCCCGCTATTGCCGATGCCCCGCTCACGCCTACGTTGCGCCCCGCGATCCAGAAGAGGAGCCAATATCGCACGGCCCAGACGAGCGAGTCCGCGTAGCGAAACGCGAAAGCGGCGCTGTAACGCCAGCAGGGTGAAAACCGTCCGGTCCGAGGAAATGTGAATGCACAAACCGCCGCGGCCGGAAGCGGAGCGAAGATCAGCAAGCCTCGCAGCCACTCTCCCGCCCCCAGACGCGAGGCAACAGCCTCGCTCAAGAGCGCGGCACCGACCTGCGTCACAAAGCAGGCGAGACCGACGACAATCGACTGCACCACCACGAGCACGGAGCATCGGAAATCGATCTTGTTCACGACCTTGTGATATGCAAGACGCCCGGCGACCCCGGGTTTGAGGGGCAGGAAATTCAGCAGCCAGGCGGCGCCCAGCAGCGCGAACATCTCGAAGCGCCCGACAGAACCAAACCGCAGCGTGAGCACGCGGAAGCTCGCTGAAGCCAGACCCAAGCAGGCCAGCGGCAGAGCGATAAGAGCCGCAACCGCCCAGGGCTTCTCCGCCGCTGAACGAAAGACATCGATCGCCGAACTGCGGATGGCGAAGAAGACGGCGCCGGCAAGCAAAGCCACGCCGGCGCTGGACAGCAACAAACGAGCCCAAGGGGCCCTGCCAGGCTCGCCGCCCGGCGCGGTCATTTGCCCGGCGACCTCACAGCACCGGCCGGAGTGCTGCCGGAGCTTCCGGAAGCGTCGCTCCTTCGTGGCTCGAGCGCCGCTTCAAGGCCGGGCCCGAGCGTGGCATAGCAGGACGCACCCTTCTCGAGGCGTTCGGTTTGCAGCTTGGCGAT
Organism: Planctomycetota bacterium; assembly: GCA_018242625.1. Taxonomy (GTDB): domain Bacteria; phylum Planctomycetota; class Phycisphaerae; order Phycisphaerales; family UBA1924; genus JAFEBO01. The sequence continues at coordinate 364,751 of JAFEBO010000012.1, forward strand.
CAGCTTGAGCTTGGGATCGGACGAACCCTGTAGTGCCTTGAGCAGCGGATCGTCCGCCTTGCCGCATCGCGAGATGACCACTACGGGCAGAACGTCCGCGTCGGTTTCCTGCTTGGCGACCTGATCAAACTCGCCGAATTCCGAAGCCTGGCCGGCGTGCGGCAGGACGCTTGCCAAAGTCGCTCGCGCCTTTGGCGAGAGGCTCGGATAGCGCTTCGCGAAGGCCTGGGCCATCGTCGCCCGGTCTACGGTCGAAATCTTGCGTCCTGAGTATTCCTCACCCAGGACAAGCGCCCGGGCGGCCGCTCCGAGACGGACGACCGCGCCTTCGTTGGCGCTCGCGACCTCAGCGGCCAGATCTGCCGCACCGAGTGTGGTTTCCGGCAGCGTCGTACGCACGATCACGGGCAACTCGGTCTGCACGCAGCCCGGGCCGGGATCGATCCCTCTCTGGCCCGTGACGAATCCCTGAACGACGCGGTACTTGGCCCGTATGACCGATGCCGCGACATCTTCGCAGAACCAGCCCGTCAGACCAGGGTCCGCCCAAACGACGGCCTCCAAAGTTTCCCCCGGCATCAGGCGCAAACGCCGGTCCAAGTCCACGACTTCGGGCTTCGACATCCTGCGTGCTTCCGCGGCCTTCATGTCGATATTGGGCGTGAACAGGAACCTGCTGTTCATCGGACGGTTCGCGCCAAGCCCCATGGGCAGCGCCCCCAGGTTACGGATCGAGAGCTTCACGAGCATCGGCGAGAGCGGGTCCTGCGTGGTCGAAAGCGGCTCGGCAGAAACGCCCACAAAATTCCTCGGTTGGCTAACGATGTCTTCGATCCATCGGGGAATGCTCGCCGCCACCTTTTCGAGAGCGGCGGTATTGGCAAAGACCGGTTCGTGCTTTCCGGCGACCCGCTCAAAGAGAGATGCGGCCGCCGCACCCTGCACAGTCAGGGGCGAAAGCTTGATGATTTCCCGGTACGCCGCCCCGGCCTCGGGCTTGCGTCCCATCTTCTCGTAGAAAATGCCCTTCGCGAGCTGCGCGTTCAACTGCTCGACGGTCGGCAATTCGGAACTGGATTTGTCGATCGCGAACGGTGTCAGATCGGCCACTGCCCCAGCGTGATCGCCCTTGGCGCCTTTGACGATTGCCGCGAGAATCGCCGGTCGAAGGTCGGTCGCGGAGAGCGGCGGCTCAAGCTTGGAAAAATCGGTCTCGATCTTGTCGACCTGGACGCCCATCAAACCGCGGTAGATCTGAAGGTCCACGAATGAATCACGGGAGATCTGCTGGGCGTCTTCCTTCGTCACCCCTCTCGGGCGCTTGGAATCGTCGGGCGCCTCTTTCATCATCCGGTTGGTCGTCAGCGCCAGGTCGGTGAGCGACGTATCGACCGCTTCGGCGTTGCCCTCCGAAAAGGCCGCGAAAGCACGCACGACTTCGGCGGTGCGAGGCAGGCGAACGTCGTTCGGATCGATCACGTCCTCGCCGGGCACCTTCATGACCATCTGGTGCTCGGCCACCTGCCGAGCGTTGTGGCGTTCAGCATTCAGGCTCCGCTCCAGCTCGTCGCGGACGCTCTTGGGTCCCGCCACCTGCCAGACCAGCGCGAGGCGGTGCAGATCCATGTCGCCCTGCAGATCCGAACCGGCGGCCTTGATGATCTTCTCGGCGATGCCGAAGAGGCGTGAAGCGCCGTTGAACGCGCCGCCCGAGGCGAGCTCGTCCACCATGTTCAAGTAGATCTGCGGGTCGAGCGGGTCGGCGTAGAGCATGTTGCTCATGAGCTCGAGCCGGCCGACCGCGTCGTCCACCGAATCCGCGTAGTACGTATAAGCCACCAGGGCTGCTTCTTTGTTGGTCGGATCCAGTGCTGTCGCCAGCTTCAGCTTCTCGGTGAATTTGTCATCGTTATTGCGTTCGCGGTACAGGAGCGCCGCATCCAGCGCCAGCCGGCTGCGGATCGCGGGATCAAGGCCCTTTCCTTCCGGGCCGGTGAATCGTTCGTACGCCGCCAATCGCTCTTCGGCAGTCTGGAACTGACCGATACGGGCCGAGATCAACCGCAGCTGCGCGACCGTATCGGACGGGTCCAGCTTGAGCAGTTTCTGAGTCGATTCAACCGCACGCTCCTCATCGCCGGCGTTCCATTCGCACTCGATTTTGCGCCGCACGAGATCGGCATCATCCGGCTTCGTCTTCGCGGCCTGGTCGAGAAGAAAAGTCGCGAGCTTGTAGTCGCGCTGGTCGGGACCGCCGGTGAGCCGCAGATCGATCGCGGCCAGCCGCTGGAGCGATCGCGTCGCATAGTCGTCAAGAGTCCAGGCGGGCGCCTGAAGGGCGGGACGAAGCGGAGCCGCGGCGAGCCTTGGCGAATCCGCGGCTGAGGGCGCTCCGGCCTTTGGATCGGCGGCCTTTGAATCGGGCTTTTTGGCGTCGGCCGCTTTCGGTGACTGCGCCAATGCCGTCGGGAACCCGAGAAGCATCCCGGCAACCACGGTCAGAATCAGCGGCGTGGTTCCGATGGCCCGATGCCGCGTGAGCTTTGATGTTCGCAAGGATCAGCCTCCGTGCCCTAATTCGCTCCGGTATCGGGCGGAGTTCGCCGATACCTACCAAAGCCCGACGACAAACCGGGCCCCGGCCCCAAACAGGGCGAGAAAGACGACGCCCTCGGTGAATGCCACCAGACGACGATCTGCCGAAGGAAACCATCGGTCCGCCACGGCCGCCATAAACACGAACAGCCCGGCACAGACGGCACTTGTACCAAGCCATAAACCGTGCGTCCGGATCCATCCGCCCGAAGCCGGTCCGAAAATTGCAGCCATGCCCGCCAGAGCGAGTAACGCGGACCAGACCGTGAACAGGATGGTGCGGAGCCAAAGCACCGCGGCGGGAGAGCTCATCCCTGAATCTCCGAGCAATGAATCCCCTGGCGACCAACACCCGGCCGGCCCGGGCCAGTGTACCCGGCTCAGCCAAGCGCCATCGTCATCAGGAACTCGGCGTTGGTCTTCACTTTCTTCAGCCGGCCCTTGAGCAGTTCCATCGCCTCGACGACGTTCATGTCGCTCAGCACCTTGCGCAGTCGGTGTACCAGTTCGAGTTCCTTGCCGTCGAGCAGCAGTTCCTCGCGCCGTGTGCCGGAGGCGGCGACATCGATCGCCGGCCAGATCCGCTTCTCGACCAGCTTGCGGTCGAGGTGCAGTTCGCTGTTGCCGGTGCCCTTGAATTCCTCGAAGATCACCTCGTCCATCTTGGAGCCCGTGTCCACGAGCGCCGTGCCGATGATCGTCAGCGATCCGCCCCGCTCGATGTAGCGGGCGGCGCCGAAGAACTTCTTCGGGCGCTGCAGGGCGTTGCTGTCCAGACCGCCCGTCATGATCTTGCCCGAGTGCGGCATCTCCGCGTTGTACGCGCGGGCCATGCGGGTGATCGAGTCGAGCAGGATGACCACGTCCTCACCAAACTCGACCATGCGCTTGGCCTTCTCGATCACCATCTCGCAGACCTGGACATGGCGATGACTCTGCTCGTCGAACGTCGAAGCGACGACCTCGACGTTTTTCGCGGCGCAGTGGCGCTTGAAGTCGGTCACTTCTTCCGGCCGCTCGTCCACGAGCAGGACGATGATCTTGACGTCCGGATAGTTCCGGGTGATCGCCTTGGTCATCTTCTGCATCAGCACCGTCTTGCCGGTGCGCGGCGGTGCCACGATCAGCGCACGCTGGCCCTTGCCGACCGGCGCCACCAGATCCATCACCCGGCACTCGATCTCGTCCGGTGTCGTCTCGAGCACGTACCGCTTCTCGGGGTGCAGGGGCGTCAGATCCTCGAAGTTGACGATGTTGGCGATCGCCTTGGGATCCTTGCCGTTGACCGTCTCGACCCGCAGAAGCGCGAAGTAGCGCTCGCTCTCCTTGGGCGGACGGACCATCCCGCGGACGGTCATCCCGCGGCGAAGACCTAGCCGGCGGATCACTCCGGGGCTGACATAGATGTCGTCCGGGCCTGGCAGGTAGCTCTGCTCCGGGCTACGCAGGAATCCAAACCCGTCGGGCATGATTTCGAGCGTGCCCTCGCCGAACATCAGCCCCTGCTTCGCGGCGCGGGCCTTGAGGATCTTAAAGATCAGGTCCTGCTTGGTGAATTGATGGAAGTCGGCCAGGCCTTCCTTCTCGGCGACCTTGAAGAGATCGTCGATTTCCTTGAGCTGCAGCTCATTGATGCTGATGGCATTCTTGAGAGCCGATGGGTCGGCGCTCTTGGCGATCCGCTCAAGCTCAATGCCTTCCCGTTCGAGTTCCTCGTCGCTGGGCAACTCGCCCAGGTTCATGCGCTGGTAGCCACCACCCGGATAGCCACCCCCTCCTCCGCCACCACCACCCCCTCCGCCGCCGCCCCCCTGACCGCCAGAGCCCTGCTGAAAGCCGCCCGGTCCGCCGAACCCCATTCCACCACGGCGCTTCTTGCGTTTGCGACGCCCGCCACGATCGTTCCAGCCGCCCTGGGGGTATCCGCCGCCGTATTGCTGCTGGGGATAGCCCTGCGGGCCACCCTGGTTACCGCCTTGCTGAGGCCCGCCCGGAGGGGTTCCGTTGGTCTGCTGACCGGGCCCCTGCGACTGTTGCGCAGAGTGCTGGGAAGGAGCGGAAGCCGTGGAAGGAGCCTGCGAGGGCTGGGAGCTCGGCTGGGGAGTGTGCGCCGGCTGGCTGGGCGTGGGAGCGTCTTCGTAACGCGGCTGGATGGGACGGTCGTTCCGAGCCGGAGGACGCTCGGATCGCGGCTCCGGAGCGGAACGTTCCGGCGGCGGGGCGTCGACGGACTTGGGTTCGACGACCGTGGCTGCACCCTTCTTGCTGTCCCGGCGGGGACCGACCGGACGGAACTTCGAGCCGGACCGTTCAGTTTTCGCATCGGACTTGGAGGAATCAGACTTAGCCATGAGTCGGGAAGCTCCGAAAGAGTGCGCCGCGGCACGCGGTGCTTGAGAACGAGAGAGATGGAAACAATCGAATTGGAAACGGAGAATGCGGTTCACACGCCGGCGGATTGCGATGGTTCCACGCCGGAGAGAAGAAGGGATGCCGCCTGTTGATTCCGCTCAGCCGGGTACGCGGAATGGCCGCGAAGAAGCACCCGAAATCGCGAATTTGGAAAGCGGCGAGGTCGACCGCGTAGCACCCGGGAGCAAGAACCCCCGTCCGCGGTCTGCAAAGTATACCCAAACAACAACGCGCGAGGCAAGCCCCGTTTTACCAGCTCCGGATGCGGCCGATTTCACCAAGCAGGGTGTCCACTTGTCGTTGTAAATCCTCGCGCGGCCCATGGTTGGACACGACAAAGCGGCTTCTGGCTCGCTTCTCCGCCAAAGGCAGTTGCGCCTTTTCGCGGCGATCGAGTTCGCCCTGATCCCAACCCCGGGATTGGACGCGGGCGAGGCGAGCTTCGAGAGGGGCATCCACGAAGACGACCGCATCGCATTCCTGATCAACGCCGGCTTCCAGCAGCAAAGGGGCATCGATCACGGCGATCGCAATCTCGCGACGAGCGGCATCGGCCAGGGCTGCGGCACGGCCTTCCTTTAGAAGCGGGTGCACCAACCCTTCCAGCCGCCTGCGCTCTGACGGATTGCTGAAGACGATGTCGGCGACCTTCTTTCGGTCGATGGCTCCTTCTGAGACCACGCCAGGGCCCCACCAGCGGACAAGCTCTTCACGGACGCGGGGCGTATCGAGCATCGACTTTGCCTGCTTGTCGGAATCAAGGACGAGCGCGCCGCGCTGCGCGAGGGCCGCCGCCACCGCACTCTTGCCGGCCCCGATCCCGCCAACCAGGCCGATGACGAACGGTCGCTTCGGTGCCGGCGAAACGGCTGAACCCGATCTCTCACCAAGCCCATCTCCTCCGCCGAGACGGTCCACCGCGCTCCGCACAGCCTTGAGGACTTCCGCCGGCCGGTCGATCATCGCCCATATCAGTTCGACTTCATCGGTACCTGCCGAGGCGACGCCGACTGTTCCCACACCCGCAAGGCGTTCAAGAAACGGCTGGGAGAGATAGGTGTTCTGGATTCGCCCGAGAGGCACCTCGGTTACAAATCGCGAAAAGACGCCGACCGTGGATCGGGCGCGGTGGGTCGTGAGTTCAAACTTGGCGCACGAGCGCCAGATCGCCTGCCAGAGAACTCGAACCAGTAGAAGCGAGAACAGAGCGGCCATTCCCGCGGTGCGTGATCCGGATGGAGGAACGAAGTACCAGAGGATTCCAAAGCCGCCGATACAGATGAGAATCGGTCGCAGGGGTGCGAGCACGATCGATGCCGCCGATGGGCGAAACTCGAGCAGTGGTTGTTCGTTGCTGTTGTTCACGACCGGATTCGGAAGATATCGGTGCTCCAAGCCGGCCGCCTCAGCGCGCCGGCTACCGGCCAATCGCTTCTTTTTTCAGAACGCCGACATAGGGCAGATTGCGGTAAAAACCGTCGTAGTCGAGCCCATAACCCACGACAAACTCATTGGGGATATCAAACCCCACATATTGCGCCGAGACATCGCGCTTGCGGACTTCGGGCGGCTTTTTCAGAAGGACGCAGATGCGCACGCTCGCGGGTTTCTGCGTCCGCACAAGTTCATCGATCAGCCCAAGCGTCTGGCCGCTGTCGAGAATGTCGTCCACGATGACGACGTGCTTGCCCGCGAGATCGCGCGGAAGCTCCCCCGCGAGTTTGGCACCCTTGCTCTCCATGCTGGCGCCCGGATAGCTCGAGACGGCCACGACCCGCAGGCTGAGCTTCATCGAGAGCTCGCGGATGAGATCGGCGGTGAAGACCAGGGCGCCCGTAAGGATCGGAACAAACACGACCTTCCCGGCCCCGTCGGGATCGCCCTCGCGCTGGAGCTCTTCCTGCAGATCTCTGGCGAGTTCCCGTCCCAAGTCGTGCACACGCAAGGCGATCTCGGCCCGGTCGATCAGAATGCTTTGGACGTCGGCGACCATGCGGAAAAGGTATCAGGTCGCACGTTCACAGGTGGGCAAACGTACAGACGCAGGGAATTCTTGGGCAACGTTGCCGTGAAACCCATCTGTTGAAGTCAATGGCTGCCACAGCCGCCGTGGGGCTTGCCGCAGGCGCAGCCGCCGCCTCCGGAGCGGATTCCGAGGGGGACCGAGCCACCTTCGCCCTTGGCGGCAAAGGTGGAAAGCTTCCGGACAAAGCAGCGGCCCTTGCCTTCCGGGTCGGGCACAGGCTTGTCGGCCTCCGACATCGGGCGAATCAGTTCCAGCACGCTCCCGTCGGCCTCGCAGACATACTCGTAGAGGGGCATTGGTGAATCCCTTCTTTCTTTACTACATTCATACGCAGCCAGCCAAGGAATTCCCATGCCCAAATGCCCCTCCTGCTCACTCGAAGTACCCGCCGCGGCCAAGTTCTGCCCCTCCTGCGGCGGATCGATGGTTCCCGGCGCGAGCCAGAAGTCGATGAACGATGATGCGCAGGACATGCTGCAGACGGCGGTTTCCATGCCGCCCATCGGGCACACGCAAAGGCCGGCAGAGCAGAGCCCGACCCGTCCCGCCCCAAGTCCGGGCATGACCGGCATCGGTTCTTCGCCGTCGGTCGCCATGCCCCCCACTTCTCCCTCCCCCTCGATCGGTCCGGCGGGAATGCGGGGGGCAATTCCGCCGCGGGATGAACAGATGGCGGCAACGATTCCGAGTCCGAGCCGCGGGTCTTCTCCCCCGGGTTCCAGCACCCCCGAAGCGCCCGTTTCGGCCCTTCCTCTGCCGGAGTCGGAAGCTCCCAGGCCCGCGCAGGCTCCGGGCGGCACGGTCCGTGCCACATCGGGCACCTCGATCTTCGCCGGCGCGGAACTCGGACGGTTTGTTCCGGGCACACTCTTTGGCCAGCGCTACCGGATCATCGGACGTCTGGGAAAAGGCGGCATGGGAGATGTGTATCGCGCCGACGACGTCAAGCTCGGCCAGCCATGCGCGATGAAGTTCCTGCCCGAACAGCTCGGCCAGGACCGCGCGGCCCTCATCCGGCTCTTCAACGAAGTTAAGATCGCCCGCGCCGTAAGCCATCCCAACGTCTGCCGCGTGTACGACCTCGGAGAAGAGGGATCGCAGCACTTCATCTCGATGGAATACGTCGACGGTGAAGATCTGTCGAGCCTGCTGCGCCGCATCGGGCGGCTACCGGGGGACAAGGCGCTTCAGATCGCCCGACAACTGGCGGCGGGTCTCGCCGCCGCGCACGAAAAAGGCGTGCTTCATCGCGACCTGAAGCCGGCGAATGTGATGATCGACGGACGCGGCCACGTCCGCATCATGGACTTCGGCCTGGCCGGGCTCGCCGAGGAGCTCAAGGGCGACACGGGCCGGGCGGGTACGCCGGCGTACATGGCGCCGGAGCAGCTCGCCGGACGGGGAGTCACGGCAAAGAGCGATGTATACGCAATCGGCCTGCTGTTTTATGAGATCTTCTCTGGACGCCCGGTGTTCCGGCCCGAGTCGATGCAGGATCTGGCCCGCCTGCACAAGCAACCGATTGCGGCACTTTCTTCGATCGTCCCGGAAATCGATCCGGGTGTCGAGAAAGTGATCATGAAGTGCCTCGAGCGTGATCCGGACCTTCGGCCGGCGTCGGCGCTTGCTGTGGCGAATCTTCTGGGAGGGGATGCGCTGACGGCCGCGCTTGCCGCCGGGGAAACCCCAAGCCCGGAACTGGTTGCGGCTTCGGGTTCGCGCGGCGCGCTGACTCCCGCGATCGCCGCCGCGCTGGCGCTCTCCTGCATCCTCGCGGTCTTTGGCGCGGCGTCGCTGAACTCCTCGGTCAAGCTCTTCGCCAAGACGCCCATGGAATACGCCCCCGTCACCCTTGCCGACAAGGCTCGGGAGGCCCTCAAGCAGCTCGGACATGCCAACCGGGGTGTGGATAGCGCATACGGCATCGAAGAAGTAAGGGTCGACGTCCCCGACGGTCAGCCCAAGATCGCGCCCAAGATGCGATTCTGGTACCGGGAGAGTGACCGTCCGCTCGGCGTCGGTGCCGGCGGGCGTATCAGCCGGCTCGATCCGCCCCCCGCCGCGACAGGGGAACGGAGCGTGCTCATGAACCTTCAGGGCAAGCTGATCGAGGCGAGCGCCCCGGCACCCGTGGGTGCGATCGCCGCGGCCTCCCAGCCCGGCGCGCAGCTTCCCGAGGCGGACCTGCGACGGATTGTCGATCTGACCGATACCGCCCCTGACCGGCTGAAAGCTATGGATGCGGCAGACTTTGTCCCGGCGTCTTTTTCGACGGGCAGATATTCCTTTGAAGGTGTGCGGGCTTCCAAAAAGGCCGACTCGGCCGCGGCCCCGATTCGTCTCGACATCGCGAATGTCGGCGGCACGGTGACGTACGTCGCTGTGCGGGACGGCAAGGCGCCCCCGCCCGCCGCCGGTTCTTCCGGTGCGAATTCTGCCCCGGATTCAAACTGGGTCGCGGCCGCGACGGTGGGAATTGTGCTCCTGGGAGTGCACGGCGTGCTGATCTGGATGGCGGCCTGGAGCCTGCGGCAGGGCAAGGCGGACCGCAAGGGCGCCACCCGCCTGGCGATCGCAACGTTTGCGATCCAGTCGCTTGTATGGCTCTGCCGCGCCCATTTCTCCACAGATCCGGCCGCGGTGATGGACACCGTGATTCCCGCGCTGTCGTTCGCGGCTTGGCTGGCGGCAATCGTGTGGATGATGTATGTGGGTCTCGAGCCGATCATCCGTAAGCGCTGGCCGCAGAGCCTCGTGAGCTGGAGCCGGCTTCTGGGCGGTGCATGGATCGATCCGCGCGTGGGTCGAGACCTCCTGATCGGTTCGCTTGCGGGGGTCCTCTGGGTGCTTGCGGTGCAGGGGCTGGCCTGGTGGAGCTCCCGCGGCGCGGCGCCCGCGATGCTCGGGATCAACGAGCTGTCGATGATGGGACCCCTTCCGGCTCTTTCGGTGATCCTCAACTCGCTGATCGCGGCGATCCTCTTCACGCTGTCACTGACGTTCCTGTGCACATTGCCCAGGTTCGTCCTGGGAAATCACGTGGCCGCGAGCGCCGCGGTCTTCGCGCTTTTGGCCGTGTTCTTTGCGGCCGCGATGACAGCGCAGACGGGAGTGGAGCGCTCCCCGGTCGTTGCGATCACCGGACTTTGCGCCGGCGCGATCGTGGGCCTGGTGCTGACCCGGCTCGGGCTGCTGACGTTGCTCGCGGCGTTCTTTGCCGCCGGCGTGCTCTGGGAATTTCCGCTCTCGCTCGGGGGTGGCTGGACGATGGCAAGCTCACTGGCGGCCATCGGCGTGGTGATCGCGGTGGCGGTGTTCGGCACGCTCACGAGCGTGGGAGTCGGGTCGGCTCAGCCAAAGCGGATCTGATGTTTAGAAGGCGAAAACGGTATCAAAGAAGCGCGGGATCCAGCCCTTTTCCGACGCCTTCTTGACGTCGCCCTCGTTCTTCAGGCTGAGCACCATGTCGGCGATCTGGCTGGAGAGGATCGTGTTGCTGGTGGTGATGTCCGCGGTGCGGCAATTACCGGTCAGCACGACGGTGGTGATCTCGTTGTCCTTCGTGACGGTCTTTTTGGCTTCCAGCACCAGCACGCCGTTGGGCTTGATATCGATGACCGTTGCGGTGATCTTGGCGCTCAGCTTGTCGGCGCGGTCGTAGTTGCTGCTGCCCTCCCACTTGTTTTTCCCGTTCAGGTCCACCTGCGCGATCGGATCCCGGGGAGAAGGCTCCAGGCGAGCCTGGTACAGCTGCGTGAGATTGATGAAGTGCTCGAGCGCCGCGTTGAAGTCGAGCTTCTTCTCCTGTTTCGCATCGGCGTTGGTGTTCTGAGTCGTCTGCTCATCGATGAGAATCGTGATGAGATCGTTCTTGGTGAAGCTCTTGGGCTTGGGCGCTTCAACAAAGAAAAGGCTGGCCTGTTTCAAAGGCGCCTGGGTCTGCTCGAGCGACGGGGCGGGTTCTTCCCCGGCAGGCGCGGAGGCGGTCACGGGCGACGAGCCGCTCGAGAGCGGCTGCACATCGCGGAGCAGGCTCTGGGCAATCGCAAAGGCAGGAAGAGCGCAAAGAGCGGTCAGAACCAGAGGCAATGTAAAGGATCGCATCGGTAACCTTCCGGGTGGGACTCAGGGTACTTCAATCGGGGTGAACTTCATCTTTTTGACCGGCCTGCGGGGGTCGTCGGTCTTGGCGTGCACAACAAACGTACCGTCCGCGTTGTTGACGACCTTCTCAACTTTGACCGATCCGACCTGAACCTGCGTCGGGGGCTGCTGGGGCATGGGCTGGGCTTGCGCCGGCGCGAACGGAGACTGCGAAACCGGTTTGGACGGAGTGTCAGTCGGAGGCGCGGGGTCTGCCGCCGGTTCGTTCCGGAAAACCTGGTCCTCGGGTTCCTGCGCCTGTATGACGGCCTGGCCGGGCGCGATGACCTTAGCGGTGACGCGGCTTTTCGCGTTCCGGAGCGAAACAAATTCGATGACTTCGCCCTCGCGACCCTGCGTGAGCGCACGGGCCTTGGTGTTCATCACGATCGATCCGGAGAGGCAGGCCAGGTTGACAATGTCCCCACGTTTCACCAGTAGGGCGGCTTCGACATCGCCCTCGACAAAGACCTGTCCTGGCTCCAGCCGGTTCTTCACGACATTGCCGATGACCGAAGATTCGCTAAGATACCTGGCGCCCGGAGCGACCCAGCGATCCTCGACAAGCACCCCGTCCTTGGCGACGATGTCCCCGCGGCGCAGCGACCTGCCGCAGACAACAACGTGCTGCTGCTGTTCAACCCGGACCTTGACAGTCCCCGCCGCGATCACCCGCTCGCCCTCAAATACGCGCACGAGCACGGGCACCACAGTGCCAAGGCCCGTGGGCTGAACGTCCAGCACGCGCCCGGCACCGGGCATATCCAGCAGCGTGGCGTCGGATTCCGCAAAGTTCAGGCGGACGGTTTCCGGTTCGACCTTGAGAAAGCGCACAAGCCGGCCCGCGATGGTGCCTCGCACGTTTTCTTCCGCAAGTTCGGAGGCCAGTCGCCACGTCGGCCCGGGAGCGACCGGGTGTTCGGTCGCCGCGGGAGCGACGGGCTTGGCAGCCGGCTCGGCCGCCTCTTGCTTGGGCTCGATAAGCCTCACGGTGCAGGAGTCGCCGTTGAAGGCGATTCGGCCCCAGCGCGTCTGGGGGCGCGATGCCGAGATTACGCTGCGGACTTCCTCGATCGAGAGAGTCACGATCGGGCGCACGTTCCCCGGCTTGGACGCTTCGAGAACCACCACCCCGCCCAGGGCCACCGCGTCCGGACCCTCCAGGTTCGCAATTTCCCGGAGCAGCAGCGGCGTATCGCTGTCGGTCCGGACCGATGAGCGGAGCACGATCGAATCGGCGTGCGAAAACTGCGCGAAGCAGGTCGCGGCCAGAATTGCTGAAGTTCGTGCGAGCGCAGAAACCATCGACATACCAGACGCAAGCAGCGTGCCGGACGTTGCTCAAAGGGGCGGAGTATTAGCGGCGAAGCTGGGCGACCGAGCGGAGCGCATCGTCGGCGGCGCGGACGACCTGGCTGTTGAACTCAAAGGCCCGCTGGGTCCGGATGAGATCGATCATCTCCCGGGTGGGATCGACGTTCGAGTTCTCAAGAAAGCCCTGCATGATCGTCCCGCGGTTGTCCGTGCCCGGCTCACCCTGAAGGGGCGGCCCCGAGCCGGCGGTTTCCGCGTACAGGTTCTCGCCCATCTGCAGCAGCCCGCCCGGATTCGGGAAGGTCGCGAGCTGGATCTGTCCCTGCAGCTGAGGGTCGGTGCTTCCGGCAATCGTGGCATAGACGCGACCGTTGCTGTCGATCGAGATCGATGTCGCATTCGCGTCAATCACGATCGAGGGCTGGAGGCGATAGCCCTGGTTGTTCGCCATCACGATCTCGCGATTGGCATTGAGCGAGAGGTTACCCGCCCGCGTGTAGGCGGTCGTTCCAAGCTCTGAAGGAACCTGCACTTGCAAAAACCCCTGGCCCTTGATCTGTACATCGAGGGGGCGGCCCGTGGTGAGCGGCGCACCCTCCGTGAAATCAAGCTGAGTGCTGGAAACCCGCACGCCAAGGCCGATCTGGATACCCAGGGGTGTCCGGTCGCCCAGCGCGTTCTCAACTCCCGGCTGGGCTTTGTGCAGGTAAAGCAGATCCTGAAAGTTCGTGCGGCTGGCCTTAAAGCCGACGGTGTTGAGGTTGGCCAGGTTGTTCGCGGTCACGTCCAGCGACGTGTTGAGCGCGGACAGTCCCGAGGCAGAAGATTCGAGTGCCACCATTGCCATAGCGACGGCTTCCTACGCGAACGGCGTGCCGGAGGGGTGCCCCTGCCGGCCGGATCTAACTTCAGGCCAGGCGTCCGAATGTGTTGATTGCACGATCCATCATGCGATCCTGGGCCTGCACAATGGCCAGATTCGAGTCCACGTCGCGTGAAGTTTCCTGCACGCGAAGCAGCGTCTTGATCTCATCCGCCCCCGAAAGCTCAAGCTGCCCCTGCTTGATCAACCCCGCGCCCGCATTCATCCGTGAGACTTGCGCAGCAGGCGCTTCCAGGATCGACCCTCCCCGCTTGCGGATGGCCGTTTCGTCCTTGGCGCTATAAACGCCGATCCGCGCGATTTCCGCGCCATCCACTGTAATCGTGCCATCCGTCGCGATTTTCATCTCACCCGGAGGCACAACGATCGGCCGCTGAACCCGATCAAGCACGGCGGCACCGGTCCCCGCGTGGATCAGGCGGCCCTGCGGGCTGCGAACGAACCGGCCGTCACGGGTGAGAAGCGCCGTACGCCCAGCGTCCTTGGGGCCTCCCTGGACCTGAAAAAAACCGTTCCCCTCGATCGCCGCGTCGTACGGGCTGCTGGTGATCTTGGTGGGCCCCTGCGCCAGGTTTACCCGGGTGGGAGCGGCAAGAACCCCCGCGCCCAGCCGCTCGAGCATGGCATCCGACGGGGCGAACGGAAGGTGATCCTCGGTTCTGGCCGCATCGCGCTGCATGAGGGCCGGGATGTCGGGCTTGAACCCGACCGTGTCCATGTTCGCCATGTTGTTCGCGTACACATCCTGCCGGTAAAGAGCCGTCAGCAGGCCGGAACTCGAGATCTGGAATCCGTAGTTCATGCTGTTCGCCGCCTCCGCGGGCCCCCGCTCCTGTCCATGAGCGTCTCCAACGCTCGCAAGCCCCAGACGCAAATTGCGTGCCGGTCAATTCGCCTCCTGAACCGGGCAACGCGGAGCCGAAGTGGTAAGCTCCGCGGACGAGGAACTCACATGAAATCAGACTTTGCATTTCTGGCGGTTGCTGCCACTCTGATCGGTGCCTGCCAGTCCACACCGCCGGTCAGGCCGGTGGTCCAAGCGGCCTCTGCCGAGCAGAAGCAGGCGACGCTCGGCCGCGTGAAGTCGCTCGCCGGGACCTGGAAAGTCACCGGGCCCAAAGGGGATGAAAACCAGACGACTGCTTTCACGGTGGGAGGAGGCGGCTCAACCGTCCGCGAGGTCATGTTCCCCGGCACGGCCCACGAGATGACGAACATGTACCACATGGACGGCCAGAAGATCGTCTGCACGCACTACTGCGCCACGGGGAATCAGCCGCGCATGACCGCGCCCGTCACCACACTGGACGCCGCGAGCGCGAGCAACGAACCGCTCTGCTTCAAACTCGAGCACGTGAGCAATCTGCGTTCGCCCGACGAGTCTTACATGGGCGAGATGTGGCTCACCTTCAAGGATGCCAACACGGTCGAACAGCGCTGGAAGTCATTCAAAGGCGATCACCTGGAGAGCGACGTGATCTTCACGCTCACCCGGCTGCAGTGACGATCCGGACTTCCTCTTCAGCACTAACGACTCAGACCCTTCATGCTCCCGATTCGACGGGCGGAGAAGTACCTTTGCAGAGAATCCTCGATGATCGCATAGGCCGCTTCGGCGGGCATGACTTCATCAACCGCCACGTCTTTGCCCTCGAGCATCTTGTAATCCTCGAAGAAGCGCTTGAGCATCTTGAAGATGTGCTTGGGGAAATCGCTGGCCTTCTGAAATTCGGAGTAGATCGGGTCCTGAACCATGACGGCGATGATCTTGTGATCCGGGTCGCCCTGGTCGATCATGGACATCAGGCCAACGGCGCGTGCGTCGCAGATGGTCAGGGGCGGGATGCTCTCGGTGCTGTACACGAGCACGTCGAGCGGATCGTCGTCCTCGGCGAGTGTCTGCGGGATGAAGCCGTAATTGGCCGGGTAATAGACCGCACTCGAGAGCACGCGATCGACCTTGAGCATGCCCGAGCCCTTATCGATCTCGAACTTGAGGTTGCTGCCGCGCGGAATTTCGATGACCGAACGGAATTGCCCGGGAAGCGGAAGCCCCTCGATGCCGGGCGTTACATCATGCCACGGATGGATCATGGGTGAGGGTAGGTTGCACGAAGATTCCGAGTTTCGGTCGCGACCGGAAAACGGCAGCGAGTCAACGAACTCAGCCCAAGAGCCCTCTGTTTCTGAAAGGCTCCGTACCCGGTCCTGCAAGCCCGGTCGCCCTTTGCCTCTCCCCGGCCTTACCCTTGCATCATGCTCAAAACGAC
Organism: Planctomycetota bacterium; assembly: GCA_018242625.1. Taxonomy (GTDB): domain Bacteria; phylum Planctomycetota; class Phycisphaerae; order Phycisphaerales; family UBA1924; genus JAFEBO01. The sequence continues at coordinate 380,394 of JAFEBO010000012.1, forward strand.
AACCGTCCTCGCTCTCGTTGCGGGTTCATCTCTCCTCGGCTTTCCCGTCTCGGGCGCGGCCGGCGCGGCTTCTCCGGTGTTGTCCACGACCACGTCCTCTCTCACTATCGATGATGCGATTGCCAGAGCCGACGGGTCTGTCGCGAAAATCGTCGCGATCGCCCCGGGCGATCGCACCTTCGACAACACCATCGGCGCCATCGACGATCTGCTCGCGACGTTCGAGCAGGACACGAGCATGCTCATCTTCCTGAGCAACGTCCACCCCGACGCCGCCGTACGCGACGCTTCGCAGGCCGCCGAACAAAGGGCCGGTGATTACCTTGTCGACCTCGGAAAGCGCGAAGACCTCTACAAGGCTGTGAAGGAATTCGTGGCGGCACACCCCGATGAAGTTTCGAAGCTCACGGGTGAGCGCAAGCGCTTCCTGGAATTCACTCTTCGCGACTACCGGCGCGCGGGCATGGATCTGTCCCCGTCGGAGCGTGAGCGCCTGACCCAGGTCCAGAAAGACCTCACGAAGCTTGGCATCGAGTTCAGCAAGAACATCGCGGAAGACCAGCCGGTGGTCTACCTGACCACCGCCGAGCTCTCCGGCGCCCCGGAAAACCTCGTCAAATCGTTCCCCCGGAACGGCGACGTGCACGTGGTATCCCTTTCGAACCCGGTCTACACGCCCCTCATGGATTCCTGCCGCGAAGAGTCGACCCGGCAGAAACTCTGGATGGCCTGGAAGCGAAGGGGCGGCAGGAAAAACGTCGAAGTTCTCGAAAAAGCGATCCGGCTCTACGCCGAACAGGCACGCATCCTGGGTTTCAAGCACTACGCCGATTTTCAGGCCGAAACCCGGATGGCCAAGAAGTATTCCAATGTCGAGCAGTTCTACAGCACGCTGCGCCCGCTCGTGCGCAAGAAGGCGCAGGCGGACATGGATGAATTCACCGCGTTCAAACGCGAGTTGACCCACAACCCGGGCGCCACGCTGGAGCCATGGGATTATCAGTACATCAAGGCCGAGCTTTCCAAGAGCAAGTACGCGGTCGATGGCGAAAAAGTCCGCGAGTACTTCCCGATGGACAAGGTCATCGACGGCCTCTTCAACGTGACCCAGTCGCTCTACGGGCTCGAGTTCCGCGACGTGACCAAGTCCAGGGCCGGCACCGCATCGCGCCCGCTCTGGCATGAGGATGTCAAGCTCTACGAGGTCTACGACAAGTCGCCCGGCCCCAATCAGGGCAAGCTCATCGGCGAGTTCTATCTCGATTTGTTCCCGCGCGACAATAAGTACACCCACTTCGCGCAGTGGTCGCTTGTCAATCACAAGGTTTGGAGCGACGGCAAGGTCACGCTGCCGCTCGCGGCACTCGTCTGCAACTTCAGCAAACCCGAGGACGGCAAGCCCAGCCTGCTCGGGCACGAAGAAGTCGAAACCTTTTTCCACGAGTTCGGTCACTGCCTCCACACGATCACCAGCACCGCCAACATGAACCGCTTCAGCGGCACCAACGTCGAACTCGACTTTGTTGAAGCCCCGAGCCAGATGTTCGAAAACTGGGTCTGGGACGCGGACGTGCTCAACACGTTTGCGAAGCACTACCAGAGCGGCCAGCCCCTGCCCAGGGAACTCCTGCGGGGCATGATCGCCGCCAAGAACGTCGGCAGCGGCCTCGATGCCGAAAACCAGTTCTACTACGGACTCACCGATCTGGCGTACGAGACGACTTCGGACGGCAAAGTGGATACGACCGCCATCGCGATCGATCTTTATCCCAAGATCACTACATACAACTTCAAGCCCGAAGGTACTTTCTATCAGGCCAGTTTCGGCCACCTCATGGGATACACGGCGGGTTACTACTCGTACATGTGGTCCAAGGTCTTCGCGGCGGACATGTTCCAGCGCTTCAAGGAACTCGGCCTTCTGAGCCCCGAAGCCGGCATGTACTACCGCAACAAGATCATCAGCCAGGGCGGAACGAGAGATGCCGCGGACCTTCTGAAAGACTATCTCGGACGCGAGCCCAGACTCGATTCGTTCCTTGATCAGCTCGGCATGAGCAAGTAGCTCTCAGTCTTCCGCCTTCTCGCCCTCGGGCGCCATCTTGACAAGTCGCGGCTCAAATCGCCCCAGGATTTCAACAAGCTCATCCTGCGCCCTCATCACCGCATGAATGTCCTTGTAGACCATCGGGGCTTCATCAATGCCCGCGGAGATGACTTCCACTCCCGCCCGAGTGAGCGCCTCTTTCGCGTGCGCCCAGCGGTACGTATCTCTCGCTTTGGTGCGGCTCATAGCCCTTCCCGCGCCGTGGCTCGATGAATCCAGCGATGCGCCAAGCCCTTTTCCCCTCACGAGAAAGCCCGGCGACGCCATCGTGCCGGGGATGAAGCCGAGCACTCCCTTGCCCGCGGGCGTGGCTCCCTTGCGGTGCACGATCAGTTCCTCCGGTCCTCGCCCGACGTCGTGCGTCTCCTTCCACGCGAAGTTGTGGTGGTTCTCGAATGTCGCGAGCGGCTTTTCGCCGATCGCTCGCAGAAGTTCACGGTGGATCACGGCGTGATTCGCACTCGCATATTCACCCATCAGATTCATGGCGTCCCAGTACTCACGCCCTTCCTGCGAAGAAAGCTCCAGCCACGCAAGCCGGGCCTGATCCTTGGAAAGGGAATGCCCGGCGTTCATCGCCAGTTTCGAATAGTGATCGCAGACCGCCGCTCCGGTGCCGCGGCTCCCGCTATGGCTGAGAAGCGCAACGTAGCGCCCCGGCGCGAGCGCCGAGCCCTCACTTTGGAGCGGCCGTTCGATGACAAACTCACCGAACTCAACGAAGTGATTACCGCTCCCGCTCGTGCCTAGCTGCCTCCACGCCTTGTCCTTTCCCCGGGACGTAACGGGCGAAACACTCCAGTCGCGGTCCAGCACCGCATGCTGCCGCGGCCGCGAAAACTCGGCGCCCACGCCAAAGCGGGTCTCTTCCTCAATCGCCCTCCGGAACTGCTTCCGCACGTGCTCGTGCCCCAGTGCTTCAGGAGCCATGCCCAAAACACTCAGCCTGACGCGGCAGGCGATATCCACCCCCACCGCGTACGGAATGACGGCGCCGCGAGTGGCGAGCACTCCCCCGATCGGGAGACCATATCCAACATGAGCATCGGGCATCAGGGCGCCTGCGGCGGCGACGGGCAAGCTGCAGGCCGCCCGCATCTGGGCGATCGACGCGCTGTCGATATCGGCCCCCCACTGCCGAAAGCAAACCGGATGATCCGCGGCGCTCATCCGCAAGGGTAGATGCATCGGCCATTTCCAAGTACACGCCGCCCGCCACCGGATTCGCAATGGCACGGTGGTTGCGATGAGCCGGTCGATGCTTCGCCGCCTGCTGGTAGTCATCGCACTCGCCTGTTTCTGCTCCCACGCCTTCGCGAGCAAGGTCTCGGACCTGACCCGGATCAAGGGACAGGGAGAGTTCAAACTGCGTGGGCTGGGACTTGTCGTCGGTCTCTCCGGCACCGGCGACAGCGGCAAAGACCTCGTCCTGGCCCGGCCCCTCGCCCGGCTGCTCGAAACCGAAGGCGATGCTCCCGGAAAACTCACAGAACTCGCGGGCGCCAAGTCCGTTGCCGTCGTGTGGGTCGATGTCACGATTCCGGAAGTTGGCGGCCGGAGCGATGATCGTTTCGACGCGTACATCTCCACCGCATATAGCGCGAGCAGCCTGAAGGGTGGCCGGCTGGTGCTCTCGCCGCTGCGCGGGCCCCTGCTCACAAGCCCGGTCTACGCCATGGCGAGCGGCTCGGTCGAACTGGGCGACCCCTCGATTGCCACGAGCGGCAGAATTCGCCTCGGTGCGCAGCTGGTGCGCGATGTCGCGGCACCGCACGTCGGAGATTCGTTCGATCTCTATATTTCGCCCTACTACAGCGGCTGGGCCTCCGCGCAGCGCATCGCGACGAGCATTAACAGCGATGCCGGACCCGGCGCCCTCCCCAACGGTCTCGACGCCGGTGTGCGGACGAGCGCATCGGTTGCCACCGTCATCGACGACCGGACCATCCGGGTGGTCATCCCGGAGGCCGAGCGAGCCGACAAGGCCGGTTTTATTGCCGCCGTGCTCTCCGCCAATGTCCGGGTTGCCGAACTCGACCTGCCCGCCCAGGTGATCGTGAATCAGCGCAGCGGCGTCATCATCATCACGGGCGATGTTGAGATAAGCCCGGGCCTCGTCACCCACAAGGACCTGGTGATCAACACAACCACGCCGGCACCGGTGGGAACCCCGCAAAACCCGCTCACGACCACCACGCATTTCGCGGAAATTCGCACCAAGGGCAGAGCAAGCGACAACGCACGCCTCGCCGACCTGATGGCCGCCATGAAACAGCTTGATGTCTCGGTCAACGACCAGATCGAGATCCTTCAGATGCTGTACAAGACCGGCCGGCTGCACGCCAAGCTGATCGTGGACTAACTCCAATGCCCGGCTCTCTCGACATCTCCGGCGTCTTCTCGAAATCGGCCGCGGCATCGGCGGACCGACCGGCGTCCATGCCAAACGCGCAAAAACAGCTCGATTTCGCCGACGTTCTCGGTGAACGGACCGCGGATGCATACGGAGCCCCCACCGTCGAGAAGGTGCGGGACACCGTCGAGAAGTTTGTGGCCGCCGCCTTTGTGCAGCCTGTTTTCAAGCAGCTTCGCGCCTCGAGTTCGGCCCCGCCCCCGTTCGGACCGTCTAAGGCGGAGCGTCAGTTCCAGTCGCTGATCGATGCCCAGGTCGCGCGGCGGATGGTGCACAAGTCCAATTGGCCCGTGGTTGACCGGATGGCACAGGACATGCTGAAGAAAGTCGGCCTGGCGCCCTCCGCCTGATGCTCAGGAAGCCCGCATGTCGACCCAATCACAGAATCCGTCCATTTCGGAAGAGCTTGAGGCCCTTCTTCGCGCCCTTATCGTCCGGCACGAGAGCCTTCTCGAACTGACCCGCAAGCACCACGAGGCCATCCGCCAGGCGGATACCTCCCGGTGTGAAGCGGTGAGCGCTCAGGCCAGGACGGTCCTCGCTGAAATCGCGGAACTCGAGGCTTCGCGCCAGGGGCTGATCAAAAGAGCCCAGGCCCAGCTCCCGCGCCAGTCTTCCGTGGCCCGTCTTTCCGATATTGCGCGTTGCCTCCCGGATCCGGTCCGCACGGCGTTGCTGGAACTTGCCGAGAAGCTCCGTGCTCTGATCCAGCGCGTGCAGGAAGAACAGAGTCTTCTCCGCGTCGTCAGCAGAGTGCTCGTGGCACACATGGACGGGCTGGTTCGCCAGGTGGCCCAATCCCTCAGCCACGCCGGTATCTACGCCAAGTCCGGCACGGTCTCGGCGGGAGCCGCGGTTGTCTCGAGCCTGGATATCCGCCACTAAGGAGCCCCGATGAGCCTCACCGCAGCCATGCTGATCGGGCGTTCAGCGCTGACCGCAAGCCAGCTCGGCATCCAGGTTTCCGGCAACAACATCGCGAACGTCGGCACGCCCGGGTACAGCCGGCAGATCGCGTACTTTGACCCGGTCGGATCCGACACCTCGACGATTTCAGGACGCTCGGGACGGGGCGTCAACGTCCGCGATGTGCGCAGGCAGATCGATTCGGCGCTCCAGAACAGGCTCTGGAACGGGGCCGCGGATGAATCTGCGGCCTCCCAGCAGTATCAGACGCTTTCATCCCTCGAATCGACGCTCGGCGAGCTGACAGACAACGATTTCTCCTCGCGTTTGCAGGGCTTTTTCAACGTCTGGTCGGAACGGGCCAACCTCTCCAAGTCGAGCAGCGTGGTGGTCCAGCAGGCCGGACAGATCGCCGATTACCTCCGCTCGATGCGGTCGCAGATCGGGGACCTTCGCTCGCAGGTCGACTCTCAGCTGGCAAGCGCCAGCGATCGCGCGAACCAGCTGCTGACGACGATCGCCCAGCTCAATGTCCAGATTTCGACCAGCGAGGGAGGACAGGGAATCGCCAACTCGCTTCGAGATCAGCGCGATCAGGTTGTTTCGGAACTTTCGAAGCTGATGGATGTCACGGTGGTGGAGCAGGGGGACGGGACGACCAACGTGATGGTCGGAAGCACGCCGGTAGTGCTTGCCGGAAACTCCCGCGGCGTGCAGCTCCAAACCACGCAGGCGAACGGCCAGATCACCGTCAGCATCAATACAAAGGACAACGGCGAGTTTGTCGACGTGCAGTCCGGGACCGTCGGCGCCCTGCTCGCCGACCGCAAGGCCAACATCGATCAAACCGCACAGGCGCTCGACAATATCGCCTCGCAGCTCATTTTCGAGGTGAACAAGCTCCATTCCACCGGAACCAACAAGGACGGCCTGACTGCGGCCTCCGGCACCCTCTCCTTCGCCACAGCCGACCGCACCAGGGCGCTCAACGACCCGGCCAACAACGCGACCTCCAAACTTCCCTTTTCCGCGACGAGCGGCGGGTTTTCGGTCGTCGTGAAGCAGAACGCGAACGGCGCGACTCAGACCGTGCGGATCAATGTCGACCTGGACGGAGTCACCAATGCAGGAACACCCGGAGTCAGCGACGATTCCACAGCGGAATCAATCCGGGCGGCGATCGGAGCGATCCCCGGCCTCTCCGCCACCTTCGACTCCCAGGGAAAGCTGCAGATTTCGGCCCAGAGTGGGTTCTCATTCAGCTTCGGAGACGACACGTCCGGCGTGCTGGCCCAGCTCGGCGTGAACAGCTTCTTTACGGGAACCAGCGCGTCCGACATCGCCGTTCGCCAGGAAATCCTGAACGATCCCTCGCTTCTGCAGGTCGGGCGCATGGTGAATGGCAGTTTCGTTGAGAATGGCACCGCGCTCGCACTCTCAAAGCTCCAGGACCAGACCCTCGGCCAACTCAACGGGCGAACCATCGGATCCACCTGGGCGGATACCGTACAGGGAATCGGTACGGCCACAGCGGCGGCCAAGACCGCCGCGGCCGCCGCGTCCACGATCCGGGAGAGCCTCGACGCCCAGCGTTCGAGCATTAGCGGCGTCTCGATCGACGAGGAATCGCTGAATCTGCTGAATTACCAGCGCCAGTACCAGGCCGGAGCCCGCCTGATCGACATTTCGAATCAGCTCCTGACAAGCCTGATGCAGATTGTCTGAACGACCACGCCAGAAGTTCGAGTCTCCAAGTCCTTTCAAAGGAATGACTTGGACACGCTTGTGATCCGTTTGAACTTTTAAAACTCTGGCCTTTGGCCGTTTTCCTTCGGCACGCCCTTTGCGATTGCCCGGCTGGATGAGCTACTTCCCGTCCAGCATCGCGCGCGTTCCGAACATGCTCCTCAGCAATCTCACGCTGGGGAACATCAATCGCACGCAGCTTTCGCTGCTGGACGTCCAGAACCAGCTTTCCACCATGAAAGAGGTGAACCGGCCGAGCGACGACCCGGTTCGCTATGCCGGCATCCAGGTCATCACACGCCGCCAGGCGCAAAGCCAGCAGACCCAGCGCAACCTGAGTAACGCCGACGCGGCCTTGGGCCAGCTCGACACTGCGCTCAGCCAGATTGGGGACGTGGCGACTCAGGCGAAGCAAATTGCCCTCGCTCAAGTAACCTCACTCTCCTCCGCCACCGAGCGTGCGTCGCAGGCCACGGTCATCAATCAGCTCATCACAGGCCTCTTTAAGACCGCCAACACTCAGGGGGTCAGCGGATATGTCTTCGGAGGATCCACGCCCGGCACCACACCCCTGGTCGAGATGAACGGGGGCTACCGGTACACGGGACAAGGTTCGGGCCTGATGGCCGACCTTGGATTTGCAGATGCCGTCCCGATCACGCTGGGCGCAAACGCCGCCGTCGGAGCAACTTCCGCACGCGTCAAGGGTTCGGTCGACCTCAATCCCAACCTGACGGGTGCCACCAGGCTGACCGACATGAACGGGGCCCGCTCGCTCGGAGTCACCCTCGGAACCGTGCAGTTCTCGTTCAACGGCGGCGCCACAGCAACCGTTGACCTCTCGGGTGCCGAGACGGTGACGGACATCGCCACCAAGCTCACCAACGCAATCCATGGATATGAATCGGCCAACGGCGTAACGGTGCTCGCCGCGGGTGGCATCACCACCAGCGGCGGTTCGATCCAGATCAACGTTGCCGCCGGCGGTTCGCTGTCCATCTCCGATCTCGCCGGCGGCGTTACGGCGCAAGATCTGGGGCTCTCGCAGGCCGCCTTTACGCCGGCCAACGCGAACGGCGCCTCGCTCGACCCGAAGCTCACCCTCGCCAGCCCCATTTCGTCACTCGCCGGGGTCACGGGCCCGCTCGGGAGCATCCGCATCTCAAACATGGGCCGGACGACGGATGTTGATCTTTCCGGTGCAGCCACGATCGAGGACATCAAGAGCAAGATCGAATCGCTCAACATGGGCCTGCGAGTGTCGATCAATAGCGCCGGAACCGGCATCGACGTCATCAACGAAGTTGCCACCGGCTCGGCACAGTCGATGTCCATCGCCGAGGTTCCCGCGAACAACTTGACCGCCACGAGGCTTGGAATCCGCACGCTTTCCGCCAGCACACCCATCACCGATTTCAACAACGGCAAGGGCGTTCAGGTGGTGGACGGTGTCATCAATCCGGTGACGAAAACCGCCGACCCGGAACTGAACTACGACTTCAAGATCACGCTCGGCAATGCGGTGCCCGGTGCGGAAGTGAAGGTCGATCTGCGCCCCCAGGACATGACGAGCGTTCAGACGGTGCTCGCCCGGATCAATTCGGAGATCGGCACGCAACTGACCGCGCAAGGACTGCAGGCGACGGATCTTGTTGCGCAGCTCGCCGACGGTCAGAACGGGATCACGCTGGTCCAGAACCCCGGATTCGGCATGGCCGTCTCCGTGACGCAGGCGAACAACTCGACCGCCGCCGCCCAACTCGGCCTGCTCAACGGCCAGTTCAATTACGGCAACAACACCTTCTACGGCACCGACACGGCAACGGTCCGAGTCGACAGCCTGATGAGCTATCTGATCGATCTTCGCGATGCCCTCACGAGCAACAGCACGAGTGGCATACAGCTTGCTGCTGAGAACATCGACCGGATCAACGGTCAGATCTCGGAGACTCGCGGCATGGTCGGCGGATACGCACAACGGGTCACTTTCGCAAAGCAGGTCGAAGACGACCGCTCCGCAGTTGACGAGAAGGTTCGTTCCGAGTTGCAGGATGTGGATTTTACTGCGGCGGCCTCCCGCTTCAGCCTTCTTCAGACCCAGCTTCAGGCCAGCCTCCAGACAACCGCCCGTATGCAGAGCGTCAGCCTTCTGGATTTTCTCTCGTAACGCCCTCCGGTGGTTTAACGACCGCCGGACTCGGATTGGATCGACAGGCCCGACCCGCCTCGGCCGCGGGATGTTTCGGGGACAGGACGTCGCCGGCCAAGGAGGCCGGGCGCGATCCGAGGTTTGCGGCCGAAATTCGCGGGAGCGCGACGATGGAAGTTCGCACGAGCAGGTTCGGAACGGTCAACATTTCAGACGACCGTGTGATCACGTTCCCCAAGGGCCTGTTGGGCTTTGCGGAGTGCAAGCGCTATTGCCTCCTGGAACCGGCGGAAGACGCCTGCTTCTTCTGGCTGCAGTCTCTCGAAGACCCGGATCTGGCCTTCGTGGTCACCGATCCGATGATCTTCGTGCCCGAATACTCGGTGCCGATCCGGCCCGAGCAGATGGGAGAGCTCGGCCTGGCCAGGCTCGACGACGCCCAGGTCTTCGTGGTCGTCAACAAGATCGATCGCCAGCTGACGGGCAACCTGCAGGGCCCCCTGGTCATCAACACACTCAATCGCACCGGCGAGCAGGTGGTGCTCGCCGAGAAGCGCTGGACCGTCCGCCACCCGCTGATGACAGTGGGCGCCGCCCCGGCGCGCCGCGCACTGTCGGCCTGATTTTCCGATTCGCCCGAGGGCGACGGATCGCCCAAGGGCCCGTGCATGCCACACTGCGACCGACCAACTTCAGGAGCACGAAGGCGCACGCCGCGCCCGGCTCGGTCGCTTTCTTCCGTGACTCTTCGAGATTCACGACCACGCTCCACAGACGGCAAGGAGGCTCATCATGCTGGTGCTCTCGCGTCAGCGCGACGAAACGATCATGATCGGAGACGAAATCGAGATCACCGTGGTGGACATCCGCGGCGACAAGGTGAGGCTTGGCATCACAGCCCCCACCAGGATCGCCGTCCACCGCAAGGAGGTCTACGAGTCGATCAAGGCGGAGAACCGCCAGGCCGCCCGGGCCATCACACCGGGCGCAGCCATCGCTTCGCTCGACGCATCCATCTCGCCCGGTCCGGCCAAGACCATCAACACATCCAAGACCGCGCGTCTGGCGGCAGGCCAGGCACGTCCGCAGGACTTGACCATCAACAGCCCCGTCCCACGACGGGCAGAACCCAAGTCCGCCTGAACCACCCAACGACCAACCCCACCGTCCTTCACGACTTTCACGAATCCCACCGGCAAGACTGACCCCAGGCAGAACGCCGCTCGCAATCACGGAGGATTGCCATGGCCCGGATCAACACCAACATCCCAAGCGTGCTCGCGCAGAGGAACCTGCGGAGTATCCAGTCGGAGCTGCAGACGCGGTTCGAGCGTCTGTCGACCGGCCTGCGGATCAACCGCGGCTCGGACGACCCAGCCGGCATGATCATCTCTGAACGCCTGCGATCCAACATCGCCGGCGTCAACCAGGGAATCACCAACTCCGATCGCGCCGCCAACGTGATCTCGACGACCGAGGCCTCGCTCTCGGAAGTCAGCGACCTGCTCAACTCGATCAAGTCGCTGATCGTCGAGAGCGCCAACACCGGCGCCAACTCCGACTCGGAGCGCAACGCCAACCAGCTCCAGATCGACTCGGCCATCCAGAGCATCACGCGCATCAGCGATACCGCCAGCTTCGGATCGCTCAAGCTCCTCAACGGCAGCCTCGACTACACCCTTTCGGGCGTGAACCCGAGCGACATCGTCCAGGCAAAGGTCTGGAACGCCTCCTTCGTCGCCCAGTCGCTCTACAACGTCAAGGTCAACGTCGTCGCCTCCGCCCAGACCGGCTCGCTCTTCTTCCACCCCCCCACAATCGCCGGCACCATCCTCAGCACCTCGACGCTCCAGATCGCCGGCCCACGCGGTGTTCAGACCATCACCGTCACCAGCAATTCTTCTCTGACATCCGTTGTCGCCGCTGTAAACAACCTCACCAGCCTCACCGGCGTCAAGGCCGGATTGATCAACAACGACCCCACGAGCGGCATGGTCTTCTCCTCGGTCGACTACGGAAGCGACGCTTTCGTCTCCGTCAAGCGGCTGCAGGGGCCCGATCCGTCCGCCGACTCCTTCACCGCAAATCTCTACAAGGTCTCCAACAACGCCCCACCCCCGGCGGGCACACCCTTCAACTGGGCCACTCTCATCAGCAACGGCACCATCGCGCTCGGCCAGCGGGATGACGGCCAGGACGTCCAGGCCCTCGTCAACGGCGCTCTGGCCACCGGCAACGGCCTCAAGATCAAGGTCAACTCGCCCAACCTCTCGATGGACATGCAGCTCTCGTCCACTTTCGCGACGACAGTCAGCAACACCCCGAGCAACTTCGATATCACCGGCGGAGGCTCGCTCTTCCAGCTCGGGCCGGATGTTTCCGCTCAGCAGCAGGCGAGCTTCGCCACCCAGAGCATGGCCGCCTCCAACCTCGGCGGCGTCCTCGTGGGCAGCACGATGCAGTTCCTCAGCTCTCTCATGAGCGGAGGCTCCAACTCCATCAACTCGATGCTCAACAAGAAGGACTTCACCACCGGCAGCGACATCCTCGAGCGTGCCATCGATGAAGTAAGCGAGCTGCGCGGACGCCTGGGCGCCTTCCAGAAGAACGTGCTCGAGCCCAACACCCGCTCGCTCAATGCGGCGCTGGAGAATCTCACGGCCAGCAGCTCCGCCATACGCGACGCCGACTTCGCGGCAGAAACCAGCGCTCTCACACGGGCGCAGATCCTGAGTCAGTCGGGCACCACGGTGCTCCAGCTCGCGAACGCTTCGAGCCAGTCGGTCCTCCAGCTCCTGCAGGGATGAACAGGCCGCCCGTAGCGACTGAGATGTAAGTACCGTCCCGAGTTACAAATCGCCATCCAGACAGCCCCCGGAGCCTCAAGCTCGGGGGTTTTTTGTTTCTCGGACCGTGCCTGGACTGCCGACATTGCCCAGCCGGTACAGACGGACCAGCCGTTGCCCATCGCACGGTCCCACCTGAATCACCGGCGACATGCCTCCGATTCCCATACGCGACCGCATGTTTTCGGATGGTCCGAAAGCAGCAGTCCTCCCGGATCGGATCCGGTAGTCGGGACGCCCGCCTTCGCGGGCCCCAGCAGCCAACGTCCCTTCCCACACACGCAGGGGAAACGGACGTTCAGGCGGGCAGGACAGACCGTCCAGCCCGCAAGCACGGAGGTTTTTCCCATGGGCCGCATCAATACGAACGTCCAGTCCTTGATCGCGCAGCGCGTCCTGGGGCAGAACCAGCGCTCGCTGGGCTCCTCACTCGAGCGCCTTTCCACCGGTCTCCGCATCAACAGCGGCAAAGACGATCCGGCGGGGCTGATCGCGAGCAACAACCTCGGCGCGGAGATCACCTCCAAAAACGCCGCAGTCTCCAACGCAAACCGCGCCGATCAGGTGGTCAACATCGCCGCCGGCGGCCTTTCGGAAGTCTCCGGCCTGCTCACCCAGCTCCAGGGCCTGGTCACCTCCAGCTCTTCCACCGCAGGCATCTCCGAAGCTGAAAAGCAGGCCAATCAGCTCCAGATCGACTCGATCCTCCAGACCATCGACCGTATCTCCGGCTCGACCTCCTTCCAGGGCATCAAGCTCCTCAACGGCAATTTCGACTTTAAGACCAGCAGCGTCGACACCGGCGTCTCCGACTACAAGATCAACGCCGCCAAGTACTCGGGCGGTTCGATGAACGTCGATGTCCTTGTGACCGGCTCGGCCCAGAAGGGCGGCCTCTTCCTGTCCTTCGGCGCTGCCACCATCAACACCGGCGGAAGCCAGTTCACCATCGAGATTGGTGGAGCCTCCGGCACCCGCCAGCTCACCTTCAGCAGCTCGACCAGCCTCAACAACATCGCCGCCGCCATCAACAGCTTTACCAGCATCACCGGCTCAAAGGCGACCGTCTCCGGCACCGGCCTCCGCCTCGACGCCTCCGACTTCGGCAGCGCAAATTATGCCAGCGTTCGCGTCGTCAAGGCCGGCGGCCTCGCCCCCACCAACGGCGGCGTCTACAAGCTCAACAGCCAGAATACCGCCATCGCCGACACCACCAGCCACACCGCCTTCGCGAGCGCAAACAACACCATCACCGATAACGGCGCTGACGTTTCGGCGACCATCAACGGAATCACCGCCAGCGCGAGCGGCAAGACCGCCCGCGTCAATACCGACTTCCTCGATATCGAGGTCACGCTCTCCGATTCCAAGTCGCAGACCCTGGGCGCGGTCGGCACCCACGCCCTGTCCATCACGGGCGGCGGAGCCAACTTCCAGCTCAGCGGCCAGGTCGACATCGGCGGACGCGTCTCGATCGGCGTGCAGTCCGTCGCTTCAAGTTCGCTCGGCAACGTCGCCGTCGGCTATCTGAACAGCCTCGCCTCCGGGCAGGCTCAGAACGTCGTCACGGGCGACGCCGAGCAGGCACAGAAGATCATCGGAGCCGCCATCACACAGGTGAGTTCGCTCTCGGGCCGCCTGGGCGCCTTCCAGTCCAACACCGTCGGTGCGACCATTCGCAGCCTCGGTGTGGCAGTTGAAAACGCCACAGCCGCCCAGTCGATCATCCGTGATGCCGACTTCGCGAGCGAAACCGCAGGCCTGACCCGGTCGCAGATCCTGGTCAACGCCTCGACCAACGTCCTCGGGCTCGCCAACCAGGCCCCCCAGGCCGTGCTCCAGCTGCTCGGCTAAACCCTGAAATGACATCGCGTTAGACCCTTCACGCCGACCTCGGCTGCGTTCCGCCGAGGTCGGCTTCCTTTTTTGCCTCTTTTTGATCCAATCCAAAGGTTTTTGGACGTTTTTTTATGAGACGGCTCAAAGTGCTTCCCGGACGCGCCGATTCCCGGACTGTGACGGAAGGCGGCTCGCCCCGCCCGACGTTGCAAGGCCCGAACGGATACGGGCTTTCAGGTCGGGGCCAGTTGCCCCGGACCAACTGGCCGGAATGCAAGGAAGGTCGCCATGAGCCGCATCAACTCCAATGTCCAGTCCTTGATTGCTCAGCGTGTGTTGACGCAGAACCAGCATTCTCTGTCGACTTCGCTCGAGCGCTTGAGCACAGGTCTTCGGATCAGCCGCGGCGCTGACGATCCGGCCGGCCTTATCGCTTCCGAGAACCTGCGTTCGGAGATCACCTCCACCAACCAGGCCATCTCCAACGCAAACCGTGCCGACCAGGTGGTCAACATCGCGGAGGGAGGCCTTCAGGAAGTCAGCTCGCTGCTCACCCAGCTTCAGAGCCTGATAACCGCTTCCTCCTCGACGGCCGGTATCTCCGACGCCGAACGCCAGGCCAACCAGCTCCAGGTCGACTCCATCCTCCAGACCGTCGATCGGATCTCTTCTTCTACCAGCTTCCAGGGCGTCAAGCTCCTGAACGGCAGCTTCGACTTTAAGACCAGCAACGTTGCCAGCGGCATATCGGACTTCCGCGTCAACGCCGCCAAGTACAGCGGCGGCAGCCTCAACGCGGACATCCTCGTCACCGGCTCGGCCCAGCAGGCCGGCATGTTCCTTTCCTTCGGCGCCGCGACCATCACAACCGGCGGCAGCCAGTTCACGATCGAAATCAGCGGGCTGCAGGGTTCCCGCCAGCTCACCTTCAGCAGCTCTTCAACCCTGAACAACATCGCCGCCGCGGTCAACAGCTTCTCCAGCGTTACCGGCGTCGCGGCCAAGGTTTCGGGCACCGGCGTCAAGCTCAACTCGGTCGATTTCGGGTCCGCAAACTTCGTGAGCGTCCGCGTCGTCCACGCGGGAGGCATCGCGAGCGCCGCTCAGCAGGGCATCTACGACCTCAACGCTCAGGACACGAACGCGTCCCAGACCTCCATCCGCAGCACGTTCGCGAACGCGCAAAACCCGCTCAACGACTTCGGCCAGGACCTCAAGGCCACCATCAACGGGATCGTGGCGACTACAAATGGAAAGACCGCCCGCATCAACACCGACTTCCTGGACCTTGAAACCACGCTGACAACCTCCGCCGCCCAGACCTTGGGCGCCGTGGGCGGCAGCAACCACGCCCTCACCATCACCGGAGGCGGCGCGGACTTCCAGCTCAGCGGCCAGGTCAACATCGCCGGCCGCGTGAGCATCGGAATCCAGGCGGTCAACACGGCCCTGCTCGGCGACAAGGGCAACGGCTTTGTGAACTCGCTCGCCGCGGGTCAGGCCAATAACCTCGTCGACGGTGACACCGAGCAGGCTCAGAAGATTGTGAGCAAGGCGATCGAGCAGATCTCGTCTCTGCGTGGACGCCTCGGAGCTTTCCAGTCCAACACCGTGGGCTCAACGATCCGCAGCCTGGGTGTTTCGGTGGAGAACACGACCGCCGCCGAATCAGCGATCCGTGATGCCGATTTCGCGGCAGAAACCGCGGGATTGACCCGGTCGCAGATTCTCGTGAACGCGTCGACGCAGGTGCTGGGCCTGGCCAACCAGGCGCCGCAGGCCGTGCTCCAGCTGCTCGGCTAAGCAAAAAAGCCGGAAAAGCCCCGGTCCGAAAACGCTGTCAAACGCCCGCGCCCGCCGCGGGCGTTTTCATTGGTGCCGAGAACTGCTCGGAGCCAACGGCGTACGCGGCGCAGACCGACGCGCATGAAGGCCACTAAATGCCTCCGGCTTGGCCTGAGCCCGGCGATTCCCGATTTTTCTCACCAGCCACCCCTGTGCCAAGCGTGAAGGCGCAGGGGCGGAGGCGGCGCGGATCGGTTCTGCGCCTGGGCGCTGTGCACGGGAGTCCGTTCGCAGCGAGTCGTGCCGGGCCGTTCGCCCGGCGCGGGAAGGTGTAGGCCCTGCGGCGGTCAATCGACCCGCGTGCGGACGAATCACGGAGGAATCGAATCCATGGGACGGATCAATACAAACGTGCAGTCGCTGATCGCTCAGCGCGTGTTGGGTCAGAACCAGCTCGGCCTGTCGAGCTCGCTCGAGCGCCTGTCGACCGGTCTCCGCATCAACAGCGGTAAGGACGACCCGGCCGGCCTGATCGCCAGCAACAACCTCGGCGCGGAAATCGCCGGCAAAAACGCCGCCGTTTCCAACGCCAACCGCGCCGACCAGGTGGTCAACATCGCCGCCGGCGGTCTGACCGAAGTCACCGGCCTGCTCACCCAGCTCCAGGGCCTGGTCACCTCCAGCTCCAGCGGCTCGGGCATCGCCGAGTCGGAAAAGCAGGCAAATCAGCTGCAGATCGACTCGATCCTGCAGACCATCGACCGCATCTCGACGTCGACCTCGTTCCAGGGCATCAAGCTCCTGAACGGCAACTTCGACTTCAAGACCAGCAGCGTCAACACCGGCGTCTCGGACTACAAGATCAACGCCGCCAAGTTCAGCGGCAGCATGAACGTTGACGTGCTCGTCACCGCCTCGGCTCAGCAGGGCGGCCTGTTCCTCTCCTTCGGCGCTTCGACGATCAACACGGGCGGCAGCCAGTTCACCATCGAAGTCGGTGGTTCCGCCGGCATCCGCCAGCTCACCTTCAGCTCTTCGACGAGCCTGAACAACATCGCCGCCGCCATCAACAGCTTCACCAGCATCACCGGCTCCAAGGCCACGGTCTCCGGCACGGGCATCCGCCTCGACGCCACCGACTTCGGCAGCGCCAACTTCTCCAGCGTCCGCGTTGTCAAGGCCGGCGGCCTCGCCCCCACCAACGGCGGTATCTACAACCTCAACTCCAAGAACACGGCCCTCGCCGACACCACTTCGCACACGGCCTTCTCCGCCGCCACCAACACCATCACCGACAAGGGAACCGATGTTTCCGCGACGATCAACGGCATCACCGCGACCGCGGTGGGCAAGACCGCCCGCGTGAGCACCGACTTCCTCGACGTCGAAGTCACCCTCTCCGACACCCAGGCCAAGACCCTCGGTGCGGTGGGCGGCAGCAACCACGCCTTCTCGATCACCGGCGGCGGCGCCAGCTTCCAGCTCGGCGGTAACGTGGACATCGCCGGCAAGGTGTCGATCGGCATCCAGTCGGTCGCCAGCTCGAACCTCGGCACCCAGGCACTTGGCTACCTCAACAGCCTCGCCTCGGGCCAGGGCAACAACATGGTGAACGGCGACACCTCTCAGGCTCAGAAGATCGTCAGCGCGGCCCTCACCCAGGTCTCCGCTCTCTCCGGTCGCCTGGGCGCCTTCCAGTCGAACACCATCGGTTCGACCGTCCGCAGCCTCGGCGTTGCGGTTGAGAACTCGACGGCCGCTCAGTCGGTGATCCGCGACGCGGACTTCGCCACCGAGACCGCCAAGCTGACCCGCAACCAGATCCTGGTGAGCGCGTCAACCAACGTTCTCAGCCTCTCGAACCAGTCGCCGCAGGCTGTGCTCCAGCTCCTCGGCTAAGCCCGAGTCTCTGATCAGTCCCAACGGCCCCGGGCGATTTCGCCCGGGGCTTTTTTCTTTGACCGACGCCCGGGAGTTCCCGCTGCTCACGTCCGGCGGTCCCGGTCGCCGATCCTCATGGGCCGATGCCCCGCCTTCCGTCCAAACCCCGAAGCGCCAAGGCCCTGTTCGCCAACGACCTGCCGCAGGCTCTTCAGGCCGCGGCCGACAATTTCATGGTCTACCTTCGCGTCGAACGCGGCATGAGCCGGGCCACGCTCGAGCATTACGGCCGGGATATGGCCGACCTGCTCCGCGATCTCGCCGAGCACGGCGTCCACTCACCACGCGAGATGGTCGCGGACCATCTCCGGACTCACCTCGGCCGCCTCAAATCCGAGCGCCAGATGGAAGGGTCCTCCGTCGCACGCCACCTGGCCACCATCCGCGGATTTTCCCGCTGGCTTTACGCCAACAAGCAGATCGAGCGCAACATCGGCGAAGACCTTGATGCGCCCACCCGCTGGAAGCGCCTGCCCGATTGCCTGTCGATCGACCAGATCCGCAAGCTCCTCGAAGCGCCGCGGCCCAGCGACGACAACCCCGGCGACACGATCTGGCTGCGCGACAGGGCCCTGCTCGAACTGCTCTACAGCAGCGGGCTCCGCGCCAGCGAAATCACCTCCATCACCCTCCGCTCGATCGACCCGGCGATCGGCGGCGTGCTCGTCACCGGCAAGGGCAACAAGCAGCGGATCGTCCCCATCGGCCGGCCCGCGCGTCTTGTTCTTGACGACTACCTCCGCGACTGCCGCCCCGGCCTTCTCAAACCCGACGGAAGAGACAAAGGCCGCGTCTTTCTCTCCGCGCGCGGGGGCCCCCTGGAACGTGTGGCACTCTGGCAGATCGTGAGCAAGCACGCCAAGGCGGCGGGCCTTCGGGGAGTTCACCCGCACATGCTCCGTCACAGCTTCGCGACCCACATGCTCATCGGCGGCGCCGATCTGCGGGTTCTCCAGGAAATGCTGGGACACGCCGACGTCGCCACAACGCAGATCTACACGCACGTGGACCGCTCTCACCTGAAAAAAGTTCACTCGAACTTTCACCCGCGCGAGCGCGCACATCGCGCAGCGTCCGGAAGACCGGCCTGACCTGCTACATTGTGCGCAATGTATCCGGCCCGCGCCTTCATTCTGCTTTGCGGCTGCGTCGGTGCGCTCTCACTCTCACAGAAATGCAGGGGCATTTCGCAGGATCCGCCGGACAACCAACCCGCACCGACTATGGCCCCCGACGGCGAAAGGCTGCCCGACGCCGGCGACAAGCCCGTCCTGGACAACAACCCGGACGTGCAGGGTCAGCCTCCCACGGAGTTCAGCCAGCAGATCCGGGTCGACAAAACCGATCAGAAGAACTGGCTGGGCGTCACTCCGGACAATGATCCGCTCGCCCCGCTGATGAGGCTGCTCGCCAAATTCAACGAGAAGACCGGCCTCACTCTCGGCGGCGCTTACACAATGCTCCTGCAGCAGGCAAGCGGCGGGCCCGGAAGACGCACCGCCGCGGCCGGCGACATCGACCTGATGCTCTCCTGGAAGAAGCAGTTCAGCGAAACCGACTACATGCGGATCAACAGCAGCTTCGAATATCGGTTCCAGATCGGAGACATCACCCCCGCCCAGCTCGGCCCCGAGATCGGCACTCTGATTCCCACAACGAACGGGTTCAACGAGCGCCCACCGGTCGTCAAAGAGTTCTTCTACGACCAGACCCTGCTCGATGGCCATCTCCGATGGCTCTTCGGAAGAATCGATCCCGAAAATTACGTCGGCGGCCACCGCCTGCAGTCCGCCAATACCTTCTTTCTCAACAAGGCGTTCTCCTCCAATCCCGCCATTGCCTATCCAAGCATCGGCCTGGGGGGCGCCGCGGCGGTCAAGCCGGTCGACTGGTTCTATGTGCTCGCGGGCGCCACCGATGTCAACGCGCAGATAACGCAGACGGGCTTTGACAACGCCTTCAGCAACGGCGAGGTCTTCGCATTCGGTGAAGTGGGTGGAATCACGAACTGGAAAGGATTGGGAAGCGGCCGCCAGCGGCTGAGCATCTGGCATTCCGATGCGAGTTCCGTGCTCAACAAGCCCGCGGACGAAGGGATCTGCCTCACGGTCGACCAGGAAATCGGTCCAAAGGCCGCGGTTTTTCTCCGTGCCGCCTACGCCAACGCCACGCTCACCAACGTCAGAAACCTCTATGAGGGCGGTTTCGGCTTCAAGGGGCTGACCGGAATCGACAGCGACTACACGGGCATCGCGCTCGCCTATGCCGCACCTCCCAACGGCCGGGACGAAACGATCATCGAAGTCTTCCAGCGCTTTCAGCTGGCGCTGCGTTCCGAACTCACCGTCGGAGCCCAGCTCATCGTCAACCCCGGGCGTGCGCCAGATGTTGGATCCCTCGGCGTCTTTGAATGTCGTTTCCGGATTTCCTTCTGAATCAGACAAGGATGCGAATCATGTCCCAAAGAAAAAAACGGACGTTCCGTATCGAGAAAGACCTGCTGGGCGAAAAACGCGTTCCATCCACGGTTTACTACGGAGTGCAGACTCTTCGGGCCATGGAGAATTTCGATATTTCTGGTGTCCCGATCTCGCACTACCCCGACCTCATCCGCGGCCTCGCGATCGTGAAGCTCGCGGCCGCGCGGGCGAATCACCAGGTGGGCAACCTCAGCCGCAAAGTCCTGCGCGGGATCGAAGCCGCCTGCGCAGATCTTCTCGACGGCAAGCTGCACGACGAGTTCCAGGTGGACGTGTTCCAGGGCGGCGCCGGGACCTCCACCAACATGGCGGCCAATGAGGTGATCGCGAACCGCGCCCTTGAGCACATGGGTCACCGCAAGGGCGAGTACGAGTTCTGCGATCCCCACGATCACGTCAACCTCGCTCAGTCCACCAACGACGCCTACCCATCGGCGCTGCACATCGCCGCAATTCTGGGCAACGAGCGCCTGATCGAGGAACTTGAGCGCCTGATCCTCTCCTTCCGGCGCAAGGGGCGCACCTTCGCCCGCATCATCAAGATGGGCCGAACCCAGCTTCAGGATGCCGTCCCCATGACGCTCGGGCAGGAATTCGAAGCCTTCGCGCGCACCCTCGAGGAAGAAGTGCACGCCATGAAAATCGTGCAGAACGCCCTGTGCGAAACCAATATGGGAGGCACGGCGATCGGCACCGGTCTGAATGCTCCCAGGGGCTACGCAAAGGCGTGCGCCCGCCATCTCTCACGCATCATGAAGCGGGAGATCCGGCTTTCCGCCAACCTGATCGAAGCCACCCAGGACACCCAGGCATACGTTCTGTACGCGGGAGTCCTGAAAGCAATCAGCATCAAGCTCTCCAAGGTCTGCAACGACCTCCGCCTCTTGAGCTCGGGCCCGCGCGCGGGGCTCTACGAAATCAACCTTCCCCCCAAGCAACCCGGATCCTCGATCATGCCCGGAAAGGTCAACCCGGTGATCCCCGAGGTCGTCAACCAGGTCTGCTACAAAATCATCGGGAACGACCTGGCGGTGACACTCGCGGCGGAGGCGGGGCAACTTCAGCTCAACGTCATGGAACCTGTGATCGCATCGTGCATATTCGAAAGCCAGATGCTGCTCACTCGCGCCTCGAAAACCCTCCGGGAGCACTGCATCGATGGAATCACGGCAAACGAGGCGATCTGCCGCGGCTTTGTCGAACGGTCCATCGGGCTGGTCACCGCGCTCAACCCCATCATCGGTTATGAGAAGAGCACAGAACTGGCCGCCACCGCTCTCAAGTCGGGCAAGGGAATCATCGAACTCATACGTGAGCGCAAACTGCTGACCGAACGCCAGATCAAGGAAGTCCTCGACCCCTCGGTCATGACCGGGCAGTTGCCGGCCAGGCGGACCCGCAGATCGACCCGCTAGGAGAGTTCCATGCTCTGGCTCGAACTGATCGTGGTGCTCGGCGCCATCCTCCTCGGCGCCCGCGTTGGCGGCGTCGGGCTCGGAACCATGGCGGCGCTGGGTCTGCTCTTGCTGGTCTTCGTCTTTCGGCTGCCCCCCGCCTCCCCGCCGGGCGCTGTCATCGCCATTGTCGTTGCCGTGGTGACCGCCGCGGCGTCTCTTGAGGCGGCCGGAGGAATGGATTTTCTCGTTCTATTGGCCGATCGGGTTCTCCGCGCCCACCCACGCTACATCACTCTCATCGCGCCGCTGGTCGCGTACGCATTCACATTCTGCACCGGCACCGGACACGTCGCCTATTCCATCCTCCCGGTGATCGCCGAAGTCGCACGAAAGGCCGGCATCCGACCGGAGCGCCCGATGAGCATCAGCGTGATCGCGTCGCAGCAGGCGATCACGGCCAGCCCGCTCGCAGCCGCAACCGCGGCCCTGCTCACCATTCTCGACGGACAGGGTGTAACGCTCGCGAAGATCCTCCTCGTTTGTGTTCCGTCCACCCTGATCGGCGTCGTCGCGGGCGCACTTTCCGTGTGGAAAAAAGGCGTCGAACTCAAGGACGATCCCGAGTATCAGCGCCGTTTGTCCGAAAATGCATTCGAGCAGACAACGACGCTCGCCACCCTCGACGGACCCACTCGCCGGCGCGCAGCCCGTGCGGTCGCGATTTTCCTGCTCGCCGCCGCGACCATCGTTGCATTCGGCGTCTTCCCGACGCTGCGCCCGACCTACTCATCGCCCCAGGCCTCGGTCTCGATCCAAAAGCTCAGCGACGCAATCAGCTCGGGCAGACTCGATGCCGACAACGACCGGGTCGTCACCCAGGCCGAGGCAAGGAAACTCTTTCAGAACTTGAGCGCGGGCGAAACCCTCGATCAGGAAGAGTCTCTTCAGATGAACACCCTCATCCAGATCGTGATGTACGCCGCGGCGGCGCTCATGATGCTCTTCTGCGGTGCATCGCCCGACGCAGCGGCCAAGTCCAAGGTTGCCGGAGCCGGCGTGGTCGCGGTCGTATCGATCCTTGGTCTTGGATGGATGGGAAACTGCTTCTTCGAGGGAAACAAAGACGTCATTCTGACCACGCTCTCGGGCACAGTTCAGCAACAGCCATGGCTCTTCGCAGGAGCCCTCTTTGCTCTCTCTATTCTTCTCTTCAGCCAGGCTTCGACCGTCACCTCGCTCATGCCCGTCGGCGTTGCCCTGGGCGTTTCGGCCGGAACGCTGGTCGCCTACTTCCCCGCCGTCAACGGGTATTTCTTTCTTCCGACCTACGGGACGGTCGTTGCCGCCGTCGCCTTTGACCGCTCGGGCACGACCCGCATCGGCTCCTATGTGCTGAACCACTCATTCATGCGACCGGGAATCGTCGCAACCGTGACCGCAATCCTCTCAGGCCTTGCCATCTCCCGCCTTGTCTTCTGATTCAGATGGGCCTGCGCAGCGGATCCGTGCCCGTTGGTCGCAGCGGCTGTTCCATCGGCGGCCGCCGGCCCGCCAGCTTTTCCAGATCCGCCATCACGCGCTGCGCTTCATTTTCACCGGGAAACCGAACCGTTTCGGGCTGCGTAGCGGCCGCCATCGCGCGATTGAGATCGCCCGCGGAGCGCACCGCGTACAGGCTTCCCGCACCGTGCTGCTGCACAGCCGCGATTTCCGCCTCGATGCGTGGATCAATTCCTCCCACCACAATTCCCGCGGCCACACCAACACGGAGCGAAAATGCCGCCCACCCCGTGATCGCGATCAGGACGATCGGAAGCACTCCCTGCATGAAAACAAGAACGAGCTCATGGCGGGTTCCCGCCCTCACGGCCTCGCTCGCGCCTACCAGCTCCCCGTAAGGGCCGAAGACTCCCGCCGGCGTGAAGCCGGGCAGCGCCCACCCCAGTGCCGCAAGGACGATGATTGAACCGAGAATGGATGCGCGGATCGACCGATGCACACCGATCACCCCGGCCCCCGCCCCCACCACAACCGCGGCCCAGCACTCGAGGGTGAAAAGGAAGGCGGCGGGGATTCCCAGCGCATTCGTGATGGCGCAGCTTGCCGCTAAGACAGCGTTTCCCCGGCCCGGTTGGCGCTCGGAAACGGGCTTCTCTTGCGCCGGAGCTTTGGGCGTGGGCTTGGCCTCGACGACTTTCAGTTGTGCGGCGGCTTTGAGCTCAGGCTCGGGGACCGCGAATCGGATCTCGGTGAAGTGCACAAACGCAAAAACGAGGGACCGGCCCGCAAGCGCGGTGATCAGCACAAGAGCCGCGATCGTCGCTCCTCGGCGGAGTGCGATCAGTGCCGGCGATGCGTGAATGGCCGAAACTTCCTTCATTCCGTTTGCTCTCAAGCCATGAAATGCCAAGGACTTGCCCGGGCATCATGCTCCGAAAACCTCATCGGCAGAGCAGGCTTGACGATGAAGTTAGGATGGAAACTTCTGCAGTTCTCGGACCTGAATGAATCACCGGATTGCTTTCGATGGGCGACGGTTTGCCGCGGCGGGCAGCATCCGCTACGCTTTCAAAGAATCCTGAAAGTTCAGAAGACCGACCATGTCCAACCTCTATTCACCTCCGGCCGAGCGTCCGAGCATCGATGGGAACGACCAGGGCCTTCTTGAGGCTGTGGCACGGGGAGAGGCCCGGCTGACCGCCGATCAGGCCTTGCAGCTGTTTCAAAGCGCTCCGCTGGCGAAGCTCGGCCGGTACGCCGACGCGCGGTGCCGCTCCATTCACGGCGACACCATTCGGACGTACGTGATCGATCGGAATATCAACTACACGAACATCTGCAATGCCAAGTGCACGTTCTGCGCCTTCCGGCGCGACGGTCACGAGGCGGACGCGTACACACTCGAACACGGCGCCCTGCTGGACAAGATTGCCGCTCTTTCAGAAATCGGCGGCACGCAGATCCTTATGCAGGGCGGGATGAACCCGGCACTGTCGATCGACTGGTACCTGGAACTTCTGTCCACGATCAAAGAGCGGTTTCCCCATGTGCACATCCACGGCTTCTCGCCGCCGGAATTCATCGAATTCGTTCATTTCTTCAATCCGCCGGGGTCGAACCTGGAAGAGAAGATCCGCTGGGTGATGACGCGGCTGCGGGATGCGGGGCTCGACAGCGTGCCCGGAGGCGGAGGCGAGATTTTTTCGACTCCGGTAAGAAGGAAGATCGGGCTTGGCAAGTGCGATGCCGAGAGCTGGCTCACGGTGATGTACGTGGCGCATTCGCTGGGAATGTTCACGAGCGCCACGATGATGTTCGGGCACATCGAGGGCCACGCGGACCGCGTTCACCACATGATGCTTGTCCGGGAGTGGCAGGATCGTGCCCTCAGGGACTTCGGCCAGTCGCCATGGCAGCCCGGCGCGGACGATCCGGTCTTTGCGGACGCGCCGCACCTGGGCAGTCGTTATCCGGGTGCTTGGCTTCACCGGGGTTCGCCGCGGGCGCAACGGGCGACGGGAGGGCACTACAAGGCGTTTATCTCCTGGCCTTTCCAGCGGGAGAACACGCCCCTGGGGCGTGTGCGTGACTGGGGCGCGGACGCTCAGGAACTCGTGCGGGAATTCCCGGGAGATGTTGTGGCCCGCGCGTTTGACTGGGGCAAAAACAACGAGGTGGATTACAAGTCGATCGCGGGCGCCGAGGAGTTCGGACGCCGTGTTCGCATGAGCGGCAGCACCGATTACCTCCGGACGCAGGCTCTGAGCCGGCTGTTCCTGGACAACATCTACTCGATCGGAAGCTCGTGGGTGACGATGGGGCCGCACATCGGGCAGGTGGGTCTCGCGTTCGGCGCCAACGACATGGGCAGCGTCATGATGGAAGAAAACGTCGTGAGCAGCGCCGGCACAACGTATTGCCTGGACGAGGCGCTGCTCTGCCGGCTGATCCGCGGCGCGGGATTTATCCCGGCGCAGCGCGACAACGTGTACGACATCCTGCGTGTGCACTCGGGCATGGATTCCCCGGACCTGGCCGTCACCGACTGGTCCCTCCACCGTGCGCGCAAAATGCACCAGGAAGCCCCTCGCGAGAAGCGGGTGGCTCTGGGAGTCCAAGTAAAGGCTCGCCCGGTTTCAACCGGCACGGCGCGCTGAACTCCGCCCGGTTGAAGAAAGTTTCAGAAACGCCGACGGCGCGCGATCACACCGCCGCACAGCCAAACGAACGCGATGGCCCCGGGAGACGGGATTTCCTCGAACGCCACGAAGCTCGTGCCGTTGACATCGGCGATGCTGAAGTCCACCTGGGATGCCCGAACGCCCATATTCGGTGCATAACCGGCGGCGACTACTTCCGCCGCGAACCAGCTTTGAAGCGCGGGAGTGTTCCCGGATTCAAGCCAGGATTGGACCGTTGATTCATCGGTGGCGAAGAGCGAATTCCAGCTGCTGAAGCCCGGGATGAAGGCCGAATCGAGAAGCGAGATGGATACGCCTCCGTCGTCGTAGATGCCGATGACGCTGAAATAGGCGCTCTGGATTCCGTCATCAAAGACGCCCTTGGAGGGGTCTCGCTCGATGGAGGTTGTGAGCGAGAACGCGTTTGCATCCTGTCCTTTTGCGCTGCCGATGCTCGAGGCCCCCACTGCCTCGTGCTGCATCCCGGGGCCGTTCTCACGGAAGAGGCTGAGGACGTAGACATGGCTCAGGTTTGTCACCGAGGGGGATGCGTCGCCGCTCATGCGGAGCCAGAGCGGATCGCCGCCATGAACGATTTGAGAAGCGATTCCAAGGGCCAACATTCCGACCAGCTTCGAGCCTTGCATGACTTTGACCCCGCTGCGCGATCTCCGGTCGGGCAGCAAAAAGACAATGCCGCGCTCCAGCGCGGCAATCTCTCTCGACCAGTGCACTATGAATCACGAATGCCGGGACTGCCACAGAACCGGCAGTTCGTCTGGCGGGGGGACGGATCTGCCGAAGGGTCTTCCGACGCGTAACTCGTTTCGGTCGCTCTACTTGACGAAAAAGCGATCACCGATCTGGACGGCGTTGAGGGCCGCGCCTTTTCGCAACTGGTCGCCGGCCAGGAAGAGGCAATGATTGCGCGAACGGCCCTGAGCATCTCGCGGCGAACCGGGGTCGGCCCGCAATCTGCCGACGAAGACGGCGTCTTTGCCCGAAGCGTGCAGGGGCGTTGGAAACCGGTTGGATGACCTTTCGTCGATGAGTTCGATGCCGGGAGCCCCTGCGAGTGCGTCGCGGACCTGGGCCTCGCTGGCCGGCTCTTTCAGCGTGACGCAGATCGATTCGGAGTGCGCCCTCTCGACCGGGACCCGCACGCACATCGGCGAAACCTCGACGCCGGGATCGCTCCAGATGCGCCGCGTCTCGCTGATCATCTTCTGCTCTTCTCCGTTGAGGCCCGTGCTCTCATCGACGGCGGAGTTGTGGCTGAAAACATTGAACGCGCACTGCTCTTTGAAGACATTCCGAGTGACTTCTCGGCCGGCGAGCACCTCCGCGGCCTGGCGGCTGAGTTCCTCGATCGCGGCGGCGCCCGCCCCGGAAACGGCCTGATACGTGGAGACCACGATCCTCGAGACCCCGAAGCGCTTGCGGAGGGGTTCGAGCGCGACGAGCATGAGGATCGTCGAGCAGTTCGGGTTGGCATAGACGCTGACACCCGGCCGCACAAGGTCGCCGTTCACCTCGGGGATGACCAGCGGCACGGCCGGGTCCGCGCGGAATGCGGAGGAGTTGTCGACGACGAGACACCCCGCCCGGCTCGCGGCGGGGACGAGTTGCTTGGCGACACCGGAGGTTGCGCAGAACAAAGCGAGCTTCGCGCCCGCGAAGCTGTCTTCGCCCGCAAGGCCCACTTTCAGACTTCCGCCCGCAAACGGTATTTCGGAGCCCGCCGAGCGCGCAGATGCGACCGCGCGGATTCGGTCGGCGCGGTGGCCTCTCGACTCCAGAATCGAGATCGCTTCGCGCCCGACGGCGCCGGTGGCACCCACAACAACCACTGCACAGTCCGAAGGGATCATGCCGCGGCCTCCTCGCCCTTTGAACTCGCCTCAATCGACAAAGGATGATCTTTCGGCTCTATCAGGGTGGCGGGCGTCCTCCCGGGCACTCCGGCGATATCGAGCGCGCGTGACAGATCTGCAATGAGGTCGTCGATGTGCTCGATGCCCACCGAAAGCCTGACGAGATCCTGCGGCAGGCCGTGCCGATCCCGCTCCTGCTGCGGGACGCTGGCGTGCGACATGTAGAAGGGAAGGCTCGCGGAGGATGACACCGTGCCAAAGCTGACCCGGATCGAAAAGAGCCGGAGTGCCTCGATCAGGCGTTTGGACGTTTCCACGCATCCGGTTTCGAAGCAAACGACTGCCCCGCCGCCGGTGCAGCCCTCGCGGGCGAGGATTTCTCGCCCGGGATGTCCGGTCAGCGTGGGGTAGCGCACCTGCCTCAGTCCCCCGTGCGCCTGGATGAACTGTGCGATCTTGGTCGCGTTTTCCTGCTGTCGCTCGAGACGGAGCGCAAGGGTCCGGAGGCCACGTTCGAGCTGGTAGCAGTCGAAGGGAGGGAGGGCCGAGCCTTCTCCGTTCTGCGTGCGATAGAGGTGTTCGGCGAGACTTTCCTTGCGCACGGTCACAACGCCGGCGGTCACATCGCTGTGGCCGCCGAGGTACTTTGTGGCGGAATGGATCACGATGTCCGCTCCGAGATCGAGCGGGCGAAGGTTCAACGGAGAAAGCAGGGTGTTATCCACGGCCACGAGGATTTCCCGCCGCCTTGCCGCCTCGACGATCGCGCGAACGTCATAGACCGTGAGCATGGGGTTGCCCACCGGCTCGAGATAGACCAGCCGCGTCTGAAACGAAGCCTGTCCAAGGAATCGATCGGCGTTGGAGGCCGCGCAGTAACGCACATCAACACCCCTGTCGGGCAGGATCGTCGAGAAGATCCGCTGAGTCCCGCCGTAGAGGTCGTTGGCTGCGAGTATTTCTTCCCCGGGCTTGAGCAGCCGGGTCACGGCGGCGATTGCGGCGACTCCGCTCGCAAACGCGAACGACCTTCCGCCCCCTTCGAGGGCCGCAATCTGGCTTTCAAGAACTGACCGCGTGGGATTGCCGCTTCTGGAGTAGTCATACTCGCCAAAGGCCGTCGCGGATTCCTGGTCGAAGGTGGAAGACAGGTAGACAGGCGCCACCGTGGGCCGATGCTGTGCGGCGGGACCGTCCGGATGAACCAGCCTGGTGTGGATGTGAAGGCTCATCGTGCGGCCCCGGATCGGGAGTTTGCGGCCGGCGCCGGAGCGGTCGACTTTCCGGCCCGCGGAGAGACGTCGGCAAACCTCGCGGCCACGCCGTGTGCGCGTCCGTGCGTGCGCACCCGGTCGTGCACGTCCTGGGGATCGAATCGCTCCCCGACGATTTCCAGGAGGTCGGCAAAGACCGATTCTGAGGTAGGAGCCCGGCCCGCGCCGCGTCCGGTGACTCGAAACTCCCGTCCGTCGACGAGCCGGATCTCAACCGCATTCTGCTCGTTGGCGAGACGGCCGAGCAGGCTGTCGCTCTCGACTTCCTCGGGTCGGACAGTTGCCTGGACCCCTCCCGGAACGGGCCGGAGGGTCCCGACGAGGCGGATGGACTTGTTTCTGGCGCCGGCCTGCGCAACGGCCGCCACATCGATGCGGCGGATGCCGGTGCGATCCACGGCGTCGAGTTTGAGTGTCTCCCCGAAGCCCGCCGCCGCCAGCACGGCGAGCTTGTTTGCGACGTCGATTCCGTCGAGGTCTGCCGAGGGATCGGCTTCTGCAAAGCCGGCGGCCTGAGCCTCGCGCACGGCCTGATCGAACGCGACACCCTTCTCGAGCCTGCCGAGAATGAAATTGGCGGTGCCGTTCAGAACGCCGCGGATCTCCGCGATCGCACCGGCTTCGCGGGCGCGGCGGACCGCCTCGATGACCGGCACGCCCCCGCCGACGCTCGCGCTGTAACGGAGCGAAACACCGTGTTTTTTAGCGGCTTCGTGGAGCTGGGTGCCGAAGGCCGCGATCACGGCCTTGTTCGCGGTGACGACATGCTTGCCGGACTCGAGCGCCTTCAAGATCAGTTCGCGCGCAGGATGGAGCCCGCCGATGGCTTCGACGATGACGTCGGCCGAGGAGCGCACGAGCAGATCCGGATCGCAGGAGAGCAGCGAGGCCGGGACTCCGCTGGCGGAGTGGCGGCACACATCGCGCACGGCAACGCCCACAACTTCGAAAAGCCTGGGCAACTGGGCGAGGTGCTTGTAGACACCGAGCCCAACGGTGCCGAGACCGAGAATGCCGACCTTGACTATTTCTGCCCGGGCTGATCCGCGTGCGAATTCCGAGGCGTCCGGCCCGATGACCGTGCCCACCGGGTGCCCGATCGAGCCGATTCCGATTGACAGGTGGTGTTCACGCGCAAACCGCACCGCCTTGTGCTGGGCGACGCCTTCCACGAGCGACAGCACATCGTCGTACGACACGCGGCGGTAGCGGCGCGCATCGGCATGCTCCGATGGATCGCGGTCGTAGAGACCGTCGACATCCTTCACAAGGACGCAATCGCATCCCAGCCCCGCGGCGATGTAGAGCGCCGAGAAATCGGAGCCGCCCCGCCCGAGCAGCGAAGTCCGGCCGAGGTGGTCGCGTCCGATGAAGCCGGGAACGACCAGCACGGGACGATCCTCGAGCGCCCGCCTGATGGCGGCTACGTCGAGACTTTCCGGCCTGGCATCGAGCGGCGGCCCGCTGGTGACGAGCGCGAGCGCTCCCGGGTCCAGAGCGTTGGCGGGAATTCCCGCGCGATCGAGCGCCAGCATCAGCAGCGCCTGCGTCTGCGCCTCACCCGTCGCCGCCAGAGCGGCGACCGCGCCGGCATCGCACGAATCGCCGTACGAACGGGCGTGAGCGAGGAGGCGATCGGTCGTTGGCCCCATCGCCGATACGACGGCGACGACCTTCTGGCCCTTGCGGAGGTACCGATAAACCTCGTGAACTGCCAGAGGCAGGGACTGCTCGTCGGGCAGCACCGAGCTGCCGAACTTCAGAACAACGATCTCGTCGTGATGCAGGGCGGACATAACGAACTCCAGAACAGAGGCGCCGGACGCGATGCACGCGTGGGCCGCGGATGAGCGGGGAGAGGAAGGACGCGGATTGGGATCAGACGAGTTGACGCGCGCGACCGCGCGTCGTGCGCGTGGTCGTCGTCACAGCGACATCGGCCGATTGCGTCGTCGCCTTCGAGATGGCGCGATCAAGATCGGCGATGATGTCGGCGGGATCTTCGAGCCCGACCGAGAGCCGGATGAGCCCGTCGGTAATGCCGGTTCGCTCGCGCTGTTCGCGCGGCACGGCCCCGTGCGTCATGGAGACGGGGTGCGTGATCAACGTCTCGGCCGAGCCGAGATTCTCCGCGAGAGTGCAGAGTTGGACGTTGTTCATCACGATCACACCAGAATCTACACCACCGGCGAGCTCAAACGCAAGGATTCCCCCGAAGAACTGTTCAGAATCGGCGTTTCTTATCCCGCTCTTCGCGGGAAATGCCCAGCGGTTCTGGCGCACGGCCAGTTCGTGCTGTTCAAACTCCGATAACCCGGGGTAGAAGACCCTTTTGACCTTCGGGTGCCCTTCCAAAAACCGTGCGACTTCCAGGGCGTTGCGGGAGTGCTGCCGGATACGCAGGGGCAGCGTCTTGAGTCCCTGCAGCGTGAGCCAGGCGTCGAAGGGGGCCTGGATGGAGCCGACGGTCTTGCGGATCAGCCGGAAACGCTCGAGGAGCTGCTCGTTTCTGGAGGTGAGCGCGCCGCCGACTGTGGCGTTGTGACCCTCGATGTACTTCGTCGTCGAGTAGACGCAGACATCGGCGCCGATATCGAGCGGACGCAGCAGGACGGGCGTGAGGAAGGTGTTGTCGACGGCCAGGAGAATCTGGCGGTTCTTCAGGACGCGGGCGATCGCTTCGAGATCCGCGAGTTTCAGAGTCGGGTTCGCGGGAGTTTCAACGAAGACAATCTTTGTGCGCGGGGTGAGGGCTCGTTCGACGTTGGAGGCGAGGGAGGTATCGACGAAGGTCGCTTCAATCCCGAGCGGCTCGAGCACGAGGTTGAGCAGGCGCACGGTGCCGCCGTAGACCACGTCGGAAATGACGACATGATCTCCGGCTTTGAGCACGGAGAGGAACAGCGCCGTGATGGCGGCCATCCCTGTTGAAAAGCAGACCGCGGGCGGCGTTGCTTCGAGCGCTCCCAGAGCGTCTTCGAGCGCCGAAACAGTCGGATTGCTCGCGCGGGAATAGGTATGACCTTTGTTGACGCCGACCGCGGGCTGCGCGTAGGTCGTGGACTGCACGATGGGGGTCAGAAGGGCGCCGGTGGTCGGGTCCGGGCGCCTTCCGCCGCGAAGGGCAACCGTTTCTACTCCCGGACAGGGCTCGGCCCTGTGAGCGGCGGCGGCCAGAGTTTCGGGTTTGCGAGAGGATCGAATGCGACGAGACATGGCCGTGATCTCCACGGCACCAAGTCGTCTAGAGCCACAGGGCGGAGCGATCCGGCGGACCGGGGTCGCTTTTTGCAGGATGAAGGGCCGTTCCCATCATCCGCCGCATCGTTCCTTGGAACAAAGTTCCTCGGCTGGCTCCGGCACCGCGACTGATTTACAGCTCGGTTGCCGCCCGGGAAAATGCCTTCCCGGGACTCTTGATGCTGGGGGAAGTTTATCGATGGCCGGGACGTTGTCAAGCCTTCCGATTATTCTGGGGCATGCCCCCTCCGGTTCCTACACAGATCACCTGGTTCGGCGACCGCTGCCTGCGGCTGGAGTTTGGAACGGAAAACACCCCGGAGACTCGTGCCAGGGTGTACCGCGCCTGGGAGGCTCTTTACGACGCGGACTTTGAGTGCCGCCTGCGCCTGACCCCCGCCTACACGACGATCCTGGCGGAATTCGATCCCCTGACTTTGTCCGACCCGAAAGGGTTTATCGCGAGCCTCTTTGCAGAATCGCCCGACGCTCCGGCAATCCCTAGCCGGAAGACTGTTGAACTTCCGGTGTGTTACGAGGCTCCGCATGCTCCCGATCTTGAGTCGGTCGCGGAACACTGCGGCCTGAGCGTCGAAGATGTTGTGCGGGCGCACTCGGGAGCGACATACGAGGTTGCGTTCATCGGATTCATGCCGGGATTTCCGTACCTTGTTGGACTGCCGAATGAACTGGCCTGCCCGCGCCTGCCAAATCCCAGACTGCGCGTTCCTTCGGGGAGCGTCGCGATCGCCGACGACCAGACGGGCATTTATCCCCGTTCGTCCGCCGGAGGATGGCGGCTGGTCGGGCGGACGCCGCTCCGGCTGTTTGATGCCGCCCAGCCGAGTCCTTCGCTCTTGGAGATAGGTGATTCGGTCCGATTTCGGCGCATCACGCCGGCGGAATTCGACACACTCGCCGCTCAAAGGAATTCGTGATTGCCGCAGATGACGGTCATCGATCCGGGGATGCTGACGAGCGTGCAAACGCTGGGCTCCAGGCCGTGCCCGGAACTGGGCGTTCCGTCGGCCGGCGCGGTCGACACGCTTTCTGTAAAGGTCGGCAACCGGCTGCTTGGGAACCACGACTACGACGCGGCGCTTGAATGCACGCTGACGGGCGTGACCGTACGGCTGGATTCGGACTCGCACATCGTCGTAACCGGTGGGGAAGCCGACTGCTTTCTGAAGGGCGATTCGATCCGCGCGATGGAGCGCTGGAAGGTGCACAAGGTGGGCGCTGGGGAGACGGTGCAGATCGGTGGCGTCCGCCGCGGCGCCCGGGTTTATCTCTGCGTGCGGGGAGGATTCTGCTCGGACCGGAACTCGTTCGGACCTTCCACGAATCTTGGAGCCGGCTTTGGGGGCTTTGGGGGACGAGCGTTGCGGGCGGGTGATGTGCTCACTTTTAATGGGGCGACGGGCGACCCGCCTGAAAATCTGCATGTTCCGCCCATGGTCCTGGAGTTGCTTGAGCGCCGCACGCTTCGAGCGATTGCGCTGCCGATGGCAGGCCGGTTCGAGCAGGAGGCGGCGAACCTCTTCTGGCAATCGGAATTTACCGTTTCGAATCAGTCGGATCGCTCCGGTATCCGGCTGGAGGGGCCGGCGATCCCGAGCCTGTGCGCCGGGAGAATGATCAGCGAGGGGATGACGTTCGGCGCGATCGAGATCCCGCAAAGCGGCCAGCCGATCGTGCTTGGGGTGGAACATCCCACAACGGGCGGATATCCGGTCATCGCGTGCGTGGCAACGGTGGATTTGCCAATCCTGGGGCAGCTGCGGCCGCGTGAGAAGGTACGCTTTGAGCAGGTGACGGTCGCCGAAGCCCACCGGCTGCTGCGCTCCGCATCTGCGGCCCTAAGACGCCTGCCCCCGCAGCGTGATTACTCCCTCTGATCGACCGTGCGAGCGCATTCTTCTCATCCCGGCCCATGGCACTGGTGGACCAGCGCGGATCCGCATGCGCGGCGTGCGCTCGTCGCCGGCGGCGCTGGATGGGCGCTCGACGGCATGGATGTGATGCTGTACGCCCTGGCGCTCACGACCATCAAGGCCGAATTCGGCCTCTCTTCTGCGCAGGCGGGGATCATCGCTTCATCCACGCTGCTCGCTTCAGCGCTAGGCGGGATGGTGTTTGGCGTCGTGGCCGACCGTATCGGGCGCGTCCGCGCTCTCTCACTCTCGATCCTGCTTTATTCCGCGTGCACGGCGCTGTGCGCTACGGCGGGAAGTCTGGAGGCTCTGGTTTTCTGGCGGCTGCTTGTTGGAATCGGGATGGGAGGCGAGTGGGCCGCGGGATCGGTGCTGATCGCCGAGACGTGGGATCCAAAGCAGCGCGGCCGGGCGATCGGCGTGATGCAATCGGGCTGGGCGCTTGGGTACATACTCGCGGCGGTGCTCGCCGGGATCATCATCCCCCGCTGGGGCTGGCGTCCGCTGTTTGTTGTTGGCGCGGCGCCCGCGCTGGTGGTGCTCTGGATTCGCCGGAGCGTGCCGGAGCCCAAGGCGTGGCTTCAATCGGCGGGCGAGCGCCTGGGATTTTGGGCGACCGTTCTGCAGCTTGCGCGGCCGCCCCACCTCTCCCGCGTTCTGATCGCCTGCCTGCTGACATCTTCGCTGATGTGCGCGTTCTGGGGGCTGTTTACCTGGATTCCCGGATTTCTTTCGAGCCCGATCGAGAAAGGCGGTGCGGGCCTGGAATTTGTGAATTCGACCGGATGGATCGTCACTATTCAGATCGGCGCATTCCTGGGCTATTTCAGCTTCGGGTTTCTGGCAGAGCGCTTCGGACGGCGCTTCACGTTCGCCACGTTCACGATCGCCGCGGCCGTGTTTACGCCGATCTACGGCCTGAGCGCCCGGAGCGAGACGGTTCTCTTTCTGATCGGCCCGCTTGTCGGTTTCTTCGGGCACGGATTTTTCAGCGTCTTTGGGGCAATGCTTGCGGAGCTGTTTCCCGCACGCATCCGGGCGACGGCGCAGGGGCTTTGCTACAACTTTGGCCGGGGCGTGAGCGCGGCCTCGCCCGCGGTGGTCGGAGCGCTCTCGGATAAGCTGGGAATCGGCACCGCGCTCGCCTTTCTCGGCATTCTCTTTCTGACGGGAGCCGGGATTTTCTTCCTGCTTCCCAATACGCAGGGAGCGGAGCTCAAGTGAAGCCGGCCCTGGATCTCAACTGCGATCTTGGCGAAGAGGTCATCGGCCATGACACGGAGCTTGCGCTTCTCGGCCTCGTGACTTCCGTCAGCATCGCGTGCGGCGGGCATGCTGGCAGTGTCGCGACGATGACCGACCTGGCTCGCGAGTGTGGGATTCGAGGCGTTCACATCGGCGCGCATCCGTCCTTTCCTGATCGTGCGAACTTCGGACGCGTCGCGATGAGACTCCCGCTCGACGTCCTGGAGGCATCGATCGCCGGGCAGATCCGCGCCTTGATCGATGCCGCGAAGCCCTGGCGGGTGCGCCACGTCAAGCCGCACGGAGCGCTCTATCACGCGGCCAACACCGATCCGGCCATCGCGGAGGTGATCGCGATGGCGTGTCAGAGCGTCGATGCCGATCTTGTTCTGATCGCCCAGGCAGATTCGATGCCGCTCAAGGCGTGGCGTACTCGCGGCTTGAAGGTGGCGGCTGAAGCCTTTGCTGATCGCCGCTACGAACCGGACGGGACGCTGCGCTCCCGCGCCCTGTCGGGCGCACTGATCGAGGACCCGCAGGCCGCGGCGGAGCAGGCCCGGCGCATCGCACGGGGCAGGCCGATCGAGACCTCCGGGGGCCACCCACGCACGATCGCGGCCGAGACAATCTGCATCCATTCCGATACGCCCGGCAGCCTGGAGATCGCCAGGGCAGTTCGAACGGCCTTGGAAGAGGCGTGATGCGACAACCATTGCGGATGTTCCCTGTACACTCATGGCGCACACGCCAGGCCACGAACCCAGATTCAGCCATGCAAAAGACTTTTATGAGCAGTTCCGGCGCGGCTTCCTTCGCCTTGCTGGCCTTGTCGTTTTCGACAGTTTCGCCGGCTCAGGTTGCGCTCAAGCGCCCGGAAGCTGCGGAGGGCGCTCCGAAGTCTGCCTACGGGCCGACGCTGGAAAATTCGCGCACGCCTCCCGGCACGGCCCCGGCGGGCATGGTCTGGATTCCGGGCGGGGAGTTCTCGATGGGATCGGAAGACCCGACGGGGATGGTGTGTGGCGGCCATGACACAATGCCCGATGCCCGGCCGGTTCATCGCGTTTATGTTGATGGATTCTGGATGGACGAAACCGAGGTCACCAACGCCCAGTTCGAGGCCTTTGTGAAAGCGACGGGGTATCGCACGATCGCGGAGATTGCTCCGACCAAGGAAGAATTTCCGACAGCGCCGCCGGAAAACCTGGTGGCGGGTTCGACGGTCTTCACGCCGACAAAGAGCCCGGTCCCGCTGAACGATCACTACCAGTGGTGGCGGTATCAGCACGGGGCCAATTGGCGTCATCCCGAAGGCCCGGGTTCCGACTTCAAGCCGAGCGATCCGGTTGTTCATATCGCGTACGCCGACGCACTTGCCTATTGCAAATGGGCCGGCAAGCGCCTGCCGACTGAAGCGGAGTTCGAATTTGCCGCTCGCGGCGGACTGGCGGGCGAGCCGTATGCGTGGGGAGCCGAGCTGAGGCCCGACGGCAAGTTCATGGCGAACACGTTCCAGGGCAAGTTCCCCGTTCGTGATACAGGTGAGGACGGGTTCGTCGGCGTTGCACCGGTCAAGTCGTTCCCCGCCAATGGCTACGGGCTCTACGACATGGCGGGCAATGTCTGGGAATGGTGCAGCGACTGGTATCGCCCGGATACGTTCGCCAGGCAGATTGCCGCGGCGGGCGGGCCCAACAAGGCCATCCGAAATCCCAGAGGCCCGGACGCCCCGTTCGACCCGGCGGAACCCAACGAGAAAAAGCGTGTTCAGAAGGGCGGCTCGTTCCTCTGCACGGATCAGTACTGCACTCGCTACATGGTCGGAACCCGCGGCAAGGGAGAAGAGACGACCGGCAGCAATCACGTGGGATTCCGCTGTGTGAAAGACCCGCAGCCGGGCGGATCGGCGGCTGCTGCGCCGGCAGTTCCTTCACGGTAAGACAATCAAGGCTGGCACTTTCTCATGAACAAACACACCTTCTTTTCCGCTGGCGCGGCGCTCTCATTGATTGCCTCGGCGCTGTCCTTTGCCGAAACGCCGCCCGATCGCTACACGATCGTGCGGTGCGGCACGCTGCTGGCAAGCGCTGATCAGCCGGCCAGGCAGCGCCAGACGCTTGTGATAAAGAACGACAAGGTGGAGGCGATACTGGACGGCTTCGACCCTCCGGCACTCACCTCTGCACGCGGTGCCGGTGCGGCGATCACGGAAGTAGACCTGAGCGACAAATATGTCCTGCCCGGCCTGATCGATTGCCACGTGCACCTCACGATGGAATTCGATCGTGAACTCAGGATGCGCGAGTTCACAGAGTCTGATCCGTTCGTCACGCTCCGCGCGGCGGTGTATGCCCGGCGCGACCTCGATGCGGGTTTTACCACCGTTCGCGACCTCGGCACGGGAAGGCCGGATGTTGTATTCGCTCTGAGAGATGCGATTCAGCAGGGGATGCTGATCGGTCCGCGGATTGTGGCCGCCGGCCACGCGATCAGCATCACGGGCGGGCACGGGGATGGCACTACCGGCACCCGGCAGCAGCTGGTTCCAATCCAGCGGCCGGAGGACGGGATTGCGGACGGGCCCGACGAGTGCCGGAAGGCCGTGCGCTTCCAGATCAAGATCGGAGCGGACGTCATCAAGGTCACGGCGACGGGAGGCGTGCTTTCGGTCGCGAAAGCGGGGCTGGCGCAGCAGGAATTCGATGACGAACTCGCCGCCATCGTCGCCACGGCGCATTCGCTCCAGCGAAAGGTTGCCGCACACGCGCACGGGAGCGACGGGATCAACGCCGCGATCCGTGCCGGGGTCGATTCGATCGAACACGGCACCTACCTCGATGACGAATCGATCAGGCTCTTCAAGCGGAGCAACTGCTTTCACGTGCCGACGCTTCTGGCGACGGCGACAGTCGCGGCGAACGCCGAGAAGCCGGGCTTCTACCTGCCGCAAGTGAACGAAAAGGCGCGCCAGGTTGCGCCGCACGCGCTTGAAATGTTCCGCAAGAGTCACGAAGCGGGCATCAAGATCGCATTCGGCACGGATACCGGCGTAAGCCCGCACGGCGAAAACGCCCGGGAATTCGCGCTCATGGTGAAGGGGGGCATGACGCCGCTCGAGGCCATCCGGGCGGCCACGATCGTCGCGTCCGAGTTGCTGGGCCTGGAGAAGGAAGTCGGGACGCTCGAACCGGGGAAGGCGGGCGACCTCATCGCCGTGTCTCAGGATCCGACGCGGGATGTCACCGAACTCGAACGCGTGCAGGTTGTCATCCGGAGCGGGCAGGTCGTCAAGTCTCCCGGATGAGGCCTCGGCCCGGGTGCGACTTTTCGGATATTTCTTTTCACGATGATCCGGAGCGGGTATTCTGCCTCTCATGCGCGAGAAGCGGCTTTGCTCTGCGTTCACTCTCATCGAGCTGCTCGTGGTGATCGCCGTGATCGCCGTTCTGCTGGCGATCACACTTCCGGCCCTCAAAGAGGCACGCAATTCCGCGCGATCAACGGCCTGCCTTTCCAATGAGCGGTCGATCGCGGCGGCGCTGGTGAGCTATGCGGATGATTTCAAGCGGATCATTCCGCGGGAGTGCGGCTCATCCGATCTGTCCGTTCCCGCCGTCCCCCTCAATTCCGCACCGGCGCTCCGCTCGGACGAACGAGTCACGATTTCATGGGCGTTCAATCTGC
The DNA here is from genome assembly GCA_018242625.1 of Planctomycetota bacterium. Classification (GTDB taxonomy): domain Bacteria; phylum Planctomycetota; class Phycisphaerae; order Phycisphaerales; family UBA1924; genus JAFEBO01. The sequence goes on from JAFEBO010000012.1 coordinate 419,435, forward strand.
GTCCGTATCTCGATCCGCTCGCCCACGCGCGCGACAAGCTGGGAGGCAAGAACAACGATTGTTTCGAAACCGCGAGCTACTACCATGACCCCGCGCGGGTGCGCGATCGACACACGCTCCACTACGCCGCAAACGGCTTTCGCTTTTCCGCACCCGGAGTGAGCGCAGGAACCAAGCCGCCTTCCCCCCTTGACCTTGTGCGAAGCCCTTCCGAAACCTTCTACCTGACCTGTTTCAGCGAAGACAGCGATGAACTGCGCGCCCGCGCCTGGTACTCTGCAGATTCCAGCACGCTTCAAATCTCTCAGTTCTACGACCTTTGGGCCCCCTCACACCTGGCCGGGGTCGCGGACATGGAGACTCCCACTCCGGGCACGGCCCAGCGAATCGCGCCCCGCCGTCACGGCGGAGTCTGCAATGTCGCCCGCTTCGACGGGCACGCATCCCCCGTCACCGGCCCCACCGTCAAGGATCTCAGCCGATGGGATGATGGCGATTACCGGCCGGGTCCGCCCTGAATCGGACAAAATTAATCTGATGAAGGCTCTTGGCCCGCTCCCCCCGATTTCGGTATTCTCCGAAATCATGACTACCTCGAAGTTCGCTTAGTCGCTCGCCGCTTCAGTCTCACTTTGCGCGGGCTTTGCCATCGCGTGGATCCTTCTTGACAACAGCGTTTACCTCGCCGGAGACGCCCGCAAGCTTCTGGTGAAGGACATCCGCAACACGGCGGCGGGCGCGCTCGCAACGGGCGGGACATCAACCACGACATTCAAAGTCAACAGCGCCTCTCAGTCGCTGCGTGTGACGATGGCATTTACCGATGCCCCCGCCACCGTGCCCACCAGCTTCGCGCCGGTGAACAACATCGATCTGCGTCTGATCGACCCGACGGGAAATGTCTATCTTGGCAATGTTTTCAGCACCGCGACAGGCTTCAGCCAGACGGGCGGAGCGGCCGATGCGATCAATTCGATCGAGCACGCCTAAGTTGCCGCGCCCGCCGCCGGAAACTGGAAGGTGGAAATCACGGGCGCCGCGGTGAACGTTGGCAAGCAGGGATACGGACTTGTCATCACCGGCGACATTGCTCCCTTCAACCCCTGCCCCGCCGACTTTAACGGCGATCTCTTTGTGGAGGACGCAGATTTCGTTATCTTCGCGAGCGCGTACGAAGTTCTCGCGTGCGCGGACGCCTCGATGCCGGCGGGATGCCCCGCGGATCTGAACGGGGATCAGTTCGTCGACGACACGGACTTCGTGCTGTTCGCGGATGCCTATTCGCTGTTCGTCTGCCCCTGAGGTGCGGGCTAGTACGCACGCCCCCGGGCCGCCTTCCACTCGGAAAAGAGCTCTGCGCATTCACGCGGCAGGACGCCGCGCACGGCCCGGGTCCTGCTCTTGCCGATCCGGTACACCTCTTCGATCGGGAGGGTCAGCTCCGTAAATCCCGCCTTTTCCGCGTCGTCGATGGTCGCGCCGCAGTAGACGGCGTCGAGTTTGCTCCAGTGGATCGCCGAAGCACACATCGGGCACGGCTCGGTGGTCGTGTACATCTCGCATCCCGCAAGATCGATGGTCGCGAGCGCGCGGGCGGCGTTCTGAATGCACACGACCTCCGCATGAGCGGTCGGGTCGGTGCGTTTCCAGACCTCGTTGTGCCCGCCCGCCACCAGCTTGCCGGCGCGAACGACGACAGCACCGAACGGAGATTGGCCTGACGCGATCCCCTTTCGGGCCTGCTCGATAGCCAATTTCATCCAGTGGTCGTGATTCATGCCCTAAGCGTACGAAGCGTCGCCCGGCAGCTTCAACCCTTTATCGCCGCCAACCCGGACGCCCGGAACGATTCCGGTCCGGCCGAAATCCCTGAGAAGAGCCGGCGCTGTGATCGCCGCGGTGTGACGCACCGTGCCAGGCGTTCGACGGCTTTTCCTCGATCGCCGGCTCCGGCAGTTCCGGGAGGCGGGTGATCGCGTCGAACTTCCTGCCCGTGGTGCGCTCGATCTGACGCAAAAGGCCGCGTTCATCTTCTCCGCAGAAACTGATCGCCGTGCCCTTGGCACCCGCCCGACCCGTCCGCCCGATCCGATGCACGTACGCCTCCGGCTCCATGGGGAGGTCGAAATTGAACACGTGGGTGATTCCGTCCACGTCCAATCCTCTGGCGGCGACATCGGTCGCCACCAGGATCCGTGAACGTCCGGCCCTGAATCCATCCAGCACACGTTCGCGCTGGCGCTGGGCCTTGTTGCCGTGAATGGCCGAAGCCGAAATCCCGGACCGGTTCAGCGACTTGGCGAGCTTGTCGGCGCCGTGCTTGGTCTTGGTAAAGACGACGGCCCGCGCAACAGCGGCTTCTTGCAGCAGGTGCTCCAGGAGCACCGATTTCATCCGACGCGGCACCATGTACATCGATTGCTCGATCATCGGAGCCGCCGACGCGACCGGCGTAACCGCCACGCGGACCGGATCCTTGAGCAGCGAGTCCGCCAGCTTCATGATTTCCCGCGGCATGGTCGCGCTGAAAAGCATCGTCTGGCGCGTCGAACCGATGCGGCTCACAATGTTACGGATCGGCATGATAAAGCCCATGTCGAGCATCCGGTCGGCCTCATCCAGCACCAGAATACGAATCCCGGAAAGATCGACAAGCCCCTGATCAAGCAGGTCAATCAGGCGGCCCGGAGTGGCGACGACGATGTCGACGCCTTCGCGAAGCGCCCGCACCTGCTTGCCCTGACTCACGCCGCCGAAAATGCAGACGCCGCGCAGCCCGGTGTGGCGGCCGTACGCCGCAAAGCTCTCACCGATCTGCGTGGCCAGTTCGCGTGTCGGCGAAAGCACGAGTGCACGCGGCAGAATCGGACCCCGGTGCGCCATATCGCGAGGTGCCGTCTGCAGCAGATGCAGTATGGGCAGCGCAAATGCTGCGGTTTTTCCCGTACCCGTCTGCGCACAGCCGAGCATGTCCTTTCCCGCCATCAGCGGTCCGATCGCCCGACCCTGAATCGGCGTGGGCGTCGTATATCCCTCTTCTTCGAGCGCACGGAGCACCGGAGCCGCGAGCTGCAACTCGGCAAACGTGGCAACCGCAGGACCGGCGGTTACCTGAATTGCGGCGCGATCGTCGGCACCTCCGCGAGCGATCGTCCCGGCATGGTCGCGATCATTCGACCGGGATGGGCTCTCGGAATGCTTGGGGCCTCTCGACTCGAGATGCGGAGCCGAGCGTCCTTCGTGCGCACTCTGGCCATGATGCGGCTTGCGCTGAGATTTGCCGCCCTTGTGCGGGTGAGCGCCGGGCCCGCCGGACTTGAGCGGGTGATTCCCCTTCTCTGATCGCTGCGGATGATGCGCAGGGCGACCCGCCCCAGACTGCTGCCCCTCGGCGAGCCCGGACGAAGAACGCTCGGACCTCGGGCGAGGCGCCGGATGAGAATTCGCCCGTGCGCCCTGATGAGCGGAGTGCGGATGCTTGGATTTATTGTGAGAGGGCTTACCGTGAAATGAACGTGACTGCATACAGAAACTCAGACTCCCCGATCCGCCGACAACCGTCGCGCGGAGCGAATGTTTCGGGCGTTTCCTGCACCAATCACGTTGGAACAAGGCATGCCGTACTGGGTGGAGCGACGGGAAATCCCGACGCTGCCAGCAGATTCCCAGGACGATCGGTGGGCGAGCCGTAAATCAGGCTCAAGCCGATAGTGCTCATGAGGCCACTGGCGAAGACGAACTATAGGCGCGCTCCCCCATCCGCGCCGCCTTTCTCATTCCCGCCCCCGCCCGCCCCCACCCGCACTCACCCGCTCGCCCACAACCAGACGCCAGCATCGATGAATCCGCTCGTTCCGAAAATCCTCGGGCACCGTCTGCCGGCTGATCTCGCGAACCTGCAAACCAAGGCCGGTCAGGGCTTCCTCATCCAGCTTGAATTGGCGGAAGTTGTTCGAAAAGAAGATCGTTCCCCCCGCGGGCATCAACGCCGCGGTCCGCGAGATCAGTTCCACGTGCGCGGCCTGAACTTCGAAGTCCTCTTCGGTCCGCTTGCTGTTTGAAAATGTCGGCGGGTCGATCACCGCCAGATCGTAATGAACGCCCGGCTCGTGGTTCCGCACAAACTCGAGCACGTCGGCACGCACCAGCCGGTGCGGCGAGGTCGGAAACCCGTTCAAGGTCAGGTTCTTCTTCGACCAATCGAGATAGGTGTTGGACAGGTCGACGCTCGTGGTCGCCGAAGCCCCGCCGGCCGCCGCGTACACGGTGAAGCTCCCCGTGTAGCAGAAAAGATTGAGCACACGCTTTCCGCCAGCAAGGTCTCGAACCATGCCCCGCGTGATGCGGTGATCGAGGAAGAGTCCCGTATCGGCATAGTCGGTCAGGTTTACAAGGAACTTCAACCCGCCCTCCCGCACCACGATTTCCACCCCCTCCTCTCCCTTGCGCTCATGCTGCGTAAGTCCCCGCTGACGCGGGCGGTCCTTCATGTGCACGTTCTCGAGAGGCAACTCGAGAACACGGGCGACACGCTTCGATACCTCCTCGCACCACTCGCCGTGCTGCGCAACCGTGCGCGAGTGTTCTCGTTCGTATTCGAAGATGTGGGCGTGGTCCTCGTACCGGTCGATGGTCACCGGCACATCGGGGCAGTCCCGCTCGTAGAGCCGGTAGCAGTGGATGCCCCGCTCGGGCCATCTCCGCAGATGCCGCGCCCGCTTGGCAAGCCGGGATTCAAAGTCGTCAAGCTCGCGAATGTCCCGGTCACGCAGGCCGCCAAAGGAAGGCGCCTGCCGAGCCGCCGGACGCTCCGCAAATTCGGGTGCATTCAGCGCGTCATCATCCTCGGATTTCCCCCGGCTCAACACGCCCGCATCCGGGCGCGGCCCGAGGAATGTGTAGTACGTGCACTCGATCTGCGCGTTGAACAGCTTTCGACGACGCGTCGCTTCCTGCCCGACCACTCTTTCAAAGTTCGGATAGGCCGTCAGTATGTGGTGCGACCACGTCGGCATCCGACGGAGCACGTTCGGCATACTCCGATACAACTCTTCCACTTCGGGCGTCTGGCCCAGGCGGACACCGTAGGGTGGGTTTGCGATCGTGCAGCCATATTCGGCCTTGCTGGACAACTCCGCAAAGTCGCGCCGTGAGAAGTGGATGGACCGCTCGACGCCTGCGGCCGCAGCGTGCCGCCGCGCCAGAGCGATGGCGTCCTCCGAAATATCGCTCGCGTGAATCGTCACCGGGAGCTTGTTCTTTGCGACGTCCGCCGCCTCTTCATCGGCACGGTCCCACGCTTCTTGCGGCACCTGCGGCCAGTGGGCGCTGTCAAAGTCCCGCGTTCTGCCCGGCGCCATGTTCATGCCGATCATGGCGGCCTCGATGGGAATAGTGCCGCTCCCGCAGAATGGGTCAACCAGCGCCCGCTCGGGGTTCCAGACGCTGAGCAAGACAAGCCCGGCCGCGAGCGTTTCTTTCATGGCGGCTTCGCCCACATGGTCGCGATATCCCCGTTTGTGCAGACCCACGCCGCTCGTATCGATTGTCAGCGTGCAGACGTCTTCGAGCAGGCCCACCTCCACGATGACGCGCGTGCCCGTTTCGGGCAGGGTTGCCGTCCGGTGAGCACGCATGAGCCGCTCGACAATCGCCTTTTTTACAGTCCGCTGTATGGCGGGCACGCTTGAAAGGCCGCTCTTGACGCTCCGTCCGTTGACCGGGAACGCGAAGTCGGCGTCTATCCAGCGCTCCCATTCCATGGATTGGACGGTCTCAAACAGCACGTCAAAGTCGGTGCAGGCGAATTCCCGCAACCGCAACAGCACGCGGTCTGCGGTCCGGAGCCAGAGGTTCGCCCTCGCCACGGCCCCGATATCTGATTCAAAGAGCACTCGACCGGTGGAGAGAATCCGCGGCTCGTATCCCAGAGCCGTCAGTTCGCGCGCGGCCACCGCCTCAAGTCCAAACGCGGTCGCGGCGATCAACTCCACTTTCGACATGCCCGGTATCAAAGCGCGGGCAACGCCGCCTCGCCTTCCCCATCTCCACTAAACTCGCTCCGTGAACGCCAGAGCCAAGCGAACTTCGCCCTGGATGAGGCGTGCCGACCGCTGGATCGGCGTTCCGGCCCTTGCGGCCCTGGGCATCACACGCCCGTTGTTTCGCCGGCAGATCAGCCCCCCGGCCACGATCGGGCTCCTGAAAACCGCGGCAATCGGCGACACGGTTCTCATGACCGGCGTCATTTCGGATCTCCGTCGCGCCTTTCCGGAAAGTTCGATCGTTCTTTTCGCCGGCCCCAGCAATTCGCCAATCGCCCCGCTGATCGCGGGCCTGTCTCGCACCATCTCCATCAGCCCGACCAGCCCCGCTTCGGCTGTACGCGCGATCCGGGAGGCCGCGCCCGACGTGCTTCTCGATTTCGGATCCTGGCCCCGGATTGATGCTCTGCTCGCCGCCCTCAGCGGAGCCTCGCGAGTCATCGGATTCAGTTCGCCGGGCCAGCATCGTCACTACGCATTTGACGTTGTGGTCCCGCACACGCGTGCCAAACACGAAATCGACAACTATCGGTCGATCGTCCGCCCCCTGGGAATCGAGTCCACCTCCCTCCCATCGCTCTCGATTCCGTCCTCGGCCGCGCTCCCGGAGGCCTTGGCCGGCGAACTCGCGCGGCCATCGCTGATTTTCCATACTTGCTCGGGAGGCGTGCGCAGGGAACTGAAAGAGTGGCCCATCGAACGGTGGATCGAACTCGGTCGCCTCGCCGGGCCCCGATTTCAGGTTCTTTTCACAGGTTCGCCCGCCGATCGCGCCGTCATCGAACAGATCGCTCCGCTCATTCCCGGCTCGCTGGACCTGAGCGGACGTTTGTCGCTGGCTCAGACGGCTCTGCTGATCCACCGGTCTGCCTGCGTGGTCAGCGTCAACACGGGGGTGGCCCACATTTCCGCCGCCCTGCAGGCACCCACCGTCGTGCTCGATGGCGCCACGACCCCCGCCCGCTGGGGAGCGCTCGGGCCAAGGGTTGTATCGATCTCTACGCCTCCCCCCGCCGGAGGCTTCCTCCATTTGGGCTGGGAAACGCCCGACTCGGCCAAGGGGGAACGGGCCGACTGCATGATGCTGATCGAACCGCTCAAGGTTTGGGAAGCAGTCGAGACATTGACCGCTCCAGCACCAATTCAACTCGGAGACTTGCCATGCCGACCGCAGGCTCAGTAACTTGGTTTGACCTCACCGTTGCCGATGCGCAGAACCTTCGGGATTTCTACAAGGCCGTCGTCGGCTGGACGTCGACCGAAGTGCCGATGTCGGATTCCAGCGGTTCCTAGGCGGACTTCTGCATGATCCTGCCCGGGAGTGACGCACCGGCGGCGGGCATCTGCCACGCCCGCGGTGCAAACGCGGACATTCCACCGGCATGGCTTATGTACATCACTGTTGCCGACGTGCCCGCAAGCATCGCCGCTTGTATCGCACGCGGCGGCAAAGTCCTCACTGGCCCAAGGAATATGGGAAAACAACAGTTCTGCATCATCCAGGATCCTGCCGGCGCCGTGTGCGCGCTCATCAGCCCCTGAAGCGCAATGTCAGGCAAACAGGCCCCACGCCATGACAACCACGCCCACAAGACCCACCAGTACGGAGAGAAGCCAGAACCCGTTCTTGCGGGTGAGCAGCGCGACCGCCGCGAGCGCAATTGCTATCTGAAACCCGGTCGATGCAAGGGCCAGCCTCGAGTGCCGGCTCTGGTGCTCCGTCGCGAGCTGCTGCCGACTTTCGGCGGCGGTTCTGATTTCTTCCTGTTCCTGTCGGTAGCGGGCAGCCCGAGATTCGTCGTTCTCCCTCTTTGCCGGGATCGTCTCCGACCTTTGCAGAGCTTTCTGCAGTTCCAGCCGCCCTTCCAACACGGCCAGCTTGATGCCCTTCGCCTGGTAGTAATTCCAATTGTCGCTGGCTTCGATCTGATCCAGCATCGCCTTATTCAGGTAGCTCGCCGAAAACATGGTTGCCACCGAAGCGCACGCCGCCAAAACCGCCGTCGTCACGCCGACTCGGGAGAGCCACCGCCGCTGCGCCGGCGATTCCCCTCCGTCGCCCGCAATGCCCGCGGCTGCCGCGGGCACCTCGGTTCCGGGGATCTTCCGTTCGGTCGCAGGCTTGGACTGCTGGCTTTCCATGCGCGAATCCTACCGCTCCCCCGCCACCCCAAAGTCGCATTGAACTGCACCTCGCCTTCCCTTTACACTATGGACGGTGCCACGGGGCGCCGCCGTGGATTCCTCGGGAGGGAGATCGTGCGGGTATGCGGATTCTTTTGACCGCTTTTGTGGCGTGTTTGCTGGTGATGCGCGGCCAAAGCGCTTTCGCTCAAGCCTGCTTGCCGTTCCAATTGACATCACCGACGGGCGCTACGGGCGATGATTTCGCCGCGGCGTCGGCGGCCTCCACGGACACGATCGTCATCGGCATACCGGGCAAAAAGGTCGGAGCCAACTCTTTCCAGGGCCAGGCGATGGTGTACCGGTGGAATGGCGCAGCCTGGGCGCTCGAGGCAACACTCACGGCTTCGGACGGCGCCGCGAACGATTCGTTCGGTTGCGCGGTCGCGCTCTCCGGCGACACGGCCGTCATAGGAGCCTATTCAAAGGCCTCGTACCAGGGCGCCGCCTATGTCTTTACAAGGTCCGGTTCGGTCTGGTCGCAGCAGGCAAAGCTCACAGCATCCGACGCCCTGCCCGGCGATGCGTTCGGTTACTGCGTCTCCATCTCGGGAAACACGGTCGTAACCGGCGCCTACGCCAAGCCCTCGGGCACCAATCAGTTTCAGGGTGCGGCGTACATTTTCGTACGTTCCGGAATCGCATGGTCGCAGCAGGCCAAGCTCACGGCGGCCGACGGCGCCACCAACGACTTCTTCGGAATCTCCGCAACAATCTCCGCCGACACCGTCGCAATCGCAGCCGACAGCAAGACCATCGGCGCCAACGTCGCCCAAGGCGCCGTGTACGTTTTTACACGCTCTGGAACCGTCTGGTCGCAGCAGGCCAGAATCTCAAACGCGGACGGGACGCCTTCGGACTATTTCGGCTCCTCGGTCTCGCTCGACACGAACACCCTGATCTGCGGCGCGATCTACAAGTCCGTCGGCGCCAACAGCTACCAGGGTGCCGCATACGCATTTGTTCGCTCGGGCACAGTCTGGTCACAGCAGGCCAAGCTCGTGGCATCCGACGGAACTCCGTACGACTATTTCGGGGGTTGCGTCGCGATCTCCGGCGAGACCGCCGCGATCGGCGCCGACAATCAGACAGTTGCTGGCAATATCGGGCAGGGTGCCGCCTACACGTTTCAACGCACGGGCACAACCTGGTCGCAGCAGGCGAAGTTTGTCGCCACCTCGAGCGCGGCCGGGGATTCGTTCGGCAGTTCCGTCGCGCTCGCGGGCACCACCGCAGCCATCGGAGCACCGCGCCAGACCGTGGCCGGCACGCCCGAGCGCGGCGCTCTCTACGTTTTCGGCTCCAACATCCCGATCAACCTCGTCCAGCAACCAGCGTCCGTCTCGACCTGCTCGACGAGCACGGCACTGCTCTCCGTGACAGCCCTCGGAACCGGCCCATTCACCTACCAGTGGCAGTGGCGATCGAATCCCACGGTCCCGGCGTGGCTCACCCTGACGGACGGTGCCAATGCCGCCGGCACCCGCAGGTTCACGGCCCAGAACGCCTCAGCATCTTCCGTTTCTGTCAGGATCTACAAACAAACCGATACCCAGATTCCCTTCGCCGACTTCCGCGTCATCGTCTCCAATGCGTGCGGCAACGCCACGTCCATTCCCGCCTCGATCCGGGTCTGCTGGGGTGATCTGAATTGCGATGGCCTCGTAGACGATTCCGACTTTGTGATCTTCGCCGACGCCTACTCGATCCTGGCATGCTCCGACCCGGACATGCCCCCAAATTGCCCGGCCGACCTGAACGATTCCGGGATCGTCGATGACGAAGACTTCACGATCTTTGCTGCGGCGTACAACACGCTGCTCTGTCCGTAAGCCACGCAGAACGGCCCGGCCCACCGCACAAATCAACTCGTCTGCGTGAATGTCGCGCCGTCGAGGGCGTCGAAGCTCACAAACTGACCCGCCACGAAGTCCGATGCTTTCTGCCGGCTGTCGGTGGGCTCGACCCAGACGGGAACTCCGGCGTTCACAATCACGCTGCTCCCCTCAACTCCCAGAACGGTGCCCTGCACGCGCCGGGGCCGTCCGACCACAGGCTCGACATAGCGGCCGCCGGTCTGAACAGAGTCGATGCGCCGGGCCTTCGCACAAATCCTCCCGATGATCCTCCCGCCCACCTTCGCCTGAACAGCGCCCTGCGGAACAAGGTGCAGCTGATAGCTGGTGTCAGGGATCGAAATCACCACCCGCTCTTCACCCTGCGCTCCGACAGAGATCATCGATTCGAAAATGCCGCGGCAAAGACGGCGGTCAATTTGTGTCGTGGGGGACGGAGTGATCATGCCCCAGAGAATAGGCAAAACCGGCGACGGCTAGTTTTTCTTCGCCCGCCGTTCTTCGAGCGCCTTGAGCCGCTGCTGATGGATCGGCCGGTCGGGCTCCAGAACAATCAGGGCGTCAAGCTGCTTCCTGGCCCCCTCCAAGTCGCCCCGCTTGATCGCAATGGCCGCCGCCAGCTCACGCCCCGGCGCCTCGTACGGCGCAACCACGCACGCCCTCGACGCCTTCTCCCACGCTTTCTCCCAGTCTCCGGCCGCGGCGTACAGCTTCGCGAGCTGTTCGCTGATGCTCGCCGAGTTCTGCTCCCGCGCATCCAGGTATTCCAGGTGCACAATCGCTTTCGCCGGATCATGCGCCGGCGAAGATTCGTCCAGATACATCGCCGCCAGCAGCTTGTGCGGCATCGGGTCGACCGGCCGCGCCTCGATCAGCCGTTCGAGCAGCGGCACGAGTTCCGGAGTCGCCTTCTGGTTTTCCTTGTTCAAGCGGAGACGCACGGCCAGTTCGATCAGGTCGGGGTGTTTGGGATGCTGCTCCAGCCAGCGATCCACGACCTCCTGCGACGGAAGATCCTCTTCGTGCCCCTCGCCCAGCTGCTTGCGCCAGGCGTCCATGAGGTCCTTGACTTCAGGCTCGCCCTCCGCGGGGATCATGCCCCAGCGGACCAGTTCGAGGCCCGCCCACTGCTTGAACTCATCAAAGAACTGCTCGCGCGACACCCCGAGCACCGTCCGGAAGGCCTCGGGCTCGCGATCCCCCGCCGCGTAGCGATCCATGAGTTTCAATGGGGCTTCCGGCCCAAATCGCGTCACGATGTACTCGTACATCCAGGCGCCCTGCGCGTACGCCTGCCCGCGGTCGGTCGGCTTTTTCGGCCGGGTAAACGCGATGTTGATTTCATCAAAGTCAAACAGCGTCTTCGTCTCGTACGCGCGCGCCAGAATCTGCGCCGCGCTCCAGTCACGCGGCGCGTCCTCCAGATAGACCGCGGACGCCTCCGTAAACCAGTGAGGCAACCGATTTTTCGTGCGGGCGAGCGTCACGGTGTGGGTGAACTCGTGCTGAATCACGCGAGCCCAGTCGTACGCCCCCACCGTGTTCTTTTCGCCCAGACGCGGCGCCTCCATCGCGATCAGCGGGCCGGTCGCCGCCGCCATGGTGTGAACTTGCGGCATGCCCGTGATCCGGACGCTGAACCACTGGTGGTCGGGCATGAGCTCGATCACGGTCTTGCCTGCCGGCTGGAACCGGATCCCGCCGGGCTTGTCCCCGGTCACTCGGGCGTACACCTTCTCCAGTATCGCCGGCATCTCGCGAGCCAGCGCAAGGTCAATGCCGGGCCGGTAGCGGACGATGAAATGATCACTCTCGATTCGCGCGAAATTCCGCACGTCCCGGACCAGCTTGAGGCTGTTCGAGGCTCGCACATTGAATGGATCGAGCGCCTCCGCCTTCTCCAGAGCCGCCAGCGCACGGTCGTCTCTCGCCGCCTGCACTTCAAGAAGCCCCAGCTCGATCCACCCGTCCGCCCGCTTGGGAGCCCGCCGCGTCGCTTCTTCGAGGTACCGCGCCGCATCGGAGTACTGCCGCTGCTCCGCCAGCGCCTTACCGACTTGCAAGTAACCAATGGGCGTGCCGGGCGAGATCACATCAAGCTGCGCAAGAAGCTTGTCGGCCCCGGCCAGGTCGAAAAGGCCCGCCGTCGCCGCCGCTTCAAGCGCTCGGGCCTCGAGCAAGCCCGGGTACCGCGCCAAGGTCGGCTTGAGCGCATCGATCGCTGCCTGCGGGTCGCGCTGGCGAATCCGCACCCGGGCGGTGAGCATGTCTGCCAGTGGCGAAACGGCTTCTCCCGCGTCGTGAGTGGGTGTCGGTGCTCCGTCCGAAACAATCGGGTCGGCAAGCCGACGCAATTTCAGGGCCATCTTCTCGGCCTGCGGAAAATTGAACGAGTCGACCGAGAGACGCCCCAGCAGATAAAACGCGTCCGCGGACGACGGATTCAATTCAAGCGCCTGCTCAAGAGCCTCTCCCGCTTCGACGCTGTTGTCCTTGTCATCCAGCAGTTCCGCCTCGGCGATGTTGGCGCCCCAGCAAAGCCGGTCGAGCTGCTCTCTCGCCCGGCTCAGCATCGACATCATCGTCTGGAAGTCCTGGCCCCCGCGGGACGGCCCTTCCAGCATCGCCTTGAGGTGCAGGGCACGGACGCCTTCCACCAGTTCCCAGGCGGAGCTCTGCCTCTCCTTTGTCACCCTCTGCTCCACCTGCCTCAAAGTCTGTATTGCCGGCTCGATCTCGCCAAGCCCAACCTGCGCCTCCGCCGTCAGCCGCAGCGAGCGCAGCGAAGCCGGCTTCACCGACGACAGAGTTTCGAGAGCCAGCCTGTTCTCGCCCCGCCGCACCAGCGCATCCGCACGGTCCAGCGGATCGGCCCCGTTCTCCGAAAGCGCGGGATCATCCCACGCGCCCCGGATCAGGGCGGCACGCGCACGCCTGCCAACGTCCGCGAGATCCTCCGGTTTCCAGACGCCGTGACGCACCCGGATATCCGCCCGCTCCGAATCCGTGAGATAAGGAGTCTCCAGCAGCCGGGTCACAAGCCCCGGCGCCTTGCGGTCTTCTTCAGGAACTCCCTCAACCTGCGCGCCGACGCGACCAGCGCCCAGCAGCAGGAGCAGGGCGGCCGTCTTGAACGCAATCAAACCATTGCTGTGCTTCACAGGACTTTACTTCGGCTGAGACGCCGGGTTGGGTGCCGTCGAAGGTTGATTGGAACCGTTTTCCGGACCTGCCCCGGTCCGGGTTGCGTCGGTCGCCCGGTCTGAGCCTTCCGGCTCCTCCAGCCCCCCCCGGAAAGGCATGACCGTTACATCCCAGCCTTCGGGGCTCTTGGTGTCAAAGACCGTTGCCGGAATAGGGCTTATCGCGTTCTTGGCGACGTTCAGCAATTGAACGGTCGATGTGTCGCCGGCCCGATTCACGGTGCAGGCCATGCGAGGAAGCAGCTTTCCCGGCTTTCCGGAACTGTCGCCCGACAGCATGTACCAGAGCCGAATCTCCGTGAAATCGTCCGAAACCCCCGGCCGAGGAACAAGCATCAGCTGCACGGAGTTCTTCACAAAGCTCTTCGTCTGCGTCATGCGCTCGATCGGCAATTCATCCAGCCCGTCGTCCGGCGGCAGCAGCGTCGCGTCGTATCGCGCAAGGATGTCATCCTTCTTCTGACCGATCGGGATCGGCAGCGGCCCCTCGCCGATCTTGAGCGGATCAAAGCTCTCCCCGGGCCGTACCACCTGCCGCTTGACCATCCGCTTCTCCGCGGGAAAACGCTCCACGAGCCATTCCCCATCGAAGTTGTACATCTGCTCTTTTTTCTCGAGCTTCGAGCCCACCTGCAGCGTGTCGAACCGGATCGCAAAGCGGCGTTTGCGCGGAGTGCCTTTGGCCGGGTGAGCCGCCGAAAAATCTTCAAACCACAGCCGCCCGACACGCTCCTGGGTATCCCCGGCAATCGCAAAGTCTCGCACGTACTTGATGTCGGCGGAAAGAGTCTTCAGATCCTCGTCCGCCGTCTCGAGCGCCAGAAGCAGCTGCTCGGCCGAAGAAAAACCCGCGATCGGCTCCTGCGGAAGGATCTTGATGGTCGTCGCCGGCCCGGTCTGCGTGATCGTTTCCGGCTTGGGGTCATCGGCGAGCGAGTTGCCGCAGGCCAGGACCAGCCCGCAACCCAGAGTGAAGCCGAGAGTCTGTTTCAGCCTGATCTTGACACGCTTTGACACTGTGTTTCCCTTCAGTCCATACGCCCGACATCGACAAAGGTTTTCATGCGGGGCTCAGGTGCCGCCCGAGCCTGTCCCCCCACCCTTCCCGCCGGGAAGATTACCGGTTCAACAGCCCTGAGACTCTCGTACGTTCGTAAAATGTGTTGCCTTCCCGCCGCTCGGTGCGAATCTATTGCCGGTGAAAAAGAGAGCCGCCATCCCCGCGCTCGGCCGGAAGCTCGCCCTGACAGCCTTGGCTTCGCTCTCCTTGGCCGGACAGCCCAGCACCGACCCCGCCCACAGCCCAAGGCCGTCCGAAGCCCCCGCAGCGGCAGGGCTCGGGCAGCGCCCAAACCCGCCCCTGGCAAAGGTCGCTCCATCCGGCCTCTCGCTTCGACCTCTCGACCAGCATCGCAAGCTCGGAACCGTCTATTTCGAGATCCGACCCAACAGTTTTTCCGTGGCCGGACCCGTTTCCGGCCTGCGGACTTCGCCTTCCCCCCTGCTTGGCTACGCCGTCCCCCGGACTCCGGTCGAGGCCGCCGGCAACGGTTCAATGGGTTCGGTCATCGCGGCAGGCCAGTTCCAGATCGCCTGGATTTCCCTGTTGAGCGAGGAAGCGCTCGCTCCCTGGAAATCCACCAACGGCGGCCCGCTCAATCTGGATACAAACCCGATGATCGCCGTGACGGTGCGAAACGCCGTCGACACCAGGCAGTTGTCCCGCGGCGAATTCGGATCCTCCTACATCTGCACGCTCATCGCTGACTTCACAATCAACGGCATTTCCATCGAGAGCATCATGCCCGAGACCGTCATCTCCTTCAGCCGCCAGGACGCCGGAGCCGCCGGCGTAAAGGGCGACCAGATGACTCTCCGAACAAAGTGCACGATCCGCCTGAAGGATTTTTTCACAACCATTCCCGGAACGCAGACTCCCCCCAGTATCGACATCAGCGCGGACCTGATCCTGTCCACGGTCCCGCCCGAAGCACAGTCCCCCGCGCCCGCTCAGCCTTCAGAGCCGGCGCCCGGTGAGCCCCCCCCCAGCACGCCGAAGTAATCCCGCAGGATCGCGGCCGCTGCCAGCGCATCGCGCTTCTGCTTCTTCTGACCGTGTGTCATCCCCGACCTGGCCATGCTCCAGTCCGCATCGGCCGATGTCAGCCGCTCGTCCTGGTAGACAACACCCCGCCCCGTTCGCACGCCCAGTTTCGCCCCGAACTCTCGGGCTTTCTTCGCCTGCGGCCCTTCCGTCCCATCCATATTCACAGGCAGCCCCACCACCAGCGAGGCAATCGTTGCGGCATTCCCGCCCGGTCCAAGGTGTGTCTCGATCGCCCTCGCAAGCCGCTCGAGGAGCTGGCGCCCGCCGTCGGCAGAACTCGGACACTCGATCACCTCGATCGGCGTGATCAAACCGGTTTCGCGATCGCCAATGGCAAGACCCGTCCTCTTCTCGCCCAGATCAATCGCCATGTATCGCATGTGTTCCCGATGCCTGTCTCTGCCGTGCCCCGACGACCAGCACGCCGCTACTTCAGCCTCTCCTCAACCTGCGCGTGGAGATTCTTCAGGTCCTCCGCCTTCCCGCGCGGCATGATCAGCGTCGCGTCCGGCGTGTGCACCACGATCAGATCTTCAACACCCAGAAGGGCGATGGTGTGCTTGTTCCCGCCGTTCACCACCAGATTGTTCTTGCCCTGCTGGATGATCGAGGCCCCCGTACCGTTGGCAGTGCGATTGCCGGCCGGGTCAGAGGCGAGCGTCTCCCCATAGCTCGGCCATGAACCCACATCCAGCCAGTTCACATCCATCTCCACGGTGCAAACCGAGAAATCCTTGTCCCCCCCTCCCAACTTGCTCGCCGGCTCCATGATCGCAAAGTCCACGCTGATCTTGGGTAGCGTGGGATACACCCGCGCGATCGTCTCCTGCTGCGTCTTCGTCCCCCACGCCTTCTGGATCTCCATCATCCCCGCGTGGCTCTCGGGCTTGAACTTCTTGAGCGCCTCCAGGAAGGTCGATGCCTTCCACACAAACATCCCGCTGTTCCAGTTGAACGAGCCCGATTGCAGGTACGCCTGCGCCCGCGGCAGGTCCGGCTTCTCAACAAACCGCGCCACGTGGAACGCCAGCGACTTCCCGTCCTTCTCCGTCCCCGGCACGTTGCGGATCGGCGTCCCCCGCTCCACATACCCGTACCCGGTCGCCGCAAACGTCGGCTTGATCGAAAATGTCACCAGCCGCTTGGGATCGGCCTCCACCAGCTTGTACCCGATATCCATCCGCTCGCGGAATACTTCCTGCGGCTCGATGATGTGATCGGCGGTCAACACCGCAAAGACCGCGTCCTTGTCAAGCTTTTCAAAGACCGCGGCCGCAAACCCCACCGCGTTCACCGTGTCCCGCCCCACCGGCTCCCCCATGATCCGCTCATCCGTGAACGCCGGCAGATCGCGCCGAATCACCGAGCGAAACCCCTCGCTCGTACAGATAAACCTCTTCTCCGCCGGCACCACACCCTCAAGCCGGTCCGCCGCAATCTCCAGCAGAGACTTCGGACCGCCCCCGCCCGCCGAAGCCTTGGGCTGAATGAACTTGATGAGCTGTTTCGGCATGTCCTTGCGGGACATGGGCCAAAGCCGAGTGCCAGCGCCGCCGGCCATGATCATCGCGTATCGCATGGGAGGGGAAGATATCGACGATCAGGCAAAATTGCCACGAATTCCAGAAAGATTGGTCCCCTTCAAGCCCTTCGTTTGCACGTCAAGAAAGCTTGAACGTCCAAGACGGCCTTTGCACTCGGAGCGCCGGCGCTCTGCCTTCGCAGCCGCAAATCGGCGACCGCCTGAAGCGTGGGGCGCAAGCCCCACGTTCGACTACCCAAATCCCCAAAGCCGCAACGCGGCGACACTTTCCCGCCATGCACGGCGTCACCTCGCACCATTAGCCCTTCTGATCGGCGTCATCCCTCAATGCGTTCCCCTCATTCACCTTCTCCAAAATCCCCCGCTTCTTCAACGCCTCCCTCAACAAAAACTCCATCTGCGCATTCGTCGACCGCAGCTCGCTCTGCGCGAGCCGATTGATCTGCTCCCACAGATCCGGCGGTATCCGAAGCAAAATGGACTTGCGCTCTTCAGCCATCAATCCCGTCTTCTTTCAATCGCCCCTCACTTCCGCGAGCGGACATTTCCTCTCTGTATCCATTTGGCCCTTTGGCCCTTTGAAAATTTGGCCCTTTACCCGCTGTACAGAGTCCCCGTATTCACCACCGGCTGCACCCCGTGATCGCCGCACAGCACAACCAGCAGATTGCTCACCATCGCCGCCTTGCGCTCATCATCCAACTTGACCTTCCCGCCCTTTTCCAAGTGATCAAGCGCCGATTCAACCATCCCCACCGCGCCCTCCACAATCCGGAACCGTGCCGCGACCACAGCATCCGCCTGCTGCCTCCGCAGCATCGAACCCGCAATCTCCGATGCATACGCCAGGTGCGACAGCCGCGTCTCTTCGATCGCGACGCCCGCCTTCGCCACCCGCTCCTGCAGTTCGGCCGCCAGCGCCTTGCTCACCTCATCCGTCGCCCCGCGAAGCGAAGTCTCGTGCTCGACGCCGGTGTCGTACGGATACACCGACGCCAGATGCCGCAGTGCCGATTCGCACTGCGTATCGACAAAGCTGCTGAAGTCCGCAACATCGAACGAAGCCCGCGCCGCGTTCTCAACCCTCCACACCACCACCGCGCCGATCTCGATCGGGTTGCCCCGCACATCGTTCACCTTGATCGTCGGCGTCACCATGTTGTTCGTGCGGAGCGAGATGCTCGGCTTCTTCGCGAACGGATTGATCCACCAGAACCCCGACGTCTTCACCGTCCCCTGGTAACTGCCAAAGAAGATCACCACCCGCGCCGTGTTGGGCTGGATGATCGTCAGCCCCGTCAGCATGATGATGTTGAAGACAAAGAGAAACACCATCGCGATCGCCAACGCGTAGTACCCCCACCACGGACGCGGGATTCCCTCCGTCATCTTCGCCCCGTACACAAAGCCCCCGACGATCGGAAAGAACGCCATCAGGCCCAGCGCCAGAAACGGCCAGCCTCGAAAGGTCTTTGCGGCAAACTCGTTCGTCATTGAAAGCTCCTTCTCCACCCCGGCGCACCCCCACAAGGTCCTTGCCACGATATTGAAATGATATCACATTGATAGGAACGGGGCACCTTCGATTTCACGCTGCCCTCGAAAGCGCTGGAAGTACCTGCCGCCGCTCGCCTTACAGAAATACCGTACAAAATCCGTTTTTTGGGCTTGCAATACCGATCAAATACCGTATTCTAGTCGCCATGGACGCGAGCAAGCCCACGCCAATCGAAATTCCGGCTCCCAAAGACGAAGCCACGCTCCTCGCTCTCTACCTGGAGGGCGTCCCGCTCGTCCAGATCGCCCGAGCCCTGCAAGTCGGCGTTCCCACCGTGCTCGATTTTCTACGCGACCCAAACATCCGTGAGCGCATCGAGCAGTACGAAGAGAGCGTCGCGCAGCAGATCCGCCTCAGCGCTCTCGCCGCGCGCATTCCCGCCATGGCCACGCTCCGCGAGGTCTGCGCGACCGACGGCGCCCTCACCGAACGCCGCCGCGCCGCGGCCGAACTCCTCCGCCAAAGCCGCGCCGCCGAAAAACCCGCCAAAGTCCGGCGCGTGGGCCAAAACGCCCACAGCACTCCAAATCCCGAAAAGATCACTCCCACGCCCGACGCCCATCCCACGCCGGTTTTCCCCGGCCAGGCCAGGGCCACCTCATCCGCCCAATCCGAATCCGATTCGTCGAGCGATACCCGCCAACCGCACACGCCAATTTCCGATCCGGCTCCCACCCACAATCCAACCCACAATCGGCCGCACGATTCAACCCGCGCTCCAGTCGGCGATCCCGCACCCATCGCCGCCGCTCCCTCATTCCCCGCGCGCGACCACACCGCAAGCTGGCACGCATTCGATCGCGTCGAGCCCGGACCATCCGCATCCGATGCACCTTCCACACCCGCCCCAGCCCCGGGCACCGCCGCACACGTCCACACACAATCGGATCAGCCGATCGAGCAGTCCGTCGAACAGCCGCTTCTCGTCAAACAACCCCCCACTCGCATCCCCTCTCCCTGCGACTCCATCTGCGCCCCCGAAATCTCGACCCCGCTCCCCGACGCCATCCCAGTCGCCGCCTGACCCGCGGCATTCCAAGCCCCGCACGAACGCGCAGCCCAATCAGAAATTCCCCATCTCTTCTCTGTGCCTCTGCGCCTCTGTGGTGAACCGCCTTTTCTCAGCTTCCCCCCGCAAACACCGCCGCCACTAGCTCATCCGCCGTTTTCGCGGCAGGCTTTCCCGCGCGCACCGTGCGCTCCTGCGCCTGCATCACCCGCCGCTCCGCATCGCCCCGCGTCTCTCCCAGCGTCGTCAGCACCGTCACCGCCTCTTCCGCAATCGGGCTCAGCCGCGCCGCAAGTGCCATCGAACCCGACTTGATCTCGAGCGAGCCCAATTCCTGCTCGCTCAGGAACACCTCAACCTTGCCGTGCAGCTCCGCAATCACCGTCTCCGCCATCCGCTTGCCAATCTCCGGCAGCTTCGTCAGCGCCGCGGCATCCCTCGAAGCAATCGCCCGCGCAATCGCCGCCGGCTCAACCGCCATCGCCCGCAGCGCCTTCTTGTTCCCGATCCCCTTTACCGTCGTGAACACCTCAAAGAACGCCCGATCCCGCGCCGCCGTGAACCCGATCAGCCTCGGAATAAAACTCGTCCCCTGACCCTGCCCTTCCAGATATTCCAGCGTGCTGAACGTCACCGTCTGCCCGATCCGCTGGGCCAGGCTCTTCGCCACATACGCCGGCAGCAGCACCTCGCGGGCGCTCGCGCCGTCGGCCGAGGCAACAACGGCAGCGGTTTCATGGACGGCCTCGAGCTTTCCCGTCAAACGGCAGAGCATGACACAAGATAGCAGGCCCGAAACGGAAACCGGCGGAACACCCGACCGTAAAACCCGGATAACTCCGGTTTCAATTCTGCCCCATAGGGAAAGCCCGACAATGCACAAGCTCCTGGCCGCCTTCGCCCTCTTCGCCCGCCTCGCAACCCTTTCCCTTGCCCAGGACGGCCCCGCAGATTCAACCATGCTGGCCGTCCGCGCTCAGAAGTTCGGCGGCCCGGAAGTGCTCAAAGTTGAGCGGATCCTCCGCCCGATGGCCCGCCCCGGCGAAGCACTCGTCCGCGTCAAAGCCGCCGGCGTAAATCCGGTCGACTGGAAAGTCAGAGAGGGCATGCTCAAGGGCCGTGGCCCCGTCCCCCCCTTTGTCCCCGGCTACGACATCGCCGGCACCATCGAGTCGTTCGGCTCGGAAGAGACCGGCGACTTCAAAGTCGGAGATGAGGTCATGGCCTACCTCGCCATCTCCGAAGGAGGCGGCTACGCCGAATTCGCGCGGGTGCCGCTCCAGAGCCTCGCAAAAAAGCCATCCAAGGCCAACTGGGCCCAGTCCGGCGGCACCCCGCTCGCCTCACTCACCGCCTGGCAGGCACTCTTTGACCAGGCCGATCTGAAGCCCGGCCAAAGCATCCTCATTCACGGCGGCGCGGGCGGCGTCGGGCACTTTGCAGTCCAGCTTGCAAGGTGGAAGGGCGCCAAAATCTTCGTCACCGCCAGCGAACCCAATCACGACTTCCTGAAAAAGCTCGGCGCAGACGTGCTCATCGACTACAACACCGAGAAGTTCGAGGAGGTCATCCGGGAGAAAACCAAAGGCGCCGGGATTGATGTGGTGCTCGATTCCGTCGGCGGCGAAACGCAGGCACGCTCCATGACCGTTCTGAAAAAAGGCGGCGTCCTGGTCTCCATCGTCCAGCCGCCCGATCCCAAAAAGTGCGAAGAACTGGGGATCCAAGGCAAAGTCTTCCTCGTCTCCCCGAACGGCGCCGAACTCACCGAGATCGCCCACCTGATCGACGAGGGCAAAATCACCACGCACGTCAGCGAGGAATTCCCGCTCGCCCAGGCCGCGAAAGCACAGGCCGCCAGCGAGTCCGGAAAGACCCGCGGCAAGATCGTTCTCAACGTGAAATAGCAGCCGGTTTCAAACAATGTCGCCGGCGTCGCGTTCCTGGCGGTCGTACCCGACGCTGATCGGCCGATGATGACACGCACCCACAAACGCCGCCATTTCCGCCACCATCGCGCACTCGCGCCCCAGCTCATTCAGCGTCTGCAGCATCTCCGGGCGCGTCATCTGCTCACGAAACGCCTTTCGGAAAGCCTCGCGCACGCTCGTGATATCCGCCCGAGGAATACCCGCCCGCCGCAGCCCCACCAGGTTGATCCCGATCAGCCGCGAACGTTCGACAACCGCCGTAAACGGCGGCACATCCGCCGCCGCCCGTGCCGCGCCGCCCACAAACGCCATCCGCCCGATCCGAGTGAACTGATGCACCAGCGCCGCCCCGCCCAGAGTGACCGAATCGCCCACTTCCGAGTGCCCCGCGAGCGCCGCGTTGTTCACCATCACCACGTCATTGCCCGTCCGCGCATCATGCCCCAGGTGCGCGTTGACCATCAGCAGATTGCGGTCGCCCACAACCGTCGGCACCGTCTCGTGCGTGGCCGCATGCACCGTCACGTGCTCCCGAAGCGTCACATCCTGGCCGATGACCACACCCGCAGTCACCTGCCCGGGCTTGAACTTGAGATGCTGGGGCGTAAACCCGAGCGCACAGAACGGATAGATAACCGTGCGTGCCCCGACGGTGAGCGGGCCGTTCAAGTAGCAATTGCCGACCAGGCGAACGTTCTCACCCAGCCTGACGGCGCCCTCGATCACGCACCAAGGACCGATCTGCACACCCTCCCCGATCTCACATTCCTTTGAAACAATCGCGGTCGGATGGATACTCGCCATGTGTGACTGTAGCGGAAAGCCGCCTTTTGTCGGCGGGTTTCCCGCTCTTTCCGCCTCCAAATGCCCAGAATGCTGGAAACAACCGACGTCAAACCGACGTCACGATCGGTCAAGGGGTCTGCCTGAAACCGTAATCGATGCCTTGGTTTCCTTCTTCCGGGGTTTGCTGAAAGGCAGCATCCCCGGCGGAAGTATGTTCCGCAGCACAAGCCACAGCGCAAGGAGTGCGACAACAGTTGCCACCCAGAATTGCCAGTCGCTCCACGGGATCGCCATCACGCCACCCCCATCAGGCGGCACCCCTGAAAAACGATGAACGCCCCGGCATAAGCCACAACGCTCATCCAGCCCAGCTGCAGCAACGCCCACTTCGCGCCGCCGGCTTCCTTGGCCGTCACCGCAAGCGTCGGCAGACACTGCATCGCCAGTACAAAGAAAACGAGCACCGACCAGCACGTCGCGGTGGTGAAGATCGGAGTCTTGCCGTCGTCACGCGGGGCGGTCGCGATCGACTCCACGATGCCCTCATCGTGCGCGTCCGCATCTTCGCCCCCGGCGCTCGTGATGATCGCCATGGTGGAGACGAACACCTCTCGTGCCGCGAAACTGGTGAGCACCCCCACAGTCAGCTGCCAGTCGTAGCCGATCGGAGCAAAGACCGGCTGCACCACCTTGCCGACCCGGCCGACAAACGAGTTCGCCTTGGCGTTCGCCGCCGTGAGCCGATCGGCCTCTTCATCAAGCTTTGCGGCGTTCGCGCGAGCTTCATCGGCCCGCGCCGCCGTCGGCTCCGCGCTCGCCGCCGCGCGCAGGTCGATCGCCTGCACCCGAAGGAGCCGCGCGCTTTCCGGCGGGGCGACGTGCGGGTAACTCCCGAGCCACCAGAGCACGATGCAGATCGCGAGGATGTTGGTGCCCGCGTTCTTCAGGAAGATCCAGCCCCGATCGATCGTCGTGGCCAGAGCGGTTTTCAGGCTCGGAAGCTTGTACGTGGGCAGTTCGAGCACCATCGGCCGCGCCGGCCCGCGCAGGATCGTCCGCCGCGCAATCAGAGCACTCGCCAGCCCTGCGCCGGCGCCGAGCATGTAACAGCCCACAAACGCCAGTCCCGCAAACAGCGGGCGGCCCTTGAAAAGCAGGCTTGTCACCAGAACGTACACCGGCAGCCGGGCCGAGCAGGTCATGAAGGGAGCGATCAGGATGGTCGCCAGGCGCTCCCGCCGGTCCGGGATGACCCGCGACGACATGATGCCCGGCAGTGCGCACGCGTGGCTCGAGAGCAGGGGCACAAATGCGTACCCCGGCAGCCCGAAGGGCTTGAGCACGCGATGCATCAGCAACGCCGCCCGCGCCAGATAGCCCGTGTCCTCCAGCAGCGAGATCAGGAAGAAGAGAAGGCAGATCTGCGGCACAAAGACCGCGGTCGCCCCAATCCCCACAACCACGCCGCGTGCCACGAGATCACGGAGGATTCCGGCCGGGAGGTGGGCCTCGACCTGCTGGGCCGCAAAGCCGAAGACGCTGTCGATCCACTGCATGGGAAACTGGGCAATCGAGAAGATCGTGTAGAACAGGGCGATCATCACCAGCAGGAAAATCGGAATGCCGGTCCAGGGCGAGACGAGCAGCGAATCGAGCCGGTCGGTGATCGATACCTGGCTCTGGAAACTCGCCGCCGCGCCGCTGGTCGGATGCATCGCCTTCGCGGCGAGCCGGTCGGCCCAGAGTTCCAGTTCGCTCTGCTCTCCCGGGGGCGTGTGCTTCGGGACCGTGGCTTCGTACAGGGCGTTTGCGAGTTCTCCGACTCCGTCGCCCTTGCGGGCGCTCACGGGCACAACGCGGCAGCCGAGCTGCTCCTCCAGCGTCCGCAGATTGATCTCGCGGCCCTGCGCCCGGGCCAGGTCCATCATGTTGAGCGCGACGACCGTCGGCAGCCGGCGCCGGAGCACCTCGCCGACAAAGACGAGGTTGCGCGCCAGGTTGGTTGCATCGACGACGATGCAGACCGCCTCCGGATCGCCGATCGGTTCACCGGCCGGGCTCAGGCGTCCGGCCAGCACATCCCGGCAGATCTGCGCCTCGACCTGTTCCAGCTCCAGCGAGTAAATCCCGGGAAGATCGATCAGATGCACATCGGACCGGCGCACGCTTTCGGTGCGAAGCCCTTTGACCGTGCCGATCCGCGCCTCCTGCGTCGTACCCGGGAAGTTGCTGGTCTTGTGGCGCAGGCCGCAGAGGGCGTTGAAGAGCGTTGTCTTGCCGGTGTTGGGATTGCCGAGAAGCGGCACGTGCAAAATGCCATCGGACTCGGGCGAAATCGAGGGCGTCGGGGCACTCGTATCGCAGCAGTCGCTCATCCCTGCGCTCCGGCCGCCACCAAGACGCGAGCCGCCAGAGCCCGGGTGAGCCCGATCCTGCTCGCGCACGCGCAGCCGCACGCCTCCGCGCCGAGCACTTCGACGATGGTGGGCTCGCCCAACCGAACTACCCGCAGCCGGATTCCGGGACGCAGGCCCATCGCCCGCAGCAGCGCCGCATCCGCGGGATCGTCCATGCCCAGCGTGGCGACCGTCGAAATCTCGCCCGGCTTCATGTCGGGCAGCGGCTTGGTCGGCCCGCTTGGGGGCGAGGCGACGCAGCCGGGAGGTGTGCTCATCGAAGAACCGTTCACCGTGTCATCCTATCGAAATCAAAGCCGCTCCCGCACGACCTCAGCCAGCGCTTCCAACCAGCGCCGCATTCGTCGGGAACCGCTGCAAAGCCGCGAGCAACTGCTCGACCTGTTGAGGCGGGGGCATCGACAGCAGACGGCGACGCAGGGCCGTCATGGTCTTCATCTCGTGCTCGCCCATCAAGAGGTGCTCTTTGCGGGTGCCGCTGGCGGCGAGGTTGATCGCGGGGAAGAGGCGGCGTTCGGCGATCTTGCGATCGAGGATGAGTTCCATGTTACCCGAGCCCTTGAACTCTTCGAAGATGATCTGATCTGCCGCGCTGCCGGTATCGACCAGGCACGAGGCGATCATGGTCAGGCTTCCGGCTTCTTCGGTGTTGCGCGAGGCGCCGAAGATCTGGCGGGGGACCTCGAGGGCCTTGCTGTCGAGGCCGCCGGTCATGGTGCGCCCGCTGCTGGCGTGGTGGCGCGAGTTGTTGAAGGCGCGACCCAGACGGGTCAGCGAGTCCAGCACGACAACCACGTGCCTGCCGCACTCGACCAGAGTCTTGCAGTACTGCTGCGTGGCCAGGGCCACCTGGATGTGCTTCTCGACCGGGTGGTCGTTGCTGCTCGCGACGACTCGCACACGGGGCGAGACCTGTATTGGAGCCGGCGGCGGCGCCGAGGCCTGCGGCACATCGTCGACCGGACGGGCATCGCCGGGGGGCGCCGCAAGCTGCTGCGCAACATCCGGGGGCAATTCCTTGAGAAGCTCGGCCGCGGCTTGATTCGCACGGGCGACCACCTCGTTCTGCACAGTGAGAAACTGAGAGAACGTCCGCCGGAAATCGGTGACTTCTTCGGGGCGTTCATCGACGAGGAGGACGACGACTTCGACGTCGGGATGGTTCCGCAGGATTGCGGTGGCGATGTCCTTGAGCAGGGTTGTCTTGCCGGCCTTGGGGGGCGAGACGATGAGGCCGCGCTGTCCTCGCCCGATGGGGCAGAACAGGTCGATCAGCCGGCAGCTCGCCGGGCAGCCGGGATACTCAAGAGTGAGTCGCGGTGCCGGATCGATCGAAGTCAGTTCTTCGAAGGGCTTGATGCGCTGCAGGCCGGGCGGGAGTTCCAATCCCGGGAAGGTGACCGGCCCGGGGCGCATGAGCATCGCTCCGCCGCCCCCCCAGCCGCCGCCCTGGGGCTCAAAGCGACCATGGCCTCCCTGCGGATGCCCGCCTCTTCCACGACCTCGCCGTCCTCGACGATTACCCAAGATTCGTTCCCTCGGCGCGGTGCGAATGACCGCGTCGCTTTCGCAGATCGTCCCGCCGTGCGGCGCTTGCGTAAGCACCGTAACGACCGCTGCAATTGCTCATTCGAGTGTGCCGGAGGCCAGACGAATCGGCCAGAATCCGGCGATCGACAAAGGAGAGTAGCACCCTCCCTCGGGCAAGGCCGTTACACTCCCGGCGGTGAATCTCATCGAAGCCAGGGCGAGGCTGGAGAAGCTGCGGAAGTACCGGCAGCGGGCGACGCCGGACCTGTCGATTGCCCGTCAGGTCGGGGGCGTTGCGCAGACCCTCAAGCGAGAAGATCGGGCGCTGGCCCGGCTGGTGCAGGCGTGGGATGTTGCTGTACCGACGGAGCTTGCCGAGGCCTGCCGCCCTCGCTCGGTGCGGGCGGGAATCGTTGAAGTCGCATGCAGTTCTTCCGCGGCGGGTTACGCCCTCACCCGGTGGCTTGCCGAGGGCGGGCGGGCCGCTCTTGCAAGCGCGGGAGCAACCGTGCTGGGAGTTCACCTGTGCGGCCCGCAGGCGGGGACCAAGGGCCGGCAGTCGCGTCGCTCTCAGTAGCCCGCCGGGGCCGAATGGTCGCCTGGACGGCCTCCCACACCCCCCACCTCCGGCCGCTCAGCCCGGCTATCGCAATTCCGGCCGCTGGATCGCGGCAATGGTGTTGGACGGCGGCCAAACTTTCCGCTTGCCGGACCCGTCCGCCGACTTGGGCGTATCTCTTGATGCTCTCTCGCCGATAACTTTGTTATGCCCGGCACGCCGCACACCGACCTTTCGGCCGAACTGCTCGCCCACAAGAAGGCCATCGAGGCCAAGGCACGCGAGTACGGGCTCACGTTCCCGGAAGTGATCTTCGAGGTGCTGCCGTTCGACACCATGAACCAGATCGCCAGCTACGGCGGTTTTCCGACGCGTTATCCGCACTGGCGCTGGGGCATGGAATACGAGAAGCTGTCGAAGCGCGATGCGTACGGCCTTGGCCGCATTTATGAGATGGTGATCAACAACGACCCCTGCTACGCCTATTTGCAGGAATCGAACAGCGTTACGGATCAGAAACTGGTTATGGCGCACGTCTACGGCCATGCCGACTTCTTCAAGAACAACTTCTGGTTCAGCAAGACCAACCGCAAGATGATGGACGAGATGGCGAACCATGCCACGCGTGTGCGGCGGCACGCCGACGTTCACGGACAGGACGAGGTGGAGCGTTTTCTCGACGCGTGTCTTTCCATCGAGCACCTTATCGATCCGCATTCCATGTTCGTGCAGCGCGGCTCGTCCGAGGCTCAGGAGCGCACCGCGTACCAGCCGCGGAAGCTGCCGGCCAAGGACTACATGGACCCCTTCATCAATCCGCAGGGCACGCTCGACAGGGAACGTCGCGAATTTGAAGAAAGCCAGAAGGCTTCCCGGGCGCGCGTTCCCGCCGAGCCCATGCGGGACATCCTGCTTTTCCTGCTGCGGCATGCTCCGCTGGACGAATGGCAGCAGGACATTCTCTCGATCGTGCGTGACGAGGCGTATTACTTTGCGCCGCAGGCGATGACCAAGGTCATGAACGAAGGCTGGGCCACTTACTGGCACAGCAAGCTCATGACTTCGCACTTTCTTGAGGCGAAAGAGATCATCCATTACGCGGATCAGCACTCGGGCGTTGTGCACATGCCGCCGGGCGGGTTCAATCCGTACAAGATCGGCGTGGAACTGTTCAAGGACATCGAGCGCCGCTGGGACAAGGGCCAGCATGGCCCCGCGTGGGAGAGTCTTGAAGCGATCGGGGCGAAGCAGGCGTTCGACGACAAGTCGATGAAGGGGCGCGAGAAGATCTTCGAGGTGCGGCGGATCTACAACGACGTCAACTTCATCGAGGAGTTCCTGACCGAGGAATTCGTCGAGAAGCACAAGATGTATCAGCACAAGCGGGACCCGCAGACCGGGGAGATCAAGGTGGTCAGCCGTGATTTCCGGCGGGTGAAGCAGACGCTGCTGCATCACCTCAGCAACATGGGCCAGCCGTTCATCTACGTGGTGGATGCGAATTACCAGAACCGGGGTGAGCTCTACCTGGCGCACAAGTTCGCGGGCCTTGAAGTGGATGCGGCGAAGGCGCAGCAGGTGCTGCAGAATGTCCGGCTTCTCTGGGGGCGTCCTGTCCACCTCCAGTGCATGATCAACGAGGATCTGCACCTGTTGACCATGGAAGACCTGACGGGCAAGCCGCGGAAGGAACGCATCAACTCGGACACGCCCAAGCCCGCGCACGTTGTCGAATAGAACAGCACGCGGCGCTTGCGCATGCATTCATGAAACGGGCCCGGCGTGCAGGCCGGGCCCGTTGCGTGCGTTTTCAGACTGTCGAGCGGAACCTTGAACTCTGAAAGTGGGCCTTTTCAGGGGCAGAGCAGGTTGTTGTACGCGACAACGAAGATCTGGAAGTCGAAGTCATCCACGACTCCGTCGCGGTTCAGATCCGCCGGGCATCCCGGCGTCATCGTCGGGTCTTCGCAGTCGAGCTTGTCGTAGCCGACGACGAACGTCTGGAAATCGGCGTCGTCCACGACGTCGTCCGCGTTGAAGTCGCCGAAGCACGGCGTGCGCAGCACGAGCATGTTGTTCGTACCCATCTCGAAGTTCGACGTCTGTGCGACCAGATTCTGGGTGTTGCCGCCGACGGTTCGCCCGCCCTTCATCGAGGCCTGGGTCGGATTTGTGGCGACGGGCAGGAGCGTCATGTAGACCTGATTGGCGGGAATTGTGGCCATGTCGACCGGGGCGATCCCGCCGAACCGCGGATCGTTGGCCCAGCCGTACTGCTTCAGCCGCACGGGGGCAGCGGGCGGGGTGCCCGGAACTTCCGCGATGCCGCGATTGTCGGTGTAGTAGGCGTCGTCGCGTGTGTCGTTCCACTCGCCGGTCCACCACATTTCTGCCGCGGGTTCATAGCCCTCCCAGTTGTTCGGCTCCCCCTCGGCCCAATGGCGATAGGACGCGGTGGAACCCGAGGTCCAGGCAAAGGCGTTGCCAACGCGATGCAGGCCGATCCAGAGCGCGGGCGCGTCGCCGAACATGTTGCTGAACACCCACTGGTCTTCCGCGGCGGTTTCCAGCGTGGCGAGATGCCCGCCGAGCGCCACGGCGCTGGCTTCGGCTTCCGTCCACGTCGATCCTTTCAGCCGGAAGTAATAGGAGCCTGTCGCCGGGTTGTAGGTCGGGCCCGCTTCCACCGCGTCCGAAGCGGCCGGCGCCTGGGGCACACCGACCATCATTCCCGGCTCCTTGAGTGCGCCGGTCGAAATGTTCAAGAACAAAAGCGCGTTCCACTTTGTCTTGTCGTACTTGACACCGGGAATGTCCTGATTGGTGAGCAGGACCACGGCCACTGCGCGCGTTCCCAGCGAGGGCGCGTTGATAAGGGATTTGGCCTGGAGTCCGGGCACGATCCCTCCGATCGCCGCGCCTCCCTGCAGACCGGCGATATACGGGATGACCGGGGCGCCGGCCACGTAGGGAGTCGCGCTTTGCGCGATGTACGCGGCGTTGTTGGGACTTTGTACCGTCGCATACCCGTATGTGAGGCTGGCGGCGGCGCCCACATGGCTGTACGAAGTCACGACGCGCCCGGATGACGCTTCTTCCGGAGTTACTCCACCGCGCACGTTGAATGTCATCGTGCCGAGGTTCAGTTCGGTCGCGGCAAGAACGATTGTTCCGCCCGTGCCTGCTCCGCCGCGGGCCCCCTCTCCGCCTGGGCCACCCGAGCCGCCGTTTCCTCCGCTGCCGCCCCGCGCTCCGTTCGCACCGTTACCCGAGCCGGAGCTGCCCGACTTTCCGCTTTGTTCCCAGTATGCGGTGGGAAGGTCGTAGGGGCTGTAGCCCTTTTGTCCATTCGCGCCGTTGCCGGAAAAGACCGGGTAGTTTCCATCAAAGCCGCGTGCTGTCGCGGTGCTCGTCCCGCCGAACGTGATTTTTCCGAGAGCCGAAAGCTCGATCGCGCCGCCGCCATACCCGCCCGTTCCCCCGTCACCACCAAAGCCTCCTTGACCACCCTCGCCTCCGTTTCCACCTTTTCCTCCTGCACCGCCGTCGCCACCGGCAACGCAAGAAGTCGCGCCGCCTCCGCCACCGCAACCTCCGTATTGGCCGCCCGATCCACTCCCACCTCCGCCACCTCCGCCGCCCCCTCCCGAACCACCACCACCGTTCCCGCCGACGAGCGAGAGTTTGTAAGGGTCGGGTGTGAAGCTGGAAAACCAGAAGGCGGCGCCGCCTTGATTTCCGTTTCCACCGGTGCTTCCTGTGCCGCCGGTTTTGCCGTCGGGCCCGACAGTGCCGGGGTTGCCGTTCGAGCCTGATGAGTAGCCACCGGCGCCTCCCGCACCGCAGCCCCCGTTCAATTGAACGGGTGGCTGCGCGCCGCCCGAACCGCCGCTACCGCCTAAGCCTCCTGCGCCGGGTACTCCGACCTTGGACAGCAACGACGGAAAGTTGTTGACGCCGAAATTACCGGAGCCGCCGCCGAGTCCGTTGGCACCTTTGGAACCGGCGATACCGTTCTCGGCGCGGAGAGCGGAGTGGATACCACCCTTACCATCACCGCCGTTTGAGATGATGCAGGCGATTGGTAAACCGCCGGAGGCGAAGTAGGTGGCGGAGCCGCCCGCGATCGTCGGCGCGCCCGCACCGCCCCAGGACATCAGCGCACCGGATCCGGAAAAGCCGCCCGATCCGCCGCCGGTGACTTTGGCGTTCAGGTCGATGCCGCCGGGAAAGGAAGCGTCGTTGCCGACGACGATGCGGATGGCACGGTCGCGGGCGTCCATCGGATCGACGATCAGACGCTCATTCGCTCCCATGATGAGATCGCCCTTGAGCCAGAATTCGGCGACGTGCTCGGTGGCGTTGTAACGAGCGGTGAAGGGGATGCCGCGGAAGGTTGTGGAGCTTCCGTTGATGGTGAGATTGTTCGGATCGATGGTCATGAGGACATCGACGGCGAGCGCGGGGCTTGCGAGACCGGCGCAGAGGGCGAGAGCAACGGGCGACACGATCTTCATTTCTCACATCTCCGGAAAGGAAGCCTGAGTGGACTGCCGCTCATAGCCCGGGGCGAGCGCGGCGGGAGCTTGCCGCTCCCTGCCCGCGAAAACGGGAGTGGCACCGGCTGCGCTCCGGAAAAAAGAAAGAAATGAAGAAATAAGCAAGGAGCGCCCTCGCCAGAAAACGTGTTTAGGGTCGAAGGGGAGGTGGATCTCCGGAAAAACGGGCTTTGGTTTTCTGCTGCGCGCTGGTATTCTGAAAGGAGACTCGGAAATGGCCGGAGCGCTGTCTGTGGGAACGATCTTGAGCAATGCCGCGGCGGGGGATGAAGGGTCCGTGCAGGACCTGTTGCCGATGGTGTATGCGGAACTGCGGGCGCGGGCGGGGAGTTACCTCGAGGGTCGCGGCCCGCACACGTTGCAGCCGACGGCGCTTGTGCACGAGGCGTTTCTGAAGATGATGAGCTCGGACCGGGAGTGGACGGGTCGGGATCACTTCATGGCGGTTGCGGCGACGGCGATGCGGCAGGTGCTGGTGGATCACGCGCGGAGCAAGAACGCGGAGAAACGCGGCGGCGGGATGGTTCGCAACGGCGTCCAGATCGATTCTGCCAGCGACCTGGGGATCGAGTCGCTGGAGATCGTGGATGTGGATGATCTTCTGAGGGCGCTGGCGCAGGCGGATGCCCGGGCGGCGAAGATCGCGGAGATGCGGCTGTTTGGCGGGATGGAGCACGAGCAGATTGCGCGGGTGCTGGGGCTTTCGAGGTCGGTGGTGGTGAACGACTGGCAGTTTGCGCGGGCGTGGCTGGCGGCGAAGATGAAGGGCGGCGAGGCGCGAAGGCCTTCGGTGGAGATTCCCCGGGAGGGGTCGGGAGTCTCGCGTGTCTGAACGCGGGTCCTTTGTGCCGCGCGAGGGAAACGAGGTCTCGCTGCTGGTGCGCGCGAAGGCGGTTTTTCTTTCGGCGCGGGGGCTGGGGCTGGTGGAGCGGCAGGAGGCGGTGGACGCGGCCTGCGGCGAGGATGCGGCGCTCAAGGAAATGGTGTGGACGCTGCTGAGGGGCGATGACGAGCCGCTGGCGATCGAAGCGCTGGCGGACGACATTCGCGCGGCGAGCAACCAGAACACGAGCGACGGGAGCCGGATCGGGCATTACCGACTTCTGGAACGTATCGGCGAGGGCGGGTTTGGCGTGGTGTATGCCGCGGAGCAGGAGAGGCCGGTTCGGCGGCGGGTGGCGCTCAAGATCATCAAGCTGGGGATGGACACGAAGCAGGTGGTGGCGCGGTTCGAGGCGGAGCGGCAGGCGCTGGCGCTGATGGATCATCCGAGCATTGCGCGGGTGTACGACGGGGGCGTGACGCCGACGGGGCGGCCGTACTTCGTGATGGAGCTTGTGAAGGGTTTGCCGATCACGGAGTACTGCGAGCGGGAGAACGTGGGGATCGAGGAGAGGCTGAGGCTGGTGGTACGGGTGTGCAGCGCGCTGCGGCACGCGCACCAGAAGGGCGTGATCCATCGCGACATCAAGCCGAGCAACGTGCTGATCGTGAGGGAAGACGGGAAGCCGGAGCCGAAGATCATCGACTTCGGCGTGGCGAAAGCGGTGAGCGGGAAGCTGACAGACCGGACGCTGTATACGGAAGTGCGGCAGATCATCGGGACGCCGGAGTACATGAGCCCGGAGCAGGCGGACCCGACGGTGCAGGATGTTGATACGCGCGCGGATGTGTACGGCGTCGGCGTGCTGCTGTATGAGCTCTTGACGGGGACGACGCCGTTCGAGTCGGTGCGGCTGCGGACTGCGGCGTATGGAGAGATGCAGCGGATCATCCGGGAGGAAGATCCGCCGGCGCCGAGCACGCGGGTGAAAACGGCGAGCGGGGGCGGACGTTTCGTGCGGCCGGGCGCGGAATCGCGTTCCACTTTGGGTTCGACGCTGCGGGGCGAACTCGACTGGATCGTGATGAAGGCGATCGAGAAGGATCGCACACGGCGGTACGCGAGCGTGGCGGAATTGGCGGCGGATATCGAGCGGTTTCTCGAGGGCGAAGCGATCCTGGCGGCGCCGCCGAGCCGGATGTACCTGACGCGGAAGTTCGTGCGGCGGCATCGGGCGGCGGTCGGCGCTTCGGCGGTGCTGCTGGCGGCGCTGGTGATCGCGCTGGTCGGGACGATTGTGGGCTTGGCGCGATCGAATGCGCAGAGACAGATCGCAGAAGAAGAAAGAGCGAAGGCGAACCTCTCGGCGACGAAGGCGCGCGCCGCGGAAGCGCTCGCGAGCAGGCGGGCGTATTCGGCGAGCATGATGTCGGCGTCGGCGGCGGTCGAGGGGATGCAGATGGCGACGGCGTCGGGCTTGCTGGATTCCATTCCTGCCGCGGAGCGGGGATGGGAGTGGCGGGTGCTGGATGCGATGCGGGATACATCGGTGCGCACGATCAAGACGCCGATCGAGTACTCGACGGACAAAGAGAACTTCCGGCTCGGGCTGCTGCTTCACCCGGATGGGAAGTCGTTTTTCACCTTTGATGAGCTTGCGGCGGTATGCGCCCGTCAATTTGATCTTGCCGC
The DNA here is from genome assembly GCA_018242625.1 of Planctomycetota bacterium. GTDB lineage: Bacteria > Planctomycetota > Phycisphaerae > Phycisphaerales > UBA1924 > JAFEBO01. The sequence continues at coordinate 453,236 of JAFEBO010000012.1, forward strand.
GGGAAGGCTGATACGGGAGTTTGAGGCGCCGCGGACCGGCGCACGGCTGCAGTGGACCCGCGTGACGCTCGCGCCGGGAGGCGAGAATCTCTTCGCACTGACGCGCCCGATGCCCACCGCAGCGCATGAGCCGATCAGGATCCGGCGCTGGGCGCCGGACGGAACATCTACCGAAGATTCACTCGTCCCCGATATCGACGCTGCGGTGCCGGATGCGGTGCTTTCGCTCGACGGGAGCGCGCTGTATTTTTCGACCGGACCCGAGATCGCGCGGATGGACCTGCGGACACGGGCGATCACGGCCCGCGCGGCGCCGGGCGTGCTGGTCACGCCGATCGCAAGTCCGAGTGCCGATTTCTTTGCAACAGGCGAGACTGGCGGCGGCTGGTTCGGGCTTCGAGACGCGCATTCACTTGAATTGCGGGTTCTTGCAACAGGTCACGGCTCGGTGATGGACGTGGCGTTTTCGCCGGACGGAGAGGCGATTGCGTCGGCGGCGGATGATGATGCGGCGAGGATTTGGGAGGTGGGAAATAGCCGAATGGCCAGCGGGTCAAAGGGCCAAATTTCCAAAGGGCCAAAGGGCCAAATAGGAGGGGAAGGGGCGGAGGGGCAGAGAGGCAGAGGGGCAAAGGGAGAGGAGGAGGCAAAGAAAGAAGTCGCGGAACGGGAGAGCGTTCCGTATAAGGTGCTGGCGCATCCGGGGCGAGTTGGGGGGGTGGTGTTTTCGCATGATTCGAAATTGGTCGCGACGGTGTGCGTGGACAGCAGGGTGCGGATATGGGAGCGGGAGACCGGCAGGCTGCGGTCGGTTTTTGCGGGTGCGGGACTTGTCAACAAGCCGCTGATGTTCACGGCCGATGATTCGATGATCGCGGCGCTGCAGAAGGATGGAACAGTTTGTTTCTGGGATCTCCGGGCGGAGGATGCGCGGGTGCTGCGCGGCCACGCCAACATTGTCTCGGGGGCGAGATTCATCAAGCGCGGTGCGGGCGCTGCGGCCATGATCGTCTCGGGCGGATGGGACCAGAACTACGGGTCTCCGGGCATCGTGCGGGTGTGGGACGCGGCGACGGGAGAGGCGGTCGGGGTTTTTGATGGAAAGCCGGGGGATATCTGCCGCGCTCTCGCGGTGAGCCGTGACGGGAGGCGGGCTGCGTTCGGAATGGCGGAAGTAGGCACCAGAGCTATTCCGGAAGGCCGGGTGATGATGGTTGACCTTTTGCTGGGCCGGGTGATCTGGGAGCAGCGGTTCCAGACGCCCCCGTCATTCTGCTGCTTTGGCGCGGACGATCGGACCCTTCTGGTCCGAACGGATATCGTTGCCTCCAGGTCGAGCTCAAAGCTGGTGGTCTGCGATGCCGCGACGGGTTCGATCAGAAATACCAGCGTGCTGGACGACAGTGTCGGATGGGCGGCTGCGATGAGCCCGGATCGGGGGCTGATCGCGGTGCTGCCTCGCGAAGCACGCAACGGTTCGATTGTGCTCATTCGGAGCGAAACGCTCGAACGCGTCGCAGATATTCCGTTTGACGGCGGCACGGCGCTGGCGTTCAGCCCGGACGGGAAGCGGCTGGTGGCGGCGGATCTTCAGGGTGTGCTGCACGCGTTCGATCTCGGCACGAAGCAGGAGGTCGGGCGGATGTCCGGGCACGGCGTGGTGGTGATGGCGATCGCGTACAGCCCGGATGGAAAGAGGATCGCGAGCAGCGGGCTTGATCGCGTGATCCGGCTGTGGGACGCGGGCACGTTTGATGCGGTGGGCACGCTGGGCGGGCACACGGGGCACATCGGCGATCTCGATTGGGATGAGTTTGTGACGGCGGACGGGAAGAAGGAGATGAGGCTGCTCTCCTGCTCGGGCGATGGGACGGTGCGGATCTGGGAGCCGGTGGCGCTGCGGGAGCGGTTGGAGGCGAAAGAGAAGCGGCGCGGGACTTTGGAGAAGGCGAAGAGGGCTTTGGAGAAGTTGAAGGCGGATGGTGCGGATGTTCTGGAGGGGCTGAAGACGATTGAGGACTTGGAGGTGAGGGGGCTTGCGGAGGAGATCATTCTGGGTGAAGGGCTCAGGCACCCGGAGACCACTACCAGTACCGCACCGGGCGATCGGGCACGCTGATGGAGAGCCCAAGGGAGCGGGCGAAACGCCGGGAGAAATCGCGTGGAATGACTTTGTTCCACGACTGCCACGTGTTAGTCTGAATGAGACACAATCGGAGGCCGCCATGAAAGTACTCTGGGTGCTGGGATGCGTGCTGGCGTTTGGAATCCGGATGCAGGCCGGGCTTGCCGCGGATCCGACGATCGTGGCGATCGATCCGCAGGAGGCCGCGAACCGGGCGGCGATGAAGACGTCGAAATTTGAGACCGGAACGTTCGGCTATGCCTTGTGGCGGCGCGGGGGGATCGCGACGATCGAGGTGGAGGTTTCGGCGGACTTCAGCGACAGCACGCACGAGATCGCGATGGAAGTCGCGCACGCGTTCCGGCCGACGCCGTTGTCGCTGACGCTCACTCCATCGAACGACGCGCCGGCGCCGGGGGCGTGGGCGCTTCAGTACAACGGGACGAGCGTGAAGGCGGGCAAGAAGATCGTGCAACTCTCGGTGCAGTCACCGGATGATGCGCCGATCGGGAAGTACACGCTGAACGCGATCGTCCGCGGCAAAGGGGTGACCAAGGTGAGCAGCCGAGTGGGGCTGCCCAAGCCGGTGGTGATTCTGTTCAATCCGTGGAACAAGCGCGACGCGGTCTACATGGAAGACGAGGCGGGGATCAAGGAGTACATCTTCAACACCAACGGGATCTTCCGCACGGAGGTGGACAACAAGGACCGCACGTGGCGGTACGGGCAGTTCGACCCGACGTGTTTGAACACGCTGCTCAAGGTGCTGGACATCCCCAACGCGGCGAGGCCGGACGAACCCATGACGATCGAGATGCGTTCGAATCCGGCGCTCTTTGCGCGGGCGATCGCCGCGGGCATCGGTTATTACGTGGAGGGCGACTGGACGCTGACAACATTTTCCGCGGGCGAGACGGCGCCGTGGAAGTGGCTGGACAGCAACAACCTCTTTGCGAAGTTCGGGCCTCAGCCGGTGAAGTATGCACGGTGCTGGGTGTACGCGAACATGCTGACGAGCCTGTTCCGGTGCGCGGGGCTGCCGGCGCGCTCGGTGTCGTGCATCCAATCGGCGCATGAACGGAATCCGGTCAACGGGTTCGTGGACATCTTCCAGAAGAAAGTGGGCAACAACTGGGTGACCGACACCGACATCACAGTGGACCGGGCGTGGGGATTTCATGCATGGAACGAGGCGTGGATGAAGCGGCCGGATCGCCAGAACTGCGACGGCTGGCAGGCGGTGGACGGGACGTATGGGACGGGGCCGGCGCCGGTGTCGGCGATCGCGGCAAAGAGCGGCGGAAACTATGAGGTCGATTCGTTTGTCGCGGCGGTGGGCACGCCGATCCGGTTTCATCGCAACGGGAAGGTGGAGAAGACGGATACGACGTCGATCGGCAAGAAGATACTGACGCAGAAGAAGGGGGCGCAGGCGGAAGAGGACATCGTGAGGACGTACAAGCCGGCGGCGCGGAATCCGGGCGGGGGCGACCCGGCGGTGCTGTGGGAGGTGCCGGAATCTGCCGCGGCGGGGGCGGATGTGGTCGTGCGGGCGCACCTGTCGAACCCCGGACTGACGGCGATGGCGATCGATCTGACGGTGAGCGGATTTGCGGAGTGCTACAGCCAGGATCCGCGGGGGCTGGCGTGGGCGCCTGAGTCGCGGCAGGTGCTGGTGTTGCCGGGGCAGCCGGACCAGATCGAAACATTCACGATCCCGTGGAGCGCGTACGCGTCGTTTGCCGCGGGATCGGATCATTTGCGGGTGGACGCGTTCGCGGTGTGCGAGGCGATTGACCTGGGGTGGCCGAGCGTGACCTATGTCGTCTTTGACGGACCGGGCGTTTCGGTGACGCGGACGTCGGCGCTGAGGATCGGGACGGGCGGCATGGCGGAATTTGCGATCGCGGTACAGAACACGGGGACGGTTGCGCTGACGGACTGCACGCTGACGCTGACGGCGCTCGGAAGCCTGGATGCGGGGGCGGACCCGGAGGTCGTGGTGCTCGGGTCGGTGGCGCCCGGGGCGACGGTCCAAATCACGCGCGGCGTTGCGGCGGTCCGTCTGGGTGATGGCGGCCTGGCGGCGGAAATGAGCTCGGGTGAAGCACCTTCGTCGAGCGCTCAGGACGGCGTGGTGGTTTCCAACTGCCTCGCGGACCTCAACAACGACGGCATTGTGGAAGACGCGGACTTTGTGATCTTCGCGATGTCGTACGACCTCTTGACGGTGCCGCCGGCGGACCCCGCGTGCGATTTCAATGTCGATGGGTTTGTGGATGACACGGACTTTGCGGCGTTTGCGCAGGCGTATGACGAGTTGCTGTGTGCGCAGGATGCGTGAGCGTGCGCGACGGACTTCACGTGGGCCGGCTCGTGAACTGCGGGGCGTGTGGCGGCGGCGATCAGCAGCCGGGATCTTCGCCGGGGAGGAGCACGTCGATGATGAGCGTGCGCGGGGGCTGCGCGAAGACCACCGAGGGAACGCGGATGATGCACGTCTGGCCCTTTTTCCACAGGAGAAGCGTGGGCGGGAGCCTGTAGGAACTGCCTTCGGTGAAGGAGATTGTCGCGTTCAGCGTGTCGGGGGCGGAGTCGTGGACGGTGACATCGAGGGTGTAGGAGCTTGTGCCGTCACCGGAACGGACCTCGGCGGCCTGCCCCACTTCGACGAGAATGGTCGGAGCGGCGTCGATGTTGAGCGTGTCCCACCAGTTGCCGCGGTCGATGAGTTTCGGGCGGTCGATGAAGACTGCGTTGGATGTTGCGCCGTCCCACTCGGCCATGGGCATGTCACCGCGAGCGACGCGTGCAAAGATGGTCCGTTGATTCGGGGGCTGATTCTGGGGCTGAGTCGGGGCCCTGGTATCCGCGGCGAGCACGCCGGGTGAAAGCTCGGGGGGCGCTGGGCGTGCGGCCGAGCAGGCAAAGAGAATGACCGGGAGAGCGAGCGAGGCCGCGCACTGGACAGCCGCGGGCCAGTGGCGCGTCGCTCGGAGCGCCTTGATACGGGAGGGCAGAGCGGCGCCGAATGCGAGCGAGCCGGAAAGACGCCGGGCCTTCTGCGCAATGTCGATCATGGTGCTGGCGTACCTCATGACAGTCTCCTGAGTTCGCGATGCGGGATCTCCAAGAGCCCGCTCATCGCAGGCTTGTTCCATAAGCGCCCGGATCCGGGACGCCGCGAGCCACACGGGGACAACGGGCCAGGCGATGGCGCAGAAAAGACGGAGCGCCAGCGCGAAGGCCGGATCCCGGCGGGCGATGTGCGCCCGCTCGTGCGCAAGGATCAGCAGGAGAGCCTCGGAGGATGTGAGCCACACCGGGATGATTATGCGCGGGCGTCCCCAGGCTCCCCCCACCACCATCGGCCCGACGTTTTCCGAGAGCAGGATCTCGCTGCTGCCCTCCTCGGACCGGCATTCGGCAACAATCTTTCGCAGCCGGCGCTCCGCGATTATCCAATGCGCCAACACAACGGCAAGGCCAACCCCATAGAACAGGACGAAGAGCAAACCCTGAAGGGGCGTCGTTTGGAGCCCGCTCAATTTCGGAGCGGCGACTTCACAGGAAGCCACCGCGCCGGCTCCCGGGACGATCGATGCGAACGCGGAGGCGGCGAGTTTCCAGAAGGGCACGGTCCAGGTCACGTGTGGCGGCACCAGCACGCGCAAGAACACGGGCACGTAGAGAGCGATGCGCCATCCGGGGGAAAAACGGCGGGCGGTGAGAAGGTCGAGGCCCACCGCCGCGGCAAGCAGGGCCAAAGTTGAGAAATTGGCGGTAAGCAGCCATGAAAAAGCGGCGCGCGAATCGCCTGCGGCAGACATGAGCAGATCACTCATCGGAAGACTCCTTCCTCAAGAGGCTGAGCAGTCGCTCGCGTTCGTTCTTGGAGAGTCCTTCGGCCGCGATAAACTCGAGCGCGGGAGCCATTGCGCCGCCGAAGGCAGCATCGACAAACCTGCGCCAAGCGCCGCGCCGGGCATCCACGGGTGCGAGCGCACTGGAAAACTCCCACACGTTCCCGACCTGGCGCGCATGCACAATTTTCTTGTCGCGCATGCGATCGAGCATGGTTTTTACCGTTGAGTACGCCCATCCCCGCGCCGGGCGGAGGTGATCGGCTACCTGCCGCGCCGTGGTCGGCCCCAGTTCCCAGAGGGCCTTGAGAACGTCCCACTCGGCCTGGGTGATCGTGCTGTCGTCGATTTTGGGTTTGGCTCTGGTCATCGTGGCATGCGGCAAGCGACAATTATCGCGTTGTCACTACATTTGTAGTGTATCGGGTGTTCGGCGAAACGCCAAGCGTTTTTTGCAGTTTTTTGAGCGCGAAATGGAAAGTAGAGTTCGCCAGCCGCGTTTCCGGCGGATGAACGACCTTCGCCGCGGCCTTTGCGGCTTTCCCGGGTCTCATCAAAGACGAGGCCCAAACGCAACGATCGGTTTTCGAAAGCCTGACGGACGGGATCAACCGTCCGCCGGCGATGGGTTGAGCTACCAGGTCAGAATGAAGTCCACCGTCACGCGGCTTCCCATGATGTCCGCGTTGCGGTTTGTGAGGGGGTATTCGAAATCGGCACCAAGCGATGCGTTGGGCGTGAACTTGTAGCGCGCGCCCACGCCGAACCAGATCACCGTTGAGCCCGCGACGTTGGTGGAACCAAGGTTGTTGTAATCCAGCCCGCCGACCGTGAGAGGCGTGCGGGAGCCGTCATCGACATAGGTGAGACCGTGCAGTTCGGCCATGGGTGCGAAGCCGCTGAACGAATCGGGGAACATGTCGTAGTCGGTGTGGAGGTCCCACTGGATGATGTTGTTGCCCTTGTTGGTGTCGAGCGGAGCACGCCAGGTGAAGTCGCCCATGAAGTGCAAACGGTCCCAGCCCTTGGCGACCGAGATGAACGGGGAAAGCTCCTGGACGCCGCCCTGCAGAACTTTCGCCTCTCCCGATTCGGTCATCCAGCGGATGCCGCCCGTGGCGACGGTGTCGGTTTCGCGGTCGACGTAGAAGGCGTACTTGGCGCCGAAGGCGAGGGAGTTCCAGCCGTTGTTGGCGGGGACCGCGCCGGCATCGAGCCAGCTGTAGCCGTCTTTGGTCGCGATCAGGCCAAGGCGCTCGGTGACGGCCAGGCGGGCCTGAAGCGCGGCGATGTTGAGGTTGCCGCCCTGCAGCTGACACTTCTGCGCGAACGTGTGATAGATGTAGACAAAGCGAAGGTCGGTGTTGTTGAGGGGAGTTTCGAAGTAGAGGGGGTTCCCGATCGGGTTATAGAACTGCTCGAAACCTCGGAGGCCGGAGAGGAAACCCTTCCAGCCGATCTCGGGGTCGTCGTGGAACCGCTTGTTTGAGAAGCCAAATTTGGCCTTGGGGTTGACGCCGGTAGACGGCGGCGCCTGCTCCGTCGACTGGGCCGCCTGATCCGGCTCGGCGGTCGCGGCGGCAGTCATGTTGAATTCGTCATCCGCAATCGCCAGGCAGGCAACCGTGGAAACCAGAGCAGAAACGAGCATTCTTCGAGTGTGCATACGGGCCTCCATGAAAGACTTGTGGACCATGATATCCATTTGTCGGCCCGAGTGAAATCGTCTGCACACGAAAAATGAGCGGAAATTCATAGTCCATTTCTGGACAAGAACATCCGCTGCAAACTTTGCCGGTTTGGATTGTGTTCAGGCCGCGCTGGGACGGTCCGGGCCCAAGTCGGACCCCAGGAGTTCTTTCAGGCGATCCATCTGGCGCTGCGCCCGGTCGAGAGCGTTCTCTGCCATCGAGGCGGCGTTTTCAGTTCGGGCGCCAAAGCGGTAAGTTGGGGCGCCTTCAGACCATGCACCTGAGGAGCGAGGCGAATCCTGATCTCTTCCCGGCATCCACGACTGGCGGGGGAAAGGAATCGGGTCCAGGAGTCCTCGCATTTCGGCCGGGTGGTACTTGAGATTCATCATGGTTCGAGTCCGTTCGTTCATACACCCCGCTGCCACCGTCCGCGTTCTCGGCCGGTCCTTCGACCGAGACCACGGACTTTCGTCGGCGTTGCGGGCACGAGGCTCAAGCCCTGTGACAGAGCCGGCTCAAATCGGCCGCACTCGGACCAAAAGAGGCGCTTTGACCGCCACGATCGGCCCGAAATGCCCATTTTCCCGCGCCGCGACGAACGGCACAGAACTCTTTATCGGTTCTCGGGCGTGCGTTTCGTTGGGGTCTGGGCACGATCTGGCCAGGTCCGAGAACCTAGGGTGCGGCCGACGCGGGTTTCTTTGAGCCCACTTGGGGCTCGGTGCCTGCACGGAGGCGCCCGATGTTGGCTCGATGGCGGTAAATGACCAGAGCGCTCAGCACGGCAGCCACGCCTGTGACAACGAGCGCCCCGGCTCGGTCCGGCCCTTGGCCGCCGGTAAGCCCGGAGCCGCCCCAAGCTGCCAGCACGAGCCCAAACACTGGCAAGCAGGCTGCTGCCGTAATCGAAGCCAGGCTGACGAATCTCCAGATCTTGAGAACTGCCAGGAAGACCAAGAGGGCCCCCACCGCCGGGATTGTGAGAAGCGGGAAGAAAGCCAGAAGGCTCCCGAGGGCGGTCGCGACGCCCTTGCCACCCTTGAAACCGAGCCAGGGGCAGAACATGTGACCCAAGATGGTCGCGGCAAGGACGCCGCACCAGAGCAGAGCGGGGAGCGGCGCTGGCGACCGGTCGCCGGCCAGGCCTGCCGCAATTCCGACCCCAAGAACAGGAATGAACCCTTTGAGGAAATCGCCGGCGAAGCAGAGCAGCCAGGCACGCCTGCCAAAGACACGACCCACGTTGGTCGCGCCGATGTTCTTTGATCCGACGGTGCGGATGTCGACACCTTTGGCCCTTCCGATGAGATAACCGGTCGGGATCGAACCGAGCAGAAAAGCCGTGCCGATGGAGATCGCCCAGGAGATCGGAGACATAGCGGGCAAGGGTACCGAGTGCGGGAGTGTCGTGACGTCTCGCCGATACACTTCCTGAACCAAAGGAACAAACCATGCAAAGCGGCAACCCAGCCCTGAAGCCGAGTGTCTTTGAGCGGATCAACGCGCCGACCTGGAACGAACTCGAAGCCTCACAAGCCAAGCCGGCGGTGATGACGACCTCCGGGACGTCCATCAAGACCGGGATTTTGCTCGCGATTTGCGTTGCGTCCGCCCTCTGGGCCTGGAACAGCTTCGCGCCGGCGGTCCTGAACGGCTCAGGGGCCGGCTTTTTCCCCTGGCTGCTGGCGTGCGCTTTGGGCTGCACGGTCCTCTCACTGATCATGATGTTCAAGCCGGCGACCTCTCCCTACCTTGCCCCGATTTATGCGGCGGCTGAAGGCGTGGTGATCGCGACCGTTTCACTGGTCATGGTGATCCAGGTTTCGCAGCGGACCGGCGCTTCGCAGCTGACGGCCAACACCGGGATGATCTTCCAGGCGGCGGCGCTGACGTTCGGCATCGGGGGCGCCGCGCTTATTGCCTATGCGAGCGGCATCATCCGGCTGGGAACGACCGCGCTCAAGATTCTCTCGATCGCGGTTGGCGGCATCTTTGTCTACGGTCTGGCCCTGCTGCTGCTGAACGGCTTTTTCGGGATGAATCTGCCCAATCTCTGGACGAGCGCATCACCCCTTGGAATCGGTTTTTCGGTTCTGGTGATCGGCCTGGCATCGTTCACGCTCGTAGCGGACTACCAGATGATCGACCAGCTGTCGCGGCAGGGCTCGCCCAAGTACATGGAGTGGTACGGGGCGTTTGCGGTCACGATGACGCTGATCTGGCTGTACATCGAGATCCTGCGGCTGCTTTCCAAGCTCAACCGCAAAGACTGAGATGCGCCGCGGCGGGCCCCGACCATCTTGCCTGAGGACAGTGGCGTGCCTGGTTGCACTGGCGCTTGCCGCGGGATGTGATCGCCAGCCGGGAACATCGGGAAGTTCCGGTTCTTCTTCCCGGAGCACAAAGGCAGCCGCCTTCAAACCTTCGCGAAACGGCTTCGGCTTTGGGAATTCTTTTCCGGGCGTTCCCCTGCCGAGCTTTCTCGGCGCGACGGCGTCAAGGCACTCGGCCTTTGGATTGTGCGGCGGCATGTCGGCTGCCGCGGCGGACTTTTTTCTTGCGGGGCAACTGCCGCCGGCCGGGAAATCGACGCCGGCGCGCGGGACTCCGCTGTATGAATACCTGTATCTGCGGCAGGGGGAATCGATCGGGCCCGGGATCACAACGGCGATCAAGTTTCGCGATTGGATGGCGCTGAGCGACCGCGATCTGGCCGCGAACACCGCAAATGAGCTGGGCGCGCTGGAGGAGAAGCTATCGCAGCGCGGCGTGGCGCCCCTTGGCCTGGTTCTGGCGGGCAAGGGCGGTGACATTACAAGCAACCACCAGGTCCTCGCCTTGTCGATCGACCGCGGGGAGCGGGGGGCGAGTATTCGGATCTATGACCCGAACTATCCGGGCGACGATGCGGTCACGATTGAGTGGAGGCGGGAGGGCCCGCACACACTTGAGCGGCAGGGAGAACCGGTCGGTGCCCCGATCCGGGGATTTTTCCTCGTTCCCTACGAGCCCCGGACCCCGCCGACGGGAACTTCGAGAAACTGATCATTGAAATCTGTGCGGGTGGCAATAGCGATCGGCTCCTGCCGTTTCACTGCCGAGCCGGGCGCGTTCTCCCAGAGGGGGCGAGGCTTGCGGCGGGCCGGAGAATGCAGATGAACATTGCACGTCTTGTCACGATCGGTGCGGTCGGACTGATTTGCTCGACCGGAATACTCACGGCGGCGAACGGTGCGGTGAGCACTTCGGGTTCCACATCCGATGCGACGCAAGCGCGCCCCAGCCACATCGCGGGGATTGTCACGAGCGGCGATGCGGGCGCGGATCTCCGGGGGGTAGCGGTCACGCTGGTGCGGGACGGAGTTCCAGTGCAGCGTGCGGTGACGAACAAGGAGGGCAAGTTCGTATTCGCCGAGCTGAAGCCCGGCGTCTACACGATCGTGGCGGAGAAACGCGGCGTGGGCGCGGGGAAGGCGACGGGGATCGCCAAGCCCGGCGAACTCGTCAAGGTCGCGATTCAGCTCAAGAAGAAGCCCTGACACAGAACAACAGAGTGGGTTCCGGAGCTCCTCGGGAACCCAGATCTTTGGCGGCGGCGGAACCAGGCCTCGGTTCCGCCGTCATTTTTCCAAGTGAGGAATGCGGCGCTAGCCGGCCGCAACGCCTGCGGGAAGGTCTTCGGCGTCGCCTTTGCCTTGCGCTGCCTGGATCTGCGCGCCCAGTCTCTTGAGGCTGGTCGCGGTGAGTCTGTCGTACCTGCGAAGGTATTCCATAACGACGATGACAAAAGTTGCGTGGCTCCAAGTCAGCGGGCTGACGGAGATGGCATCGCCGCTGTAGGGATTGAACTGCTCGGCGAGAACGCCCGACTTTTCGGCACGGCGGAGCGTCCACTCGAGCAGGGGCAGAGCCTGCTGCAGCTCTTCCAGCGTGCGTGCCCTCTCGATGAGATACTGCGCCTGCCAGAGCGTGCAGATGACCCAGGGGTTCCCGGGGATCGCGTCGGTGTGATCTCTCTCGACCTGGTGGTAATAGTCCCGCTCGTAGCGTGCGCAGCCGCCCACGTCGGTCTTGACCCACAAACGCGACCAGAGTCCTTTCATTTCCTGTTCGATCAGTTCGTCGGAGGCATCGAGTGCTCCGAACGCAAAGAGCGCGTAGTTGGCGCTGTCGCTGGTCATGTCGAGGCGGTAGGTGCCATCGGGCAGAGGCGTGGCCATCCGGGCGAACCGCCTCTGTTCCGGATTCCAGAGGAACCTCTTGAGCGCGGTGCGCATGCGCTCGGCGGCTTCGCGGTAGGTGGCGGCGCGGTCTTCGTCGCCAAAGTCCTTGGCGAACTGAGCGGCGGCAATGAGTGCACCGATGGTGGCGCTCACGGTGAATGTGTGGACGCCACGCCGCTCTTCCCAGAGATCCCAGCTGGGCTGAGGGAGGCCGTTCGCGTCGCGGTACCGGAGCATCCAGTCCGCGGCGCGCACAACCAGCGGGTTGTATAGCGGCTTGATGAACTCGACATCGCGGAATGCCGTGAAGTGCTTTCGGAGAGACCAGAGAACCAGCGCGGTCTCGTCCTGCTGGATGGGCAGGATTTTCTGGCCCTCGATCATCCACGGGTGCCATGAACTGGCGAGCTGGCCGGTCGGCGTGTACTTGTGCAGGAAGTAGCCGTTGTCTTCGATGCTCTCGCCGCAGAAGCGGAAAAAGTGGCGGGAGAGTTCGGACTGGCCGCAAAGCGTGAGGGCGTAGGCCACGAGTGCGCCGTCGCGGGGCCAGCAGTAGGAGTAATGGTCGCCGCCGAACTGGGTGATATCACTGTCGTTGGCCGCGATAATGGCCCCGCCGTTGTCGATCTGCGTCCGGAGCACGAGCTGGCTGCGGAAAAAGAGATCTCGTATTCCTTCCGGCAACGGAGACAGATCGATGGGTTCCTTGCGGCACCACAGGCGCCAGTAGGCCTGCGTACGCGAGATCATCCTGTCCGGACCTTTTTCATTCACGCGGCGGTTGAGGTCCCGAACCTGGTCGTAGCTCCTGCCGCACGCGAGCCAGCTCGAGACGTACGACTCTCCGCCCGGGTCGATGTCGAGGTTGAAGCCGATGGTCGCGTCGACCGAACCCTGGCTGATGGCGTTGCGCCCGAGCTGTCCGTCCTCTGCGTCCCGCCACGTGCCCTCGGCGCCTCCGAGCCGCTTGGTGCCGATGGCCCAGTTGTCGATCCCGCACTTGTTCTGGTCGCACGCGTTAAAGAGAAAGTAAATGTCGTCCTTGTAGAGCACGAGGCTGCTGGTTGCCGGATCGTAATTGGCGGTATCGCCGAGCGGCGAGCCGCGGATCGACATGTCCCAGTGGTAGAAGAGCCGGACGTCCCGGCGACGGCCCAGAAGATCCCGGACCAGCGCATGCCGGAAGTAAACGGGCTCGTGAAAGTCGACACAGTCGTGGCAGATGATCTCCAGGCCCAGGTCCTGATTCACCAGACGAACGCGGGTGACCAGCGTGTCCTTCTCGTAGCGGAGTTCACGCTGCCAGGAAGGATCCTCGATCCACGCGAATCGCCCGTCCGCCCAGACGCCGAAGCGCTGCACATGCCCATCGGTGTGATTGAAGCGGCCGACGTTGGGGTAGTAGACGTCCCTTACCCGGTAGAGGTAGTCGAAGGTGACCAGGACATCGCCGTTTCCGACCGGAATATCGCGAGGCATGAAACGATCGCCAAAGGGACAAGGAAGCCCGAATGCTCCGGGCGATTATGGCTCCATCGAGCCGAGCGCGGCGGGGGTTGAGCGCCCCGGGGGACGGAACTTGGGAACCGTGCCGGTCGGGAGTCATAGCCCTCTGCGACGCGCAGAAGCCGCGCTTTGGGGTATCAAGCCGCCTTGGCCTGGGGCTGGGCGGGAGCTTCGGATTCGGGCTCGCCGGGCGGAGTCTGCACCGCCGTTGTGCCCGCCATTGCTTCCACGCGGGCCTTTGCATCGCCGATGGAGGTGATCCGGACGCCGAAGTTCTCGCCGACCTTCACCGCAAATCCGTGCCCGATCTGCTTGTTATTCACGAGAAGATCGAGCTCCGAATCCGCAAGCTTGGGCAGTTCGATGATGGTGCCGGGCGCGAACGCGATCACTTCGGCGACGTTCATGGCCCGTTCGCCCATCCGGACTACCAGGGGCACATCAAGCCTGAGGATCTGGCTGAGATTGGAAGGTCGATCGGGCATGCGAGTGCGCAAGATCGGCAGTCGCCGGCCTGCGGATCAGGGAACGTCGCAAGCCGCGTGCCGGAAATTGGGAAACGGGGGCACGCCGGGAGCCGTCGGAGTGATCTCGACGATCAACCCTTGTACGCGCCGAAGATCAGCGTGACGTTGTGGCCGCCGAAGCCGAAGGTGTTGTTCATCACGTAGTTCACGCGGCGTTCGCGGGCATGATGAGCGACGAGGTCGATATCGAAGCCCTCGTCGGGGTTGTCGAGATTGATCGTCGGAGCGATGACGCCGTCGGTAATGGCGTGCAGACAGGCGATCGACTCAACGGCGCCGGATGCGCCAAGGCAGTGGCCGTGCATGCTCTTGGTGCTGCTCATGAGCAGTTTGCCCCCCGCACTCTTGCGGGCGTGGGCTCCGAACACGTTGAGCACCGCGGCGACCTCGGCCTTGTCGCCCAGGGGCGTGCTGGTTCCGTGGGCGTTGATATAGCCGATGTCGGACGTGTTGAGCCCAGCGTCCTTCAGCGCCATTTTCATGGAGCGGGCCGCGCCATCTCCCACCGGGTCGGGAGCGGTGATGTGGCCTGCATCGCTCGAATTGCCGGTGCCGACAATTTCGCCGTAGATACGGGCGCCGCGTGCCCGGGCGTGCTCTTCGCTTTCGAGCACGAACATGGCCGCACCTTCGGCAAGCACAAAGCCGTCGCGGTCCTTGTCGAACGGGCGGCTGGCTTTTTCCGGAGCGTCGTTGCGGGTGGAAAGGGCGCGCATCACCATGAACGCGCCCAGGCAGAGCGGGCTGACGGCGGCTTCGGTTCCGCCCGTCACCATCACGTCGGCCCAGCCACGCTGGATCATCATGGCCGCGTCGGCGATCGCATGTCCGCTGCTTGCGCACGCTGTTGCATGTGCCGCGGCGGGACCCTTGAGTCCGAATCGGATGGAGATATTGCCCGAGGTCGCGTTCACCATCAGCCTGGGAACGGTGAACGGGCTGAGGCGATCGGGTCCACGTTCCACGAGGGTGTACATGCCCTCTTCGATGGTTGTGATCCCGCCCACGCCCGAACCGACCACCACGCCGCACACTTCCGGATTCTCTTTCGAGAAGTCGATTCCGGAATCGCGCACGGCCTCGACGGCGGCTCCCAGTCCCAGATGGGTCACGCGATCCAGGCGCTTTGCCTCACGGAATTCCATGAACGCCGTTGGGCCGTTCGCGGGGTCCCAGTCTTTGACCTCTCCACCGAACGTGACATCCCAGTTCTTGTAGCGACTGAAGAATTCAGATTCGATGGAACGGATGCCGCTGCGCCCTTCGCGCATGGCGGCCCAGGTTTTCGCGGCGTCAAGACCGATGTTCGTGACCGCACCGACACCGGTGACGACGACGCGACGACTTGAACTACCTGCCATCATCGAAGCGTGGTGTCCTTCCGGAGCGTTCTGGGAGGTGAATCGGGAAAGGCCGGGGACAGGGATCGCCCCGCCGGGAATTACTTGGTCGCGGCGTCGCGGGCCTTCTTGATGAAGTCAATGGCCTCGCCGACGGTCTTGATCTTCTCGGCGTGCTCGTCGGGAATCTCGGTCTCGAACTCGTCTTCGAACTCCATGACGAGTTCGACGGTGTCGAGGCTGTCGGCGTTGAGGTCGTCAACGAAGCGGGTGCCGCGGCTGATCTTGGACTTATCAGCGCCCATCTGCTCGGCGACGATTTCAATCACTTTGGCTTCGATCTCTTGGTCGGTCACAAGCATTCTCCTGAAAGCGGGCGGGCCGGTCCCGGCACAGTGTCCCTCGGCAAAGCGCCCACGCGCCCATCCTCCCGAAGGTCCACGGCCCGTTGCCGCCGATCCGAACGTGGGGGCATTCTACTCGCACCCGGGCACGGTGCCAAGTTCGGGATTTTTCCGTCGCGGCCCCCTCCCGTTTGGAAGCACTAAGTTCGCGGACGTTGAAGCCGGGGGCTTCTCGGGCAGGTGAGGCATCCTTTGCGCGGGCTCGGGCCCGAATCGGAGAATCGCGCCGTCTGTGCCAGCGCGGCGGGCTGAGAAGCCGGGATTCACAGAACAGGACGGGCGATGCCCCGTATCGGGAGGACGATACTCCGAGCGGTCGATGGGCAGCACGCATGAGTTTCCCGCCGGTGGTGGCGTGAAGCGTGGCTGTCGGTTTCTTCGCGGCTGTCCGCCGCACGCGAGGGGTGATTGTCGATGCCAACCATGCCGCGTGAGCCCGAGGCCTTTGCCGAGGCCGTTGCTTCGATGCTCCGCAAGCTCCAGCCGGAATTCGCGATCGACCTTGTCGGGCCCCGCGAACTGCTCGTCAACGGGCGGCGACTGGACCTCGAGAATCTATACCGGATGGTGAACCACGAACCGGTGCGTGGCCAGGAGATCGTCGAGCACTACCTCGATCAGCTCTTCGCCGGAGATTCACTCCAGATTTCCTCGATGTCGATCGACTTTGCCCGGCCGCGGATCATGCCCCGCATCCAGCCGGTCTCGATCTTCCGCCACCTTTCCCGCGAGCAGGTCGCGCACGTCCCGTTTGTGAACAACACCGTCATCGTCTTCGTGACGGATCTGCCCCAGATGACCGTCAGCATCACAACCGAGCAGCTGGTCCGCTGGAAGCTCTGCCCGGAAGAACTCGAGCTGATCAGCCGGGAAAACCTCGAGGGCTACGCCCCGGAACTTGAAATACAGGTCGTTGAGTCCAAAGAGGGCGGCAAGGCGGCCATCATGAGCCAGCACGACGGCTATGACGCGGCCCGCCTGCTCCTGGACGGTCTCCACGGCCGGCTCAGCTCCCAGTTGGGCGGGGACTTCTATGTCGCAACGCCGGCCCGGGATATGTTCGTCGCGATCTCGCCGGGACCCGAGTCGTTCGTCAAGCGGCTGCGGACGCGCGTTGAGCACGACTACAAGCGGCTGCCGTATCCGATCAGCCCCGATTTCTTCTACGTCACCAGGGACGGTGTCGCCGGGACGGCCGAGGATCTTCCAGAATCCGAAGCGGCCTGAAAAGCCCGGCCGGAAAGCCCGAATCAAACGAACCTGCGCGGCTCTTGCCGCGCTTGTTTTTTTGAAGCCGCCCGCTCTCCCCGGTCGCGGTTTGATACTCTGCGCCAGCACCCGGAGACCCTCATGCCCCGCATTCGGCCGCGCAAAATCCTCGGATGGACCCTTGTCGGAGCCTGCCTTGTCTTCGCCGGGTGCGTCACCCGTCCGGACGCTCAGGAAACCGACCCGGACTCGGAGAAGTGGTACGTCAAGTGCCGCCTCCACGATACGCCCTGGTGCCTCGGGCCTTTCCGTCGGGAAAAGGACGCGGAACGGGCCGGATTTGAGCACGAGTTTATCTATCACATGAGCCAGTACACGACACGCGTGACGCACGAGCCGTGCGACCCGCAGTAAGAAGGCCGAGGCTCCCGGTTCTACATCTCACGGACTGCCTGTTCGGGATTCTTGCGAAAATCCCGGGCACGGGTGGCGGGCAAATAGCCCGGACCGGGAGGTGCTTCCGGCGGCAATTCACGCAACCGTCGCAGCGCCGACGGCGCCCTCATGCTGACCGCCGTAACTTCGGGCTCACGCCCCGGAGGCATGCGCCAGCACCACAGCCCGGCCCCGATGAGCAGCGTCAGACCGAGGGCGACGGCGCGCGCTCCAAGCACACGCCGACGGCGAGCCTGCACCGCCTCCAGAAACCCGCGGGGGGGTGCATGTGCCGTGCCTGCAAGAGCGTCCTTGAGTTTCTGTTCGCTTCTATCCATGGACAAAGACTCCAGAAGCAGGCGGCGCAGACTCCGGGGGCGCCTCGATCCGCAGCTTTGCAAGAGCCGCGCGATATCTGGCCGCCACAGTGCCGCGAGGAACCGAAAGGGCACGAGCGAGCTGGTCAAAGGTCAATCCGGCAACGAGCTTGAGGACCACGACCTCACGCAGACGCCGCGGCAGCGCATCAACACGCCCCGTCAGCGAATCGCTCTGGGGCGCTCGGACGGAAGACTCGACGTTCTGGGCGGCTCGCCGCCCCCTCTGCCTGAGACGCCTCTCGGTCCGCAGGAAGTTGAGGGACTGATGCCGCACGAGGCCGGCGAGCCATGGCGCGGCATCGTCCACGGCCTTGAGCCTCCAAACGGGCACGCGGAGGATCTGACAAAGAGCGGCCTGTACGACGTCCTCCGCCGCATCCGGACCCACGATGGCCCTTGCCAGCGACGTCATCGCCTTCCCGTGGCGGGCCCAAAGCTCCAGCGCGCAGTCGTTCCGGCCGCGCGCGATTCCCACGAGGAGTTGGCGGTCGTCCCGGCGCATTTCACTGGGCCGCGGGTGTTTTCTTGAGCGCGTTGATCGCGACGGCGAGTTCGGACAGGTAACGTGCCCTGCTGCCGCGCAGATTCTTGACATCGGGCATGAAAGCGGCGCCGAGACTGCCGTATTCGCCGGACGTTACCCGCGCGTAGATCTGTGCCGCCTGCTCATCGGACGATTCGGGGCTCACGGCCTTCAGGTATTCCGCGTACATCGGGCGGAGCCTGGCAACCTGCTTCTGCAGTTCCTCACTCGACAGCGCGGCGATCGCCGCGGCTCCGGGCTGATCGCCCATTATTTCGGCGATGACCTTGGGGCCGTCGGGCCTGGCCGCGTCGCGTTCGATCTGCGGGATGATGGATCGCATTTCCGTCTCGATCGCCGCCTGAAAGTGGAGAGGATCCGCGACATTTCTCGCTTCGAGCATCGCGAGCAGTTCGGCCCGCTTTTGCGCCGGGAGCTGCGGCATGGCGGCAAGCAGCCGGATCTCGTCGAAGGCGATCGAATCAAGCGCGAAGGAAACCAGCACGCAGATAAGCCATCCGTCCTGCCGGACATGTTCCGACAGGCGGAGCAGAGTCTGAAGACGTTCGGCGGCATCTCCCGCTTTACCTTCCGATTCCAGCAGTCGGGCGTTCAAGCGGAGCACGCGTCCGAGCTGCCGCATGTATCCAAGCTGGGGCAGGAGAGCATTCACGCCGGCCTCGTAATTGATCTCGAAATTGCACCGATCCATCTTCGAACCCTCGGTCGCGAACTGGATCGCGCCGTTCATGGGCAGCTTGGCGAGCTCGTTGAACGAGGCGGGCATCTTCGCGGGATCGATGTTGTCGCCGATCTCGTGCCAGTCGAGTTCGCGGATCTTTGTGTTGACCTCCGGGGAGATCGTCGCGACCGCGATCAGGTAGCGGATCGCGGCGTTGCGCTGCTGCGGGGGCACGAAGTTGACGGGAGCCTGATCTCCCGCCTGACCGGCAGGAGATGAGCCCGGCAGAAAGTGGCCGAGCGCAACCAGCACGAGGACCGCGAAATGGATTTTCATGTGTCCTTTCCCGGGGCCCAAAGTGACCCCTGTGGAATCAAAGACACCGCCCAGCCGGTTTCATACGGCCGGATTCCCGGTTTTCTTGCACAATGAGTCCGGAAGGGTCAGGCGGGAGTGGGCAAAGCACCCGGAGGCAGATCGGTCCTGGGGTCCGCCGGGGCCTGTGGCGAGCTCTCCGGGCGTTTGCGGGCCTCCGCTCGGAGAAGATCGGCCACGGTGGGCTTGGCCAGCTCTTCGCCGCGCATGATCTTGTGCACCTCGTCGGCGGAGAGCGTTTCGTACTTGATCAGGGCTTCGGCAACCCGGACGACCTTGTCCCAGTTCTCCTCGAGAAGACGCTGAGCATCGGCGTAGGCCTCGTCGACAAGGCGGCGAACCTCCTCATCGATCTGCTTGGCCGTCTCGTCGGAGTAGGTCTTCTCCGGCATGTAGAACTCGCGCGTGTCGACCCCGGCGTATCGGACAAAGCCGAGCTTCCGGCTCATGCCCCACTCGACGATCATGGTGCGGGCCAGGTTGGTGACCTGCATGATGTCCATCGAAGCGCCGCTGGAGGCATCGTTCATCGCCTTCTGCTCTGCGATTCGTCCGCCGCACAGCACGCGCATGGTCGCGTTGAGCCACTTGATGCCGTAGCCCATGCGATCCTTCTCGGGAAGGCTGAAGGTCGCGCCGCCGCTCCCGCCACGCGGGATGATCGTGACCTTGTGGAGCGGATCGGCGTCGGGCAGCAGCGCCTGAAGCACCGCGTGACCTGCCTCGTGGAACGCGACAAGCTTGTTCTCGTCCTTCTCGCGGACGCGGCTCTTCTTGGCGCGCCCGAACTTGACCTTGTCCCGCGCTTCCTCCAGGTCTTCCTGCTCGATGAAATCCTTGTTGGACATCGTGGCGGAAATGGCGGCCTCGTTGATGATCGCCGCAAGATCGGCCCCGCTGAACATCGGGGTGCCCCGGGCGATGCGCTCGAGGTCCACATTCGGGCCCATCTTGACCTTCTTGGAGTGAACCCGGAGGATCTCCAGCCGCCCCTTGACATCGGGCAGGGGAACCGTGATCTGGCGGTCGAACCGGCCGGGGCGAGTGAGCGCAGGGTCCAGAACGTCGTTGCGGTTTGTGGCCGCGATGACGATCACGCCGTCGGCGGTGTTGAAGCCGTCCATCTCGACGAGGATGGCGTTGAGCGTCTGCTCCCGCTCGTCGTGCCCGCCCGTGGTGAATCCACCGCCGCGGCGACGGCCGACGGCATCGATTTCATCGAGGAAGATGATGCAGGGGGCGGAGTCCTTTGCCTGCTTGAACAGGTCGCGGACGCGGCTGGCGCCGACGCCGACGAACATCTCGACAAAGTCCGAGCCGGAGATCGAGAAGAACGGCACATCGGCCTCGCCCGCGATTGCCTTGGCCAGGAGCGTCTTGCCGCAGCCCGGCTCGCCCACGAGCAGAACGCCCCGGGGGATGCGCCCGCCGAGCTTCGTGAACTTCTTGGGGTTCTTGAGGAACTCGATGATCTCGGTCACCTCTTCCTTGGCCTCGTCGATCCCGGCCACGTCGGCGAAGGTGATGCCGGTCATTTCCTTGCTGAGTGTTCTGTGGCGGCTTTTCCCGAAATTGCCGAGCATGCCCCCACCGCCGGCGGCGGCGCGCAGACCCCGGCTGATCAGCCACCAGCCCAGGACGATGATGAAAAGAAGCGGGCCGAAGAAAACAAGCAGCGTGAGCCAGGGGTTGGCGGATCGGAACTGAACATCACCCTTCGTGATGTCGTTGACTTCGCGGCTGACCAGCTCACGGTTGGCCGCGTTGATCGGGACCAGGACATACCCCTCGGGGTTGCCCTTGTCCTTGGCACGCCGCGCGCTGACGCCCTCGTCGGTGAGCGTGATCTCGGTCAGTTTGTTCTCGTCGAAGAGCGTGCGGAATTCACGCAGGGTCACTTTGTCCGCCCGGTTGGGGGCGTTGAACATCATGAACAGCAGGACCATCAGCACGATCACGGCGACCATGGTGAAAAGGCCGCGCGACTGCGGCTGCCCCTGACCGTTCGGCATGCCCGGCCCGGGCGGTCCCCCACGCTTGCCCAGCGGGGGCCGGTTGCGGGGAGTGTCACGGTCGTTGTCGTCCGCGAATCCCTTCATGGAGTCGTGGAGCGAGAGTTCGGTGCTTTGATCGTTGGATCGGCTCATCATTCCTCTTATCGGGCGGCCGCGGGTGCTTTCGACGCCGTCCCGCCAGTATCTAGTCCCGCCGTTTCCTTACTGTTCGGATATCCGGCCCGCCAGATGCATTCGGACCTCGACCAATCCGCCGGAGCCTCAGCCGCGGTCGGGATGGCCGTTCTTTGAACGAAGCCGGGCAGCGATGCATCAGCTCAAGCGTAGGCAAAAAGCCCCAGACACCCCGCCGGGTGGGGTTCAAAGGGTCCCACGCCGCCTAGGTGCCTTCCGGGAGCGCGTTTTACCAGTTCGTGCGGAGCTCGGAGACGATGTCCTTGGCGGTCCGCTGCACGGCCGAAGACTGCCCGTACTCGATCTTTTCGCTCACCCCGCGCGTCGGCACAAACGTGTCCGCGCCGCTGAAGTTTCGCCGGGATACGAGCGTCTTGCCGGTGCTGTTGTCGACCCATTCAAAGTCGACGGTGATGATGTACCCCAGTTCCTGCACGTATCCGCTCGGATCCGTTGCGGTCTTGCGCATCTGGACGTTCACGATCGTGCCCGAAAGGGTCGTGTCCGCGGCCGGGGATGGATCGATGATCCAGGGCGTCTTGTTCTGGATTTCCTTCACGATCGCCTCGGTCAGCTCGCTCTCGACCCCGTGGAAATAGGTCTTGTTCTGAAAGATCGGCACCTGAATGGTGCGCGATTGCGAGTCGTAGGTGTCTTTGAAGGAATAGCCCTTGCTCGGGTCCGAAGCGCAAGCCCCCGCCAGCCCGGCAACTGCGCATAGCACCAACATGCTTTTCACTTGGGCGGCTCCTGAGAAGGCGGCGCGGCAGGCGCCGGCGAAGGTTTGCTGGCCGGGGCAGACTTGTCGACAACCGCCTCGCCCGTCTTCTTGATGGTCTGTTCGGCTCCGTCTGCCGCGGCGGTCGGGACCTTGTCCGTCCCCGGCTCTTCCTCGGCCTCTTCGGCCTTCTTCCTGGCACGGGCTGGCGGCAGCTCCCACTTGCGTTCCTGAAAGATCGCCTCGGTGCGACGGGCCGCGACCGTGTCGGGGTGTTTCTGCAGCAGCCGCTTCAGCGTGTACTTGGCCCCCACCACATCGTCGCGGACGAAATACCACTTGGCGGTTTCGAACATCTGTTCGGCCGCCGATTCGTCGAGCCGCGCGATGAGAGCGTCGGTCATGCCGATCTGCTCTGCCTGCTGCGGATAGCGAGCCGCAAAGTCGCGGACGAGGTACTGCGCCTCGATCAGGCCCGAGGCGTC
The DNA here is from genome assembly GCA_018242625.1 of Planctomycetota bacterium. Classification (GTDB taxonomy): domain Bacteria; phylum Planctomycetota; class Phycisphaerae; order Phycisphaerales; family UBA1924; genus JAFEBO01. The sequence goes on from JAFEBO010000012.1 coordinate 475,914, forward strand.
GTAGCGGGGCCCCTTGTAGCGCCCGATGTTCGCAAAGATGCGACGCTGCATGGCGAGCTGCCGGTATTCGCTCGTCGGGAAATTCGCGAGAAATATGTCGTACGCCTCGGCGGCCATCCGCAGGTCGCGAATGCGGTAGTAGTAGTTCGCCAGTTCGATCGCGGCGCGCTGGGCAAGCTGACTGCCCGGGACACGCTCCTGAACGCGGATCAGCAGTTCTTCGCCGATGCGCGTCGCATTATCGATCCTCAGGCCCCACATCTTCTTCTTGAGCCCGCCCAGGTACATCAGGCCGATTTCAAGCTCCCGCTCCACGGCCGTCACGAACTGCGGCGTTCCGGGGTATTCCTTGATCACCCGCTCGTAGTCGTAGAGAGCTTCGTACTCGTCCTTGAGCGCCAGCTTGGCGTCGCCGCGCCTCAGAAGCGCCTCGGCGGTCTCCGGCTTTTCCTGTGCGGAGTTGCGCTTGATCCAGCTGTCGAGCAGCGCGAGCGCGCCCCGGGGCCGGTTCTCCGCGAGCTGCTTGCGCGCCCGATTCATCACACCCTCGTCGCTGGTCGGATCGGGCTCCGGGCCGACGGGCACCCACTTGCCATCGGGGTCGAGGCGCATCTGAGTCTGCGCGATCACCGGCACCGCGGGGAGCAGCAGAAAACAGATCAGGAACAGGATTCGGCGAAGACTCACGCGGCAAGAGTACCGCGCCCGGAACGGTTAGGCGGCGCTCGATCGGAAACGTTCGATGTCCGGGCGGATCGTCTCGTTCTTGCCCGCCGCCGCCCCGATTTCCGCGATGACCGTCCGTGCTTCGGGTGTCAGATCGATGAATTCGAGCCCGACCTCGTGCCGGGCCCCCGCCAGGATCCTGCGGATCTTGGCGGCCAGCCCTTCGCTCCGCACCCCGGATTTCACCCAGGCGATCCGGCAGCGAACCTCGACAATTCCCGAGATGCCAACCAGTTGCACCTTGACAACATCATCTATCTGAGGCGCCCTCGCGCCGACCGTCTGCACCCGCATCCCGCCCGCGGACATGTCCTGCACCTCGCCGATGGAGGTGCCGACGAACTGACAGACCACCCTGCCGAACCGTCGCGGATGCATACATGTCGATCGGTCCGATGACCGGCCGAGTCCAGCCATTCGCAGGAAAACAAGGTCCGGCGCGCACGCCGGCACCGATTCTGGGACGCTCGCTGCCGGAAACCCGCTTATTCGACCGTCACGCTCTTGGCGAGGTTTCGCGGCTTGTCAACGTCGTGGTTGCGCAGAACGGCCGCGTGGTAGGCCATGAGCTGCAGGGGCACAACGGCGAGCAGCGGGCTGAGGCACTCGGGAATATCCGGGATGTACATGACATCCTCCGCGTAGCGGGTGATGTCCTTGTCACCCTCGGTGGCGACCGCAATGACGTGCCCGCCGCGCGAGCGGACTTCCTGGATGTTGCTCATCACCTTTTCGTACTGACGTCCCTTGTTGGCGATGAAGACCGCGGGCATGCCGTCGTTGATGAGGGCGATGGGCCCGTGCTTCATTTCCGCCGCGGGCATCCCTTCGGCGTGGATGTAGGAGATTTCCTTGAGTTTGAGGGCGCCTTCGAGAGCGGTCGGATAGTTGTAGCCGCGACCGAGGAAGAGCCAGTTCTCGCGGTGGATGTACTTCTCGGTGATTTTCTTGATGCGGGCATCCTGTTCGCAGATGCGTTCCATGAGCGAAGGCACGCGTTCCAGGTCCTTCATCAGGTCGCGGCACTGGTCGGCGCTCATGAAGCGCTTGCGTCCCATGTACATGGCGAGCATGGTGAGCACCGCGACCTGGCCGGTGAAGGCCTTCGTGCTTGCCACACCGATTTCCGGTCCGACGCGCAGGTAGACACCCGCGTCGGTCTCGCGGGCGATGGAGGAGCCGACGACGTTGACAACGCCCATGGCCAGAGCGCCCCGCTCCTTGGCTTCCTGGAGCGCCGCGAGCGTGTCGGCGGTCTCGCCCGACTGGCTCACCGCGATGACGGCGGTGTTTTCTTCGACGATCGGATTGCGGTATCGGAATTCGCTGGCGTACTCGGCGACGGAGGAGATCTTTGCGAGGTCCTCGAAGAGGTATTCGCCGATCATCGCCGCGTGCAGGGCCGTGCCCTGCGCGGTCAGAACGACCCGCTTGATCTTGCTGAGTTCCTTGTTGAAACTGCCCACACCGCCGAGGTGGATGCGGCCTTCTTCCTTGTTCAGGCGGCCGCGCAGGCAGTTGGCGATTGCCTTGGGCTGCTCGAAGATCTCCTTCTGCATGAAGTGGCTGAAGCCGCCGAGCTCGATCTCCTGCAGCTCGAGCTCGAGCTGCATGATCTTGCTCGTCACGGGCACATTGTGGATCGTGCTGGTGCGGAAGCCCTGGCGGGTGATCTTGACGACGTTGTAGTCGTCGAGAATGAAAGCCTGGGTTGTGTGGCTCACGATCGCGGAGGCATCGGACGCGACGACGTATTCGCCAGCGCCAACTCCGACCATCAGGGGCGAACCCTTGCGGGCCACCACCATCACGTCGGGCTCCTTCTCGCAGATCACGGCGATGGCGTACGCGCCCGTGACCTCGCGCAGGGCGGCCTGCACAGCCGCTTCAAGGTCAACGCCCTCCTGCGGGGCGTACAGCTCGCCAATCAGCATCGCGAGCACTTCGGTGTCCGTCTGGCTCTGGAATTTATGACCTTTTTCTTCCAGGTAGGTCTTGAGCGCGGCGTAATTTTCGATGATTCCGTTGTGGATGAGGGCGATGCCGTTGCGGTCGTCGGTGTGCGGGTGCGCGTTCACCTCCGTCACGCCGCCGTGGGTCGCCCATCGCGTGTGGGCGAGGCCGATCGTCCCGCGGAAGCCGCCCATGTCTTCGATCTTGTCCTCGAGGTTTGAGACCCGGCCGACCGCCTTGACGACATTGAGCTTGCCGTTCTCAAGGACCGCCATGCCGGCGGAGTCGTACCCGCGATACTCCAGACGCTTCAGCCCCTCAATAAGGTACGACTGGGCGGGCTTGGCACCGATATACGCGACGATTCCGCACATGCGTTCATTCCCTGTAAGCTGGCCTGAAACCGAAGTTTAGGACCGGTAACGACAGCCGCCGGATCAGCCTCCCGGCACGCCCGGCCCGGCTCCCATCTACTGATCGGCCCGAACAGGGGTTCGTCTTTCTTCAGCAATTTCGCCGAGTGCTGTCGGGATGCAGATGGCCCGCGGATCCGGAACACGCAAGCCGGGTCGGCGGGGTCACGCGGGCTCACCCCGGATTAGTCCCTTCACCATCATGATGAACACCCCGGTCAGCACCAGGTTGAGCGCCAGCGAGATCACAGCCACAAGAACGGTCTCCCCACCGATGCCGTACGACAGCGCGACGACGAGAATCCCCGCGCCCACTTCTCCGCGCGGCCACATTCCGATCGACAGGGCCAATCGTGTCTTGAGCGACGCTTCGGTCCGATAGCAGATCGCGGGGAACATCTTTCCAAGATTGGAAAGCAGTGTGACCGCGAGCACGTGCAGCCCGACCACGCCCCAGTTGATTGCGCCGGCGTCGTGCGCTTCTGCGGCACCCGGCGGCGTGCGCACGTCGTTCAGGTGCGGCATGGAGAGCCCGACGAGAAAGAGAAAGAGCGCCGAATTCAGAGTTCCCACCAGGGCCTCGGTCCCATGGGGCTCGTGGTGCGTGTGGTCGACGGATCCGTCCGACCTGCGGGGCTGCGCGATGATGCAGCCGAGCACAAACGCGGGCAGCAGCACCTCGATGTGAATCGGAGAATCGGGCGAAAAGCTCTTGCTGACGAGGTAGAGCCCTTCCGAGAATGCAACAAGCCCGATCGAGTAAGCGATCACAAACGGCCAGGACATCGGGATGCGCACCTTGTGCAGCCACACCCACGCCGCCACGATCAGCCCGACCATGATCGCGACCACCACGGCGAGCTGCCACTGCATCCCGACGATCATGATCTTGAGCGGGATAAGAAGCAGGATCGTCCCGATGTCGTCGAAGATCGCAAGGACGCGGGCCTTTTTGAAGAGCCAGGTCGCCCCGAGCCCCGCGGCCGCCAACATGCTGAAGAGCACGCCCGCCGAGGTGGGTGCGGCGAAGCACCCAACGAGCAGTTCATCGCGCCATGCGTGCCAGTTCGATACCGAGCCCGCGGGGCACATCACCAGCACGAAATAGGCCGAGACCAGCAGCCACGGGAAAGAGGCGGCCGTCATGGCGATCCCGAAATCCGCCGCGTACTTCGCTTTCTTCCGCTTGTCGATGTCGAACTCATAACCCACGTGGATCATGATGAACGACAGCGTGACAAAGGTCATCAGCTGGATGGTGTGCTTGACCGCCTCGGAGTTGCCCGTCAGGCCGGGCAGAATCTGCGAGCCGATCATTCCCAGAATCAGCAGAACCGAATAGAGAAGAACTTTGCCCATGCGGGAGAGTATCGACTCCGAACTGGCGAACGGCTCTCCGATTTCAGGGGGAACATGCTTACGGGCAGATGAGCTGGTCGTATTCGCCCACGAAGATCACGAAATCGGTGTCGTCCACCTGACCGTCCTGGTTGAAGTCGGCGATGCAGCCGAGCGGCATGGCCGGATCGGAACAGGCAAGCACGTCGTACTGCACGATAAACATCGAAAAATCGGAATCATCGACCAGCAGGTCGCCGTTCATGTCCGTCGCGCACGCGAAGGTTCGCAGCTCCGCATCCGTGAGATACCGGTCGTAAAAACGGATGTCGTCCAGAAGCCCGGTGAAGCGGATCGTCCCGTCGAATCCCACGCAGGGCCCCCCCGCAAACCGGAGTTGGGCCGTGTTGTTGATGTTGGTAACGCCCGATGTCGTAACGGACGAAATCACGATCCCGTCGCGTGCGGCGGTCGCGCTGGTCCCCTTGCGCCTGTACACGATGTGGTGCCAGCGATCGTTCAGCAACTCGGAGGCAAATACCAGCATGCGGTTGGACGCGCTGGAATTGGTGTACGCCTCGAAATACATGTTCGCACCGTTCTCACCGGAGCCGCCCCGGATGTCGAATTGGCTGCCGTAGTTGCAGGTCGAACGCTTGCTCATCACCTCAAGAGCGGCGATCTGCGAGGGGTTCAGGATCCAGAAAGCCACCGTGAAGTCTCCGGTGCCGAAATTCCCCGCGGTGTTGCCGCACTGCACTTCGCCACCCTCGAAATTGAACGCCTGGCCATACCGCCCCGGAGCGTAGATGACGCTGCCCGCCACAGTTCCATGAGAAGTGCCCGCGCTGTCGTTGGCGTTGCCGTCGGCCTTCCACCAGTGCGCCATGTCCGCGGGCTGCGCCAGGGCCGAAAAAACGAACGCCAAACACGCCGCAAGACCCGGTACAGCTTTTTTCGTGAATTCCGTCATGCCTCCCAGTTTAAAGATGGCCCGGCGATCGTCAATCATTTTCTCGGGCATTGACGCACCAAGAAAAATCAGCCCCCCCGCGGATAAGCATGCCACGCCCCATGATCCGATAAACAGGAAGGCCCCCCGCCTCTTCTTCCCTCTTCACGTGTTCGTCGCACAGGCACATTCCTTTGTTCAGCAGGCCCGACTGGCGATCACCCTCGCCTGGATCGCGGGCTACACCAACATCCTCACGATCCTGACCTGCGGCCACGTGACGAGCCACGTGTCGGGCACAACTTCCGATTTTGGACGCGCCGCCGCCGAAGGAAACTGGCGCTTCGCGGCATTTCTTTGTTTCCTCCTGCTCACGTTCGTGTCGGGCGCGGCGGTCTCCGGCTTTGCCACCGAACTGGGAAAGCGGCGCGGCTGGGAGTCCATCTATGTGCTTCCAATGGCGATCGAGACGCTCCTGCTCGCCGCGTTCGCCATCGCGGTCGAGGTACTGTCGTCCGATTCCCGGGTACACGGCGAGAGTCTGCTCGTGCTCACGGGGCTTGCTTCGGCCGCCATGGGACTGCAGAACGCAACGATTACCCGAATCTCGAGCGGCGTCGTCCGAACCACCCATGTCACCGGCGTTCTCACCGACCTGGGGCTTGAGGCCGTCCAGTTCTTCTGGTATCTCAAGGACGCGGGCAAGAGCTTGGCTCAGAGCAGAACCATCGACGCGGCACGAACCGTTGGAAGTCAGGCCACTTCCAAACGCCTCCTGCTTCTGGCCTCGATTCTGGGCTCCTTTGCGCTCGGAGCGGCTCTTGGCACCCTTGCATTCAAATTCGGCACGCGCTGGGCGATGTTTCCCCCGGTCGTCTTTCTGCTCTGGATCATTTATCAGGATGTTTCCCGCCCCATCGCCGAGATCGAAGCCAGCGACCTCATCGGCGAAAACTCCGATCTCGACCTCCCACCCGAAATCCTGATCTACCACGTCCGCAAGGACCATAACCGGGGCGGCAAGATCCACCGGATGCCCAACCTGCTCGTCTGGGCCGACCTGCTTCCCAAGTCCGCCAAGGTCGTCATCCTCGACCTGGGAGAAGTCACCCGCCTCGATGAAAACTCGGCGATCGAGCTCCGCGCCGCTCTGAGCAAGTTTGACGCCGAAGGACGCCGCCTGATCGTCTCGGGAGTAACCCCGGAGCAGTTCGCCCAGCTCAGTTCTGCCGCCGGAGGAGCGCTCGATCCGGTCTCCGCCTGTTCCGACCTCGAACTGGCGATCGCACGCGGGTATTTGCTGCTCCACCACTGATGAAGATTCGCAAACCGAGCCGTGCGAGCTTGTGAAGCCCCCCGGCTCCGCCTATCGTCATCGAGTTTGCGCTCCGGGGACGGATGATCCGCCCCCCGACGCGCACTCGTGAGAGAAGCGATGCCCAAGCGCACCGACATCAAAACGATCCTTCTTCTGGGTTCGGGCCCCATCGTGATCGGCCAGGGGTGCGAGTTTGACTATTCGGGCACGCAGGCGTGCAAGGCCCTCAAGGCCGAGGGTTACCGGCTCGTGCTGATCAACAGCAACCCGGCCACCATCATGACCGATCCCGCCTACAGCGACCGCACCTACATCGAGCCCATCACCCCCGACGCCGTCCGCAAGATTCTTCAGCGGGAAAAAGAACTCGGCCATCCCATCGACGCCATCCTTCCCACCCTGGGCGGGCAGACCGCCCTCAACTGCGCCTGCAAACTCTTCGACGACGGCACGCTGAAAGAGTTCGGCGTCGAGATGATCGGGGCCAACCGCACGGTCATCCACCGCGCCGAGGACCGCCAGATCTTCAAGGACATCTGCGAGGGCATCGGCCTCAAGCTCCCCAAAGCCAAGACCGTCACCTCCCTCGAAGAAGGCCGCGCTTTTCTCGAGGAAATCGGGCTCCCCGCGATCATCCGCCCGGCCTTCACGCTCGGCGGTACGGGCGGCGGGATCGCCTACAACCAGGAAGAGTTCGATGAAATCATGACCCGCGGCCTTCGCGCGAGCATGATCGGCCAGGTGCAGATCGATCAATCCGTGCTCGGCTGGAAGGAGTACGAGCTCGAAGTCGTCCGCGACAAGAAAGACAACTGCATCATCGTCTGCGGCATCGAGAACTTCGATCCCATGGGCGTCCACACCGGCGACTCGATCACCTTCGCCCCCATCCTCACCCTCACGGATAAGGAATATCAGGCGATGCGCGATGCCGCCATCGCGATTATGCGAGCCGTCGGTGTCGAAACCGGGGGCAGCAACGTGCAGTTCGCCGTAAACCCCGCGCCCAAGGACGGCAAATTCGAGATGGTCGTCGTCGAGATGAACCCACGCGTCTCGCGCTCGTCCGCGCTCGCGTCGAAGGCCACCGGCTTCCCGATCGCCAAGATCGCCGCCAAGCTCGCGATCGGCTACACGCTGGACGAGCTCCGCAACGACATCACCGGCACCACCAGCGCCTGCTTCGAGCCGACGATCGATTACGTCGTGTCGAAAATGCCGCGCTGGACCTTTGAAAAATTCCCCGAGGCCGACGAAACCCTCACGACCCAGATGAAGAGCGTGGGCGAGGCGATGGCGATCGGACGCACGTTCAAGGAGAGCCTGCAGAAAGTCGTCCGTTCGATGGACGTCAAGCGTTTTGGCCTCGGCCTCGACCGCAACGACAAGTGGCTCGAAGCACGCCGCGCCGGCAGCGCCGGGCGCGCCTCTACCGAGGCGGGAAAGCCCGTCTTCCGGACCGCCGACGGGCAGCCCATCGAGTGGCCCATCGACGAGGAGAAGCTCAGCCGCAAGCTCGCCATCCCCAGCCAGGGAAGGCTCTATTACATCCGTTACGCGATGAAGATGGGCTGGACCGACCAGCGCATCCACGACCTCTGCCGGGTCGACCGCTTCTTCCTCGATCAGATACGCCAGCTGGTGGAGTTCGAGGACGTCCTGCTCCGCTACACAAAGCTCGAAGAAGTTCCGCGCGAGACGCTCTTTGAGGCAAAGCAGCTCGGCTACAGCGATGCGCAGCTCGCCAACATCTATCTGGGCAAGATCAGCCCCGAGGCGATCCTCGCGGTGCGCCGTCACCGCAAGCAGCTTTCCATCGAGCCCGTCTACAAGCTCGTCGACACGTGCGCCGCCGAGTTCGAAGCCGTCACCCCCTACTACTACTCAACCTACGAGTCTCCCGCCGGCGCCCAGAGGCCCGACGACGAGATCCGCATCAGCGATCGCCAGAAAGTGATCATCATCGGCGGCGGCCCCAACCGCATCGGCCAGGGATGCGAATTCGACTACTGCTGCGTCCATGCCGCCTTCGCCGCCCGGGAGCTCGGCTTTGAGTCGGTGATGATCAACTCCAATCCAGAGACGGTCAGCACCGACTACGACACTTCCGATCTGCTCTTCTTCGAGCCCCTCACCCTCGAAGACACGCTCAACATCATCGAACGCCTCAATGGCAAGGACCTCGAGCCCGACGAGGGCGGCTGGAACGGCATGCGCAATGGCCTGGTCCATGGCGTCGTTGTCCAGTTTGGAGGCCAGACACCCCTCAACCTCGCCCAGGGTCTTGTCAAGGGCGGCACGCCGCTCATCGGCACCAGCCTCGACTCCATCGACCTCGCCGAAGACCGAAAGCGTTTCGACGCCCTCCTCGAACGCCTCGGCCTCTCCAAGCCCCCCAGCGGTATCGCCCGCACGCTCGAGCAGGCGGTCGAGATCGCCAACCGGATCACCTACCCCGTTCTCGTTCGCCCCTCCTATGTGCTGGGCGGACGCGGCATGGAGATCTGCCCCGACGAGAAGGCGCTGCGCCACTACATGTCCAACGCCGTCAACATCAGCGATCTCGAAAACGCCCCTGTGCTCATCGACAAGTTCCTCGACGACGCAACGGAAGTGGACATGGACGTCGTGGCCGACTTCATTCCCGGCCGCGCCGGCAACCCGGCCGATGCGGGCAACGACGGCACGCGGCAGGCCATCGTCATCGGCGTTATGGAACACATCGAGCAGGCGGGCGTTCACTCGGGCGATTCCGCCTGCACCCTGCCTCCGTGGAGCCTCCCCGGCCCGCTGGTCAACCGCATCAAGCAGATCGGCCAGCAGCTCGCCTCCGAGCTGCGTGTCAATGGTCTGATGAACGTTCAGCTCGCGATCAAGGGCGACAAAATCGCGATCCTGGAGGTCAATCCGCGCGCAAGCCGAACGGTCCCGTTCGTCGGCAAGGCTACCCACACTCCCTGGGCACGCCAGGCCGCGATGGTCATGATGGGCAAGAAGCTGCGCGAGCTCGGGGCCAAGGAGCCGGTGCATAAGGGCGTCTACGCCGTCAAGGAATCGGTCTTTGTGTTCAGCAAGTTCCCGGGCGTCGACATCGTGCTCGGCCCGGAGATGAAGAGCACCGGCGAAGTTATGGGGATAGACCTTTCCGCCGACATTGCCTTCGCCAAGGGGCAGATCGGTGCCGGCACGAATCTTCCCTCCGACGGCAACGTTTTTATCAGCGTCCGCCGCTCCGACCGCGTCGCGGTGATGCCCCTCGCCAAGGAGCTCAAGGCCATGGGCTTTGGCATTTACGCCAGCCCCGGGTCGGCCGAGTTCTTCGGCGAGCACGGTGTCGAGGCCATGCCGGTTCAGAAGATCGCGGACCGCGTCCGGCCAAACGTGATCGATCTCATGGCCGACGGAAAAGTCCAGATGATCATCAACACGCCGACCCGCACCGGGCGCCTGACCGACGAGGGCAAGATCCGCGCCGCCGCCATCCGCCTCGGCGTGCCCATCTTCACCACGACCACCGGCGCCGCCGCCGCGGTGCGTTCCATCCGGGCCCTGCGCTTTGGCGACTGGAGCGTGGCCGCGCTACAGGACTACCTCGACTTCAACACCGGACGTACGGAGTCGCTCGAGGCTCGCCCGGCGGTCGTCGTTGAATCCTCCAGGCTCACCCGCACCTGACCCGGCTACTTCCTGCCGCGAAGCGTCGCCTCGATCGCCTCGAGTTCCTTCATCTTGCGCTTGTCCACCTTCGGGAATTCGAGCTTGAGCGAATGAACCGCGTCCACGATCGCCGCGGCGACCACGACCCGCGTAAACCACTTGTTGTCCGCGGGCACCACGAACCACGGCGCATCCTCGGTGGCCGTGTTGCAGATCATGTCCTCGTACGCCTCCATGTATTTGTCCCAGTGCGCACGCTCGGCGATATCCGATGCCGAGAACTTCCAGTGCTTGTCCTTCTGCTGCAGGCGCTCCAGGAACCGTCGCCGCTGCTCGTTCCGCGAAACATGCAGGAAGAACTTTCGGATCACCGTCCCCTGCCGCGTGTGGTATTTCTCGAAGTTCCGTATGTCCTCAAACCGCTCGTCCCAGAGGTCCTTGCCCAGCTTCTGCTGGGGGAGCCGCTGCTTCATCAGATACTCGGGGTGCACCCGCACCACCAGCACCTCCTCGTAATACGAACGGTTGAAAATGCCGATCCTTCCCCGCTCCGGCATGCGGCGGGCGCACCGCCACATGTAATCATGGTCGAGATCGTCGCTCGAGGGCGCTTTGAACGAGTGAACCTCGCACCCCTGCGGGTTCACACCGCTCATCACGTGCTTGATCGTGCCGTCCTTCCCCGCCGCGTCCATCGCCTGAAAAACCAGCAGCAGCGACCAGGAGTCCGAGGCGTAGAGCTTCTCCTGCTCCTCCGCAAGCCAGCCGATCCCCCGTTCCAGCATTTCCTTCGCTTCCTCCTTGGACTTGAGGGGCCCCGTATCCGACGGATCGATGTCCTTCAGCCGGAATTTCTTCCCCTTGGTAACCCGGTACGGGCTGATCAGCTTCTGCACATTGTGCGGCATGCTTCCTCCAGATTGCCTGATCCTAACTCAAAGCCTGGCCACCCCGCCGGACGGCGATTACGATCTTCCATGACCTACGGCGGATATTTCGGCAAGAAGGCCAAGGGAGCGATCAACCGCTTCTACGAGCACGCGGAAACCAGGCACATCGCTTCGCTCCAGGAAGCCGCCAGCGAGCTCTTCCTGGCAACCACGGACAAGAGCCGGGAAAAACTCTGGGCCAAGGTCGACCTGGCGCTCGGCCACCTGATCCAGGATAAATTTCCAATAAACGCGGCCAAAGCCCGCTCGGTGCTCGAGGCCAGAAACATCCAGCAGCTGGCGGCGCTCGTCGGCGAACTCGCCGCCGTGCGAAAGTAAACCGGCGCGGAATTTCGCGATCCCGCTTCCGAGCAATGCGTAATGTATGAAACAGATGAGCGTGGATATTCCGAGTGAATCGCGCCGGGCGGGCCCGGTCAGAGTCGATGTTGCGTCCGACCGGGGTTCGAGCGCCAACATCACCACGCGCCGCCTCGCCCCCAGCGACTCTCTCCAGGAAATCACCACGCTCCTGCACCGGGCGTACGCCAAGCAGGTGGCGATGGGTCTTCGCCCGCTGGCCGGACGCCAGAGCGTCGACATCACCGAGAAACGAGTCTTCAGCGGCGAGTGCTACGTCGCGGTCGATCACGAAGCGCCCGTGCAGTCCCGCACCGGCCAGAAGATCGTCGGCACGATCCTCTTCCACGAAGTCGAGGAGAGCAAGGGGCCGCCCTGGTTTGAGAAGCCCGAAGTCGCAAGCTTTTCACAGCTCGCAGTCGACCCGGATTACCAGGGGTGCGGCATCGGGCGCATGCTCCTGGACCTGGTCGAATCCCGCGCTCGCGATTCGGGAGCTCGGGAGCTCGGCCTTTCCATGGCGGAGCCCGACCGTGAGCTCTACGAGTTCTATATCCGGCGCGGCTATCGGTTCGTGGAATTCTGGCAGTGGCCGTACACCAACTACCGAAGCGCCATCCTGAGCAAGACGCTCGCCCCCAAAGCCTGATCATCCCGCCAGAGCCGCCCGCAGGCGGTCGCGCATGGCCCGAAGCTCCGCGAGTTGAGCCGGGCTCCAGACACTCTGCGCCGGCGCGTCGTGGTGTTCATCCCCCAGCCCGGTCGACTTGGAGGCACGCACCCGATCCATGATCAGTTCGCGGATCTGCTGCGCATTGTCCAGTCCGAACAGGTAGGCGACATTCGAACCCGGCGCACCGTGCTCGCCGTGGCCCGAACCGCCCGCCGTCTCGACTTTCAGATTTGCAAATCCGAACCACCGCTCGAGGGGACCCTGTGTCACCTCCACGTTCTGCACGTTCTCGAAGGTGAACGTCGTTTCACGGATGTTCCAGATGCCGTTGCGCAGCCGGATCGCCCGGGGAGAAACGACGTACCAAGTCGTGTCATAACGCAGATAGATCGCCACATACGCGAAGATGTCCGGCACGATCGCCAGGATCCAGGCCGGCGCCGCGAGCGCAGCCCCCAGAAGCGGAGCCCGGTAGCAGATAAGCAGCCAAGTACCGATGATCGCAACGTCGATCACCGTCAGCCCCAGCCAGAAAAAGAACTTGAGATAGGCCAGCCACGCCTTGCTCGGCTTGATCGCAACGTTGGCCTCACCGGCCCGCGTCGGGAGGCTCGGCGCTTCGCGAGGCGTCCGCAGCAGCCCTGCCAGAACTCCCCACACGCCCTCGTACACAAAGGCTGACGCCGCCTCGACCGGGCCGGGATTGGTCATGGCCTCTCTCCCTTGGGCGGGATCCGACCCTCCAGGCGATCGGCCAGTTCGTCCACCGAACGCCGAAGGTCGCGGAGAAGTTCCAGCGCTTCATCCACCGGTTCCGCGTGCTCCGCCGGCCGGGCCGCCGGAGTCGTCTCTCCCTTGCTCCCCCGCATCTTCTCGTACAGAAAATCCCGCAGCCCGTCGGCCTCCCGAACGCCCTCGATTGTCATCTGCGGCAGCGCTCCGCCGGCCGCCGTCTGAATGTTCACCGATGACAGCCCGAGCCAGCGGTGGATGATGTTGCGGGTGACATGGATGTCCTGGATCCGCCGGTAGGTGAGCGTCACTTCCTTCCGGAAGAGGATGCCCCAGGCCATCCAGACTCCGTCGTCGTCAAACCGATACCGCAACGTCTCGTACCGGATCCAGGACAGCAAGAACACCACGGGAAAACCAAGCAAAGAACAGAGCGAAACGATGAAGTAGTACTTGAAGAGTGCCGGATCGGGCCGCGAAATGGTTCTTGGGTCGGTGGATTGCATGCGGCTTCCCCGGCGGCCGGCACTGCGGTCGGCCCGATGGATGGATTGTTGGGATCGACCCCGCCCGATTATCGGGCACTTCACCGATTCGCAGCCTGATCGGTGGAATCAGCAAGATCGGCCCGCCCGGGTTACATACTGCTTTAGAGGTGGGAGCATTTGGACGCCGCCGTCCGGCAGGGGATTTGGTTGGTTAGCCCGGTACTACGCTTCGCCGTTTTCCAATGAACCACGAAGCGAGCAGGTTGTTTGCAGCCGATGCTGGCGCAAGTTCGCCTGCTGGGGGTGGTACGCCCACGCCAGGCGGAAACCGGCTCACCCGGGAAGAGTTCGCTCGCCTAGTCGATCGGGCGAGGCCGGCGCTTGCGATTGTCGCTTCCGCCGTTTTGGGGGATCGTGTCGAAGCTGATGATGTAGTGCAGGAGGCTTCGGTGATCGGGCTTGCCCAACTGGACCGATTCACCCCAGGAACTTCTTTCGAAGGCTGGATGGCACAGATCGTGCGAAACGTCGCCAGGAATGCCTTTCGGAAGCGGGCCCGAAATCCGGCCAGCCCCGCCGGGCACGATCTGCTGGGGAATCACGCCTCGAAAAACCACGCGTGCAATCAGCATCCCGCCATCTCGCACGACGGCCTGAGCGCCAATCCGGACGCTTTCGACGGCGAGGTGCGCCGGGCTCTTCAGAGTCTCGATGAAACCTCGCGGGTTTGCCTCCTGCTCCGCACGGTCGGAGAGTTCAGTTACGCCCAGATAGCCGCCATCACCGATATCAATGAAAACACGGCCATGAGTCACGTCTTCCGGTCACGCAAGGCTCTCCGAGTCCTGCTCGCCGCTCACAACCACGGCCGCGATACCACAAGGGAGGTCAAAGTATGACCGATCTCCCGCCCAACCTGCCCATCGACCCCATCGACCGATACCTCGACGGCGCCATGAGCCCGCAGGAAGCCGCCGCTTTCGAGCGTGAGATCGCTTCGTCACCAGAACTCGGCGAGCAGGTCCGCCTTCAGAAGATCCTCGACGATTCGATCCGGTCGTCCTTTGCTCCACCCTCGGCGCCGCCTCTCAAGCTCACCGATTCCTCCACCCCGAAGACCGCCAGAAGCTGGCCGCGCCCGCTCAAGATTTTCATGGCTTTGGCGGCAACGGTCGCGATCGTTGTCGGCTACCAGGCTTTCACCTGGATCACCACACCCGGAGCTCCTCCCCGGCCCACTCTGGTCCGCACCTACCAGAACCTGGTGAAAGCAGGCTTCCGGCCCGCCGAAGCCTGCACCACACGCGAACGCTTCGCCCAGTGGATGCAAAGCCGCTACCACGCCCCGCTGGCCCCGGTCGAAGACCGCCCCAACGTCAAGCTCGTCGGCTGGAGCTATTCCAACACGATCTCCAACTACACCGGCGAACTGCTCGCCCTGGTGGATGGCAAACCGGTGGTCGTCATACTCGACACCATCGACGCTCGTGACACCGCCGGTTCTCCCTGCTGGCGCTACCCGGCCGACGACAAGGTTGTCAATGTCTTCCCGGCAGAGATCGACGGCGTCGCCCTCTACGAGGTCTCCCCCTTCGACAAGCCCATGATCGTGGACAATCTCGCGTCCCTCAAGCGGTGACTTTGAACCGGCCCGGTTCTTTGAAGGGGCGCTGCAATCCCGGGCGGCCCTGGGGACATAAGAAGTGTTCCGTCTCCAGCGTTCCCGCCGGTGGTCCGTTCGACACCCTCCAAAGACCCTTTTCCTCACGGCGAGCCCGCGCTGTTGCGGGCTCGCTTCCTTTTTGAATCAACAGCGCGCGACGGATCTGCCGCCGGGGGGGGGGGGGGGGGGGGGGCGGCTGCTCCCCACACGCCCCATTCCCCACGAGC
>JAFEBO010000001.1 GCA_018242625.1 Planctomycetota bacterium
ACGTCTTTGGCGCATGGGACGAAAGAGGGCTAACTGGGGCCCGGGGCGGGGATAAAGATTTTTTTGGTTTGGCGGGGGAAAAGGGCGGGAGAGGGCGCGCCGGTGTGCGCACGGGTGCGCCTTTGGGCTGCGGCGTGCAACGGCGGCGGGCTTACTTCTTTCCGGGACTCCTGGTGTCGGGCAGGCGTTCGAGCTTCATTTTCTGGGTCTGCTTTATGGTGATGACCTGATCGCCGATTTTGAGTTCGGCGTCGATGGCCTGCGAGGATTGCATGGCGCGGGCGAAGCCGTCTTCCTGGTCCCAGTCGGTGGTGCCGCTGTAATCGGCGCGGGTGAGCTTGAGACCGGCGGCGCCGGGGCTTGGGTCTTTGGAGGGAGCGACCTTGCCCTGGAAGGCGATTTTTCCTTTTGAGCCCTGGGCGGAGGTGAGGCGGTAATCGGTGTGGAGGCGGCTTCCGCCAATGGGGAAGAGATCGAGGCTGGTGTCGGTGGACCAGGATTCACCGGGCTTGGCGAAGCTCTTGCCGGGGCTGCTGACGATGGATTTGAAGAGGTCGCGGAGCTCCTGATCGCCGCCGACTTGCGTGAGTTCTTCGGGGGCCATGGGATTGAGTGCGCGCACGAACTTGGAGCCGCCCCGGATATCGATGACGTTGCCGTCGCGATCGAAGACGGCGGTGAGTTTTTCGCCGACGAGGGGGCGGAGGGTTTCTTCGAGCGTGGGCGTTTTGCCGAGGCCGTTGAGAGGATCGGATTGCGCGGGCTTGCTGGTGGAGGGCTTGGGGGACGGGTTGGGGGCGGGCTTCTGGCTGTCGAAGGACTCGTTGACGCCGGAGCCTTCGACGTGCGACTTGATCTGATCGAAGACGATCGCGACTTCGGTCGTGCCGTCCTGGTTCACCTTTGTGGGGCTGAAGACGAGGACGAACTCCTGCCGGGTTTTGGTTTCGTCGGAGGGCTGCTTATTTGATTTGGGGTCGGGCTCGGCGGTGAGGTCGGGCTTGGTTTCGCAGCTGTCGAGCGAGAGGCGGACGCGGCGGTCCTGGCCGATGTGGAACTTGGGACGAAGGTCGAAGGAGCCGGGAGGGGCTTCGTCCTTCGGCGGCTTGATGAGGGGCGGCTCTGTGGTGGAAGGGGGCGGGGCGGGAGGGGCGGCGCCGAGCGGAGCGGCTGCGAGGAGGCAGGACAAGAGAAAGGACGATGTGCCGCGCGCGATGGACATGGGGCCTCCCGCTGGGAGCACTGTACGGAAAATGGGAGAAGAGGGATTCGCGGGGAAATAGCAAATTGCAGAGGGGCAAATAGCGAGGCCGGGAGGTTTGCGGCGGATAGTCTTGGGGGTGGAACTGACGCCCTTGCGCTATTTTCGGGCGATTGCCGGTGCGGGGCACATGACGCGTGCGGCGCGGGCGCTGGGTGTTTCGCAGCCGGCGCTTTCGGCGATGCTGCGGAAGCTCGAGGCGGAGCTGGGTGCTGACCTGTTGCACAGGACGGGGCGCGGGGTGGAGCTGACGGAAGCCGGGAAGGTATTTCTGAGGCACGCGGATGAGGCGATCCGGCGGGCGGATGCGGGCACGCTTGCGGTGAAGCAGCTGCTGGGGCTTGAGTCGGGTTCGATCCGGGCGGGGGCCGGGGCGACGGTTGCGGCGTATTTGTTGCCGCCGGTTGTGAGCGCGATGCGGCGGAAGCATCCGGGGCTGAAGTTTTATGTGCGGGAGACTGGGTCGGTGGCGGTGGCGGCGGCGGTGATCAGCGGGGAGCTTGATCTTGGGATTGTGACGCTGCCTTTGCGTGCGGTGGGGACGAAGGAGCTGGTGACGATTCCGCTGGTGGAGGATGAACTGCGGCTGATCGTGCCGCCGGGGCACGCGCTGGCGGGGAAGAAGGCGTTTCGGTGGGGGGATCTGGCGCATGAGTCGGTGATCGGGTTTGAGGCGGGGTCGGCGGTGCGGGAGGTGCTGGATGCGGCGGCGCAGAAGGCGGGGGTGGCGCTTGATGTGGTGATGGAGTTGCGGTCGATCCAGAGCATTCAGCAGATGGTGGCGGCGGGTGTGGGCGTGGGGTTTGTTTCGCGGTTTGCGCTTGGGAAGGAAGAGGGGCTGGTCTGCCGCGAGGGGCGGCTGGCGCGTGAGCTTGCGATCGTGCGTCGGAGCGACCATGCGCCGAGCGCGGCGGTTGGTGAGTTTGAGCGGACGCTGCTGCGGCATGCGGCGACGGCGCGGAAAGGAGCGCGATGAGCGCGCGTGTTGTGATTCGCCCGGCGACGGAGCGCGACGCCCCCACGATCGCGGCGCTGTCGGGGCAGCTTGGGTATGGCGCGGATGAGGGCGTGATGGCGGAGCGGCTTCGCCGGGCGGCGGGAGATGCTTCGCGGATCGTCGCGGCGGCGGAACTGGAGGGACGGGTTGTCGGGTGCATGGAGGTCGCGATCTCGGAGGCGTTTGAGAGCGGGCGCTGGTCGGAGATTCGCGGGCTGATCGTGGATGAGGCGTGGCGCGGGGAGGGCGTGGGCGCGGCACTTGTGGCGTTTGCGAGAGCGTGGACGAAAGAGCACGGACTGGCGACGCTGCGTGTGCGGACGAACGAAGTCAGGGCGCGGGCTCATGCGTTTTACGAGCGGAACGGGTTTACGAAGACCAAGTCGCAGAGGGTGTACGACGCGCGGCTGGACGTGTCATAACATTTCGTTATTGAACACGTAATCTGAATCGATTCGATTCATGCCGATAGCGGTGTACGGTTGACTGGTTGCAGTTCCCCGTACCCGAATCAAACGAGGTGTCTCCATGGCATTCCAGGACCCGTTCAACTCCAAGGCTTCTCTCAAGACCCGGCACGGCAGCTACGGCTATTACAGCCTTGGCGCTCTCAAGAAGGCGGGCATCGGCCATGTGGACAAGCTGCCGTACTCGATCAAGGTGCTGCTGGAGTCGATGCTGCGGAACCTGGACGGGTTTGTGGTGACGGCGGACGACGTCTCGGGGCTGGCGAACTGGAACGCCAAGAGCCCGGCGAAGGAGGAGATTCCGTTCATGCCGGGGCGCGTGGTGCTGCAGGACTTCACGGGCGTGCCGTGCGTGGTGGACCTTGCGGCGATGCGTGACGCGATGAAGGCGATGGGGGGCGATCCGAAGCTCATCAACCCGCTGGTGAAGTGTGACCTGGTGATCGACCACAGCGTGCAGGTGGATGCGTTTGGCGACAAGACCGCGCTGACCGTGAACGCCAACAAAGAGTTTGAGCGCAACAACGAGCGCTACGAGTTTCTCAAGTGGGGCCAGCAGAGCCTGAACAACTTCACCTGCGTGCCGCCGGCGACGGGCATCGTGCACCAGGTGAACCTTGAGTACCTCGCGACCTGCGTGCTCACGAAGCAGCAGGACGGGCAGACGATCGTCTATCCGGATTCCTGCGTCGGCACGGACAGCCACACCACGATGGAGAACGGGCTGGGTGTGGTTGGATGGGGCGTGGGCGGCATCGAGGCCGAGGCGGTGATGCTCGGGCAGCCGATCTACATGCTCACGCCGGAGGTCATTGGTTTCCGGCTCAAGGGCAAGCTCCCGGAAGGGACGACGGCGACCGACCTGGTGCTCACCGTCACGCAGATCCTCCGCAAGAAGGGCGTGGTTGATAAGTTCGTCGAGTTCTTCGGCGAGGGACTTGCGGCGCTCTCCGTGCCCGATCGTGCGACGATTGCGAACATGGCGCCCGAATACGGCGCGACGATGGGCTTTTTCCCGGTTGATCAGGCGACGCTTGATTACCTGCGCTTTACTGGGCGCGATGAGGCGACCGTGGCGCTTGTCGAGGAATATTGCAAGGCCAACGGGCTTTTCTGGACGCCCGGGAGCGCCGAGCCGGAGTTCACGGACGTCGCCGAGCTTGATCTCTCGACGGTGCAGCCCTCGCTCGCGGGCCCCAAGCGTCCGCAGGATCGCGTGCTGCTCAAGGACGTCAAGAACGCGTGGCACAAGGAGCTCGCCGACAGCTTTGGCAAGCAGCTGCCGCCCGCGTCGGTCAATGTGTCGCGGTGGATCGGCGAGGGTGGCAGCCCGGCCAAGCCGCAGACGCCGCCGGATGGGAGCCCGAGCGATTCGGGCTGCATCGGCGTGCCCGTGGCGCTCGGCAGCAAGTCGTTCAATATGCACCACGGCGACGTGGTGATCGCCGCGATCACGAGCTGCACCAACACGAGCAATCCGGACGTGCTGATCGCGGCGGGCCTGGTCGCCCGCAAGGCGCGGGCGCTCGGCCTGACGCGCAAGCCGTGGGTGAAGACCTCGCTCGCGCCCGGCTCCAAGGTCGTGACCGAGTACCTGAACAAGGCCAATCTCTCGGCGGATCTTGAGGCGATCGGCTTTTTCACCGTCGGTTACGGCTGCACGACGTGCATCGGGAACTCGGGGCCGCTGCAGGAGGAGATCGAGACCGCGATCAAGACGGGCGATCTTGTTGTCGCGAGCGTGCTCAGCGGCAACCGCAACTTTGAAGGCCGCGTGCATCCCAACGTGAAGGCCAATTACCTCGCCAGCCCGCCGCTCTGCGTGGCGTATGCGATCGCCGGCAGCGTCGCGATCGACCTCGCCACCGAACCGCTCGCGCACACCAAGGACGGCAAGCCGGTCTATCTCAAGGACCTCTGGCCCACCTGGAAGGAAGTGCAGGACGTCAAGAGCCAGTGCCTGAGCCCGGATCAGTTCCGCAAGCAGTACGGCAATGTGTTCACCGGCAACGAGATGTGGAACAAGGTGCCGGTTTCGAAGAGCGATTCGTACGCGTGGAACGACAAATCGTCGTACATCCACAAGCCGCCGTTCTTTGATGGGATGAGCGCGACACCGACGGCGCCCAAGGCGATCAAGGGTGCGCGTGTGCTC
This sequence comes from Planctomycetota bacterium, assembly GCA_018242625.1. GTDB lineage: Bacteria > Planctomycetota > Phycisphaerae > Phycisphaerales > UBA1924 > JAFEBO01. The sequence goes on from JAFEBO010000001.1 coordinate 4,881, forward strand.
GCGTATGTGGGCGATTCGATCACGACGGACCACATCAGCCCGGCGGGCGACATCGCGGAGAATTCTCCCGCGGGCGAGTACCTCAAGGCCCTGGGCATCCGCAAGGCGGACTTCAACACCTACGGCACCCGGCGCGGCAACGACCTCATCATGACCCGCGGCACGTACGCCAACATCCGCGTGAAGAACAAGCTGGCGGTTGACGCCGCGGGCAAGATCAAGGAAGGCGGCTGGACCAAGGACATGTCCAAGGCCGGCAATGGAAAGATCTCGTTCATTTACGACGCGGCGATGAACTACCAGAAGGAAGGAACGCCGCTGGTTGTGCTCGCGGGCAAGGACTACGGCATGGGCTCGAGCCGCGACTGGGCGGCCAAGGGGACGCTGCAGCTGGGCGTCAAGGCCGTGATCAGCGAGAGCTTCGAGCGGATTCACCGCAGCAACCTGGTGGGCATGGGCGTGCTGCCGCTCAACTTTGCGGAGGGGCAGACGGCGGCCAGCCTGGGGCTGACGGGCGATGAGACGTTTGACATCAACCTTCCTGTGAGCAAGGAGGGGCTGGTGGAGCCGCGCTGCGAGGTGAAAGTCACCGCAACCAAGCCCGATGGAAAGAAGGTCGAGTTCTCGACCCGCTGCCGCATCGATACGCCGGTGGAAGCTGAGTACTACCGCAACGGCGGCGTGCTGCACACCGTGCTGCGTCGGCTGCTGAACGAGAGCAAGAGCAAGAAGCCGGCGCTGGTGTGATGTCGAGCGAACTGCAAGCGGACCTTGCCCATCCCGCCCACACGTCGATCGAGATCCCGATCGCGTGGGGCGAGATGGATGCGCTGGGGCACGTGAACAACGTGGTCTTCTTCCGCTATCTCGAGACGGCGCGGATCGACTTCCTGCGGAAGGCGGGCTGCCACGCGCTGCGCGATCAGCTGGGAGTTGGGTTCATCCTGCAATGGGTCGAGACGCGGTTCCGCCAGCCGCTGGTCTTTCCGGACACCATCCGGGTGGACACGAAGCTGGTGTCGATCGAGCCCGACCGATTCACGCTTGCGCACGGCGTGGTCAGCGGGAAGACGGGAGCGGTTGCGGCCGTCGGGCGCGGGACGATCGTGACGTACGACTATCGCTCGGAGCAGAAGGTGCCGATGCCGGCGGCGATCCGGGCGGCGCTGGAGGGCGTCTCCCGCTGATTTGCCTGCGTGGGATGGGGCTCGGGGGGTCTACTTCGGCGTGGTGCCGGGCGTGGATGGCGCGGCTGACTGAGATGCCTGAGCGAGGCGCTCCACGCGGGATTGAGATTTTTTGACGCGCGGGTGCTCGGGCTTGAAGAAGGCCCGGATGACTTTGTCGCTTTCCTCGAGCTCGACCTTGGCCTCGTCGAACTTGCCCTCGGCGATGAGGCACTCGCCGAAGTTGTTGCGGTAGATGGCCCGGACGATGTGATCGGGCGGGAGCTTGCCCTCGGCGGCGGCGAAGAGTTCGCGGTAGAGCCTGTCGGCCTCGGCGGGGCGGTTGAGCTTGACGAGGAGGCTGGCGAGGTTGTTGAGCTGGCCCCACGATTCGGGATCGGAGAAGCCGTTGGCGCGTTGGAGCTCGACGACCTTGCGCATAGTCGACTGCGCTTCGTCGAACTTGCCGGTGTCTTCGAGGGCGAAGGCGAGGTTGTTCATCGACGAGAGCGTTTTGGGGTGCGAGGGTCCGAGCGTCTTTTTCTGCAGTTCGATCGTCTCGCGGAGGCTCGCAATCGCCTCGTCGTACCGCCCCACCGCGACGTAGCAGGTGGCGAGGTTGGCCATCGAGGTGAGGATGCTGGGATGGCCGGGGGGAAGGCGCTTCTGGCGGATGGCGAGCGTGCGCTGGTGGATGGCGATGGCCTCGTCGTTGCGACCGGCGCGCTGGAGCATGTTCGCGAGTGTGTTCAGCTCGTAGGCGGTGGCGGCGTGATCGGGGCCGAACTGTTTCTCGCAGATGGCGAGCGCCTCGCGGAGGGCCTTCTCGGCTTCCTGCGGTTTGCCGGCGGCGTCGAGGGCGGCGCCGTAGTTGTGCATGGCGGTCTGGAGGTTGCGGTCTTTGTCGTCGACGTGTTTCTTGAGGCCTTCGATGCCGCGGCGGAGCTCTTCGGCACCTTCTGCGGCGGTTCCGCGGTCGATGAGGTAGCGCCCGAGTTCGCACCGGGCCTGAGCGAGTTCACGGTCGAACTTGGCGGGGTCTTTCTCGTAAACCGCGATGGCGGTGCGGGTGAGCTTTTCCGCCTCGTCGGATTCGCCGTTTTCGGCGAGGATCACGGCGTAGGTCCGGCGGGCTTCGAGCTCGTCGATCGAGTTTTCGCCCATGGTTTCGCGGGCGAGATCCAGGCACCGCTTTGCCTCGCGGAGCGCATCGTCGGTGCGGCCGAGGGCGCGGTAGGTGTTGGAAAGCGTCGATCGGAGGGGGATCTCGACGCGGGGCGTGACCTGCGTGGAGGCGAGGCGTGCGGCGGCGAGGTCGAGGACTTCGCGCACGGTCAGCTCGCCGCTCGATTCGCTCTCGGGGCTGGCGGCGGCGAGCATGCCGGTCAGGAACTCGTTTGTTGCCTTGGCGGTGGCGGCCTCGCGTTCGGCGATCTGTTTCTGGAGTTCGAGTTCCTGGCCGCGCTGCTCTGCGAGCTGACGGCCGCGGGTGGCTTCGGCGGCCTGCCAAGCGGTGCCGATGACTCCGGCGACCAGGGCGATGAAGGCCAGAGAAACGCCGGCGACGAGCGCCCGATTGCGCCGGACGAACTTTCGGACGCGGTAGGCGCGGCTGGGCGGGCGGGCCAGGATCGGCTCGTTGTGGAGGAAGCGGCCGATGTCGGCGGAGAGGTCGGATGCGCTCTGGTAACGGCGGGTCCGGTCCTTTTCCATCGCCTTGGAGACGATCGTGGCGACGTCGGACGGGATGGAGCGATCGATGGCCTTGACGGAGGGAGCTTCCGCCTCGGAGATGATGCGAACGGCCTCGGGGAGAGTCTGGGTGTCAAGCGAGTGCGGGAGCTTTCCCGTGATGAGTTCGAAGAGGATGACGCCCAGGGTGTAGACGTCGGAACGCACGTCGACGCTCGAAGGATCGTGCACCTGCTCGGGGCTCATGTAGGGAAGCGTTCCCACGAGCGTTCCCGCTTCGGTGCGGAGGGTGGCGCCGGCGGGTGCGGAGTTGTCGGTGGCGCGGGCGATGCCGAAGTCGAGGACCTTGGGCTCTCCTGCCGCGGTGACGAGGATGTTGCCGGGCTTGAGATCGCGGTGAACAACGCCTTTCTGGTGGGCGTGCTGCACGGCGTCGCAGACCTTGCGGAAGAGCTCGAGGCGATCCTTGAGACCGAGCTTGCGTTCGAAGGCGTAGAGCGTGAGGGACTTGCCCTCGACCAGCTCCATGGCGAAGTAGGGCTGCGGGCCGAACGCGGATTCGTGTGTGGCGGCCTCGAAAATGGAGGCGATGCCCGGGTGCTGCAGCTTGGCGAGCGTCTCGGATTCGAGCTCGAAGCGTCGGAGCATCCTGGGTGTGAGCAGGCCGGGGCGGATGACCTTGAGCGCGACGGTTCGCCGGGGCCGGTCCTGCTCGGCGAGATAGACGACTCCCATGCCTCCCTCGCCCAGCAGGCGGCGGACGGCGTAGCTCCCGATGCGCTGGGGAGCGGGCAGTTCCGGGGCGTCGTCGCTCTTCACCGGACCGTCCATGGTGACCTGCTGGTCCTGGCGCAGGAGCATCATCTCGACGCGGGAGCGGAGGACACGGTCGCCTTCGCACTCCTGCTCGAGCAGGGCGCGTCGCTGATCCTGAGGGGCCGCGGCGATGCGCTGGGCGATCTCGCGGACGCGCTGGTGGGAGGCGTGGTGCTGGGGGATGTCTTCGCTCAAGCTCGGATTATCCGGACTTTGGGCTGTACATGGATGAGGGACGGCCGAGGACGGGGATCGGACGGAGCATTGTGCCATGGAACGCCGCGTAAAGCCAGCGTCTTGAGCGAGTTATGTGGGGGTGCGGCCCGAGTTGGCGGGGCGGGAGATGTTTCGGGAAGTTCGCCCCAACTATTTGCCCCGATGAATCCCTCATGGCAGTTCGCCGCGCTGTTGCTGCAATCGATCTCGTCGCTGTCGATCGCGGGCGGTTTGTTCTTTGCGGCGTTTCAGTTCTATTACGCGCGGAAGGCGCAGCACGTGGCGAATTTCACGAAGCTGGTGGAGTTGCAGATGTCGCTGCGGCGGATGCGGGTTGAGGACCCGACGCTGGCGAACGTCTACAACGACGACGTGCGCAATCTCGAATCGGTCGAGGAGATCCGCTACTACTTTTTCAACCTGATGCAGCTGTCGCTGTTTGAGATCGCGTGGTACAGCCACGAGCACGGGCAGCTTTCGGACGAGTACTTTGACTCGTGGGTCAAGCGGTTCCGGATCATCGCGTCGGAGGCGTCGTTCCGGAAGATGATGAACAACCCTTCGATGAAGATCCTGCACGACGACTTCCAGACGTATGTGCAGAAGTTCGTGACGGATCAGCCAAAGGGCTGAAGAGCTCCGTCAGAGGCCGTCCTGGTTTTTGGACGCGACGTGGTTGTCGGCGAAGTCGATGGTGATTTCGACTTTTCCCTCGGTCCAGATGAATCGCTCGCGGACGGGGCCATCGGGAACCGGGGAATTGCCGCGCGGACCCTGGGGCTTGACCGGAGGCGGCGCATTTCCCTGGGGGACCGGGACGCCGGCTTCACGCTGGGTCTGCTCGTCGCGTTTCTGGATCTGGCCGGTCAGGTCTCCGAGTCCCTGCTTGAGCTGGTTTCGGTTCTGGCGGTCCTGGGCGGAGGTGATATCGCCCAGATAGCTCTGCGCGACGCGGGCGGCGGTGCCGGTATCGAGTTTTTCGCCGGGGCCCAGGATGGTGAAGACCTCGTCGATGGTCATTCCGACCTGGATCTTGTTGTAATTGTCGAGGGTCAGCTTCTTCTCGCAGCCGATGGATGCGAAAAGGCTAAAGAAGCAGAAGACCACGGCGAGGACCCGAGAGAAGAGCGGCATGCAAACCTCCCTGCGGCATGATCGTACATGCCCGGGCGGCGCTACGCCCGGGAGAACCTGACCCTCCCCCCGGCTCGATAGGATGAGGACGATGTCACGCACGGAGGCAGACGACACATCCGGGGTGGGTGAAGCGGGCGGCGCGGCGGCTCCGCAGATCGACGCGTCGCTTTACCTGCATCCGCACACCCTGGCGCGACTTTCGAGCTTTGAGCTGCGGGCGAAGATGATCGTCGAGGGGCTCTCGAGCGGGCAGCACCGCTCGCCCTATCAGGGTTTTTCGGTCGAGTTTGCGCAGCACCGGCCGTACACGTCGGGGGACGATCTTCGGCACCTTGACTGGAAGGTGTTCGCGCGATCGGACAAGCTGCATCTCAAGCAGTACCAGCAGGAAACGAACCTGGACCTGATCGTGATGGTCGACTGTTCGGGGTCGATGGCGTACGGCAGCCGCACGTTCGCGGATGCGTCGGGTGAGGGACGGACCAAGAGCCCGGACGGGCGGACGCACTGGAGCAAGTTCGACCACGCGACGGCGCTGGCGGCGGCACTCTCCTACATCACGCTGCGCCAGGGGGACCGGGTCGGGCTCGAGATGTTTGACGAGGAAGTGAAGCTGATGCTGCGGCGTTCGAGCAGCCAGGGGACCTGGCGGCAGATCGTGAGCGCTCTGGCTTCGCACCCGGCGCACCGGACGCATGTGGTCGTTTCGCCGGGCGACGATCCGTCGCCGCGCTCGAGCGATCTGCGTCGCGCGATCGACCAGACGCTCGGGCAGATCACCAACCGGTGCATCCTGGCGATTGTGAGCGATTTCTTCATGGATCTGGACATGGTGAGAGACGCGCTGGCACGAGCGCGGCACGCGCGAGCGGACGTGATGGCCTTTCAGGTCATGGACCGTGCGGAGCTGGACTTTGCGATTCCTGATGCGGCGGGCGGGGTGCTCTTTGAGGGGCTCGAGGGAGAGTCGCTGCTCAAGATCGATCCGCGGGCGATCCGCGAGGCCTACCTGGAAGCGGTGCGGGCGCACAACACGCGGCTGCGGACGATGATGCTGGGAATGGGTTACGACTACGCGCTGGTGAACACGCACGAGTTTCTTGGGCCGGCGCTGGCTGCCTTTGTCTCGCGCCGGAATGCACAGATCAAACGGCACTAGTTTTCATGACGTTTCTGAATCCAACCCTGGCCTTTGCAGCACTCGCGTGCGTTCTTGCGCCGGTGATCATCCACCTGCTGTTCCGGAGGCGCCGGCGGCCCGTGGAGTGGGGCGCGATGCGGTTCGTGCTGGAGGCGTTCCGGCGGCACCGCCGGCGCCTGCGGCTGGAGCAGATTCTGCTGCTTGCGGCGCGGACGCTTGCCGTCCTGCTGCTGGCCCTGGCGGTGGGCAGGCCGATGCTGTCCGGGACGACGCCGCTGGAATCCAGACGCCCCCGCGACCTGTTCATCCTGATCGACAACAGCGTCGTCTCGCAGGTCCGATCGGGGAACGGGACGGAGTTTGACGGCAACAAGAAGGCGGCGCTCCGCCTGCTCGATGAGCTGGACAGCACGCGGGGCGATCGCGCGGCGGTGATCGCCCTGGGTGCGCCGGCGGAGCGGCTGATCGCTCCGCCAACCAACGAACTCGGGGCTGCGAGGCGGGCGCTCGAGGCGCTCGAGCCGACGGACTCGGGCTTTGATCTGCGGGGCGCGCAGGCGATCGTTCGCGAGATCGGCGAGCCGACGGAATCGCGTGATGCGTCGGTGGCCATTCTCTCCCGCTTGCGGGCGGGCGCGGTCAATCTTCAATCGGAAGGGACAGGGGGCACGTCGGCGGGAAAGGGTCCGCCGATGCTGCTCACCCCGCCCGCGACGGAAGAGGCGGACAACTGCGCAATCGTGCAGATCGAACCGCTGCGCTCGGTGCTGCTCAGGAATGGCGAGAACGCGCCCACGCAGCAGGCGCGTGTCACGCTCAAGCGTTCCGGGGCGTGGACCTCCAAGCCGGGACAGGTGACGCTGCGGCTGCGGGCCGCTACCACGCACGATTCGACGCAGGAGCAGAGCTGGGACAAGACGCTGGTCCGATTTGCGCCCGGGCAGGAAACCTTGAGCGTGCTTGCGCCGGTTGCGGTGAGCAACGTGAAGGGTGAGGCGGGACCTGCGAGGCCGCTCTGGATCGAAGGACGCATCGATGAGGATGCGGTGCCCGGCGACAACGTCTTTCGAAGGCCGTGGAAGACGCGTGAGCAGGTGCGCGTGGTGCTGATCGCTCCGCAGGCAGCGCCGGGAACGGCCTCGGGCCCCGAGTCTTACTCGGCGGCGGACTGGTTTTCGCTGGCGCTCTCGCCGACAGCGGCGGGTGCGGGGATCGGGCTGGAGACTGAGAGCGAGCCGGTGCGGGTTTTGCGCGTGGATCCGGCTCATTTTTCTGCGGGCGATCTTGCCGCCGCGGATGCGGCGATCGTGACCCGGCCGGACCTTGTTGAAGCGGGCGCCTGGGCCATTCTGGCGAACTTCACGCAGAAGGGATCGCTGCTGGTGGTCACGCCGGCACCGCAGGCCGGGGCGCAGGTCTGGTGCGATGCCTTTACCAAGTCGCTCGGGCTTTCGTGGCAGTTTTCGCGGGAGAGCCGGGAGTGGTCCCCGCCGGCGGGGCTCGTGTCCGCAGAGATTGACCAGCCGCTCTTTGCTTCTCTGGGAGCCGAACTCGCGGACCTTGTGAAACCGGTGTCGGTTTTCCGGTCGCTGGGTGTGGAGCTCAAGGGCGAGGGGACGGCGGTGTTCCGAATCGGGGAGGAGAGTCCTTTCCTCGTTACGGCGCGAGCGGGCGGTGCGGGCTCGGGGCTCGTTGTGCTGTTTCTCTCGTCGCCCGAGCTGGCCTGGACGAACCTTCCGGCCATGCCGCTCATGGTGCCGCTCGTGCAGGAGATCGTGAGGCAGGGCGTTGGCCTGGCGGCGGGACCGAGCACGGTTGTGGCGGGGAGTTCGCTCGACTCGCCGGATGAATTGCGGCGCGTGGAGCCGGCGGAGTCGGGCGCCGTGCTTGGGGCGGCACGCAATGCTTCTCTCTTGCGGAGGGTGGATGCCCGGGGCGCGACGCGCGAGCTGATCGCGGTGAATCCCGATTCGCAGGCTTCGGACACGGGCGTGCAGCCAAAGGAGCGCCTGGCCGGGTACTTCAAGCAGACTTTTGGGCCGGGCGAGCTCGCCTGGATCGACACTTCTGACAAGCCCGCCAGCGTGGAAGGGCAGGGCCTGCTGCGGACACGGAACACGCCGCCGATCGACCTGCCGCTTCTGATCGCGGGCCTGGTGCTGCTGATTGCGGATGTTGCCATGTCGCGCTGGTTCAGCCATGCGGTGCGGGCGGAGACGCAGGCGGTCGCGGGGACGGTGAGGCCCGAGTCTCTTGCGGAGGCGGCGGCGTGAACGAGCTGCTCACGAAACTGTTCTCGCTGAGAACGCTTCATCCGGGCGACGCCGGTGTGGCGCTCGAATGGGCGAGGCCGATCCCGGCGTGGGGCTGGCTGCTGGTGCTGGCGGCGGCCGGCGTGATCGCGACGCTTGGCTATCGGCGGCTGGAGGCATTGCCGGTGCGCCGGTTCGTGCTGGGGACCCTGCGTGCTCTGGCGCTCGTGCTGGTTGTGGTCATGATCTCGGGGCCGCGGCTTGCAAAGACAGAAGAAACGGTTGAGAAGGACTGGGTTGTGGTTCTTGCCGATCGGTCGGAATCGATGCTGGTGCGGGATGTGCAGGGAAAGGCGAGGGAGGAGCAGCTTCGCGCCGGGGTGGAAAGGGCGCGGAGTGTTCTGGAATCGCTCGAGCCCAAGCGCAACATACTTTGGCTCGGGTTTGACTCGCGTGCTTTCGACCTTGGGGGCGACGGGGCGGATCTGGGCAAGCCGTCCGGAACGCGCACGCTGATCGGCAGTTCGCTGGAGCAGGCGCTGCGTCGGGTGGCTGCCAAGCCGGTGAGCGGGATTGTGCTGCTCTCGGACGGGCGCAGCGCGGACGAACCGCCCCGCGCACTGGTGCGTCAGCTGCAGGCGCGGCAGATCCCCGTCTTCGGTGTGCCGCTGGGGAGCGATGTGCCGCCGGCGCATGTCGCGGTCAAAAGGATCACGGCCCCTTCGGTCGCCTTTGTGGGAGACTTTGTTCCGGTCACTGTGGATCTGGATGCGATCGGTTCGGCCGCTTCGCTTCGCGGAGCCAAGATCGACCTGGTGGACGAGGCGACGGGGAAGATCATCGACTCGCGACCGATCCCGGAACCTTCCGAAGGCAAGGAACAGTCGGCGGCCCGAACGCTGACGCTGCTCACCCGCCCGGGGACGGCGGAAGAGGCCAGGTGGATCGTGAGGCCGGTTCTGCCGGACGGTGCCGGGGCTCCGGGCGAAACGCATGACTCCACCGTGCGGCTGCGGGTCGTGGACCGGCCGATCCGGGTGGCGTTCTTTGATGGGTATCCGCGGTGGGAATACAGGTACCTCAAGAACCTTCTCCTGCGGGAACGCTCGATCCGCTCGAGCGCGCTTGTTCTTTCTTCGGACCGTAAGTACCTGCAGGAAGGAACCGATCCGCTGGCGACGATCCCCAGGACGCCCGAAGAGTGGCAGCCTTTCGATGTGATCGTGATGGGCGACGTGCGCTCGGAACTCTTCAGCACGGAACAGCTCACTCAGATCCGCGACCTGGTGGCGAACAAGGGGGCGGGGCTGCTTTGGATCGGCGGGCCCAACGCGACGCCGCAGACGTGGCGTGAGACGCCGCTCGCCGATCTCCTGCCATTCTCGTTTGACGATGCGCAGTCTGCTCCGCGAACGTTTGCGGAGAACGTGCTTGCCTCCCCCACCGCCGCGGCGGACCGGCTGGGCCTGATGAAACTGGGCGAAGAGCCGTCGGAGGGCTGGCCGCAATCGCTCTCGGATCCGCAGGCGGGGTGGAACGCTTTCCGTTATGCGCAGCTGATCGAGCCCCGGAGTCTGAAGCCCGCGGCGGAAGTTGTTGCGCTCGCCACGCCGGTCTCGGCGAGCATGGGGAGCGCGGCGTCCAAGCCGCTTGTCATCACCATGCGGTACGGGGCCGGGCGGGTGATGTACGTGGGAACCGATGAAGTCTGGCGATGGCGGTACGGTCGTGGCGAGACATTGCCGGAACGGTTCTGGCTGCCGCTCGTGCGGCTGCTGGCGCGTGAGAGCCTCTCGCGCAGCGGCCAGGCGGCGATTCTGGAAGCCTCGCCGGAGCGTGCTCTGGTGGATCAGCCGGTGCAGGTTTCGCTGCGGCTGATCGATCAGTCGCTGCTGGGCTCGCGACCGGAATCGATTGCGGTGCGGGTGCGTTCGAACAGTCCGGAGTCTCCGCAGGAGCAGACGCTCACGCTTCGGCCGACGCCGGGGGCCGGGGAGGACAAGGTCGGGAACGGGCTGTACAGCGCGAGCTGGACATTTTCTGAAGCCGGGGACTACACCTTCCGTCCGGCCGACACGGCGCTCACGGGGCTTGGCATCAGCGCGGGCGTCGAGGTTCGGGACCGGGATGATGAACTGCGTGAGCCGGCGGCGGACCATGCGGCCCTTGAAGCCCTGAGCAAGGCGACCGGCGGCAAGATCATCGCGGTTGAGGATCTTCGGCAGCTTGCAGACGCGCTGCCCAACCGGCAGGTCCGAACGGCGGGGGCGACCACGTTTGAGACGCTGTGGGACAAACCGATCGTCTGGACGATTTTGCTGGTGCTGCTTTGCCTTGAGTGGATCGGGCGGAGGCTGGTACGGCTGGCGTGAGTCCAAATTGACCCCAAAGTTCAGAGCCGAGACCGCTTCTTTGACCCGCAAAGCCTGTATTCAACGTACAGTGTCAATGGAATCGGTTCGAGGAATCGGAAGGCTTCCAGGCCGGATCCTGGAGGCCCAGACTTCCGGGTCCGGAACGAGGTGGATCTGTCCATGAGCCCCGACCGCGATGGAGCGACGAAGGAACGGGCAATTGAGCTGGCGCTCGCCCGGCTGAGGCTGCGGCTGAAGCTCTGGTTGACGCTTGATCGGGCGAGTCTGCTGATCGGGTCGGCTCTGCTGATCTGCATGGCGGCAGGAGTTGTGGACTACCTGGTGCGTATGCCGCGGCCGATGCGGCTGGGGCTGTGGATTGTCGGGCTGGGGCTGCTGATCGGGGCGGTGCGCAAGCTGCTCTTGCCGGCGGTGCGGTTCCGGCCGTCGCTCGCGGACCTTGCGCTGCGGGTGGAACAAACCGAGGCGGGTCGGGAGGCCGGGCTTCGCGATGTGCTGGCAGCCGGGCTGGAGTTTTCTGAAAAGAAGCGTGACGAGGCGCCCGCATCGCTGGATCAGCAGGTTTCGTTGATGGCGTCGGGGCTGCTGGGTCAATTCTCGCTTTCGCGGGCGGTGCGTCCGGCGGGCGGGGCTCGCAGGGGCATATTGACACTGCTGGCGGCGGTTGTGCCGCTCGCGGTGCTGGCATCGACCGCTCCGATGCTGACGCTGCTCGGGACGCGGCGGCTGCTTCTGCCGTGGGAAAACACGCAGTGGCCGAGCCGCACGGCCGTGCTCGATGCGACGGTGGCGCGGGCGCACCCGCTGGGGACGGCGTTGCCGCTGCGAGCGCTTCTTACACGAACCAACAAGGCGCCGGGGGAAACGAGGATCTGGGTGCGGTATCGGCTGCTCTCGGACGGAAAGCCCGGCGAGATCGAGAGCTCGCTCCTGACTTCGCAGGGGCAGCGGCACGACTCTGAAGTGTCGGGAGAGATCTATGAACGTCTGATCGATGCGAGGGCGCTGACGGAGCGCGCGGGGACGGCATCGCCCGAAACAAGGCGGTCGTTGCAGTACTGGTTCGAGACGGCGGATGCGAGAACTGACGCCGGCGAGATCGACCTTGTCGAGCCGCCGGTGATCACGGACGCGTCGATGACGATTACGCCTCCGGTGTACGCGAGGCTGCGGGGAGCGGACGGACCGGAGTTTGTCTCCGGGACGCGCGACCTCGGGGCCGGCAGGCCGGATATGCCGACGGTGGCCCCGATCCTTGCGGGCTCGCAAGTTCAGTTGCAGCTGTCGTTGAACAAGCCGGTGCCGCTGCCGGCATTGGAGAGTGAGTCGGCGAAGTTTGCGGAGAGTCTGCTGCAGGGTGCGTCGACGCCAGCGGGGCTGAAGGTATCGGCGGGCGAGAAGACGCTCACGCTCTCGTGGAAGGCGGAGGACTCGATGCGGTTTGCGGTCGTGCTGGAGGACGAGCGCGGCATCCGCAGCCCCGACCCGGCCGGGATTTCGCTCGTTGTCGTGCCCGATCGCTCACCCAGCGTCAGCGTGATCGAGCCGACGCAGGATGAAACGATCCTCGCCAGCGCGGTGATCGATGCGACCGGAGAGGCCCGCGACGATCTGGCGCTGGCGCTGCTGACGCTCGAAGCCCGGGTGCTTGCGGCCAAAGCGGATTCGCCGGGGGCCCCGCCCGAGCCTCGGGGCCAGCCGCTGGAGATCGCCAAGTGGGAACCGACACCGGACAGCGCGGAAAAGCTGGCGCGTGCCAAGGCCGTTCTTGAGGTTTCGACGCTCAGCGTCAAGCCCGGCGATGAGATTCACCTGATCGCGATCGCGCAGGACACGTACGCACTCGACGGGAAAACGCACGCGCCGGTGCTCTCGGCCCCCCGGAAGTTGCGGGTGATCGGCGAAGGCCAGTTCGTCGAGCAGATCGTCGCGGAACTCGGAGCCCTTCGTGCCGCGGCGGTGCGTCTTGATCGGGATCAGCAGCAGTTGCAGCGAACGGCGCAGGAGCTGGACAAGGCCGGAGGGTCGGATCGAGCGGCAAGGCTGAAGAAGGAACAGGATTCTCTGACGCAGCGGCTCCGGCCTCCGGCGGCGCTCGCCAAGCGTCTTAAGGAGCGGGTGGAACGCAACGCCCTGCCGGACCGGGCCGTGCGCCAGATGCTGGACGATGCGGGTTCGCTCCTTGATCAGGCCGCGGAAAGCTCCAAGGCCGCCACCGATTGGCTGCAGCGTGCCTCGAAGGACAACCCGGATTCGCCGGCCGATGCGGAAGCTTCGCGCGCGGCGAAGCAGTCTCAGTCGGAAGTGCGCGACGCCATCTCCAAGCTCGCTTCGATTCTCGATCAGGGGAAGGACGGCTGGGCGACGCGCCGTGAGATCGAGAAACTGCTGGAAGATCAGCGTCGGACGACGGAACAGACCCGCGAGTTCGCGAAGGTCACCGGCGGCAAGCGCGTGGCGGATTTGTCGCTGGAGCAGAAACGGACGCTGGACCGGATTGCGCAGGCGCAGCAGGACCTGGCCAAGCGTGCGCGTGCCGCGACGGACGCGCTCCAGGACCGGGCGGGCAAGGTGAAACCGCAGGACCCTGCGCAGGCGGAGGCGATGGAGAACGCCGCCGGCCAGTCGTCGCGGGATCAGCTTTCGGACACGATGCAGCAGGCGTCCAAGAGCGCCGGCGAAAACCAGACATCAACGGCGAATGACCTCCAGACGAAGGCGGAGGAAACGCTCAAGAGGATGATGGAGGAACTGGACAAGGGAAGCCAGAGGAAGGATGAGTCGCTGCGGCGGATGCTGGCGGACCTTGTGCAGCGGCTGGAAGACCTGATGTCGCGTCAGTCGGAAGAAATCGCCCGGCTGGCGGACGCGTCCAAAGTGCCTGCCGGCGAGACCCTTGACGGGCTTCAGATCCGCCTCAACCAGGACACGATCGTCGTTTCGGAGAGCACGAAGAAGGCGGGCGCCGAGCTTGCGCCCGTCGGATCGCTCGTGGACGCTGGTGCCGGCGAGCAGGAGCAGGCGGTCAAGAGCCTGCGGCTCTCGCCCATCGACTCGCCCGGCGCCGATCGCAGGGAGAGGCTCGCGCTCGAGCACCTGACGCAGGCTCGCGACATGGCGAAGAAACTGCGAGACGAATCGCAGAAAAGGGAAGAAGATCGCCAGCGGGAAGAACTGCGCAAGGCCTACCAGGACGCGCTCAACACGCAATTGGCAATTCGCGGCGATACTTCCGGCTTTGTCGGAAAAGAACTCTCCCGGCGCGACCGCGCTGCGGTCAGGAGCCTAGGCGACAAGCAGGACGAACTGCGGGGGTCGCTTGCGGAACTTCAGAAGAAGACCAAGGACCTGAGCGAAGAGGGCGTGTTCCGGTTCACACACCTGCGGATGGACACGCTCATGCAGCGGGCCGCGGTGGCGATGAAGGAGGGCGCGGCCACGTCGGCCGTTGACTCGGATCAGGGATCGGCGGCGACACTTCTGCGATCGCTCGTGGAAGCGCTGGGGAAGGACAAGGGCGAGGACGATTTCCGCAACGCCGAGGGCGGTTCGGGCGGGGGCGGCGGCCAGCAGGGCGGAGACCGGCCCGTCATTCCGCCGATCGCCGAGCTCAAACTGCTTCGCTCGCTTCAGCAGGAGGCAGCCGCCGGAACGCGTGCTCTGCACGAATCGGAGAAGCCCGATCCGGCGCTCGTCGCGGACGTGGGCAACATGCAGAGAGAAATCGCCCGTCAGGGGCAGGAGCTCGTGAAAAAGCTCGCGAAAAAGAAGAAGGAGCAGGACGGCCAAGCACCCAAGCCCGAAAAGGAAGATGATCCGGCCAAGCCCAACGGGGAAAAGCCGGGCGGGCCGGAGGACAAAGATGCCGGCAAGGAGCAGCGGCCATGAACAAGCTCGGATGCCTGCTGGCGAGCGCGATGCTTGTCTGTGCTGTTCACGGAGCGCCGGAGACTCGCCCGGCCGAACCGCCGCCGGCGCCCAAGCCTGCCAAGCCCGCCGAGCCGCTGCCTGATCTTGATTCGCTCCTTGGCACAAAGCCGGAGAAGAAGCCCGATCCCGCGAAGCCCGCGCCGGATAAGCCCGGGTCGACCGACACCACTCGGAAGGAACTGGACCGGCAGCTCTCGCTCAAGGAACAGGCGGATGAGTTTGCGAAGGCTGTGGCGTTGATGGATGAGACGGCGGACCGCGTCGAGAAAGAAAAAGACACCGGACTCGACACGCAGCGGCTCCAGGAGGACATCCTCACCCGCCTCGATCGGCTCATCAAGGCCGCGAAGAACAACCAGTCGAAACAGCAGCAACAGCAGCAGCAGTCGGACGGAAAAGATCAGAAGAACGAGAACATGAGGCAGCAATCGCAGGCGCAAAAGGCCAGCCAGAAGGCTGGCGAAAACGCCGATGGCCCGGCCCGTCAGGAGGGCCAATTGGGCTCACCGCCGCCCGCCGCGCCGGCGGCATGGGGCGACCTGCCGGCGCACGTGCGTGATTCGCTGATGCAGGGCTTCTCCGACCGGTTCAGCTCGATGTACCAGACATTGACCGAGACGTACTACCGCAAGCTCGCGGAAGAAAAGAAGAAATGAGAAAGGCCGCCGCCTTCCAACTCGCCGCCTGCGTGGCCTGCGCCTGCATGGGATTCGTGCTGCGGGATGATCCGCCCGCACCGGCTCCTGCCGAGCCCGCACCTGCTGCTGCGCCGGCACCTCTCACCCCGGCGCCGGCCAAGCCCGCGGAGCCCGACCGGTTCGACATGCCCTTCGCCGATGATCACAAGTCGGCGCAGAATGCGCCTACCGAAGGGGAAATGAGCCCGAAGCTCGATGCGTCCGTGGCGCGGGGTCTTGCCTGGCTCGCACGCAAGCAGGGAACGGACGGGAGTTTCGGGGACGACCGGTGGGGCCGCTCGGTTGCGATCACCTCGCTGGCGGCCATCTCCTTCATGGCCGACGGCAACCTGCCCGGGCGCGGACCATACGGGGAGAACGTCGAGCGGGCGCTCAAGCACGTTTTGGACAACTGCACCGATTCCGGGCTGATCGCGGGCGACACGGCGGCGGCGCCGATGTACGGGCACGGTTTCGCGACCCTATTCCTCTGCGAGGTCTACGGGATGAGCGGGGGCGGGCCCGATGCACAGATCGCGACACGCCTTCACAACTCTGTTCTGCGCGCCATCCGCCTGATCGTCTCCACGCAGAACGACGAAGGCGGCTGGCGCTACAACCCGATACCGAACGATGCGGACGTTTCGGTGACGATCTGCCAGATCATGGCCTTGCGGTCGGCACGAAACGCGGGGCTCGATGTGCCCAAGGCAACGATCGACCGCGCGGTCGATTACATCCGCCGGTGCCAGAACGACGACGGGGGTTTCAAGTACCAGCTCGTGCCCGGCCCGAGCGCCTGGCCGCGTTCTGCCGCGGGAATCGCGAGCCTGTATTACTCGGGCGTCTACGAGGACGCTCAGATCGACAAGGGTCTGGCCTATCTGCACGATGCGGCCCAGCCGGGCAAATTGGATCCCTCGAGCCCCCACTACTTCTACGGGCACTACTACGCGGCGCAGGCGATGTACCTGGCCGGGGGCAAGCATTGGAGCGAGTGGTGGCCGGCCGTGCGGACCGAACTGCTCAATCGCCAGCAGGCCGACGGATCATGGCAGGACCAGGGCGTGGGCGAGGTCTACGGGACTTCCATGGCCCTCATCGTCCTTCAAATGCCCAAGCGCTATCTGCCGATCTTCCAGAAATGAACCGCATCTCGCCATCCTGCGGCCTTGTGGCGCTCGCCTGCTTCGGTGCTGCCGCGCTCGCGCAGGACCACCAGCAGGCGACGATCCTCGATCGAAACCTGACCAAGACGCCGGGAACAATCGAACAGATCACGGCTTCGGCGATTCACTACTCCGATCCGAGCGGTCGTCCGAGATCGATCGACCGCTCACGCGTGCTCGCGGTTTACTCCCGCAAGGTGCACGGCGCAACAGTCCCCACGATGGGGTCCGCGGCCGACCGGGCGGATGGAATCGCCGGCGTTCTCCGACTTTCGGACGGGCAGATCGTCCCGGGCTTTTTCCGGCCGGGCTCCAAGCCCGAGATGCTGGGCTGGAGCTGCCGCCGGCTCGGGCAGTTTTCGGTGCCGCTCGACCATGTCGCTTCGATTCTCTTCCTGGACAGCGCTTCATCGATCGTGCCTTCGGGCAAGAAGGACCTTGTCCTGCTCACCAACGACGACCGGGTCGAGGGCTTTATTGAGTCCATCGGCGCCGACCTGAACATCGATGTCAACGGCGTGAAATCAACCTTTCCGGTGGACCGTGTGGCGGCGGCGCGGCTGGCCAACCCGTACGTGCAGGGAGGCGATGAACTCATCTACCTGAGCGATGGTTCGGTGCTCGCCGCCGCAGAAATCGGCTCGAAGATCGCCGGCAAACCGGGCGCTGTGGAGCAATCAACGCCCGTCCGCTGGGCGCTGGCCGCCGACAACGGCGCGGCGTCGGTCGAGATCGGCTCGATCGACGCGGTGGTCATTGATCCAAAGTCGTTTCTCCCGCTCTCTTCCGTGCCCTGCACGCTCGCGGAACCGGGCGGAACCCGCACGAAAGAAACAGTCATCGAGATCGCCGATCCCTCGGTCGCGCCGCTCGGCCTGGCCGCCGTCACGATCCGCGGGCCGGCGAGCGTTGAATGGTCGCTTCCCGCGGGGGCCAAGCGATTCGGCGCGACGCTGGAACTGCCCATGGATGCACGCCCGTGGGGCAACACGAGCGTTGTTGTCTCAACGGCCGGGTCCGATCGGAAATTCCGCGAAGTTCTGAAGAAGGACTTCTCATCCGAAGCCCCGTCCGCCGAGTGCACGGTCGACCTTTCCGGGGTGTCGATACTCCGGATCGATGTCCGGGGCCGGGCTTATGCGGAAGTGCAGGCCCGCGTCCGTATGCTCGAGCCGGTGCTTCTGGTGACGCCGGCCGCGAGCGCCTCCAAGCCTCGCTAGCGGACCTTGATCGACGCCAGGCCCAGCACGACCAGAAGCACGGTGATGATCCAGAAGCGGGCGACAACCTGCTGCTCGGTCCATCCGGAAAGATGCAGGTGGTGGTGATAGGGCGCGACCTTGAAGATGCGCTTGCCCCCGGTTGACTTGAAGTATCCTACTTGCAGCATCACGGAGCCGGCCTCGATCAGGAAGATGCCGCACATCGCGAGCACAACGACTTCCTGACGGGTGATGACCGCGATGTAGCCCACCAGGGCCCCGAGCGAGAGAGCGCCGGTATCGCCCATGAACACGCTGGCGGGCGAGCAGTTCCACCAGAGAAAGCCGAAGCACGCCCCCATCATCGCGCCCGCCATCACCGCGAGCTCGTCGGAAATGGGGATGTGAGGCACCAGGAAGTACTGCGACCAGGCGCGGCTGCCCGCGATGAGGCTGATGAGCAGGAGCCCGATGGAAACAATCCCGCTCGTCCCGCCCGCCAGCCCGTCCATGCCGTCCGAAATGTTCACGGCGTTGCTGAGCCCCGTGATCATCAGTACGGCGAAGAGCACGTAGAGCGGAGCGCCGAGATAAATCAGGCTTGCCGAGAGATTTCCGGGGCTCTCCCACGTTTTCTGACCGGGGAGATTCAGAACGTGCGAAAGGTCGTTCTCCGTTCCCGACTGACGGTAAAGAAAGAGCGCCACCAGGGCAGAGATCCCGAGCTGGAAGATGAGTTTTTCCCAGGCATAAAGCCCCTGGCGGCTCTTGCTCCCGCGCCGTGAGGCCGTCAGCTTCAGCCAGTCGTCTACACCGCCGAGCATCGCAAAGAGAACAAACACGATCAGGCCGCACTGCACGTAAAACTGGCGGATATCCGCGAGCAGAAGCGTCGAGACCAGGATCGCCCCCGCGATGAGAATGCCCCCCATCGTCGGCACATTGGCCCGGCTGGCCGCGTGACGCTGGAGCGCCTCGGCATCCGAGAGCCCTGCATCACCGATCTTCAGCCGAACAAGCATCGCAATCACCCGCCGCCCGAAGACGATCATGATGGCAAAGCTGAGCAGGGTGGCGGCAAGGGCACGGAACTGGATCTGATCCAGGATTCCAAAGACGCTGTAATAGCCCGAAAGCCACTTCCGCGTGAGATCGAGTAGAACGTAAAGCATGCAGCCCGAACATCCCTCCGAGACCGGCACAAGCCGAACACGGATTGTTCGTTCCGCGCGGGGTCCTTACACCACAATTCATGCCCCGGGCCTCTAAACCGCCGCCCCTGCCTCCCGTCCCACAGCGGCCGCCTTCAGGCTCTTCAGCACGCGTTCGAGGCCCATCCCACGCGAGCCCTTGAGCATCACGAAGTCCCCGGGCTTGAGCAAGGCGGCAACCTCGTCGGCGCCGGCACCCGCGACCGAAGCGATGGGAAACACCCTGTTATTCGGCCAGGCCTTTCGCAGCCGCTCCGCGGCGAACATCATGAGCGGCCCTACGAGCACCGTCAGGTCGGCCTTGGACTCCGCGGCGATGGCTTCCCCGATCTCCCTGTGAGCGTCAGGCCCCGCGGAACCCATCTCGAGCATGTCTCCCAGCACAACGACGCGACGGGCGGGTTTGCGGGCATCGGCCAGCTCGGCGAACGCCCGAATTCCCGCCAGCATCGAGTCCGGGTTGGCGTTGTACGCGTCGTTGAGAACCTGGATCTGTCCGCACGATTCCAGCCGCATGCGCATTTCGGGCGCCGAGGCCCGCAGCAGACCGGCGGCGATCGCCGCGTCATCGAGCCCGAACCGTCGCCCCACGGCCACCGCCGCCGCCCCGTTGCAGGCGTTGTGGGAGCCGATCAACCCCACGCGGAACCTGGACTTGCGGTTGATGGAAAAACCGGTCCCCTGCTCGTCGGGCGTGACGCCGGAGATCCGCAGGTCGGCGGCCTCGCTCGTACCGAACCGGATGATGTTCGGTTCGCCCGTGCGCGAGACGCTGCGCATGAGACCCTGCACCTGCTCGAAAAGCTCTTCGGGTGATGCCGGAAGAATCGCCACGCCGCCGGGCTGAATGCCCGCGGCGATGCTGGCTTCTTCGGTAATCACGCCTTCCAGCGACGCGAGGCCCTCGAGGTGCTCGCGCCCGATGCTGGTGATCACGGCGATATCCGGAGCAACAACACCGGCAAGCTCCGCAATCTCCCCGCGGGCATTGGTCCCCACCTCGCAAAGGAGGAAATGGTCACCCCTGCGTGCCGAAAGGATCGTGAGCGGCACCCCGATGGCGTTGTTGAAGCTTTTCTGCGAGGCGGTCCCGCGGAAACTCCCGCTCAGAACGGCCTCGATCAGGCGCGTCGTCGTCGTCTTGCCGTTCGACCCGCCGACGGAGATCACCCTTGTGCCCTCGAGCGTCTTGCGGTAGTCCCCCGCCGCCCTCAACAGCGCCCCGCCGACGCGCTCGACCCGCAGGATGGCCATTCCTTCGGGCCGGGAATCCAGGCTCTTTTCTTCTTCAACGATCGCCAGAGGGCTCCCGGCCCGGGCGGCGGCGGCCAGAAACTTGTGGCCATCCGTCTTTTCGCCTTTGAGCGCAAAGAAGACATTACCCCTCTGCAGGGAGCGTGTGTCGATCGACGCCCCGCCCGGAACGGGTGCGCCGGCGCCCGGGCGCACGACCCACGTTCCGCCCAGCATCGACTTCCAGTGTTCAAACGACCAGAAACTCATGGCCTCTTTCATGGTGCGACGCCGTGTGTGTTCTTTAAGTAGCGCTCCGGGAGGCGCGTCCTGAAGCCCGGCGCTCGGCGATGGCCTCCCTGGCGACTTCCCGATCATCAAAGTGCGATTTCACCGTGCCGCCGTTGCCGTCGGGCATGATCTGCTCGGTCTCGTGCCCCTTGCCGGCGATGACGACAATGTCCGCCGGTCTGGCCAGGAGGAGCGCCTTGGCAATCGCCTTTCGCCGATCCGCCTCCACAATCATTTTGGAACGATCGGCACTGCCGACCCCGGACAGCACCTGATCGATGATGTCGCCCGGGCGCTCGGTGCGCGGATTGTCGCTCGTGACAATCGCCAGATCCGCGATCTCTGCCGCAACACGGCCCATCTTGGGGCGCTTGGTGCGGTCCTTGTCCCCGCCGCAGCCGAACACCGCGATGAGCCTGCCACCCGGCGCCAGGACCTTCTTGACCGTACCCAGAGCATTCCTGAGCCCGTCTTCGGTGTGGGCAAAGTCGACGAGCACGAGCGGCTCGTCCCCGCGCGTGGCCACCCGCTCCAGCCTGCCCGGGGGAGCGTCGAGCCGCGCACTGGCCTCCATGATCTGTGCCGGCTTCATGCCGAGTTCGTGCACGCAGAGCACGGCCTGCAGGATGTTCATCGCGTTGAACGCGCCGATGAGCGGAACCCACAGACGGAACGCTCCAAACGGGCCGTGCATGTCCAGCTGCATCCCCGTCCGGTCCATGCTGCTGATCGTAACCCCGGCCCAGCCGTTGCCCCGCCGTTCGGAAGCGTGCCGCTCCGTGCAGCGCACAATCCGGGCCCGGCAATCGCGGAGCATGCGCTCCGAGGCGGGATCATCCGCGTTGACGATCGCCAGCCCCCCCGGGTCCAGCCCCGCGAAAAGCTTGGCTTTCTCCGAGGCGTAGGCCTCCATCGTCTTGTGATAATCGAGGTGATCCTGCGTCAGGTTCGTAAAAACCCCGACACCGAATCGGATCGCGCCCACCCGCCGCTGAGCGAGCGAATGGCTCGAAACCTCCATCGAGAGAGCCTCGCACCCGTTCTCGACCATCACGTTCATCGTGCGGCTGAGCTCGACCGCGGGCGGGGTGGTCATTTCTGCCGGGGCGACCTCGTTCCCATCGTCTACTACCACCGTGCCGATCAGCCCGCAGCGGACGCCGGCGGCGTTCAGCAACCGCCATGTGAGCCAGGTTGTCGTGGTCTTTCCGTTCGTCCCGGTGACGCCGATGCACTTGAGCCGGGAAGCCGGATTCCCGTAAAAGCGCTCTGCAAGAAGCGCTCCGGCCAGTTCAACATCGTCCGCTTCAACAAGCGCCGCATCGCCCTTGACCTCTATCTCCGCCGCCAGCGAATGAAGCGAGCCAGCCCGGCAGACCACCGCCACCGCTCCCGACGCCAGGGCCTGCTTCGCAAACTCCCTTCCGTCGGCACGCGTCCCTTCGCGTGCCAGGAAAAGCGAGCCGGGCAGCACTGTCCGGCTGTCTTCGGTGATGTCGCATACGCGTACGCGGGCATCACCCGCAACCACCCGTGCGTTGAGCTCCCTCGACATCCCGTTCACGCTCTGTACCAGCTCGGCCAGCAGCATCGACCAGCACCTCCTCCGCTGACTGTAAGATCGGCCTGATTGCCCTCGGGCGCGGATCATTTTCGGCTCGCCTTGCGCAAGGCGGCCGCCGACCGCCCGATCGGTTACGCTTGCCCCGATGACCGCCCCAACCCAAACAGAGTTCGATCGCCCGGATGACCCGCCGATCCGGGGCACCTGTTCGGTCGTGCTCTCTTACGACACGGGGCAGTCCATCAACCTCAATCGTGCGGCACAGATCCTCACGACCAGCGATGCTCTTCCCAGCCCCCAGCGTGAGAAACTCCAGCTCCGCCGGCGGGCTCCGAAGTACTTTAACTTTGATCCGCTCCCCGTCCGCTTCTTCCGCCCCTGCGGCCGCCTGGAGATCGCCGGCTTTGCGACCGCCGAAAAAGCCGAGACGACCCTTTACGACTTCGGCGGAGCCAGCGTTGTTTACACCATCCCGATCCAGGGAAGACTTTCCGACCTTCTGCGGCTCGCGAACGGTCTTGCCGACACCTCCCGGTTCGAAGAGGAGAGCCGCACCAGTCTTGAATCGCTTATGCCGGCCCTGGAAGAGGCCATCCACCGGCCACATCTGGGCGACCTCGTCGAAGACTACGTCACGTATCAGCTTGACGAGTTCGGGCCCCCGGGGAGCAACCTCGATGATCTGCTCAGGGCCAACCGGGCGTTGATGGCCCAGATCCTGCGGGGCGACGCCTCGCCGCTCTCTGCTCAGGAGATCGATGAGGCCCTGAGCGAACGGATCAGCTATTCCACGAAGGATGCCGCCATCCTCGACTTTGCCGCCGGATTCGTGATCGATTCCGACGCTTCGGACCTCCTGGACCTGATCGAGTTCGCCAACATCGAACTCCTGGAAATGCGCCACCTCGATAGAGCCCTGGACGATGCGCTCGAGCAGGTCTACCCCCTGATTTCGCGGCGGACAGGCGGGCGGGCGGGCGCACGCGAGATGCGCCGCATCGCGGCCCATCAGCTCGATGCGGCGGTGCTCTTCGAAGGCGTCAACAACGCCATCAAGCTCGTCGGCGATCACTACCTTGCCCGCTTTTACAAGCGGCTCGCCGACCGCCTGCACCATCCGGACTGGGACGCCTTCGTGCTGCGCAAGCTCGGCGTGCTTGAGAGCATCTACCAGAAGCTCAGCGACCAGCAGTCCACGCGGCGGATGGAGGTTCTTGAGTGGATCATCATCATTCTGATCGCGGTCTCGATGCTCCTGCCGTTCTTTGTGCCGGGAGCCAAGTAGCCGTCAGCCCGCATCCACGCCGGGCCCGAACATGATGACGTTCTTGCCCTGACGCTTGCCTTCGAGCGCGCGGTCGTCGGCCTTGCGCACAAGGTCCTGCGCGTTCAGACCGTCCCACGGATAGGTCGCAAGCCCGCCCGAAATCCGCAGCACCGCCGGGGCTTCGGCTGTCAACTTCGGGAATTTCGCCTCCCGCACCTGCTGCTGGAAGCGGGCCGCGATCTGGTAGATTGTCGTCGGGTGACGGCTCGCCGGATCGCGCGGGCCTTCGGGCTCATTGAAAATCACCGCGAACTCATCCCCGCCGATGCGGCAAACCCGGTCCGTCGGGCGGATCACGCTGCGCAAGAGCCGGACAGTTTCGCGCAGAATGTCGTCGCCCGCTTCGTGCCCCCAGCGGTCGTTGAAATGCTTGAAGTCGTCGATGTCGAACACAAGCACGGTCACGCTGTGGCGGTGCTCGCGGGCGATCTGCAGCGCCGCATCCAGGAACTGATCGAAATAACGCCTGTTCCAGGCGCCCGTCAGGGGATCCGAATAGGCCGCAAGCCGGAGCCGGCGCATCTGCTCGCGGATCGCGACCCAGGGGGCCAGATCCACCGTGTAGGCCGCGAGCTGCTCCGGTCGCAAGCGCGCGCTCACAAGCGTGCCGATGACCGTACCGCTCCAGACAACCGCGGCGCCGCTGGGCAGGTGCCCGCGTTCCAGCCGCAGCGAATCGTCCCCTGTCGCCAGCGCGATCTTCCGGAGAACGACCGCGACCGGGTCCTGCCCGTGCGCCAGAGCCGAGGCCGGATCGCTCTCGTCGGGCGGCTTCGAAGACTGCGGAGTGCTTTCAACAGCACGCGGAGCTTCGCCCACGCTCGCCGGCGGAGCTTCGCGCCGCTCGATTCGGATCTGATCGCCCAGTTCTTCCGTCGAGCGGGCCGCATCAAGAAGTCCGTCCACGGACCCAGCCAGGTTCGCCGCAAGCGGAGTCGTTGCCAGGATGCTCACTTCAGGATCAACCAGGCGCAACCCCCGAACCGCATCTTTCATCACTTCGTCCGCACGCTCTCCCACGCCGGGCGTTCCACCCTCGCCGAAGATCACAACCGAACGGGAGGGTGAATCCTCGTCGATCGGGTTTGCGAGTTCGACGATCGCCTCCATCGGGTTGCGGACGCGCAGCAGTTCGAGCTCCGGATCAAGACGCAGTTTCCCATCCAGCCCGGTGCGGCCGACAAGTATCACGCGTCGAGCTTGTTCGTTCGGTCCTGCCATTCTCGCTCTGCTCAGTTCCCAGATCCGCCCGCGGCGCTCGGGTCGTCGCCCAGAAGCATCGCCAGTTCCTCATCGCTCAGGAGCGGGGCCGTCGGCTCCGATCCCGCGGCCGGGTTTTCCTGCGGATGCGGGCTCAGCCCTGTATCGCTCCACGCTCCGGTCAGGCGCAGCGATGGAGTTCCATCTCCTCGATCTCTGTACGTCTGCCGCCCCGTCCCGTTCGCGCCAGTGGCAGATTCATCCCCCCCGGCGACCAGGCCCTGGGAGGAAGACGTCCGCGGCTTTTCCGGGCCCGGAAGAACTTTCGCGGGAATCGCCCAAGTTGCCATGTCGTCAGTAGTTACAGCCCTGAGCTGCTCACCCGTGCCGGAGGGGTTATACACCCACGCCAGGAGGTGGGGCGAAACATTCTCAAGCGCCCGGATCAATTCGTGCGGCCGCGACAGATTCCGCGGCTCAACCAGCACAATCACGGTCCGTGCCCGATCGTTCGATGATCGCAAAGCCCGGGCCGCGACCTCGTGCGTCGAGCCAAACTCCTCGACCCGAAATCCCCGCTTTGCCAGGGCTTCGCGCAGCTCGGAAAGCCCGGACGCATCGGCGCGCCGACAGACGATCGCCGTTGGCGAGCCCTGCTGCGATTGTGGCTTGCCCGTCTCCATTTGAAGCACGTCCGAAAACCCGGCCCGCCAGACTCCGGGCCTCGTTCAAGTGTACCGCGCCCTGCCCATTCCGCCCGCGAGATGAACGCCGGCGGCCAAAATCTCGTCCGCGACGGCCGAAGCGCCGTCGGCCGGCCCGAGTTCTCGGAGTTTGAGTCGCATGGCCGAAACGGCGCCCGGGTCTGAAAGAAGGCGCACAAGTTCCGCCCCGGGGCCTTCCATGTTCTTGCCCACCTCGACGTGGTCTGTCGCGATAATCGCCCCGCCGATGCGCTCGAGAGGCAGCGCGTTCTTACGCTGGTGCTGATCCTTGTGATAGGGATAAGGAAGAAAAACGCTGGGCACGCGATTGGCCCACGCCTCCGCCACGCTCCCCGCCCCGCAACGGCTGATCGCAAGGTCCGCCGAGCCCCACACGCGGCCCATCTCCCGGAAGAGCGGCTTGACGATCGCACGCACACCCGCCCGCGCGTACCCATCGACGATCGCCTGCTCGTTGAGATCGTCTTTGGCCGTCGCAACCGGTCCGCACTGGTGGATCACCTGCCAGCCGCGCAGCAGTTGGGTATGGCGCTCGAGCAGGGCCATCATGAGGTGATTGATCGACCGGGCTCCCTGGCTCGCCCCCGTCACCAGCAGCGTCGGCCCGGCCGGATCCAGCCCCATTTCGCGACGGCAGAACGCCGAGTCACCATCCGCGACGGCACCCCATCGCACGATCGGCCGCACCCGCGTCCAATTCGGCTGACCCTCAACCTCCGCCGCGGTAAAGACCCGTGCGCTTCTCTTGGCAACCCAGCGATTTGCGCGGCCCGGCGTTGCATCGAGATTCACCAGGAGGGAATGCAGCCTTTCCTTCCGGGCCGCTGCCGCCGCGGGCGCGCTCACGAACCCGCCCATCCCCACCACGATGGTCGGCCCGCGCCGCGCGACATTCCTCAGATGCTTTCGGCAGTGAGCCACCACGCGCCCCCAAGTCCGCACGAATTCCGCAAGCGCCAGAGGCCGGAGCGAGAACGGTCGCGCCGCAAGGGCCCAATACTCAACAGCCTCTTCCGTGAGAATTCTCGCGTCAAGAGCCCGCGTCGAGCAGATGAACGAAACGTCGACGTCCTGGCTCTTGTCCTGGAGCTGTTCCGCGATCGCCAGCGCGGGATAGATATGTCCGCCCGTGCCGCCCCCGGCAAACACAACCTGAAGCCTTTGCGAGCTTGTGCCGGTCTGATTCACGCCGCGACCGATCCGGCCGCCGATCCGCCCGCCTGCGTCAGCGGAAGAGTAAATGTGCCCGTCGCTTCGGCGGCTTCGTCGCTCGTGCGATCGATCGCGATCAGCAGGCCCAGCGACATGGCCGTCAGGATCCAGCCGGTACCGCCGGCGCTGATGAGCGGCAGGGCGATCCCCTTGGTCGGCGCGACAACCGTCACCACCGCCAGGTTAATGACCGCCTGAACGCCGATTGTGACGGTTGCTCCCAGAGCAAACAGCTTCAGAGCCGCCGACTTTTCGTTCTTCACGATCGAGAGCCCGGCCCAGATCAGCACAACAAAGAGGAACACAACCGCCGCCGCGCCGGGGATCCCCAGCTCCTCGCAGATGATCGAGAACAGGAAGTCGGTGCGATCCTCGGGCAGATACCCCTTGCTCTGGAGACCGAAGCCGAGCCCCCGTCCGAACCCCTGCCCGTTGGCGATCGCGATGAGCGACTGCACCTGGTGATAGCCGGTCCCTTCGGGGTCCTTGAACGGGTCGAGGAAGGTGGTAATCCGGGTCAGGCGGTACGGGCTCTTGACCACGGCCACCACGATGCCCGCCACACCGATCGGAACGAACATGAGGAAGTGCCAGATCCGGGCCCCGCCGGCCAGGAGCAGCACGCAGCAGGCGACAGTGATCAAAAGGCCTGTTCCAAGGTCCTCAAGAATGATGAACCCCGCCACGGCGCCAATCGCCACCAGCGCCGGAGCCAGACCTTTGAAGAAGCTCTTCATCTGCGCCCCGCGCACGGCGCAGTACCAGGCGATCAGCAGGAGCATGCCCCATTTGGCGATCTCGCTGGGCTGCGCCGAGAGCCCTTCTCCGAGCCCGGGGATGTTGATCCACCGATGGCTGCCGTTCTTCGCCTGCCCGATCCCCGGCACGTACACGAGACCCAGGACGCAGATCATCCCGATGACGCCGATCGCCAGGCCGCCCCAGGCCTTGGCAACGTCGTGCTGATCCGAGAGCGCCTCACCCGCGCCGCCCACCAGCCGGCGGATCGGGATAAACGCCATCACGGCCATCATCCCGAGCGCCACGAGCATGTGCACTGTCGCGCTCGTGAACAGCGCGGTCTTGAGCGTCATCCCGCTCGCCTGAACCGGAGTGCCCGCGGGCGCCAGGGGACCAGCCACACCAGTCACGGTGAGGCTCGCCGAGTTCACCATCACAACCCCGATGGTGAGTAGCGCCAAGGCACATAGGGCTACGACATGGCCGGCTCGGATCATGGAAGTCACCCGGGCGAGTGCGCGGCCCATCCTCGTGCCGCGCCGGACTCGATGGGTAAGGTATCGTCCCGCGGCCCTGGCTTCCTGCAATCCCGAGGGCTAGCGCAGAACCTTGAGCCCCACCCGCTTCTCGATCTCCGCCACTGGGCGGGCGATCAGGTCGTACCCGTCGCTCCCCACCACCACGCAGCGGACGACTTCACCCGCCGCCAGTTTCTCCCGCGATTGCACGTACGTGACGGCGTCGATCTGAGGGGCCTGAAACCGGGTGCGCCCGAGATAGAGCTTTCCGCCCTCTCCGACGCCGCTGGTCTTTTTGCCGCTCGTCCGAAGTCCCGCATCAATAACAACATCCAGCACGGTGGCACCCTGCCGGAGGGAGGCTTCCGGGTTGCGCTCATCAAACCCCGAGGCCATCTTTTCTGCCTTCGCAAAGGCCAGGCGCTGCTGGAGTTCCATGACCTCGTTCCGGCGCCGGGTCTTCACTTCGGGAGGTACGGCCAGCTTCGGGTCCTTCTCCATCGTTCCCGCGACGGTTCCGGCCTCGTGGCTGTACTCAAACACTCCGACGGCCTCAAAATCCATCTCCTCAATGAACTCGAGCAGTTGCTTGTGATCGGCCTCGGTCTCGCCCGGGAATCCGCTGATGAAGGTCGTGCGGATCGACATCCCCGGCACCTTCTCTCGCAGCTTGCGGATGACGCCGGCCTGCTGCTCGCGCGTCACGTTGCGCTTCATCAATTCGAGCACGCGATCGCTCGCGTGCTGCAGCGGGATATCCAGGTACGGAAGCAACCGCCCCTTGGTCGCGAGCTGCGCAAACGCCTCGATGATCGGATCGCTGAAATTGCTCGGGTACGCGTACATCAGCCGCAGCCAGCCCTGGCCGTGATTCGCCTCGTCCATGGCGTCCGACAACGCCTGCAGCAGCGCCGGGAGACCGCCGAACGCAGAAAAATCGGCGGGCGCGGTACGCCTGGACGTACCGGCCCCGCCTCGGAGAGGCGGGCCACCTGGAATCAACCCTGTGCCGATGTCGTCGCCGTAGCTCGTCGTGTCCTGGCCGATCAAAAGCAACTCGAACGCCCCGTCGTTGATCAACTCGCGGGCCTCGTTCACAATCCGGTCCAGCGGCTTGCTCCGCATCTTGCCACGGATGCTCGGGATCGTGCAGAACGCGCAGTTCTGGTTGCAGCCCTCGCTGATCCGCAGGTACGCGTAGTGCCGCGGCGTGAGCCGCAGGCGGGCCGAGTCGTCCTCGAAGTAGCCGATTCCTTTTCCGTCCTTGCCGTTGACGGTGAGGCCGGTCACGTTCAGATCGCGTGCCTTGGCCGCCGCGAGCGCGTTGGCCGCGATCCAGTAGGCCGGGCCGTCCGAGGCTTCCTTCATCGACCCCGCGCGCTTCACCGCCTGCTGCGAGCCCACCACCGCCTCGACGATCTTGTCGCGATCAAAGACGCCGACCATGGCGTCGATGCCCGGCGCCCACTCGAGCATCTTCGCCCGATGTCGCTGCACGAGGCACCCCGCCACCACCACACGCTTGACGTTGCCCTTTTCCTTCTCGCGGATCGCGTCCTTGATGACCTGGAGCGATTCGTCCTTCGAGGCCTCGAGGAAGCCGCACGTGTTGATCACAACCGCATCGGCCCCCTGGAACGCCGAATCCTCGTCGCTGGGGTCATAGCTCACCGGCGCAAGACCGGTCTCGGCGAGCATGCCGAGCATCTTCTCGCTGTCCACAAGGTTCTTGGGACAGCCGAGGCTGACAAGAGACACCGATCGGACGGTGTCCGATTTCCGCGATTTTCCGGCTGCTTTAGACACGCCGGATTATTGGAGGGGAGTTGCGGCGCAACGGGGCTTGAGAGGACGGCAAAACCGACCCCGGCGCGGCGATGCGCCCCGCAAACCGCCCGACCCCCTTGGCGCTGAGCAGCCCGATTACGCCGCCGTGATGGTCTTGCCCGTCACCATCCCAACGCTGGCCCCCGCAAGCGGAAAGTGCCTGATGAGCATCTGGGCGAGTTCCTCGGGCTCGGCAAGCACGAAGTGGCACGGGCACTCCATCTTCCAGCCCACAAACCGCAGCGCCCGGGCCAGGTGGTCCTTCACGGTGCACACGGTCAGTTCATCACCCGCGAACCGCACGGGAAGAATGCGGAATTGCCAGGCCTGCCGCGCCGAAACCGTCGCGAGCGCCTCGGAATCAAATCGCGCCGAGTGCAGGTCGTAGCCGCCGGTGATCTGGGAGTATTGCTCTGCCCATGCCCGCTCGACGTCGCGCGTCGATACGCCAAACAGCCGCTCCGCCAGCTCCCCGAAGGGACGCCCAGCGGTCCGCTGTTCAATGAGAATGTCCTCCACCTGCTCCTGCGTCAAAACACCCTGACGCACCAACAGATCGCCGATTCGCAGCACCATCGCAGCCTCCCCGCGGCGAACGCCGGCGGGGCAATCAACACGGCGCCCCGCAAGACGCGTCGCCGTGTATGAATGTCGCCCGCACCATCGCGGCCCGACCTCCTCCCATCGGCCCGCGCCCCCCGGTTTTCACTCCGCCTTTGTGCATAACACACGCCGGTCCTTGCAACGCGCCGCCTGGGCCTGACTGTGGGGTCGTGCCGGAGAAGCCCCCGCGATCGACAGAGAAATCCGCCCTCGGGCTTGCATCCTGCCTGCGCATATCCCGCACCCGCTTTTCGCGGACCTTCCGGCGCTCCGGAACCTTCCAAAACGAATAAACGGGCCCGCACGGGCCCGTTTCGCGTTCTTCCTGACCACCGGCCCGCTTACTCGCTGGGCTCGATCGTCACGGTCAATTTCTTGCTCTCGAACTGGTCCTTGTACAGCTCCGCCCGCTCCTTGTGCGTCACAAGCAGCAGCGCGACGCCCGACACGTGCGCCTCAAGCGACGTGTGCACCGCGCGATTGTGATCGAGCGGCGTCAGCTCGACAATCGTCTCGACCACGTGCTCCAGCGAATTCACGTCGTCGTTGTGCAGAAGCACTTTGAACGGCGGCAGCATGTCCACCGGACCGCGCGTCGGAGCCGGACGCTCCGCAACCGCCGCACGACCGCCCGTCGACGGGCTCTCCGGCCCGCTTCCCTGCTGTTCGTTGTTCACCGGCTCAGCCATCCAGAGTCCTCCACGGGCTTCCAGCCCGCTTCCGTACCCCCGTCGACACGCTCAACTGTATCGGCCCGCCCACCGGGAATCACTCTACTTGTGCAGGTTGGTGGGGACAAACTTACGCCGCTCTTTTCACGCCCCCAGCGCGTCTATTTCCCAACGCAAAACGTCGCGAACACCCTGCCGATCACATCGTCCGGAGTTATGCGACCCGTTAATTCACCCAGAGCATCGAGCGCCTCGCGCAGGCCCCCCGCAACGATTTCCGGCGCATAAACCCCGCTCGATGCCGCCCGCTCAACCCCCTCCAAAGCCGCCGCGGCAGCGCGCAACGCCCGCCTGTGCCGCGGCAAAACACCACCCCTGACCGCCCCTCCTGCCGCCGCGTCCGCGATCGCACGCCTTAGCACACCAATGTGATACCCGCTCAGCGCCGAGACCTCGAAAAAGTCCCCTTTCGCCCGTTTCCCCGCCGGCAGGTCCGCCTTGGTGCGGACGCGGATCACCCGACCGGCCCCGCCCCCCGGAACGCCGCCCTCAAACCGCCCTGTCGGATCGCACCAGATCAGGATGTCGGCAACACCCGCCGCCTCACGCATCGTCCGCTGCGTCTCGAGGTAAACAGCGCTTCCCTCTCCCGCTTCCACTCCGGGCGAGTCGCAGAGGATCACGCTACCCCCTGCTACGCACTCGCGTGAGAGATCGAGCGGCTCTTCAAGCACATCCCGCGTTGTGCCCGCGATCGGCGACACGACCGCGCGGGCCCGACCCAAAAGTGCGTTCAAGAGCGTGCTCTTCCCCGCGTTGGCGGCGCCCACCAAGATCGCCCGCACATCTCCGTGCCGCTCCGCCGCCTCTGCCGGCCCCCCCAGCAGCCCGCGCATCTCGCGCGACAGTTCCCCGGCCCGGGCGGCCAGTTTCGACGGCTCGATCGCAACCACATCCTCCTGATCTGTGAAATCGATCCCCGCCTCGACCAGCGCCAAAAGCGTGGTCACCTCGTCTGCAAATCGCTCGTACGCCTTTCCCCGAGCACCCGAAAGCAGCCTCCCCGCTTCGGCCAGTTCGCTCGCGTTCTGGGCCGCGATCAGTGCCGCGACGCCCTCCGCCTGTTCCAGCGTCAGCCTTTTGTTGAAATAGGCCCGAGCCGTGAACTCGCCGGGCGTCGCAAGACGAACACCATCCACCCGTTCAATCGCCAGACGCATGATGCGTTCGACCAAGTGTGGATTCCCCGGCACAAAGAACTCGACGACGTCCTCCCCTGTGTAACTCCCCGGCGCGGGAAACGCCGCGACCATGCAGGCAAAGGAGGCCCCGCCGCCCAGCACAATCCGCCCCTTCGCCAACCCCCGCGAGAGGTGCCCCGCCGCACCCGCTCCTTGCTCAGAAGCGCTTGCCAGAACTCCCACCACCTCAAACGCGCGCGGCCCGCTCAGGCGGACGATCGCCCGCGGGGAAAACCCCGCCGCCGTGGCGCAAGCGATGATGGTGTCGTTCATCCGCATGTCGAATCTTTGCGCACCGATAGACTGGTCGCATGGCCACCTCTTCGGAGCGATATCTTGTTCTGTTTGCCGCCCGCGGCCATCGGGCGCCTCCCGGCCCCGACGTTCCGCCCGAGATGCAGGAACCCGCTTGCACGGAGCGATCTGCTGATCAGAGAACATTTTCTGCTTCTCTGAAGAAGTTGATCGGCGATGTCATCGTCGAGCGAGTCACAGCCCGCGGCGCGACCTGTCAACGGATCGTGGTCGGAACTCGGTGTGCCGCGGTGATCGTCGCCGATTGGAATCCCTATGTGACTCGGTACCGATCGATCGAGGGCCTCTGCGACAGCGTGAGGCGGGTCGCCACGCTGCGTGCCCATCGGCTCCAACTCTGCCCACCGGACGAAAGCGTCTTCTCCTCACACGCGCACGCTCATCGGCTTCGCACCGACGCGGAATTGCAACAGGCGCTCAAGCTGCTTCCCGATTATGCGAAGCGCTGAGTTCGCGCCGCGACCGCTCGAACTCCCAAAGAAAAACCGCCCGGATTTCTCCGGGCGGCTTGTTGGATCTTTCAGCTATCGCTTACTCGTCGTCGCGCTGGCGCGGCCCGGTCGGCGTGGGCATCCGCGTCAGCACCTTGTCAACGAGTCCGTACTTCATCATCTCGTTCTCGTCGAGCCAGGTGTTGCGGTCGCAGTCCTTGGCGATCTGATCCGTGTTCCGGCCCGTCGCATCCGAATAGATCTGGTACAGACGGTCGCGGATGCGGAGCATCTCGCGAGCCTCAATCTCAAGGTCGGTCGCCTGACCTTCCATCACGCCCGAGAGCAGCGGCTGGTGCATCAGGTTGCGGCTGTTGGTGAGCGTGAAACGCTTGCCCTTGGTGCCGCTCGTCGCGATCAGGCTGCCCATGCTGGCCGCCTGCCCGATGATGTACGTCGCAACATCGCACTGGACGAACTTCATCGTGTCGATGATGCCAAGTCCGGCGCTCACGCTGCCGCCCGGGCTGTTCACGTACAGGTGAATGTCGTGCTTGGGGTCCTCGTTGGCGAGGAAGAGCATCTGCGCCACGATCAGGTTGGCGATGTCGTCGTCCACCGGCCCGCCGAGGAACACGATGCGGTCCTTGAGCAGACGCGAGTAGATGTCGTACGCGCGCTCGCCCTTGGCGGATTTCTCGATAACGATGGGTACAAGGTGGCCTGACATGTTCAAATTTCCAAAGGTTCAGATGGCCAAAGGGCCAAATCAACCGGTTGTCGTTCTCGTTCGCCCAGGACTTCCTTTGGCCATTTGGCGCTTTGGCCATCTGGCGTTTTCGCCTACCTCACATTCGGCAGGATCGCCGCTTCCTTCGGCGGGCTGCGCAGCACCTCGTCCACCAGCCCGTACGCCACCGCCTCTTCGGCGCTGAAGTACCGGTCACGCTCGCTGTCCGCGTGGATCTGCTCCACGCTCTTGCCGGTGTGATCCGCGAGGATGCGGTTGAGTTCCTTCTTCATCTTGATGATCTGCTCGGCCTGGATGCGGATGTCTTCCGCCTGGCCCGTCACGCCCCCGAACGGCTGGTGGATCATCACCTTCGCGTGCGGCAGGATAAACCTCTTGCCCTTGGTGCCCGCCGTCAGAAGCACCGCGCCGCCGGAATACGCACGCCCGAGGCAGTACGTGCTCACCGGGCTGCTCATGAACCGCATGGTGTCGTAGAGGGCGAGAGTGTCGTCCACCGCGCCGCCCGGGGAGTTGATGTAGAAATTGATCTCCTGACCCCGCTTCTGATTCTCGAGGTAGAGCATCTGCATCATCACCCGCGCCGCCGACTGGTGATTGATCTCGCCGATCAGGAACACGATCCGGTTCTCCAGAAGGAGTTCGTCGATCGTCATTTCCCGAGTTCGCTGGTATGAAACGCTTGCCGCCGGCATGTTGGGTTCCTGTTGGCTGTTTCTCTCGTTTGCGATCCTACTCCCGTCCTGCCTCTTCCCCCAGTCCCCCCACCTCTTCATCCACCCCTTCAATCGGCATTCCGGACTTCCCACTTGGTGCAATCCTCATGCCGCCCTGCCTCTGGCTGAGGCCCCTCTCATCACCCCGCCCGCCCGTGCAGATTCCCCGCGAATCGCCTAACATGCCCCCCTAACCCCGGCAGGGCGTGCGTTTATCGCCATTCCGCGGCGGCCGCTGCCGCATTGACAGGCCCCCAGAGGTTCTACCCCCGTGCCCACAGCCGTTATCAGCGACATCCACGGCAACGCCGAAGCCCTCAAGCGAGTCCTTGAGGACATCAATAAGCGCAAGATCGACCGCATCATCTGCCTCGGCGACATCGTCGGCTACGGCCCCGAACCGCTCGAGTGCGTCGATCTGGTCCGCCGCCAGTGCCAGTGGTCCCTCATGGGAAACCACGATTTCGCCGTTCTCTACGAGCCCACCAATTTCAACGCCGGCGCCGAGTCCGCCGCCTTCTGGACACGCGATCAGTTCGATCGTGAGTCCGACGCCAAGCTCCGCGCCGACCGCTACGACTTCCTCGGCCGTCTCAGGGTCCGCATCGTCGAGCAATTGCCCGACATGAACATGCCGATCCTGGCCGTGCACGGCTCGCCCCGGCGCCCCATCAACGAGTACATCTTCCCCGACGACGTCAACAACGCCCCGGACAAGATGGAAGCAATTTTTGATCGCGTCACGACAATCGCCGTCTGCGGGCACACGCACGTCCCCGGCGTTTTCACCAGCGAGCCCGACTTCTACCCCCCCGATGAGCTCGGCACCGACTACCGGTACCACTTCCGCCCCAACGAAAAAGCGATCCTCAATGTCGGCTCCGTCGGGCAGCCCCGCGATCAGGACCCCCGCGCCTGCTACGTCATCCTCCACCCCGATCACGCCCAGTACGTGCGCGTCGAGTACGACCCCGGGATTACCGCCGGAAAAATCAAGCTGATCCCCCAGCTCCCCGTCTGGCTCGCAGACCGCCTCTTCGAAGGCCGCTAACTCTCACCATGCCCAAAGAACCGAACATGTTTGTGCGGCGGCTCGCCGTCGTCGGCGCGATCCTCGCTGTGATCGCCGCCGGCTTCGCGATGTATTTCGCCTCCAAGAAAACAACCCAGCAGCAGGTCGCCAACCTCGACAAGCAGATCCTGCCCCCCGGCACGACGCCCCAAACGACCCCCCAGACAACCCAGAGCGCGACTTCCCCCACTGCCCCGACCGCCCCCACACCCATAGCGCCCGCTGCCAGCCCCGGCGCGCCAACTGCCGCGGCGGGCACCGCTGCGGGCGATCTGCCCGATCTCAAGACCGCCCGCGCCCGCGTCTGGGCGCTCGACCCCGCCATCGCGGACGCGCAGCTCAAGGGCGATCATCTGGCCGCACGGTTCTCATCCGTCGGCGCCGGCCTTTCGCTCCTTCAGATCACCGATCACTTCGAGACGATCGAACGGACGGAACCGGTCCCGGCCCAGCGCGAATACAGCAGCCCGATCCTGGGGGCAGATGGCAAACCCCTGAAGACCGAGGACGGCCGCGAGCTCAGCCGCATCGTCGCCCCTCTGGCGGCGCTGGGCGTCGAGATCGACGGCACCTTTGTCAATCTATCCGTGGATGCCGCCGGATCCATCTGGAAGTTCCAGCCTCCGGCCACGTTCACGGCCGAGATCGCCGATGGGCGCGATCGGCCCATCGCACGCATCGTGCGTCAGTACTCCCTCGCCCGCGACGCTCGCAACCTTGTCCTGAATCAGAAGATCGAGAACCTGTCGGGCCAGAACCTGAGCATCCGCTGGCTCCAGATCGGCCCGGTCGATCTGCCCGCCGACGACATTTCGATCGGCGAGAAACGTCGCCTGCGTTTCGGCTACCTGCTTTCTCCGGCCTACGACCCCACGCAGGACTACGTCCTCAGCCGCGACTATGTCCTCGAGCACCCGACCGTTCTTGGCGCGAAGCTGCCCGACGGTTCGTACATGGCCGATATCACCGAATGGCCCAACGAGCTCAGCAAGGAACGTCAGTACACGCTCTCGTGGATCGGGCTCACCAACCGCTACTTTGGCGTTGCGCTCCACGCGCCGATCACACAGGGCGCCACCGCCGATCTGCTCCGCACGGAGAAGCGGCTTTCCACGATCGAGACCGTTGACCGGCTTGTTCTCCAGCGTCCCCCCGTCGGCGGCAAGCCCAACGACGTCATCGCGCTCCGCACCTCAAGCCCCAAGCTCACGATACCGCCAGGAGGAAGCGCCGATCTTTCGCAATCCGTTTACTCCGGCGCACTCATCCGGAGCCAGATCCGCGCCGACTACGCGGGCGGCCCTCTCAAGCTCGACGGCCTGGTCTTCTATTCGATGCCCGGCCCGTGCGCCTTCTGCACCTTTAACTTCCTCACCACCTTCCTCCTCTGGCTTCTCACCACGCTCCATTCGCTCGTCCACGACTGGGCGCTCTCGATCGTGCTGCTCGTCGTGATCGTCCGCACCATCCTCCACCCCGTGACCAAGTGGTCGCAGGTGCGCATGCAGCGGTTCGGCAAGCAGATGTCGGCGATGCAGCCCAAGCAGGCCAAGCTCAAGGAGAAGTACGGCAACGACCCCAAGCTCCTCCAGCAGGAAACCGCCAAGCTCTGGCGCGAAGAGGGCATCAACCCCCTGGGCATGCTCGGCTGCCTCCCCATGTTCCTGCAGACGCCTATCTGGCTCGCGCTCTATGCCACGCTCTTCTTCGCCGCCGAACTCCGGCACCAGCCCGCGTTCTACGGCATTTTCCAGAAACTCGGCTTCAAGACATTCCTCGCCGATCTCTCCGTCCCCGATCACTTCTGGGTCTTCCCCTCTCCCATCAACATTCCCCTGCTGAGCATGGCCTTCGGCCCGATCTCGGGTATCAACCTCCTGCCGCTCGTGCTGGGCGTGGTCTTCTTCCTTCACCAGAAGTACCTGACGCCCGCGACCACCGCCCCGCAGACGCCCGAGCAGGAAATGCAGATGAAGATGATGAAGTGGATCAGCGTCATCATGTTCCCCGTGCTGATGTACAACGGCCCGTCCGGCCTCACCATCTACTTCGTCGCCAACAGCGCACTGGGCATCATCGAGCACAAGCGCATCCGCGCCCACATTGAAAAACACGACCTGCTCAACCTCGACAAGATCAGGGCCAGGCGCGGGAAGGGATCGCAGCCCGGCTTCTTCGGACGCCTTCAGCAGATGGTCGAACAGCAGCGCAAGGCCGCCGAAGCCACCGCCAGAGGCAAGCCGAGGCGCTGAACATCGCGATCCCGCCCGACTCCCGGCCTTCCCTACGGGCACACCAGCTGGTCGTACGACTGCGCGAAGATCACGAAATCCGTATCGTCCACCCAGCGATCGAACGTCATATCCGCCGGGCAGCCCATCGGCATTGCCGGGTCCGAGCAATCGAGCGTGTTGTACGCGCTGGCGAAAAGAACGAAGTCTGAATCATCCACGTAGCCGTCGTTGTTCAGGTCGCCGCGGCAGACGCCCTTGGGCACAAACGCGAACCGCGCCACCAGCGCCAACTTCTGCTCGAGGTTTGTGTGCGTCGTCGCGTCCGGCCCCATGCCGATCGTCCAGCGGCCCGCCGCGACCGTGCTCGGCCCGAGGTACGCATCCGCCATGAATGTTGTGCCGCCGGCACCGGAGTTGTTTCGGATCGTCATGCTGAGCGGCCCGCCCTTGTACACAAACGGCTCCGTGAACTGGATGAACCAGTCGTTATCGCACGCAACCGTCTCTGATTCCGCGTACGGAAACGCCTTCGCCGGGATCGTCATCGGACCTGAGCGCACCAGGATCGCGTCCGCCCCGATATTGCTCGCAAACGTGTCCGACATCGCGTTCGGCGCCACCGGCGAGGTGCTCAGCGTGATGTCAAACCGGTTGACCGCCGTGTCGCTCGCGGGCCAATCCGGTCCCTGGAAATCAACCCGGCTGTTGCGCCGCAGCGACACGCCCGTGATCACGCTCCCGATGCGCAGACCCCGCAACTGATCCTCCGCATACACCGACTGGTGCACGTTGCCGCCCGCCGACAGCAGAATGGGGTATCCGGTTCCGCCCTGCGTCGCGCTCGCGTCGTTCGGCACAACCACCGACGGGTTGTACTCCACACGCATCACCGGCCCCTGGTCCAGCCGCGTCCCCCCGCCCGCGTTGATGTTGCCCGAAGACGTGATCATCTGCGAGCGAGTCTTGTTTCCTTGCGCATCCATCGACGCCGGCGTCGTCGCCGACCCGCTCCCCGAGTGCCGCACGGTGATGCACAGATGGCCGCCCACGTACACAAACGGCCGATCAAAGTGGATCGTCGCGCCGAAGGCGTTCCCGCCGCCCGGGAAGCTCTGCTTCAGCACCGAGAGCGGCCCGCTGCGAACCCGCAGCTTGTCGCTCCCCTCGTTGTTGGCGTAGAGCGCGCTCAGGGCGTTGGGGGGCGCCGCCGCCGTGCTCACATCGATCTGGTACTGCGTAAACCCAAGACCGCTCGCCGGCCACGCGTTCGCATTGGTCGATCGCAGCGTCAGCCCGGTGATCTGGCTCCCCACCGGAATCTCCTGCAGCTCGCTCGCCGAGATGACCGTCTGCACAACCTGCGCCGTGCCCGCGTAGAAATTCGTCATGCCCGCGACGCCGCCGGCGGTCTCCACATTCTGCCTCGGCGTCACCGTCCCCGAATCCGCGCTGAACATCTGCATCGCGTATCCGACATTGCCCTCCGTGGTCGTCGAGTCCGGCGAGAGCAGCGACGAACCGCGCATCCGCACCCGCGTGCCGTACCGCTCGTCCGACGTGGGCAGCGCCGCCGGAGAAGCGCCATTGAAACTATTGATGCTGGACGATCGCACCAGCGTCATCAGTCCGCCGCCCTTGTACATGTACGGCGTCGTGAACGGAATCTCCATCGCCCACGGCGCCGGCCTCGGGAAAGGACCCAGCGGCAGCAGCACGCCCGCCGCAAGATCGAGTTGTCCGCTCCGCACCAGCGTCGCATCCGGACCGATGTTGCTCGCCACGGTATTGCTCATCGTCGCCGGAGTCGTTAGCGCCTTCGATAGCGTCACGTCGTACCGCGTGTAGAAATCCGCCGCGGCAGGCCAGGCCGAACTGCTGCCGCCGCGATAGAACATCCCGGTCAGGCGCGATCCGTGCCCCAGCCGGCGCATCTCGCCGACATCCGCGATTCCCTGGGTGGTCTTGGCAAAGTCATACAGCACCGAGGTGCTCGCGCTGTTCGCGGGCTCGTTCGCCAGATCATCCAGGATCACCAGCCGGGTCACGCCCTTCTGAAACGGACCCGCCCCCGGCGTGACATACGTCAGCCGCATCGCCAGCCCCGTGTTCGCCGTCACCGGCAGGCCCGTCGTTGCGCTCGATGAATTCCACGACGTGAACCCCGCGCCCCCGCCCGCCGCCGCGACAAGGTCCGCCTGCCATCCGCCGGAAGCCGACGGGTTCTCGGAGCGGATCTCCACCGCCATCGCTCCACCGCCGTAGACATACGGTGTTGCGAACGGAATCAACGGACCCCAACCCTCGGGCACCGTTCCCGTGTTCGCCCCACCCGGATACGCGCCCGCCGCCAGGCTCAGCGAGCCCGAACGCACCAGCACCGGATTGCTCATGTTCGATGCGAACGTCGTCGTCATCGTCGCCGGCGTCACCGGCGAATCCGCAAACGTGACGTCGTACTTCGTGATCGTCAACGCCGACGCCGGCCACGGCGAGGTGATGATGTTCCGCAGGCGCAGCTGCATGCCCGTGATCAGACTGCCCGGCGGCACGCTTGCCATCTGCGCCGCCGAATACACCGCCTGAGACGTGCCGCTCACGGCATTCCCGATCCCCGCTACATTGCCAAGCGTGCCCGCCGTCGTGTCCGACCCCGTCGGCAGGTACGCAACGCTCTGACCCAGCGCCGGCAGCACCGAGCCCGCAAGAGCCGCCACCATCACCACTCGCACCCACGCCGAACGACAAAACGTCTTCATACCATTCTCCTGTTTCGCCCCGCTCCCGCGGCGGCCGCGCCCATAGAGCAAGCGAGTTCCCGCTGCTCCCCTTCTCACTTATTCTGCCAGATTCCCCGTTTTTTCCGTCAATCCCTTTCCCAAATTCCCCTCTGGTCCGAAAAAGGGCCATTCACGGGCACCCTTCCCCAAGCGCTCCCGGCCGCCCATTATCCCTCGGCCCTTCCCCATTTGGCCGTTTGGCCCTTTGAACCTTTGAACCTTTGGCCCTTTCCTACGGACACACCAGTTCGTTGTACGCCGCCGCGAACACGACGAAGTCCGCATCATCGGCCGACCGATCCCCGTTCAAGTCCGCAGGGCAGCCCGGCGCCATCCCCGGATCGCCGCAGTCCAGAAGGTCGTACCCATTGGCAAACAGCACAAAGTCTCCGTCGTCCACCACGCCATCGTTGTTCAGATCGCCGGGACAATTTCTCTGCGGCACAAACACGAATCGCAGCGCCAGCGCGCCGTTATACCCGTCCTTGTTCTGCACCGTGGCATCGGCTCCCACGCCGAACGACCACCGCCCTGCCGCCACCTTGGGGTCCGAACTCCACACGTCCTCGAGAATGGCATCCGCGAAAGATGTATCGTTGCGAATCGTCACGCTGAGCGGGCCGCCCGTATACACAAACGGCTCGGTGAACTGGATGAACCACCTGTTCTCGTTGGGCCGCGCCGACGGCACATACGGAAGCGCCCGCGCCGGTATCGTCAGCGGGCCCGACCGCACAAGCACGCTGTCAATTCCGATGTTGTTTATGAAAGTGTCCGACATCCACTGTGGCGGGAACGGTGACGTGCTCAACGTCACATCGAAACGGTTCACGCTCAGGTCCGCTGCCGGCCATAACGCGGGCCCACTCTC
This sequence comes from Planctomycetota bacterium, assembly GCA_018242625.1. Classification (GTDB taxonomy): domain Bacteria; phylum Planctomycetota; class Phycisphaerae; order Phycisphaerales; family UBA1924; genus JAFEBO01. The sequence goes on from JAFEBO010000001.1 coordinate 46,185, forward strand.
ATAAACGGTGCACCGGCGCAAGGACATCCCGGTAATCACGCTCCCCACCCGCATTCCGCGCAGCTGATCCTCGGCATACACGGATTGCAACACGCTCCCCTGGCTCGAAGCAAACACCGAGTACCCGGTATCGCCCGCATGGTTCCGCAGCGCCGCCGGAGCCAGTACCGACGGGTTGTACTCCACCCGCGCCACCACGCCGTACGGCGTCGAAAGCGACGCCTGCGTCGCGCTCGCGCCCGCCGCACCCAGCAGGCGGCAGCGCGATGTATCCGGCGTCGCGTCCGTCAGCGGGTTCTGCGCACCGTTGCCCGAGTGGCGGATCGTCACGCACAGCCCGCCCCCCTGATAGAGAAACGCACGCTGGAAGTACAGCGTTGGGCCGTACGCGCTCGCCGATGCATTCCCCTGAAGGCTCAGCGCGGGCACCGACAGCGGCCCATTGCGCACCTCCACCACGTCCGCTCCTTCATTCTCCGCAAAGACACTGCTCGCGGCGCCGGGCTGACGGTTCGCCGTGCTTACTGAAATGTTGTAGCTGTCAAACCACAGATCGCTGGTCGGCAGCGCCGAACCCGCCTTGCCCCGCAGCGTTAACCCTGTGATCTGGCTCCCCACAGGGATGGACGTGAGTTCGGCGGGGCTCAACAGGATCTGGCACGTCCGCGCCTGCTGCGCAAACTCCACGCTCGAACTCATAGAGCCTCCCGTGTTGATGTTCGCCGCGGGCACAACCGTGCCCGAGTCCACGCTGAAGAGGGCCAGCGGATAGGGGACGTCGGACTCGGTCGTCGTCGCATCGGGATCGTTCCCAATCGGAGCACGCGTCCGAATCTGCGTGCCGTAACGGGAAGCCGAAGTCGAAAACGACCCAACATAGGTCCCAACCGGATTCGCGAGCCCGCCGTGGCGGACCAGCGTCATCAAATCGCCGCCCGTGTAGGTGTACGGTGTCGTGAACGGAATCTGCATGGTCCAGAGCGATGGATTCGGATAGACCTCTTCCGGGGACAACGCTCCCGCCGGAATGTCCAGCCTCCCGCTCCGCACCAGTTTGGCGTCCGAGCCGATGTTGCTCGCGATCGTGCTGCTCATCGTCTGAGGCGTGTGCGTCGCCCGCGCAAGCTGGATGTCGTACCGGGTGTAAAAATTCGCTGCCGCCGGCCACCAAGTCTTGCCGCCTCCGCGATACATCGTCCCCACAAATCGCGAGCCGCGCCCCACGAGCCGCAGTTCCTCCTCCAGCACGATGGATTGAATCGTCATCGGGAACCCATCCAGCCCATAGATGCTCGGGTACGCCGAAATGCTCGTCGCAACATCCAGCAGGATCATCCGCGTCACGCCCGTCTGAAACGGCGCCGTCGGCTCCGCATATTCCAGGCGCATCACCAGCCCCGGGCCCGCGGTCGGAAGCACGCCGACCGTCGCCGTCGAAGACGTCGCCGATGTGAACCCGGCGCCGCGGGTCACCGAGAACACATCCGCCTGGTTCGCGCCCGACGCCGACGCGTTCTCCACCCGGAATTCCACCGCCAGCGCGCTCCCGCCGTAGTAGTACGGCGTCGTGAACTTGATCATCGGGCCCCAGCCTTCGGGCGTCCCTCCCGTGTTCGCCCCGCCCGGGTATGCGCCCGCCGCCAGGTTCAGCGCCCCCGATCGCACCAGCACCGGATTCGTCATGTTGGCAGCAAAGGTCTGCGAGATCGTCACCGGCGTCCGCGGCGAGTCGGCCATCCGCACATCAAACTTGCTGATTGTCAGCGCCGACGCGGGCCACCCCGACGTGGCAATGTTGCGCTGCCGGAGCTGCATCCCGGTGATCACGCTGCCCGGCGGCACGTTCGCCAACTGCGCCGCCGAATACACTACAAGATACGTGGCCGACGTCGCGTTGCCGAGCGCCTGCGGGCTCCCCAGCGCGCCCGCCGAAGTTTCGGTGGTGTTCGGCAGATAGAGACCATTCTGCGCCAGCGCCCGCCCACCGACAAAGAACACCGCGCTCGCGGCAAGCCGCACCCACGCCGAACGAAAAGAAGTCCGCATGACCATTCTCCTGTTTCGCCCCGCACCCGCGGCGCAAAGTCTCATCGCCAAGCGAGAACCACCGACGCCCCTTCTCGTCAGTTCTTTTAGATTTACGAATTTGCCGCAAAACCTCTCCCGGGTCCGGCAGCCCGCCCACCCTCACGCCGCGATCCCCCCTACCCATCCGAGCCCTGTTCCCCGCCAGCGCCCGACGCCTTCTCGTCGAGCCAATTCCCGCATAATCTCGGGCATGCGCAACGCTTTATTCCTCGCGTGCACACTCATCCTCACCGCCTGCGCCTCGCGCTACGACCAGCTCAAGGCCGAGTCTTCCCGCGTCGAGACGGCCCTCACAAACGAGCAGTCGCTGATCCTCAACACCGACAAAGATGCCGCCGATCGCCAGGCTCGCCTCGACTACCTCTCCCAGCTCCGCACCACGCTTTCGGCCGCAAATATCGGGCTCGCCACCATCAAGTACGCCGTCCCCGCCGACAAACAGCCCATCGCCTATGACGTGCTCGAAGAGGTCTATGGCACGATCAAATGGAACATCCCGCTGGGGCCTCGCGACACCAAAAAACCCCTGCCCCCCCTGTTTAAGAACAACCAGCTCCAGATCAGCGAACTCGCCCCTACACCCTGAATTCCCGCCGCCCGCCCCCCGATTTCCACGAAAGGGCACCTCGGGACTCTCCTTTTCGCCCACGCTCTCCCCATTTCGCTTGCCCGAACACGCGGCATGAGGCACTTTTTAAGCGGCTTCCCCGGCGCGGGGGGGCGGTGTGTAATTCGTTCAAAGGGAAGAAGAAATGTCCAACGCTATTCGTCTCTCCGTGATCGCTGGCGCCGCTCTTGCCGCTGCCGCCCACGCCGATGACTTCAACTGGTCTTACAGCGAAGCCCATCTCCAGTTCCAATCCACGGCTCGTGGCATTAGCGACTGGAACGACTACGACGTTCCCCCGCCCCAGGTGGACGGCCTGTACATCCCCAACGGCATCAAGCTCATCGGGACCGGAGGAGAGGGGCGCGCCTTCGGCCTGACCGGCGAGCAGTATCGCTACCCCTACGGGCTCCCCAGGGGTCCGGTGAGCTCAAGCCGCCTGATCATCAGCGGCACCTCGACCTTCGACGGCTCGATTTGGGAGCACCCCGCCGACTACATCAGCACCGTCTTCAAGTACGGCCTCACCGTCACCGGCGGCACCGTTCATATGAATTCCGTCGAAACCGGATTCACCCTCTTCGATAAAGACAGTAATTTCCTCATCGGCGTGGGAAGCAGCACCGGCGGCTTTGATTACACCGTCGGCCACACCGACACGGAGTTCGCCTTCCAGGACCGCTTCGGCTCCAACTACGCCACCGCCACACGCCTCGAGTGGACCGTCGCGTTCTACTTCGACTGGTCCGGCGCCGACGACAACGACACCATGGAATTCTCCATTCCGAACAACTCCATCGACATCGCCGTCGTCCCCGCGCCCGGCGCCGCTGCCATGCTCGGCCTCGCCGGCCTGGCCGCGACGCGTCGCCGCCGCTGATTACTGAAGTCGATACGAATTCACACGCGGCCGCCCCCTCCGGGCGGCCGCTTTGTTTTTGCACCCGCGATCGGTCCCCTCGATGCCGGGATGAATGGACGCCTTCTTACTCCGACGTCAGCCGCAACTGCGTGCTCACCACCTCAACCTGCGGCAGAGCTTTCTTGCTCTTCGTTGGACCGTCATCAAATTTCTTGAGCGTCGGCTCCAGCCTCGATCGGTAGCTCGCTACGAAATCGTTGTACGCACCCCCCGCCTTCGAGATCGCTCGCCCGATCTCGGCGATGTTCTCAAAGGCGTTCGCCGCGCGCTCGTGAAACTCCATTCCCAGCCGGCGCAGCTCCATCGCCTCTTCCGCCAGCGTCTGCTCCTGGAATCCGACGTGCACCGCCCGCAACAGCCCGATCAGCGTGCTCGGGCTCGCGAGCAGCACCCGCTGGCTCGCCGCAACCTCGAGCAAATCCGGCCGCCGGCTCAGCGCCGCATCCACAAACTGATCCCCCGGCACGAACATCACCACAAACTCCGGCGCATTTTCATAATGCTTCCAATACCCCTTCTTCGCGAGCAGCGAAGCCTGGTTGGCGATCCCGTCCGCGAACGTTTTCAAAAACGCCTCCACCTGCGCCGGGTCCGTCGCTTCGATCGCATCCAGATACGGCTTCAGGTTCGCCTTCGCGTCGATCGCGACCTCGCGCCTGTTGGGCAACTTCACGATCATGTCCGGACGCAAGCGGTTCCCGTCCGCATCCACCGTCGTCGACTGCTCCGTGAAATCGCAGAACGCACGCATCCCCGCCAGCTCCGCGACCTTCTTGAGCTGAATCTCCCCGTACTGCCCGCGCACCTTCGGATCGCGCAGCGCCCGCCCCAGTTTTTCCGTCGCCGAACGTAGCGCCTCGCTCCCCTGCATCATCTGCTGCACCTGCGCACGCAGTTCCGAGTAACTCCCCGTCCGCTCCTTTTCGATGGCTGCGAGCTTCTCATCCGTCCTCTTCAGCGTCTCCGCGATCGGCTGCAGCAGCCGCTCCACCGCCTGCTTGCGCTGTTCAATGTCCTGCTGCGCGATCGTCGCCTGACCCTTGAACTTCTCTTCCGCGATCTTCGAGAGCTCCGCCCGCGTGTCGCCGAGCACCTGCCCCGCCAGCGCGCGAAACGTGCTGGAAAACTTCGCGTCCGCATCCGCCAGCTGCTTCTCGAGCGCCCGCTTGATCTCCTGCTTCTGCTCCTCCAGCCCGCGCCGCTCAATCTCGAGGCGCTTCTCCATCGCCGCCAGCTGCTCGCCCCGGCGCGCAAGCTCCACTTCGAACTGCGCCGCACGGTTCGCCTGCTCGATGCTCCGCGCTTCCGCGCTCGATGCACGCTCCCCGGCCCGCGCAAGGTCGTCGACGATCCCCTGCGTCTCCGCCCGGCTTCGGGCGGCATCGGCCATCAGCCGCCCCCGATCCCAGAAGAGCCACCCCGCCAAGGCCCCAAGTGCCAGACATCCCAAACCCAGCGCCAAAGCAACAACTTCCATCATGGATGCAGTCTAAGAGTCCCGGCCGGCGCCCCCGCCCCGCTTGCCGAACCAACCTCAGGCACACGCAAGTTTGCCTTCACTAACCGCTGCCTAAATGGCATACCCCGCCGGAATTGCTTGTCGTTCCGTACGGCCCGCACTCGTTTCGAAAGCCCGACAGGCCCGCGGACCCCCTTTGCCGCCGCTCTATTGGGGGTCTCCGGTCCGGCGGCAAAAAACTCTCCCGGCATCCGGCTTGCCCCTCCTTTGGCACGTCATGGTCTCGGGACACCCCGACAACCCCGCTTCTTCTCAGCCCTGCGCCGCCGGTCCGCGGCTCAATTTGCTGCTTTCCTATGCGGGGTGGCATCCGGATCCCTGGGTCGACCGCCTGCCGCGGCTCCTGGAGCCGATGGGGGTGATTTCGCACCGGGCCGGGTCGGGGAAGCAGGCCCAGGACGTGATCAAGTCGGTCCCCATCCATATCGCCGTTGTCGATCTGGGGTTGCCGCTCGACGTGGCGGCCGGGCCGGCGCCCGAGCTTGAAGAGGGCGGTGCGCGGCTATTGGAGTTGCTTCATCGCATGACGACGCCGCCCCCGACCGTGGTCGTGAAGCGGGCGCGGTCGGCGCGGGATGACCATCGGGAGATGGCGCAGGCGCTGCGGCTGGGAGCCTTTGCCGTGGTCGACCGGCCGCACGATGCGAATGACCTAAACGTTCTTTTGGAAGTCCTCCGGCGCTGCTTGTGCCGGTTCTACCAGGGCCGCTGGCCCGGGGGCGTTTCCCCAACCTGATTGCTCGCGGCGAGGAGCCGCGGCATTGACCTGTTTTACGAGAGGAGTTTTCAGAAATGGCCAAGTCCGATTCGAAATTCGCCGTCCGTCCGCTGCACGACAAAATCCTTGTCAAGCGCGACGAGGCCGAGACCAAGACCTCGAGCGGCATCTTCCTGCCCGAGACCAGCAAGGACAAGCCCAAGACCGGCACGATCCAAGCCGTGGGCGACGGCGCGCTCAACACCGAGACCGGCCAGCGCATCCCGCTCACCGTCAAGAAGGGCGACAAGGTCATCTTCTCCTCCTACAGCGGCACCGAGGTCAAGATCAACGACCAGGAACTGCTGATCATGAGCGAGGACGACATTCTCGCGGTGATCGACTGATGAGCTGGTTCCGTCCCAGGACTCGGCTCGGCACGATCCTCCGCAAATTCGGAGAGATCATCTGTGCCGCCTTCGGGACGGGGATTCGATGACAAGGAGTTCTGCCCACTTTGACACCGGACCAACTACGACAAGTCCTGAAAGAACTCGACGGCCATCGCGAAGCGCTCATCGCCTATCACAACGTGCCCGAGCACTCCGCGACCCTGGTCATCAAGAACGCGATCCTCATCCCCGACGAGCCTGACCACACCATCAAGGTCACCGACGGAACCCACATCTTCATCCTCAACCCCTCCCAGATCGCCTACATCCGCATCACCCTTAAGCAGCCCATCAACCCGTTCGCATCCAAGCTCTAGAAACCAAGCTCTAGAAACCAATTTCATTCACCGCGGAGAACACAGAGAACACAGCGAAAAAGACACGGCCTGCGAAGCCCGATTCGTGACTGAGCAGTCCCCCTCACCTCCCCCCTCTCTGTGCCCTCTGTGCTCTCCGTAGTGAACAAGTCTTCGAAAGGAATCCCATGGCAGCCAAATCGATCGCTTACAACACCGACGCCCGCGAACGCATCCTCAAGGGCGTTCAGAAGCTCGCCCACGCCGTCAAGGTCACGCTCGGCCCCTCCGGCCGCGTCGTCGTCCTCGAAAAATCCTTCGGCGCCCCCACCGTCACCAAGGACGGCGTGACCGTCGCCAAGGAAATCGAACTGGAAGACCAGTACGAAAACCTCGGCGCACAGATGGTCAAGGAAGTCGCTTCCAAGGCCTCCAAGGACGCAGGCGACGGCACCACCACCGCCACCATCTACGCCGAAGCCATCTACAGCGAAGGCCTCAAGAACATCACCGCCGGCGCCAACCCCAACGCCATCAAGCGCGGCATCGATCAGGCCGTCTCCTCCATCGTCGATGAACTCAAGAAGATGTCGAAGAAGGTCGACTCCTCCAAGGAGATCGCCCAGGTCGGCACCTGCTCCGCCAACCAGGACGAAGAGATCGGCAAGATCATCGCCCAGGCCATGGACAAGGTCGGCAAGGACGGCGTCATCACCGTCGAAGACGGCAAGAGCATCAACACCGAGGTCGAGCTCGTCGAGGGCATGCAGTTCGACAAGGGCTACCTGAGCCCCCACTTCGTGACCAACACGGCCACGATGGAGTGCACGCTCGAGAATCCGTACATCCTGATCTACGAGAAGAAGATCACGAGCGCCAAGGACATGCTCCCGGTGCTGGGCAAGATCGCCGAGTCCGGCGCTTCCCTGCTCATCATCGCCGAGGACATCGAGGGTGAGGCCCTCGCCACGCTCGTCGTCAACAAGCTCCGCGGCATCCTGAAGGTCTGCGCCGTCAAAGCCCCCGGCTTCGGCGACCGCCGCAAGGAAATGCTCCAGGACATCGCCATCCTGACCGGCGGCAAGGCCATCATGGACGAGCTCGGCATCGCGCTCGACAAGGTCGAAATCTCCGATCTCGGCCGCGCCAAGAAGGTGACCGTTGACAAGGACAACAGCACCATCGTCGAGGGCGCGGGCACGACCAACGAGATCAAGGGCCGCATCGAGATGATCCGGGCCCAGATCGAGAACACCTCGAGCGATTACGACCGCGAAAAGCTCGAAGAACGCCTGGCCAAGCTCGCCGGAGGCGTCGCCCAGATCAACGTCGGCGCCGCCACCGAAGTCGAGATGAAGGAAAAGAAGGCCCGCGTCGAGGATGCGCTCCACGCCTGCCGCGCCGCGGTGGAAGAGGGCATCCTCCCCGGCGGCGGCGTCTCGGTCCTGCGAGCCCGCAAGGCCCTGGACAAGCTCAAGAAGAAGACCGAAAACCAGGACGAGCGCGCCGGCATGGACATCGTCTTCCGCGCCCTGTCGGCCCCGGTGAAGCAGATCGCGGCCAACTGCGGCCTCGACGGCTCGGTCATCGCCAGCAAGGTCGAAGAGTCAAACGAGACCAACTTCGGCTACAACGCCCTCACCCACGAGTACGGCGATCTGCTCAAGATGGGCGTCATCGTCCCGACCAAGGTCGAACGCGTCGCCCTGCAGAACGCGGCCAGCATCGCCGCCCTGCTGCTGACGACCGAAGCCGCGATCGTTGAGATCAAGGAAAAGAAGAAGTCAGCGGGCGGGCATGACCACTCGCATGATGATATGGATTATTGATAGACTCAGTGTTCAGGCGAGAAATCGCGTGAACACTATTGAAAGGACACCGCATGGCCAAATTAGCTCTCGGGGAAGCTGTAAAGCGGGCGTACGACGTCATCTCATCTCTTGATGAAGCGGAGCGACCTCGAGCTATGCAGGCACTCCGTGCTCTACTCGGCGAGACACGCGTAGATGAGCTCGGCAAGCTTGATTCACAACCGCCGGTACGCGGGCTCGGTGGGAACGTAACTTTGGTCAAGTATTTGAAGAGTTGCGACGCCCACAAGCCAGCTCGTCGCTTTCTCGCCACCTGTCAATGGCTCCAAGACAGAGGTGCAAAGTCTCTCGCGCTCATTGATATCACAACCGCGGTAAAAGATGCCCAGCTCGGCAAGTTCAGCAATCCCAGCACGTTCCTAAGAAAGAACATTCAAGACGGCTTTATCGAAGGAAAGTCTAACGCGTTTTTCGTAACCGAAGACGGACGGACGGCATTAGGAACTCGCGATGAATGATTTTCCCATCGCGACGCTTAAGGGCTTAGTCGCAACCGCTTCTTTACGGCAACTCATCGAAGCAGCGTTAGCGCTTGGCGGCAATGCCGCGGCACCCGTGAGTCAACTAAAGACACTGCTTATTCATGCAGGCGTGCCAAAAAGCAAGTTGACAAACGTTTCCACCACTCTGTCAAATAATCCAAGGCGTTTCTTGCGAGTGCCTGATGGATGGGAGTTGCACCCTTCCGTCATGCACGAAGTGCGCAACGAGATGGGCCTCAACAAGCAATCACAGATCCTTTCAACCGCAGGCAATTTAGGTGGCAAGGCAAAGCCAACGGTTTTCTTCGGACACGGTCGTTCGGAGATCTGGCGAACGCTAAAGGACTACGTGGTCGACAAGCTTGACTGCAAATACGAAGAGTACAACCGAGCATCAACGGCTGGTGGTTCCAGGCAGGATCGGCTTCAAAGCATGCTCGATTGTGCCAACTTCGCGCTCCTGATAATGACACCGGAGGATGAGGACAAAGGCGGAAAACTGCGTGCGCGCGAAAATGTCGTCCACGAGATCGGCCTTTTTCAAGGTCGGCTCGGCTTCAAACGCGCGCTCGTTGTAATGCAGGAGGGGTGCAATGAATTTTCCAACATCGCGGGTTTGGATCAAATCCGGTTCAGCGCTTCGCCCATGGAAAAGGCCCACGAGATCCGGGACGCGCTTGTGCGGGAGGGGTTGATTGGTGCGTAGGAGGCGAGGGGTCACAGATGAACGAGCAATCTCCTGAAATACCTTCCCCTCCTCCGGCGATTCCTGCGTCCAACAGTGACGCCACTGATCCCCAAAACTCTGTTCTCGGAGTGCCAACCGACAAGTTGGCCGGCCTTTCCGTGGAAGAAATTTGCGGCAACAAAGTTGCAGTGACGATGGTTATGCATTATTACAAGCAGCTTGTCGATCAAAACATAACCATCCGCAATCAGCTTAATACAGCCAACTCGTATGTTGATGCATACAAGACAAAGCGGATGTTCACAACGATAGCAGCGATTTTATTCTTGATTGCCAATATCGGCATTGGGTTTGGCGTGAATCTCCTCACAGCGGGAAGCATCTCGCCCGGTTGGGCAACGCTCATCCCTGCGATTTGCTTTGCGATCGCAGCAATCGTCTTTACCGTTAGAGGAGGTTCTTGAGGTGGCCACTCGCTACCTTTACAACACCAATGGCACGTATGTGGCATTCCTCTATGGACGCAACTTGTTTTCGCCCACATCAAAGTGGCTTGGATACATTTCATCGGGTAATCGCGTCCATTCGCCGACCGGTGATTTTTTGGGCTATCTGCTAGATGACGACAGAGTCGCCAAGAATACGCTTGAAGTCCCGACTATTCGGCTTATCCCACCAATACCGCCGATTCCGCCTATTCCTCCCTTGCCGCCATTGCCAAGGCTTCCTCAACTTCCGTTGCCGTCACCGTGGGTAGATATCTTCCTGCACGGCGTAGCCCCTGCACCGCCCACTAGAACAGGGCCAATTTCTGCCGACGCCCACAGTGTATTGAACAAGATGCTTTATGCTTATGACAAGACTCCCCTTGGAATTGTGTCATTGAACAAGTACGACACTAATTCTATTGCAAATAGATACGGAACCTTTGGCAGTCGATATAACTCGAACTCTATCCTGAACAAGTACGGCACTTACGGAAGCGACTATAGTAGTTTGTCTCCTTTCAATAAATACACTTCTACTCCACCGTTTATTGAGTCGAATACGGGAACGGTGTATTGGGTTAGCGCAAACCGGTGGCTTCGCCCGCGGATTGACCCGGATTCGATCTTGGCAGTTATCGGCAGAAGTAGAGATGACTGAGTCGGCGCGATGGGTATGAAGGCCTGCTGCTCCCGGCGGGTGGCACCACTCAGCCTCCCCCAACTGAACAACGAAATGACGTGCCACCACTCACGGTTCCTCCGTGAGTGGTGCGGACGTCGTTGCGTACCCGTTGAACACCCGATCTCCGTCTCTCCTCATTCCGAGACTCCTCCCCGGTCCGACCCGTCTTTCCACCTCGCAACCCCACCACCACTCGTGGAGGAACCACGAGTGGTGGCACGGATTCGGTAATCTGAGATCGTGCCGGAGTCTGAACCGAAACCGATCAGAAAGCAACTCCATCGCCGCGAGGGCGGGATTCGGTTTGTCACGTTCTCGTGTCAGCGGCGGCTTCCCCTGCTCAGCAAGGCCGGCTCGCGAAACGTCTTCGTTGAATCTCTCTACGCGGCACGCGCGAAGTTTGGCTTTCCGCTGTACGCCTGGGTCGTCATGCCCGAGCACGTGCATCTGATGATGATGGCCACCGAGGAAGCCCCGCTGCCGCGGATCCTGCAGTTCATCAAGCAGTCGGCGGCACAGCAGATCCTCGGGCGATGGAAAGAGATGAACGCGCCGATCCTCGGCAAACTGATTTCGTACACCGGACGGCCGCGCTTCTGGCAAGCGGGAGGCGGGTTCGATCGCAACGTGCGCACCCTCGAAGAACTGCTGCACGAAATCCGGTATATCCATCGCAATCCGGTCGAACGCGAACTGTGCTTCCTCACCGAATCGTGGGAATGGTCGAGCGTGCACTGGTGGATGAAGAAGTCGGGGGCGCTCCCGTGCGAGTATCCGCCGTTTCACGAGCAGGCGTTTGCGAACTGGAAGGGGTTCAAGTAACTGAGGCGGGCGCGCTTTCGCGTGCTTTCCATTACTTTGAAGAGTGGAAAGCCCGCCGCGGTTCTGATCGCGACGGGAATTTGAATGTCGTCGTTGCAAACCGCACCACCCGCGTAGGAACGCGGGTGGTGGCACGAAATGAATGGCGGGAAAGCAGGCGATGGTGGGTGGTGCCACCCGCCGTTGGAACCTCGGCGGAAGCGTTGGACTCGAGCGGGGTGGCACCGACCCCGTGCCACAGACCTTGGCTCTGCAAGGTCCGTGCCCGTTGAACGACCTCACCCGACCCATACCGACCTCGCCGAGCCGAGTTCAGCGGCACGGCCCGGCGGGTGGCACTGACCTCGTTCTTCCCGGTGAGCCCGAAACCCACCCCATGCGCCGTGCCACTGACCTCGGCTCTGAGAGGTCAGTGTGTCTTTCCGTCTTCCTTCGTCCCGTCCCAAACCCACTGATCTTGCAAAGCCAAGATCAGTGGCACGACATCAATGCCACCCGCCACATCGTCAATGCCACCTGCCCTGTTCCTCGTCAAACACATCGTCGTCCTCGAACTCCGATCCCATCCACATGCAGAATGGCTACACCTACGGATCAAGCGGTCGTGCGACCGTCGGTTCATTCATTGAATCCGCGATCCATCCTTTCCATTGAACGCTTCCGTCGATGAGGAGCCGGTTCTGCCCCACCACCGGCCCCAAACCCGATGTATGGCCGCGAAAATCCAAGTCCTCAAACACCGGTGAAAGCCGTGCCTGCCCGCCTTCGTATTCAAACGTCACCGGACGCGACCAACGCGGAATGATGGTGCTCGTAGCGAGATCGGTCATCCACTCGCCAGCAAAGTAGTCGTAGCTGTAGCCGTGTCGAAACCAGAACAGGCGGTCCGCCGGACAGGTGTATGGTGGATTACGTGCATACCTCCCCTCATCCGCTCGCTTGCCGAACGGCTTGTCCAGATACGGTTCGAGCAAACGGCAAGCAATGCTGCGATCAGGGTCCCAGGCGTAGTACGTTGGAGCCGCAGGAAGGAATCCCGCGTTTTCGTTATCCATGTACATGCGAAGCGCCGAGCCGATGCTGTGCAGCTGCGCAGAGCAAACGGCGATTCGCCCGCTCCTTCGGGCGGCCCCGAGCGAAGGAATCATCAACACGATCAACATCGAGACAACTGCGAGAACGACCACAAGTTCAAGGAGCGTGAAGGCACGTGCTGGCCGAAATCGCGGCGGCATTGGTTTCTCAATGATCGCCACGAATCATGGCGGTCCGACGTTTTTTCTATACGCTTCCGTCTTATCGAATTGTTCCAATGCCCTTTCGGCAGCCAATTTTGCCTGCGTCGCGGGGTCAGATTTTGCGATCTGCTCGACTTTTTGGCGAATGGCGGGGTCGGCAAGCCATTTCTTGCTCCAACAGAACCCGATCGCCACCTGCCGCATTCGCCAAGCCCCGTGGTCCAGGCACGCCTTTACGAGGTCGTCAAGACGTTTCGCCTGTGCCGGAGTTGGCGGCGGATCGAATGGCATATCTCCCGCCAATGCCAACGCCCAACGGGGTGCCATGACCGGATCGTTTTGGCTATTCACCTTGGCCAACGCAACGCGTTCACAAAGATCAATGTCTTCGTCACTGATCGACTTTTTTTCAGCGACAAGGATTTCTTTGACCCTTGCCGTGTCCCACTCGGGAGTGCCGCGGGCAAAAGTGCTCGCAGCGGGAACGGCAGTCGGAGCCGTCGGCTTTACTTCGCCGACGGCCCCGCCGCTCGCCGGGGTTATCCACTTAGACCGCTCGAAGCGCGTCGAAACAAGGGCCGTGCCAGCAATCACCGCGCAGACGATGGCGATCGCAATAGTGGTTGACTTCTTCATCGAGAACCCCGACTCCTACCGGCTAGGTGTGTGGGAACTTCTTGGCACACGCGTCCTGACAATCCAAGTTGTCGTTCGTATCAGTGCAGTGTTGCGAACAACACGAGTAGCAGCCGGAAACTGTAGTTGTGCTCGCGCAATTGTTGGGCTAGCAGGCCGGCGCCGTAGTCATGTTCTCGTCGTCTGGCGGGGCAGGCGCGTGATCATCGGCAAGCGCCACGGCCCCGACTGCGATGCCAACGCTCAGCACCGCAACCCCAAGTCGAACTCGCGCCCTATCGAACTTGAACATTCGCAATCTCCTTGGCGGGCTCATTCGCCCACCGCAACCAAATGGAAAGAAGCCCGACGCACAAAACGGCGCACGTTGCGCCGAGTGTCGCATGAACCAGTCGCGGCGGAAGCAACGCGGAGCCGCTGCCAGCGACGCAAGGACATCCAAGTGGTGTGACCTTTACCAATTCGTAAGTGTGAACCACCACATAAGCAAGAAACACGGCGGCAGCCATCGCCGCGGCTCCTGGGAATCGAAGGCAAAGCGCGAGTCCCGTCCCGATCTCAATGACCGCGATCCCTCGCGCAAGAGGAATAACGATTGCAGCTCGCCAAGTGACCCGTGTAGCGAGATATTCCTCCAATGCACCGGGATGCCACAAATTCGAAACCCCTCCGATGAGGAGGAGACCGACGGCAACGATAATTACAAGCCTCGCCATGTAGAATTTAGCCCCCCCACCATGACAGCGGATTTGGTGGCACCGAATCGAGAGGTTTGCCAGCGTGACGCGCTCATATCACTACATGATACATTTTTCCCGACACCGTTTTCATGTTGCATGAACATATTCCATTCCATAACTTTGTGGCTTTGTGTGGCTGTTGTGTTCGGTGGCAAGTGGTACTGCCCTTTCCCCGGGCCACAGACCTCGGCTCCCCCGATGTCAGTGTGCCTTTGTCCTTCTTCAGCCCAAGATCCCTGACTTTGCTGAGCCAAGTCAGCGGCACAATGTCAAGCGCCCTGCCGGCCCACTCCCCCTACAACCCCAACTCCTTGACCAACGCCTCTCCATCCTGCCGCGCTTTCAGCTTCTCGCGCAAAGACCGGACGATCACGTCGATCCGCACCCCTTCGTTGTTCTTCCAGGTCCCGTCTCTGTTCCGCTCGCCCACCGAGTGGTGGAGCGCCACCAGCTCCCACTGGTTGTTGAACACCGGCGAACCCGACGAACCCGGCTCGGTGTCCGTCGTGTACCGGATGAAGTTCTCCTTGACCCCTTCGAGTTCCACCCGATTGTCCTGAATGGCCACCCGCTTAAAGCCTCCGAGCGGATGCTGAATGATGTTCACGATCATTCCATTCGCGCAGAGAACTCCGTCGTTCAAAGGGATCGATCCCCAGAACACGCCGGGCGCAAAGGTCGCCACTCGCTCGGCGCCATCCAGCATCCTCGCCATCGGCTTGAGCCGCACAAGCGTGTAGTCGAGCGCCTTGTCGGTCACAATGAGGTCGGTGATGGGATAGGTGTCTGTCGGGCCGACGCCCCCTGAAGCGCTCTCCTGAAAATTGAACTGAAGCTCCATGCTCGCCGCGGCAGTCTCATCGGGAATGACGTGGTTGTTCGTGATCAGGAGAGTGTCCGAGACCAGAAACCCCGTCCCGATGCCCATCCCCACCGCTCCCCCCTGGTACGCCTTGCGAAGCGTCACCCGCCCCACCGCCTTCTGCGTTCTCAGCGCCTGCTGAAGAAACGAAATGGGCAGCAGGTTGTCCACGCCGATGATCCGCTCGGGAAGCGGCAGAGCGTCATAAGCGACCACATTACCCTGACCCACGATCGCCCGCGCAAGCCCCGGACGGTCGCTCGAAAGACTTGCCGTGGT
Organism: Planctomycetota bacterium; assembly: GCA_018242625.1. Taxonomy (GTDB): domain Bacteria; phylum Planctomycetota; class Phycisphaerae; order Phycisphaerales; family UBA1924; genus JAFEBO01. The sequence goes on from JAFEBO010000001.1 coordinate 61,554, forward strand.
CAGCCTTGGTTCCGCCTGAGTTCGAATCTGGGTCCACAAATAGGTGAGCGATCCCGCCTGCTTGTCGGTCATCTTCTCCATCTCGGCCTTGAGCTGCCTTGTCGTCAGCTCTTTCTCCGCGGCGTCTCGCCCCGGTATCTCCGGCGCCCCCTTCTCCTGCGGCTCGGCCCACGCGAGCACCGCACCTGCGACGATCGCGCACAACGTACCCGTCGACGTCTTCATGCCATTCCCCTCATTTCTGATCGCTCAGAAACCCCGCTTGCCGGTCGGCAAGCAGCGCCTCAGTCTGCGCGAACGCTCTCGAACGCGTCTCCCACCTTCATGCCGCCCACGGACAGGAGGCCCTCGTTCCTCCCCGACTCGATAACGATCGGCAGCGCCCGATATCCGATCGGCAGCGGCTTGTCGTACTTGAACACCAGCGTCCGGTCGCCCTTGTGGCCGCCCGACACTTGCGCCTTCACGCCTTTGACCGTGGCACTCACATCCGCCGAAAAGCCGCTCGTGCTATGAACCGTGGCGTCCACCGTTGCTTCCATCGTCTGCATCACCAGGAACACCTTTCTCTGTCCCGACGACGCAATGCGGGCCGATTCCTCCGGTGTCAGCGCATCCAGATACTTGCGCGCGATTTCCTTCGCTCTTGCGATCTGCTCCAGCGCCGTCCCGTCTCCATCCGCTGTTGGCATGGAGCAAATGCTCACCGTCGGGAACGTGATGTCTACGTCCTTTCCTCCGTTCGCTTTGATGGAAGCGCTTGCATCCGCAATCGCGGAGAGCCCGGGAATCTGCGGGAGTCCGGCGCTCAGCCCCAGGTTCCAGCTCGAAGTGCCGAACTCGCGCACGGCGTTGCTCTCAGCGCACGACGGGTCCGGCACTTTGATCGGCAGCGGCTGGAAAGTCCCGCGCTCCACGTACACCAGTTGCCCCGGCTTGAGCGGATCAACGATCTCGAGGTTGCAGGACCATCCGTTCGCCTTCATGATGCCGCACGGCGTTCGCACGCAGCCGGTCAGCGCCGCCGCCAGGATCATGCCCAGAACCAGCTTCATAACGCGTTGAACTGCTTCCATTTTTCCACTCCCGAGATTGTGTGAGGCTCCATTGACAACAGTCGGCGCACTTTGCATCGGACCATCCACGAGAGGCATGGCCATGCAAGTGCCGAAGCGTTCTTCCCCGCTTCGTGAATTCACTCTAATTGCTTTCAACACACACGGATGTGGAATCTTGCCGCTACTTTCCACAGCCTTGTGGAGCGCCGCAGCCGACTTTCGCGAATCTCTCCCTCCAATGCTCTATCTCCTCGCCGGCCTCGTCGCCCTGGTCGTACTTGTCTCGCTGCCGAGGCTGGTCCGATCGCAACCAAAGTCCGCCCGCACCCGTGTCCTGACGCCCGAGGAAACCGCCGCCGACGCCGCGCCGCCCGGAACAGTTTCAGGGTCCGACGACCCCGGCCGCTGGAACAAGCTCGTTCAGCAACTCCGCGAACTCGGCTTCTTTGAGCATCTCCCGCCGGACCAGATCGAGCAATCGATGAGGCAATGCGTCGAAATGCACTGGCTCTTTGAAGGAGAGGAAGAGCGATCCTTTTTCGCTGATGCGGAAGACCTTGCCGAGGGCGGCATCGGCCGATGGCTGCAGCAGAGCGTCGCCCCACGCCTCGAACACAAAAAGATCCCGATGCCGGCGATTGAAGAGTCGTACAGCGAGGACGCGTACACCGTCCAGATCGGGCCGCGCAAGTACACCGTTCACACGGAACAGGATGACGACCTCACGAAGTGGAAAAACGGCTGCGTGCACGCGATCCGGATCGTCAATGACCTCCTGACCGACGCGAATCATCCGGAGCGGCTCTTCTGGCTTCACGGCGCCGAGGACGGCCTCGTCGCGTTCCTCACCCCTGCCATGTTCGAACGAATCACGCTTGCGCGTGTCATCCCGAGCGGCAGTTGGCCGTACGCGCAGACGTGAATCTGTAGACAAGCCGCCATCTCCCTCCAGTTCATTGAGCAAGCAAGCGTGCGACCGCCAGACTCCCGGATCGGGCGGCAAGGTTTCTGGTTCGGGCCTCTCAATCGGTATAAGCGCAGACTGGCAAAGCTTTGGAATGTGTCCGCAAGGCACTGTCCCGTCGTGGCTTACAGGAATTTGGACAAAAATGACGGGTAAGGCGGCTCAAAATGTTCGTATTTTGTTAGAATGGGAATTGCCGGGTCGCGTCGGGGCTGCATTCGAATGGGAAGGGGTGTGGGGCGGAGCGTGGGAGGAAGAGTTGGGTGGAGTTGGGTCAGGGCGAAGGGTGGCCCGGGGGTGCCGAAACGTTCGGTGGCGTGGTCAGGGCCGGAAAGGTTGTGATGAGCGTGCGAGGGGAGGATTTTGGTGAAAAACACGAAAAAGGCTGCATGAAAAACCCCTCATTCGGGTAGCCTCGGGGCAGGAGACAAGACCGCGGGGGTGTTGCCGGGGTGTCCGGTCGCTCGCGGGGGTACAACCTGTTTGTTGGGAGGAAAGACATGAAGAAGGTCGCTTTTGTGGCATCGTTTGCGCTGGTTGCGGCTGCGCAGGCGGCGGTTCTCTTTGATAATGGTCCGGTGTACGACGTCGCGGGCTCGCCGAACCTGAGCCGGCTGATCACGCCGAGCACGACCCTGGGCGCGGGCGCTCAGACGACCGCGAACAACGCCGTGGCCGACAATTTCACGGCGAGCTCGAGCTGGAACATCACGCAGCTGACGTTCTACATGTACCAGACCGGCGCGAACAGCACGTTCACCTTCACCGGACTGAATTACCAGATCTGCTCCAGCAACAGCGATGCGGTCAGCTGGACCTCGGCCAGCGTTTCCAACGGCGGACTGGTCGCCTACCGCGTCACCAACACGACGCTGACCGACCGCACCCGCGCGATTTTCGCGATCAACGTGTCCGTCAATCTCAACATCGGGCCGGGTAACTACATCCTGCGCTGGCAGGCGTCGGGATCGCTCGCGAGCGGTCCCTGGCAGCCCCCGGTCGTTCCGACCAACGGCGGCGGCAACGCCACGCAGTCGCTCGCGGGCGGCGCGTTCAATCCTCTTGTGGATACGGGCAGCTCTCTGAACATGGAACTTCCGTTCACGATCAGCGGGACGGAAGTGCCGGCGCCCGGCGCCCTGGCCCTGGTCGGAGTCGGCGCGATCGTGACGACCCGTCGTCGCCGCTGAAATCGATTTGATCCTGTTTTTAAAGCCCCCGGGAGAACGCCGGGGGCTTTTTTTGCGCCGGTTGCCAGGCACGCCGCAAAAACGGGTTCCTCCCGACGCGAAGATACGGTCAGGCTTTGGCCGGGGCGGCCTTCTTTGGCTCCGGAGGCGGCCACAGCATGGACATCCCCCAACTGACGGCCAGCCCGACGCAACACCCAAGCAGCACTTCGCCCACCCGTTGCGCACCGATCTCGATTGCGGTGAGCTTGGACTCGTGCGACAGGCCCGCGGCGATCACGAGCGCCGCGGTAATCGGGGCCTGCCGCCACATCACCTGCACGCGCACGACGTAGGTGGAGAGCAGAACTGTGATCCCCAGTGCGAGGGGGAGTTTCCACTCGTGCGATCCGCCGACGATGAGAAAAAGCATCCCGACGGCGCAGCCGAGCAGGGCGTTGATGATGCGTCCGCGGAAGGTGGTTGCGGCCTGCCTGATGACCGGGTCGCTGGCCGCGAGCATGGAACTGATGGCCCAGATCGGGTTCAGGTTTGCCAGGCTGCGGAGGAGGAACCAGAGGAGCGTTGTGGCGATGAAGACATTGAGGGCGAGATGCAGGCCCAGGCCGTCGTCCTTGATGAACTGGCGCAACCACTTCATGTGCGGCACAGCGTCCGTGATTTCGCGTCGGCGGACGGAGTGGAAACCCCGCCCCGGAATCTACTCGTGCGCATTGGGAGGATTGCCCTTGAGCCGGTAGACCGCGCCGGTTTTGGTTGTACCCAGACTCAGCCACTCCTGGGCCGCGAACTGCAGGGAGACGAAGAACTGCTCGGCCCGCTTGAGGGCGATGGCATGGAGATCGTTGCGGCGTTCGGCCTTGACCTGGAAGGCGAACTCGCCGACAAGCTGTTTCTGATCGCCGCGCGTGCGCCAGACGGAGATATCGCACTTGGCGGACATTCCCTTGCCGAAATCGAGCATGCCGAGATCGAGCAGCACCTCCTCGACGGCGGTCGCGTTGACGATCTCGATGCGGCCGGACTTCGAGGTCTTCAGTGTCCGGAGAGCGGGCAGAATGTGCAGGAGTGTCGACATCGAAGTCCGGTCCTCATCGTGTACGGCGCTGAGAGGGAACTCGACGTTGTGCGAATACAACAAACGGAAGCCGCCGACCTGATCCTTGAGCGGCAGCGCCTCGGCCTTGAACTTGACCCGGTAATCGCCCGAAATATTCGGGCGCACGTCCATTTCCGCTGCCTTCTGCAGATCGGGATGCCGGAACTTGAAGACGATCTCGGGGTCACCCACGGCGAAGCCGTCGACATAATCCTGGCGCCGGCGGAGGATGAAGGCGTGGTTGTAGAGGGAGAAATCGGCAGTATCAAGAAAGAGCACCTCGCGGATGCGGGGCCTGGACTCCTTGAACCCCTTGCGCGAGAATCCCACATCCGCGTTCTTTGCGGCCCTCTTGACCAGCTTTCCAAACTCGAGGAACGAATCCACCGAGGTGAAGCGGTCGCCCTTGAGGATCATTTTGGTCTCGAGATACTGCAGGTCGTCGAGCGGATGTCCGTCGCTGTACTCGGCCTGCTTGAGTTTGGGGCTTCGTCTTTGCGCCGCCGCGCTCCCTGACCTTTTTTTCGTTCTTGCCGGCTTGCTTTTCATGATGCTCCCGCGAGTTCAGCCTCTTAGCTTCAGGCCGCTGACAACGTATGAACCAACAGACTACACGATTGCGTCCTGAAGAGGCCGGCTTTGAACGGGGCGGAGCCGGGCTTTGGGGGCGAATCCGGCGGGCCGTTTGGGTCGAAGCGTGGATTGATGTCGAGAGAGCCGTACGTGCTGGAGATGGTGCAGGAGGTGCCGCGGGCGCTGGCGGAGGTTTTTCCGTTCTTTGCCGCACCGGAGAACCTGGAGGCGATCACGCCTCCCTGGCTGCGTTTTCGGATTTTGACGCCGAGCCCGATACCGATGCGGGAGGGGGCACTGATCGATTATCGGATAAGCCTGAGGGGCATTCCTTTGCGGTGGCGGACGCGGATTGATGCGTATGAGCCGCCCCGGATGTTCATTGATCGCCAGATCCGCGGCCCGTACCTGCTGTGGGAGCACACGCACCTTTTTGAAGAGGTGGCCGACGGTCGGGGCGTGCGTACAAGGATGACTGATCGGGTGCGATATATGCCGCTGGATATACCGCGGAGCGTACCGCTCCTGGGAGGGCTGGTACACCGGCTGTTTGTGCGTGGCGAGCTGGAGCGGATATTCAGCTATCGGCGGCGGAAGCTGGAGGAGTTGCTCCTGAGAAAGCCGGGGGCGGAGCAATCAGCGGCGGCGGCGGGCAAGTCGTAGAAGCCCGAAGGGGAGGAGTGCGGCGGCGCCGGGGGCGGGTACACGGGCGATGGTGATGTTGTCAAAGATCGCCCCGTCGGCGTCGGCCCTGAGTTCGACGAATCGGATTTGCGGAGCTTCGAGGTGCAGCGTGCCCTGGTAGTAGCCGGGCCCGTTGTAGTTGCCGGTCATTTCTGACGCGAAGGCGGCGAGCTGGCCCTTGGCGTCGTAGGCGCGGGCGGTTGCGAGAAGCGACCCCCGTTCGGTGTCTTCGACCAGCACGGAGAAACTGGTGACGTCATAGTCAAAGGCGATGATGACGGCGCTGGTCCAGAGATTTGCGGAGCGGGTGCCGAAAGAGCCGCCGGGGGCCTGCGTGACATCGATGCCGGCGTGCGTCATGCCCTGCGGGTCGGTCGCGGGCGTTGTCGAAAAGTGCACGCCGAGGGCCGCGTATTGAGATGAGACGGTGGAACCGGCGGCGAGCGTCTCGAAATTGATGACGACTGTGTCGGCGACCGCCGTGGCGCCTCCTAGAAGTAGCGCGGCCGCGCATAGAAGCTTGTTCATCTCTTCCTCTCTTGGTTTGTTCCGATATCCGAGGGGGCGGCGGGGCCCCGTGCTTGGAATATGCCTCGCAAGTTGGGAGGTGCGAGCGCGGGGGCCGGAATGGGCGGCGAATTGATCAGGCGGCGGCGTTACGGGCGGACCAGTCGGCGCGGGCGGAGGGGAAGGGGGACGGGGCGGCTGGAGGCTCAAAAGGAATGAGGCAATAGACGTCCGATAATTTCATGTAACACGCAATATTCGTGTGGAACAGCGGAAAGCGCTCGAAACCGCCCCCGCTTTTCGGTAGCTTACATGGATCGTTTCTGTAACTGTTTCTTGGCGCGATACATGGAGAGATGAGATGAAGAAGATGATTGTTTGTGCAGCGGTGTGCGTTGCCGCGGCGTCCGCGCAGGCGGTCGTTGTGAACGTGGACCCGAGCGGTCCGGGTTACCTTGGCTACATGAACGTGTTTGAGCTTCCGTCGAACGGCGGCGGCTACGTGTTCGGCAGCCCCTGGGGCACGCCGGACCTGACGGCGACGTTTGACGACGGCCTGCACACTCTCACGCTTGGAGCCAACCACATCAACGACCCGAGCCCGTTCTGGTACACGCCCTCGGGCGGCCCGGGCGCGACGGGCAACAAGATCATGCAGGCGAACCTGTATCACGAGGTGACGGACTCGTACTCGGGGCAGACCGTGACGTTTGAGGGCACGGTGCTCTCGAACACGTTCGATTCGGCGCACGTTGGGAAGCTCTTCATCCGCGACTTCGCTGCGGACTATTCGTCTTCGGTGGACACGTTCATCGACATGAACGTCGGCAACTTCAGCTTCAGCCTGAACACGCTGGCGGGTCCGGGGCGCCACGTTCAGTGGGGCTTCCAGGTGACCGGCCCGTGCGTCTGGGTGACGGACGTTGATGCGGCGGGCACGGCTGTGATCGCGACGGTTCCGGCTCCGGCCTCGCTCGGTCTGCTGAGCGTCGGCCTGATCGGCGCCGCGCGTCGTCGTCGGTCCTGAAGAAGAGTTTCTGATTCGAATTCGCCGCCGGCCCCATGGGCCGGCGGTTTTTTTGCGCTGTCAGCGGGCGGTGAGTGCGGCCCGACCGCAGTGGGTCTCGATCAGGACGTGGGCCACGCGGGTCGCGGTTTTGGCGGCGCCCAAGTCACCGGTGCGGTGCCGGGATGAGATGGCGCCGGTGATGAGGAGCATGAGCTGCTGCGTGAGCGCGGCTGGGTCGTCGGCGCCAGCGGCGGCGGCGAACCTCAGCATCATGGAGGCGAGATGTTCGCCGTGGGCGCAGGCGGCGCGATTGATCGGATCGTTTTCGTTCGGGAATTCGGTCAGTGCGTTGAGGAAGAAGCAGCCGCGGAAGTCGGGCTTGCTGAACCATTCTTCGAGGAGTTCGAAAAAGGCGCTGAGCTGGCGGCGGGAATCGTCGCGGCCGCGGATGCGGATGTAGTTCCCCCACTCTTCGAGCTCCCGCTGATCGCGGCGGTTGAGGACGGCGATGATCAGATCGTCCTTGCTTTCAAAGTGCTTGTAGAACGCGGTCTTGGTGATACCCACCTGGCCGTAGATCTGGTCGATCCCGACGGACTGGAACCCCTGTGTGTAGAAGAGGTCGGCGGCAACATCGAGCAGTTTTTCGCGTGTCGTTGTCATGGCCGGTCCCGGGCCGCTGTGGCTGGTGGTGTACCGCAAGTCAACCTGCGGTGGTGCAGGAGTTCACTTGGAAATCCGCCAGGAAAGTCTAGGTTTGAGCCATCGGAGGCGCGCCCGGGATCTCCGGGCTGCTTTCTAAGGAGGGTTTCATGAAGGTGTGCGGAACGGAACTGGGGACGGGGGTCCGGGTTGTCTTCCGGCGTGAAGACTGCGAGGAAGCGGTGCGGGAACCGGAGGGCAGGGCGATTGCCTTTCTCCCGGACTGGACGGATGTGGAGGAGATGCGTGCGGCGGCCCGCGCGTGTGGGGCGGCGGCGCGGATCTCGGTGCATCACGAGATGGCGATGCGTCTGGCCTGCCGCTCGTGCCCGGTGAAGAAGCTGATTTGCCTGCTGGAGGAGATGGCGCATGAGAACTGATCAGACAATTCGAAGATCTGCCTGTCCGCTGCATGTCGTGTTCGACCTGCCGAGGGGGGAAGAGCGCAAGGGGATCACGGCGGCGGGCGTGGCCGCGGCGGGGTTCGGGCTGGTTGCGTACGCGGCCTTTGTGTGCGCGTTTCTGTATGCCGCCTGCTTTGTCGGGAACTGGATCGTTCCGAAGACGATCGATTCGGGGCCGGAGTCCGGGGTGATTGAATCGGTCGCGGTGAATGTTGGGATTCTCCTGCTGTTTGTGGTGCAGCACACGGTGATGGCGCGGCGCTGGTTCAAACGCTGGTGGACGGCGATCGTGCCGGCGTCGATCGAGCGGAGCATCTATGTGCTTGCGGCGAGCGCGATACTGGGTTTGCTGTTCTGGCAGTGGCGGCCGCTCCCGTCGGTGGTGTGGAGTGTGGAGAGCCCGGTGCCTGCGTGGTGCCTGTCGATCGTGTCGCTCGCGGGATACGGGATCGCGTTTGCGTCGTCGTTCATGGTGAATCACTTTGATCTCTTCGGGATCCGGCAGGTGTTGTGTCGCCTGATGGGGACGAAGTACGAGCCAGTGGGCTTTCGCCTGAAGGGGCTGTACCGCCTCGTGCGTCACCCGCTGATGGTGGGCTTTCTGATCGGGTTCTGGGCGACGCCGCGGATGACGGTCGGGCACCTGCTGTTTTCGATCCTCGTCACGGCGTACATCGCGTTTGGAACATGGATCGAAGAGCGCGATCTGATCGCGGAACACGGGGAGTCGTATCTCGCGTACCGGCGGTCGGTGCCGGGGTTTATTCCGCTGGCACGACGAGGGGCGTGAGGCGAGAGGCTTGAGCCGGCGTGCGGCGGAGACGTCGCACGCCGAATTCGGCTTGGGGAATCGGTTGGAGGGGGCAGCGCAGCGGCGGATTAGCCGGCGGTGATCACGCGGGTCTGCCAGCCGTCGTAGGTGCCGCCCAGCTCTTCGGCGGCAACGGTTGCGGCGCAGGTCTGTTCGAAGATTTCCTCGATGTCGATAGGGCTGACCTTGCTGAATTCGATGGGCCATGTCCCGTCTTTGGCCGCGCCTCCCTTGTGCGGGATGACGGTGAAGCCGTGGTCGCGGAGCCATTCGCTGAAGCGCTCGCGGGCGGCCTCGGAGGGGAGCAGCGCCAGGTGCTCGATCTCGCGGGGTTCGGTGAGAATGTCGCCATTTTCCTCGAGTTCTTCGACAACCATGAGATCGTCGCTCCAGCGGCGCTCCTCGGGAGTCGGGAGCATTTCCTCGAAGAGTTTCCATTCCGGATCGCGCTGGGAGCGGACGCCCAGGCCGGTTGGGACATTGAGGCCCAAGCCGTGCCCCATCGGGCCGGCGGCCTTGGCGGCGGCGCCGATGGCGCGGAGCACCGGCTCGGACTTTGCGGCGTAAATCAGCCACGTGCGTTTGCCGTCGGACGTGAGAGCGGCGGCAACAACAGCGCCGAGTTTGCGTGCGTTCTGCTCGATCTGCTCGTCGAGCGCGTGGAGCTGCTCGAGAGCTTTTTCGTTGGGCAGGCCGCTCTCGTCGCGTTCGCCAAACTGGGCCCAGGCGATGACACACTCCGGGAGTCGCCGGCTGTTCTGGTTTGCGGTTTCATCGATGAGGGCGAGCGCCGGCTTGCCGTCGATGAGGCGGTGGAAGACGCGGTAGGCGGGCTGTGCCATGGCTGAAAGGGTATCAGAGTGCGGTGCGGGATGAGCGATTCATCACGGAGTGTTCACATGGTGGATAACTGATTCGGGCAGGCTCATCTGCCGCGGGACGCCGTGCGCGGGAAGAGGAAAAAGACGGCGAAAGAGGAGAGGATTTCATGAGAACGATGATGTGCGGGTTGCTTGTGGTGTGCGGTTCGACGGCCGCCGCGGACATCACGCAGACGGACAGTCTGCGGCTGGAACTGCGGAATTTCAACGACTATCCGAGCTCGATCATCCTGTCGAACACGTCGGGGACGAGCGGCGCCCAGATCAACGAGGCGATGAATCCTCCGGGCACTTCCGACCCCCAGAAGTTTGCGAACCGGCACTTTGCGATGCTGAGCTCGGACGGCGGGGCGTCGCGCCTGGGGCTGATGAACAGGCAGAATTTCCACATCGCCTATCGGATGCAGATGATTTCGAACGTCGACCTGGATGGCTCGGGGCTGCTATGGAATCAGCAGCCCGAGGGCGGGATCTTTTTCGGGAACGATCGCGGCGGCGGGTTCATCGACGAAGGGGGAATCTTCGTCGTGGGCAACGGGACGGTCTTTGTGGGCGGGGCGAACCAGCAGTTCAGCCTGATCGGCGACCACAACAACGGAACGGACGCTTTCACCAAGGGCGATCTGCTGCACATGGAATACCGGTATTACGCGCCGGGCATCAAGGGGAGCGAGGCGGCGTACAAGGTCACGTTTGACAACATCTCGACCGGGTTCCACAAGGAAGTGACGAACACCTTCGACCCCGGCGGCGCAGATGCGAACGGTTTCAACGACGGTTCCTGGGCGGGCTTCCGCTGGCAGCACACGCGCAATCCGCTGGTGCTGGGCGGGACTGTGAACGACATCACGTACAGCGACATCGCCGTTTCCTCGTGCCAGGCGGATCTGAACGGTGATGACCAGGTGGACGACTCGGACTTTGTCGTTTTCGTGGGGCAGTACAACGATCTGCTCTGCCCGGACTCGCCCGCGCCCTGCACGGCCGATCTCAACTTTGACTCACAGGTTGATGACTCGGACTTTGTGGTGTTTGTGTCGGCGTACAACGAGCTGCTCTGCGGGTAGCCGGATTCTGATCGTTTCGGGTGCCCCCCAGCACGCCCGTGCAGCCGCCCCGCAAGACGCGGGGTTGTTGCATTTTGATTATCACTGCAGGATCGGCGCTCACGGGACGGGACGATACCGGGAATCGGTGAGTGTCTTGAGAAAGGCGACGATGGCCTTGCGATCTTCGCAGGAGAGGGCGAGTCCGCCTTCGGGGTGTTTGGCGATGTTGGGGTCGAGCGAATCGGAGGGTTGCACGCCGTCGGCGTAGTGATCGACGACTTCTTCGAGCGTGGCGAAGCGGCCGTCGTGCATGTAGGGGCCGGTGAGTTCAACGTTGCGGAGCGAGGGGACTTTGAAACGGCCGGCGTCGGCGGGGCGGCCGGTAACGCTGGCGCGGCCGGGATCCGCGAAGACCGAATCGAGGCCGTTGTTGGCGAAAAGCTGGTTGGTGAAGAGCTCGTTTCCGTGGCAGTGGAAGCAGTCGGCGCCGAGGCGGCCGCGGACGGGATCGAATTCCTGGACAAAGAGCGAGAGGCCCCGCATCTCTTCCTCGGTAAATTCGGCTTCGCTGCGCATGGCGAGGTCGAACTTGGAGTCGGCCGCGACGAGGGTGAGCAGGTACTGCTCGAGCGCGAGGCCGATGCGATCGGCGGTTATGCCGGGAGAGCCGAACGCCTGCCGGAAGGCGGCGGGGTAGGTTCCGTCGCTCTCGAGCTTGGAAATGCCGGCATCGAGGGACTGGTTCATCTCCCTCGCGTCGGCGATCGGCGCGAGCGCCTGGTCGCGGATCCGGGCGCGTTTTCCATCCCAGGTCATCGAGCCCGCCCAGGCGAGGTTGAACAGGGGCATCGTGTTGCGGCGGCCGGGCTCGCCCAGAGCGCCCTTGCTGTAGGCATGACCGGCGTCAGAAAAGGCCTGAGAGGGAACATGGCAGTCGGCGCACGACTGGGTGTCGTTGATGGAGAGTTTGCGCTCCGAGAAGAGGCGCTCGCCCAGGCGGACGCCCTCGATCGTGAGGGGGTTGTCGGGGGGCAGCTCCGGATCGGAAAAGCCGCGGGGGGTCTGGAAGAAATAACGATGGGTTCCCGGAGGGGGCTCGCTCGCCACCGGCCGGACGCGGGTTTCGCCGGTGGATTCGGAGGTACCGTGGATCGAGAAGGCGCTCGGGATGTTTGCGGCGATGCGTGCGGCGAGCGCATCGCCCTCTGCCGAATGGGTGGAATCCTCGCCGAACGCGTGTCGGATCGTGATCGTGGCGCCTGAAGAGAACACACGGGCAACGTCCATCGAAAGATCGAGCGTGCAATCCCGGTCGATGGAAAAGTCGCGGGCCAACTCGGCGTGCATGAGGTGGGCGTCGGTTGCGATGTGGTAGGAATACCCGCCGAGCTGATCGGCGGGAAGGACGTAGCGGCCTTCGATGGCGAGGAAGACGTAGCCGCCCTGCCAGCTCCAGTGCAGGGCGTTCAGATTGGGATTCAGCGGGTACCCCGCGGGATATCGGGTGGGATCGCTGTGATTGAGCACGGGGTCGAGCCCGATATCGAAGGCGATGCCCTTGTAGCGTCCCGAGGGAACCGGCGGGAGCTGGAACGAGGTGCGGCCGCCGGGCGCATCTATGAATGCGAGCGTGTCGAGCCTGAGGGGTGGTTCGCTCTCGCGAAACAGCGTGATATTGGAGAGCAGATAGGAGAGGCGGGAGACAGAGATGGTGTTGCCGCCGGAAGTCCGCAGGCTGACATCATCGAACGGCAGCGTCTTGTCGCCGAAGACGTGATCGATTCGGACGGTCAATTGCCGGGTTTGGGCCTGTGTGTGCGGGGAAGCGCAGAGGAACAGGCAGAGAAAGAGGAGCAGCCTGTTTGCTGTCATGGAAGACCGCCGCTCTTTAGGCCGGGTGCTAGAGGCAGAGGTAGGCATCGTACGCGGAAGCGAAAAGCACGAAATCCTGGTCATCGACTGCGCCGTCGTGGTTGAGATCGGCCGGGCAACCGGGGCTCATGGCGCTGTCGGTGCACAACAAGATGTCGTACATGGGGGCGAAGAGTGCAAAATCCGCGTCGTCGATCTGGCCGTCGCAGCTGATGTCGGCCTCGCAGTACTTGACGGCGGTGCCCGGGACGGAAACGGAGTGCGACGTGTTATCGGTCGCCAGGACTCCGTAGTACTGCGGGCCGAGGATGTATGGATAGGCGGGTGAGCCGGAGGCGTCGATCGTTGTGAAGTAGGCGTAGGTGCCGCCCGGGTAGTCGGGCGTGATGCAGAACCTTCCGTTGTACTGATCGAGATGGCCGAGGCCCTGGATGTATTCGAAGTCTTCGAGGTAGTAGCCCAGGGGGTATTGGGTGCTGACGACGGGTCCGTAGTTGGCCGCGGTCAGCACGGTGCCGTTGGGGAGTGTGGTGCGGGTGGTGATGGAACGCTTGCGATAGCTTGAATCCATGCGGACGACACCGCCGCTCCCGTTGGGATTGGCGTATCCGTAGGGGCCGTAGATGGGGAATCCATCGAAGGCGTAGCCAAGAAGGGGAGAGTGGCGGGTGCCGTTATCGCCGAGCTGGACTCTCAGGCCGGTCGGAGTCTGGTGATGGTGGTAGGCGCCGCCGGGTGCGGGATGGCCTCCCGCGGAGTCAAAGCTCGGACCCTCGACGATGACGGCGTTCTGATTCCAGATGCCTTTGTTCTGGTAGGAACGGGCGTCCTTTGCGTTGAAGATCTCGACGCCATCGATCCAGAGGCCGATCGCGCCGAGTCCGGTTGCGGTGTGCGTGCCGGACTGGGCCTGCGGCGTTCGCGGGAACCGGGCGAGAATGTTCTGGTTGGAGGGCGTGTTGGGGTTGCTTGGCCAAGGGCCGATGGGATAGGCGGGGACGCCTGTCGCGTTGATGTAGGTGCTGGTGGCGGTCGATCGGACCTGCTGCACGTCGGCGAGGATGGTGCTGAGGACGTTGTTGATGAAAGTGTCGGAACTCTGCCCCTTGGCGCCGGTGGCGTTCTGTCTCCAGGTGGTGAGCGTTGGTTCCTGGGCGAGGACTGAAAGAGGGAAGCAGATGAGGCAGAAGAGGGCGGGCCTGGTTTTCATGCGGAACCTCCGGGGTTATTGCCCGGAGTCAGTTGGGGGCGGGCGGGCGGTGCGGGACATGGTCCGGACGAACCGGAAAGAAATCTGCAATGATCGATCTCTGAGCCCGTTTATGTCCCCTCAGGCCCCCCACCGGCCAATTACCACGGAAGAACGCATTGTCGAGCGCTGATGCAGGGAACCCGCTGAGTGAGTTCGAGCGGCTGGTCCGCGGAGAGGCGGAAATGCTCGGGGCTTACCTGCGCAGCCTGCTGGGATCGGACCCCGCCATCGACGATCTGTTCCAGGAGGTTTTGATGGTGGCCTGGCGCCGCATGAACGATTTCGACCGCGCGCGCGACTTTGGAGCGTGGCTGCGGGGGATCGCGCGGAATCTTGCGATGGATCACGGGCGGCGGCGTGGCGCGCGTCTGGCGGTGGAGCGACGCGAGGTGCTGGACCTTTTGGACGCGCGATTCGATGCTGTGGGAGCCCGCTTCTCGGAGCGCACGGATGGAATCGTGCGCTGCATCGCCGAATTGCCGGGGCCGATGCGTGAGGTGGTGGAGATGACCTACGCGCGAGGGATGATGCTGAAACAGATTTCTGAGGCCCTTCAGGTGGCGGAGGAGACGGTCAAGAAGCGCATCCAGCGGGCGAGGTCGGCGCTCGCGGAATGCATGCGAAGGTCGGGGGTGATCTCATGAACGAAGCCGGACGTGGCAGGCCGGAGTTTGTCGGGCCTTCGGAGGACGGGAGTGACCAGTCCCGGGCGGATGAACTCTTTGTGCACGGGGTGCTTGGCGCGATCCACGAACGGGCGGACGACGCGGCGCAGCGGCGTGCGGATGCAGCGCTTGGGGCGGTCGCGAAATCGGGACGGGCCGTGCCGGTGCGCGGGAGAAGGCTGCGCAGGGTCGCGGCGTTTTGTGCGTTTGCGCTGGCGCTGGGCGTCGGCTCGTGGCTGATGGTGACACCCGCGACAAGCCAGGCGAGGGCGACGGTGCTGGCGTCTCTCTCGGCGGTTCGCGGGGCGGGCGATCACCGTTACGAGATCCGCACGCTCAAGCCGGGCGAGTCGGCCCTGCCCGAGAAGGCCGAAGGGGTTTTTGACAGCGCCGACGGGCGATTCCTGCTGCGCCTGCATGCTCCGCAGGGGCACACGGTCCTTGCCGGGCGTGATGCGAACGGGGAGTGGGCGATTCGGCGGCAGGGCGGCATCGAGCGTGCGCACGCGCGGGAAGCATGGCCGCGCTGGGCGACGGCGGACGGGGAGCCGGTGCTGGCGGATTCGGTGGACACGCTTCTGGAAACGCTGACAAACAGCTTTGATCTGAGCACGCTGGAGAGCGAGCGCATCGGCGATCGGGTGGTGCAGAAGATTGGCGGCGTGCGGCGTGAGAGTTCAACGCGGGGCCTTGCGGATCGGGTTGCGGTCTGGATTGATGCGGAGACGAAGCTGCTCGAGCGGCTGGAAATGGACTGGGATCGGCCATTGCCTCCGGCGCGCGGGCGGGATGGCGCCGGGCCACGCGATGCGGAAGGCGGTCCGCCGGATCGGCCTGATCGCGAGGGCGCGCCTGCGGAGGAGTTTGGCGGCGGGCCGGAGAGAGGTGGACGGATGCGTCCACCGCCGCCGGGGGGATTTCCGCCGCCTGAGGGCGCGGGGCCGCCCCCGCCTCGGCCGGCGCACGAGCCGGGAATGGCACGGCAGGGACCGGTGATGGGGCCGGCGATGGGGCCACCGATGGGGCCTCACAAGGGAGGCCCGATCCGCAAGCTGGTGATTCAGCGGATCGAAGCTCCGGAGTTTGCGGAAGACTGGTTCAACGCGGAGCGGCACGCCGACGGGGCGTGGGGCGAGCCGTAAGAGGGCAAAGAAAAACCCCGGCCTGATGGGGCCGGGGTTTGCTGCGATCTAAGTCGGGGTTTTCTTACTTGCGACGGCGGACCAACGAGAGGCCTCCGGCGGCGGCGAAGAGGAAAGCGCACGCCGGAGCGGGAACCGAGTACGCGCCCGGTGCCCAGCAGGCGCCGCTGGCTCGCTGAGAAGCGTCGGCGAGGGCGAACGTAAAGGACTTGTCGTAGGTCAGGGTCGTGAGGTTGAAGCCGAAGATGTTGACGGTGCTGGAACCGGGAGCCTGCTCGGTGAGCCATGCGTAGCCGCCGCCGATGGCGAGGCCGTCGATCTGGTTGTGGCCGGCGGGGAAGTCGGCGACTTTGACCATGGCGCCAGTGTTGAGTGCGTCGACGGTGTAGATGGCGCGTTGATAGGTGCCGCCGGAGCCGGTGGTGTCGGTACCGTTGGTGACCCAGAACTTGCCGTCGGCTTGGTTGAAGTCGATGCCGCCGAACTGGATGGTGCCGCTGTTGGTGCCGACGCCGGTGGGATCAAGCCAGACGGGGGTCATCACGCAGTGAGAGCCGGCATCGGGCGTGGTGTTGACCTGATAGATGCCCTTCTTATAGACGGTGCTTCCGAACGAGGTCGAGGCGTAGAGCTTTCCGCCGGTGAAGGCGAGACCATCAACGCCCGTGGCGGTGAAAGTGATGTTGTCGTTGGTGCGGTACATGCCGGCGATGAAAGTCGGCGCTGTGCCGAGGCTGCCGTAGTTCCAGACGTTCAGGCGGGCGGCATCGTTTGAATAGAGCTTCTTATTGACAGTGTCGGCGGCGAGGCCGTTGACCTTTTTGTTGCTGGCGGAATTCCAGAGTGTGGCGGTGTTGCCCGAGGCGATATCGAGATAGACGGCGGCCGGGTTGGAGGTGGTCGGGGTGGTGGTGCCGAAAACGAGCTGCGCATGGGCGCTCGCGCCGGCAAAGAGGGCCACCGCGCCGGCGGAAACACAGCAGAACGTACGCATATTGAAATACTCCTTGTCTCTCCCGCAAAGTCGGGCACTTCGCCCGTGTCCCCGCACGCTCCTACACGGGCGGGGGACCTACGAATCGTGAGCTTAACAAAAGTGGCTCGCAAGTACCACAGAGAATGCGGTTTTTTGCAATTCGGTATTTTTCGGGTGAGGGACGGCTTTGGGGGTAGGAGGAGCGGGCCGGAAAGTACACTTGGGCCATGCAGAGCAAAGCAAGCACCGTCGCGGCCTACTTGGCGTCGCTCCCGGCGGACCGCAGGGCGGCCCTGGAAGCGGTTCGGAAGGTCATTCTGAAGAATCTGGATAAAGACTATGAGGAGGGAATGGGGTACGGCATGATGGGGTATCACGTGCCCCACCGCGTTTATCCGGCCGGGTATCACTGCAACCCGGAGCAGCCCCTTCCGTTCGCCGGGCTCGCATCGCAGAAGAACTACATGTCGATCTACCTGATGTGCATCTACGGAGAATCGGAGCATTCGAAGTGGTTTGCCGAGGCGTGGAAGAAGAGCGGCAAGAAGCTGGACATGGGGAAGGCGTGCATCCGGTTCAAGAAGGTTGAGGACCTCGCGCTTGATGTGATTGGTGAAGCGATCAGGCGGATGCCGGCGAAGAAGTACATCGAGATGATGGAGGCGTCGCTGGCGAAGCACGCGGCTTCGCGCGATTCGAAGAAGGGGCCAAAGGCCGCGGCGAAAGCCGGGGCACGGCCGGCGGGAAAGCGGTCCGGGAAAGCGGCCAAGGCCCGATCTTGAGGCCTTTTTTGGGGGAGGACGGGCGGCATGGCCGCATGGAGACATCGGCTCGTACACTCTAAACTATGTCGCTCTCGGAACGCCAGAGAATCCTTGCAGAAACGATCGCGGCCCGCGACAAGGCGGAGAGCCTGCTCGCGGCTTTGACCGAGGCCCGGCAGGTTTCGGACAAGCGGCTTTCGGAACTAAAGCTGGGGGATCAGCTCAAGAAGGTGACGGGCAAGAGCTCGATGGACAATGCGGTCGCCGCGGCGCAGCGGACGGTGGAGATGTTGAACCGGGCGCTTGATGACTTCAAGCGGGACCTGTCGCAAGAAGATCTTGCGATGGCGTACGACCCGAAGCAGTGACTAAATGGCCAGAGGGCCATAGCAAATTTCCAAAGGGCCAAATTGCCAATGCCCCAAATTGGAAGGGATCACTGCGCGGGCTGTGGCGCCGGGAAGAAGCGAGTCCAGATGAAATAGACGGGGACTCCGGCGGCGAGGACGCCGAGCCAGATGAGTGTGGTCTTGGGGTCGCTCTGGATGGAGAGGACGGTCATCGCGAGGCTGGCGAGGACGAAGATTGCGGGAACGATCGGATACCCGGGGACGCGGAAGGGGCGGTCCTGCGCGTGATGCTTGGCGCGGAGGATGAAGAGAGAGATCGCGCCCATGCCGTAGAAGATCCACATGGTGAAGACGAAGCTGTCGGCGAGCTTGGAGAAATCCTGCAAGAGGAGTACGGCGATGCAGGAGAGAGCGAGCTGGACCCAGAGGGCGACGGCGGGCGTCTCGAACCTGGGATGAATCCGTGCGAGGAAGCGGAAGAGCAGGCCGTCGCGTGCCTGGGCGAAGGTGACGCGTGCACCGGTCATCACGCTGGCGTGAGAGGAGCCGAGGGTGGAGACGATGATGATGACGGTGACCGCCGCGGCGCCGATCGGGCCGACGAGCATCTGCAGCAGGAGCGGGGCGACGGTCTCGGTCTTGGCCATCTCGGGGAGCGGGATGTGCCAGAGGTAGACGGCGTTCGCGAGGACGTAGAGGGCGATCACGGCGAAGGTGCCGACGATGTAGACGCGTGGGAGCGTTTTTTCGGGGTTTTTGACTTCGCCGGCGATGGCGCCGACGTCGGCCCAGCCGTCGTAGGTCCACATGATGGCGGCCATGACGGGGACGATGGCTTCGAACAGCGTTTTTGGAGAGGGGACGGACTGGAAATGACCGGCCGATTCGCCGCGGCTGATCTGACGGAGGGCGGCGGCGACTCCGAGAACGACAACGGCGGCAATCGCGATGTACTTGAGGCCGGTGACGACGATGGCGAAGCGTGCGCTGCCGCGGACGCCCAGGACATTGATGAGCGTGAGGATGAAAAGCGCGACACAGGTGAGTCTGGGCGCATTCCAGTTGAGGCCGGTGAGCGTATTGAAGTGTTCCGCGAAGACGATCGCGATTCCGCCCGCGGCGGCGGGCTTGGTGATGAGCATGTAGGTCCAGCCGAAGACAAAGGCGGGGCAGCGGCCGAAGCCTTCACGGAGGAAAACGTAGACGCCGCCGGAACGGGGCATCATCGCGGCGAGTTCGGCGAAGGTGAGCGCCCCGCAGAGGGCGATGAGGCCGGCGAGGAACCAGAGGCCGAGGATGAGCCAGGGGTCGCCGAGGTTCTGGGCGATGGTTGTGGGCGTGCGGAAGATGCCGCTGCCGATGACGACCCCCACCATGACCGCGATGGCGCCCCAGAAGCCGACCTTGCGGGGAAGATCGGGGACGAGTTCGCCAACGCCGGAGATGGATGGATCGGATTTCATCTGGTGGAGCGTATCGCCCGGCGATCATCCGGTACGCTTTTGGGATGAAGGCAACCGAGAGTATCGAAAGGGCGGCGGCTGTTCAGCGGGGCTGGCGCGAATGTGGGCCGTCTCGAAAAGCAGCGATCCTGCGTGCCATCGCCCACGCGCTGAACGAAGGCAGGTCGCTCATCCTGGCGACGGCGGCCTCTGAAACCGCCCTGACCGAGGCAGAGCTCGCGCCCGAGTTTTCTCGGATGACGCGGACGCTCGAAATGTTTGCCGATCTTGTGGAGGACGGGAAATGGGTGCGGGCGGCGATTTCGGTGCCGGAGGCGGACGCGGCCAGAGCGATCGGGCCGAATCATGACGTGCGGTCGATGCTGGTGCCGCTGCAGGGTGCGGTGATTGTGTTTGGCGCGAGCAATTTTCCGCTGGCGTATGGCGTCTGCGGCGGGGACACGGCGAGCGCGCTTGCAGCCGGATGCCCGGTGGTCGTGAAGGAGCATCCGGCGCATCGGCAGACGGGGCAATTGCTTGCCAAAGTTGCGAGAGACGCGATCCGCAGCGCCGGGTTTGACCCGGATTTGCTGTGCTACATCGAAGATGACGGGAAAGAGACGGCGGCTTTGGCTCGCGTGGTTGTGGAACATCCGCAGGCCGCGGCGGTTGGATTTACGGGTTCGACGAAGGTGGGGATGACGCTGGTCCGGATTGCAGGTGCGCGGCAAAGACCCATTCCGGTCTTTGCGGAGATGGGGAGCGTCAACCCGAACATCATTTTCCAGGGGGCTCTTGCGGGGCGTGCCGCCGCGATTGCACGGGCTCTTGCCGATTCGATTGCCGCCCGGCATGGGCAGCAATGCACATGTCCGGGGATTGTCCTCGTGCCCTCGAACGATCGGTCCTTTGCCGAACTGCTGGAGGCCGAACTCCAGCGTCATCCGGCCCGGCGGATGCTGTCGCCGGGCGTTCGGGCTGGCTTCGTCGATTCGGTTACCCGGGTCGCGGAAGCTGTTGGGGAAGATATCTCGGCACACACCGCCGCCAGGGAAACCATGCCTTTGCTGCTGACAGCGCCGACGCGGGCGGGGCTGTCGATCCCGGAGATCCTTGAGACCGAGATGTTCGGACCGGCGGCGGTGGTCCTTTCGGGGACACTGGAGGAGTCTCGTCTTGCGATCGAGCAGTTGCCCGGCTCGCTCACGCTCTCACTCTGGTTTGACGATTCCGACGGCCCAACGGTGGGTGAACTGCTTCCGGCGATTGTGAATAAGTCCGGCCGCATCATTTTCAACGGAGTCCCGACGGGCGTGCGCGTGGCCGCGGGCATGATCCACGGCGGACCATTCCCCGCGACGAATCGGCCCGACACCACGGCGGTCGGGCCGAGGGCGGTCGAGCGCTGGTGCCGGCCGGTGTGTTTTCAGGGTTGTCCGGGCGGGCTTTTGCCCTTGGAATTGCGATGACCGGAGCCCGCGCAGTTTCTACCGATTTGTGCACCCGAACGCCGATACCGGTGGAGACGTGGCGGTCTGCCGCGGGTTGTGCCATGCTCCGATCGTGAAGGAGCCTGGCCAGCCCGAAGTCGACCGGCTTCGCCTTTGCTGAGGCATACTTCATATGGCTTCTCGACGTTCCAATCAGGCGGCAACACGCGGGATCGAGGTTTCGGGCATCGGTCGCAAGCTTGGGCTGATGTTCCTGCTCTTCATCTGGATCTTCATGCTGGCGAGCCTGATCGGCTTTGACCCGGGCGATCCGCCGAGCCATGTCAAGTGGCCGGCCAACAGCCCGGTTCACAACTGGTGCGGAGCCTTTGGCGCCGCGATGAGCTACTGGTCCATCTATTACATGGGCGCGGGGGCGTGGGTGCTGTTCGTGCTGGGCGGGATCGTGCTCGCATCGGGTGTTGTGGGCACGAGCGTGAGCCACCTCGCGGTGCGGCTGATCGGCATCGTGATGTTCGCGGCGAGCGTTTCGGGCTTTCAGGCTCTGGTTTTCAAGGCGACGGCGGCATTGCCCGATCTGCCGGGCGGCGTCATCGGCACGGTCGGTGTGGAGCAGCTGATGTTCCGCTTTGGGCCGGTCGGAACCGCGATCTGGCTTGGCGCGATGGGGATTGTCGGTTTGGTGGTGGCGGCGGACGAATGGCTGAACCTGGGAGTGGGCTGGAGCTGGAACTGGATGCGTGAGAAGGGCGCACCCGCGGCTGCCGTCGCCGGCGCTGCGACCGCGAAGTTCACGGCCGATGTTGTCGCACCGGCCGCCGCGAAGGCGACGGTCGCGACGGCGAAGGGCGGGGCGGGCTTCCTCTCCCGGTTCTTCACCGGCCTGCGCGGCAGCGGCGCCCAGAACGCCCCGGTCGAGACCACCATCACAGAAACCAAGCCCAAGAGCTTCCGGCGGCTGACCGATCCCAACGCGGCGCCCGAAGCGATGTTCCCCGGCGAAACGCCGATGGAATCTCCGCGCTCGAGGCTCGCGGAATTCGGACTGTTGCCGCAGGATGAACCCGCCGCGGTCAAAGTCGATCCGGACCTGGCGAATTCACAGGCGGGCATCGAGCGGGCCGCGGTGGAAGCGGAAGAAGAGACCGAAGAGGACGGGGAGTCGGTTCCGACCGCGATCGCTCCGAACACATCGACGAAGGAAGTCGGCGAGGACGAACTCCCCGGCGCGCCGCAGGTTTTCGATCGCGACTCGCTGCGTGAGAAGATCAACAAGCTGCCGATCGCGTTCGGCCAGAAGGACAAGCAGATCGCGACGCAGGCGGATCTGGAAGGACTGCAGAACGCCTCGGAGATGGAGGGCTACCGCTTCCCGGGGCTCGACACGCTGGAAGAACCGGAAGAGAACTTCAACGAGAAGCTCGAAGAGATCGTGCGCCAGCAGGGCATCGCTCTTGAGTCGGCGATGAAGGAATACGGAATCGCGGGCGAGGTTGTGGGCATCGAGTCGGGCCCGGTGATCACGCTGTATGACGTGCGCCTGGCGCCCGGGACAAAGGTTGCCGTGGTGCAGGCGGTCGCGAGCGATATCGCCCGTTCGCTCAAGGCCGTCAATATCCGCATCGTGCCCAACCAGGTCGGTCGCGACACGGTGGGCATCGAGGTGCCCAACCCGACGAAGGAGAAGGTCCGGCTGAAGGAACTGATGGGCAAGACGGAGCTGTTCGGCAAGATGAAGCTGCCGATGTTCCTGGGCAAGGACGCGACGGGTCAGCCGCTGATCGCCGACCTGACGCGCATGCCGCACATGCTGATCGCCGGCACGACCGGCTCGGGCAAGAGCGTGTGCATGAACACGATCATCATGAGCTTCCTCTTTACGAAGAAGCCCAACGAGCTGAAGCTGGTGCTGGTCGACCCCAAGATGGTCGAGATGAGCCAGTTCAAGGACATCCCGCACCTGATGAGCCCGGTTGTGACGGAGATGAGCAAGGCGGCGGCGATCCTGGAGTGGGCGACGGTGAAGATGGACGAGCGGTACGAGCTGCTCATGGAGGCCGGCTGCCGCGACATCGCGAGCTACAACGACCTTCCATGGGAAGAGCTCAAGGAGCGGATGGGCCTCAAGAGCGACGAGGAAGCGGCCCGCATTCCGCGCAAGCTCCCGTACATGGTCTTCATCATCGACGAACTGGCCGACCTGATGATGACCGCCAAGGAAGTCGAAGGGCACATCATCCGCATCGCCCAGAAGGCCCGCGCGGTCGGAATTCACCTGATCCTGGCGACTCAGCGTCCGCAGGCGAACGTGGTGACCGGCCTGATCAAGTCCAACATGCCCTGCCGCATCTCGTTCAAGGTCGCGAGCGGCATGGACTCACGCATCGTGCTGGACAGCAAGGGCGGCGAGCTGCTGCTGGGCCACGGCGACATGCTCTTCCTCAACCCCGGCAGCAACGATCTCAGCCGAGCCCAGGGCACGCTGGTGACCGACAGCGAGATCCGCAAGGTTGTGAAGTTCATGAAGGAGGTGGCGACTCCGACGTTCGAGCGGCAGCTCCTGACACTGCGCAAGTCGAGCGAGGAAGGCTCGGGCCTGGGCAACCTCTCGGACGAGGAACGCCTGCTCCAGAGCAAGAACAACTCTTCGGCGAGTCTCAAGGCGGCGCAGGAAGACCCTCTCTTCGAACGCGCCGTCGAGATCGTGCTGGAGTCGCGGCGCGGCAGCGTTTCGCTTCTGCAGCGCCGGCTGGCGATCGGCTATACGCGGTCGAGCCGCCTGATCGACCTCATGGGAATCGCGGGCATCATCTCCGATCACAAGGGCTCGGTCGCGCGCGATGTGCTCATCACCGTGGACGAGTGGGAGATGATGAAGGAAATGGCGAAGGAAGAGGCCGCCTCCAAGGGCATCGCGTGGCCAGCACGCGACGCCGAGCAGACGCAGCTGTTCGCGGGAGAAGGCCAGGAGGGGACCGCCACAGCGACGGCGGCCCCCGCCGCCGCCGCCGAATCTCCCGAGGATTCTGCCGGCGAGGTCGAAGCCGAGTCGGACGGGGAAGATGACTCGGAAGAAGAGGGTCCCGAAGGCACGACGCAGGGGCATCAGGCCGCCTGACGAAAACGGCGGCCCGCCTATCCCAACAAGGCTGCTGGAGGGGGGACGGTGCGCCCGTCGCCTCTTATACTCCCGCGCGAATTATGCACCGTTTCAACACGAAAGGATTCTCTGATGCTCGCTGAAACCACCCGCCGCGTGTTCGCCCGTACCAAGCGCCGCCTCCCAGTGGTGCATGGTGCCGGGCTCGCGCTGGTTCTTCTCGCGGGGCAGGCACTCGCCAAGATTCCGGCGGCCTTTGACCGGATTCCCAAGGGCGTGGTGGCGGTCGTCGCAACGGACAACTTCGAGCAGACGAGCAAGCGCATCCGCACCTACGCGGAGATGTTGAAATTTGAAGAGCTTGAGGGCCTGCAGGAACTTGAAGACACCATCGGTGATACGCCCGGATTCAAGAAGGACGGCTCGGTCGCGCTGGTGATCATGCCCGCGCCCGAAAAGAAGGCGGCCGAAGGCCAGGATGCCGGACCTTCCGATCCAATGGAGCGGGCGATTCTGATCGCCCAGGTGAGCGATTACAAGGCGATGGTCAAGCAGCTCGGGGGCGACCCCGAAGCCAAGGTCGCGAAGGTTGACGGCATCGGCGACTCCCCCACCTTCGTCCGCGACATCGGCGGCGGCTGGGTCGCGATGAGCCCGGCGGAAGACCCGGTGACGAACTTCCAGCCCGGCGAGAAGATGCTCAAGACGCACGAAGAGGCGCTCGGTCCGGTGGGCGGGCAGATCGCGTCCGAGGCCGATGTTCTTGTCTATGCCAATATGGATGCGCTGCGTGCCGATCTTGAAAAGAGCATCGACAAGGCCTCCAAGGAAGTGAAGCGTGGAGGCCGGCGCGGAAATCCGATGGCGGGCATGCTGCCGGGCGAAACGCTCGCGAAGCTGATCGGCCCTTTCGAGCAGGTCGCCCGCGCGTTTGCGCGTGATGCGCAGGCGTGCGTCGGCGCGATCGGGCTGGGAGAAAAAGGACTTTCGTTCGACCTGGGGGCTCAGTTCAAAGCCAAGAGCGAGATCGCGGGCTTCTTCAACAGCACCGGAAACGCGGACGGAACGCTCGCGGCGCTGCCGGCCAGCCCCTATCTCTTCGCCACTTCGCTCGATACCTCGGCGCCCGGCACCCGCACGGTTATCAAGAACATCGGCTCGCTCGCGGAGGGCACGATCACCACGATGAAGGACGAGCTTCAGAAGCAGGCCGAGGCCGACCCGGCCAAGGCCAAGCAGATGGAGACGACGATCAAGATGATCGACTCCCAGACGCAGGCCGTCCGTCAATTCGCCAAAAACATCGACAAACTCAACGGGATTGACGCGGTGATGGGCTATTCGCCCGCACTGCTCGCGGGCGCCGGGCTGTTCAGCGGCGTTGTCGTGCAGCAGCGGACCAGCGATCCGGGGGCGTTCAAGACGATGCTGCTCGACCAGTTCAAGCTCGCCGGCGCCGCGGAAGGTCCGATGAAGATGGACGCGAGCGTGACGCCCAACGCGGCGGAAGTGGGCGGCGTCAAGCTCGACAGCTGGACGGTCAAGCCGAAGATGGATCCGAACGACCCGGCCGCGGCACAGCTGGCGATGGTCAATATGTTCATCTTCGGCGCCACCGGGCAGATGAGCGGCTTCCTTGCGACAACCAAGGACGCACTCATCACAACCTATTCGCCGAACACCCAGGTCATGCAGCAGGCGCTCGACGCCCGGGCCGGCAAGAACACGCTCGCGGACGACAAGGGCGTGGCGGCGGCGACGGCCGGTCTGCCCAAGGGCTCGATGATGCGGGGCCTGATCGGCACCAAGAGCGTGTTCGACCTGGTGCAGATGGGCCTTTCCTTCACGGGCAAGCCTGTTCAGCTCAAGGTCCCGGCGGACGTGCCGCCCATCGGCTTCGCGGCCACCGGCGACAACGGCGGAATGCACATCCGCGTGTACGCGCCGACGCAGGTCCTGAGCACAATCGGCGACGTGATGCATCAGATGCGGGGCGACGGCGACGACATGGACGATGACAACGACAAGAAGGAAGAAAAGCCGCGGTTCTAAGAAATCGATCGCGAACATGCAGAGGGGCGCAGCGATGCGCCCCTTTTTTATTGGGGGATACGGGCAGCTACCATCGGCGCGTGACGCTCTGGAAACTCGCCAACGGCAGATCGATCAGTCTCCATGAGCCGAGGCTGATGGCGATTCTGAACATCACGCCCGACAGCTTTTCCGATGGCGGGAAGCTCGCCACAGCGGACGACGCCGTTCGCACGGCCGAGCAGTTCGCCGCCCAGGGCGCCTGTGTGCTGGATATCGGGGGAGAGTCGACGCGGCCGGGCTCCACGCCCGTAGCGGCGGAGGAACAGCTCCGACGCATTCTGCCGGTCGTGCGGGCGATCCGCAGCCGGCGATCGCTCGACCACGTCGCGATCAGCATCGATACGACATCCGGCGCGGTCGCCGAGCAGACGCTTCTGGCGGGGGCCGACGCGATCAACGATGTTTCAGGAATGGCCGATGACGGCGAGAAAATGATCGGCATCCTGCGGAAATCGGGGGCCGGATACGTCCTGATGCACAGGCGTCTGCCGAGCCCGCAGGAGAGCTATTCGGACGGCTACTCGGCCGCCCCGGCATACACCGATGTAGTCGGGCAGATCCGCGATTTCCTGAGCGCGGGGCTCACGAGGCTGGAAAGCGAGGGAGTCTCCCGCGAGCGGGTGGTCGTGGATCCCGGACTGGGATTCGGAAAGACCGTCGACCAGTGCCTGCAGCTCATCGGGCGCACGCCAGAACTGCTGACGCTCGGCAGGCCGGTGCTGAGCGGTCTTTCCCGCAAGAGCTTTGTCGGCAGGATTTCCCTGGGCCGAGATTCCACGCCCGATGAACGCCTGCCCGGCACTCTTTCATTATCGATGGAACATTTTCGGGCCGGGGCAAGGCTTTTCCGCGTGCACGACGTGGCGGCTCACGCGGAAATATTCGCCATTTCCCGCCCGTCTGGGGCTATGAATCCCGTCGACAAATCCGGCATCTAAAGAAAGACGGTGCCCGGAACTTTCTCGAGGCACCCGCGGCGGGTAGCATTAGCAAATCGCCGCAAGGAGTGATTTATGGGAAGCGCCCACGTTCAGAACTTTACCGACGCCAACTTCGAGGCGGACGTCCTCAAGAGCCCGGTCCCCGTCCTGGTCGACTTCTGGGCGGAGTGGTGCATGCCCTGCCGCATGCTCACGCCGACCATCGAAGCGCTCGGTGAGCAGTTCGCCGGGAAGGCGAAGATCGGCAAGGTGGACACCGATGCCAACCGGCAGATCTCGGTGAAGTACAACATCACCGCCATCCCCACGATCATCCTTTTCAAGGGTGGTGAGGTGGCCAAGAAGTTCGTGGGGATGACCCGCAAGGAAGACCTTGCGGCGGCCCTGGCCAGCCTGACGCAGTCCGCCGTGGCACAGTAGAATTGGGTCTATGACCCGTTCGGCCACGATACCCGCTCCGATCGAAGTGACCGCCCCTCTGTCAACGACCGACCGCTTTGCCGGACGCACGATCCGCTGCGGCGTTGTCGGCGTTGGCCGGATGGGTCAGCATCACGCCCGTGTTTATTCCCGGATGGCCGGATGCAAGCTGGTGGGCGTGGTGGATGCCAATACCGCCCGGCGCGGGGAGATCGCGGGCAAGTTTGAGACTCAGGGTTTCGAGGATGTGAGCGACCTGATCCGCGCCGGTGTGGACGCGGTCAGCGTCGCGGTGCCGACGACGTTTCACCGCAAAGTGGCCGAACCGCTGCTCAAGGCCGGCGTGGCGTGCCTGATCGAGAAGCCCCTCGCGCAGGACGTTGAGAACGCGCGCGCGATCAAGGAGATCGCGGACCGCACCGGCAGCACGCTGATGGTGGGCCATATCGAGCGGTTCAATCCGATCATGCGGGCGATGCAGAACGCGACCAACCGCGGGCAGGATGTGGTGCCGCGGTTCATCGAGGTGCATCGGGTCAGCCCGATGACGTTCCGGTCGGTGGATGTGGGCGTCGTGATGGACATGATGATCCACGACCTTGACGTGGTGCTCATGCTCATGGGGGGCCAGGAGCCCGATGACGTGCAGGCCGCGGGCGTTGCCGTGATCACCGATCACGAGGATGTGTGCAACGCGAGGCTGACGTGGCGCCGGCCCGTCGGCACGTGCGTCGCGAACATCACCGCCAGCCGGCTCGCGCTGAAAACCGAACGCGTCACGCGGATCACCGGCGAGAACGCGTACATCAAGATCGATTACGCCGCCAAGTCGGGGATCATGATCCGCCGGATCGCCAACGAGCCGCAGATGCGGGAGATGCGTGAGCAGCTCCGCAGCGGGGCGGACCTCACGAGCCTCAAGTGGCAGGAACTGGTCAACATCGACCCGCTGGAAGTCGACGACGCCGAGCCGATCGTGGCCGAAATCGAAGAGTTTTTGGGCGCCCTGCGCTCGGGCCGACGCCCGGCGATCGACGCCGAGGCGGGCTTTGCCAACGTCCGGACAGCGCAGCGCATCGTGGACGCGATCAAGCGGACCATGCATTGAGGCCTTTTGGGGCTGATCTTCACCGTGAATGCGGCCGGCTTTGGCTTGGCTTGGACCCGGGCGCGTCGCTACACTCTTGACCCTGCGCAACTTGCGCAGACTCGCGCGGCACACGGTCCACGCGCGGGGCGGAACCGTCGCCAACGGCCATTCCGCGATCGTGAGGCCGAGTGTCCCCTCGTGCTCCCCATGTCAACCTCAAACACGCCGTCTTCCCGCCCCAACGATTCAGCCCCGACCGGAGTCGAAGCCGACCTTCTCGGCGACGACCTGAACGCCGAGATCGACGCGGCGATGGCGCAGCTGGATCGGGAGGCCGATGCACTCTCCAAGCAGGCGGACAAGAAGGCCGAGCGCGACAGGGTCTCGCAGGGCCGCCCGGCGCACATCCGCGGACCCCGCCTGGTCCAGGCCGGACGCGAACACCGCTCCGGGCAGGTTGTTTCGGTCGGACCCACCGACATCTTCCTCGAGTTCGGCCCCAAGGAACTGGGGATCGTTCCCCGCGTCCAGTTTCCCGAGCCCGATGTTCCCAAGGTCGGCGACACGATCGAAGTCGTTGTCGATAAGTTCGAAGCCGGTGAGAGCCTGTTCGTCTGCTCACGCCCCGGCGCCGTCCAGAAGGCCGACTGGGAACTGCTCGAGTCCGGACAGGTCGTCGAGGCCCGTGTGAGCGGCGTGGCGACCGGCAAGGATGGCAAGCAGGTCGGACTTGAACTCGAAGTCGCCGGGCACCGGGCGTTCATGCCCGCGAGCCAGGTCGCGCTCGACCGGGTCCCCGACTTCTCCGTCTTCGTCGGCGAGAAGATGAACTGCACCGTTGTTCGCGTCGAACGCGTCGGCAAGGGCAACATCGTTCTTTCCCGGCGCGACGTTCTGAACACCGAACGCAAGCGACTGGCGGAAGAGACCAAGAAGAACCTGGCCGAAGGCGCTACGGTCGAGGGCATCGTCCGCAAGATCATGCCCTTCGGCGCGTTTGTGGATATCGGCGGCGTGGATGGACTCATCCACATCAGCGATCTCTCCTACGACAAGATCGGCTTCGGCGAGAAGGCCGTCGAAAAGCACGTCAAGGAAGGCCAGCGCGTCACAGTCCGCGTGCTCAAGGTCGAGCTCGAAAACAATCGCATCAGCCTCGGCCTCAAGCAGGTCCAGGGCGATCCGTTCGCCACCGCCGCCACCGCCCTCACCGAGGGCGCCGAGGTCACGGGCAAGGTGACCAAGCTGCTTGAGTTTGGCGCGTTCGTGGAAGTCGCGGCCGGTGTCGAAGGGCTCGTGCACATCTCCGAGATCGATCACAAGCGCATCGGCAAAGTCGAGGATGCCCTCAAGGTCGACGAGGTCGTCCGCTGCAAGATCCTCAAGATCGATCCGGGCAGCCGCCGCATCAGCCTTTCGATCAAGGCCCTCAAGCCCCTTCCGGAGGTCAAGATCCAGGAGGGCGGCCCCCAGCAGGGTCAGGCCGGCGAGGCACGCGGCCGCGGACGGGGCGGCCCCGGCGGCCAGGGAGGCGGCGCCGGCTTCGGCGGCGGCGGTCGTGGGTTTGGCGGCGGAGGCAAGGCCCCGCGCGATACCCGCACGGCCGAGGAGATTCTCAAAGAAACTCCCGCCCTGCGACGCATGCGCGAACAGTCCAAGAAGATCAAGTTCAAGGGCGGCCTGGGCTGAGTTCGGTCCGTATTCTGATCCGCCGATAGCAGCGAGCTCCGAACACATGGGCCGGGTTTTCGTATTCTGGCAGCGTGCCGGCGGAATCCCCCGTACATGCTCCGTTTCAGGAGACAACGGCGAGTGAATCGCGGGTGATGGCCGCGCTCGCGCTCGCCCATCGCGATTCTCTCTGGCTGATCCCGTGCACGCTGGCTCTGTGGATGGCCGGTCTTATTCTGGGGTTTGATGATCGGGGGGTCTTCCAGGGAAGCGAGCAGCTCGCGCCCACCTGGGCCGCGTGGGGCCTGGTGGTCGGCGTGCTCGGAATCTGGCAATGGCGACGATTCCTCATCCGGGACGACTTCACCCGGCCCACGCACGACTCGTCGGACGATCTGCTCTGGCTTCTGGGAATCTCGGGGTGCCTTGCGTTTTATGTCGCGATTGTTCCGGCATCGCGGCTGCTTCCTCCGAACGGAACCGTTTGCGTTCTGGCCGGCCTCGCCGGACTTCGGCTGCTCTACTCGGGACTGACCCGGCGGATCGGTGCAACGCTGCACTGCTCGTACTGCAACTACGAGATTTCGGATACGAGCCTGCCGCGAAGTTGCCCGGAGTGTGCCCGGCCCTGGGCTTCACGCCTGACACGCGGCCGGATCGAGCCGAGCCTGAAGCTGATCGGCGCGGGTGTTGTGCTCCTGTTTGTGCTCACGCTGTCGCCGCTGCCCCGGGTTGGATTCGCAAAGGCGTTTATCTACCGCCAGATGTCGACGGCGTGGATTCTCACGCAGGCGCAGAACTCGCTGACGAATCAGACGTCCATCGATCCGAGATTGTGGGGAGAACTCTCCCGAAGAACGCTCACGCCGGCAGAATCGACCCCGATCGCCGAACTGGTCCTGCGGCGAAACACCGAACACAATCTGCCCGATTACAACCCGATGGGCTGGCTCATCGAGCTCGTGCTTTCTGGACAGGCGTCCGGCCCGATCAGCGATTCGCTGCTCACCGAAGCGCTGCACTTTCAACTCGTCGCGCCAACGGAAACCGTGGCGGGGCGGCCGTTCCCGCTGCGGGTCACGGGATACGACTCGCTCAGGCTGCCGCGGAATCGGATCGGCGTTTTCCTGGAACCGATTTTCGCCGAGAACGACACGCTGCCGGCAACATCTTCATCCAGCTGGGAATTGCTCTCGAGCGCGATGGACGCCGTTGAACCGATCGTGCCCCCAGCGCCCGTTGTGCGAACACCCCAAGCTCAGGCGGCGCTTCCGCCACAACCCCCCGCGCCGGTATCGGTCGCGAAATCGGATGTGCTTGGGCTCATCGGCCGTATCCGGATCGCCGAGCCCGGCAAGGTTCGGTATGTGGGACGGATCTGGGTTGCGGTGCTTCCGTCGGGCTCGCTGCCGAATCTCGCTCCACAGTCGCTGTCGACCGACGGAGCGACGCCCGGAAACACGGCGCCTCCCTTCCTGAAAGCGTTCGAAATCGAGACGACCGTGACAGCGATCCCAGCGGTCCGCCAACGCTGAACCGCCTCAGACCCTGGCGGCGTGAAGCCCGGTCGAACCGAACCCGCCGGCGCCGCGTGCGGTCTCATCCAGCGATTCGACCTGCTCGATCATCGCGTGCGCAACCGGGGAAATCACGAGCTGCGCGATGCGCATGCCGTGCGTCACCGTGAACGGTTCTTTCGACAGGTTCACGAGCGCGACGCGGAGTTCGCCCCGGTAGTCGCTGTCGATGGTGCCCGGCGCGTTGGGCAGCCCGATCCCGTGCTTGGTCGCAAGGCCCGACCGCGCCCGGACCTGCCCCTCGAATCCCTGCGGAATTGCCACGGCAAGGCCCGTTGGAATCAGCGCGATCGCGCCCGCCCGAAGTTCGATCACGGAATCGCCCGGCAGACAGGCGCACAGATCCATGCCCGCCGCACCGGGCGTCTGGTACGCCGGGACCGCGGCACGCGGATCAAGTTTCTTGACTGCCAGTACGGGAGGGTGCTGGTGCATCGACCAGAATAGGCCTTTTAATCCCGGTCGACCCCGGTCTTTTCGCTCGGAGGGCTGAACAGATCAAGGACAACCGAATCCTCGAGGGCCTCGGCCCAGTGAGGCACGTTGGATGGCAGCCAGAGCACCTCACCCCCTACCACCGTCATCACTTCGTGCTCCGGCGTCCCCTCCCCGCCCACACCGAATCGCATCCTGCCCGAAAGCACGATGGCGAACTGCTCGTTGGCGTGCTGATGCGACCCGACGACAAAACCCTTGGCGAGCTGCACACGCGAGATCATCATCTTCTCGCCGATGATCCGCCGCCTCTCGATCTTGTCCATCGGGCGGTCGGACGTGACTTCGGTCCATGAGTGTTTTTGAGCTCGCGGCACGGCAGCCTCCTTCCGTCAAAGCTCATGCTATCCGAATCTCCCCCCCAGGCCGCGTGCATGTTCGTGCTGTTATTCCGCCGGGGCGGGGCACGCTCCCTGTCGTACCATTCCGCGTGATCCTCCTCATCGACAACTACGACTCCTTCACGTGGAACCTCGTCCAGCGCCTCGGCGAGATCGACCCCACCCTCGAGCCCGACCGCGACCTGCTCGTCATCCGCAACGACAAGATCGCGCCCGAGGCCGTCGCCGCGCTCGATTCCGGGAAGGGACCATCCCACATCATCATCTCCCCCGGACCCTGCACGCCGAAAGAAGCCGGCGTGAGCGGAGCCGTGATCGCATCTTACGCGGGCAGGATCCCGATCCTGGGGGTCTGCCTCGGCCATCAGTGCATGGCCGACGGCAGCGGCATGACCGTCGCCCGCCACGTCATCCAGATGCACGGCAAAACCAGCGAGATCCACCACGACGGCAAGGGGGTTTACGCGGGCATGAGCAACCCCTTCATCGCGACCCGCTATCACTCGCTGGTCGTGCTTCCCGAGACCGTGCCCCCGCCGCCCGCCCAGGGTCAGGACGGCTGGATCGTCAGCGCCTGGACCTTCGAAGACGACGGCAAGGGGGGCAGACGCAAGGTCATCATGGGTCTTCGCCGCGTGTTCGCGGACCCGTCGCGGCAGCCCGTCGAGGGCGTGCAGTATCACCCCGAGAGTTTTCTGACGCTCGAAGGACCGCGGCTCCTGGCAAATTTTCTTGCGATGGGGCCGCGCGGACGTCGCATCAGTCCCGAGCGCGTGCACGCCGTCGCGGGCTAATTCGTCGCCTTCGCCGCGTCCTTGAGCTTTCTCAGCTCATCAAACGCCTGCATCGGCGACATCGATTCGAGCTTCATCTCGCGCAGCGCATCGACCGCCGGATGCTGCACATACTCCGTGAACAGCCCCATCTGCCCGCCCGGCGGCTCGATCCGCGTAGTCGGCACGCGCGCCCGCTCGCTCTCCGCCTGCACACCGCCCGCCGGGCCGTGATGCACCGCCAGGCTGGCGAGAACCTCACGCGCCCGCCCCACCACCGCCTGCGGCAACCCCGCCAGCCGCGCTACGTGAATGCCGTACGACTGATCCGTCTTCCCGGGCAATATCCGGTGCAGGAAGATGATCTGCGTTTCCCCATGCTCGCCCGCAACCGGACCCGCAGCATCGAGCGGCCACTCCCTCACAGCCACATGCAGGTTGCGGATCCGCCCGGCGATCGCCCCATCCTCTCTCTCCGCAAGGTCTGTCAGTTCGTGATAGTGCGTCGCAAACAGCGTGCGGCAGCCCAGAGCGGCCAGGTGCTCGGTGATCGCCCACGCGAGCGAAAGCCCGTCCAGGGTCGATGTGCCGCGCCCGATCTCGTCCAGAATGACAAGCGAACGCTGCGTTGCGTGGTGCAGGATGTTCGCCGTCTCCGTCATCTCCACCATGAACGTCGATTGCCCCGCGTGCAGCGCATCGTCCGCGCCGATGCGGGTGAATATGCGGTCCACGAGCCCGACTCTGGCGCTCGCCGCCGGCACGAACGATCCGGCGTGCGCAAGCAGAGTGACGAGCGCAACCTGCCGGATGTACGTGCTCTTGCCCGCCATGTTCGGCCCGGTGATGAGCGCCAGCGTCGCCGCGCCGGAATTTGCGGCCGTTAAATTCTCCGCCCCGAGCTCCACGTCATTGGGCACAAAGTCGCGCCCGAGCGTGCGCTCCAGAACCGGATGCCTCCCCTCCCGCACCGACAGCGTGCAGGATTCCACCATCTCCGGGCGGACCCAGCCGCCCCGCACCGCCTGCTCCGCAAAGCCAACCAGGACGTCCAGTTCTGCAAGCCCATCCGCCAGTTCCGCGACCTCAACAAGCTTGGCCGCCAGCTCCGCGCACAGGGTGTCAAAGAGTTCGCGCTCCCGCGCCAGGGCCCGCGATTCGGCGGTGCTCACCTTCCGCTCAAACTCGTGCAGTTCGGGCGTGATGTATCGTTCGGCGTTTTTAAGCGTCTGCTTGCGCGTGAATGCGGCCGGCGCCTGCCTGGCCTGCGATGCGGTCAGCTCGATGTAGTAGCCGAAAATCCGGTTGTATCCCACCTTCAGGCCAGGGAGCCCGTGCTCCTGGAGCAGCCGCTCCTGATACTGCACCAGCCACTTGCCCGCATCCTTCTGCAATGTGCGGGCCTCGTCGAGCTCCCGGTCTACCCCATCGCGAATGAGCCCTCCCTCGCGCAGATGCGCCGGCGGCTCCTCTACGCAAAGCCCTTTGATGCGACCGCCGATCGCAGCCAGGCCCGATGCGCCCTTGAGCCGACCCGCAATCGCCTTGAGCGTGGGCACAGATGCGATCCGCTCGACGATCGCCGGCGTCATCGCCAGCCCGCACGCCAGCGCGACCAGATCGCGCGGCGTCGCCCGCGCCAGTGAAATCCGACCGGCGATCCGGGCCGCATCGGGCATCTGCCTGAGCAGTTCGCGAAGTTCCGATGCGAGCCGCCGGTCCTCTTTCAAACCCGCCACCGCCGCATGCCGCCCCTGGATGACGTCCATTTCCCTCGCCGGCCGCGTCAGCCAGTCCCGCAAGAGCCTCTTTCCCATCGCGGTTGATGTGACCGCGCCACCGTGCCCGGTCAGGAAGACGCCCAGCAGGGAGCCCTCCACGCCACCATCGGGCGCGCCGGCCGCGGCCCGGATCACCCGCTCAACCTCGAGCGCACGCAGGCTGACCGCATCGATGGTCATCCACTGACCCGCCGCCTCCAGAATCGGCGGCCGCAGATGGGCGAGCGTCCCTCGCCTTCCCGGTGACTCGGTCCTGCCCTCTTCGCCGGGCGTCTGTGTTTCTCCCAGATAGCGCACGATTGCGCCGGCGGCGGCGATCGCTCCGTCAGAATCCGAAATCCCGAACCCGGCGAGCGATTTCACCTTGAAATGCTGCGTGACCGCGGCGAATGCCTCTTCAGCTCTGAAATGCCACGGCGGTCGTGCCGTCCCGCTGATGCCAAGCGCCGAAAGGCACCGCGCCACCCGGGGAGGAATCACCCCGTCCGCGCTGGCCGCATAAAGAAGCTCTCTCACCCCGCGCCGGCTCAACTCGTCGATAATCGAAGCCCCGCCCATGCCTCCTGGCGCATGCGCCAGGACAAACCGGCCCGTCGATGCGTCCGCGACCGCAATCGCCGCGGGCGAATCATCGCCCGAGCCGGTGAACACCACCGCCCCCAGCGTCACGGCCGCCCCGTCTTCCAACAGCGCGCCGTCAACAAGCGTCCCGGGCGTGAGCACCCGGGTCACCTCCCGGTTGATCACACCCTTCGCATTCTCCGCGAGTTCCGTCTGCTCGCAGACCGCGACCCGAAACCCCCGGTCGATCAGTTTCTTCAGATAGGTTTCGAGCTGGTGGTGCGGCATGCCGCACATGGGC
The DNA here is from genome assembly GCA_018242625.1 of Planctomycetota bacterium. Lineage (GTDB taxonomy): Bacteria > Planctomycetota > Phycisphaerae > Phycisphaerales > UBA1924 > JAFEBO01. The sequence goes on from JAFEBO010000001.1 coordinate 97,544, forward strand.
ACCCCCGCCGTCCGCTGGGTCAGCGTCAGCCCGATGGCCTTGCTGACCGCGACAGCGTCATCGTCAAACATTTCATAAAAGTCGCCGATCCGGAAGAGCAGCACGCACCCCTCGTGCCGCTTCTTGAAGCGGTAATACTGCTGCATCGCGGGTGTTTCACGAGGGTCGGGCATACAGATCGCCGTTGGAAAGCCCAGAGCATACGCGATTCCGCTCCCCGGCCCGAGGTACACTTGACCCTTTCAGGCACGGAGGCCACATGTCCGATTCCGCCAGCGTCGCGTATTTTTCCATGGAAATCGCCGTGGACCCGGCAGTCCCCACCTACTCGGGCGGCCTGGGTGTCCTGGCGGGCGACCTGCTCCGCTCCGCCGCGGACCTTGCCCTTCCGGTTGTGGGCGTGTCGCTTCTGCACCGAGCGGGCTACTTCGACCAGTCCATAGACGCGTCGGGCATGCAGCACGAATCCCCGGTGCGCTGGAACCCCGCCAATAAGCTGGAGCTTCAGCAGCCCCGAGTCGTCGTCAAGCTCAACGGCCGAAAAGTGACGGTCCAGGCCTGGAAGTACACCATCAAGGCGTCGCACGACCGCGGATCTCCCGTTCCGGTTTTCTTCCTCGACACCGACGTCCCCGAGAACGAGCCCGAAGACCGCCAGATCACCGACGCGCTCTACTCCGGAGATCAGCGCCATCGGCTCACCCAGGAGGGACTTCTCGGAATCGGCGGCATCTACATGCTCCGCGCCCTGGGCTGCCGCGACATCCGCACTTACCACATGAACGAAGGCCACGGCGCGCTCGTCACCATCGAACTGCTCGCGGAGCACTCCTTCAAGCGCAAGACAAACCCGGCCGATCCCGAAGTTATCGCGGCGACCCGGCAATCCTGCGCGTTCACGACGCACACCCCCGTCGCCGCCGGGCACGACCACTTCCCGCTCTCGATGGTCTTTGATGTTCTGGGCGAGCAGTCGGCGATCTACGAGGGCGCCCCATATGTCGAAAACGGCGAGCTCAACATGACCCGCCTCGCGCTGCACTACAGCCGCTTCACGAGCGCTGTCGCACGCCGCCACGCGGAAGTCAGCCGCGTGATGTTCCCCGGCGGGTGCATCGATTACATCACCAACGGAATCCACGCGCCCACCTGGGCCTCCCCCGAGATCCGCGCCCTCCTCGATACCACCGGCCCCGGCTGGCGAGCCGACTATCGCCAGGTTCGCAGGGCGCTCTTCGCGGGCGATCAGGCCATCCTCTCGGCTCACGGCGCCGCCAAGCAGAGACTTCTCCAGCTTGTCGCGAAACAGACCGGCATCCAGATGAAGCCCGATGTGTTCACCATCGGCTTTGCACGTCGCGCTACGGGGTACAAGCGGGCGGACCTCCTGCTCTCAGACACCGACCGGCTCCGTCAGCTCGCCCAGAAATGCGGCCCGCTCCAGATCATCTACGCCGGAAAGGCGCACCCGAAGGACTACCAGGGCAAGGAGATCATCCAGCGCATCATCGACCGCCTGAAGTCTCTCGCCCCCGCCATCAGCGGCGTGTTCCTTCCCAATTACGACATGTCACTTGCCTCAAGCCTCGTCGCCGGCGTCGACCTCTGGCTGAACAACCCTGTCCCGCCCCTGGAAGCCTCGGGCACGAGCGGCATGAAGGCCGCGCTCAACGGGGTGCCCAGCCTCTCCACCGCCGACGGCTGGTGGCTCGAAGGCTGCGCCGAAGGAATCACCGGCTGGACCATCGGCCGCGACGTCTTCGAAGCAAACGCCGCGCGCCCCAGCGAGAACGAGGCGCAAACGCACGCCGCGTCGATCTACGAACACCTCGAGCGTGACATCCTGCCCATGTACTACAAGGACAAGCCGATGTGGGTCCAGACGATGCGCCACGCCATCGCGCTCAACGGCAGCCAGTTCAATTCCAACCGCACAATGAGCGAATACGCCGCCCTCGCCTACAGGCTCAATACCTGACCGGGGTCAGTTGCTCCCCGTCGCGGCCCACAGCAGATTCGCGTAACCACTGAGCCGGGCGAAATCCTGGGGCGAGGACACACCGTCTTTGACAGAGTTCGCCCTGTCCTTGAAGGCGTAGCAATCGCCGGCCTTCAGGCTCAACGGATCCTCCGTGGTTCCGTAGTAGATATCAACATTCTTTGAGGCTTCGATCACCGCGATCGTCCATCCTCCCTGCGGCACCGCTTCGATGATGAACTTGGTTCCCTCGGACGACACGGTGGCGCGCTTCACAATAACGATCGGGCCGGCACCGCTGGTCGCGACCGTGCCCTCCTCGCCCAGCTCAAAGGCGGGTTCGGTCGCTTCATCTGTGGTTCGCACGCCCCCTTTGTAGAGCCTCTGCGCCGCGGAAGTCTGCCAGTTGAGCACTCCGCCAGTCCCGCGCTGGTTCGATGATGCGACAAGGCAATATTGATTGGCCGCAACTCGGCCGCCGGACGCCTGCGGCGTGAACTTCAGCACCTCGCGCCGCCAGTTCTTTCGCTCCGTTTGCGCGACCGTGTAGTACGTTCCCTCCAACTTCATCGTAACCTGCTCTTCGCTGAGCAGGCCGGGGTATTCGTTATCCGCCGACGGCGCAGCACTGCGATGTCGAGCGTCTTGTGCGCAGCCAGCCAGACCGATCGCCGCAACGCTCATGCAAAGTGCAAGAACTCCCACGCGCTTCATGTTCAGATTCTCCGTGTTCGGGCCGAGACCATCCGCTGAGCGTGTACCGCCGCAATGATCGCCAGCCCTGCGCCCAGACACCCCGCCACGATCGCCGGAACCGGGTTCCAGATATACCCGGCCGTTCGCAGCAGGAGCACACTACCAAAGAGTGCTCCGAGCGTCAAAGCGCCAAGCCACGCACCGGCTCTTCCCGGCCTCGCGATCCGGTACGCGCCGAACGCGCCCAACGCAGCCCAGGCGGCCGCCGCAGCCCACTGAACCCCCACTTCCGGAACGGCGTACATCTCGTTGCGCAATATCTGCTGCACTGCGCTCGCGTTCGTCCAGACTCCCGGTGCGACGACGCCCGAAGAAATCTCCTGCAGGTCTCCGCCCGCCTTTGAAGCGTTCCCAATCAGAACCGTTCGGCCCGCAAATTCCTTCCGGAAATCCGCGTCTGCCATCGACAACGCCCGCTGCATCGGCACCGTGATCTCCGAGAGACCGGCCCGTGGCAGCGGCACCAGCAGGCCGGCCGCGTGATCGCCAACCCGCAACCCGCGCTCGTCATCGGCCTTGTTGATCGTTTCGACCCCGGACATCCGGACACGATCGGGCGGCCGCAGCGCGACACGCCGGTCCGTGCCTTTCTTGAAGTAGCGAAGTTCCACGCGGTCCCCGACGATCACGGCCCCCACCTCCGCGTCCGGCTCCCGGCCCGCCGCGTAGCACAGCAGCGAGAACGACGGCATGACTTCCGCGTCCAGCCGCTCGACGGCAAACTCCATCATCCAGATGTACGGCGCGAAAGACCCTCCAGTCGCCGGACCGCTCCAGGCGACAGCCGAGAAATCCTTCAGGATCGGCGGCAGCCCTTCGCGATCGAACTCCCAGCCCGGGGAAGCAAGAACGACTCCGGTTCCTGATTTCCGGAGTTCTGAAATTGCTTCGACCAGGGGCCTGTCGAACTCGCTCGGCTTGCGGAAGAGCACGTCCACGCCCACCGCGCGTGGCGAAACTCCCGAAAGCCGCCTGAGGAGCGCGGCGTGCAGCAGCCGCACGCTCCGCACATTGTCATTGGCAACACCCTCAATCTTGAGCGAACGCGCGACCGACTCAAAGTCTGTCGCATCATCGATCACAATCGCCCGGATGTCCGGGAGGACGCCACCCGCCGGAACCGCGAAGGAAACCGCGTCCCAGTACATGCGGCTCAGCTCCGGCCAGGTCAGCATCGCTCGATCGATCACCCCCATACCCAGCGCCGCGCACACCGCCGTGCAGGCAGCAAACGCGACCAGCGGCTTGCGCGATGCAAACCGCCCAAGCCGACGGCCCCAGCGCCGCCAGACGCCGTCCCTTCGCGCCCGGATGGACTCTCCCGAAAGAAACGCCTCAAGATCGTCCGCGAGTTCTCCCGCCGAGCCGTAACGGTCCGCCGGCTGCTTCTCCAGGCACTTGAGAATGATCGTTTCCAGATCCGGCTCGATCCGGCGGTTGACGCTCCGCGGCGCGGGTGCGGGCGTCTCGCAGATTGCCCGCTGGATATCTCGACGGCCCGAATCACCCGAAATCGAGTGCGGCATCCGCCCCGTGCAGAGCTGGTAGATCACGACACCCATCGCAAAGATGTCCGTCCGCGCATCGACCACTCCGTCGGTGATCTGCTCGGGAGCCATGAAGCTCGGCGTGCCGATCAGTTGCCCCCGGGATGTAATCGTGCCCGATCCGTCACCGAGCACCTTCGCGATGCCAAAGTCGATGAGCTTCACCGCCGCGTCGCGCCCGCCCGAGCCCGTGACGAGCATGTTCGACGGCTTGAGATCGCGGTGGACAATGCCCGCATCGTGCGCGTGCTGCAGGGCGCGGCAGGCGCCGATCAGCAAGCCAAGCTTGGCTTCCAGCGTGACATCGCTCCGCTCGCAGTGATCCGCGTAGGTCACTCCGCCCTCGATCAGTTCCATCGAGAGGTACGGCACGATCGTGGAATGATCCGGGCCCGGACGGAAGACCCCCGCATCAAAGACCCGCGCGATGCCGGGATGGTCGAGCTTTCCGAGCGCTCTGGCTTCTGACTCAAAACGTGCCAGCGATTCGCCGCTCACGCCGCCGGGCTGCATCACCTTGAGAGCGACCGATCTGCCGAGCGCCTCCTGCGCCGCCTCGTATACCAGTCCCATCCCGCCGGCGCCGATCAGGCGCACGATCCGATAGCCCGCGATCTGCGGCGGCACCACGAAAGGAACGTGCGCAACGGTCGGCTCGGCCCGGCGCACGTGCTCAGAAGAACCCACCGGTTCGGGCGACCCAACGGGCGAAGTCGGCCTGTTGCCAACGTCCGAGTGGCCGGGATCTCCGGCAGACAGCCCCTGATGTTGATCGTCCGACCCCTCAGCCACGCACACCTCGCAGCGTGCACTCTACCGCAAAGAGGAGCCCCCCGCAGCGGCTAGCGCCGGACGATGACCTCAGCCTCGCTGAATCGCACCTTCTTCAAATGCGCGAACGGATCATCCGCCGCCCGGTAGCCGGCGGTTGCCACCACGGTCGCGGCCAGGCCGCTGGAAGAAAGCCCGAGGATCTCGTAATACTGGCCCGGATCGAATCCCTCCATCGGGCAGGCATCGATCCCCAGCATGGCCGCAGAAGTCAGAAACACACCCAGCGCAATGTAAACCTGCTTGGCCGCCCACAGGCCCGTATCGAAGCCCGGCTTGCTCGCAAAGCCCGTAATCATCTTGTGGAAGTCCGCCAGCGACTCCCGCGAGACTCCCCGGACGTGCGCGATCCTCGCGATGTACTGGTCCACGTCCGACTGCGTCAGCCTGGTTTTGCGGGCAAAGACCACCAGCTTGGACGCGTCGGTGATCTGCGACTGATTCCAACTCGCCCCGCGGAGCTTCTCTCGCAGCGCCCGATCTTCGATCACCACGAACTTCCACGGCTGCAGCCCGAAACTCGAGGGCGAATGAATCGAGGCATGCTCCAGAGCCGACCAGGTCGCCGACTCGATCTGCCTGGCCGGATCAAATTTCTTGACGGCGTAGCGCCACCGCAGGTTGTTCAGCAGGTGCTCGCCTTCGACGGGACGGTGCTTCACCGCGGAAGGGGCCAGAAAAGATTCCGAGTGGCTCATGATCACAAAGCTCCATCTGACAGACTGTTTCGTCTCACCGCGCGTAATTGGATGCATGGGAAGGCCGTGCGTTACGCACCGCCGCACACAACCTTGACTCCCCGCTACCGCATCATCCCGCCCCGCCTGAGCGAATCCACCACCAGGCGGTCGATCGGCGTATCGGTCGGCACAAGAAAGTGTGCGACGCCTCTCGTTCGGCAGGCCGACCTTGATTCCCGCAGGAATTCCTCCAGCCGCTCGCGATAGCGCGCCAGTGCCGGAGTCGAGATCGTCAGTTCGACCCCGCGCCCGGTCTCGATATCCGTCAGCCGCAGGTCGCCCGACAGCCCGAGCTTCGCCGCCCGCGCCGGATCGAGCTCCGCGGGCGACAGGATCTGGAGGCAATACGCATCGAGCGAAGCGTGTTCTCCGGCCGCAATCGCGGCCAGCCCCTTCGCTCCCGCTCCGGGGACGAGCAGGTCCGACAGAAGAACCACCAGCCCGCGACCGGACATGCCCGCCGCGGCCCGGCGAACGTCGGCCTCGAGTTCCGACGCCTTTCCTCCGCCCTCCGCCAGCGACCCAAGCAGAAAATCTCCGATCCGGTGCAGACTCAACCTTCCGCGCAACGGGGTCATTCGCCAGGAACGCCCGGCCACCACCTCTCGACCCACAGTGGCGATCGATACGCGGTTGTTTCTTACGAGGCCGACATACGCCAGCGCCATCGCCAGCCGGTGCGCGAACACCGCCTTGCTCGCCACCTCCGGCTGCCCCGGGCGCCCCTCCTGCTCGCCCGCAAACATCGAAGGCGACGCATCGACGACAAGGTGCAGCGCCAGGTCCTCTTCTTCGCGGAACAGCTTGATGATCAGCCGATCGAAGCGTGCGTAAATATTCCAGTCGACGTGCCGCAAATCGTCGCCGGCGGCATACTCCCTGAAATCATCAAACTCGACGCTCCGCCCTCGCCGCTTGCTCCTGCGCTCACCGGGCAGCTTGCCCGCGAACACGCGCCGGCTGAAAACATCCAGCCGGTCAAGCTTCGCAGCGATGGATGGAGGCAGCAGCTCTTCGATCGTCCGGGGAGCGTTCTTGGTGGCCGAGATCAGCACGCCCAAGACTATCCGCGGTGGCTCACCGCTTCGCGCGCGGGTTCCCACGCGGCATGCCGTCCGCGTAATCCCACACGGTCACCTTGAGCTTCCGCACGCCCCACTTGCGGGCTTCCTCGTGCGTCGGAAACAGCACATCCAGGCGATTGCCTTTGATCGCGCCGCCGCAGTCCAGAACGGGCACCACCTGCCCAGCGTCATAGCCCGGAATCGAGAGCATCGAGCCATAAGGAAGCAGACGCGGATCCGCCGCCACCAGCTTCGCGCCGTTGGTCGAGACGTGGTGGAGCGTCGCGGTGATTCCGTCGGCCGAGTCACCGCACGAGCGCCAATCGGGGCTGTACGCCGTGACCGTCATTTCGATCGTCTTTACAGCCCGGACCGGCCTTCCGTCGAAAAAACGGGTCCCGGCCGGATAAATCCGCGGCTGGGCGGCAGCTTCGGGCGTCGATTCCGTCGCACGAATACTTGAATTTTCCGGCAGATTCCGCGCGCCCGCTTTTTCTTCAGTCGGCGCAGCAGGACGCTCAACGGCCTGGACCGAAACGGTTTCGATCGCCGCCAGCGGAAGCGCCGCTCGCGACTCCTTGGCCAGCACCGCCGTGTATACCGTCATTCCGAAAATGCCAGCTACCACCGCAAAGGAAATCCCAAAGCGGAGGGCAAGACGCCAACCCTGGATCTGCCAAGGGGATGGCTGAAGCTGATCGATACGAGTCTTCACTTGATCGTTCCAAGGGCATCCCGCCCCGGTCCCCGGTCGCGCGCTCCACGCGACACGCGGTAAGTCCATCAGAGCTGGCTTGTACTCACCAGCCCTGCCGCGTGGTTGAACAATAACACCAGCCGCCTGAGACTGCCAAAAGTTATAGGACCAAGAAAGTTTTCGGGCTCCGCTTATCCGGTCTGTGTCACCTTTGCCGCCAAACCGCCGGTCTGGCAGCACTTTGTTCGCATCGCCACCCTTTGGCACCGCGAAGGTGGTCTGGGCGCGGCCAGAATGCGGGTTTTTGAACTTTGAGCCTGGCAGGGCGTATGCACCCCGAAATGGGAAGTACCCGTCGGCAGCGGTCCCCCTCGGGGAACGGCCGCTGGCGGGCAGCCGGAGGAATCAGGTTTGATACGGACCATCAACAACTTCAAAACGGCACTTTTGCTGGGCGGGCTGATGGGCCTCTTTCTGCTGGCGGGAGGTTTCTATGGCCAGCAGGGGCTCGTGATTGCGTTGGTTTTTGGCCTGCTGACCAACTTCGGCGCGTGGTTCTTTTCGGACAAAATCGCGATCGCCGCGATGCAGGGGCGCGAAGTCACGCGGGCGCAGGGGGGCGATCTGTATGCGATGGTTGAATCGCTCAGCGAGCGTGCGGGACTGCCCATGCCGCGTGTCTACATCTGCCCGCAGGAGGCGCCCAACGCGTTCGCGACGGGTCGGAACCCGCGTCACGCGGCGGTCGCTGTCACGCAGGGAGCGCTGCAACTACTCAACCGCGAAGAACTCGCGGGCGTGATCGGCCATGAACTGGCGCACATTAAGAATCGGGACACGCTCACAAGCACCGTCGCGGCCACGATTTCCGGCGTTCTCGCGTTCGTGGCCCAGTGGGGGTTCATGCTGGGTGGCGGCAACAACCGGGAAGGGAGCAACCCGCTGGTGGCGCTTGGCGCACTCATCATCGCTTCGGTCGGTGCGGCGCTTATCAAGGCGATGATCAGCCGCAGCCGCGAATTCGTCGCCGATCACGACGGCGCCCTCATCGCCGGGGGCCCGAGCGGACTGATCTCGGCGCTTCAGAAACTGGAGCACTACGGAAAGCACATTCCGATGGACAATCCGAATCCGGCTCAGAACAACTTGTTCATCGTCGAACCGTTCTGCGGCAATTCGCTCTTAAATCTATTTGCAAGCCACCCCCCCACCGAGGCCCGAATCCGGGCGTTGAGCGCTCTGCGCTAAGAAATGAAGTCGGCACATCCCCCGAGTTTTGGGACTATCGAAAGGGCGCCCGCCCGCGATCGCCGGGAAACGCCGGCAACCATGGCCGGCCGCATGCGTACAGAACCGCGGCGAACGACTCGCCCCGTGGGCGTGTCCGGGAAAGATTCGGCGGCTCTTGTTTGAGTCCAGGACGGAATTCTCCGTCGTCGACCGGCCAACTCGGCCGGACACTTCTTGCACGGTGAGGGATCCGCCGGCATGGACCAGGTCAGAAAGGTACAAATCGACCCCGGCGAGAATGGTTTGGCCCGATCTGGGGTGCTCGGCCAGAATCCCGCTATTCTTCCGGCCGATAACTCTCACGGGTTTGGCCACGCCAACGGGAACGGCGTGCACTCGAACGGAAATGGGCAAGGACGACGGTTGGTGAACGAAGAAGGCGGTTCCATCCCTTTGAAGTCCGATCCGAGCGAGACCAATCCGCTCGGCGGGAGCAGAGCCCCTTCGCCGGGCGACACAGCGCGGATGGGATCCAAACCGGGCGACCCGGGCGCGACGCCGCAGCTTGTCGCGAAGGATCCCGGCCCGGCGCCGAGTGTGCAGACGATCGAAACGGAACTGCAGGAAGTCGCGAAGGGCGGCACCAACGTTGACACGCTTGTCGCACGCATGGTTGTGGACGCCGGGCTGGCGACTTCGGAAGAAGTCGAGCACTGCCTGGCGATGGTCCGGCAGTCGCAGGCCGAGGAACAGAACCAGGCCTCGCTGATGCACGTGCTGGTCAACAACCGCTACGCGACCGAGCGTCAGCTCGCCCGGCTCAAGCAGCAGCTCGAAGCGGAGCGGAGCGGGCAGAAGATCGCGGGCTACAAGTTCCTGGGCCGGCTCGGTGCGGGCGCGATGGCGACCGTTCACAAGGCCAAGCAGCTCAGCCTTGATCGCGTTGTGGCGATCAAGATCCTTCCTCGCAAGTTCAGCAACAACCCGCAGTTCATCGAGCGTTTTTACGCCGAGGGCCGTGCCGCAGCCGCTCTCAACCACCCGAACATCGTGCAGGCCTACGACGTGGGCAAATCGGGCGAGTTCCACTATTTCGTGATGGAGTACGTGGACGGGCGGACCGTGTACGACGACATCGTCAAGCACAAGCGCTACCCGGAAGGCGAAGCGGTCGATGTGATCATCCAGATCGCCGAGGCCCTGCAGCACGCGCACGAAAAGGGGCTGATCCACCGCGACGTGAAGCCCAAGAACATCATGATCACGCGCGAGGGTGTTGCCAAGCTCGCGGACATGGGCCTCGCGCGTGCGATGAACGACAAGGAAATGGCAGAGGCCGAGGCGGGCAAAGCGTTCGGCACGCCGTACTACATCAGCCCGGAGCAGATCCGGGGCGAAGTGAACATCACCGCGGCCGCGGACATTTACTCGCTGGGCGCCACGCTCTACCACATGGTCACGGGCAACGTTCCGTTTGACGGCAAGAACCCGTCGGCCGTGATGCACAAGCACCTCAAGGCGGAGCTTGTTCCGCCGGACCACGTCAACCCCAAGCTTTCCGCCGGGATCTCCGAAGTCATCGAGATGATGATGGCCAAGGACCCGCGGCAGCGTTACAAGAACTGCAAAGACCTGCTGATGGACCTGCGGGCCGTCCGCAAGAAGGAAATGCCCCCGCTGGCGCACAAGGACATCCTGCCGCAGGAAGACATTTCCGCGCTGGTGGAGGCCGAACACGCGGCGAGTGCTGCGATGGTGCAGGACGTCAGCTCCGGCGGGAGCGGCCCCCATCCGTATTACTGGTGGGCCCTGATCGCGGCGCTCGTGGTGAGCGTGGGTTTCAACGTGATATTGCTGGCGCTCAAGGCCGCCGCGTGATCGTTCGGCGGTGCGAAACCATGAAATTCCCGTGATTTTCGGGGCTTAGCCCTCGCGGACTCTTGCCTGTGCGGGCGTGATCTGTTAGGCTTGCGCGGAAGAGGATAATTTTGGCGCTCGCACGCGGCCGGAAGTGGCCGGGGCACGTGTCCCCGGGCCGGAGGAGCGGAGAGCGCAGAGCAGGAGTTTCCCCATCGCTTTCGGTCGATTCAGTCGCGACAGCGGGCCGGTCATACGGACCCGAGTGAATTTCATGATCCGATTCTCTCCGATCCGCGTGATCGGGCCGGAGGATGAGCAGTTGGGCGTGCTCGAAACGCCCGATGCCTTGCGCAAGGCGCAGGAGCTTGGGCTTGATCTCGTGGAGATCTCGCCCGATGCACGCCCGCCGGTGTGCAAGATAATGGATTACGGCAAGTACAAGTACGAGCTTTCGCAGAAAGCCCGGAAGACACGCGCCGCATCCAAGGCCACCGAAATGAAGGAAGTCCGTCTTGGACGTTCCGTCAAAATTGGCGAGCACGATATCCAGATCCGCATCGACCAGAGCCGGCGGTTCCTTATTGCGGGCCACAAAGTGATGGTGACCCAGAAGTTCAAAGGTCGTGAGATCGCCCACCGCGATCTGGGCCTGCAGAACCTCCGACAGGTCGCCGATGCCCTCGCGGACGTTTCCAAGATCGAGCAGGCGCCCCGCTGGATGGGCAAGCAGGCGAGCATCATCGTCGCCCCCGATCGGATCAAGATCGAAGCGATCAAGCGCAAGCTCGAGAAGGAAAAGGCGGCAGCGCTTGCACGCGGCGAGAAGGTTGCGGAAGAAAAGAGCATCGAGGAACTCGAAGCCCAAGTCGCCGCTCAAAACGCCCAGGACGAAGACACCGAGGAATAAGCGCCTCGTTCGTTCGGCCAATCAGCAAAAAGAAAACGGGGCCCCGGATGTCCGGAGCCCCGCATTTATTTTGGGTTGTCGGGCTGTTCTTACGAGCCGCCGTTGCGACGACCGCCGCGTCCGCCGCCTTCGCCCATGCGCCCGCCACCGATCGTTTCCTCGATCTTGGTCATCTGCTCCTTGGAGAGCATGGGCTGGAGAGCTTCGGTGAGCTTCTTGCGGCCTTCCTGCGACGCGTTGCGCATCGCATCACGAGCTTCGGTGCCCGCCGCGCCGGGGGCGCCACCCTCGGCAGGAGCCTGACGGTTGGGGGGGCCCTGCGGGATGGCGGCCTGAGCTTTGGCCTGGGCCGCGGCCATGGCGACGCTGTAGTCCTCGATGGCGTTGAGGCCCTGCTGCTGCTTGTCGCCCTCGAGCTTGAAGCCGCCGAAGACATCGACGATGCGGTCCCACTGGCGGCTGAAGGTGCCCAGCGACGCCACGGCCTTGTCGGCCTGTTCGGAGCTGAGCGAACCTGAAATCGCCTGCTTGAACTTGGCGCGTTCGGCGGTGGTGGTCTCTTCAACCTGCTTCATCATTTCGCGCATCGACTCGAACCCGCCGCCGTTTTCCTGGGCCTTCTGCATGGCCTCCTGGCGGATCTTTTCGGTGGCCGACTGCTGGCTCTCGCGGGCGGCGAGATATGCGGCGGTGAGACTCTTGGTCTGGTCGGCGGTCAGGCCGAGGCGGTGAGCGACACCCTTCGCCTCAAGCTCCCAGGCGGCCTTGGCCTTTTCAGCGCTGAGCGGCCGTCCGCCCATCATTCCGCCGCCCATCCCCGGTCCGCCCGGACCGCGCTGAGGAGCGCCGTCGCCGGGCATCGCGGGAGGGGCCTGATCGGCGGGCTTTTGGTCCTGGGCCTGAGCGCCCATGGCCAGGAAAAGGACAGCAACGCCGCTCACAAGGGCTCGAACGTGTTTCATTGGTGACTCCGTGGATGGTTACTCGTTCTGACGACCGGCAGCAAACGCCGCAAAAGCGGAAATATTGCAGAAAGACCGCCCCGAGCCAATCGGCCACCTGCGCGCCCGCGCTCAAAGTTTCGTATGCTCTGGCCCACAAAACCCAAGGAGAACTCATGAATTGGCTGGTATCTGCGTTGATTTTGTCGCTTTCTGCCCTCCTGACGCTGGATGACCCCCCCGCCCCGCGCCCCGCCAGCCCCTCCTCCCAGCCGGCACAGGCGGAACGTCCGCGGCCGCCGCAGGGCCCCGGGGGCGGAGAGCGTCGCATCAGCGTGGAAGGCGCCATGAAAACCATGAACCGCAGCCTGAAGCAGCTCAAGTCTCAACTGGCGGAAACGTCCAAAAGGGATGAAAACCTGGCGCTGGTGAACGAGATGGAACGTGGCTGCGTGACCGCCAAGGGCCTCGCCCTGCCCAAAGACGTGCTGGAGCGTGCGGGCGATGAGGCGGCTCAGGCAAAGATGAAGCAGAACTACCGCGCCGAAATGCTCACGCTGCTCAAGAGCCTCATCTCGCTTGAAGAGGCGATCGGCAACGGCAAAGCCGACGAGGCGAAGAAAATCATTGAGGAGATTCAAAGGCAGCGCGACAAAGAGCACAAGGCGATGGGCGTGAAAGACGACGAGTGAGATCCGATCGCCAGACCAACTCATCCAAGCCGGGGCGCGGGCCCCGGCTTTTTTCTCGAATTGGGAGATTGCGCGACCCTTTGTCTGGAATCGCGCGCTGGGTACGGACGCCGAACGGGAAGAAAGAATCAAGTGAGCTTGGAGAAGCAATGCTGCCATTTCTGAAAGTCGGTTTTGCGGTGCTGGTCTTTGCGGGTGTTTCGGGAAGTCAGCAGCCGTTGGCACCCTCGATGACGCCCCCACCCCAATCCGCGCCGCCCGCTTCACGCCCGGGCGGCCCGAGCGTCGAAGGGGCCATGAAGATCATGGACCGGGCGCTTGAGACGCTTCAATGGCAGATCGCGGACGTGTCGAAGCGCGAGGACAACCTCGCGCTTGTGAACGAGATGGAACGCGGATGCGTGATCGCGAAGGGCGCGCCCTTGCCGCCCGGGGTGCTCGATCGTGCGGGCGGCCCCGAAGATCGAGCAAAGCTGCAAAGGGCCTACTACGAGGGCATGTTCGGCATGCTCAAGAAACTCGTTGCGCTCGAGGAAGCGATTCAGTCGGGAGACGGGGCGGTGATCAAGGCGAGCCTGCAGGATGTGCTGACGGCTCGCGACGAGGGGCACAAGCGGTTTGAACCGCCGGAAGATGCGCCCTTTGGTTTTCGCTGAGAGCTTGCGTGTGGTCAGTCGGCGGAATCGTCGGGCTCGGCGGGTGCGCCATTCTCGAGCATGAGTTTCCATGCTTCGGCAGCGGCCGGGCCGCGCTCGGTGAATTGGCCGCTCTGGGCTTTGCGGATGATCGCCTGAATATCGGCGCGGCTGAACATCCAGTTCAGCCCGCCGTGGCCGGGGCCGCGGACGCGGGCCGCTTTGCGGATTGCATCGAAGGTCTTGGAAGAGATGTCGGCGGCTTCGAGCAGCTGCTGCTTACTGAAAGCGTCCGGATCGTGGTCGTTTGGTCGGAGCGATTGGCCGCGGCGCATGGGCGAGGGTATGCGGAGGGCGATGGGATGGACATCGATCAGGCGAGCAGGTGAAGATGTGGAGCACGATTTTGTGCGGGCGGCAGAGCTTTGCCGACTGTTGCGGATCGTTCGCCGCAAGCGGCTCATGGGAACGAGACTTCTAGGTCTTGGCGCCCATCTCGCGGAGCAGTGCCTCGTCGATGCCGAGGTACTCGCGCATGTGCTGGTCGTAAGTCTCGGCGTGGTCGTCGCGGGAAAGATCGAGCCGGAGTTCATTGATGACCTTGGTGCCCTGGCCGATCCAGTCGCGCCAGGTTTCGGCGGAGATGTTGTCGAAGATCCACTGCCCGATCGGCCCTTTGAAAGGCGGACGGGCGAGCTTCGTGCCGGGGCGGCCGGTGCGCTTGCAGACGAAAGTGCCCTCGGGCATCGCGGCTTCGGCCTTGGCGCCGGCAACTTCCGGCAATGGTTCTCCGATCTGCTTGAGCAGTTCTCCGATGGCTTTTTTCGGCATGAAGTCGCCGCGCTGCGCCGCGACCGTGTATCCCTCTTTCAAGACTTCGGTCGCGAGCGGCTTGTCGTTGCAGGCGATGAATTCGGCGCCCGCCAACTGGTAGGCCTTGGACATGTCCTTGTTGATGCGGAAGCAGCGGACATAGCTCTCGGCGGCATCACGATGGCGCCCGGCCTGGGCGTAGGCGTTGCCGAGGGAGTAATGGGCCATGTCGTTGGTCGGATCGGCCTGGACCATGTTCTCGAACTGGGCGATGCGCTGGGCGATGTCCATGGACGGAGGGTACGCGGATTCAACGCAATCAGCAGCGTGGGCCGGAAACCGGTGCGGCATCGATTGTCTTCCTGCCTAGCGCAGGCACGCCATCACGATGGCCCATGCGTACACGACAAAGACAGAAACTACGACATTCGCAATAGCGACATATCCGCAGAGCGGCAGGCATCTTCCGTACATCGCCTTTCCGGGCACATCGCCGGGGCAGAAAATGATCGCCGCAACAATCGCGACGAACGGGTTCAAAACCCCCAGCATCAAGAAATAGGGGTTCTTGATCCAGTATCCAAAGACCAGCGAAATCAGGAGAGGCGCGAGACCTATGCACACCGAACGCGTGAACGGCCGAACCCACCAGAAGTTGCTCGTCATCCCCATGCGTGCCGGCTCAGCAAGGGAGCCGCATTCGGGGCAGTGGAAGTTCTCCGTGCCGGCCACCAACTGCGTCAATTCGTAACCGCAGCGACGGCAATACTGGCGTCGCTTTGGCTTTCTCGCACGCATCGATCACGCATGATACTTTGGGGGTGAGATGTCCGCTCAGGGATTGCTACCAACTTCGCTCGCCGGCCTGGCCCTCGGGTCGCCGCTCGTTCTTGCGGCGGGCACATGCGGCTACGTCGACGAACTCGCCGAGGTCACCGATCTCTCGCCCGCCGGCGGCGTCGGCGCCATCGTAACCAAATCGATAACCCGTGAATCGCGTGAGGGCAACGCGACGTGGCGCATCATCGAGCATCGCGCGGGGATGATGAACGCGATCGGGCTGGCGAATGTGGGGCTGGAGAAGTTCAAAGCGGAGATCGTGCCGCGGATTGAGAAGTTTGCGGGAACGGTTTCGGGTGGCAAACCGGCCCACACTCCAACCTCCTCCCTCAGGGAAGCGGGTTCGGAAAAGCCGGTGGTGATCGGGTCGATCTCGGGGTTCAGCGTCGATGAATTCGTCGCGGTCGCGGCGGCGATGAACGAGGTCGATGCGATTCCCGCGGTCGAACTCAACGTGAGTTGTCCGAACGTGAAGCACGGCACGGAGTTTGGCTCGGAGCCCGCGCTGCTGCGCGAACTCATCAGCGCCGTGCGGCCGGTACTGAGCAAGACGCGCCTATTGGTCAAAGTTTCGCCAACGGTCATGGGCTATCGCGGGCAGGGTGAATCGGGCGTGGTGGCGATCTGCCGCGCCGCCATCGAAAGCGGGGCGCAGCCGGCGGGGCCGAATCAGCGGACGGGCGCGGACGCGATGGTGATTGCGAACACGGTGCCGGCGATGGCGATCGACGTGCGCACGCGCGAGCCGAGATTGTCGAACGTCACGGGCGGATTGAGCGGGCCGGCGGTTCATCCGATCGCCGTGAAGCTTGTGCACGACGCCTATCGCGGAATCTGCAGGAGCACGGGCACGCCGATCATCGGCTTGGGCGGGGTGATGAACTGGGAGGATGCCGCCGAGTTCGTGCTCGCGGGCGCGAGCGCCGTGGGCATCGGGACGGCGCTGTTTGTGGATCCGCGCTCGGCACGGCGGATCGCTCGCGGGCTCCGGGATTGGGTGCGTTCGCAGGGCGCTGCGAATCTCGCTGAGCTTGTGGGGACGGTTCGCCTGCCGGGCAAGGACGTGTGATTCAGGCGCTCAGCGCCAGGTCGGAACCGGGGCGATCGGTTCCCGGGGGAGCGGCGGCTTCGTGCGACGGCCGCCCGGGACGGGCGGCGATGGGGTTGAGCGGCCAGCCGGACCATTCGAGGTAGCGTTTCTCGAGATCGGCGACGATTTCGGAAGCGCTCAAGCCCGACTTGGAATAGTCGATGCGCGGGAAGACGCGGATGCGGGCGTTTCCGAATCGCCAGAGGCTGGCCCACGCGGGTTCGACCTGCGGCGTGCCGTCGATCAGGATGGGGAGCACCGGCGCGCCGGTTTTCTTGATGATCAGTCCGACGCCGGGCTGGAAGGGCATGATGCTGCGCGCCGGGCGCTCGAGCCCGCCTTCGGGGAAGATGCCCAAGACGCCGCCCTCTTGAACATGCCTCATCGCCTCGCGCATCGCGAGCGTGTCGCGTGAGCCGGTGTCGACGCCGATCACCCGGGCCCATTCCCAGAACCACTGAAGGCTTGCGACCTGCATCGACCGCGCCATGACCCACCGCACTTCAAAGCGGGCGAGGCTCTGGATGAGCGGGACATCGGCGCCGGCGGTGTGGTTGGAAACGACGATGAGCGGTCCGACCCGCGTGCCCTTGGGGATGTTCTCAAGACCCTCGATGCGAACCCGCTGCACGAGGCGCGCGTACAGACGCATCGCGAAAAGCAGCAGCCCGGCCATCGGATCTTCGCGGTCATTGCGCAGGAGTGCGGCGCTCGTCCGAGCGAGCAGAGCGAGGCCGAGCACGGCCAAAAGAATGATCCCAAGCCCTTGCGGCGTCACGCGTGCGATGCTAGCCGTTGCAAACTTGGCTTTCGAGTTTTTTGAAGGACAGTTTTGGGCGGTCAGGAGATGTTTGGGTGTAGACTCGCGCCTCGGATGAAGGAGCGTCCATGGACCGGTCGGACCTTTGGTCTGGAACACGTGAGGCGGCACGTCGGGGCGTCGAGCCGCTGGCGGTCCGGATGCGTCCGGGCACGCTCGCGGAGTTTGCGGGTCAGCAGCACATTTTGGGGCCGGGCAAGCTTCTGCGGCGGATGCTGGAGGCGGACGTCATCACGTCGCTCATCCTGCACGGCCCCCCCGGGACGGGAAAGACGACCCTCGCGGAACTGATCGCCCAGTTCACCCGGCGCCACTTTGAGCGGGAGAATGCCTCGAGCGTCGGCGTCAAGAGGATCCGCGAGATCCTGGATGAGGCGGCGATCCGACTGGAACGGACCGGCCGGCGCACGGTGCTGTTCCTTGACGAAATCCATCGCTTCACCAAGCCGCAGCAGGACGTCCTGCTCGCGGATGTGGAGCGCGGGATCCTGACGCTCGTGGGCGCGACCACGGAAAACCCGCTGTTTGCGGTGAACAGCGCGCTGGTGAGCCGGAGCACGCTCTTTCGGCTCGAGCCGCTCACGGAGGATGACATTGTCGGCGTCCTTCGGCGCGCGATCGCTGATCCCAAGCGCGGGTACGGATCGCTCCCCCTGACGGTCGACGAGGAAGCCCTGAGAGTGTGGGCCGCCAAGTGCGACGGCGATGCCCGCCGGGCTCTAACCGCTCTTGAGGTCGCGGTGCTGTCTCAGAAGCGGAGACAGGAAGAAGAGAGTTCGCGGGGAGCCGCCAACGACGGGCAGACGGAGACACCGCAGCTTCTGATCGGGCGGGCGGAGGCCGAGGACAGCATCCAGCAAAAGGCGGCGGTCTACGACGGTACGGGCGACGAGCATTACAACTCGATCAGCGCCTTTATCAAGAGCGTGCGGGGCAGCGACCCGGATGCGGCCATCTACTGGCTTGCCCGGATGCTCGATGCGGGGGAAGACCCTCGCTTTGTGGCGCGGCGACTTGCGATCCTGGCCAGCGAAGACATCGGCAACGCCGATCCGAGAGGGATCATGGTCGCGCAGAGCGCGTGGGAGCTGCTGGAGCGCATCGGAATGCCCGAGGGCCGGATCATCCTCGCGCAAGCGACCACCTATCTGGCGCTGGCGCCCAAGAGCAACGCGAGCTATGTCGCGATTGACGAGGCGCTCGAGGACGTCCGGCAAGGCCGCACCATCCCGGTCCCGGTGCACCTGCGGGACAAGAACGCGGCCCCCCCGGCGCCGGGCGGGAGCGCCAACGGGACGGGCTATCGCTACAGCCATGCCGACCCCGGAGCGGTCAATGACCAGGATTACCTGGGAGTGGACAAGCACTACTACAGGCCGACGGACCGGGGAGCGGAAAAAGCCTTGGGCGAGAGACTGGCGGAGCTTCGCGCCTTGCGAAAATCCGGAGGGCGGCCGAAATGACCCTCGGGCTGGACGAAGAAAAAAAGATCGCCCGGGAGCACCTCCGCGCCGTCTGGCGGGCGATTGGGCCGGAGCAATTGAACGAGATTTCCCGGATGGCCTGCCTGCACATCACGGCCTCCGAGCAGTGGAGAGCGGCCGGGGCCGTGCTGATTTACATTCCGATGAAGCACGAGATTTCGACCGAGTGGCTCGCGCGAGACGCGCTGGCCGTGGGCCGGACGCTTTGCGTCCCGCGCACCCAGTGGCAGAGCCGGGGGATGACGCCCGCGGTCATTCGAGATGAGAAGGAATGGGCGAGCGTGTGCGAGGCCGGCGGAGGGAGTGGCCGGGCCGGAGAACCTCCCATTCCGGCCCCAAGTCCGGATGCTCCGGACTTTGCGCCCGCCCGGCTCGATCTGGTCATTGCTCCGGGACTGGGATTTGACCGTCTTGGAAACCGGCTGGGCCGCGGGGCGGGTTTCTATGATCGCTTCCTCAAAGAATCGGGGCTCTGGGCACGGACGATTGGTCTGACGCCGGATGCCGCGATCCTGGAGCGAATTCCCGCCGGGGCGATGGATGCGCCGGTGGCGATGTTGGCGACCGAATCGGGCCTGATCCGCACCGGCGTGTGCTGATTGGTCCGGCGCGGGCGCGCGGGTCGATATTCGGCAGAGATTTCTGTGCCGCATGGAGGTTGTACATGGCTCTTCCGTCCCAGGTTGAACGTCAGTCCGAGATCGGCCGCTCTTACGTCTACGGACAGAAGCAGCACGGGTCCTCGCTTCCGCGGAAGGTGCTGATCGGCGGCGCGGTGCTGGTGGTTGCCGCCGGCTCGGTCTGGGGCCTTCGCACGATCCTCAACAGGAAGGCCTCCGGCGCCTCAACGCCCGAATCGACCAGCGCGGCTCCGGCGGTGGCATCCAGCCTTGGCTTTCAGCCGGAAACGACGGCCCCGACGACCAAGCCGGTCTCAACCCCTTCAAACACGCCCTCCACGCCGGTGACAAATGCACCCGCGCTGGTGCCGCCGTCGAGCGGCCCGCAGGTCGTAACGCCGCGCATCACACCCGCGGGCACACCCTCTAACGCCTCGAACCCGTCCACATCACCCAGCACCGTTCCGGCCACCACCCCCACTTCCACCGCGGCGCCCGGCACAACTCCGTCGACGACCGATGGAAGGCCAACGCCTGTGGATGTGACGCGGAAGGACCTGACTCCTTCGCCTTCGACCGCAGCGCCGGCCTCGCCCGGGGCGCAGTCTCCTGCGTCGCTGACGCCGACTGGGAGCACGGCGGAAGTTGTGGGGCTGATTCAGGCCGCCGACCAGCGGATCGCCGCCGGCGATCTGCCGCAGGCCCGCAACCTGCTGAGCAAGGCGCTGCGCAATCCGAACACTGTGCGGGAAGACCAGGATCGCATCCGCGAGAAGCTGACCACGATCAACGCCACTCTGCTCTTCTCACCAAAGATCGCGCCCGGCGACACGATGGCCGAGGAGTACGTGGTCAAGTCCGGCGACAACCTGATCAAGATCACGCGGAACCGGGAGCTTGCGGTCGATTGGCGGCTGCTTGAGCGCATCAACGGCGTCAAGGGCAACTCGCTCAAGGTGGGCCAGAAGCTCAAGCTGGTGCGGGGCCCGTTCCACGCCATCGTCCACAAGGGCGACTACCGCCTGGACCTGTTCCAGGGCTCGCCCGATGACCCGGACTCCTGGGTCTTTATCCGGTCGTTCAAGGTCGGCCTGGGCACGGGGAACAGCACTCCGGTCGGCAACTTTGTGATCAAGCCCAAGAGCAAGCTGATCAACCCTCCGTGGGTTAATCCGCAGACGGGACAGAAATTTGCGGCGGACGATCCCAAGAACCCCATCGGTGAGTACTGGATGGGCATCGAAGGCGTCGGCGAGAGCAAGGCGATCACGGGCTACGGGCTGCACGGCACCGTCGAGCCCGACTCGATCGGGCAGCAGAAATCGATGGGCTGCGTGCGGCTCGGAGATGAGGACGTCAAACTGCTTTACGAGATGCTCGTTGAGCAGTTCAGCGTTGTGAAAATCGTCCCGTAATTTGCGGGGCAGGAGCGAGGAACGATGGGCACTATGCGCAAGAGCGCGGACCTTCTCAAGCAGAGCTTTTCCGTTCTCCGCCAGGACAAGCAGCTCGTCGTTTTCCCGCTGCTGAGCGCCGTGGCGTGCGCGGCCGTGCTGGTCTCGTTTCTTGTGCCAACATTCGCGACGGGTCTCATTCAGTTCGCGAGCACAAAGACCGGGCACAGGGAAGTTTCCGCGGCCACAAAGCCGCTTCTGATCGCGATCAGCTTCGCGTATTACTTTGTCAATTACACCGTGATCGTGTTTTTCAACTCTGCGCTCGTGAGCTGCGCGCTCGAGAGATTCGACGGCGGGAAGCCCACCGTGCGGTCCGGGCTAGAGGCCGCGGCGAGGCTCCTGCCGCAGATTCTGGCCTGGTCGCTGGTGGCGGCGACGGTGGGAACGATCCTCCGGGCGCTCGAAGAGCGTGTCGGATTCCTCGGGAAGCTGGCCGTGGGATTTGTGGGATTCGCCTGGACGATTGCAACGTACTTCGTCGTGCCGGTGCTCGTGGTGGAAAAGGCGGGCCCGATCGACGCCGTGAAGCGCTCCGCGACGATACTCAAAGATCACTGGGGCACTTCGCTCGTCAGCAATATCGGCTTGGGGCTGATCAACTTTCTCGTCGTCGTGGCGTGCGTGCTGCCCCTGATCGCGGGCGGCATTGTCAGCGGCGCGATGGAGACAACGGCGGTGCCGGTCATCATCGGCGGATCTGTGACGGTCTTCCTGCTGGTGATCTTCGGCCTGGTGACGAGCGCGATGCAGTCGATCCTCGTGGCGGCGCTCTACCGCTACGCGGCCGGCGCGGGCGCTCCCGCGGGCTTTGACAGCGAGGCGATGAAACGCGCGTTTGCCGCGAAGAAGTGACCCGGCGCAAGGCTCCAAAAACGCCGGCCGGCAGAGCCCGGTGAACCCCTCCGGCGTAAACGCCGAAAAGCCCTGTTTTGCAGAGCTTTTTGGCGTCAAGAAATCGGCAGAATTCCGCCGATTCTGGCGGCCAGGTCCCTATGATCCGGGATACGGATTTCGGGCTCGCGTTTGTATTTTGATCGGATCGCGACCCGGGCCGTCTTTGCGTCTTTCCGAACACCGCTTGCAAGGGACTCTCGAGCAAGATGACGCGCACCAGATCCAGTTCAGGAACGGATTCGGAAGCGCCGACGGCGAGCGCCCAGATCGAGGTAAAACCAGTGACCCAAGCTCCGACCAATCCGCCCGCTCCGCACGCTCCCGGCGCCACCAGCGGCAACTACGGCGCCGAGCAGATTCAGGTTCTGGAAGGTCTCGAGGCCGTCCGCAAGCGTCCGGGCATGTACATCGGCGGCACGGGGATCAACGCGCTCCATCACCTGGTTTACGAAGTCGTTGACAATTCCATCGACGAGGCGATGGCCGGGCACGCCACCTTCGTCAGCGTCACGATCCAGCCCGACGGATCCTGCCAGGTCATCGACGACGGGCGCGGCATTCCCACCGACGCGATGAAGCACGAGGACCCCAACCTCAACGGCAAACCCGCCATCGAGATCGTCCTCACCAAGCTTCACGCCGGCGGCAAGTTCCAGCAGGAAGGCTCGGCCTACAAGGTATCGGGCGGCCTGCACGGCGTCGGCGTCTCCTGTGTCAACGCGCTCAGCGAGTATCTCGACGCCGAGGTGTATCGCGACGGCAAGATCCACGCGATCGGGTTCGAGCAGGGTCGCGTAACGACCCCGCTTCACGAGGTGGGCAAGATCCCGGCCAACGCTTCCCGCATTCGGGGCACCACCGTCACCTTCCGGCCCGATCCGGAAATCTTCCCCGACACCACCTTCAGCTACGACACCCTCGCCACGCGGCTGCGCGAACTGGCCTACCTCAACCCCGGCGTCACGCTCAAACTGGCCGACGAGCGCGTGGGCCCGGACGGGAAAGTCCGTTCGGAAACCTTCCGTGCCGAGAACGGGCTGCTCGAGTACGTCAACTACCTCATGACGGGCAAGAACGCTTTCGCCTCTCCGGTCTACCTCCGGCGCGAGGACCCCGCGCAGACGCTGCTCTGCGAGGTCGCCATGCAGTATCACGACGGTTACAACGAGACCGTCCTCTCCTTCGCCAACAACATCAATAACGTGGACGGCGGCACCCACGCCCAGGGCTTCAAGGTCGCGCTCACCCGCACCATGAACGCCTACTCCAAAAAGGCCGGCATCATCAAGGACAAGGATCCCGTGCCGAGCGGCGAAGACCTGCGGGAAGGCCTGGTCGCCATCGTGAGCGTCAAGCTCCCCAACCCCACGTTCAACAACCAGCCCAAGGAAAAGCTGCTCAATCCCGAGATCGAGACCTTTGTTTCACAGGCGGTGGGCGAGGCGCTCGAAAGCTGGATGGAAGAGCATCCGCAGGAGGCCAAGCGGCTTTGCCTCAAGGGCATCGTGGCGGCGCAGGCACGCGAGGCGGCGCGGAAGGCGCGGGAGCTCACCCGCCGCAAGACCGCGCTCGACAGCGGCAGCATGCCCCACAAGCTGCGGGACTGCAAAACGCGCAACGTCGACGAGGCCGAGATTTTCATCGTCGAAGGAGACTCGGCAGGCGGCAGCGCGACGCAGGGCCGGAGCGTGGAGACGCAGGCGATTCTGCCGCTCAAGGGCAAAATTCTCAACGTCGAAAAGGCCCGCATCGACAAGATCCTGGGCTTTGAAGAAATCCGCACGCTGATCGCCGCCCTGCGGGTGGGCATCGGAAACGAGCTCGACCTCAGCAAGCTTCGTTACGGCAAGATCATCATCATGACCGACGCCGACGTGGACGGGAGCCACATCCGCACGCTCCTGCTCACGTTCTTCTTCCGCCAGATGCCCGAGCTTGTCCGCAAAGGGCACATCTATATCGCCCAGCCGCCCCTGTACCAGGTGGCCAAGGGACACGGCAGGGCCAAGCGTGCGTGGTACGTGCTCAACGAAAAGACGCTGGACGATTCGCTCACCGACCTGGGCCTCGAGAACGCATCGCTCTCGGTGCGCGATATCGAAAACTCGACGCCCGGCCGCGAACCGCGCGAAACCGCCCGGTTCGAAGGCGACAGGCTCCGACGCGTCGTATTCCTTCTCAGCAGGCTCGACGAGCTTGTGACGATTTCGGAGCGCCGAGGCGTCAAGTTCATTGACCTGCTCGGGGCTCGCTCGAACGACCCGTCCGGCCGCAACCGCCTGCCCACCCGACGCGTCACATGGCGTGCGGGCGATGAATACGCATGGACGGAGGAGCAGGCCCTTGAGATCCTGGCACGCCACAAGCTCCGCCTCGCCGATTCCAGCACGTCCACACCGGACGCCGCGAACGTCGGAGGCATCGGGGAATTTGTCGCCGTGGTTCGGGAGCTGCACGAGAACCGCGAACTCGAAAAGATCTTTGCGGACCTGGCGGCGCTGGGCATCTCGATGAACGACTACGCGCTGGTCCGCGAGGAATCGGCGTCCGGGGAAAAGATGCCGGCCAAGTTCGCCTGGATTGTTTCGGGCGAGCTCGCGGCCCCGGCCGAACAGCCCGAGGGCGAAGAAGACCAGGAGACGGAGACTCCCAGGGCCGAGGCCGGCCCCCGCGGGCGCGTCTTTGAAGCAAGCAACCTTCCCGAGATCCTCGCCTCTCTGCATCAGCTCGGCCGGCGCGGCCTTGAGATCAAGCGGTTTAAGGGGCTGGGCGAAATGGATGCGGAGCAGCTCTGGGAAACGACAATGGACGCCACCAAGCGCGTGCTGCTCCGTGTCAACTGGGACATGGCCAGTAACGCAGACGCACTGTTCTCGGTCCTCATGGGCGAGGAAGTCGAACCGCGGCGCAAGTTCATCGAGGATCATGCCCTCGAGGTGAAAAACCTTGACGTCTGACCGGCCTGTGTGAGCGGTTCCGCCCGACTCTTCCGGATGTAATGCCGCACGCCTGTGAACCCTGAGAAACGGGGTGGTTTGTGCTGCATCCGCACCCGAACTTTCCCGATGCTCTCCGCACTCGGAGGGATCATGGCGGGAATCAAAGCCAGAGACTGTACAAACCAATCGGTTGGGCGGATGAACACACTCGGGCTGAGCGTGCCGGAACTCGCGGCGCTGCTCAAAAGGCTCGATGATGCCGAGGCCGCAAGCGCCGCGGCGTCCAAGTCACGTCGCTTCAAGCGGCGCCAGCTCCGCCTCTCCGCGCTGCAGATGGACGTGCACCACTCCGGCGGCATTGCCTCGTCGCTCAGCGTCGTCTGCCGCAACATCTCCAGCGGCGGCTCCGCCGTGCTGCACAACTCGTTCATGCACAGCGGCACACGCGTTGTTCTCAATTTCCGTCACGCCACCCGAGGCACCGTGGGCGTGGCCGGAAAGATCGCCCACTGCGCTCACGTCCAGGGATGCATCCATCAGCTCGGCATCAAGTTTGACCACCCGGTCAAGCCCGCCGAATTCGTCCAGCTCGACCAGCTCGACGACTGGTTCACGCTCGAGAACGTGAAGGACGAAGAGATGCGGGGGTGCATCGTTCTCGCGGGAACCAGCCCCATGGAACAGCGGCTGATCCAGAGCTTCCTCAAAGGGACCGATGTGCGGCTCCGCTGCGCCGCCAACCAGACCGAAGCCATGAACTTCGCGGGCGAGGGCGCCGACATCGTTGTCATCGACCCAGACCAGAAGAACATAGATCTGAAATCCACCATCCGCGCCTTCGAGGAGGGCGGGCTGGCCATGCCGATCGTGGTCGTGACCTCGCGCGGTCCCGACGAGCGGAGAAAGATCCTCACCGAACTCCGCCCCGCGGCGGTCCTCGCCAAGCCGCTTTCCCGCGACATTTTCGCGCGGGCACTGGCCGAGTTCCTGATCGTGGGCGGCTCGGCCGCAGTCGCGGTCAGCTCCATCCAGCCGGGAGAGGAAAAGGCCGCGCTCGTCCCCGAATTCGTCCGCAGTCTCAACGCCTCGAGCGCCGACCTGCGCGACCTGCTCGAACGCCGCGACCTCGACGCGACGCAGGCCATCTGCGCACAGATCGCAAGCGCCGCGGGATCCATGGGCTTTGCGGGGATCGGGGCCATGGCCGAACAGGCAGAACGATCGCTCACGCAGACCCGTTCGGTTGAGTCATCGCGCGCGGTCCTGCAGCGGCTCATCAGCGCCTGCGAGAGCGCTCAACCGGCCCGGAAAGCGGGCTAGAGGCGGTGTTCAAGGGCTCGGTTTCTCGATTGCGGGGGAGAAAGTTCGATTCATGACCACCGGCAGAGACAATTCGTTCATGGGCGCCCGCGCCAACCGCTCCGAGGATTCCGCTGGCGGCAGACGTAACACGCTCGGCCTCGACATCGAGGGCGTCAAGGCCCTCGCAAGCCGCCTCGACTCGCTCGACGTCCGTCCCGGCGGCGAACTCAAGCGCGACTTTGTCCGCTGGCCATTCCGCCACGAGCGGGTGCGCATCCAGATCGATCAGCCGGGCGGCTCGCAGCTCATGCTCCGCCTGGCCTGCCGGAACATCTCTCGCGGCGGCATCTCCCTCTTTCACAGCTGCTACCTCCACGAGCGCGGGCGATGCACAACATGGCTCCCCCACCCGCAGAAAGGCGAGGTCGGCATCTTCGGCACGCTCGTCCGGTGCAAGCACCGCGGCGGGATCGTCCACGAGCTCGGCGTCCGCTTCGACAAGCCGATCGACGCCCGCGAATATGTATCGCTCGACGCCGGCTCCGAAATCTTCAGCCAGGAACGCGTGACGGCCGAGTCGCTTTGCGGCACGCTCCTGCTCGTCGAGCCCGATGAGCAGCAGCAGCGCCTGATGCGACACTTCCTGCGGGAAACCAAGATCCGCCTGCGCTGCGTCGCCTCGCAGACCGAAGCGCTGGCCGCACTCCGCGAGCCGATGGACCTCATCTTCACCAACTCCGTCCTCCCCGACGGCAGCGGCACGGAACTGGTTTCGGCGATCCGCGCCGTCGGCGTGCGGAGCCCGGTCGTCGTCATCACGCCCGACGCAACCCGGCGATCGCGCCTCGAGGCCCGCGGATCGGTGTGCGACGGAGTCCTGGGAAAGCCGCTCTCGTGCGACCGCGTGCTCCGCGCCGTCGCGGAATTTCTCGGAGGCCCCGGCCGATCCGCGCTCGGACGCTCCTCGACCAGCATCGGCGCGAACGATCCCGGGGCGGATGTCGTCCCCGAGTTCATCGAGCAGCTGCACCAGAGCGCCGGCGAAATGCGCGAAGCCATCGAAAAGGACGATGCGACGGCGTGCGAGCGCCTCTGCATGATGATCATCGGCGCCGCTCCCGCCCTGGGATTTGCATCCATCGTGCCTCCGGCCGAGAGAGCCGTGCAGATGCTCCAGTGGACCAAGAGCGCCAAGGAATCCGCCGTCGTCCTCGCCGATGTGATCAGCATCTGCGAGCAGGCACGCGCCGCCTGAACCCTCTACGCTCCGGGCGTGCAAACTTTCTTGCTGAAGACCGAGCCCGGCACCTACTCCTACTCCGACCTCGAGCGCGAAGGACGCACCCGCTGGACGGGCATCACCAATCCCGCCGCGCTGAAAGCGCTGCGGGCGGCACGCAAGGGCGACGCCGCGTTCATCTATCACACCGGCAACGAGAAGGCCATCGTCGGCATCGCGACCATCGTGAAGGGCGCATATCCCGACCCCGAAAAGCCAGGCGTGACTGTCGCCGGAGAAACGAAGTTTCCGGTCATAGACCTTGCCCCCGCGCGCAAGGCGGCCAAGCCCCTCTCGCTCGCCGAGATCCGGGCCGATGAAAGGTTCGCCGATCTTCCGCTTCTGCGGCAATCACGCCTGAGCGCGATGATCCTGCCGCCCAAAGAGGCCGAACTGATCCGGAAACTGACCCGGCTCTAAGCGGACCATCCCGGTTCTCTTTCCGAGAAGCCCGCCTCCAGAATCGAAAGGGTGGCCAACGGGACTCGAACCCGCGACCCCGAGGATCACAACCTCGTGCTCTAACCAACTGAGCTATGGCCACCATCGCGCGGCAAATACGTCCGCGGGAGGTAAGTCTATGGCGCGGCCGCTCCGGACTCCACCGCCCTAGCTTTTCAGGCCCTTCCTGGCGCCGGCCACGTCGACGCCGCCGGTGAACTTGGGCACCGCCGCCTTGTCGTTGAAATACTCAAGAATCCAGCCCAGTTCTCCGGTCCGGTACATCGATACGAACATCTCGACCGTGCCCGGGCAATATCGCGTCCGGATTCCAGCCTCCAGTTCGGCGATCGCCTTTTCCGCCGCGCCCGCGCCCGTCTCCTTGCGATACGGCCGGATGCTCGTCATAGCGTCGAATGAATCGATCACGGCAAAGTAGCGGGCCGCAACGGGAATCTGATCCCCCGTCAACCGATCCGGATATCCAAGCCCGTCAAACCTCTCGTGATGGTGACGCACCAGATCGAGCACGACCGGATCGTCCTCGCCCATACGGATCAGGCGTTCGTGCCCGAGCGTCGTGTGGGTCTTCATGATCTCGAACTCTTCTTCCGTCAGCTTTCCCGGCTTTTGAAGAATCGATGAAGGGATCTCGATCTTTCCGATGTCGTGCAGGGCCGCCGCAATCGTCAGCCGCTCCAACTGCTCGCTGTTCACACCCGCTTTTTCCGCCAGCGCACGCGTGTACAACACCACCCGCCAGGTATGAGCGGCGGTGCTCATGTCCTTGGCTTCAAGCAGCCCCACCATGGCTTCTATAACTTCGGGCGCCAGCAAGCCTGGGAGGGTACGCAGCACGGAAGTCCCTGCTGATATCATCCAACGCGTGGGGAGTGAAGAAAATGTCATTCCGAACGACCTGACTCCGACTTCGGACGTGCCACCCCCTTCGCACTCTTCTGTGCTCGGAGGGATGACAAGGCAGGGACATTCCATCGGGCCCTACCGGCTGCTCTCGATGCTCGGCGAAGGCGGCTTCGGGGAAGTCTGGCTCGCCGAACGGCGCGAGCCCATCGTTCAGCGCGTCGCCATCAAGATCATCAAGCCCGGCATGGATTCGCGTGCCGTGATCGCCCGCTTCGAACAGGAACGCCAGGCGCTGGCGATGATGGATCATCCCAACGTCGCCCGTGTCTTCGACGCGGGCACGACGCAGCAGGGACGCCCCTACTTCGTCATGGAGTATGTCAGCGGCGAATCGATCACGGAATACTGCGACCGCAACAGGATGACGCTCCGCGACCGACTCCTCCTCTTCAAAACCGTGTGCGATGCCGTCCAGCACGCCCACCTCAAGGGCATAATCCACCGCGATCTCAAGCCCAGCAACATCCTTATCGAAACGATCGACCAGCGCCCCGTGGCCAAGGTCATCGACTTCGGCGTCGCCAAGGCCATGTCCGGCTCGCTCACGGAGATGACTGTCTACACAGAGGTCGGCCAGGTCATCGGCACCCCGGAGTACATGAGCCCCGAGCAGGCCGAGGTCGGCGGACGCGACGTCGATACCCGTTCGGATATCTACTCGCTGGGCGTCGTGCTCTACGAGCTTCTCACCGGCTTCAAGCCCTTCGACTCTCAGACCCTCCGCGACAAGGGATACGACGAGATCCGGCGCATCATCCGGGAGGTCGATCCGCCCCGGCCCAGCACCCGCATCCTCACCTGGACCGGTCGGCGCGCCAGCCCCGAGACCTCCGCTCTCGCCCACGAAATAGCCAAGTGCCGGCGGATCGACCCGCCCGAGCTTGTGCACGCATTGCGCCGCGAACTGGAATGGATACCCCTTCGCGCCATGCGGAAAGAGCGGAACGAGCGCTACCTCACCCCGATCGCTCTCGCCGAAGACATCCAGCGCTACCTCGATGGACAGCCGCTGCAGGCAGGCCCGGACAGCGCCTCTTACAAGGCCCGCAAGTTCCTTCGAAGAAATCGGGCCTCCGCCGCCGCCGTTTCGGTCCTGCTGCTCATCCTGATTCTCGGCTTCGCGGGAACGGCGTGGGGCTGGCGCCGCGCGGCATCCGAAAGCCAGGCCGCCCGGCGAGCCGAGGCGCTCGCAAAGGCCGCCGAAGCCGATTCACAGCGCCGCCGTCAGCAGGCCGAATCAACGCTCAAATTCCTGACGGGCGTGCTCCAGGACTCCAACGCCGTTCAGAACCGCGGCACCGGTTTCACCGTCCGCGAAATGCTCGACATTGCAGGCAAGCGCATCTCCACCGAGTTCAAGGACAACCCCGAAGGCCGCATCGCCGTCCAATCCGTCGTGGCAGACGCCTACGCCAATCTCGGACTTGATGGCGAGGCGATCCCCTTCCACGAAGATGCTCTCAAGAGCGCCATCGACCTCTACGGTCCCGAAAGCGAGACAGTCGCCCACATCAAGTTCCGCCTCGCCTGCGAGATGGCGAGCCTCCCGGGCCACGAAGATCTCATCCCGAAAGTCGAAGCCCTGCTGCAGGAGTCTGTCGCGCTCTCTCGGAAGCTTTACGGCGAGAGCGACCCGCGAACCTCGCGCATGACCGGGATGCTCTCGCAGTTCTACGCCAACACCGGGAACCTGGCAAAGCAGGAGAGTTTCTACATCGAGAGCCTGCGTCTCATGCCCAACAACTGGGGAAAATCACCGCAGCAGCTGCACGAAGACATCGAGAACGTGGTCAGGCTCGCCAACGACCAGGCAGCACGCGGCGAATGGGAATCGGCGCAGAAAACTCTGCTCGGCTACGCGGAGCAGTACTTCGCTTTCCCCGGAATGCGCTCCAATTTCCCGGATTCCACCGCGATCCTGGCGGGCGTATTCGCCGACCGCGGTTACAAGTTCGCCGGACGGGCCGCCACCCAGATCGCGCTGAAAGTCGCCCAGGACGAATACCGCGAAAAGCCAGAGTCCATGGCCGCCACGCAGTTCTTCTCCGCGGAGTCTCTCAGCAGGTGCGGGTACAAACAGGAAGCGGTCGAACTGCTCGACAAGTGGCTCGAATTCCAGCGCAAGGCCACGCTGAAAGATTCGGTCGGCATGATCGCAAATCTGGCGGCGGGCGGCTCGGCATACGGCCACGCCGATCAGTTCGAGACGGCCGAAAAGCTGCACCTGGAATCGATCAAGCTGGCCGAAGGACAGGACGCGGCCGTCCGGGTCAACGCCGCGCTGCGTTACGCCGGCACGCTTCGGAGCCACGGGAAAATTGACGAGGCCGTGCGGGTCGCCACGGGCGCGTACGACACCGCGGCGTCCGCGCTGGGTATCCGCTCCAAGCAGGCAAAGTCCGCAGCGCAGTTTCTTGAAACGCTCGCCAAGGCCCGCTCCGATACCGCGGGAATAAAGAAGTGGTCCGCCCGGGCGCAAGGAAAAGAAGAGCCCGACTCCCCGGCTACGCCCTCGCGTTGACGATGTCCGTCAGAACATCGGCCTGGTGGTCCGCGTGATAGCTGCTGCGTACGAGCGGCCCGCTCTCCACAACCTTGAAGCCACGCTTCAACCCCTCCTGCCGGAACATCGCAAAGCTGTCCGGGTGCACCCAGCGGTCCATCGGAAGGTGGTTACGCGTCGGTTGCAGATACTGCCCGATCGTCAGAATGTCGCACGAGCCCTTCTCGGTGGCCGTGCGCGCGATCACGTCGCTCATCAGGTCGAGCACTTCCTCGTCCCGCTCGCCGATGCCCACCATGATCCCGGTCTTGGCGACGCCACCCTGGTCCTTCACACGCCGCAGCAGTTCCAGCGAACGGTCGAATTTCGCGCTCGGACGCACCGCCGGATACATACGACGGACCGTCTCCAGGTTGTGGTTGATGATGTGCGGCTTTGCATCGATCACCATCTGCAGCGCCGGCCAGTTTCCCTCAAAGTCGGGAATCAGAACTTCGACGCTCATGTTGGGGCAGACCTCACGCGTCCGGATGATCGTCTCCGCCCAGATCCCCGCCCCGCCATCGGAAAGTTCGTCCCGATTCACGCTGGTAATCACAACGTGCTTGAGCCCCATGAGCGCCAGGCTTTCGGCCACTCGACGAGGCTCATCCCGGTCAACCGTTCCCGGGCGGCCGGTCTTCACATTGCAAAAGCCGCACGCCCGGGTGCAGGTATCCCCCAGGATCATGATCGTCGCCACACCCCGGGCCCAGCACTCGCCCATATTCGGGCATCCGGCTTCCTCGCAGACCGTGTGCAACTTATGGCTGTCCATGATGTTGCGCAGCCGGTTGTACCCCGGACCGCCCGGCACCTTGGCCTTTAGCCACGGGGGCTTGCGCTTCACCTGCAACTGCTCACGAGCTTCACCCTGGTTGTTCAAAATCATCCCGCTCAGGCTGAAAACAGGCTGATCGACCCTCCGAAGGGGGTCACCGCCCGCAGGCCTGGGATGCCTGGCAAGCGTCTTGGCGAGGGCTTCAGAGGTCATTCCGGGCGGGAGTGTTCCCCCGGAAGGGCTTGCAGGGTCGCTGGGGCGCATGAACCCAACTGTAGGTCGGCCCCGGTTTATCCCCAGAATCCGCCCCGGCCGGACCACCCGGGCATCTTCTGCGCGAACCTTCATCCTGCGGCGAACGAAGGTCCGATCAAAACCGTTCGGGCGAACAGCCGATGCAAGAGAGTGGAGTTCAGCGTCCGAAAGCCTTCCCCGCCACGCGACCGGTCCAAACTGCCACCGCGAGGTAGACAATCTCTGGTTCCGTGGTAGGGTTGCCCGATTGCAACCGCCGGAGCCGGGGCTACAGATCCGATCAGGAGCCGACTTTGAAGCCCGCCGCCAGAAACCCCAACGAACCTCTTTTTCCCGCACGAATTGCCCGTTCCAGAGCGGCCGTCGGGCTTGCCGCGGCTGCTGGTGGCGTCCTGAGCCTGGGCCTCATCGGGTGCGAATCCGACTCCTTCATTGATCCCAGCGTCATGGGCCGCTGGGAGCACACGCCCACCAAGGTCCCCATCCTGGAACGCATCGCCAGCATCGAGGACGCCAAGGGCGATCTGGTCGAACACAGCGCTCCCACCGCCGAAGATCTTTACACCGATTCACGGGATTACCGCGTCGGCGCGGGCGACACCCTCACTATTCAGATCTGGGAATTCGTGCAGACCGGCGCACCGCCTGAGAACTTCGAACGAGTCGTCGATCCCATCGGCATGATCGAGCTCCCCCAGCTCGGCCGCCTCTTTGTTTCCGGCAAGACCATCGAGCAGGTCCGCGACGTTGTCACCGAGGGGATGAAGAAATACACATCTGACCCCCTCGTCGCCGTCGACATCCGCCAGCTCCGCCAGCAGACCTTCACCCTTGTCGGCTCCGTCGAGCGCCCCGGCCCCTACTTCATCCCATCCACCGACTACAAGCTCATCGAGGCCATCACCGCCGGCGGCCGCAT
Source organism: Planctomycetota bacterium (assembly GCA_018242625.1). Lineage (GTDB taxonomy): Bacteria > Planctomycetota > Phycisphaerae > Phycisphaerales > UBA1924 > JAFEBO01. The sequence continues at coordinate 130,825 of JAFEBO010000001.1, forward strand.
CGACGACAACACGAAGGAAATCTTTGTCATTCGGCAGGTTGCGCTCGACGAGCGGGCGATGAGCCCCCGCGATACCCGCCGCTCGCCTCTGCCCGGAAGCGATCAATCCCGCCCTTCAGCCCCGGGCGAGCCGAGCTCCCCGGCCCAGCCCCCAAAGAGCGGCGAATCGCTCATCGATCTGATCGACCAGCTCTCCGCCCCCAAGGACAAAGCGCCGGGATCGCCCTCGGACATTCCGGCGGCCACTCCCGCCTCCGAGCCCCCCATTCCAATGCCCGATGCGCCGAGCGTCAAGCCGGCAAATCCGCCCGCGCCGGCAAATCCCGCTCCGGCAAGCCCGCCCCCAAGCAACCCGGCTCCGGCCAACCCCGCGCCGAGCAATCCGGCCCCCGAGCCCAAGCCTCAGGACCCCGCCAAGCCGCCGATCGACCTGCCCTCTCCCGGCGCTCTCGGCGACTACTCGCCGCGCCCGGTCCTCGCTCGCGCCGAGCGTCGGGCCGCATACTCCGACGGCCCCAGCAGCGGTTCAGGGTCCACGCCGACCATCGAACTTCCCGAAAACACCCGTACCGCCCAGCCAGCCGCCACACCTTCCGAGCCGCAAAGCTCCTGGGTCTTTATTGATGGCAAGTGGGTGCAGTTGGCCAACGCGCCCGCCGCCCTCGCAAATAAGGATGACAAGAAGGTCGCGGAGAAGCCCCGCGTGATGGCTCAGCGCGTCATCCGAATTCCGTACAAGCAGCTTTTGAACGGTGATTCGAGCCTGAACATCGTCGTTCGGCCGGGCGACGTCGTTCGGATTCCATCGCTGCCTCGTGGCGAGGTTTATCTCGCCGGGCAGGTAAACCGCCCCGGCGTGTACAACCTTTCAGACACCGGCCGCCTCACCCTGCTGCGCGCCGTGAGCTCGGCTTCCGGTGGCCTTTCCAACCTGGCCATCCCTGAGCGCGTCGACCTCATCCGCGTCGTGGGTGACGGGCAGCAGGCGATGATCCGCCTGGACATGCGCGCTATCGCCGAGGGCACCCAGCCCGACGTCTATCTGAAAGCCGACGACATGGTGAACGTCGGCACAAACTTCTGGGCCTTCCCGCTCGCCGTGCTTCGCAACGGTTTCCGGGCGAACTACGGCTGGGGCCTGGTCATCGACCGGAATTTCGGCTCGGACGTTTTCGGCGTCCCGCCGGAATCCCAGAACAACAACTTCTTCGGATAATCCCTTACAACAGGCAAAACCTGCGCTTCTGGCGCGGGAAGTTGGCCATCGACGCCGAACAGGCGGGTGGTTGGGCCACGTACGGCTAGAGAACCCGCCGGTTGACGGCGCGGGTTGTGGTTTGGCCTTGATCTGCCGGCTCGGCTGGTCGATCAGCCAAGAATTACCTCCACGATTTGATGCGTGGCGGGACATTCTGCAGGCAGACTGGCCGCGCCCGTCGAAGGATGCTCGCTTTGACCACCGTTCCGCAAAGCTCCGCAGGGTCCGAATTCGCCGCACTGCGCGCCCCCGCGGGCGGCGGAACGAGCGGGGAAGATCGGGTCGGCGGGCTGTTGACCCTGCCCCAGATCACGATGCTGGGCCTCCTGCTCGCCGGGATCGTGGGGCTTTTCTGGCAATGGATTCAGCGCCAGCACTGGCACTCGATGAATGCCATGAGCGACTGGGGTCACGCGTACGTGATCCCGCTCATCAGCGGCTACCTGATCTGGCGTGAGCGGGACCAGATCGTCCGGACTCCGGTCCGCACGTTCTGGCCGGGGCTGCTGCCGTTCCTACTCGGGATCGGCGCATACTTCGTCTCGGTTGTGATTATCAAGAACCACATGCTGCAGGGCATGTCGATCGTGCTGACGATCGCGGGGCTGGCGCTGCTCCTATGCGGCACGCGGATGTTCCGCCTCATCTTCCTGCCGATCACCTACCTGCTCTTTGCGATCACGATCAGTGAGATGATCATGATCAAGATCACGTTCCAGCTCCAGCTCATCGCGAGCCAGGGGGCGGGATTCCTGCTCGCGCTGATCGGGCCGCTGCTCGACATGACGGTCGAAGTCGACGGGAACACGCTGTACGTGACGCCCAAAGGCGGCACGGCGATGCCGCTGAATGTTGCGGAAGCGTGCTCGGGCATGCGCATGGTCGTGGCGTTTGTGGCGCTTGCCGGCGCGGTCGCGCTCATCTCGGCCCGGCACTGGTGGCAGCGTGTTGCCGTGCTCGTGCTCGCCCTCCCCGTCGCGATCCTGATGAATGTGGTGCGCGTCGCCATCCTGGGCATTGCGACCAAGTACAGCGGAGAACTGGCCAAGGGCGATGCCCACATGATGATCGGCACGGTTCTCCTGGTGCCGGGGCTCATGCTCTTCCTCGGAATTGTGTGGGCGCTCTCCAAGGTCGTGGACGACGGCGAGGCACGCACGGTCGCGCACACGCCCCCGGTGCAAACCCGCGGCTGGCAAGCCCTCAAGACGCCGGCCTTTGTCGCATCGATCGCGGCTATGGCGTTCTTTGCGGTTGCGATGACCGCGGGAATCCATTACGCCGGGATCCACCTGCGCAAGCACGCCATCACGGCCCCGGGTGACCGAAAGCTCACGACGCTCCCCACAGAAACACCGACGTGGAAGCAGGTCGGAACGGACAAGCTCGAGACCGCGGAGGTGGAAGAGACTCTGGGCACCAAGAACTACCTGACCCGGACATACACGCGGAAAGACCGCAAGCCCGGCGACCCACCCATGGAAGTCCAGGTGCACGCGGCGTACTACACGGGCATGGTGGACACCGTGCCGCACGTGCCGGAGCGCTGCTTCCTGGGCGCGGGCATGGAAATCGGCCGTGGAACGAAGGTCGTCGACCTGAAACTGGATCCTTCGGGCTGGTCGGAGCACCCGGGGGTCGATGGGGCGGCGAAGAAGGGCCTCTTCCGCCAGCGCGTTCCCAACTGGTCGCGGGACGGCGTCGGCTCGAGCGTGACCCTGCCCCGCGACCCGGCGGGCCTGAAGCTGCGCGTGACGGAATTCTCGCGCAACGGGCAGGACAAGACGTACGCGGGCTACTTCTTCGTGGCCAACGGCGGGCATGTGAGCAGCGCCGAAGAGGTGCGTCTGCTCGCGTTCGATCTGCGCAGCGATTACGCCTACTACCTGAAAGTGCAGTTCACCAGCCGCACCGTGGCGGACGAGCAGCAACTGGCCGACCAGGCCTCAAGCCTGCTGAACGAGCTGCTGCCGGACATCATGCGGTGCGTGCCCGACTGGGTGGAAGTGGAAGCCGGGCGGTACCCGGCCCGAGACGAATCGAAGAACACACCGTAACCTACGCCCCCGCACTTCTTCCCGCAGGGGCTGTCTTCAAGACTCGAGAATGGAGCGATCCGAATGGCTGCCAAGGTAAACACGAAATTCGTCGCCATCCTTGTGGGTGCGCTGGTCCTTCTGGCCGGCGCCGTAGGCGGCGCGGCATGGATGGTGCTGTTCAAATCCGCTGCGGACCTGGCACGCCAGGGCGACGCCCTGATGTCGGCCGGGAAGCCCACCGAGGCCGAGCGCATCTACGGCAAGGCCGTGAACAAGGAGCCGACCAATCTCGCGTACTTGAAGAAGTGGAAGGAGAGCATCGAGAAGATGGTGCCTCCTACGCAGACGCAGTTTGATTCCAAGTATCCGACCTACACGCTTGTGCGCAAGCGCATCGCCGACCTGCAGAGGACCGATGTGCAGTCGCACCGCGATCTGCTGGACGTGTACCTGACAACGATCCAGAACAGCGGATACAGCCGCCCCTACACCGAGTCGCTCGTTCAGGCGACGACCGACGCGCTGGCGCAGTACGGCGACGGCACGAAGGGGTACGGCGATGGCGAGGTGCTGCGGCGCTACAGGGCGCTGGCCAACCTCAGAATCATGACGGAGTCGAAGAACCTCAAGGAGGCCGAAGAGCAGCTGATCAAGGCCGACTTCGAGGCCGCGCTGGCGGCCGATCCCGGGGACGTGGAAAGCGTTGTGGGGCTGCACAACTGGTACACAGCCCGCGCGGACCGGCTGCTCAACGACCTGCAGCGCCCCGACGACGCGGTGAAAGAGGCGGAAAAGGGCCGCGACCTGATCCGCAAGTTCCGTGAGAAGGACCCCCGCGAGCCCCGCACGCGGATGGTGGAACTCGGATGGACGATCGCCGATGCCCGCCGGCAGCTCGCGTCTCTCAATAAGGTCGAGGACCGCAAGAAGGTGATCGAGAAGCTGCGTGAAGAGGGCAAGATCGGCCTGGACGAGTCGCTCTCGCTGCTCAAACAGAACCCCGCGACCATCAACGCGCAGACGATCGCGCAGCTGATGACGCTCGAGAGTCAGCTCGACGATTCGGGCAAGTTCCCCCGTTCGCACGAGGTCCTCGATATCGCCCTCAAGGCCAACCCCAACGACGCCGCGGCGCTCATCTCCAAATCGGAGGCGGACACGCTCGCCCGCGACTTTACCGCCGCGATCACGGCGCTCCAGCGCGTGCGTGACCTCCCGAACCCCCCCCTCGGCGTGCCCGGAAGACTCGTGTGGTACCGCAAGAACGAGGCGCTCTTCCGCCAGGCCGTCCTGGGCCTGCGTGCCTGGGAAATGTCCACGGACCCCGATCCCGCAAAGCTCCGCCAGCTCAAGTCCGACTGGCTGACCAAGTCCAAGCAATACCGCGCTGAACTCGCCAAGCTCGAGCCCGAGACCTCTCCCCGCATGATGCTGATCGACGGAAAGATCAAGCTTGCGGAGGAGGACTATCCCAACGCCCAACGTCTCCTGCTGGCCTATCTCTCGGCCGTTTCGGACTCCGATGCGGACGCCATGGTCTCCGCGGCCACGGCGTCGTTCCAGCTGAACCAGCCCGGCAAGGCCAAGGAATTGCTCGAGCGCTCCCTGCAGATCAACCCGTACAACGTTCCGGCGATCCTCATCCTGGGTGAGGTGCAGCTGCGTCTGAAGAACCTGGACGCGGCCCGGGCGCTCTACGTCCAGGCCGACGCGATGATCCCGAACAACGAGCAGATCAAGAATCGCCTGAAGGCGATCGATCAGGAAAAGGGCACCGTCGAGATCGACGACCCGGTGCTCAAGCTTCTTGCGGAATACCGCCGCCTGATCGACAAGCGGGATGACAAAGCCGCGGCGCAGCTGCTCCAGGGCGCGCTCGACAAGACCGGGTACGACTCCCGCGTGGTGATCCCCGCGGTGCAGTCGATGCTCTCTTCCAACGACACGGACGGCGCCAAGGCGCTGCTCGCGAAAGCGATTGCAACCAATACCAAGGAAGATCAGAAGCAGAATCTGCTCAACGCCATGTCCATCCTGGACGCGGGCGACGCGGTTCAGGCGCGTATTAAGGCGATCGACCTCTCCCCGCTCAAGCCGGTGGAGAAGGCTTCCGCGAAGCTGGCGATCTACTCGGCGGGCGGAGCGGAGAAGTACGCCGCCCAGATCCGCGAAATCACCGCCGATCTTGAGAAGAACTACCCGGACGACCCGGTCTCGATCGAATCGCTTTTCATTCAGGCGATCCGTGAGAAGAAGCTGGATACCGCCCGGCGGCTGGTCGAGAAGGCCGTCGCCAAGAACATAGACACCTACGACGGTTCGACGTTCCGCGCACGCCTCATGGCGGCCGAGGGCGATCGGGCCGGGGCGATCTCGACTCTTGTCTCCGCCTCCCAGAAGTTCAACTTCAACGTCGAAGCCTGGCGCGTGCTCGCCGCCATGCAGACCGAGGACGGACGCACGGGTGAAGCCGCGAGCAGCATGCTCAAAGCCCTCGAACTCCGCCCCGACGACGTGACCTCGATCCTGCAGGCCTCGCAGGCGCTCCAGTCCGCGGGCAGGGCGGCCGAAGCGCTGACGATGATGAAGGCCAAGGCCGAACTCGTGCCCGAGTCCATGGCCGTTCGTGACGAATGGCTGAGGCTCGAAGGCACGATGGGAGATAAGGAAACCGCGCTGCGGGAGCGTGAGCGTGACCTTGCCCGCGATCCGAACAACCGGCTCTACCAGTTGCAGGTCGCGGCCCTCAACGTCGACCTTCGGCGTTGGGAAGAGGCACGCAAGCGGATCGAGTCGGTGCGCAAGGCCAAGGACGGGCTTGACATTCTCCAGGTCGACGCGACCTTCAGCGCCGACCAGAGCGACCTGCCGGGCGCCAACACCAAGTTCCGCCAGTACGTTGACGGTCTCAAGGCCAACAAGGCTCCTAACGAAGAAATTACCGACGCCCTGATCGCGATGGCCCGCTTCTTTGCGAACCGCGACAACCTCCAGACGGCCGCCGCTGCTCTGGAAGAAGCCCGCCAGACACAGGACCCGGCCAAGATGCAGGCGGATCGAATCCTGGCCGAGCTGTACCTTGACAACGGCGATTCGGAACGCGCCATCGAAGCGCTCCGCCGCATTGCCGCGACTGACAAGGAAGGAAAGGAAGACTTCGTCCGACTGCGCCTGGCCGAAGCCCTTGTGCAGGCCCGCAAGTTTGACGAGAGCGAGAAAGAGCTCGCGGCACTCCGCCCCGAAACCAAGGACGGCGCGGTCGCGCTGCTGCTCCGCGCCGACGCGGCTCTGGGCCGGGGCGACGGCAAAAAGGCCATGGAACTGCTCGACAAGGCCGTCTCGCTCTTCCCCAACAACGCCAGCGTTTTCCTCAAGCGCGGGCAGGCGGGCATCGAACTCAAGCGCAATTCCGCCGACGTGCTGGCCGACCTGGACCAGGCCCTGCGGCTCGATCCGCGCCTCTGGCAGGCGCACCAGCTGCGGGCGGTCATTTTCCAGCAGTCCGGACGCAAGCCCGAGGTGGTCGCCGAACTCAAGGCGATCCTCCAGACGGATCCGACCCAGGACGAGATCCTCGGCCTGGCGCTGCGGATGCTGATGGCAGAAGACCGCGACGACGAAGCGGTTGCCCTCGCCGAAGACGTGGCCAAGCGGCGCGGCTCGCCCGGTGTCCTCTACGCAAACCTGGGAGATCTCTTCGCGACCCTCGGCCGCAAGAACCACGCCATCGCCTTCTACAAGTCCGCCGTCGCCGCGGACTCGCGCACTTCGCACATCTCGCGCTACGTCAACCTCCTCCTGAGCCAGAAGCCGCCGAACATCACCGAGGCCGAGGCCGCGCTCAGCAAAGTGCAGGAACGCATCTATCGCGATCCCGAACTGCTGCTTTCCCGCGCCGGTGTCCGCAGGGCCCGCAACAACGGGGCCGAATCACGACGCGACGTGATCGCCTCGATGAAGCTCGTTCCCCCGGATCAGATCGGGCAGATGCAGACCTGGTTCAGTTCCGCATTTTCCCTGTTCGGGCCCCAGGAGCTGCTGATGATGCTCGAGGTCCTCTCCAAGGAAGGTGGCAATCCGGACTGGGTGTCGTTCTTCCACGGACGCCTGCTCGCCGACGACAAGGACCCCAAGCTTCAGGCCGCCGGTATCGAGGAAATCGGTCGGATCGGCAAGACCACCAAGATCGCTCCGCTGGCGGCACTCGCCTCCAAGGAAGCGGCCGGACGCCTGTACCTCACGGGCCAGCTCGAGGCCGCGTCCAAAGCGATGAAAGACATCATCGCGGCCGATCCCACCGATGCGGAGACCATGAACAACCTCGCGTACCTGCTCTGCAAGGACCTCAAGCAGCCAAAGGACGCACTCCCCTACGCCAAGCAGGCCTATCAGCTCCGTCCCAAGAGCCCGGAACTGCTTGACACCTATGGGCTTGTGCTTATGGAGACCGGGGACCTGGCCGAAGCCCAGCGGGTTTTCGACAAGGCCTCGATGATCGCAGCCACTCCTTCCACGCAGGTCACGATCCTGCTCCACCTCGCCGAACTTGAAGTTCGCCAGGGCAAAAAGGAAGAGGCGAAGATCAGCATGAACAAAGCCCGAACGCTGTTCGGCCAGGCCTCCGGACCGACCCGGGACGCTCAGAATGCAGAAATGGAGCGTATCCAGAAGCTGATCGATGCTCCTTGAGCCTCAGCAGAGGCGTTTCTGAGCCGATCTATTCAGAGGAAAGGCCCCACCTTCCGACGAACAACGGGGGGTCGGTGGCCGAATCGCCTACTGGGCCGGCCGCCGGTCGCGATCGGGAATTTGGGAAGAACAGGACGGGCCGCCTGATGGGCCAATCGAAGGTGAAGCAATGACGACCGAGCAAAGACCAGCCGCCGCTCCGACCGCGACCCCGAGCCCACGCCCGGCAGGGGGAGGACCTGGCGGCAACCCCGGTGGCGGGCCTGTCGGCATCGGCGGGGTCGCGATCGACCCCATCAAGCTGCTCATGAAGTACAAGTACATCCTCGCCGGTGCGGGCGGCGTGGGGATGGTGCTGGGCGTGCTCTTCTACTTCCTGCTTCTCAAGTTTGCCCCCGTGTGGACCAGCACGGTGATCTTCCAGACCTATACCCCCGGCAACAACATGGTCGCGCCGACGGCCGCCGGCACCGGTGAAAGCCAGAACGAGATCGAACGCTTCATGATGACCGAAGCGCGCCAGATGACGCGCGAAGACGTGCTGAGCCGCGTCGCCAATAACCCGAACCTCCCCCGCGAAGCCCCCAACTGGACCGCGCAGTTTGAGGAGGGCGGCAAGCTCAATGCTCTTGAAACCGTCAAAGAGCTGAAAGAAATCGCCAACGCCCGCATCGTGCCCGGAACGCGACTGATCGAGCTTTCGGCCTCGTGCAAGTGGAAGGAAGACTCAACGGCTCTGGCCAAGATGCTGAAGGAAGCGTACATGACGGAACTCCGTCGCGTCGCGAACTCCAGCACCCAGTCGACCCGCGATCAGCTTCAGGCTCAGATCGAAAAGCTCAGCACCGAACTCCGCGACTTCCAGACCCGTCGCGAGGCCATGCTCCGCGACGCCAACCTGACCACGATCACCGAACAGGGCAGCGAACTGCTCCAGCGTCTGTACATCCTCAACTCTCAGATCCTTGAAACCCAGAACCAGATCCAGCTCCGGCGCGTCACGATCAAGCAGCTCTCCGACCAGCTCGACAATCCGGCCGGCATCCAGTACACCGACCAGATCAAGAGCGAGGTCGAGGAAGACCCGCTGATCGTCCACATCAAGCAGATGATCCAGAGCACCGAGGCCGACCTCAAGGGCATGCTCATGCGCGGCATGACGCGTGATCACCGCGAGTACAAGCGCACCGATTCCACGCTGCAGGGTATGAAGCAGAACCTCGCCGAACAGCGAGAAGAACTGATGCGCAAGAAGTTCGACAGCAACCTCGAACAGTTCAAGGTCATGCTCCAGGCTCTCGAAAGCCAGGAACGCGACATGACGCGCCAGCGCGACGAACTGAGCGAGAAGCAGCAGGCCGCGGCCCGCGCCCTCGTGCAGGTCAAGGACCTGGACGACCGCATCGCCAACACCCAGCGCATGATCTCGACCTTCAAGGAACAGCTCGGCACCGCCACGATGCTCGCTGAGCTGCCCACCACCAACCGCGTGGTCGTCGCCAGCGACGAGAAAGTTCCGAGGGAAGTTTCGTTCCCGCGCCTCACGGTCATCCTGCCCGCGACGATGCTCGGAATCGTCGGCCTTGTCAGCGCGCTCATCCTCGCCATCGAGCTCATGGACAGCCGCGTCAAGGGCCCGGCCGACATCGCCCTCATGCCCCGCACGAGGCTCCTGGGCTGGATCCCCGACGCGTCGGAAGATCCGGCAGGCTCGGGCGCCATCGAGACCACGTTCCGCGACCGCCCGCGCGGCGTCATCGCCGAAAACTACCGCCAGCTCCGCTCTGTGATGGCCAAGCGCATGCTCCAGGCCGGTCACAAGTCGCTGGTGGTCATCGGCGGCATGCCGGGCTCGGGCTCGACGAGCGTGCTCTGCAACATCGCCCTCTCCTGGGCCGCCGCCGACAAGAAGGTGGCGATCGTTGACGCGAACTTCCGGCGCCCGGGCGCTCACCGCGTCTTTGCGCTCCGCGAGGGTCCGGGTCTTGCGGATGTTCTCTCCGGGGCTCCGCTCGAGGAGGCGATCCAGCACACGGGAGACTCACGGCTCGACCTCATCAGCGCCGGCTCCCGCGAGAAGCGCGTCTTTGAAATGTTCTCAAGCGAACGGTTCTCGCAGCTGCTCGCCGAGCTCAAGGCCCGCTATGACCTGGTGCTCATCGACGTGGCGCCGGCTCTAGTCGCGAGCGACAGCCTCTCGATCGCCAACCGGTGCGATGCGAGCTGCCTGGTCGTGCGTGCCCTGGGTGAAAAGCGCGGGCTGGTGGGCCGTCTCCGCAACGACCTCAACGATGCCAGGAGCGAGTTCCTGGGCGTCGTCGTCAACGCGGTCAAGCCTTCCGCCGGCGGCTACATCCGCGGGAACATGCGCGCGACTCACGAGTACCAGAACCCCACCGAGACGCCGGCCGCGGCCTGATCGCGGGCTTCCGAGCTTTGCATGGCCGCCCCACCGCGTCAGGAAAACCGGTCAAGCCGCACCCTCATCACCGGGGGCGCTGGCTTCATCGGCTCACACCTGACCGCGGCGCTGCTCGCCCGGGGTGACCGGGTCACGGTGATCGACAATCTCTCCACGGGGCGGAGCTCCAACCTTTCGGAGCACGCTCACCTGCGCTTCATCGAGGCCGACCTTCGCGAAGCCCTCGCGGCGCTCGGGCCCGGAGAAGTCTTTGACGAGATTTACCACCTGGCCGCGGCCGTCGGCGTTCGCCTGGTCATGAGCGACCCGATTTCCGCGGTGCGAACCAACATCGAGCAGACGATCGCGCTCCTGGACTTTGCCGCGGCGCGAACCCCCCCGGGCGGTGCCTCCGCGGGCATTCCAACGCTCATCGCCAGCAGTTCCGAGGTCTACGGAAAGAGTGCCAAGTCTCCATACAAAGAAGATGATGATGTGGTTTACGGCCCCACCAGCGTCTCACGCTGGTGCTACGCGTACAGCAAGGCCATCGATGAATATCTGGCGCTGAGCTACGCCTCCCATCGGGGCCTGCCGGCGGTCGCGGCGAGGTTCTTCAACACCGTGGGGCCGCGGCAGGTCGGCGATTACGGGATGGTGCTTCCCCGATTTGTGGGCGCCGCGCTGGCCGGACGGCCCCTTCAGGTGCACGGACAGGGAACCCAATCGCGCTGTTTTTGCCATGTTGCCGACGTGGTGGAAGCCCTGCCTAAGCTCCTGACCGAGCCCGCCGCCCGGGGGCAGGTTTTCAATCTCGGCTCCGACCGTTCGGTCACGATCCGGGAACTCGCGGAACTCGTCATCCGGATCACCGGGTCGAGTTCAATCATCGAGTTTGTTCCCTATAGTCAGGCCTATCCGTCGGGCTTTGAAGATCTGGCCGACCGAAAGCCCGACCTCTCGAAAGTCCGCCGAACGATCGGCTTTGAGGCCAGACGTTCGCTTGAGGAGACCGTCCGGGACGTGGCCGGATGGCTGGAGAGCGAAGGGCGGCATAAGTCGAACGAGGAAAAGGTGTTGTGAACAGGCGAGGGGAAGTCAGCTTTGGTCGGGGCTTCGCCGGCGCTCTGTGCGCCGCGGCCTGCGGCATGCTCGCTCCCTGCGCTGTCGCTCTGGCTCAGTCGGCCGAAAAGGCCGGCGAAAAGTCATCGGAGATCGACAAGTACTCGCGCTGGGAGATTTTCAATGGCTACGCGCCTGTCATGGCCGTGGCGTTCATTGTCACCCTGTTCGCGACGCCGCTGATGCGAAAGCTGGCGATCACGTACGGCGTGGTCGATCGCCCCAGCGAATCCCGCAAGGTCCACCGGATGCCGGTGGCCTACCTCGGAGGCGTCGCGGTCTTCCTGGGAATGCTGGCGGGCGTGCTCTACAGCTATGCGTCGATCAAAGTCGCCGGCCTGATCGAATACCACCCGTCGCAGCACGCCACCGCGGCAGAGCCCGAGCAGCGGATCCTGCCACTGTTCGTTCTTTTCGGGATGACGGTGGTGGTTGTCGTGGGGCTGCTGGACGACGTGTGGGGGCTTGCTCCCCGCGTGAAGATCGGCGGGCTGCTCTTCGCGGCGGCCTTGCTTGCGATCGACGACATCGGCGCCCGCGTCGCGGCGCAGGTGCTCTCGCCTCTGGGCACGCTGCTTGGGAACCCGACGCTGGTCTTCCACATTCCGCTTCCGATTCACATCGGCGACGCCTCTTCTGTGTCCTTCGACCTGGTGTACTGGGTGGGCACGGCGATCATCGGCTTCTTCGTGCTGGGCGCGTGCAACGCCACGAACCTCATCGACGGACTCGACGGACTCCTGACCGGCACGACCGCGATCAGCGCCGCCGGGCTCCTGATCATCGCGCTCGGAATGGCCGCGGCCGACGACGGCCCGCGCGATACCCAGAGGCTGGTGATGTGCATGGCGCTGCTGGGTGCGTGCCTGGGGTTCCTGCCGCACAATTTCAATCCCGCGACAATCTTCCTTGGAGATGCGGGGTCGCTGCTGCTGGGCTACAGCATCATCGTGATCATCCTCACTCTGGGCGCCACCGATAAGACGCACCTTGTGATGGCGGGCATGATCGTCTTCGCGTTGCCGATGATCGACACGACACTGGCCATCGTCCGACGCAAGATGGCCGGGCAGAGCATCTCGAGCGCCGACAGCGATCACCTGCACCACATGCTCAAGCGTGCCCTGGGCGTCAAGGGGGCGGTGCTGACGCTATACGCGATCGCCGCCGCCTTTGCGGCGCTCGGCGTGATCGTCAGCATGGGCCGGGCGCGGGTCGTCTACATCCTGGCGCTGATGCTCGCCTCGTTCATCGGCGTGACGGCGATCAAGATCGCCCGGCGCAAGTTCATCGAGCAGCAGGCTCTGGACTACGAAGCCCGGCGGACCGCGGGGCTGCAGCCGTCGATCCCGGCTTCACCCGTCCTGCCTATTTCCGGCCGCGAAGCGGTTGCCGCTGGCTCTGAAACAGCCTCGGCACGCTAAAAAACAATCTGGGGCGGCCGCGCGGAATTTGCCGATTCGTATACTCGGCCATGAGCGCAGCCGTATCGCCATTTCGTCCACGTGTCATCGCCCTTATGAACCAGAAGGGAGGCGTCGGAAAAACCACAACCACGGTCAACCTGGCGGCGGCCATCGCGCGTGCGGGCCATCCGACCCTGGTCCTGGATCTGGACCCGCAGGCACACGCGACCCTGGGGCTGGGGCTGGACAACTCCGCAGGAGGCACCATCTATGACCTCCTGCACGACGCGTCCGCAACCCCATCCGCGCTCCGCGAGATCGCGCCCAATCTCTTCGCGATCGCCAGCCATACCGACCTTGCCGCATTCGAAACCGATCTCGCGGGCGCTCCGGACCGCCTCGCACGCCTCGAGCGTGTTCTTGGCGCAACCGAGAGACAGTTTGAATTCGTGCTGATCGACTGCCCGCCCTCGCTCGGGCTGCTGACGCTCAACGCCCTGGCCGCGGCGGACGAGGTGCTCATCCCGATGCAGGCGCACTTTCTGGCGCTTCAGGGCGTTGGAAAACTGCTCGAGACCGTCAATCTGCTCGCCACGGGACCCCAGGCGATCAATCCCCGGCTCACGGTCGCCGGAGTCGTCTTGTGTATGCACGACACCGGGAGCACCCACACCCGGGAGGTGGTCGCCGACCTGGAAGCCTTCTTCGCCCAGGCAGCAGAACAGAATGTGCCGTGGCGCGCAGCAAAGGTGCTGCGCCCGGCGATACGGCGGAATATCAAGCTCGCCGAAAGCCCGAGCTTCGGCAAGACAATCTTTGATTACGCACCGCAGGCCAGCGGCGCGGAAGACTACAAGCAGCTCGCCGATGCGTTCCTCGCCGGGCGAATTCGCCCCGAGGCCGGCGAACCGCCAGTCGTGGTGACCCGCGCCGCGCATGAGACGACGGGTGCCACGGCGTGAGGATCTCCCGCAAAGCGGTGCTGGGCGCCTTCGCTGTGTACGCCGTCGCACTGTTTACGGGCACCCACTGGCCCAATCTCCAGATCAACGGTCCGGTGGAACGCTCGGATCTGTACGTGCACTTCGGCGCGTTCGGCACGTGGGCATTTCTGGCGGCGTGCTGCCGATTCTTCGGCCCTGTTTTTTCCGGTCGAAACCTTGTGCTGAGCTGGTTGCTCTCGCTGAGCTACGCGTGCTTCGATGAGGGTCTGCAGGCGATCCCCGCGCTCGGGCGGACCTGCGCCTGGGATGACCTTCTGGCCAATTCGGTGGGGATTTCGATCGCGATCGCCGGGCTGGCCATTGTCGGCCGGTTCTTTGGTCCGGCCAGCGCGAAATAGCCCGTACTGGTTGTCCGCACAGTCTGCCGATAATGCTGCCCGTGTCTTCCCCCGTCCAAGCATCTTCTCCGGCCACCCCGGCCGCCCCCGCATCCTCCGGGCCCGATCACGGTCCGCACGATCTTCACGCTCTCGGAGGCGTCCTGGCCGCTGCGATCCGGGTGGTCGCGAGTCTGACGCTGGTTTCGCGGTTCACGGGGCTGGTGCGGGAGTGGCTCACCGCCCGGATATTCGGGGATTCGGCGATCGGCTCGGCGTTCAACGCCGCTTTCCAGATTCCAAATGTCTTTCGCCGTCTTTTCGGCGAGGGCGCGCTGTCGGCCGCGTTCCTTCCCGAGTACACGACGCTTCGCCAGAATTCGCCGGACGCGGCCAACCAGCTCGCGTCGCTTACGCTGCGTGCGCTCTCGCTGGTGACCGGCGTGATCGTGCTCGTGGTGGAGGCCGGGCTGCTTGTGGCTCTCCTCCTGAGCGGCGACAACCCCGAACGGGCGCTGTCTCTCAAGCTCATGATGCTGATGCTGCCCATGATGCCGATGGTCTGCACCACGGCAATCCTGGGAGGAGTCCTCCAGAGCCACGGCAAGTTCGCTCCACCTGCAGCCGCCCCTGTCATCCTCAACATCCTCATGATCCTGGGCGCTCTTGCGCCGCTCGCCGTGCCCGGCCTTGCGCCGGAGAAGACGGCCTACGTCGTCGGGGTGGCCGCCGTGATCGCGAGTGTTCTGCAGATTGCCTGGTCGCTCGCCGCGCTCAGGGGCCTGGTCCGCTGGACCCGGGCCACGAGCGACGCACGCGAGGCGGCCAAGCGCGTGCTCCAGCGATTTCTTCCCGTGCTGCTGGGACTGGGCACGCTCCAGCTCAACACCATGATGGACACACTGATCGCGATGTGGCCCATCTGGATCGGCCCTACGGTGCTCGGAGTTCGCGTCACGCTCGACGACGCATCCAACTCCATCCTCTCCTACACGTCGCGTCTTTACCAGTTTCCCCTGGGCGTCTTCGGCATCGCGGTGGCGACGGCGGTATTCCCGCTTCTCTCACGCACCGCGGGGCATTCGGTGGCCTTTGTTGATGTGCTCAAGCGCGGCGTGCGCCTCTCGCTCTTTATCGGGATTCCGGCAAGCGTCGGCCTGATCGTGGTCCGCGACGACCTGGTCCGGACCATGTTTTACAAATTCTCAGCCGATGGTCTCGCCCGTTCGGCGATCGTCGTCACGTGTTTCGCGCCGGCCGTCTGGGCGTATTCGCTCAACCACGTTCTCACCCGGGCCTTTTACGCAAAGGGAGACACCAAAACGCCGATGCGCGTCGCGGTGGGAATGGTGGCCGCAAACCTCGCCCTGAACCTCACCCTCATCTGGCCGCTCCGCGAGGCCGGGTTGGCGCTGTCGACGGGCCTGTGCGCGATGGTCCAGGCATTTGTTGTCGCGTGGATCGCGCGGCGCAAGCTCGAGGCCGATGTCTTCAGCTGGCCCATGCTCAAGGCCATGCTCATGATCGCTCTTGCCGCGCTTCTTATGGGCGGGCTGGTCTGGCTCACGATCCACTACTGGCCCACGCCCAGAAACGGCTGGGGTCACTTCCTCCGGCTGAGCGCGGCGACCTTCGTGGGAGGATTCTCCTACCTGGCCTTCGCGTGGGTCTTGCGCCTCGAAGAGCTCCGCTGGCTGCTCAGGCGGGGCCCCTCCGGAGCCGCCGGGGAAGCCATGATCTTCGAATAAACGGGTATCATTCGGACCAGCGGCGCTGCTGAAAGGCGCCGAACATCCCGGAGCTCATCCCCATGATTCAGACACGAAAAATGATCGCACACCGGCTCGCCCTGGCTTCGCTGGCGGGCGCGTCAATCCTCCTTGTCGCCGGCTGCAACACGGTTTCGGGCTTCGGCCAGGACCTCAATGAAACCAGCGACAACACCAAGAAGGCGTTCAGCGGCTCGAGCTCGGGCGGTTCTTCCAGTTCGAATTCATCGACCTCGTCATCGAGCACGGCCGAGCCCGCAAAGAAGTAAAAGGTGCCCAAAGTCGATCTCGCCGGCCGCACCATCGCGATCACCGGCGCCAGCTCCGGTATCGGCAGAGCAACCGCGGTTGCCTGCGCACGCGCGGGGATGCGCGTGGTCTGCGCCGCCCGTCGCGCGGACAGGCTCGAGCAGGTCGTTCAGGAGATCCGCACCGGTGGCGGGCAGGCCGAGAGCCTCGTGATGGACGTCGCCCTGCCCGGCGAGAACGCACGGCTGATCTCGTTCTGCCTCGAACGCTTCGGCTCGCTGTTCAGCGTGTTTTCGAACGCGGGCTACGGCATCGAACGCTCGGTGCTCGACTATTCGCAGGCCGAGCTCACCGCGATCTTTCAGACGAATTTCTGGTCGAGCCTTGAGCTGATGCGGCTTGCCGCCCGGCACATGCTCGAAGCAAACCCGCCCCCGGTCCGGGGCCACGTACTCGCGTGTTCGAGCTGCGTGAGCAAGATCGGACTCCCCAACTTTGCCGCTTATTCAGGAACCAAAGCACTCCAAGACCATTTTGGCCGCGCGATGCGCGCCGAGCTCTCCTCCCGGGGGGTGCTGGTTTCCACCGTTCACCCCATCGGAACGCGTACCGAGTTCTTCGACACGGCGTCGTCACTTTCCGGCGCCGAACGCACAAGCATTCAGACCCCCGACCGGCTCAAACAGCATCCCGACGTTGTCGCCCGGGCGATCGTCGGGCGGCTGAGGCGCTCTGTCGGTGGCGAGGTCTGGACGAGCCTGCCCATCCGGCTTGCCCTCGCCGGCGCGATCATCGCTCCAGGTCTGATCGATGCCCTGCTCCGCAAACGCCAGCGCGAAATGGACAGCGCACGCTAATCGCGCACGAGCAGTGCCACCGCGTGCACCTCGATCGCACGCGACTCCCCCACCGCGTCCACTCTTTCGTGCGTCTTGCCTTTCACGCCGACGCGTGACACGTCAATATCCAGGGCGGCAGCGATGTTTGAGCGCATCGCGTCCTTGTGCGGGCTGACCTTCGGCTTTTCCAGGATCACCGTCGCATCGATGTTCGCGATGATCCAGCCCGCGCCGCGCACGCGATCCGCCGCGGCTCTGAGAAACTCGCGTGAGTCCCGCGAATGGTGGGCGGGATCGTTATCGGGAAAAAGCTGCCCGATGTCGGGCATACCCGCCGCCGCCAGAAGAGCGTCCGTCACGGCATGCAGGAGTGCATCGCCATCGCTGTGGGCGATCGGCCCGCGGTCAAAGTCCAGCCCGACGCCCCCGACCACGAGCGCCCGCCCCTGGCCGGCCGGGGGTCTGGGCTCGAGGCGGTGGAGGTCGTACCCGTGACCGATCCGGACTGATTCTGCGGGGTTTCGCATCGTGACCAGCTTACAAATTACTCATCCTAGTGAATTCCGAACGATCTTGAGCACAAATCACGTCGAACTGTTCAAGAGCCGATACATTCTGGGACGCTTCCGGGCGGGTTTCTGCGCCGGGAGCCGGAGAACTGACATGCACTTTGGCCGCGCTGGACTTTCACTCACGCTTGCCCTGGCTCTGACCGGCCTCTCGGGCTGTAACGTCTACCGCCCCGGCGGCTCGATGCGGTCCAACGACACCTTTACATTCATCTCCAACGAGTACTACCCCGTCACCGTCACCCTCTACGACGTGCGCACCAACGAACCAATCTGGACCGCGGATGTGCCTGTGAGCAAACAGCTTACGTTCCGGTTCCACGAAGCTCAGTACCCCGAAAACCCCGCCAACCCCGACGCCATGCGATGGCAGTTCTTTGACAGGCCGACCAACGGCGGCGAACTCAACAGCGTGATGGCCGTCCCCGACAAGTACTCGCGCCGGTTCGACGTCACGATTCGCAAGACACCCGAATATGCCCCCGGCGCGGAGCCCTATGCGGGACCGGTGATGGGCTCTTCCAAGCCCGTTCAGCAGCCCCCGGGCATGTCGACGCCCACTCCGCCACCGGCCGCCCCAAAGGCGGATCCCGCCAAAGCACCGGCCGCCAAACCGGAGCCCTCGTCCGATCCGGCGTCCAAACCGGCACCCGAGCCGGCGCCGATGCCCTGACGGGTCTGTTCACCACGAATATGTCACGGTGTAGCGCACCTTCACTTCTTTTCCCGGCTCCAGGGTGAGGGGGAACTGGATTGTGCGCGCGTCGGTCTTTTCGTACTTTTGACTGGCCCCGTTGATCTCCCAGTTGAGCCAGCGGTACAGACGTTCGCGCACGATCATGTTGATCTTGACATCCTTTCGGTTGCGCACACTGACCTCGATTGTTTCTTCCATGGTGCGCCGGGCCGAATCGACCTTGAAGTCGACCTGCTTGCGCTCCGCGACCACGTCGAACGATGCGCCCAGCCTGAGCAGAACGGACTCGTCGCGCGGCGTGTGCTGGATGACGTCCTCGCCGACAAACTCGGCGATGCCGTCGCCGGTCTTGCCTGTGTCGATCTGGCTGACGCGCACACGACCCGCCGGCAACGGGATTCCCAGGCCCGAGTCCTTGGAGTTCTTGAATCGCAGGTACACATCAACGTTGGTGCGTCCCTGTGCGCCGAAGCCCGCGTCGGTCATCGGGCCGCCGTAGTCGCCCGGCTCCACAGCAAGACCGTCGTAGACGAGCACCTTCTCGCAGGGGATCTTCTGAACGGCCGGGAAGAGCTCGATCTGCTTGGTCGAGCTGTCCGGCAGGCTCGTGGTCCGTCCGAGTGTGTAGAGATGGTACTCAAAGAATGCTTTCTGTTCGAAACCCGCGGAGCGATCTTCCATCGCAACGGACATGGACTTGCCGAGATACGCCGGACGGTTTTCGCGGTGCACAACGCGATTCACCCGACCGGCGATGAGCTTGAGCGTGGCGTCGGGATAGCTGGCGCCCGACTCGTTGACGATGCTGACCCAGGCGAAAAGGTCCATCGTGCCCGTGTTGGCGTCCTTGCCGGGTGAGAAGAGCGCGTTGTAATCTGCCCACCAGGTCATCCCTTCCGTTTCGTAGCTGATGCGGGCGTTGTGCGTGCCGGGCTGCTGAGTCTCAACCCGCCAGAGAAGCGTGGGACGCGTGAGCAGGCCGCCCGGAAGCGTGGGAAGCTCGAACCCGGTGGGGTTCGCGACAATCTGCACCTGCCCGTTCTTGTCGCGCAGCACGACCCCGCCCGCGGTGCTCAGGAGCGTGCCGGTGGAATACGCGGTCTGGTTTCCCGACGCGGAAGCGACCTTGATCTCCTTGTCCAGGTACTTTTCGAGCAGCTTTTCGCGGCCGATCAGGTCAAACTGGAAATTCTGCTCGAGCACGCGGGTCGCCGCGGGCGCGGTCAGCGACTCGAACGTGACCGTCGTGGGCTCGATCAGGGCGGCAACATCCGTTACGCGCACGTCATTCAGCCCGTTCTTGAGATCGAGCTTCATGAACTGGCGCACGGTGGCGAATCCTTGCACGGCATTCGAAACACCGGACCAGCCTTCGTTGAACCTAGCCTGGGAGAGCGCATCCCGCGGCACACCCTGGCCGGGGTTCAGCGTGCTGTAGATCGTGACGATGGGTCCGGTTTCCTGCGCACTGGCGACGGCCGTGCCGGCCAGCAGCGCGAGGAAGGAACATCCGGCGGTGCGCATTTTCATAAAGAGCTCCTGTAAAGACCTGCTGACGATACAGCGCCCAAAGACGCCGCGCGGTTCGCAGAAGTGAGGGGCCGGAACAATCCGCGGGCAGAAGCGGCTTTATCGCACGCGCGTCAGCCGCGCGTACTCAAGGACGAGCGTCTTGGTGCCCACGCCGCGGAAACGGATGGTTGCCCGGGCGTTGGCGCCCGCGGTAATGGTCACGATCTCCCCTTCGCCAAACTGCGGGTGGCGGACGATCGCGCCGACCGGGAAGGCCGCGTTCTTGGCCGAAGATGAACTCCACGCGAGCTTGGCCCGCTTTGAGTCGCGCGGAGCAAACTCGCCCTCGGGCTCAAAGCGTGTGCCGGGCCCCTCGCCCCGCTCGATGAAGTCCTCCAGCCCGCCCGTCACTTCGGCCTGATCGGAGAAGACCGTCACCTCGCGGGGCAGTTCATCCAGGAAGCGGCTGGGGATAGTCCGCTCGGGAATACCCCGCATCGTGCGGTATCGGCTGCTCGTCATCAACAGCCGGCGCATCGCGCGCGTGATGCCCACGAAGCAGAGCCTGCGCTCCTCCTCGAGCTGCTCGATCGATTCGCGTGCCCGGCTGTGAGGGAGCTGGCCTTCCTCCAGACCGATGATGGCAACGGCCTTGAACTCCAGGCCCTTGGCCGCGTGCAGCGTCATGAGCGTCACCGCGCCCTGCGAGGCATCCACCGCATCGGCGTCCGCTACAAGGGCGATCGATTCGAGATACGCCCGGAGCATCGCCAGGAGGGGCGGCGTGGAATCATCGGGCCGGGCCAGCCCGTCCTCATCGTGCGTCTGCGAAGCCGGGTCGGCCATCGCGTCGAATTCCATCTCAAACTGGCGGGCGGAGCTCACCAGTTCGTCGAGGTTGTCCAGACGCTCCATGTCCGCATCGCTGCCGCTCGCCTTGGCCTGCGCCCGGTACATCGCCTCCAGGCCCGAATCGCGGATGATCCTCGAAACGAGCTCGGCAAGCGTGGCCGAAACGCTGGCGCCCATGAACGTGCCGCTGCCCGTCCACTCATCGATCATTTCCACAAATTTGCCCACCGCCGCGGCTCCGCGCCCCGCAACATCCAGAATCTGCCCCGCATTGCGCATGGCCTGCAGCACGGGCGTGCCGTGACGTAACGCGTGCTCCTCTATCTTGCGGAACGTGGTGGCACCAATCCCCCGCGTCGGGGTATTCACAACCCTCCCCAGCGAGACATCATCGCTGGCGTTTGCGACGAGGCGGAGGTAGGCGACCGCGGTTTTCACTTCTTCGCGGTCGTAGAAGGCGGTGCCGCGGGCGATGGTGTAGGGGATGCCGGCGGAGCGGAGGGCGTCTTCGATAACGCGGCTGAGGGAGTTGGTGCGGTAGAAGACGGCCATCTCGCGCCATGTCAGGGAGGTCGGCGAGCCGTCGCGTTCGTCCTTGACGGACTTGAGCCAGTCGACGACGAGGGAGGCCTCGTGGTTCTCGTCGCGGGTGAGGGTGACTTCGACGCGATCCCCCCCCTGGCGGGAGGTGAACAGGTCCTTGTGCTTGCGGCGGGTGTTGTTGCGGATCAGCCTGTCGGCGGCGCTCAGGATGGGTGCGGTGGAGCGGAAGTTTTCGCCGAGGGTGATGACGTTTGTGCCGGGGTAGCTTTTCTCAAACTCGAGGATGTTCTCGATATCCGCACCGCGCCAGCCGTAGATTGCCTGGTCGGGATCGCCGACGACGCAGATGTTGGGGGGACGTCCCTCTTCGCCATTGCCGGCGATGAGAGAGGCGATGACAAACTGGGCGTGGTTGGTGTCCTGGTATTCGTCGATGAGCAGGTAGCGCCAGCGTTCGTTGCATTCGCGGCGGACCTGTTCGTTGCCTTTGAGCAGCTTGGCGGTGAGAACGAGCAGATCGTCAAAGTCGACGGCGCCCGCGAGGCGGAGTGCCTTTTGATAGCCCTGGTAAATCTTGGCGACGGTGCGCGAGTAGAAATCGTGCGCGCGGGCCGCGAACTCTTCGGCATCGAGCAGGTCGTTCTTGGCGCTCGAAATCGCGGAGAGGACGCTGCGGGGCGGCCAGTTGCTCGTGGAGAGCTGAAGCTCGGCGATGACGCGTTTAGCCAGGGTGGCCTGATCGGCGGAGTCGTAGATCGAGAATTCGGGCTTCAGGCCCGCGGCCTCGGCGTAGCGCCGGAGCAGACGGGCGCAGAGGGAGTGGAATGTGGTGACGGTGAGGCCGCGGGTCTGGCGCGGATCGTGGCCGAGCACGTGGAGGACGCGCTCGCGCATCTCGGCGGCGGCCTTGTTCGTGAAGGTCACGGCGAGGATCGACCACGGGGGGACGCCCTGGCGGATGAGGTAGGCGATCCGGCGGGTGATAACGCGTGTCTTGCCCGAGCCGGCTCCGGCGAGAACGAGCAGCGGCCCTTCGGTGGTCCGCACCGCCTGTCTCTGGGGTGCGGTGAGATCGCCGAACAGCTCGGACTCTTCCTGGCTCGAACTGTTGATCTCTTCCTGCAACACCCGGGCTCCTTCCCTTGAAGGCCAGAGTAGCGGAGCAGGGTTTGCGGGGCAAAGAGCGGGGCGACGGGCCGGGATTTCAGTTCCCGCTGCGGAGTGAGCCCGGCTTGACCTCTTCCGCGTGCTCGAAGGGGCCGGGGGCCCTGGTGAGCAGCGAAACGCCCTCGGGGAGGTTCTCCGCGACGCGGGCGACAACGTCGCCCACGACGGCGCGGCTGAACGGTGTTCGCTGGCTCTTGCCCATGATCAGAGTGTCGCACCCGAAGGTCACCGTGTAGTCCAGAATCTCGCTCATGACATCGGTGCTGGTGACGTAGATCGGGACGAACGGAACCCCCGCCTCGCGGGAGAGGATTGCGGCCGTCCCGAGCGCGGCCTGACCGTCGGGGTCGCTCTCGATCCGGGGGATCTGCCCGGGGACGATGTCCATGATCCGCAGCGTGCGGACGTAGATGGCGAAGAGAGTGGCCTTGCGGCGTTTAGCCATGTCAACCGCATAGGCGGCCTGATCCCGGCCCCTGGCGGCGAGCATGATCCGGGGGCCCGGCCCGGGGATGACAGGCTGTTCGCGGAGCTGTGCAATCCAGCCCAATGTGGGCTCGGGGAGCGGGCTGGCGGCGACGTGCCTGGCCCTCCACTGCACGAGGAAGCGGGTTACCAGCACGGCGAGAACAATGACGCCCGCGAAGATGGTGGCGTGCGGCTTGGCGACGATAATGGTCAGCTCGATGGCGCCCATGAGGGCGGCGAGGCCCCAGAGTCCGATGCGCTCCCATTTTCCGACCTCGAGCTTGGAATTGGCGGCGCAGGAGAAGAGGTTGATCGCGATGGCCCCCACCACTCCAATGGCGTAGAGCTCTCCGAGCGCCTTGACATCGGCCACGAGCAGGAGCAGCACGGCGGGGGCGAGGCAGGAGATCAGCAAAGGCGCCCATGGAACACCCGAGTAGTTGAGCCTTGTGGCCAGCTTGGGCAGCTCCCCGTCCTGCGCGAGGGAGTACTGGACGGAGACCATGGCCATGACGGCGGTGTTGACCGCGGAGAGGAGCAGCAGCCCGAAAATGACGCCGGTGATGATGCCGAAGACGTGACCGGTGCGTTCGCCGAACTGGCGGGTGGCGGTCACGGTGGCGACCATGCGCATCGCGGTATCCCGGTATTCCTTGACGTCGGCAGGGACGTCCTCGGGCTCCATCTTTTCGCGGATTTCATAGCGAACGTAGTCGGGCGTGACCTGGTCCTTGAGAGAGGGCATGGCGCTCAGGGCGACCCCGAAGATCAGATTGAGCAGGACGACCTCGCAGAGGACGGGCCAGATCGTGCGCTTGGCCGTGCGCGGCACCGGCGGCTTCATCAGGCCGGTCATGTTGGCGACGGCTTCGAGCCCCGAGAGCGCCAGGACGATCCGGACCAGCGATTCCCACATCTGCCAGGGCGAGCTTTGTCCTCCATCGTGAAGGCTGACGCGTTTCAGCCCGTCGGGGAGCCACGGGAGGCAGAGAACGGCGATCGCCGCCGAGAGCACGATCGAGACGACGGCGATGAGCAGCGCGACGCGGCCGGCGTTCCGGGCGCCGAGCCAGTTGACGACGCCGATGACCGCGATCGCGGCGATCGAGACGATCACGACGCGTGATTCGCCGATTCCCAGATAGTGAAAGGCTTCGATTCCGGAGAGGGCGGCGGTCACGATGTAATCGCAGAGGAGCAGCGTCGCGCCGAGAACGGCCAGGGTGGGGCTGAGGCGGCGAGCCGCGGAATACACGCCCCCACCGTCGGGAAAGCAGCGGCAGACGACCGTGTAGGCCCAGGCGATGCCTGCCATGATGAGCGACATCGCGGCGAGGTAGATGACCGAGGCGTGGGCCGTGTAGTAAAAGGCCAGGCCCAGGACGTAAAGCCTGCTGGTGCCCCAGTCGCCAAAGAGCAGGGGGCCTGCGTGATACCACTTGAGATTTCGGGGGCGATTTTCTGCGACAAGCATTCGAAGCACTCAGAAGCGGCGGCCGCGACGGGGCAAAGCGTAGCGGAGAATGAGGGGCTCGTGGGAATGTGACGGAAGCGAGCCCGCCCCCGCCCAAAAGGTGCTACAACATCACGGGAGGCCCCATGACGGTTGAACTTCTCTCCCGTATCCAGTTTGCCCTGACGATCATGTTTCATTACCTGTTCCCGCCTCTCTCGATAGGGCTGGGCGTGCTGATGGTCATGATGGAGGGGGCGTACCTGCGGACCAAAGACCCGCAATATCACGCGATGACACGGTTCTGGAGCCGGATCTTCGCGGTGAACTTCGCGATGGGCGTCGCGACGGGGATCGTGATGGAGTTTCAGTTCGGGACGAACTGGGCGAATTACGCCCGATTTGTCGGGGATGTCTTCGGGAGCGCGCTGGCGGCGGAGGGGATTTTCGCGTTTTTCCTGGAATCGGGATTCCTGGCGGTGCTCGTTTTCGGGTGGGACCGGGTCTCACCCAAGATGCACTTTTTCGCGACCTGCATGGTCTCGCTCGGATCGATCTTTTCCGCGATCTGGATTGTGGTGGCGAATTCCTGGATGCAGACGCCGGCGGGCTACACCATCGACCCCGAGCAGCACCGAGCGATCATCACGGATTTCTGGGCGCTGGTCTTCAACCCCTCGAGCATGATCCGCCTGTTTCACGTCCTGATGGGCGCGTTCATTCTCTCGTCGTTCTTTGTCATGAGCATCACGGCGTATTACGTTTTACGGGGCCGGCACCTCGACTTTGCCAGGAAATGCTTCACGATCGCGCTGGGCTTTGGGACGGTCTGTTCCCTGGTGATGCTGTTTTCGGGAGATCTGCAGGCCCGGTGCGTGGGCTTTCATCAGCCGGCCAAACTGGCGGCGTTTGAAGGAGTTTTCAAGACCGAGCCGGGGGCGACGGGCATGTACATCGTGGGGTGGCCGGACCCGCATACGCAGTCGGTGGTGGGCATCAAGGTGCCGTACATGCTCACGCTGCTGATGTACCGAGATCTTTCCACGCCGATCGACGGGCTCGACCGCTTCAGGCCCGAGGACCGCCCGCCGGTCCGCATCCCGTTCATGACGTATCACCTGATGATCGGGCTGGGCACGGCGTTCGTGGGTCTCACGCTGCTGGCGGTTTATTTCCGGTGGAAGGGGACGCTCTTTGAAAAGCGGTGGCTTTTGTGGATCTTCGTCTTTGCGGTGCTGGGGGCCTACGCGGCCAACCAGGCCGGTTGGATTTCTGCGGAGGTCGGACGCCAGCCGTTTGTGGTGTATCCCGAGGTCAAAAAGGGCGTTGACGGGCAGTACACGATGACGGGGGGCATGCGGACGGTCGACGGTATCTCCAGCCGCAACGTGGTGGTTGCCGACCAGGTTCTTCTCTCGATCATCCTGTTCAGCATTGTGTACGCGATGCTGTTTGCGGTCTGGGTGTTCGTCTTGAACACCAAGATCCAGCACGGGCCGGACGAACCGAAGATTCCTCCGGTGTCATCGGGGGGCCTGCTGGACGCGGCCGGGGCCCTGATCGATCGTCACGGGCGCACGCTCAGTTCGCCGGTACGCGACGGGGCGGAAAGGGGGGAGGCGTAAATGCAGATCACGACACTTCAACTTTTGTGGTTTGTACTGCTGGGCATTCTGCTCGCGGGGTACGCGATCCTGGACGGCTTTGACCTTGGGGTGGGGATTCTGCATCCCTTTGCGCGGGACGACCGCGAGCGGCGGGTGCTGATGAACTCGATTGGGCCGCTTTGGGACGGCAACGAGGTCTGGCTTGTCGTCTTTGGGGGCGCGCTGTTTGCGGCGTTTCCCAAGGCGTACGCCGCGGCCTTTTCGGGGCTGTACCTGGCGTTCATACTGCTGCTCTTTTGCCTGATATTCCGGGGCGTTTCGATGGAGTTCCGGAGCAAGCGCAAGGGGGCGGCGTGGAGGAAATTCTGGGACTGGGCGTTCTGCATCTCCAGCACGCTGACGACGTTTCTGTTTGGCGTTGCCGTGGGGAATTCGATGCACGGCCTGCCGCTCACGGAGACGGGAGACTTTGCCGACTCGGTGAGGCTGGTGCAGATGCTGCACCCGTTCCCGGTGTGCGTCGGGCTCTTTGCGGTTGCGGCGTTCGCGATGCACGGGGCGATTTACCTGAGCATGAAGACCGAGGGGGAGCTGCAGGCCCGAGTGCGCAGGTGGATGTGGAACGCGTTCTGGTGTTTTCTTCTGATGTACGCGGTTGTATCGATTTACGCGATCGCGTCGATCCCGCGGGCGACCGCGAGTTTTCGCAGCTATCCGTGGGCGTGGGCAGTGGTCGGGCTCAACGTGCTGGCGATCGCGAATATTCCCCGGTCGATGTTCTTTGATCGTCCGCTCCGGGCGTTTATTTCCTCGGCGTGCACGATCGCGGCGTTCACGTTTCTCTTCGGGCTTGCGCTTTTTCCGAACCTGATCGTTTCAACGCTCGGGCCGGAGCACGATCTGTCGATCCCGCGAGCGGCGTCCACGGAGAAAACGCTCGGGATCATGGCGCTGATTGCGGCGCTGGGGATCCCGTTTGTTCTCTCGTACACCGCCGTGATTTACTGGGTCTTCCGCGGAAAGGTCGTTCTGCACGACGAGTCGTACTAGGGGTGTGTTGCCTTTATTCCCTCGCCGGGCTGATCTCCGGGGCCGCGGGAGGGATAGGTGCCGCGTGTGGCGCGACGCATGTCGGAGCGGGTCTGAAGTCGGAGCCGGTCGACCTCTCTCGCGATGCGATCGAGGGCGCCCTGGGCACCATCTTTCATGAGTTCGTCGTAGGGTATCGGGCGGCCGTAGGTGACCGCGACGCGGTGGCCGATGAGTGATGGGAGTTTGCGGCCCGGGCCCCAGGCATCGAAACATCCCTCGACAGCGACGGGGACGACGGGGCACTTCGCGCGCTTGACCAGGAGGGCGACGCCTCGCTTGAACGATTTCTGTCCGCCGTCGGTCGTACGGGAGCCTTCGGGGAAGATGAGCACGGCGTGACCGGCCCCGAGCCTCTTGAGGATCTCGCGGATGGCGCCTGCATCCCCGGCCTCATCGTTGATGGGGACGGAGTTGAGCGCGCTGATCAGCCACCCGAAGGGGCCGAACTGAAAAAGTCCGACGCGGGCGACGAAGCTTAGATGACGCGGCCGGACGAACGACCCGACGAGGGGCGGATCGAGAAAGCTCTGGTGGTTGGACGCGAGAAGAACCGGCCCGCGCGGGGGCACGTTTCGTGCTCCACGCACACGGACGCGGTAGGCGAGAATGAACACCAGTGCGCAGAAGGCCTGGAGCAGCTCGTAGAGCAGGACCTTGCCGAGTGTTCCATCGGGGCGGCGATTTGCGAGGAAGGAGGACAGTCCCATCGGTCGTGAAAGCCTGAGCTAGCGCCCCACGACCGCGAGCACGTGCCGGTGGAGGGTTTTGACGACCTGATCAAACGTCAGGTCGGACGTATCGACGCAGATAGCGTTGCTCGGGCACATAAGCGGGCCGTCGGCGCGGCTGGAATCCCGGCGGTCGCGGTCGAGAATCTCGGCGGTGATGGATCCCAAGTCCGCTGAGTGGCCGCTCGCGACGAGCTGCTCGGCGCGACGGCGCGCCCGAACTTCGGGCGAGGCGTCGAGGTAGAACTTCACGGCCGCGTCGGGGAAGACGACCGAGCCCTGATCCCTTCCCTCGGTGACGAGGCGGGGGTGCTGCTGGGCGATGATCCGCTGCTTTTTCACCATGTGTTCGCGGAGTGCGCGGATGGTGGCGATGGGAGAAACCAGTTCGGCCACATCGGGGGCACGGATCCTGTGGTCGATGGGAGATCCGAAGGCGAGAATCGTCGGTGGATCGCGGGTCCAGTCAAAGTGCAGGTCGCCCTTGACGGTTTCGCGGACGATCGCGTCGGAATCGGAGGGATCGATTTTGTGGTCGATGGTAATGGCGGCCGCGGCCCGGTACATCGCTCCCGTATCGAGGAAGTCCAGACCGAGCGCTTTGGCGAGAGACCTCGCAACGGAGGACTTACCCGTCCCTGCGGGGCCGTCGATCGTGATGACGATGCTCTGATCACGCGGCAGTTTGGGCATGGCGGTGTCGTCGAGAGTTGCTCGATCAAGCGTAGCGACGGCACCGTCGCGATCGCACACGACCCGTTCCAGATCCGCGCACACTTCGATCTCCGAGCGGGAGACCGAGACAACTTCCATCAGCTCAAAAGGAAGACTTGCTGCGCGATCCTGCGAGGCCTGCGTTTCACTTGTGGGCGGCATGCTGGTCCTCCTTGCGCTGGTGAAGCGCTGACCATCCGAGCCGTCATCGACACGCGTCGATCTTTACGCGGACGCTGCCGCGTGATCCAAAGCGGCTCGGAGCACCCTCTGGCTCTTCCGAATGCCCAGTGTAACGTCTCCACCACCCCGGTAGTCAACTGCAATTGTCGAATCAAAGCCGACCGAGGCGACCGCCTGCACCATTTTGAAAAGGTCGTAGGCCTTGTGGACCGGCAGGGGTTCCTGCGGGGCGGCAGGTTCGTCGCTCTCCCCGCTGAAGATGTCGGCGATCAGGTCTTCCAGGGAGGCATCGTCGAGTTCTTCCAAATCCTCGTCGTCTTCGTCCTCTGCCTCGGCGGCCTTGGCGGTCTTCGCCGCCTCGGGCTTGGGCTCGCCCTTTGCGGCTTTGGGGGCCGGGTCCTCCGGGGCGGGCTTGGTGGCCTTTGCGACGGCCTTGCCGGACTTTTTCTTGGGCTTGGCTTCCACCTCTTCGGGCTCATCCGGCGGAACGGCGCTGCGGGCGGCCTTGCGTGATTTCACATCCAGGTCGTCGTCTTCGTCCTCAACAGGAGGCTTGGGACGCTTTGCGGCGGGCTTGGGGGGGGCAGCCCCGGCCGGCGGATCGGTGAAATCCGTGGTGGAGGCCAGCACGACGCTGGCGTAGGGGGTGATGCGCCGGAGGAACATGACCGCGCCTTCGAGGGATCCGGTGGATTCGAAGGCGAACTGGAAGTCCGGGAGGGTACCGATGCGGAAGCCGCCGACCTTTTTGATGAGGTCGGTGACCCGCTCGGGCTTGGCGGTCAGCCCCTTGGTCGGATTGATGAGAAGGTTGAGTTCGAGGCGTTCGGCCCGATCGACGATCTTGCGGAGGCGTGGCCAGAGGAGCTGGAGGGCCTCGTCCGTGTCATCGGCCTGAATTCGCAGAGAAGCGGCGGTGCAGGAAAGGATCTGGGCGGCCTCGATCACTCGGAGCATGCGCTGGATGGAGGCTTCGGCGGCCTGTGCATCACCGGTCAGTTTCTGGGGTTCGGACTCGATGAGCAACAGGCAGGGGCAGCCGGCCCGGTCGGCCCTTTCACGGAGCTGCTCCAGCCTGCGACGGTCCGCACCGACGAGAAGGTCCGTGGTGAGGTTGAGCCCCCCCAGACCCAGGACTTCGCGGGTGTACTGAGGCAGATCGGAGAGCGCCAGAGAGGGGGTACCCCCCTTGGGGCTCGTGAGCTGCGAACGGAGACACGATGCATTGAGAGTCAGCAGCATGCGTTGCGGCGACTGTAGCGGGAAACCCGCACTCACGCCGAACGGTCCATTGGCCTTCAAGCGCAGACCGACCCGCAAAGACGGTCGTTGCCTTTCAGCGACGACCGTCCGGAGGGGAAAAAGGTAACCGACTCAAAATATCGGAAATGAGTTCCGGCGTCAAACGGGTCTGAGCAAAACCGGCGAATTCCCGGATTTTTGCAAGATACGGAATAGTGATTTTCTGTCACAGCCCTGTCACGTGCTCGCTCGGGGCATGGACAGATTATGGAAAACCCAATCGTTCGCATTCCGATCGGGTAACATTGGAGGCGTTGAAGTATGAAAAGCCTCATGGAAAGTTGCGGCGGACTTCGATCCGCCTATGGGCCTGGGTGATTTCTATCCTGTGACGCCCCTTGTGAAGACGTTCCCTTTCAGTAAGGATCAATCATGGCGAGCCCGACCGACCGCAAGTACTCCGAATCGCACGAATGGCACAAAGTGGATGGCGACACGCTGGTGCTTGGCATCAGCCGCTTTGCGGTCGACGCATTGACGGACATCACATACGTCCAGATGAAGAAGGTGGGAACGCGGTTCAAGGCGGGCGATGTGGTCGGCGAAGTGGAGAGCGTGAAGACGACGAGCGACATCTACGCGTTCGTCGGCGGCGAAATCACGGAGGTCAACGGCGCTCTGACCGACAACCCCGGCCTGATCAACGAAGATCCGTACGGGAAGGGCTGGCTGCTTAAGGCGAAGATCACCGATGCATCGGGCCTGGCAAAGCTCATGGACGGCGGGGCCTACGACAAGGCCCATCCCTGAGCGGGCCGAGGAATCCGGGCGGTCCTTTGCCCAACAAGCGGGAAGCCTTGAGCCGGAGTGCCGAAATCCCGGTGTGGAAAACACTCTGCCCTAAGTGAACACATGCTTGCCTGCCTTGGAGTTCGAAAGTCGTACGAGATCGGTGCGCGTCGTGTTGAAGCCCTGCGGGGCATCGACATGCGGATCGACGAGCCGGGCTTTTACGCGATCATGGGCCGCTCGGGGAGCGGGAAGAGCACGCTCTTGCACCTTTTGGGAGCTCTCGACAAGCCGGATGCGGGCGAGATCCGGATCGGGGAGCAGCGGATTGATGCGCTTGGCGAACGCGAAGCAACCGAATTCCGGCGGACGCAGATCGGGATTGTGTTCCAGCAGTTCAACCTGATCGCGACGATGACCGCGCTTGAGAACGCGGAGTTGCCGGCGGTTCTGGCGAACGCGGATCCGGCGAAAGCGCGTTCACGGGCCAGGTCGCTGCTCGATAGGCTGGGGCTGGGAGATCGGCTCGACCACCGGCCCGATGCGCTCTCGGGGGGAGAGCAGCAGCGCGTGGCCATCGCGCGGGCGCTGCATTTCTCTCCGTCGCTTCTCCTGGCGGACGAGCCGACGGGCAACCTGGACTCTGCGAGCAGCCAGGGCTTGTGGAAGCTGCTCAAGGAGATTGCGCTCGAGCGCGAGATCAGCATTGTGATGGTGACGCACGAGCCGGCGGCGGCTTGCCACTGTCGCGAGGTCTTTGTGCTGGCGGACGGCACAGTGCGGGTGCGAATTTCAACGGAGGGTCTGGATGAGAGCGCCGTGGCGGCTCGCTATCAGCAGTCTGTCGCAGCGGCGTAGCCGCAGCGTGCTGCTGCTGCTGGTCGTGGTGCTGTCCGCCGCGCTCGTTTCCGCCGTTGCGACGGCGATGAACAGCGTGACGGAGTCGCTGCGCGCGAGGATGGTGGGCGCGGTCGGCTCCGCGGATCTCAAGATCATCGTGCCGGGGTCTGCGCGCCCGCTGGAAGAAGCTCTCGCGTCCAAAGTCCGCCGCTGGCCCGAGGTGCGGGATTTGAGCGGAAGGCTTCGGGCGGCGGCATCGCTGCGGGCGGTGCGGCCGGTGTGGCCGGCAGCGAACGGCGCTCGGGGCCCGATCGATCGGAACGTCCGTTCGATGGCGGTCAACGTCTATCTCGAGAGTTTCCGGCCGGGATTTGATGAGAAACACAGGCCGGTGGTGCTTGCCGAGGGGAGGATGCCGGCTGCGCCGGAAGAGATTGCGATCGATCAGACCGCTCTCGACCGGCTGCGCGGGATTGAGAGTCGCGCCGGTCGCCGGAGTGGAACGCTGTCGGCGCTGATCAGCGGAACGGCTCCGCAAGTGGGCGAGGGGAATCCCGAAGCGGGCCAGGACCTTGGGCCTCTGTCGGCGAGAGACGAGGCCGAAGCCCGGATGCTCAGCGAGCGATACAGGGCGGCGATCGGCCAGACGATCGAACTTCTTGCGCGGGAAGGGGAATCGCGGCGGGTGCGGATCGTTGGAGTGGCTCCGTCGGGAGTGCTGGGCGGGCGCCCGCGGGCATGGATGACACCCGAATCGCTGGCCGAGGCGACTGGGCAACAGGGAAAGTTCGCGGAGATCGAGATTGTGTTGGGCCCGGCGGCCGATCCGGAAACGACGATCGCTTCGCACCGCGCCGAGATTCCGGAAGATGCGGTGCTGCAATCGACGGCGAAAGTCACTTCGCGGCTGGAAGAAAATCTGAAGGGCGGCCAGGTGGGGCTTGCGATCGCGTCGACGCTGGCATTTCTTTCCGCGGCGTTCATCATTCTGACGGGGCTGACGACCGGCGTTGTCGAACGCCAGCGCGAGCTTGCGGTGCTCCGGTGCATCGGGGCATCGCGTGGCCAGATCGCCGGGTCGCAGATCCTGGTGGGGCTTTGGCTTGGCGTTGCCGGCTCGTTGATCGGAGTGCCGATGGGGATCGGCCTGGCAAGCCTGGTGATCTGGTGGTTCCGGAACGAGTTGAGCATCGATCTGGCCTTTTCGTGGTTTGCGCTGGCGATCGGAGCGGCGGGATCGATCTTTGCCGGGGTTGCGGGGGCCGCGATTCCCGCGTGGAACGCGGCGCGGATGGAGCCGCTTCGGGCGCTGACCGCGCGTGGGCGGCCGGCGCGCTCGGGGCTGGTGGGTGTGTGCGCGGTGATCTGCGTTGTGATGCTGGGCACGCACCTGGCGGTGGTGACGTTCTGCCGCACGCCGAATCTGATTTTCTTTGCGTACATCTTTCTGGGGCTTCCGTGCATGTTTGTGGGCTATTTCCTGTTTGGCGTGCCGGTGACAGCCGCGCTGAGCGGGCTGCTCGCGAGGCCGATCGCGCGGGCGCTGGCGGTGCCGCCCTCGCTGCTGCTGCAGTCGCTGCGCAGGACGCCGTACCGGCATGGCCTGACCGCGGGTTCGCTCATGGCGGGCCTGGCGATGATGATCGCGATCTGGACGCAAGGGGCGAGCTTTGCGCGGGACTGGCTGGGGAAAATGCAGTTTCCCGATGCGTTTGTGACAGGGCTGGCGCTGACGGACGAGAGCGTGGCGCGGCTGCGGGGGATGAAGGGCATCACGGGCGCGACGCCGCTCTCGGTGGTTCGGGTTGAGACAGGCGGAAACAACGCCGCGGTTTTGAGAAACCTTAAGACGACTTTCATCGGGTTTGAGCCGGACACGTTTTTTCCGATGATGAACATCGGATGGGTGGCGGGCTCGCGAGAGGAAGCCCAGCCCAGGCTCAATCGTGGCGATTCAATCATCGTGGCGCGGGAATTTGCGGCTTCGAAGGGCGTGGGGCTGGGCGACAAGGTCGAGGTGCGATACCAGGGTCGCGTGGCCGCCTTTGAGATCGTGGGGATCGTGACAAGCCCAGGGCTTGATGTTGTCAGCAATTACTTCGATCTTGGCGATATGTACGTGGACCAGGCGGTGAGCGCTGTGTTCGGATCGAGAGCGGCGCTCGAGAATCGACTGCTGGGAGGGAATCCGCCTCCCACACAGCTCATCTCGATGTCGCTGGCGCCGGGAACCGACGATGCGGCGATCGCGGGCGAGATCCGCAAGGAGCTTCTGGCGGCGGGAGTTCTGGATGTCGGGACAGGACGCACGCTCAAGAACGTCGTGCATGCAACGATCGAGCGCAGCCTGTATGTCGTATCGGTGATCGCGCTGATGTCGATGCTGGTGGCGAGCCTCGGAGTGGCGAATCTGATCGTGGCGGCGATCGAAGGCAGGAAATTTGAGTTCGGGGTACTGCGGGCGATCGGGGCTTCGCGGTGGATGGTCTGCCGCCTGGTGCTGGCGGAGGCGATCGTTGTGGCGCTGGCGGCGTGCGTGCTCGGAACGATGATGGGCGTGCAGGGGAGTTACGGGGGCGTGCGGCTGAACGCGGTGATTGCGGGGATTGAGCTGACGCTGCGGCCGCCTCCGGGGGCGATTGCGGCGGGGTGCGGGATTCTCTTTGTGCTGGCGGTGCTGGCGGCGATGCCGGCGGTGTACGCGCTTTCGAGGCGCCAGCCGCGTGAGCTTCTGAGCGCGATGAAGGGCTAGGCGGCCCCGAGGAGCTGGTCGTAGCGTCGACGGAGGCTCTCGTCACGGAGCACCATGTAGCTTTTGCTGATGCGCGTGAAGAGGCGGGCGGATTCCGCGTCGGGTGCGTGGTCCGGGTGATACCGGCGCGCGAGCGCACGGTACGCGGCCCGGATCTGCTCGAGAGATGCGTCGCGGGATACGCCCAGGACGGAATAAAGGTCTTCGATCTCGATGCTGGTCGGGAGCAGCTCGCGGCCCGCGGCGCAGTGATCGAGGAGCTTCTCGAGTTCGGCGCGTGCGCCGGCGTCGGCGTCGAAGAAGTGCAGACCGATGTTCCAGAGGTCCTTGTCCAGTTTTCGAGTCCAGGCGACGCGGGCCATGATGAAGGCCCGGACGTTCTCGCAGGTGATTGCGATTTCGAAGATGTGGCCGGCGCGCACGCACGGCTCGGTCCGGGAAACGATGCGAGCACCCTCGGTGGAGAGGTCCACAACGCTGCCCAGAGCGGTATCTGTCAGCCTTGTGTCATAGCGCTTGCTGGTGCGTGTCACCTTTGGGCGCTCCGGGGCGGCCTGGGGCTTGCTCAGCTTTGACTTGATCCACCTCATGCGGTCTTCATCGGACGATCGGGTTACACGCTGAGCGGATGGCCCGATAAGGCGGCAGTGGAAGTTCAAGAAGCTCCGACGGCGCCGGTCGCGCCGGGGGGTTCTCGGTCCGGGCGCAATCCATCGGGGGCCGGGCTTATCCTCGGGCGTGGCGAGCACAGCTTTCCAGGTCAAGGCTCCGTTCCAGCCGACGGGCGATCAGCCCGAGGCGATCCGCAAGCTGACCGAGGGTCTGCGGGAAGGAAAGCCGGCGGTCTGCCTGCTGGGCGCGACGGGAACCGGCAAGACGTTCACCATGGCGAACGTGATCGCGCAGCTGGGCAAGCCGACTCTGATCATCAGCCACAACAAGACGCTGGCGGCGCAGTTGTACGAGGAGCTTCGCGAGTTTCTCCCGCAGAACAGCGTCAACTACTTTGTCAGCTACTACGACTACTACCAGCCCGAGGCGTACATCCCGCAGCGGGACATCTACATCGAGAAGGACTCGTCGCGGAACGACGATCTGGATCAGTTGCGCCTGGCGGCGACGAGCAACATCCTGAGCCGCCGCGACACGCTGGTGGTCGCGAGCGTTTCGTGCATCTTCGGCCTGGGCAACCCGGTTTCGTACGGGGAGCGGGTGCTGACGATCACGCGGGGCTCGCGCATCGACCGGCGCGAACTATTGATGTCTCTCTCGGCGATGCAGTATTCACGAAGCGAGATCGAGTTCAAGCGCGCCCAGTTCCGGGTGCGGGGGGATGCGCTTGAAGTATGGCCCGCGTACGAAAAATACGCGGTGCGCATCGAGCTGTTCGGCGACGAAATCGACCGGGTCGATCTCATCAATCCGACGAGCGGAGAGATTCTCGCGGAGGAAAGGCAGTTCTTCCTTTTCCCCGCGGTCCACCACATGATGCCCGAGGACCAGATGCAGTCGGTGCTGGGAGGGATCCGTGCCGAGATGGACGCGCGGGTGCTGGAACTTCGGTCGCAGGGCAAGCTGCTGGAGGCGCAGCGGCTGATCAGCCGCACCAAGTACGACCTCGAGATGCTGGAAGAAACCGGCATGTGCCAGGGCATCGAGAATTACTCGAGGTATATGGACGGCCGGAGCCCCGGCGAGCGGCCGTACACGCTCATGGACTATTTCGATTTCGCTCCGCCCAGAGGGTCGACCGGCATCGGTCCCCGGGCTTCTGAGAAACAAGCGAGTGACCTGGCGGCCGATCCTCGCCGCATGACGGCGGCCTCCCGCCCCAACTACCGCGACTGGCTCCTCATCATCGACGAGTCGCACGTGACGCTTCCTCAGATCCGCGCCATGTACAACGGCGATCGGGCTCGCAAGGAAGTGCTTGTGGAGCACGGATTCCGCCTGCCGAGCGCCCTGGACAACCGGCCGCTCCGATTCGAGGAATTTGAATCGATCGTGCCGCAGATCGCGTTCGTCAGCGCGACGCCCGGGCCGTACGAGCTTGATCGGACTCAGGGTGAAGTGGCGGAGCAGGTGATCCGGCCGACGGGCCTGCTCGATCCGGTGATCGAGGTGAAGCCGGCGCAGGGGCAGGTTCCCGACCTGATCGAGCGGTGCGAGGAGAGGGTGGCCCGCGGGGAGCGGGTGCTTGTCACGGCGCTGACCAAGCGTCTTTGCGAGGACCTCACGAGCTATCTCGACCAGAAGGGGCTGCGGGTGCGGTACCTTCACAGCGAAGTGGAGACGCTGGAGCGGGTGGCGATCCTGACGGATCTTCGTCTGGGCGAGTTCGATGTGCTCGTGGGTGTGAACCTGCTGCGCGAAGGTCTGGACCTTCCGGAAGTTTCGCTCGTCTGCATCCTGGACGCGGACAAGGAGGGCTTCCTGCGTTCGCCCACGAGTCTCATCCAGCAGATGGGACGGGCGGCACGCAACGCCAACGCGCTGGTCGTCATGTACGCGGACAAAGTGACTCCCGCCATGGAAGCGGCGATGGCGGAAACAGAGCGTCGGCGCGCCAAGCAGATCGCATACAACCAGCGCCACGGAATCACGCCGAGCACGATCAAGAAAGAGATCCGCAAGGGAATGGAGATTTCGCTCAAGGGGCGCAAGCAGGCCCGGGAAGCGGTGCGAGAACGCGAGGCCGATTATGAGATCACCGAGCTGATCGCGACGATCCGGGACGAAATGACCGAGTCGGCGCGGCGGCTGGACTTTGAGTCCGCCGCGGCCCTGCGCGATCAGCTCAAGCTGCTGGAGCAGCGGCTCCAGGCGGCGGAGAGGACGGGAGCTTCGACGCGTGTGCGCCGGTCGGATCTGAGCGCTGAGAATCAGGCCAAGTCCCGGAAGCGGCCCGGCATGCCCGGGGTGAAAATCACGCGGGCTTCGCGGAAGAAGTCGGGCGGTTAGGAGCGACGGCTTCTACCCTTCCGGCGTGACCAACGAAGCAATCAACAGACGGCCCCCCTCGGAGAAGGCGGGGTTTCTTCGGCGGCTTGCGATCTATCTGCTGGGGGTTGCCATCGGCTTTCTGATTCTGGGGATGTTCAAAGCCCGCAGCGCGGCCGAGGCCCGAGTTCGGGAAGCCCAGCGGCAAGCGGCCCAGAACGCGGGCGCGAACGAGCGCTGAATTTACAGGAAAACTCGACGGCGGATCGCCTGAACGGACACCGAACGCACCTACAGTCGGTGGTGACCAAGCAGGAGCGAGATGTGTCCAAAGCCGCAACGCCAGCCGAACGCGCGCCGAGCGTGGTCGAGATCAAACGTTCCGACAAACCGGGGCAGAAGACGGCCACTCCCAAGACCCGGGCGGACGACCGGGTCATCCACGTCCGCGGCGCCCGTGAGCACAATCTCAAGAACATCGATGTCACGATCCCGCGCGACAAGCTGGTCGTGATCACGGGGCTTTCGGGGAGCGGCAAGAGCAGCCTGGCGTTCGACACGATCTTTGCCGAGGGCCAGCGGAAGTACATGGAGTCGCTCTCCGCCTACGCACGTCAGTTCCTGGAGCAGCTCAAAAAGCCGGACGTCGACGAAGTGGAAGGCGTGCCCCCCACCATCGCGATCGAGCAGCGGAGCGCGAGCAGCAATCCCCGCTCGACGGTGGCGACCACGACTGAAATCTACGACTATCTGCGGCTGCTGTTCGCGCGGTGCGGCACACCTCACTCCTGGGCGCCGACGAAGGTAAAGAAAGACGGGACGGTTCTGGAGCGTTCTGGCCGCATCATCAGCGCCATGGGCAGCACGCAGATCGTCGATGCGGTGATCGCGCGGGCATCGGAGGCCTCAACGCGGGAGAAGCCGGCCCGGTTCATGATCATGGCGCCGGTCGTTCGGGACCGCAAGGGCTTCCACCGGGAAGTCCTGGAGGACCTTGTCAAGCAGGGCTGGGCGCGAGCGCGGGTGAACGGCACGTTGCACGAGCTTCGGGATGTGCTCAAGGATCCGGGCGAGAATCCGCTCGGGCTCGGGCGCTTTGAGAAGCACACGATCGAAGCGGTGATCGACCGGATCTCCTTCGGGCCCGAAGCCCGTCAGCGCGTGGCCGAGTCGGTCGAGGCGGCGCTGCGTGTGGCCGAAGGGACAGTCGTGGTCTCGCTGGAAGCCGAGGGCGGCTGGCGCGACACGACGTATTCGACGCGATTTTCCGATCCGGATCATCCGGAGGTGGCGCTCGAAGAACTCGAGCCGCGCCTCTTTTCGTTCAATTCACCGCAGGGGGCCTGCAAGGTCTGTTCTGGGCTGGGCACGCTGCTCGAACTCGACGAAGCGCTCGTGATGCCCAACGAGGCGAAATCCCTGTCGGAGGGGGCGATCGAGGCCTACGCCAAAAACGTGGCAGTGCGGGCCTGGTTCCAGCGGGGGCTGAAGAAGTTCTGCAAGGCGATGGGCGTCAGCTACAGCGCGCCGGTGGCGACGTTTTCCAAAGACCAGCGCCAGCTGCTGCTGTACGGACATGCCGGCGACCCTGCTTCGGGCAAAGTCTCGAAGCTCTCTCTGGGCGGGAAACGTTTCTGGCAGGGTGTCATTCCGGAACTGACGGAATGGTGGGGCAAGACCGACAACGCGACGGTGAAGGAATGGCTTGGTCAGTTCATGTCCACCACGCCCTGCCAGACGTGCAAGGGCGATCGATTGCGGGTGGAGGCGCTCCACGTGCTGCTCACAAGCACCCACCGGGCCGATACGCAGCGCGCGTTTTCGGAGACGGTGATCGGCCGCCCCCGGGCGGACGGGACCATCCTGAACATCGCGGAGTTTTCGCGGCTCAATATCCTCGATGCGATCGCGTTCGTGGGCGGGCTGAAACTCACGCGGGAGCAGCAGGAAATCGCCGAGCCGATCCTGAAGGAGATCAACAACCGGCTGCGGTTCCTGAGCGGTGTGGGTCTTGAGTATCTCTCGCTCGACCGCAAGACCGCGACGCTTTCGGGCGGCGAGGCGCAGCGCATCCGGCTCGCGACGCAGGTTGGCAGCGGGCTCGTCGGGGCGTGCTATGTCCTGGACGAGCCGACGATCGGGCTGCACCAGCGGGACAACGACCGGCTGATCCGCACGCTCCGCCATCTGGCCGACATCGGCAACACCGTGCTGGTCGTGGAGCATGACGAGGACATGATCCGGGCAGCCGACCATGTTCTGGATGTCGGGCCCGGTCCGGGTGTGCATGGCGGTCGGATCGTCGCTCAGGGCACGGTGGCCGATATTTGCAAGGCGGCAGGATCGCAGACCGGGCTCTATCTGTCGGGAAAAAAGAAGATCGAGGTCCCGGCGGAGCGCCGCGCGATGGACGCAAAGAACGCCATCGTTGTCAAAGGCGCGACTCACAACAACCTGAAGAAGCTCGACGTGAGCATCCCGACGGGCGGCCTGGTCTGCGTGACGGGAGTGAGCGGCTCGGGCAAGTCGACGCTGGTGAACGACATCTTGCTGGTGGCGGCGAACAACCAGCTCCTGGGCAGAAGGGACAAGCCCGGGGCGCACGCTTCGTTCAAATGGCCCAAGACTCTTGATCGCGTCATCGAAGTTGATCAGTCTCCGATCGGACGCACGCCGCGTTCGAATCCGGCAACGTACGTCGGAATTTTCGACGACATACGCAAGGTCTTTGTCGCGACCAAAGAAGCGAAGGTCCGCGGGTACAAGCCGGGGCGTTTTTCCTTTAACGTGCGCGCAGAGTCGGGGGGCGGGCGATGCGAGGCGTGCGAGGGACAGGGGCTCAAACGCATCGAGATGCACTTCCTGCCGGATGTTTTCGTGGAGTGCGAGGTCTGCCGCGGCAAGCGGTATAACAGAGAAACGCTCGAGATTCTGTATCGCGGCAAGTCGATCGCGGACGTTCTTGACATGACGATCGAGCAGTCGCTCTCGTTCTTCGAGAATCATCCGAAGATCCTTCGATTCCTGAAGTGCCTGCACGACGTCGGGCTCGACTATCTCACGCTGGGTCAACCGAGCACGCAGCTGTCGGGCGGCGAGGCGCAGCGCATCAAGCTGGCAACCGAGCTGGGCAAGACGTTCGGCGCACTCGAGCAGGCGGAGATTCTGGCCGCGGGCAGCCCGTCGGCCAGGGAAGATTCCGGGGCGGACGATGCGGACGAGCAGTCCGATGCTCTTGATGAGCTGAGTGACGCATCCAAGGGCAGGAAGAAATCCAAGTGGGCGGACCGCTTCGAAGCGATGCGAGCGCGGGCGGCAAATCCGTACGGTAAGACGCTGTACATTCTCGACGAACCAACAACGGGACTTCACTTTGAGGACATCCGCAAACTGGTGCACGTGATGGACCGTCTCGCCAAGGCTGGGCACACGCTCGTCGTGATCGAGCACAACCTGGACGTGATCAAGTGCGCGGACTGGATCATCGACCTGGGTCCGGAGGGAGGCGCCAAGGGCGGCACCATCATCGCTCAAGGAACTCCCGAGCAGGTTGCCAGGGTGGAAAAGAGCTACACGGGGCAGTATCTCAAAGGGATGCTGCGGGCCTGAAATTCCCGGGAGCGCTGTCGTCCAGCCCGGGGGCCTGTCCGTTTGATAAGGACAGGAGACATGCGATGCTCTCAAAGACCATGAATTGCCGCACGACGACGGGCGCACTGTTCGCCGCGGCCATCGCCCTTGGTGGATGCCTCGACCGCGACGAGAAGATTGTTGTAAAAAGCGACGGCTCGGCGGATATCACGGTTCACATCACCGGCGACACAAGCGACTATGAGCATGGTGATGCGATGCCATCCGAGGCCGGCGGCTGGGTTCTCACGACAAAGCCGGCCGACAAGGCCGACAAGGTGGACGTCACGGCAAGGCTCACGGCCGCGGCGGGCAAGTTCCCGGCCAGCTACGCAACGACGCCCGGGGCGGCATCGCTCTCGCTCCGCATGCCCACCGAGATCTGGATCGAGGACCGACCGGACGGGCGCTATTACCAGTTCAAGCGGATCTACCAGCGGCGTGCGGATGCCCGCTACACGCTCGTGAAGCGTGAAGCCGAGCGGGATCCCAAACGCGCGAAGCTGCTCGAGACGCCGCCGGAAAAACTGACCCCGGGCGAACGCGCACAGCTGCTGGCAGAGTTTCGAGATGCCGAGATCGAGAAACAGCATCAGTTTGTGTACGCGGGTATCGCCGCGGTGCCGGATCGGCCGCAGGACACGGGGCTGAGGATCCTGAGGGCGGTGGCGAAAGGGGCCGACGCGTTCAACCTGGAACGCGCGCTGGAGCTCCTGGCCCGGCCACCGAGCCCGGATCGCGATGCGGCGATTGAACAGGCGGCGAAGGACTTTCTGGCGGGAATCGACGCCGCGGTGAACACGGCGATTATCGCGGAGAAGCTCGGAGCGAAGGATGAGGCCGCATTCCGCGAGGCCATGGCGCATGAACGGTCGATGCGGGAAGTCACGGAAGATATCGGCGACGAGAGTTTCAAGGTGGAACTGATACTGCCGGGGGAGATCGTCGCGAGCAACGGGACGGCTTCCGGGAATGCGGTAACCTGGTCCTTTGACGGCTATGCCCTGATGGACCGCGACCAGCCGCTCATGGCGACCAGCCGCGTCCGCAAATGAGCAGAGCGATGATCGCTTCGACCCCGCAAGCCGCGGTTCCTTCGCCTCCGCTTCTGCCGGAGACTTCGTATCTGCAGGACCGGGCTCTGGTTCTTGCCTGGGCACGGGCCCACGGAATCAGGGAAGACCGCTGCGCCGACGTGATGCAGGAGACTTTTCTGCGGCTGACCTCGACGTCGCCGGCCTTCCCCACTCGCGCGGCCCAGGTGGCGTGGCTCCGACGCGTGTCGTCGAACCTCTGCGTCGACTGGCTCCGCCAGAACCCGGTCCTGACGCTCACATTCGATCGGGCCGCGCTCCAGAGGGAAGAAATCACCGAAGATGAGCGGCGGGGTTTAATCGAAGCGATGCGGGACCTTTCCGAGATGCAGCGTCTGGTCGTGATCGCGAAGACCGTCGAATCCCTGACTTTTGCCCGGATCGCGGCCGATCTCGAGGTCTCGATCCCTACCGCCAAGACCCACTACAGGCGTGCAATCGACACGCTTCGCGCACGTCTGGCGGGGACCCCGAATCAGGAGAATGCTTCATGAAGAACCTGACATGCCAGGAAGTTGATGAGCTGTTGCCCGACTACTGCACCGGGGAATCCGATCCGGAAACCGCGCGCGCGATCGAATTGCACGCGGCGGATTGTGCGGCCTGCTCCCGGGAGATCGCACAGTGGCGGGCGGCGGCAGGCGTTCTCAGGCGTGCATCCATGCAATCGCCCGCGCGGGATATTCCCCGGATCGCGGTGGCCCGACAGAAACCATCTCGCCTTTTCGCGGTGGCCGCATCCCTCGCGATCGTTTTTTTCCTGGGCACCGCGGCGGGAAGGTGGTCGGCCCGGCCAGCCTCGCCAGGCGAGAATCAGCCGAGCGGCGACTCGCTGGTTGCGCGCTACAAGAACGCCGCGATCGCATCGCCCGGCACAAGTTCGTTGGGATTGGCGCTTCTCAGCCTTGCCCGCCGCGAATAGGAACACGTCGAGCGCGGAGTCAGCCCGCATGACGCACGGCGGCGTCGATTCCGGGCACCAGCCTGCGGGCGAGGGAGAGATCGAACTTCTGGGGCAGCTCAACCAGCCTCGGATCTGCGAGGTCGCGGCTGATGGCGGACAACAGTTCCGAGACGACTCGCTCCACGGTCGCGCTTGGAGCCTGCGTGCCGCCGCACCAGTAATTGTGATCAACCCAGGAGAGCGTGATGCGGAACTCCCGGAGCTCGCACCCTTCGCCGCAGAGAGCAACGACGCGATAACTCCACCCGCGCGAGGTTTCGCACTCTTCCAGAACCGAAATCTCGGGAATCGGGCCGTTCATCCGGAAGACAATATCGGCCGGCCGACGCAACCGGCTCAGCCGGATCCGATACGATCCGGCGGTGATTTTTCTGTTCGAGACCATCCGACTGGGCCTGTCCAACCTGCGGCTGCACATGCTGCGGTCGTTTCTGACGGCCCTGGGAATCATCCTCGGCGTGGCCGCGGTGATCGCAATGGTCTCGCTCGGAGAGGGATCCAAGCGCCAGGCGATGCTGCAGATCGAGCAGCTCGGGGCGAAGAACATCATCCTGCGGTCCCAGCGGCCGGCCGAAAGCCAGAGCAATCAGAAAAAGAACTCCAACAGCTGGATCAGCAGGTACGGCCTGCGCCGCGACGACCTGGAAGTGATCAACTCCAACTTTCGCGATGCGGAAGCCATTGTGCCGCTGAAAGAAGTCGGCAGCAAGATGTCGCGGGCGGAACTTTCCCGTACGAGCCAGGCATTTGGCACCACCCCGGACTTTCTGGAAGTATCGAAGATCAAGGTCGCCCGCGGGCGTTACCTCACGCAGGCCGACCTGGACAACCAGGCGATGGTGTGCGTGATCGGCTCAGAGGTCGCGCGGGAGCTTTTCAAATTCGATGATCCTCTCGGCGATTCGCTCCGCATCGACTCCAAGGCGTTCACGATCGTGGGCGTGCTCGCGCCCGTTGGCCTGGCGGGCGGCGCCGGCTCGGCGCTTGTCGGAAGGGACCTCAACCTCGATGTGCACGTCCCCATCACAACGGCGAGGTCCGTCATGGGCGACATGGTGTTCCGCGGCAGCGGAGGCTCCTTCCAGAACAGCCAGGTGGAGCTTTCGGAGATCTACGTCGGCTGTCCGGATCGCGAGCGTGTGCTGCCCGATGCCAAACGCCTCAAACGGATCATCGACTCGCGTCACACCGACAGCGCTGATGTTTCCATGATCGTGCCGTTCGAACTGCTTGAGAACGCCAAGAAAAGCCAGCTCACGTGGAACCTGGTGCTCGGGTTCATCGCGGGAATATCGCTGCTGGTCGGCGGCATCGGCATCATGAACATCATGCTCGCCACCGTTACCGAGCGCACGCGGGAGATCGGTATCCGACGGGCCCTCGGGGCCACGCGCCGTGCGATTCTCTATCAGTTCCTTGTCGAGACATCGGTGCTCTCCACGGG
The DNA here is from genome assembly GCA_018242625.1 of Planctomycetota bacterium. GTDB lineage: Bacteria > Planctomycetota > Phycisphaerae > Phycisphaerales > UBA1924 > JAFEBO01. The sequence goes on from JAFEBO010000001.1 coordinate 175,198, forward strand.
GGGCGGGCTTCTCGGCGTGGCGCTTGGAATCGGCAGCAGCTGGGGGATCCAGTGGATCGCCCCGCGCCTGCCGCACACGCCGATCATCGGGCAGTATTTCAGCCAGTCGGTGAGCCTGCCAACCTATGTCACGCTGGGCTCGGTCGTGCTGGCGTTCAGCGTGGCGGTCGCCGTGGGGCTGATTTTCGGGATTTACCCCGCACGGCGTGCCGCCGCTCAGGACCCGATCGTGGCATTGCGCCACGATTAATGCCATTTCAGGCGCGGCAGGCCCGAAAATACCCGTGCTTGCCGTGCATCCGGACCTCCCCGCGAAACGAATTCGCGTCCGCGGAATCCTAAGATCCGCAACAGGAAATCCAGTGCCAAAGACCACGAAACAACCCGTGCAGGTCCATGCCAAGGAGTCGCTGAGGCCCGAGGCGATGGTGGACGTGCAGTCCGCGCAGGACGAGCGCAAGGTCGCCATCGATCGCGTCGGCGTCAAGGAAGTTGTGTATCCCATCCGGCTGCGCGAGCCGGGCGGCGGCGAGCAGACCACCGTCGCCAACATCAACATGTACGTGTCGCTCCCCCACTACAAGAAGGGGACGCACATGAGCCGATTTCTTGAAGTCCTCAACGACCACACCTCCGAGCCGCTCACGCCCGACCGGATCCCCGCGCTGACCCGCGCGATCCGCGAGCGGCTCGACGCGGAGGAGGCGCACTTCGAGGCTCGCTTTACCTACTTCATCCGGAAACTCGCCCCCGTCACCAGGCAATCGGGGCTGATGGACTATCGGGTGACATTTGAGTGCAACGCCAATCACACCGACGACTTTGTCATGGGTGTGGCCGCGCCCGCTACCAGCCTCTGCCCCTGCTCGAAGGAAATCTCCGAATACGGCGCGCACAACCAGCGCTGCGTGATCGAAGCGAAAGTGCGGTTCAAGGGCAATCTCTGGATCGAAGAGGTTGTAAAGCACCTCGAAGCCGCGGCGAGCAGCCCCGTGTACGCCGTGCTCAAGCGGCCCGACGAGAAGTATGTGACGGAGAAGGCCTTCGAGAATCCGAAGTTCGTCGAAGACATCGTGCGGGATCTGGCGGTCGGACTGAATAAGGACGACCGGATCACCTGGTACCAGATCAACTCGGAAAACTTCGAGTCGATCCACAGCCACAACGCGTATGCCCAGATCACACGCGACAAGTCGGCGAAGTAACACCCGATCCAAACGAACTACCCTCGGGCATGCCTACTGCCTCTGCATCCGGCTCCTCCACCGTCCGCGTCCGCTACTGCGAATGCGATCCGATGGGCGTGGCGCACCACGCCTCGTACATCCCCTGGCTCGAGATCGGGCGCACCGACCTGCTGCGTGAGACGGGCCTCTCCTACAAGACGCTGGAGGAGCAGGGCTTTTTCCTCGTCATCGTCAGGCTCGATGTGAAGTATCGGCGTCCGGTTCGGTATGACGACATCGTCGAAATCCGGACGAACTGGATCGGCGGCAGCCGCATCAAGATCGAGCACACGTACGAAGTCGTGGTGACCCGGCGCGAAAACGCCCGGGAAACCCTCCCGCTCACCGCGGCGGTCGGCGCCACCACGCTCGCGTGCGTCAACCGCGAAGGGCGCCCGATGGAACTCCCGGACTGGCTGGTCAGCCGGTAGGGACCTAGCCCAGCTGCTCGAGCGCCTGGTCGACGTTTTTCACGCCGACAATCTCGATCTTGGCGCCCTTGGGAACGGGCGATTTTCCCTTCGCGACGATGACTCGCTGGAAGCCCAGGCGGGCCGCCTCCAGCACACGCGGTTCCATCTGCTGCGCCGGACGGATTTCGCCGCCCAGCCCGACCTCACCGAGTGCGCACGTACGCGGATCGAGCGGCTTGCGGACCTGGGCCGAGGCGATGGCCATAAGCAGCGCAAGGTCGCTCGCGGGGTCGACCACTTTCAGACCCCCCACGCTGCTGGCGAAGATATCGCGATCCGCGAGCCGCAGGCCGGCGTGCTGCTCCAATACCGCGATCAGCATTGCCAGGCGGCTGGAATCCAGCCCGCTGGACTTGCGCTTCGCGGCACCGAGAAATCCGGTAGCTGTCAGGGCCTGGATTTCAACCAGCACACAGCGGGAGCCGGTCATGACGGGGCAAACGACACTGCCGATCCTGGCTTCTCCGCCGGCAACGGGCGAGACGCCGGCGCTGTCGGGAATCTCCCGAAGCCCGTCGCCGGTCATCTCGAAAAGCCCGATCTCGAGCGTCGTGCCGAAGCGGTTTTTCACCGCCCTCACCACGCGGTGCTGGTGGTAGCGTTCCCCTTCAAAGCTGATCACCGTGTCGACGAGGTGCTCGAGCAGCCTTGGTCCGGCCAGCTGTCCGTCCTTTGTCACGTGGCCGACGAGCAGCACAGCAATCCCGCTCTTTTTCGCCAGGTAAACCAGCTCCGAAGCGCACCGGCGCAGCTGCGTGATGCTTCCGGGCGCCGCTGGCACGTCGCTCCGGTAAATCATCTGGATGGAGTCGATCACAAGCACGCGCGGGAGGACGCGGCGGGCCTGTTCGACGATTCGCGCGAGATTCGTGTCGCTCAGCAGGAACAGCTCATTCTCGCCCTGCGAACCGAGCCGGACGGCGCGCTGGCGCACCTGGGATCCGGATTCTTCGCTGGTGACATAAAGAACCCGGGTGCCGGAGCGTGCAAGGCTCGCGGCGGCCTGGAGCAACAGCGTGCTTTTTCCGATGCCGGGCTCCCCGCCCACGAGCACCGCGGATCCTGGAACAATCCCCGCTCGTGCGACCGCCCCACGCGAGAACCCCAGCACCCGGTCAAACTCATGGATCCCGGTGCTCAGCCGCTCGACGGCCGAGTCTTCGTCTCCGATCTCCGAGATCGGGCGGGCACGCTGGGAATTTTCGGTCGGTTCGCCCTCATTGGGCGCAGCGTTGCCTTTGGGCTCGCCCAGTTCGGACCAGGCGCTCACGATCGCCGCCTGAGGATCTCGAGCGGCGCTGGGATCGTGCGTTTCCTCGTCGAGACTGTCCCAGGTTCCGCAGTCCGGGCATTTGCCCATCCAGCGGTTCTGAACGGCACCGCACGACCGGCACACAAAGAGAGTCTTGAGCTTGGCCACGGGTGACAATGTAGCCCAAAGGGACTCGGGCATCAGCGAAATGGGCACAAAGAACCAGTCCCCACCGAGCGGCTGGTTGCCGTAAAATGAGACCCACCGCGGGTCGGACACCCCGGAAATTGATGACCAACGCCGCCCCCGTCAAATCGCCCAGACACCGAGGACGCAAGGTCATCCTGCTCCTTTTGCTGCTTCTGACGCTTTCGGTCGGCGGCTTTTACAGCCTGACAAGAGGATTTCTGGGCCGGTGGATTATCGAATCGATCCTGTCGGCCCAGGTTGGTGCAAGGGCGACGCTCGGGGGAATTCACATTCACAGGACGGGGCGGACCGAGCTTTACAACCTGCGATTCAGCACGCCGGAGGTGCACGGCCCGGCCGGGACTTTTTTCCAGGCGGACAGGCTCGAGGTCGATCTCGACACCCGCAACTGGAAGTTGGGAGAAATCGGCCTTCAGGCCGTCGCGGCGGATGGGATCGTGGCCCGGATCAGCCAGGACACCTCGTCGGGCTTCATGAACATCCAGAGCTGGCGTCCCCCGTCACAGAGCTCGACCGGAAAGCTGCCGCGTGTGGTCGTGCGATCGGGACGGATCGAACTGTGTGAGCACACGGGCGATCGGCTGACAGTGCTCAAGGCGATCACTGTGAAGGGCGATGTGTCGCCTGCGGCGGACAACGCTGTTGACATCAATTTTCACGAGATCATCAAGAAGGCGAACCAGCCCGACGTGATCGGTATGGCGGTGGGTGGAAAACTCAACCCCTTCGGCCTCGAGCTGGTACTCACCAATTTCACGCTTTCGGATTGGCCACCCGAAACGATCCCTTCGCTGGTCCGGCCGATCTACGTTGACCTGCAGTTGTCGGGCGAGATTTCGAGGGCACGCCTGCAATGGTCGTTCCAGTCGCCGGCCGATCTTCGACCCGAGAACCCGACGCAGGGCGTCGCGGCAACGCTTGAGCTCAAGAGCGTTGGAGTTTCGCTTCCCGGGATCGTCGAGCGCGCGAACCTGGTGGGTCCTCTGGCGGTTCATCAGGTGGGGGCGCCAGAAACGCCCTCAAAGCCAAGGCTTATGCGGGTGCAGGCCGAGCAGGGGACGCTCACTTTCGCCGACGGACGCACCAACGCAAAGCTCTCGGGGACTGTTGAAGGAATCCCCTACACCGTCCGGGCGATCTACCAGGGGACGACATCCGACGCTCCGTACGAGGCGGTGTTCTCCTTCGGTGAATTCGCCCTTAAGAAGGACTCGCCCGTCCTTCGCTTCGCGACTCCGCTGGTGCTGGAGCGCCTGTCGGACTTCGGTTTTCCCGAGGGCAATGTTCGAGCGGAGGTCACGCTGAGCCGTGAGGCCAAGAAGGACATGAAGTTCAGGGGCGAGGTGCGTCTGAGCGACGGCACGGCCGCCTTTCACCGCTTTCCCTACCGCTTTCACAAGCTGAGGGCCCGCGTTCTTTTCAACGATGAAGAGGTCATCATCCAGCGCGTCGAGGGCGAGGCGCCGAGCGGCGCGACCATCATCGCCGACGGGCGGATCGCGCCCCCCGTGGACGAGGCGGGCGTCGATGTGCATGTTGTCGCCAAGCGCGTGCCGATCGATACGCTCGTCGAGGAGGCTCTTGGCCCCAAACGCTCCAAGCTCATCCACAGGATTTTCAATACCGACCGATACAACGAACTGATCGCCCGGGGTGAAATCAGGCGTCCGCCCGCTCCCGGACAGCCTCCCATGAACGATCCCGATGCTCCGCCGGTTTTCGCGCTTGGCGGTGTTGCAGACATCGATGTCAAGGTGACCCGGGATGTAGGTCCGGGTGAAGATCCCTGGCACGATATCGAGACGATCGATATCTCAAAGGCCGGCCTGCTCCCGGAGCGATTCCCGTTCCCGCTCGTTGCCGACAACGTCCGCGCCGTCATCAACGACGGCATTCTGAGGCTCGACAAAGTGCCGCTCCAGGGCCTGCGGGGCGGAACGGCGATGGTGACGGCGGAAATGGACGCCCGCCGGCGGCCGGACGGTGTCCCCGATCCGGACCCAACCATCCACATTGAAGCAGAGGACTTCCCGATCGACCGGACCCTCATCCAGGCGCTTCCTTCGCGAGAGATGGACGGCCGCTCCGCCCGTTCCATCGTTTCGGCCCTGGGGCTGACCGGATCGATCGATGCCATTGCGGACATTTCGCCCGGTCCCAACGACGACATCACGGTCCGGGTGGAAGTAAAGCCAAGGAAGCTCGAGGCCATACCGCTGCTCCGCGGCAAGCACGCCGTCGCCGGCGAGGTCATGCTGCGCGATCTGGCCGGGAAGATCGTCGTCCAGGACGATCAGCTTTCAGTCGACCTTCGTGGCGTGGCGCTCTCGGAGCGTGCGCTGCCCCCACCGGTCTCGGACGGGGGTAAGGTGCAAAGCGATCCGACGAACTTTGAACTCCGGGCGGACGTCGACCTGACGCTTGCGAAGAGGTCCGATGTCCGGTTTCATGCCGCCGCGCTCGATCTCTCTCTGCCACTCGAGGGTGTTCTGGGGATTTTTGCTTCGGGTGCCGGGGGAACCGTCGATTCGCTCAGGACGACATACCAGCCTTTCGGTGTCGTGGACGTTTCCGCGGACGCTGCTCTTTTCAAGGATCGCACGGAGGCGGAGGTCTCTGTTTCCTCGTTTCGCAATGTTCGCTTTACCCTGCCGGAAATTGGTGGGGCGCCAAGCGCCGAGGTCTCAACTTCGGAAGTTCGAGGGACCATCCTGATCCGCCCGGGCGATGGCGGGCTTCCAACTTCGGTTGAATTCAAAGACTTCGCGGCCAAGGTGAATAGCGGCCCCTTCCCGGACGGGCAGATTCATCTGGATGGGTTGGCGGCCATGCGCATGGGTGTTCTCACGCACCCGCCAGGAAAGCCGAGCTCGCTCACGCTTGACTGGAAGGATGCGCAGGTTGGCTCACCTCTTTGCCGCTGGATCGGTGCCGCCGTGCTGGGCGATCTTGCCGGCCAGCTGCACGACCGCCATGACCCGGAGGGTGCTTTCGATCTTGCGCTGCGTATCACGCCGGGTGGCCCGGTCCCTGATGTTCGCGGCGAGATTTTTCCGAAGTCTCTCAAGCTCACGATGAGCGACGGGACCGTTTCCTTCAATCACATAACCGGCAGAGCGAGCTTTGACCGCCATTCGATCCGGTTCGAGAAGGCCGTGCTCAACGCGGAAAAGTGGTCGGTGACTGCCAGCGGCGACTGGAATCGAGATGCGTCCGGCCGCAGCGAGGGGACGGCCCATCTGGCGATCGACAGCTTGGGGATTCCGGCCGACCTGGTCGCGGCCGCGCCCGCAGGAGTGTGTGATGCGCTCCGCGACCTCAAGGCGGATGCAACGGGCAAAGTTGTCATTCCCGCTCTTGAAGTACAGGCCTGGTGGGACGGCTCCAGCGATGCGGGGGGAAAGCCCGATCGCCTTCGCGCTTCCGGCAAGCTGGAGATAGCCGGCGGCAGGGCCGACGCCGGTGTTGAAGTCACCAACGCCGACGGCGAGATTGATTTCACCGCCCAGAGAGAAGGACGCGAGGCGCCGCTCCGCTACGACCTGTCGGGCGCTTTCTCGCGTCTGCAACTCTCCGGCATTCAGATCACGGACGGAAGGGTCCGTGTCGTCGGGGGCGAAAAGCCGGGGGAGACGTACGTGCCGCTCATCAGCGGCGACTGCCACGGCGGGCGTATCGCGGGTTACGTCTCACTTTTCCCGACGCGTGGCGAGACGGACACGGACAGTCGCGACTTTGAAACACGCATCTCGTTCTCAGGCGTCAAGCTTGGTCCGCTTGTTGATGAACTCCGGAAGAAGCTCTCGGCGGATAAGGCTGTTCAGGGCCCCGCGGCGCCGTCGGCCGCCTCGGAAGACTCAACCGCCGCGTCCGCCGCGAAGAGCGACGCACGCCTGGATGTCGGCATAACGCTCGCCGGGACGATCGGGAAGCCGGAAACCCGGCGTGGGCGCGGGTCTGCCTCAGCGGGGCAGGGCAAGCTGGTGAGCCTTCCGCTTCTCACCCGTCTGGCCGAGGCGAGCAACCTGGTCCTTCCACTGGGAGAACCCCTCGACCTGCTGCAGGCATCTTTCTTCGTTCATGACCGTACGGTCTCGTTTGAAGAACTCTCGATCTTCTCATCCAGCGTCGAATTTCTTGGCTTCGGCACGCTGAAATGGCCGGACATGAACCTGGACATGGTTTTCACCAGCCGCGCGACCAACCGGATGCCCATTGTCGGGCACATAGTCGAAGGCCTCCGGAACGAGCTCGTGACCACAACCGTCGGCGGCACGATCGCAAGCCCGGAATTCGGTGTCGCGACTATGCGGGGCACGCGGGACTTTTTCGGGCTGATCTTCGGTGGATCGAACGACCCGCGCGACCGGCAGATGCGTGAGCTTGAGCGTCGCGGTCAGCGCGGCTCCGAACGCATCCGTATCGAGTCTCAGGGGGCCCGCTGACAACCCGGATGCGGCAGGCAACAGGCCCGAGATCAAGAACCGTCTTCCGGGCTGGTACAGGCCGCTTCGTCTTCCCGCCGTTTCCCCGCCAAGAATAGAAGTTCCTGACAATTCCTTCAGAAGGCAACAACATTGAACCCTGAAAAAAATAACCTCAACGTCGAACTCACCGGCCTGGTCGACACAGCCGCCGCCGCTTCTTCCGCCAAGTCCCGCCTCACCACGACATCCACCGAAGATCCGGTGGTTGGCGAACTGGTCGACAAGATTCTGGAAGCGGTCGGCGGCAAGCCCGGCTCTGCTGAGTACCGGATGGTGCGCGACCTGCTCATCACCGGCTCGAAGCTGATCCCAGACGGGCGGCACACCGGCGAACTCAAGCTCATCACCGCAGCCGTCAAGGAAATGCGGTACGCCTATCGAGTCTTCGCTCGCTATGCCGATCCGCACAAGATCACGATCTTCGGCAGCGCCCGCACCCCCGAGCATCACCCCGACTACAAGGCGGCCGTTGAGTTCAGCAAGCTGATGAGCCAGGCCGGATGGATGGCCATCACGGGCGCTGGTGACGGAATCATGAAGGCCGGGCACGAGGGCCCCGGGCGTGCCGCCTCGTTTGGCGTGGCAATCCGCCTGCCCTTCGAGCAGCAGACCAACACCGTCATCGCCGGCGACGAGAAGCTCATTCACTTCCGGTATTTCTTTACCCGCAAGCTGATGTTCATCAGCCAGGCCGAGGGGGTGGCGCTCTTCCCGGGCGGGTTTGGCACGATGGACGAGGCCTACGAAACGCTGACGCTGGTCCAGACAGGCAAAGCCGCCCCGATGCCGATCGTCTGCATCGAGGGCGCCGGAGGCAACTACTGGAAGAGCTGGGATGCCTGGGTCAAGTCGGATCTGCTCAAGAACGGCTGGATCAGCCACGAAGATCTGTCGCTCTACTACCTCGCCAAGGACCCACAGGACGCCATGGAGCACGTCCTGGCGTTTTACCGGAATTACCACTCATCGCGATATGTCAAGGATGACCTTGTCATCCGCATGAAAAAGCCGCTGACGCCGGCGCAGGTCGCATCGCTCAACGACGAGTTCAAGGTGCTTGTGAAGGAAGGCGAAATCACGCAGCGCGGGGCCTACGACGTGGAAACAGACGCCCGCGACCTGCCCCGCCTTGTCTTCACGCACACCAAGCACAAGATGGGCGTCGTGCGAAAACTGATCGACCGCATCAACGAAATGGGAGCTTGACCCTGGGCGCCGCGCGCCCGGGGATATCCGGCATGCCGCCCCGATTTCCGCTCCATCTCTGGCTGAGCATCGTCTGCCTGCTGCTGACGGCCTGTTCGCCAGCAAAGAAGGCGGTCACTGTGCAGACCGAGGTGGAATCGCCGGGCGCCTACGGCCTTGAGCTGCGCCTCTGGCCCATCGACAATCCGCCCGCATCGCTGGCGAGAGCCCTGACCGGCTTCGATCAGTCCGCTTCTCCGATCGACCGCAAATCCTTCGAGCGGCTGAGCGCTTCGGGCCTCCGGGCGCTGGTGGTGCCGGCTTCGGACCTCGATGAGATTGCATCGCGACTTCACTTCGACGGCAAGATCGAAAAGCAGAGTGCCCGGGAACGGTCGGACTGGAGCGTCTTTGTCGCGGGGAAAGCCTGGTCGGGCTACGTCACCCTCCGGACCGCCGACGGAAACCTCGCGCTTCGTGCCGGACAGTTGCGCCTGGTGGGGCGCGCGTGGATCGCTCCGGGGGCGATGGGAGAAGACAAGATTCCCGCGGTACTCCGGATCGAACTGGCGGGGCGGCATGTTGAATCCCGAGACAGCTACGGCAAGCTCGAAGAGATCCTGAATCCGGCCGTGCAAAGGCCCGGAGATCTTCAGGGATTGGCCCTGCCCTCTCTGGGGCTATCGATCGAACTGCAGGCGGGCCAGGCGCTCCTGCTCATCCCGGAAGACCCGGACCTTGACTGGGACAAGGCCGCCAGACTTCCCAATTACATCGAGAAGGAGCCCGAAAAAAACGAACAGGAGGCTCAGTCTCAGCTCGTCGGGCCGGCAATCCCGAAAACCGCCACGCTGGGCCAGGCTCTCCTCTCCGATGCGCTCACAGAATTCGAGCCGCGTCACCGCGCGATTCTGGTGCTGGTGCCGCGCCTGCCCGCCGAATTCCGCCTTGTAAAGTGACGTCCGCTGCAGCGGCTTTCGATCCTCAGGACGCGGTCGCGGTGGCGTGCTCTTTCACCATGCCGGCAACCCATCCAAGGCCCCACGGCACTCCCAGGAACATGCCGGCAAGCCAGTCCATCGGGATGAGCCGGGCGGGCGGGATGAGTTCGCCCGTGACCGATGCCTGCGTAATGCCGGTGCCGTAAGAGACAGCCGCATAGACAGGAGCGCCGATCGCGACCACGAGCACCCCGATATAAGGAGCCAGCGCCGGGCGGGGTTCTGTGCCCGCCATGAGCAGCCCTCCGGCACAACCCGCCCCGATCCCAGCTAGAACACCGGAAAAGACGCATTGACCTTTCAGCAGTGAAATCGATCCGAGCCAGCAGCCAAACACCGCTCCGGCGGCCGCGCCGACAATGACAATCCAGGCGCGCCCCGAGAACAGCGAGTCTGTCAGGCCTTTCCGCAGCGAGCCGCGATATTCGGCCAGTGGATGGGTTGTGTCGTCCTGATCCATGGGGCGGAGCCTCTGTGCCAGCACCACCACGCACAATGCCGGAACGGCGAGCAGAGCGGCTTCGATGGCCATGCGCCACGATGCCCCGGTGCCCGCCAGGGAATTGCGATAGATCATTTCTGCCGTGCCCGAACGACAGGCCACCCAGACCAGAGTCATCCCCGCGCACACCATGCCCATGGGCCGCCCCACCGTCTTTGAGCCCACGGCCCCGGCAACAGTCGCCAGAGCGAGTGCCACGAGCGAATAGGCGATCCCCAGTGCGGGGCTCGTGCAGTTAAGGGCTGTCCGTTGCGTGGAGCCATCGGCAACCTGGAGGGTCGAAAAGAGCCATCCGGCGAGAGGGCCGAGCACCAGAACCGCAAGAATCAGGCTGACCCACTCGAAAACGGCTTTTCGCATGCCATCATCATCGGCACTCCCGGGCCTCAGGGCAAGAACGAAGTTCGCGCGGTAGCATCCCCGTTCCCAAACGTCGCACGCTTGAGATTTCAACCTATGACCACCCCCCCCTCTCCCCCCCAATCCGACTCTGAATGGAGCGCAGGGGCCCGATTGAGCCGCCCCGTCGCCCTTGCCGACCTCGCCGAAGACCTGCTTTGGCCGCGCCTCCTGCTCATTCCCACCATCGCGCTGCGGCCCGCCAGCATCACGATTGGCTTCTTTGCCCTGCTTCTGGCGGGGCTGATAGGTGATCTCACCCGTCTTTGGCAGAGCCCGGAGGTTCTCCCCATGTCCTCGCTCGTCTGGGCTCAGCTGAGCCGGGCCGTGCCGGGGTTCTTCAGTTTGCTCTGGCAGGGGATCGTCTCGGCGGATCCTGATCGGATACGGGATGCGTTTTCGATGCTCGGGCGCATCCCCCAGATCTTGTGGTACGCCCACAAATGGGGCACGCTGCTCGCCATTCCGATGGCCACCGTTCTGCTGATCGCCGGGGGAGCAATCTCCCGCATCGCGGCCTGCGACTTTGCGCACGGAGTGCGGCTGCCCTGGGTGGATGCGCTGGGGTTCGCCGTGAAACGGTGGCATTCCCTGATTCTGTGCTTCCTTGGGCCGGTGCTGCTCGCGCTGCTCGCGTACTCGTTCATCGCCGCGGGGGGATGGGCGCTTTTCAGCATGAATTGGACCCAGTGGGCGGGCGCGATTCTCTTCCCGGTGGCTCTGGTGGCCGCCGCCTTTGCCGTGGCACTTTTGACGCTCACGACGCTGGGTGCCCCGCTCATGGTTCCGGCGGTTGCATGCGAAAATGCGGACGCGATCGAGGCGATGCAGCGGGCGTTCGCGTACGTTCCCGCGCGGCCGATTCGCTCGTTCTGGTACGCCGTGGTGGCTCTTGCGACGGGATGCGTGGCGACGGCGGTGGCGGTGGCTCTCTGTGTCGCGGTCGCCAAGTTCGCCGAGTCTGCCTCCGTCGCATGGATCAAACAGCCGCCCCCGGGCCTTGGCGGAAACAACGAAACTGGATTTACGTCGTTTGTCCTGAGGCTGTGGATCGGTGTGCCGCTGCTGATCGGCGCGGCGTACGGGATGAGCCTCATTTTCTCGGGTTGCACCGTCTTTTATCTGCTCTTGCGCCGCGTGATCGACGGCCAGGCGATCAGCGATATCTGGATGCCGGGCATGGCCAGGGGCACCCTCGCCCCGCTCGAGGAGCCTTCGGGCTCTCCGGTTGATGCAAGCGTCTCGGTGCCCAAAGACGAGTCCGAGGACTAACGGTGTGCCTTGGAATCGAGCAACTCCCCCACTTTCCTCTTGGAGGCCCTCGCCGGATTTCTGGCAGAAAAGGGAGTCGGCTCGATGACTCTGGCGACCGGCAGCGGACGGAAAGAGCTGCTGGCTCGGCGGACCGACCTGCCGAGCGAGCTTGAATCTGCCTTAAGCGCCGGCGGCTTCACTCTCGAGGTGCACGCCCTGCACGCAACGATACGGGTCACCCCCGAATCCGCATCCTGGGACTGTGACGATCCTCGCACCTCGATCGAAATCGCAAAGTTATTCTCACTCGGCCGGAAGAGCTAAGTCGAGCGGGCGAAGATGTTCCTGCCCCATCACGTGCGGCAGTTGATCCAGCGTTGTGCTCATGGCAAGGTCGAACAGGCCCACGCGGGTGCGCCGGAGCGCGGCCAGCATGCCGCCCGTTTGCAGAACCGAGCCAAGGTCTCTGGCAAGACTGCGTATATAGACGCCCTTTCCGCAGTGAACACGCACGCGGACGAGGGGCCACTCGAACTCGAGCAGATTGATCGAGTGCACGACAACAGGGCGCGGCTGGAGCTGCACCTGCTCGCCCTCGCGCGCAATCGCGTACGCCCGCCTGCCCCCGACACGCATCGCGGAAAACTGCGGCGGGGTCTGCATGATCCGGCCCGTGAGCGAGGCGATCGCATTCAACAGCGAATCGTGGTCCGGACGTGCGGCGACTTGCACATCGCTCACTTCGCCGCCCAGATCGTCGCTCGTGGAGCGCCTTGAGAGATCAATCGAAGCCTCGTATTCCTTGTCGGCGGCCATGACCTGAGAGACCAGCCGCGTCGCCTTACCGATGAGCACAACCAGCACGCCGGTCGCCAGTGGGTCGAGCGTTCCGGCGTGGCCGACCTTGATTCGCTTGGGTGCGCCGCCCCGGCGCAGGCGTGTGCGGATAATCGCGCACACGTCCATTGAGGTGAATCCCGGCTGCTTGTCGATCACGAGCAACCCGGCAGGACTCGGTTTGGCTTGGCCCGGATCGTTCATGGCGTTTGTGAAGGCGAGAGAACAAAGACCGTCTGGCACTTTCCCTTGGCGATATTCAGCCCCCGAAACTCTGTCGTCTTCCTGCCGGTCGTCCACTCGGGGGGAACCATGCCGGTGGTCACCAGAGTCGCGTCCGGCAGGATGTTCGCGGACGACTGAGCCGATGGATCGATGCGCCTGACTTTCCCCCGGAGGAGAAACACGAGGCTGTCTTCCTGGTATCCGCTCAGGACCACTCCGCCCGAACCTGCGGGCAAATTCGCCGCGATCCGGCTGGAGAGCGAGAGAGCCTGCGGCGCGACAAACGCCAGCAGTACCGCGTAGCCGGCGATCAGTGCCGCCCAGCAGAATCCCAGCGCCGCCATCCAGTTCGATTGCTCGAGTTCCCGACCTCCCCGGATCATCAGGAACACGGCAAGGAGAATGAGAGGCACGGCCTCGAACGGAGTGCGGAGCGACCCCGGCCCACGAAACCATCCAAAGTCGCCCCACCATCGAAGACTCAGACAGAGCGCCGCGATTCCTGTCAGCACCGTAATACCAATTCCAAACCACACGCGGGTCAGGTGCTTTTCGAATCCAGCCACAGGCGCGGGGCGGCGTCTGGATGCTGCCGCGAGGACCCTGCCCGCCGCGATGGCAATCGCCGGGTACAACGGAAGTGTGTAGTGCGGCAGTTTGGTGCTGATACACTCAAAGATCACCCAAGATGGCACCACCCATGCGATGAGGAAAGCATCGACAGGACGGTGCGCCAATCCGGATCGGAAGCGCCGGAGCCAGCCTCCCCCGCCTGATCGGGCTCTCTTCCAGATGATCCTCAGGGTCGCCGGGAGTGCCAGACCAACCGGCCACAGGAGGAAGAACACAAGCAGCAGGTGATATCCGGGCGGACCCCAATGGCCCTCCTTGCCGTCGATGCTGCGCCCGATCGTCTCATCCCAGATCGTGTTGAGATAGAGGCTCCACCCGACATGCCTCCCAACAAGGTAGACCCAGGGCGCAACTAACAGGACAACCGTCAAGAAGCCGGCAACCGGACGAAGATTCCAGAGCCAGCGGTAGTTTCCTCGCAGAAAACTGAAACCCGCGGCGGTCAGGCCGGCGATCATCGGGGTGATCGGGCCCTTCGAAAGCACACCGACCGCGAGAGCGGCCCAGAACCCGAGGCACGTCGCCACAGACACATCGCCCCGGGCGATCCGGTAGAGCATCCACTGCGTGACAATGACCGTGAAAACAAGCAACTGATCCGCCCTCGCCTGGTGCGCATCCAGCACGACCACCGGAGAAAGCGCGAGGGCCGCGGCGGCCAGCCACGCCGCCAGACGACCTGTCAGTTGCTTTGCAAACGCCCAAGTTGCAAGAACCGAGCCGATCGCGCACAGCACCCCGGGGATGCGGTACATCCAGACGGCGTCCCGCATGGGGTCGCCCGCGGAAAAGGCGGCGGCGCTCGCGGCCTGCAGCCAGTAGACCAGCGGAGGCTTGTTGAGGCGCGGGCGATCCCCCACAAACGGAACGGCCAGCCCCCCGGCGTGCAGCTTCGGATCACGGCTTTGCGCTGGGAGCGCCGCCGACTCGAACATCTGACGGCTCGCCTGAGCGAACCTCGATTCGTCACGGTCGATCGGCGGAATCGAGAAAAGACCGGGCACAAACGCCGCGATGCAGATGATGATGAGGGACAACGCGGCGAATTTCGATCGGGCGATGGTTGGGACCACCCAAAGGCGGCGGCCGGAAGGGGATTGTGGCGACGCGTTCAAGGCTCAATCCAAGGCGCGGAATCGGGCTGGCGTGCGGTCAACAATCCGAGAGATGCGGAATGAAACTGAGAAAGCAACCGTTTCTCCCTGGCGTCCGCTGGGGCTGATCGCCCTTGGGTTCTGCCTCATCCCGCTGGACGGGACGATCCGACAGTTTTTTTCGTCGGTCCGTCTGGGGGGCGACGTCCTTCGAGAACTCGAGTTGCTGCAGCAGTTCGGCGACCTCGCCACGACTGTGCTGGCGATGGTCATCATCCTGATGCTGGACCCGCTGTCGCTTCGCGACAAAGCTCGCCGACTCGCCGACTGGGGGCTCGCGTACGGCGTGGTTTCAGCGGCGGCGCACGCGATCAAAGTGCTGGTTGGCAGACCCCGCCCGCGCTTTGAAGATCCGCTGCACGCCGCCGGGCCCCTCGGGCAGTACCCCGTCGTGCTCAAGAACGGACGAACCGCACTGATCCACTCGTGGGACTATTCGAGCGGCGTGGCGAGCGATCTGTGGTCGATGCCCAGCAGCCACGCGGCGGCCGCCGGTTGCATGGCGGCGGCGCTGGCCATCCTCTATCCACGCCTGGGCTGGTTTTGTGCCGCGATGGCAACCATCGTCTGCATCGCGCGGGTCGTGCTGGGGGCCCATTATGCGAGCGATGTTCTGGTCGGCGTCGGGCTCGGCTGGTGGATCGGGGGCACGGTCGTTTCCGCCCGCTGGGGCTCCGGGCTGATCGACTTTTTGAGACACCCCAGGGCCGGATCGGTCGGGGCGGAAAGCCGCCCCGTCGGTTCCTAGACTTGGCCCCTTCTCCGGAGAGGTGTCCGAGCGGCTGAAGGAGCAGCACTGGAAATGCTGTATACGCGCAAGTGTATCGGGGGTTCGAATCCCCCCCTCTCCGCTTTAATCTTTGAAGCACCCGCGTGGTGCATCGTCTATCGCTGGATTGTCGCGAAACCACGCGTGTGAGGCGTGGTTTTTTGTTTGCTCAGACGATTGGCGTTGTGGGTGGGGACGGGTATGTCGCGTTTTAGAGACGAGCGTCTAAAGGGCGACATATTGAAGTGCATTCGTTCAGCGCGGCTCTATTTCGCGGTAACATGCCGATATGGACGACGACGAGTTCGATTTCCGGGCCGCGCTGCAGGAAGTTGTAAACGAGTGCCGCAGAATCGGCTACAACCCCACCGGTTTTATGGGCATGGTCACCAGCTCAAGTGCATTTGAAGCGGTGCGAACGCTTCTTGCGAAACGGGAACCATCTGACGGATTTACGACACTGTGGGGAAAGAAGCGGTTAGATCTCACGGTAGAAGCGATCGTGCTCAAACCCGAATGGCGCAGTTTTTTCACGCCACCAGAGCGCGAAACCGCACGGCGTCGATTGGCTGCTGCCGAATATCGAGCCCCTTGGGACAATGAAGAACAGCCTGTGATTGACAACGCTCAGATTGAATCGCTTTTGAAGGAATTGGTTGCATCCAAGGGCGACAGGAGCGCGGGCAAACGGGTTCGCACCCAGCTGCGAAAGCTTGGTTACCACGGCGGCCTGCGTTCCAGGGATATCGATATCGAGCGAGGAGGTGGGCACGCAGCAATCCCGAATGCGACGAGCGTGACCGCCGTGCCGACGATCTTGCCCCCAGTTTCAAATCCCGAAGGGCTCTTGGCGCGAATTCGGTCTGTTGCTGGCCTTCCCGAAAGGAATCACGAGGATGTCGTAAAGGACTTTCTCGTCGCTCTTGGATTTCAGGCCGATTCGATCGTTTTTCAGCAAGGCCGGATCGATCTATGCGTGCTTACGCAAAACCGGAAGACGGCAGCAGTATTCGAAGTAAAAAGAACGATCGCGCTGGAATCGGAACGCACGAGCGCTCGACGGCAAGGCATGGACTACGCCATGCAAACTGGCGCCCTGATTGTCGTTGTTACTGACGGCGATCGATACGAGATCTATGACCGACGCAAAGGCCATGACTACGACACGATGCTGAGTGGTAAGTTCCAGCTATCCGCGTATCGAGAATCGGATACGCCGTTTCTCGATCTGCTTCGTCCGGAGCAGCTGTGCGGCACGCGAATGTAGCATGGACATGTTAAGGAAACGGCATCAACGAATTTCGAGCATCTGTGCTTGGCGGCGCCAGTCAAGCTGCTCGGCTATTCCACTCACGTCGCTTAACTGCAAAGTCTGCCGAACGGCCCCCGTCAAGATGGCCTTTAGAGCGGCGGGGCTGAGCCGCGTTAAGTGGAGAAGATTGTGTACTCGCGATGCACTCAGCCTTTCCCCACGCGCGATGTCCCGCACCGACTTGCCATTCTCGATGATTTCCCGCAGCCAGTGGAAAGCTTGTCCAATCGCGCGAACTAAGTGTTCTCTCGGCAACGGTTGTCCTGCCACGTCGGCCTGCACGACAAGCTCGCGTCCATCCGGTGCCAGCAACATACGGCGGCCATCAAGTTTCTTGATTCGAACGGACAGATGCAGGATGGTCACACCCTCTCGGCGAATCACCTTCGGCTTTATTGGACAGATCGGCATTAAACCCGCTGGTTGCTTTAGCAACATGTCCTTTCGCAATATCGCAGAAGGTCCCTCCGCACACGTTCGACTCTTCCTCTCGTTGAGTTGGATCTCGAGACGATCGGGCGCGACCACAACCTCTCGAATCACTTCTCGGATGAAGTGGTCTCGCTTTTCAGGCGTGAGGCTACTCCAGCTTGCCGAATGCTTTTCCGCAACGAAAGTCATCACTATGGCTCGCACCAATTCATCGATGTGAGCCGCATTCAGTGATCCGATCGGGCACGAGCGATATCCCTGCCGAATTGCCTGCTGGCTCACGTAGTAACGAACAAGCCGCGTCTGGTTTTCCTTCTTGAACATTCCCTTTGATGCACGCCGCACGCTTGTCGGGCTCATCGCATGGCCCGCGTGGGTTCTGAGGAGGCCCTTGAGCAGGTGTGTATGGGTCCACCGATGCCGCCCGGCGCGATCAACGGCTTTCATTTTGGACTGAACCGCATCCCATGTTCGACGATCAACGATTGCCTCGTGCAGCCCGTCCCACACTTCCGTGTTGCCCTGACGAGTATGCGTGATCTTGCCCAGGTAAACCGGATTCGTCAGGACGCGATAAATATATTTAGCCGTTAGTGGCCGCCCGCCGTGCCAACGCGCCTTTGAACTCTGCCACTTCCTTGTCGCGTGTCCCTTCGCGTTCAATCGCTCGGCAATTCCAACCAACTCGCCTGATTCGATGTAATGATGAAAGATGGTGCGAACCAGCGCGGCTTCGCTCGGAACGATCCACAGCCGCCGTTCCTCTTCCTTTTTTGGCAATCGATATCCCAGCGGCGGCTGACCACAGACCCAAATTCCCTTTTTCTTGGTCGCTGCAATCTTGTCGCGGATGCGTTCTCCCGATACTTCCCGTTCGAACTGCGCGAAAGACAACAGCATGTTGAGCGTGAGACGCCCCATCGAGGTCGTCGTGTTGAATTGCTGTGTAACCGAGACAAAGCTCACGTTATGCTCGTCGAAGATTTGCATGAGCCGTGCAAAGTCGACAAGCGAGCGCGACAACCGATCAACCTTATATACCAACACGACGTCCACACGACGAGCACGAATGTCTTCAAGAAGCTTCTGAAGTCCGGGGCGTTCCGTGCTGCCGCCGGAATAGCCCCCGTCGTCGTATGACCCGCTGATCGCAATCCAGCCTTGATGCTTCTGGCTGCGAATGTAATCACGCCCGGCCTCTCGTTGAGCGTCCAGCGAGTTGAAGGCTTGTTCCAGGCCTTCCTCACTCGACTTGCGCGTGTAGACCGCGCACCGCACAATGCTCATATCTAACTCCTTTGCTTGAAGCGCTGACGAGTCGTTTCCGGCTGGCCAGCGCCAATCGCGTACCCGTTATGCGGCATGACTCTTTCGCCGCAGTCCGAAGAACCGCGGGCCAGACCATTGTGTGCCAGTAATTGCCATAGCAATTTGACTTAAGCTGGCAAACTCTCGCTCACGAAACCGGAATCCGCGTTCGAGCACGACGACCTCATAAGTGACGCCGCGCCATTTCCGAAGCAACCGTGTGCCTTGCTTGAGTTGGATAGAGGATTCATGCCGACGGATGACCGACTTTGTGCCAGGTTGACTTTCTCTGCCGCGTTGGTCATTCGGTTGAGCTCGATTCTGCGCGCTGCGCATGGCCGCATTCAAGAGTCGTTTAGTTAAGGGATCGAAACCACCCCACTGCTTCTCCTGAAGCCGCCACGCGATCTCTCGAACCAGCAATCTTCTCTGAGACGGCGGCTTCGACTGATTCAAGTGGCGAGACCAGACTTTGCACAACTCGGAAAATGACATCGAGGGGAGTGTCGCCAAGTCAACTGCGCGCTTTGTTGTCTTGGCAGACTTCATCGCTTCGACTCCGAATTGTTCGAATAACGTTTCTTATTCGCGTTAGCAGCCAGCGTGAATTTTCCCGGAGAAACGCGACGGAATCGCGACTCAGAACCACGGGCCTTGATTTCGCGAATGAGAGCCGAATACAAGGTAGCACACGGTGTCTTGCCGCCGGGACTCTTCCAAAGGCGTGTTCTTGCCATGTGCCCAATCAAGTCTTTCACCTCCAGACCGGCTGCCGCGTCTGTGGTTGACAGACCCCCAAGGATTTTGGCGGCTGCATCGAGGGCGCTTATGCGCGACCGCGTGGTGGCCTTTACGGAGGCTTTGGCAAGCGGTTTGGTCGCGGGTCTGGGGGAGGCGACCCTTAGCGCTTGTTCAGGCCGATTCTCGCCGATCGACACGGCGATGCGACCGCGGCGAGACTTCTTGTTGGTTGTTCCTGCGATCTGCTTGGTGTCTGTCATGACGCGACTCCTGGCATCGCGCCTGGTCGCTGGTGACGCCCGCACGGGGGCGTTGTATAACCGGCGGTCCGGTCGCGGTGCAGCCACATGAGGGCAAGCCGTGCGCCATATGGCAAGGGAATCACCACGGAATTCCCCCCTCGCCGGCCTTTCGATGTGCGCGCACGTCGCCATTGTGGGCGTTCGCCCACTTCGCACGCACTACATCCTGTCGCATAACCCACAATCGGCATGTCACATAGCCAGACGCGCGTTTGCGAACGACGGTTCGCTGGAGTGATTTCCCGGACATCGCGTTTCGTTTACACTTCGGTATTAACAAAAGGACGTTAACATCGCACCTACTCCCCCATCTTCGCTTACCACGTATCCGCGCGTCGGGATGCTCGCGACGATTCGCAATCGTCGTGGAATCCTAACCGCCGTTGATCCGTTCGATGCTGGAGTTGGGGGACGCTTCCATCGCGTGCGCATCGAGTTTGCCGACGGCGACGGCGAATCAGATCAGGAGATCATCTGGGAACTTGAGCCCAACCGCTGGCTTGTCGAACCTGCCGCACTACCGCTGGTGCGGTCAACGGTACCGATGTCGCACCGGCAGTTCGATGCCGTCGTGAGGGCCGCCAGGTGGGGAGCGGTTGCGCCCTTCGTGGATCCTGATGGCGAGCACGGAGCGGCCGTCGCCAGTCCGATTGTCGCGCCCTTCCATAGCGCGGTTCAAGTGGAGGATTTCCAGCTCGTACCGCTGATCAAAGCGCTGCGGATGCCTCGTATCGCGCTTTTGCTCGCGGACGACGTCGGATTGGGAAAGACCGTTGAAGCGGGGCTGATTCTGTCCGAACTGCTCGTGCGCCGGCGTGTTCAGCGTGTGCTTGTGTTGTGTCCAGCCTCGCTGCAGACCCAGTGGCAGAGTGAACTGCGGGACAAGTTCTCGCTGGACTGCGAAATCGTTGATCGGGATCGCACGCACCAGCTGAGGCGGAAGCTCGGCATGGATGCCAATCCGTGGCGGTCCTCGCCGCGGCTGATCTCTTCCTACCACTATTTCAAGCAGCCCGATGTCCTCACGGAGTTTAACGCAGCGTTCAAACTCGACCCGGTGTCCGGTCAGCTCCCCTGGGACCTTCTCATCGTCGACGAGGCGCACAACCTGTCGCCGGCGGCGTTCGGTGAGGACAGCGATCTGGTGAAGATGCTCCGCCAGGTTTCTCAGAAGTTTGAGCACCGGCTATTTCTGACCGCAACGCCGCACAACGGTCACACCCGATGCTTCTCGGGAATGCTCGAGATGCTGGACCCTGTGCGATTCACGCAGACCGACGAGTTCAGCCCTTCCGAACGGCAGCGCGTCGAGGATGTCCTCGTTCGAAGGCTCAAGCGTGAGATTAATCAGCGGACCAACCCGCCCCGATTTGCCGATCGCCTACCACCGGAAGCGATCAACCTTCAATTCGGCAGCGCCGAAAGCACGCTCATGGCTGCCTTCGACGCGTTTCGCACGCGCGTTCGTTCCGTGATTGCATCGTCCTCTCGTAGCAGCAGGCTGGCCGGCTGGTTTGCCGTCGAGATCCTGGGGAAACGACTCCTCTCTTGCCCCGTTGCGTTTAGTGGGTCCTGGGCTCGGGTCCGCATGGGACTTGAGGCCGCGGACATTCAAGTTTCCGATTCTGAAGTCCTGGCCGCAGAGCGTTCCTCTCGCGACGAGATCGGCGACGACCGAGAGGCCGAAGGGCGGCTCGCGCATGCGTCATCCACGGTTGGCTCCTGGCTGAGGCCGCTTGCCCCTCGTCTCGCCGGAGAAATCGCTGCAATCGATTCAGCTGTGGCGGGCCTGGGACTCTCCGGTCAACAGCCAGTAGATCCCAAGAGCGATGCCAGGATTGCCGCGCTGCTCGCAACCATCGAGGTCAAGCTTCGTCAGAAAGGAGCTTGGCGCGACGACGAGCGCATGGTGGTGTTCACCGAGTACAAGACCACGCTGGACTATCTCCACCGCACACTGCTTCAGAAGTTTGGCGACCAATCTCGGCTGGTCACGCTCTATGGCGGCATGGAGTCCGCGGACCGAGAGGCCGTCAAGGCGGCATTCAACGATCCACGATCGCCTGTTCGCCTGCTCCTGGCCACAGACGCTGCATCCGAAGGTCTGAACCTTCAAGAGACCGCGAGGTACGTGCTGCACTTCGATGTGCCGTGGAACCCGGCGAGGCTTGAGCAGCGGAACGGCCGTCTCGACCGACACGGACAGGCGCGTGACGTGAGCGTCTTCCACTTTGCCAGCGACGACGATGCCGACCTGAAGTTTCTCGCTCATGTCGTCCGAAAGGTCGATGCCATCCGCGAGGACCTCGGAGCGACGGGCGAGGTGTTCGACGAGGCGATCAAGCGCCGGCTCATCGAAGGTGAATCATCTGCGAGCGTCCAACGAGACCTCGATTTGCGAATTGATCGGGCGAAGGGCCGCTCCGATGTACCTCGCGACAGCCGCGTTCGCGTGGACGGAGACCTCGCTGAGCAAGAGGCCGTTCAGCTTGATGCGCTGGCCGGCGAGTTGGATCTCGATCCTGAAAGTCTCCGCGACACCTTGGAGGTCTCACTTGGTGTCGGAACACCCGGATACCAGTTCGATGCGGATGACCGTCCTGGTCGGGTGCGATTCCGCGTCCCGTTGCCGAGCCAGTGGGAGCCCACCATCGACGGCACAGTGCGCCGTCCCGGCATCGGCCGGGAACGTGGACCGCTTCCAGGGCTCATATTCGACGCCAATCGTCTCGTCGAAAACGTCGGTGGCCGCCCCGTATTTCGGCCGCGCAAGGACACAGTCCTGATGCACTTGTCGCATCCGCTGTTTCAGCGGGCAATTGCGACTCTGGCCCGAGCGAGATTCCCTGGCGACGAAGCTGGAAAGGCAAGCCGCTGGTGCGTGAGACGCACCGCTCTGCCCAAGGGGCACACCGCACACATTCTGCTGACGATTGAGGAACTCGCAATCAATGAGCTTCGTGAGCCCTTCCATCAATGGACGCGCACGCTCGTCATTCCGGTTGAGAGTGATCAGCTAGCGGCTGCCCTTCCACATCAGTCCGCGATTGCGCTCCGCCTCGAACCCGCGGCGTGGGATGATCGCACCGTTGAGGAAGCTCGGTCCGTTTGGTCCGAGGTCGAGGGCGACATCCGCAAACTCCTCCGCGAGCGAGCCACGGATCTGACCAAGACGATCAAGGAAGCTCTTCGCGCCGCCGTCGCCGACGCCACCAAGCGTGAAAACGACCGCTTCGCTAGCCGCCAGGGCGAGATCTCAGTTCTCATTCAACGCCAGAGCCTTCAGTCGCTCGAAGCTGAGATTGGACGCCTGAAGAAGGAAAAGGAGCAGGGGCTGCTCTTCGACGGCTCGCTCATGCTTGACGAGCTCGACCGTTCGATTCAGGCCAAGGAAGAGGAGCTGCGCCGCCGTCGCGGTCACTATGAAGAACTCCGCGAGCAGCTCAAGAACGAGCGCGACCGCGTGATTAACCGCATCATCCCCCGACGGTTTGCGCTACGCGGCGATGCACAGGTGTTCCCAGTCGCTGTCGAGATTCGTCTGCCGGGAGGGAAGCATGCCTAACCCCTCCGATTCCTCGCCGATCGCATGGTGGGAAAGCCTGAAGCACGGCGGCATGTTGATCGCGCCGGCGCGAGTGGCGGCCGCGTTCGCCGATGCGCCAGACCCACTCTCGCCCTGGCACGCCGATCGGCTTCGTAGGGAGATTGTTCGGGCGGAGAACCAACAGTCCGACCTGGCGGACCTGCTCGACGTGGTGCTCGAGCAGGTGTGCGGGTTCACAGTCGGCTGGTTCAAAGGCACGCGCGTGGGCTCGGAGTGGTCCACCCGCACCCCGGCAGGCGAGAACATCAAGCCCCGGCGCGTGTGGCAGCATGAGGGCGGAACGCTGCCCGTCTTCGTCGATGAGGAACCCCGGCTCGGCATCGGCCGTGGCCGTCGCTCCGTTGCCCGCGTGATCGAATGGCTCCGCGCCCGTTCCCTGAATCTCGCTCTGCTCACAAACGGTCGGCAGTGGCGACTGATCTACGCTGGCATCGATCACGACGCCTTCAGCGAGTGGGACACGCAGCTTTGGTTCGCGGAGGGTGAGCCCGGTCTGCAGGTGGATGCCCTGCGTCGCCTTATCTCACCCGCGGCGTGGAAGGCACCGCCGCCAGCCCACGGCGAGACCAAGCACTGCCCGCTGCTCCAAGCAATCCTCGACAGCCGAAAGGGCCAGAACGAACTCTCCGCCGTGCTCGGCGAGCGCGTCCGCCAGGCCGTGGAACTGCTCATCCGCTCACACGGTCCCGCCCTCGATCGGCTCACAGCACCGGCTCAGAGCGATCTGCCCGCCGTCGACGGCCGCGATATCTACGCCGCCGCCGTCCGCACCGTGATGCGGATGGTCGTGCTGATGTTCGCCGAGTCGCGGCTGCTCATGCCGATCGACCGGAGCCCGCTCTACTTCAACGCATACTCGCTCACCGGCCTTCGCGAGTCGCTCGAGTCAGCACACGCACGTGGGCCAGCGCTCCTGCATTCCCGTCGGTCCGCCTGGCCCCGCGTGCTCGCCTTGTTCGCGCTCGTCCGCGACGGCTGCGGCTACCCCGACCTCTCTGTGCCCAAGTACGGCGGCGACCTGTTCACCACAGGCCAGGCCGATCCCAACTCGGGCATGTCCCGAGCGCTGGCGGTCTTCGAGTCGGCGTGCTTCCAGTCCGACTTCGCAGGGGTCATGTCCGACGCCGATGTGCGCGACATCCTCGAGAAGCTCTCGTACAGCGAGATGACGATCCGCCAGGGGCGCGGCAGCATCCGCACCCGCGTGCCGGTGGACTTCTCCGATCTTCAATCCGAGTACATCGGCATCCTCTATGAGGGCCTGCTCGACTTCGAGCTTCGCCGCGCCGGCCCGGATGAGCCCATCGTGTTCCTCGCCATCGGCGATGAGCCCGCACTCCCGCTCTCGCGGCTCGAAGCGATGGACGACGCCGCCATCAAGAACCTCGTCGAGAAGTTCAAAGTCAAGGGCGGGAGCGATGAGGACGAGGCCGGTGACGACGCCGACGATGCGGATGCCGACGCGGAGGACGACGAGCCCACCGCTGATGAACCGCTGCTATCGGGCGAGGTTCTCGAAGAGGATCCCGCGGCAGAAGCAGCCACACCCGATGCTTCTGGTCAGGACCCCATCCAGCAGGCTCGCGAGCGTGCGTGGACCTGGGCCCGCCGCGCCGTATCCGTCGGCGGCATGGTGCGCAAACCCAAGTCGAAGAAGGCCGAGGCGATCGCGCAGTACGAGCGAGAAGTCGAAGCCGCGGGCCGCAAGCTCGTCCGCACGGCCATCTTGCCGGGCCAGTGGTACCTAGTCCGCTGGGGCGGCACGCGTAAGGGCTCGGGCACGTTCTACACCCGCCCCCAACTCTCCGTGCCCACCGTCCACCGCACACTGCGGCCATTGGCCTATATCGCGCCCGCGGATAGCGCCGATGCGCCCACGGCTGCGTGGACGCCCAAGAAACCGGAAGAAATCCTCGCGCTGAAGGTCTGTGACCCCGCCGTCGGCTCTGGATCGTTCCCCGTCGCGGCGCTGCGGTTCCTGACCGACGCGCTCTACCGCTCACTCGAGCACCACGGCCGCCTGCGCGATGAGGGGAACAAGACCGTGATCGCGTTGGCCGAGGGGCGCGAGAGCGCCGGGCGGCTGGATGAGGACCTGCTTCCGTGCCGCCCAACCGATCCGGACTTCGAGCCGCGGCTCAAGGCCCGCCTTCGCCGCTACGTCGTCGAGCGCTGCCTCTACGGCGTCGATCTCGACCCGCTGGCCATCGAGCTCGCCAAGATCGCGCTGTGGATCGAGACGATGGACCGCGAACTCCCGTTCTCGTTCCTTGACCACAAGTTCAAGTGCGGCAACGCCCTCGTCGGCTGCTGGTTCGACCGCTTCAGGCACTACCCCATCATGGCCTGGCTCCGCGAAGGAGGGGACAAGAGTCATACCACCGGCGTGAACTACCCGAAAGAGGCACGCACCAAGGCCATCGCCAAACACCTCAAGGAGGTGATCAAGCCGGACCTGGTCGCCATGATCGACCGAATGCGCGGGCAGGGGGACCTCTTCACCGCCGAGGGGAAGACCGCGGAGCAGGTGCACGACGAGGCTCTAGGCATTCTCGAACAGATGCACCGCCTTGCGCCCGGCGAGGACGGCGAGCACCGCCGCGCCGAACTTCACCGCCAACTGCGTGAGAGCCCGGCGTATGTCGCGCTCAAGCGGGCCTTTGATTGCTGGTGCGCCCTGTGGTTCTGGCCAGCCGATCAACTCGCCGCCGCGCCCAAGCCCAGCACGTTCACGACGCTCTCGACCGAGGCCGTCATAGTTGCCGAGCGCATCGCCCGCGAGCGGCGGTTTTTCCACTGGGAACTAGAGTTCCCCGATGTCTTCGCGGCCAAGGCCGCTGGCGATGCGCAAAGCTCCGCCGCGCCCGGCTTCGATGCTGTCTTGGGCAACCCGCCGTGGGACACGCTCCAGCCCAACAGCAAAGAGTGGTTCAGCAACGTCGATCCACTCTTCCGCACCTACGGCAAGCAGGATGCGCTCGCCAAGCAGAAGGCTTACTTCGCCGCCAGCGAGAAGGTCGAGCGCGAGTGGCTGGAGTTCATTGCCTACTTCAAGGACACGGCCAACTTCGTCAAGGCGGGCGCATCACCCTTCGGCGATCGGGTGACGACCGACGATGAGGGCAAGCAAACCCACGACTTCCCGCTCGGCGAGCGGGGCCGGGCTTCGCTGGAATCCTCCAAAGCGCGCCACAGCGCGTGGGCCAAGCGCCGCGCTGTCGATGTGGGCTACGCCGATCGCGAGCATCCATTCGCGCTCCAGGGCGACGGCAAGCCGTACACCTACAAACTCTTCACTGAGTTGGCCTTGTCTCTGCTCAAGACCGATGGGCGGCTGGGTTTCATCGTTCCCAGCGGCTTGTACACCGATCACGGATCCACGGAGTTGCGGGCCCGGCTGCTGGGCAAGTGTCGCTGGGAGTGGCTCTTCGGCTTCGAGAACCGCGACGGCATCTTCGACATCCACCGCTCCTTCAAGTTCAACCCCGTCCTGATCGTCAAGGGGGGCCTGACCGCCGTCATCCGCACTGCCTTCATGCGGCGCGATCCCGACGACTGGGCCTTGGGCGTCGCCGAGGCCCTCGCGGTGCCCTACGCCCGCGCCCAGGTCGAGCGGTTCAGTCCGCTCAGCAAGGCGATCCTCGAGATCCGCTCCGCCCGCGACCTCGCCGTGCTGGAGAAGATCTACGCGAACTCGGTTCTGCTCGGCGACAGCGGCCCCGAAGGCTGGGGCATCCGCTACGCGCAGGGTGACTTCAACATGACGTCCGACTCGGCTCTCTTCCCACCGCGGCCCAAGTGGGAG
The DNA here is from genome assembly GCA_018242625.1 of Planctomycetota bacterium. Lineage (GTDB taxonomy): Bacteria > Planctomycetota > Phycisphaerae > Phycisphaerales > UBA1924 > JAFEBO01. The sequence goes on from JAFEBO010000001.1 coordinate 202,312, forward strand.
GAGCGCGGCTACAAGCCCGACGAGTACAGCCGCTGGCTCAAGGGCGCATGGAAGCCGCGAGAAGCCGGGCGTTCTTGTCCCGCGCCCCTGGGCGCGACCCGCGCAACAATCGCCCCCGGCATCATCATCTCGCGAGACGGGCTGGAGTACATCCGCGAGGATGAGATCGACTGGGAGATCGAGACCACTGAAAACGAGGACGGCAAGGAGATCGAGGTCCGCCACCGGGCGGTGGCTCTTCCGCTGTACGAGGGGCGGATGATCGGGCAGTTTGATTTCAGCGAGAAGGGCTGGGTGAGCGGAAAGGGACGCGGTGCGGTGTGGCGCGAGATTGAATGGACCCATCGCGTCATCGAACCGCAGTTCTTGATGGGCGTCAAGGATTTTCCGCAGTCCATCGCTGCACACTCGAAGGTCGGACAGATGCGGGTCACATCGGCGACGAACCGCCGCACGTTGATTACCACTTGCGTCGTCGGCTTTCCATGCGGCGATAAGGTCGCGAATCTGATCCCCGACTCGTTCGGTCCTGAACTCTGGCTCCCGACAGTGCTCAACTCCTATGCCTGCGACTGGCAGGCTCGCTCTCGTGTGGGCGCTCTCCAGGTGGATCAGCACATCTTGTTCGCGTTTGCTGTGCCACCCCCAGTGAAGATCGTGGAGCTCAACCGGGTGCTCGCGCTCGCCGGCGGCATGACGCTGCAAAGCCTTCACTGCGCAGGATCGTGGCTCAAACTCACCACGGTAACCTCGATTGAAGAGCGTTCCTGGCGCTCACGGTGGGCACTCACTCCCCACGAGCGTCTCCGCCAGCGCTGCATCCTCGATGCCGTGGTCGCCGCGCTCTACGGGCTGGACCTCGACGATCTGAAGTGGATCCTCAGGGACTGCGACCACCCGTTGGCTGACACGACGAACAAGGCTTTCACCCGTCGCCTCGACCCCAAGGGCTTCTGGAGGGTGGATAAGAACGAACCTCCCGAGCGGCGGCACCCTGTCTTGACCCTCGCCGCCTTCGCCGACCTCTCGGCCCTGATCGCCGCCGTCACAGCCGCGGGCGGCACACGCGACGACGCTATCGCCGCATTCTGCGGTCAAGCCACCAATCCCTTGCCACGCGTCAATGGTCTCATTGGCTCGATTGACGCGTCGGAGGGTTGGATGCTCCCCGAGAATTTCCGTCTCGCCGACCTCGGCCTCGGCCACGACAACCGTGCCGAGCAGCCTCATCCTGTAGCAGCAACAGTCGGACCTCGGTTCTACGACTGGCAACTGTCACAGGATGCCGCCGAGAGCTGGCGCGAGTGCGCCCTGCACGCCCGGAATCTGCTCGGTGCGGATGGATTCGAGAAGTTGCAGGCGGAGTTAGAGGGGCGAGAAGCGCCGACATCCACTGAGGCCACCCTCGCCGCCAAGAGCGGCAAGGCTGACAGCAAACCAACACCGAAGGGAGGGAAGGCACCCGAGCCGAACTTGTTCGGCACCTAGAACGCCCGGGTACCTCACATCACTATGGCACTTAATCCTGTCGCCTATACCGAGAAGGTCGTTCGGTCCTTCCTGAAGTATCAGCTCTCGACGTACCCATTCGCCGATGCGAGTTTTCATTCGCAGATGCGAACGCTGCTGTCGCTGGACCACACGCGGCGCACGCCGCTGATGAAGGGGCCGTACGTCTCTCTCAGCCGTCCTTTCCGCGAGGGGTCTTCGATCGCCTCGCTCGCCGGGCAGGGCATCCTGCACCCTGCGATGTCTTCGCTCGTGTCACATCCGACCCTCTACGGTCACCAGGAAGCGGCCGTCCGCGCGATCAACGATGGCAAGCACACGCTGGTGAGCACCGGCACCGGCTCGGGCAAGACCGAGTGCTTCCTGTACCCGATCATCAGCAAGTGCCTGGCGCTCAAGGACCAGAACGCCGCGCCGGGGATTTCTGCGGTCTTGGTCTATCCGATGAACGCGCTGGCCGAGGACCAGTTGGGACGTCTGCGTGAGCTGCTGGCGGGCACTGGCATCACGTTCGCCATGTACGTCGGCAAGACGCCGGAGAAGAAGGCGGACGTGGCGGGCCAGCGACTGCGGGCCGGCGCGAGCCGGGCGGATTATCGCGCCGCCCTGAAGAAGGCACAGGAACAAAGGCAAGAGGTCGCCGTCCACCCGGCCGAGGAACGATGCAGCCGCGAGGAACTGCGTGAGCCCGGTAGCCAGCCGCGGATCTTGCTGACGAACGTCAAGATGCTCGAGCTGCTGCTGACGCGGCAGAAGGACGTGGAACTCTTCGATAACGCCCGGCTCGACTTCCTGGTTTTCGATGAGGCGCACACATTCGCGGGGGCGCAGGGCGCGGAGACGGCGTGCCTGATCCGACGCCTTCGTGCGTTCTGCGAAGCGAGCAGCGCCGCGAGCGGAGCAAAGACTGTGTGCGTGGCAACCTCCGCCACGATCGCCGATCCCAGTGGTGGCGGCGAGGCCCCCAGGGACTTTGCCCGCCGCTTCTTTGGGGTGCCCAAAGAGGATGTCGCCATCGTCGGCGAGGTGTATGAGGCACAGGGCTGGGGGCAGAACCGTCGCGACCCCAGCGCGCCAACCGGCAAGGGCGGAGCCGCGGAAGTGTTGAAGGCGGTGCTGAAGGCAGTGGATGTCGGCGACTCTGGCGGCGCGATGGTGAGTGATGCACTCAAAGCCCTCACCGGCATTGGCCTTGCGCCGGAACGCCAGGGCGACTGGCGGGATGCGCTGTACGACGCGCTCCTGGAGAATGAGGTCGCGTACCGCCTGACGGCGGAACTGCTGCAGCCTCGCCCCCTCGACACGGTGGTTCACGTCCTTGATGGCGTGCTCAAGCGCGGCGTGAACGAGGAGGAGGTGCTGGCGTACCTCGCACTGGGTGCTGCGGCCCGCAAGCAGGGTCGAGCCCTCCTGCGGCCGGTCATCCATTCCTTCATTCGCGGTGTCGGCGGCGCGGTGGTGACATTCCCCGAAACCCAGGATCGCCCGAAGCTTTGGCTGTCGGCGGAAGACGCCACCGCCCAACAACCCGCGCTCGCAAAGTTCCCGGTGCTGACCTGCTCAACGTGCGGACAACACTACTTCGAGCACCACGCCGCGGATTGGGAGTTCACTGCCAAGGCACCAGGCGGAGGCGAGGCCGTAGATGATCGCTGCGTCTGGCGTCCGCAGGACGCTTCGACCGGCGGCAAGCGCCTAGTCGTAACGGACACGGTGATCTCCGCCGACGATGGCGATGATGATCCACCTAAGACAGCGCGGGTGCACTTCTGCCGGGCGTGCGGGGCAGTGCATCCACAGGGTCGCGATCGCTGTGACGCGTGCGCTGCACAGGGGCAGATGGTGGAACTGCTCGCTGTGCAAGAAAAGGACGAGCGTCCTGGGCAGTTGACTCGCTGCGTTTCGTGTGGACAGGGCGGGCGTGTCTGGAACGCTTGGTATCGCGAGCCCGCGCGCCCGGTGAAGGCCGTGCCAGTCGCCGATGTGCACGTGCTCGCCCAGGACATGGTGCAGCACGCCGAGCGCCGACGACTTCTGATCTTTGCCGACAACCGCCAGGAGGCCGCGTTCCAGGCCGGTTGGATGCGTGACCACGCCCGGCGATTCCGTCTTCGTTCGCTCATGTACGAGCGCATCACCCAAGGCCCCGTGTCTGTTGGTGATCTGACGAAGTTCCTCGACGATCGGATGGAGCAGGACGACGACCTGTCACGAATGCTGGTGCCCGAGGTCTGGCAGGTTGCAGCGAAAGAAGCGGCGGGAACGGCCCATGTCGAAGAGCGAAAGTACTTCCTGCGGATCCAGGTGCTTCGGGAGATCGTCACCGGCATCAAGCAGCGAGTCGGCCTGGAGCCGTGGGGACGGCTGCGCATTGATTACCTCAACCTCTCAGGTGAACATCCCTGGGTCAAGCACGAAGCTGCCGCGCTCGGTATAGATCCGTCTTTGCTGGCCGACGGCATCTCTGACCTGCTGGATCGGGCGCGACGGGCGTACCAGCTTCACGATTCCCAGAAGCGGATCTTCGGGAAGTTCTGGGGTGACGGCGACTTCGAACTTCAGCGTGGGTATCTGCCGGACATGGCGGGCATTCCCAAGGCTGTCAAACTCAGCCGCGATCCGGGCGATGAGCCGGGACGCGTCGCACAGTGGCTTAGCGCTAAGGGCGAAACAACCGCACGGGCTGCGGTCAAGAAGTGGGGAGTTGCTCCCGACAAGGCCGCAGAGTTCCTCGAGCGACTTTGGGCATTCCTCGCGGATGACTTGAAACTCCTAGTGCCGGTGACGCTGGTCGGCCAGCGCGGGAACGCACTGCCGGGCTGCGCTGGAGCACGCCAGGTCGATGGCGACAAAGTCCGACTGGTGCCGTCGCACGGTTTGTGGCGTTGCCGCACGTGCCGCCGTGCCCAGACTCGCACAACGCCCCACGGACTGTGCCAAGCATTCCGCTGCGACGGCGTCCTCGTTCGTGAGGAGGAGAACCCCGACAGCTACGACCTTGATCTCCTCGATAACGGATCGCACATGGTCAGGGCACGTGAGCACTCGGCGATGGTCCCGGCCTTTGATCGCGACCTGATCGAGCGTCAGTTCAAGGGCGATGGCGAACAGATCAACACGCTCGTTTGCACTCCCACGCTGGAGCTCGGCGTTGACATTGGTGCGCTCGACGCAGTGCTGATGCGCAACGTGCCTCCGTTGCCGGCCAACTACTGGCAGCGAGTCGGCCGGGCTGGCCGCCGCCAGCGCATGGCAGTGGACCTCACCTACGCCAGACCGACTACTCACGATCGTTTCTACTTCAACGACCCTCAAAAGATGCTCGCGGGCCGCGTGGATCCGCCGCGCTTCAATCTGCGGAACCCGTTGATGGTGGGTCGCCACGTGAATGCGGCCGTGCTGACACGGTTGCGTCAGTTGGCACGCCCGGGCTCGCCCCTCTCAGAGGGAGATCGGACCGAGCTAACAGAGGCGCTGACGACGACGTTCCCTTCGATGGTCAAGAGTTTCCTGTTTGAGGCCGACGGCAGGCTTCGAACAACACCCTTCGACGCATCGCCATTCCGAACCGTGGTGAGCAAGCATCGGGCGGATCTGCTCCAATCAGTCAAACGGAGCTTTGCCACAACCTGGCCGTCAGAGGACCGCGCGGTCATCGATGATGCTGTGCTTGAGACTGCGACGGACAAGACCCCGGATGAATTGGAACGCGTCGTCGGCGTGCTTCGTCGTCGGCTCGCGTGGGCGCTAACCCAGCTTGATCGGCTCGAAGCCAAGCGGAAAGCAAGCGGTACACTGGACGAAGAGGACAAGTCGCTGTATCAGCGGTGCGACCGGCTGGTCAGGCGCATGAAGGGGCAGGACACACGGGGAAGGGGCGATGCCGAAGGTTACGACGATGTCGAGACGTACGGCGTGCTCGCTGCAGAAGGGTTCTTGCCTGGCTACGGACTCGAGAGTGGATCCGTTCGGGCGGTCGCGCAACTGCCTCGCTGGCAGACGGGCAGCAGCGACTTCGTACTACCGCGTCCTCCGGCTGTGGCGCTGCGAGAGTACGTCCCTGGCAACCTCATCTATGCGAACGGCAATCGCTTCGTCGCGAGGTACTTCCAGCTTCAGCCTCAGGAGCCCGCGTTCTTTGATGTCAATGTGGAAAGCGAAACGGCGACGGAAGTCGCTGGCGCGGGCAACGCTGCCGGCAACCTCGGGGCTGCATCGCTCGCGGCAGTGCCCGTGTGCGATGTCCAACTGACCCACAGGTCCCACATCTCTGATGAGGAGGACTTCCGATTCCAAATGCCTGTCACGACGTTCGGCACCGAACGTGGTCGGCATGAAGCGGGCATGGCCTTCGCGTGGGATGAGCGGACGGTCCACTTCAGAAAGGGTGTTCACCTTCGGCTGGTCAACGTCGGCCCAACCAGGAAGGTGGATCAGAACGAGCTCGGCTACCCAGTATGTCAGGTGTGCGGACAAAGCCGCACGCCATTCGCGTCCGGGGCAGAGCTCGACAAGTTTGGAAAGGACCACGCCCAGCGGTGCGGCAAACCTCCGGTGAACGTCGGGTTCTACGCCGACATCGTCGCCGACGCTCTTTCGCTGCCGATGTGCGCCGACAAGACCGAGGCATACTCGCTCGCGGAGGCGATTCGTACGGGCGCGACGCGGGTTCTGGACATGGAGCGTGATGACCTGCAGGTTCTGGTTTTGGGCACAACTGGGAGCGATGAAGCGACGGCGATCCTGTTTGACCCGATGCCCGGTGGATCTGGGCTGCTCGAACAGCTTTGCGAGCGGTTCTCAGAGATCGTTCAGGCCGTCAAGCCGATTGTTTCGAATTGTCCGTCAGGCTGCGAGCGGAGCTGCAACGACTGCCTTCGCACGTTCCGCAATGCGTTCTACCACGCCTCGCTGGATCGGCACCTCGTTGAGAATGTTCTTGCCGCCAACGGTGACTCACTGCGTGCGACGCATCCCATCCCCGCCAAGATGCCGGATGCGGCACCCAAGGGTGAACATCGTCCCGTGAACGTCGACGAAAATCGGCTCCGTGAACAATTGATGCGGGCCGGATTTCCTGAGGCCAAACGCCACGAGCCGATCGACCTTGGCCAACCCCTCGGTAAGACCTATCCCGACTGCCTGTGGCCAGGAACTGATCCCTCAGAACCGGGCATTTGCCTGTACCTGGACGGATTGAGCGATCGATTGCATGGCAACCCGGTAACCGCTGAGCGGGACCGCGTTCTGCGTGAGGCGCTCAGAGCGAATGGGTATGAGGTGTTCGAACTGCCCGCAAGCTGCCTTGACGATCGAGGGCGAATGACGCAGCTGTTCTATGATCTTGGACTGAGGCTACTTGATCGCGAGCGTGCGAAGTTGCTCAAGTCAAATCCAACTGCGTGGTTTGGCGAGCAACTGCGGTTAGACGTTCAGGTGCAGAATACAACAGCACTTCAATAGCAGCGACTCTACCAGCAGCTTCTGCGATTTGCAGGCGTTATTTAGGCTATCGACTTCAAGTCCGGAGCATCCGCAAGTTTTTGAAACTCCCCCAGGATGTCCGGGCATCGCTGAGACAGGTATTTCACGACGCCCGCGTTGTCGAGCAGTTTCCGAAGGTACGCGACTGCGAGCACAAGGTTGAGAGTGTTCTTCCCATGCGACTCCTCGATCAAGAGGAAGTCCTTTCCTAAGAGCTCCATTTCCCGTTCCATCCGCGATAGGTCCTCGGGCTTCATGCCGGGCAACACCTTGGTCTTATCGGTGCCCACAAGGTCCTTCTCTGACGTCGCCGCGATCAGACACATGGCGTAGTCGGTCGAGAAGTTGTTCGCTGCGATCATCAACTCCGCCATCTCGATCTGACGCATAGGAGACGCGCGTTTGATCTCTCGCAATCCCTTCGCGGTGACGTTTTTGTCTTTAAGCAGCACCACGGCTTCGGGGCAAATCCCCGTCAGTAAGTCCCGTTTGTTTCGGATCGCCTTTGCATCGACGCTGAGAGTTGAGGCAATTCGTTCTTCGGAAACTCCGTTCTCCAGCGCACGCATGATCATGAAGTGCTCCTGGATCGGAGCCATGCGATTCACTTTGTGGTTGTAGGTGAACGCTTCGTCGTCCTTGGCGATCAGACAGAAGGCGTCCGAGCGCCCGAGTTCTTTCAGGACATCCAAGCGGAAATGCCCGTCCAGAAGCGTGAACCGGCGCTCTCGGGCGCCGGGTGCCTCTTGCGGGTAAACGATCAATGGTTCGATCAACCCAATCTCCCGGATCGACGCGAATAACCTGAGATACTGCTGTCCCTTCCGCATCTCGGGGCGCACCGTGCGAACGGGAAGGATCTGACCGATCGGGACCATCACGCCGTTCGGATCAAACGCCATCTGGACAGCCTCTGGCATGTCAACCTTCCTTCCGACCGATCTGATCCGCGAGGAACTGCGGCAATGTCGCCAACTTCGCCGACTGAAGAATCGCAACAAGCTCCGGATCTGCGAGGAGTTGTTTGAGAGCGCTCGCAACGAAGAGCAGACGGGTTTCGCAAACCTTTGCCTTGTGCACGAGCAACCGCTGCTTGGCGCTTTCCCGCTTGTACGCCTGCATGAGCGTGTCGCTATTCAACAGTTTCTTGGGATTCTTTCGTCCTGCGTACCTCATCGACTTGCCAACAACACGCCGCACCTCGATCAACCGGCGTGCTTTTAGCAGCTGCTTCCCGCGGAGACTCTTTGATTCATAAGCCTCCGCGAGCGCTCGCTGGACCTCTTGATCTTCCGATGTGGCGATCGTGACGGCAATGTTGATGGGGATTTGACCGCCCTCCACCGCTTCGATCAGCCGGGTCTCGCCTTGCCTCAACAAACGGAGGATTCCCTTCACGTAGGATTGATTGAGGTCAGTCTTCTGGGCAATCTCGGCAATGCTGTACCCTCGTTCCTTCAGATTCCCAATTTCCCGGAGCATCTCGACCGAGGTCTGACGTCGACGGGCGAGGTTCTCGGCAAGACTCATGAGTAACAAGTCCTCCCGAGACGCATCAATTACAAGGGCCGGCACCGTGGTATCGCCGAGTTGCCGACATGCCTCAAGCCGCCCCTGACCGCACACCAGTTCATAAAGAGATTTGCCCTCGCGCGACCCCCGCTGGACCACCGTGATTGGTTTCTTGAGGCCGAGGTTCGAAATGTTGGTCACGATCTGCCTGAACTTCACCTTTCCCCGTTCGCGCGGATTCATGATCGTGATCTGATCGATCGGGATACGAACCACGTTTGTTTCTCGATGGTCGATCACGCGGCCCCCTCGATCTGAATGACCTTGGCCATCCCAAAGAAGAACTCGAGAGATTCGAACCGAAACGTGTCGATCGAGGCGCCGTTGAACTCCGTAAGACGGAATTCAGGCATTTCCAAGTCGATGGCGGGGAGCAAGTAGTAGTCGGTGGGCAGCTCGTTGTCCGCGTCCATTCGAGCCACGATGTGGATGTCGGTATTTTTTTGTTGAGGAACGCGGAATCGCCATCGCAGCGAGCCGTTGGGCGCGGCTTTGCAGCGCGCAAGATAGAGCGATGCACTGTAAAGCCCGTTGATGACGAAAACATCCGAAGTCTCACCTTTCTGCACCGTCGCACCCATCGTCTGCAGGTCCTGAATCATGTCCCCGAGGAGCCGCGGATGTGTCTGGTTGAGGTGCCGATTGATTTCGATGTACTCAAAGTTCCGCTCCGGAACATAACCAGCCAAGCGGTAGGCATTGATGAGACTTCCAAAGCGGCTGCGGTAGACAGAACTTGACGGCATTCCATCCGTTTCGTCAATCAAGGCACCGGTCAGTTCGGGGTGGACGGCGAGCAACGTCCTCAGGCGGGCGAGCATTTCGTCGTCCGTGAAGTGACGGTTGCGCTCCTGAATGATTCCGCGAGCGATGAAGAATGACTCGGGGTCAACGATGCCGCCAAACGCACCGTCGCACCGAACCCACATATCAGGCGGGTTTATGACACGTTTCTTCTTCAGCTTGAACGAAACGCGGTTGTAGACGTTGTTTCCGATGTACTTTTCATTGGCGAGGATCTGGTGGACCATGCTGCGCGTCCAGGGGCGTCCGCAGCCGGAAGCGATACCCGCGCTGTTGAGGGCTTCGGCGATCGTCCGCTCGGTCTTGTTGTGCTTCACGAATTGGTCATAGATTGAACGGACAACCTCGATCTCATCGTCCGGCCCGGGAACGAGTTTGACTCGGTCCGTTTGAAGGCTCTTCTGTTCGCCCCGTTTAAGCAGTCCTTTGGCCGCACCCGTCACATCGAGCAGCATCCTGCGCAGCCCATATCCGGCTGGGCCACCTTGCCGATATCCAAGCTGAATGAGCCGGCACTGTCCCTTGAAGACCTTGTTGGAGAGCTCCCGGCTGTACTCTCCCGCCATCGCCCGCTTGACTCCCTTGATGATGGTGGACACGGGGCTGCCATCGTTTGCGAATTGCTCCATGCAATACTCAACATGGATGCCCATTCGCTTGCAGGCGTACTCGTAGTATGCGCTCTCGTCAGCGTCCTGGAATCGGCCCCAACGGCTGACGTCGTACACCAATATCGCCTTGTACTCGGCGTGACCACTCTGCACATCGTCCAACATTCGACGGAGCGACTCGCGCCCCTCGATACGAAGGCCGCTCTTCCCATCGTCCGCGTAGGTTTTCACGATCTCGTATCCGCGGGCCTTCGCGTACTCGGCGATGGCGTCACGCTGATTTTCGGTGGAGTATTGCTGGTGCTCCGTCGACATACGGACGTACTGCGCCGCCTTCACTCGTGGCGTAGCAGACTCGGTGACAATGGTCGGGGTCATCGGCGGCTCCACAATTCAATCAATGTCGTGCGGGTCCTATCAGCCGATGACCGTACCTCTCTCGTTCAGATCACCTGTTCAACAGCGATTCAACCGCTGTTGAATTTCTGTTCAACGAGCGACTAGCTCCTTTCGCAGCATGAGTCCGTAGTGATTGGGGTTTCTACCGTCGATCATGTCTGCGAGGTCGGCCATCCGAGCATTGCGGAGCTTGGAACGAAGACCGCACACCGTGCTCCGAACCGTGGAAGCGGTTCGGGTTGCGGCCCAAAGCTCGTCCAGCAATCGCTCTGTGGAGACGTACTCGTTCGGCCGCCGCGCCAACCGCTCCAAGACACGAAACGACATGGTGTAACCGAGGAAGCAGGAACGCTGATTCCAACGCACCGTATACGTAGATCGATCCAGGCGAAGAACCATGTCATGGTCTTCAATCACGACGGCGCGAGGGGGCTGCGGAGTCGTAGGAAGCTGGTCGATGAGGTCGCTCAGTTCATCGACACGAGCCAGAACCACGACAACACTGGCACGCAATGCGGCGGCGATCTTGAGAATCCGTTCGGTTTGCGCGGTACTCATGCCGACCTCTGAAAATGGTCAGAAGGGGCTGGCGTGGGACGACGACGACGTCCTGACGGGAAGCCCAAACTGCCCTTGACTCTGCGTACGTGACCGCCCTCCTATAGACTGGAACTTGGCGGTATTCGAGCGGATGTGTGATCCGTCCGAATTCCGCCTTGCTAAGGAGAATTCGCCCCTCACGGCCCGCTCACCTATTCGAGCGTGCCGACATCCTGACGACGCGTGAGCGTTCGATGCTGTCTCACAGGAAACCGCCAGCCTGGGCTTCCAGCCCTTGTATCCGCATGGCAGCACATCGGACCGCGCCCCCGCAAGGGGGCGTCGGCCGAGTGCTGTGCTATGCGCCCCCTGGCGGGGGTCCTGTGGGCAGGCTTGGTTCGGCGCCCTCTTTTTGCGCGCCAATCAATCCGCCTCGCTCGCTCCTGCCGCTTCCGAAAGGGGGCATGGGGATATCGCATGGCGCTTTATCAGATCAAGAACGATGAGTTGGTCCCGGTGAGCGAAACATCCTTCGCCGAACAGGGAATCCGTGAGCGTGAGCATCTCCAACAGATGCTGCTCAAATCAATCGAGCTTGTTGCACCCGGCACAATGGTGATCGCGCAGGAGTTCGATGAATGGGACGGCAGCAAGCGGCGCACCGACATCCTCTGTATCGACAAGGATGCCAACCTCGTCGTGGTCGAACTCAAGCGAAACGACGATGGTGGCCACATGGAACTTCAGTCGCTCCGTTACGCCGCAATGGTGTCGCAAATGACATTCGAGCAACTCGTGGATATCCACGGGCGGTACCTCGCCAAGAACGGCGGGAGCGCTGCAGATGCAGAAGCTGCCATTCTCGATTTTCTCGGATGGGATCACCCCGACGAAGAACGGTTCGGGAATGATGTCCGGATCGTTCTTGTTTCCAAAGACTTTTCGCAGGAAATCACCACCACCGCTCTTTGGCTCAACGAGCGCGATCTTGACATCCGGTGCGTACGGATGCGCCCGCACGAGCTCGATGGCCGCGTCGTTGTCAATATCGAGCAGTGTCTGCCGTTGCCTTCGGCCGAGCAGTACCAGATCAAGGTGCGAGCGAAGTCCATCAACCGGCGCGAATCACTCCGTACGGCGGGAGAGCCGACTGGATACTGGTTCGTCAATGTCGGCGATCACTTTGATGACGCTGGCCGCTCGTGGGATGACTGTAAGAAATACGGATATCTCAGCGCAGGAGGTGGCCCTCGTTGGATCGGCGCAATTCGCAGACTGCCTGTTGGCGAACACGTTTTTGCCTATGCCAGCGGCAGCGGTTATGTTGGCTACGGTCGCATTACTGCGGAAGCGGTTCCGCAGAGAGATTTCGTGGTCCCGAGCTTGCACCGAAAGCTCGTCGAGCTTCCGCTCGAAGCGAAGCCGAACCCCAAGACACTCGACGATCTCGGTATCTGCGATTGGTGTGCCGGGATCGAGTGGATTTCGACTCGCGATCGAAGCGACGGGGTCTTATCCGAACACGCGTATCGAAACACCGCCTGCCAGATCAAGCAACCGGATGTGGTACGACGACTCCTTGAGGTGTTCGAGCCCGACGAGACGAACCGCCCCGCCAATGTTGTCAAGTAGGGCGCGCTAGCCCACGTATACAAATGGTGCCGCCGTCCGGACTGCCCGCACCGCCATCTCCAGCGCATCTGGCCCGTCGTCGTGAGCGCCCAGCGGGAACTGCCGCAATTGCTCGATCAGCAGCTGCTGCCTCCTCGAAAAGATCAAATGGCCTTGGCTGATCAGTGGTTCGAGCGCCATGATCCTGGCCCGCTTGTCGGTGCTGTTCGTGACGGACGTCACGGTGAGCGATGTGCCCGACTCTCGGGCGCGAGCTTTGAGTTGATCCACGAGCAGCTGCTGGAATCCGTTCGCTTCCACATGGAAGTACCCGTATCGATACAACTTGGCGCGATCGATGATTCTCGCGATCGTCCGATCCGGCGTGCAGATTTCAAGCGAGGCATCGAGCACATAAATGAGCTGGCTGTTGGTTGGCCGAAGAAGCGTGATGACGGCCGAATAGTCCCCCCGTCCGCTTCGGCTTCCAACGCTCGGATCGCATGCGCCCGCGATTCGGCACTTGCCCTTAAAGCGCTCGTACAGATCCGCCGCCGTGGGAAATTCCTTGTCCCAGTAGCGGATGTTCTCTTCGCGGAAGATGCACTGCTCGGGATCAACGGGCTGGTTCTGCTTCTCGGATTGGAAGCTCGTCCGGCCTTCCCGCACGCGCATCGTCATGAGCGAGTGATAGTCCTCGAGCTCGGGCCAAAGCACCCGTGTGCCTTCGAGCATGGCGCTCTGGTTTTGCTCGAAGTATCGCGCGGCGGCGGCGGGCCCGGAGCGGCTATCCGGCGTCGGGATCGGAGACGATTCGCTTGGCTGGATCACCGGAGGTTGAGGAGACTGAGCGGCGGGCCTGCCCGCGGGTCGACTTGACCCGGTGGTGACCGGCTGCTCGGGAGGGAATTGCTCGCGACCTGAGTAGATTGCTTCCCATGTTTCCCAAAGCTCGCCGTGCACACTCCACTCCTCGACCGCTTGATACAAACGGCGCTGCCAACCGTTGGTTGGTTGACTTCCCGGTAGGCCCACGAGAGATGCCAGCAGCGAATCGTGATGCAGGATTGTCCCCACCACAACCACGTTGGTCTCGGGATTGCCCAGCTTGAGCAGCGTGCTATCGAACCACTGCCGAAGCTTGGCACGGCTCTCGGCCGTCTGAACCAAGGAATGATCTTCGAGATCGTCCGCGATGATGAGGCTGGGTCGATGCTGACGCTGGCGAAGACCACGCATGCGCTGATGTGCACCTAGCGCCCGCACCGCCGTGTTATTGGGAAGGACAATCTGGTTGTCGCGAAACGGCTTCGGGCCCTTGGCGGTTCCCAAGGGTGCGCAGACTTCGGGAAAGTCCCGCTGAAGCAATGGGTTGTTCAGAAGCTCATCCTTAATGTGGCGCAGCATCTGGATCGCCTGCTCACTCGACGCCGACACGATCACCGTCATCGGCTCGACCTGATAGAGCGCGGCCCAAAGGACATACGCCAACCCCACCACCGTCGTCTTCGCATGCCCACGGGGCGCGGCGACCGCCGCTCGCTGGCCGCGCTTGGTCTTCAATCCATCGAGTAGATGAAAAAGCTCTCGATGCATCCGAGACGGCGCAAGCTTGAAGTGGTGACGAAGATAGACTGCCGCGAATGCGGCTGGAGAATGCTCCGCCACCTTGCGCCGTTGCTGGGAAAGAAGTTCTTCCGCACGGCGTCCAGTTCGCGCGGCGACCAGCCGAAGCTGGGCGATTCCAAAATCCGTGCGAGCGGGCCAGACCGATGCAGTTCCAATTGGCTCAGCAATACTCATTTCTTCCCTCCGTGGATTCTGTAAACGATTCGGCCGTCTCTGCTGGCCCACTCACGCGTGGGTGGGCTTCGATGGTTCTGACGCAATAGGCTGCGGGCACGAAGAACTGTCCACCATCCGCTGTTTCACATCCGCGACTCGCTCGGCGAGTAGCGCGTTGCTGGAGAGAGCCTGCAGTTTTTCGATATCCGGCACAAGGCCGGTCAGGCTCGGATCCTGCTGCACCACCGCGACCAACTGGTTGATCTCGAGATTGAGGTCGAAGTTGTTCGGGCCATCCGGATCGCCCCGAAGGGAAACCTCGGTCCGGCGCAAGGCACTCGGCAAATACCCGAGCGACTGCAGTCGATCGACCATGTGGCACCGGATGTCGAAGCAGCTCTTCTCCGCGGCGATTCGATCCCCCGGCGTGGTTGCCGGATCACGCGTGGCTCTGCGGATACGAAAGATCGCTTGTTCTGCCTCGGCGTACAGATCGCCCGCGATTCGATCCGCGAATTTGGGGTCCGGCTTGAGAGCATGCGAGTCTCGTATCTCGCGACGGTCGCGCTCAATGGTTCGATCACTGCATTTGAGCAGGTGCGCCATCTCGGAATTCGATAATGCCTCGCCTATCAAATGCACCACGCACAGCCGTCGCTCGACCGCGCCGAGGGTCTTCGGGTCGAGGTCGTGCACTTTGATTCTTTGGAGGATTTCCATGGCCGAGCAGTTCTCGCCATCCGAACCCTCGTTCGTTGATTGCGGAGTTCGCGTGGGCGGCTGATCCGACTGGGGACTTGAGTCCGATCGAGAGCTCATGCCGCCTCCTTTCCGGAGGACCGATCGCGCGGCGGCTTCTTGTCACTGTGAATGGGCTCCGATTTGCGCATAGTCGAAGGCTTTTCGCGCCCGCGGAGGTGCGATCCTTCCGCGACCGATTGCGGTATCGCATACTTGCGTGCTACCTCCGGCGCGACAGCACCCCGACCGGCAAATGCGATGAATCGCCGCACGATCAGGTCGCAGTACACCGGACTGATCTCGATGGCGCGGCAGCGCCGTTTGAGTTTCTGGGCCGCGATGATCTGCGTGCCTGATCCCGCAAACGGCTCGTAGCAGAGTTCGCCCGCCTTGGTGTGCTGAAGCATCGGGATTTCGAATACGTCAAGGGGTTTTGGCGTCGGATGGTCCGGCCGATCCTCGCCGCTCGCGATCGTGTCGATCTGCCACACGCTCGATGCGTTCGGCGCATCCTTGTTGCGAGGCGGTCGGTTGCCCTCCAGCCACCCGTAGAAACACGGTTCGTGCTGCCACCCGTAGTGTGAGCGCGTCAGGATCGGACGGTTCTTCGCCCAGATGATCTGCTGATGGACGAAGGCCCCCGCGGCTTTCCATTCCGCTTCCAACATCGCCTGGCGGCGGGACGCATGCCAGCAATACCACGCGGCGTTCTCGGCAATTGCGTGTTCCACTGCTGTCGCGATGAACCGCTGGTACAGGTCGGCGTTCGCCTTCGCGTCATCCCAGGTCACGCCGTAGCTGCCCGACCAGTCCTTGTTCTTCTTCGCCAGAGCTCGCTTCTTCCCGGGGTGATTGGTGCCGTCATAGTCGACCAAATACGGCGGATCGGTAGCGAACAGGATCGCACGATCGTCTCCCATGAGCCGCTGCACGTCGGCTGGCTTTGTACAATCACCGCAGAGAAGGACATTCTGTAGTCGCGGGTCATTGCCGAGGACGATCAGATCCCCCGGCTTGGTCACGGTCTTGCCGACTTTCTGGATCCGCTCCAGCTCGGCGTCGACGTTGAAGTCCGAGTCGTTTCCGTTGTAACTCTGACGATCGAGAAACTCGGCGATGATGGCGTCGGCTTCAACTTGCGCAAAGCCGGTCAGGTCCACATCGACCGACGATTCCTTGGTGAGCTCATCCAGCAGCGCCGCCAGCTTGTCCTGGTCCCACTCACCCTGAATCTTGTTCAGCGCGAGGTTGAGTGCTTTTTCTTTTTCAAGCGGGAGGTCGACAACCGACACTTCAACGGTCTTGGCACCCTCGGCGAGCAGCACCGCAAAGCGCTGGTGGCCGCCGACAAGGTTGCCGGTTCGCTTGTTCCAGACCAGCGGCTCGACCAAGCCGAATTCGCCGAGACTTCGACGGAGTTTTTCGAACTCCGGATCGCCCGGTGCGAGAGACTTACGGGGGTTGTAGGCGGCGGGCTTAATTCGGTGAACCGGGACGCTCTTTATTACCACAGCGGAACTCCTTCATGGAATGACCATAAAGGAAGCTACCGATGGTTCGCTGAAATCGCCTTTGGAAATCCCCCAGGTGAGTTGCTTTGTCGGGGGTGTCACTACTTTGTCGCACCGCGCCTGGGCCAATTTTTCGCTACCTCTTGGAGATCGACAAGAAGCGGCGAGTTCGATGCTCTATTTTGCTGACGGAAATCCTCTAACCGGCCATCCTTGATCGCTCGCTGGAGCGTCCTCTTGCTCGTCGAATACTGCGAGCACGCAACGGTCGCGGTAACCAACGAAGACGGACGGCCTTTCGGCTCAGCATTCTTGGAATCGTCCCGCTCCACTCGTCCGTGTTCAGCATCGTGATGCCGCCGCGCTTCTTGTGCGATCTCGTCAAGACGATGGGCACCCGCGACCGCGGAAAACCCGCGTTCCGCCCCAATATTGGCTTCCCGCCCGATGCGAGTAATCGCGTTCGCAATCCGGTTGCAGTATTGGTGATATCGATCTATCGCTCCCACAAATGCCCCCAGAACCATTCCCACGTCCGCGACGGAAAGCTGCTGCGACGCCGAACCTACTGCATTCTTGGTGATCATGACTTCTCCTTGCCACCAATCTTATTGCAGCAGGTCACCAACGGTGTCAACGACGACCCCCGCTACTCTTGCGCCCTTGCCGTGAATTGCCGACGCAACACTTCGCGCGAAATGCCTTTCGATCGCCAGAGAATGTGGCGGCGTTAACCTGTTCAACTGAATTCAGACGGTCCGAGATGATGAATAAAACTAAAAGCGATAACTCGATCCGTCGCGAGTTCCTGATTAGAGAGAACGCTTGCCGCTGAGGCATGGTTTCGACGGATTCATGAATTCGAGCCTCTCAAAGCCCGCGGGCAGTCACGTCACAAAAGCCAACTATTCCATGAGTCGGTGCAAGCGCTGCTCTGCGGTCGCGAATAAGACTTTTTTGTCGAGCAGCGCGCAAAATCGCGACTCTCTGCAACTAGCTTCCAGTGCGCCGCGGCCAAAATCAGGGTTCGCGAACTCGGCGACGAGCGTGTGCGCGATGCGCCGCCGCCTCTGCTCCGAATAATTCAGATGATGAGCCACTATGTCGGACGCCGAGACCTCATCGGTGGCTCGTGCAAATCGCCTCGGTCGTCTACTCGCGCGGATTTTTCAAATTTTCTGTAAGCGTATGAAACGGCGAGAGTTGCGCGCCATTTTTCCAGACGGATCCGTGCCAGTCAAGGCATATAATGTGTTGTTCACGAGTAGTTCGTTGCGCCGACATTTTTCCGCATTGCGGTTGGCTAGGCGACATGTTGTCGCTGCGTGGCCGCATTGCGCCTTTCTCCGACGGGAAGGAAGCCGCATGATCGCCTTTCGCTGCCGAGACCATCGCGCCGAGCACATACAGCTCTTGCTCCAGGTCGCACCGACGGACGAGGGATCACTGGCTGCGCGGCCATTGGTGGGCTCGCACACTGGCGAGCAGAAACCTGGCGGATGGCTGGAGGAGAAGCGGCCGCTGGCTCCGGGTCTGTACTGTCAGCGCTGCCTCGCCGGAGGCGGGACGGTGCCGTTGCCGGACTACGACGAGGCGGACCTGCGCGACGCCGGCCTTCTTGAGCGCCCACACGTCGGGCTGAAAGCGAAGGACTTTGACGTCGACATCGTCTGGACGGGCATCAAACCCCGCGTTGCGCCCGCTGTCGTCGCTGAGAGCGAACGCGCGGAGCGGGATGCCCGCTACGACGCCCGACTTCGCCAGAAGGGATGGATCGAGGAGCCGGTCGCATCCGCACTGAGCCGTGCAGTCGGAGGCGGCGAGCTGTACAGCCATCAGGCCGCCGCCATCGACGCCGCCAACCGCGGCGCCGACGTCGTGATTGAAACCGCGACCGCCAGCGGAAAGAGCCTTTGCTACTGGGGCCCTGTTCTCAACCGCGTCGTCCGCGAGCCGGCGGCGACCGCGTTGTACTTGGCACCGCTCAACGCCTTAGCGGAGGACCAACTGAACGGCCTGGACCGCTTGGGGGAAACGCCGACCGAGCACTACAGGTCTGGCACAC
Organism: Planctomycetota bacterium; assembly: GCA_018242625.1. GTDB lineage: Bacteria > Planctomycetota > Phycisphaerae > Phycisphaerales > UBA1924 > JAFEBO01. The sequence goes on from JAFEBO010000001.1 coordinate 220,944, forward strand.
TCGCCGAGTACACGAGGCCGCTCCGCCTCGGCACCCGCACCATCCGCGCGGCCCGGTACGAAGGGTCGATCAAAGACCCCGACGTCCGGAAGAGCATCCGTCTCGGCTCGCCCAACATCGTCATCACCAACCCCGACATGCTCCACCACGGCCTGCTGCCTCATCACGAGAAGCTGTGGCGACCGCTGTTCTCCAACCTCGCCTTCATCGTGCTCGACGAGCTGCACACGTACAAGGGGATGTTCGGGGCGAACGTCGCGAACATCGTGCGGCGTGTCCTGCGCATCGCGGGGCACTACGGCAAGCATCCCCAGATCATCGGTTGCTCCGCGAGCATCGGCAACCCCGTCGAGCTGTTCACCGCGATCACCGGGCGCTCGGAGCCCGTGCTCATCGCGGCAAGCGACTCGGGGGCGCCGGTGCGCCGCCAGAAACGGGTGATCCTGGATGTCACCGCCGTGGAGGAGGCGATGCCGACCCTTGCGAAGAACATCGTCGTCGCCGCAGTGGGCGAGTACAAAGCCCGCACGATCACGTTCATGCACTCCATCCCCGAGGTTGACCAGGTCTACCGGTACGTCTCCGGCGAGCTCGGGCGGGCGCTCAAGGGGGTGGGGAAGCGTGTCGTGCGCGAGTACAAGCGCGAGATCCCACCCGCGGAGAAGGCGCGTGTGACCTCCGACCTCCGGACCGGTGCCACGCTCGGCGTCATCTCCACCACCGCCCTTCAGCTCGGCATCGACATCGGGGACCTCTCAGTCTGCGTCGTATGCAAGTTCCCGGGCAGCAAGGCCGCATTCCAGCAGCAGGCGGGCCGCGTCGGCCGGAACGGAGAGAGCCTGGTCCTGTTCGTGGCGGACGAGTCCCCCCTAGACCAGCATTACGTTGCACGCCCGGACGAGCTGCTGCACGGTTCGCCGGAGGTTGTCTACCTGAACCCCGACCACCGCGAGACCGTCCTCAACCATCTTCGCTGCGCTGCGGAGGAGTTGCCCCTCGACCCGTCGACCGATTGCGAGTTCTGGGGACCCGCGATCTCTGACTTGGTCTCCGAACTGAAGAGCATGCCAGGCATGGCGCCCGACGGCCGCGAGGTCCTGGTCGTCAGGAGACGGGGCGAAGCGGCCTCCGAAGTGAACATCCGATCGCTGGGCTTCGAGTGCGTCGTGCGGGACCAGCAGGACGAGGAGGTCGCCCGCCCGGATGTTCTCCGGGCGATGCGCCGCTTCCACAAGTACGCCCGGTTCCAGATCCAGGAACAGTCGTACGAGGTCGCACGGCTCAGCATCAACTGGGGCAACCGCAAGGCGGAGGCGATCGCGCGGCAGATCGACAAGCTCGACTACACGACGGCTTCCGTCATCACCACCGACTGCGCGGCGCTCGACACCCTAGCCACGCGCGACCTCGGGGGCGGTCGCCGCGTGGAGCGCGGCAACGTCCGGTTCACGGTGCACGTCGATGGGTACTACAAGGTCCCGGCCGGCTCGGGCAAACCCGAGTACCAGCCGCTGGGCGTTGCAGCTCCGCCGCAGCACGAGCTTGATACCGAGGGGCTTTGGTTCTCCATCACCGATGCAGCCCTGACCGAACTCCCCGCGGATGACGTCGCTCCGTCGCTGACGTCCGCGCTTGAGGCCCTCCGTGTGTCCGCCGCCCTTCTCTGCTCCACCGACCCGGACGACATCGGAGTGCACTTGGGCGAACGGGATGCGGCAGGTGCCTGGCGTCTCTATCTTGCGGACAACGCGGCCGGCGGCAATGGCCTGACGGAGCAGGTCTACGGGAAGCTCGCAGAACTCACGGACGGTGCGCTGCGGATCCTGCGGGACTGCCCCCAGTGCAGCGGGAATCCCGAGAGTCGAGGGTGCGCCCGTTGTGTCACGACGCAGTGGGGAGACGACTCAGACGTGTGCCGCGCGGGCGGCATGCAGATCCTGGGCACGTTGAGCGCTTCGCTGAGCGGCCGTCCGGCTTGAATGAGATCGGAACCGCCAGAGAAAGCCCCACACGGCTAACACCGTCCCTTCCCGCCCCCCTTGTGACTGAGAGGTGCATCATGGTCCCCACAACACCGAACGCGCCGTCGCCGACCACACTGGCCTACTACACGGACGGAATCGCGTGGAGCTCGAGCGAGTGGGCGAAGGCGATGCTCCTCTTTTTCGACGGCATCGGCATGCTCGTGCCGCCCCAGGAGGACCGGGCGTTCGAGGAATCGGACGAAGCGGTCATTGCGGGCATGCGTGACGCCAACTGCTTACGCGTGTTGAGACCCGACGAGCTAGTCGATCAGGTCACGGCCAAGGCCGTCGTGGACTCCGTGACCCGGGCCATTGAAGAGCAAGACTGGCGCGGGGACGGCATCAATGGAACGCTCGATCTCCTCTATCTCGACAAGATGGGTTACCGGGCGAGCCGCGCCCCGTTCGAGCTGATGGCCCAGCAGCTCCGCGAGCGCCGGTTGGCCGTCGACTGGGAACACGGGGCGTCGATGGCAGTCGACCGGCGCGTCGGGCTGCTGACGCTCTCCGTGATCGCCGCCCACTCCAGGCGACGCGGTAACGACCTCGGTGTGCGCCTCACTCCCACGACCGACAATCTGAAGTGGGGCCGCCGTCAGCGCGAGCTTCGTGAGCACCCGGCCATGCACAGTCTCGCGCAAGTCATCCAAGCGGATGTCGATCAGCTCGCGATCGACGTGGGTCGAGTGCCCGTCAACGAGCTGGTTGATTTCCGGCGACGCAACATCGAGGCATTGGACCGGTATCGGCTCGGCGTCGCCCGTGTGGCAAGGGACCTCGACAGCCTTGACCCTGAGCACCACGTGACCGTCCTCAAAGAGCGGGCCGACAATCTGCAGGATGCGCGCCGGGCGGTCGAACGCGCGGGCCGCGACTTCTGGTCGACCGCGGGTTCGCTCACCTTCGCGGTTGGCGGCATCGCCTGGACTTGTGTTACCGGCGACCTGATGGGGGCCATCTTCGGCCTTGGTGAGCTTGGGCTCGAACTGCTCGGGGCTGAGTCCAAACCTGCCTGCCCGGCCGAGCTCTCCTACGTAGTTTCGACGACGCAGGAATATCGGCCTCGTTCCTGACGCCATAGAACGGGCCTTTCCGAGAAAAGGCGGCGTATTCGCCTCGTTTTGTGTGTTTGGATCGTGTTCTATGGACTAGTTTTGACGGAATACTTGACAACTAGTCCAGCATGCGGCATAATCCCATCTCATACGCGATTCAACGGGGTTCACGCATGGAAGAAAAACAAACACAGGTAGATGAAATAGTCCACTTGGCCCGGCTCGCCCTTGCGGGGCGCAGCCAGGACGTGCTGCTCTTTCTCCGCCGGATGACCAAGCGGTGCAGGACGGAACGACCTGAGCTGGCCGCTCAGCTCGCCGAACTGCTCCGAACCAATCCAACTCGGCAAACGCCCCTGCGCCGGGAGGCCACCGCGGCGAGCCCGGCCCCCGTCGATCTCGACTCCCGCCTCCAACTCGTTCGCCACGAGGAGCCCGTGCAGCTGGAGGTCGAACCAATCTGGGCGAAACAGGTCAAGGCCCTTCTCGCCCAGGTGATCTCCGAGCGCGAACGCGAGACCGAGCTCCACCACGCGGGGATATCGCCCACCCGCACCATTCTCTTCACCGGCGCTCCCGGCGTCGGCAAATCGCTTGGGGCCCGCTGGCTCGCGCGGGAGCTGAAGCGTCCTCTGCTCACGCTGGACTTGTCGGCTGTGATGAGCAGCTTCCTCGGGCGCACCGGCACGAACCTCCGCTACGTCCTCGACTACGCGAAGAGCGTCGACTGCGTGCTCCTGCTCGACGAGCTCGACGCCGTCGCGAAGCGTCGCGACGACGCCACCGAAATCGGCGAGCTCAAGCGGTTGGTGACCGTGCTCCTGCAGGAGATCGACGACTGGCCGCCGACGGGTCTTCTCGTCGCCGCGACAAATCACCCCGACCTTCTCGACCCCGCCGTGTGGCGGCGCTTCGAGATGAGGGTCGAGTTTCCCATGCCTTCGGCCGACCAGGTTCGCCAGGCGATCGACACGTTCCTGGGGGCACCCAAGGACCGCTCCCGGGCGTGGCACGACGCCGTCGCGCTCACGCTTCAGGGGCTGTCATTCAGCGAGGTCGAACGCGAGTTGATGCAGGCACGCCGCGAGGCGATCATCCGCCAGCAGCCGTTGGAGGAGCGGCTCACCACGCTCGTGCAGTCTCGCGTCGGACCGCTGCCCCGCAAGGAGCGCGGCCGCATCGCTCTCTCATTGACCGAGGCCGGGCTCTCGCAGCGTCAGGTGCACGACGTCACCGGTGTCAGTAGGGACACGATCCGCAAAGCCGCGCGGCGACAAGCCGAGCAAAAGCCGGAGGAGTGCTGATCCATGGCTGAGAAGCAGAACTACCTTCTCGGATACGGCGAGCGCCTGGTCGAGCGCATCGCGCCGCCACCGACCAATCCCTCGAAGGCCCACCCGTACAGCTTTGAGCAGGCTCGCTCCCGCCTGGAGCCCAAGATGCGGGCCGTCGCCGAAGACGTCGCCGCCCTGCCCGCCGCCGCATGCCCTCACGATGAAGCGGTTGCGCTGCTAACGCTCCACCCGGCCTACCTCGCCAAGTCCTACTTTCCCAACGACCTGCTCCGTAACACGGGCATGGAGGCGGTGGGGAGCCGCTCCCGCGAGGTGACGCCGGAGAAGTGGACGAAGAAGACGGAACCCAGGCCAACCGTCACCGCGGAGCTCTATGTCGCGGGGCCACGCAGGCGCTTCGCCGAACTGGCAAGCACGCTCGCGCAGGTTCGAGAGACCGCCCCGGGGGCCACGGACCTGATCAAGATCGAGGACTTCCGCACCCTGACCCCTGAGGAGCGGCTCAAGCCGCTCCAGTCGGATGCGAAGAACCCGCTCCTCGAGGTCGTGCTGCACGCCCAGCCCACCTCGGCGTTCGACTTCGTGATCGAGGGGTTCAAGGAATACCTCGACGACTTCGACGTGCATCCGGACCTGGACCGCCGGATCTACGCAGAGGGCCTCTGCTTCATGCCCGTGCGGGTGCCGCGCGATGTCGTCAACGAGGTCGTGAAGTTCGCCTTTCTCCGCGTGGCCCGCGAGATGCCGCGGCTGCGGCAGTTCCGCCCCATGACCCGCACCGTGCCTGGGTTCACCCCGTTCTCCTGCGAACTGCCCACCCTCGGCCCTGTGGATCGTGAGACCCGCGTTGCGGTCTTCGACGGCGGCGTCGCCCCGAACATGGCGCTAGACCTCTGGGTCAACCGGCGGCGGCCTTCCAGCATCGCGAAAGCCGTGCCCGAGTTTCAGAATCACGGCACCGCCGTCACGTCCGCCCTGCTCTTCGGGCCGCTCCAGGATGGGCAGACCGCCCCGCAGCCCTACGCCTCGGTCGACCACTACCGCGTGCTCGACGACCAGACCGAAAAGGACGACCAGAACGAGCTCTACTCCGTCCTCCACCGGATCACCGACGTGCTCCAGTCTCGCGCCTACGAGTTCGTCAACCTCAGCATCGGCCCGGACCTGCCCATCGAGGACAACGAGGTCCACGCCTGGACCTCGGTCCTCGACCAGTTGCTCGCGAGCGGCAGGACGCTTGCGTCCATCGCGGTGGGCAACGGCGGAGAGCGCGACAAGGCCCTCGGATATCACCGCATCCAGACGCCGGCCGACTGTGTGAACGGCATGTCGATCGGCGCCAGCGACCGCACCGGCAAGAAGTGGCGGCGCGCCAGCTACAGCTGCCCGGGGCCCGGCCGCAGCCCCGGTGTCGTGAAGCCCGACGCCCTGGCCTTCGGAGGCTCCAGCCATGAACCCTTCTGGGTGCTCGGCACCAAGAAGCCCGGGCACGCGGTCCCGGTCACGGGCACGAGCTTCGCCTCCCCCAGCGCGCTCCGCACCGCGCTCGGAGTACGCGCCCACTTCGGCCAGGTGCTCACGCCCCTGGCCCTGAAGGCGCTGCTCCTCCACAACTGCGAGGACGGCGGCCACGACCGCGCGGACATAGGGTGGGGCCGGATCCCCGAGGAGATCGAGGACATCGTGCTCAGCGACGAACACACGGCGCACGTGGTCTACCAGGGCGAACTCGCGCCCGCCCAGTGGCTGCGCGTCCCGGTTCCTCTACCCACCGAACAGCTCGCCGGCATGGTGACCCTATGCGCGACCTTCTGCTTCGCCACACCCACCGACCCGCAGGACCCGATCCACTACACCAGGAGCGGCCTCGAGGTACGGTTTCGGCCTCACGACGGGAAGCGCAAGTCCGCCGACCAGGAGCACGCCAATACCAGCGCCTTTTTCCAAGCGGGCGAGTTCTACATCGACGAGGCGGAGCTCCGGGCCGACGCGCACAAATGGGAGACAACCCTTCACCGATCGCGCCGCGTGCGTGGCTCGACCCTGAAGAACCCGGTGTTCGACGTGCACTACAACGCGCGCGCCGGCGGCCGCAACGCGACGGCCGCCTCGAAAATCCCCTACGCCCTCGTCGTCACCGTCCACTCGCCGAAGACCACCAAGCTCTACGACAAGGTCGTCCAGCGATACCGCACGATCCTCGAACCGCTACAGCCCACCATCAAGATCCCGATCCGCCGCAGCTAACCAGACGCAAGGAGACCCGAACATGTCGACCCAGTCCAACGACCCGGCAGCAGTGAAAGAACTCATCGACCTCGAGCAGTTCGCGAAAGCGGACCGCCGCCCGCCCTCCCACCAGCGCTATCGCATCCGCATCGACAAGACCCATTACGAGGTTGATGTGTCCGCGATGACAGGCCGCGAGATCCTCGCCCTCGCGGGGAAGACCCCCGAATCGCACATGCTGTCGCAGAAGCTGCGCGGGGGCCAGTCCATCCCCATCGAGGCAAACCAGACGGTGGACTTCACGACGCCCGGGATCGAGCGTTTTCAGACACTCGCTCTGGACCCGACGGAGGGCTAATAGTGCGGCGCGACTTCAAGCTACCGGAGGGCGATGAACGGTGCCTCAACGCCCGCGGCACCCCATGGGAGACCGTCCTGCACGGGAGCGTGCAGTGGCTCCTCGTCCAGGCCTTTCAGATCCCCGCCGGGTACAACTGCGACACCGCAACGGTCGCGCTGCGGATCCCGCCCAACTATCCGACCGAGCAGATCGACATGGCGTACTTCGAGCCACACCTGAGCCTCAAGAGCGGCAAGGCCATCGGGGCTCTCACCTCGACCACGATCGATGGACGTTCGTTTCAGCAGTGGTCCCGTCACCGCACCGCGCAGAACCCGTGGCGTGTCGGTGAGGACGACGTGTGCTCGCACCTGTTGCAGGCGTCGTCTTGGCTGAAGAGGGAGCTGTAGCCGTGACCGCCAAGTGTCTCAAGATCCGGCTGACCGAGCTTCAGCACGGCGAACTGCGCCGACACCTCTTTCCCGGCGACGGCCTGGAGGCCGTCGCCGTCGCCCTGTGCGGCATGCGCAATGGCACGTCGTCCCAGGTGCTCTCCATTCACCGCGTCGTGCCGATCCCGTACGACGAGTGCCAGGTTCGCCGCGTCGACAGGGTGACGTGGTCCACAAAGCGCCTGGTGCCGCTCCTGGACGAGGCGGCCAAGCGCGGCATGGGGATTCTCAAGGTTCACTGCCACCCGACCGGCTATCCACTGTTTTCCGAAGCAGATGACGCGTCCGACCACGACCTCTTCGAATCGATCTCCGCCTGGACCGACTCCGACCTGCACGCCAGCGCCATCATGCTTCCCGACGGGGAGGTGTTCGCCCGGCGCCTGCTCACGGGCGGTCTGTTTGAGGCCGCGGAGTCGGTCAGCGTGGCGGGCAGCGACATCAAGTTCTGGTCGGAGGCCGCTCGCACAGGGCGCACGGCCGAGTTTGCGCGGCGGCATGCCCAGCTTTTCGGCTCGGGTACCACGGCGCGCCTGAGGGAGATGACGGTCGGCGTCGTCGGGTGCTCGGGCACCGGCAGCCCGGTGATTGAACAGCTTGCGCGGCTTGGGGTTGGCCGCCTGGTCTTGATCGACCCCGATCGCATCGAGGAGAAAAACCTGAACCGCATCCTCAACGCATCCCGTGAGGACGCGTACCTCAACCGGTACAAAGTTGACGTTATGGCCTCGGCCATTGCCCGGATGGGATTCTGCACCGAGCTGGTGCTGCTTCGGAAGAATCTGCACGACGCCGAGGCCGTTCGGGCCGTCGCAGAGTGTGACGCGGTCTTCGGGTGCATGGACGGGGTCGAGGGCCGGCATTTGCTCAACCGCATCGCCGCTTTTTACCTGATTCCCTACTTCGACGTCGGCGTGAAGCTCGTGGCCGATGGTAAGGGTGGGATCGACGAGGCCTGCGGTGCGGTGCACTATGTCAAGCCGGATGGGTCCAGCCTTTTCAGCCGCGGCGTCTATTCCATGGCGCAGGTCACATCGGAAGGCCTACGCCGCACGGACCCGGCGGCGTACCGCGCCCAGGTCAGCGCGGGGTACATCAAGGGAGTGCAGGAGGACCGGCCCGCCGTCATCAGCATTAACATGCAGCTTGCGTCGATGGCCGTGAACGAGTTTCTAGCCAGAGTCCACCCTTACCGCCTGGACGAGAATTCCGACTTCGCCGTGGTGCGTGCTAGCCTCATCCAGGGAGAGCTCTACCGCCAAAAAGACGGTGACCCCTGCCCGGCGCTCCGCAAGTATGTCGGCCGTGGCGACGTGGACCCTCTGCTCGACATGCCTTCTCTGAGCGGAGACCAACCCTCATGATCACTTGGCTGCGGCGCATCTGGAATCGCATCCTCGGATGGTGGCGCGGGGCGCCGAAGCCATTTCGCACGCTCGCGGTCGATGAGTTGCCCGACGAGCTGGCCGCCAACACGCTGTACCTGGCCGGCGAGAACGAGCATTTTTGGTGCGCAGCCATGCTCTGCCCCTGCGGCTGCGGCGACTCGATTCAGCTAAACCTCTTGACCCAGGCTCGCCCGTGCTGGCGAACGTCTCGCCATGAAGATGGAACTGTGACTCTGCACCCCTCGGTCTGGCGCCGACAGGGCTGCAAGAGCCATTTTTGGTTTCGCCGTGGGTTCGTCGAGTGGTGCGGCGCGGACATTAGCAATGCCGGGTAGGCTGCCAAGACGCAAGGTTTGAATGCACGCAGTTCCGGGCTACGTCGGAGTTTCGCAAACCAGGAAACAACCAAATGCTCTGCCCATATTGCGGCAAAGACCGACCGGATGGCGAGCGCTCGCGCGAGCACGTCGTCCCGCAGGCCATCGGTGGAGGTCTCGAGCCCGTCAATCCGTTCATTCTCGAAGGCGTCTGCAAGAGATGCAATTCCGCAGCGGGCCATTACATCGATGGGCCCTTTCTGCGGAGCTGGTTTATTCAGAACAGTCGGCACGCGAATGCGCTACGCCACGTGCAACTCAATCCCAACACAGTTCTGCCTCTCGGCTACAACGGCCAGTTGAAGCACGAAATCGTTCCTGGTCTCTTGTGCGATTATTGGAGAGGTCCAACGGGTGATTCGATTTTTCATTTCCATGTGACATATCCCGAGTCAACCGGTATCGCGACCATCGGCCTTCCGACCAATGTGCCGCCCGAGCAAATGGACCCCGGATTCGCCTTTCTATTCCTTGCTGCCACGAATCCCGTGTGGCACCTACCAATTGTCAATTCTGTGATGGCCACGTTGCCAGGCGCCGAGCTCTATCTCGGCAACGGGCCACCGGGCGGGCCCCTCCAGCCAATTCCGGAGGCAAGGACCGGAATCCAACGCGAGTTACGACGCCTAGTGGAGGGCGACATTCCGACGGAAATCTCTGTGGCGAAAGACTATGGCGATCGGTTCCTGGCAAAGCTGGCCCTGGGAATCGGAGCTTTGCGTCTGGCACCGGAATTTGTAAGGAGCGACGATGCAAAGATCTTGCGTGACGCGATGTGGCAGCGAGATTCCACCGAGCGAGCCAAACTCCCAGTCGTGGGCACCGGGTTCCTCGAATCTTCGTCAAGTGGGATAACGGGGTTGCTTCATTGGCCACAGGGCCATTTGCTAGTTTTGAAACAGGTGGGGCGCTCGTTGTCACTGTGTCCAGTCTTTTTCGGTCAACTTTCCGCCGTCGTGCAGATCACGAGCACGCCAGCTTTTTGGCGGGACCGAATCGATGCCAACGGAGCTGTGTTTGCTATCGCACCGGGTCTGCGTCGTGTGGTGGGTCCAGTAGATTTGGCAACGTTTATCGCCGCGAGACAATTTCCAGATGAAGTGATCGATCAGCAACTTACGGATTTGTTCCGCGCCGTAGAGAGCAGTCCTCCACTTCCTAGATTTCATGCGAGTGATGGCCTGACGGTTAGCGTTGTCAAATGAATCGCTGCGCAATGGATCGATCGCAGACAACTTGGTCAGACACTTCAGCATTCGCGGCTAGATCACTGTTTCGTAGTCGCTTAGGAAAGAAGCTCGGTCACACTGAGCCTCCAATCATGCCATCGATGAAAGCAACCCGGTTGTACGGAACCGATGAGGCCAAGACTTGACGCTAGACGTAGAAACGGAACTGCGGGCGACGATCTTTCACCGAAGGGTTGGAAATCAAAATCTCGCCGACAGCATCGGAGAATCCAACTGTCACCGGCTGTGAATCACCGAGCTTGCATGTGTTGTAGTTAAGTTTCGTGAGGCCATAGATATCACGTGCAACTTGCTCGATGTCAGCTTCACCGTGCTGCACCTCAAGGGAAAGCGGCACCGGGACGTCCCATCCGTCATATGCGGCCAATTCGGGCTTGAATCCGGAGGTCCACAAAAACCCATTGCGATCGCCCGTTTTCAGGAATGTGCCTCGTAGCACGGGACGCGTTCCTTCCCGAAACAATCGCATGGACCGCGAGGCTGAGCGAACCCGAACTGCAACGAGCTTTGTGTCGCGAGGTACAGCCTCGGCATATCCGGCAAACTCCTCAGCATCGATCCCTGAACGGGCATGGAGAAAGACCTCCCGAAGTGGTTTGCCGTGTAAGTCGGTGTAGGTCTTGATGATTCCGCTCAGAAGCGCCTTGGCGGCCTCGGGCTTAAGGTGAAATTGCTTGGTATCCGGTGCATACCACGGACCATACTCGCCCAGAAACACCACACCATCGCCGTCATCCAGGAACATCTGCGCGGCGCAACAGCCGTTTCGCGAGTCTTGACCTGGATTCTGCAGGCGGAAAGCGATCCCGACGTAGCAGACACCCTCACGAGCCGTCGCCAACCGCCACGGTCGGCCTCCTGCCTTGTAATAGAGGGCGGTGCCGAGATTCCACATTCGATCTGAAAGCGGCGTCAGCCCACGATACGAAAACCGGGGGTCTTTGGTCAACGAGAGAGTCGATTCTCGAAGAATCTGGATAGGCGTGCCGAACCGCATGACGCGGGCTTTTAGTTGTCTCCGGAAGTCCGGAGCAAGTTGGTAGACGGAAGGGTCGAAGGTATCAAACAGACCGCGATCTCCGCGAATGCGGCTGCGAGTTTCTTTCGCCGACGGACTCTCGCCCGTGCCTTGGGCAACTGCCTGCTGAGGCCGACAATTCTTCCAGACTTCGTCAGGCACCACACATACAAGTAGCCGCGGTTGCTCGTCACGCTTCTGAGCTCGTTCAATCGGATCAAGGATTAGGTTCACAACTGCATTAACTCGTTGATAGCGATCGTTGAGATTCGCCGCCGCGAGGATTTTGTCCCGATCAACCTGCTCCTCCCATGCTGGCTGATTCGGCCAATCCATTCCGAACGCCACATCAAAGCCGGGAAACAGAGGCCAGAGGGATGCTTTCTTGTCCTCTGGCGATGGAACAGGACCACTCATGCGATCAGCAAAGGCTCGAAAGAGATTGTTGCCTTCTTTGGTGCCGACAAGTGCGTAGGACATACCACGGGGACCGGCGCCGGTGTCGGCGTCCAAGGGGCCGAACAAGGACAGGCCGTCGTGCGGGCGTGTCATTCGCTGGCCAAATCGGAACTCAAGCTCGGGCTCCTCGAGAACAGTGACCTCACGGAACTTCGTCGGCATCGGCATGGTCATGGTCTACCTCCTCGGATTCCACAGGAACCTCATCTCCCGTTTCTTCAATAGCCTCCAGCTTCGCTTCGTCGATCCCAACTGATGCTTCAAATGACAGCGGCGCAGCGCCGATGACCACTTGCTGAGGCCCGGCTGAACCAATGCGCATCGTGCCGTCGGCACCCTCGAGAAACTGTATGAGCGCCAAGTGGCGAACCAACCAATGCCGGTTGAACCAACTGCGTGTGACGTGCTTTCGACGCGACAACTGCTGTGTGGGAAGCAAAGGTTGATCGTTTACGTCTGTGAAGTAGAATCGCAGCCGCCACACCAAGGCGCAGTCACCAAACAGATCTCGTTCGACGATAGGCTTGGCCGCCAGGCGATAGCGGTATGGAACTTTGGGTTGACCGATGCGGAAGAATGTTCTCTGGCCTGAATGCTGCACAGTGGTCGTTTCGCCGGAAGGCAAGCGAACAGGCAACGTTTGTCCGAGCGGACCAGTGAAATGGAAGGCCTCAGTATCGCGCGACCATGCCATGCCGCGTCGGCGGCAATGTGTTTCCACCGCCGCTCGGAGCAGGGCGCTCACCACGTTCGCACTCTTGATGCCCTCAACGGTCGGCACGTTTCGCCAGTTGGTAGATTGGATCGGAGTAACGCGGAGCCAACTGGCCAGATCCGGATCAGGCGGACTGAAAGCGATGACATGGGTCGGAGACACCGTGTAGAACGGCCAGTCCCGTCCGGCGTCGCCAGCCACCTGCTTATCCAACTTGGGGTCCACTTTGAAGGTGACTAGCTCCGCAGGTACCTGTGCGAACGGCTGCACATTGGATGTCAGCACTTCTGGTCGTTGCACGATGATGTCATGGTGGCCGTAAGCCGCACGTGCCACAGAGCGGCCGTTGTCGGCAAACTTTGGACAACCCTCTCGCTCCAAGAGCTTCAAGAGTTGTGCAAAGCCTTTTCCCCAAGAGGCGGCGAAGGAGATAAAGGTGATGTCGGAAGTCAACCAATCGAGGTCAGCTGCGGCGAGTCCGTCCACGTTGAGAGGGATCAGAAAGCCGGCCAACTCCGGCTTCTTGGCGAGGGTGAGCGCCAGCGTGCGCTCCTTGAGCGGGTTTGGCTTCGCGATGGAGTGCTGCGACAGAAGGCCCAACATTCGGAAGGTTCTGGTCTTGATCGCGGCATCAATGTCTTTCGGCCACGATTCACCTCCTAAGAGTTTCAACTGATCCATCCACACGCGATATCCCTCGGCGGTCAGCCGCAAGGCAAGCCAGCGTGCGAACGCCTGATCTTCCCAGGCGTAACTGATGAACAGGTGATCGCGTGACGGTGCGTCGGTAAGAGCCGCCGTGTGTGTCTTCTGTGGAACCAGAACTTCGACGGGCGCACGACCGGCGGCTGCTCGTGACTCGGGAGAGATCGGCCTTCCAATGGCCATACTTGGCTCCTTGCGAAAACCAGGGCATCGCTGGACGACTTCGTGCATTCGGCTGACAGGCTACGGCGCTTCTATGCGGTATGGCCTATCTATTTCTTACCGCGACCGGTGTCGCCGAATCCCTTCTTAGAGACTGTTTCAGAACATGAGAGCTGACCGATAGAGAGCACCGCAGGCAGGAGCGCAAGGAGGCGCGAGGATGGCCGCGGAGCTGTTGCCGGAGGAATTGTGGGAGGAGATCGCGCCG
>JAFEBO010000002.1 GCA_018242625.1 Planctomycetota bacterium
GTCGGGGGAGTTGGTGGGCGTCTTGTCGGGGAGGAGGGGCGCGGGCGGGGGGGGGGGGGGGGGGCGGGAGGGGGGGGGTCACCGGATCTCACAGCACGCACCATTCCGATCAGCGCTGCTTGCTGTCACCCCGCGCGAAGATGCTCGCCACGTAGTTCAAGACGTCCGTTGCGCTCGTCTCGTTATAACCAAAGTGCTTGATGAGGCGCTGTTTGACGATGTCGATCTTCTGCTGCGTCTCATCGTCCACCACGCTGCTCACCAGGTTTTTCAGTTTGATCGTGTCGCGCTGATCCTCGAACAGCTTGAGCTCGAGCGCCCTGTAGAGCCGGGCGTTTGTGTTGTATTCAAACTTCTTGCCGTCGAGGGCTAGGGCGCCGATGTAGTTCATGATCTCCTGGCGGAAATCGTCCTTGCGGCTGTCGGGAATATCGATTTTCTCTTCGATCGACCGCATGAGACGTTCGTCCGGCTCCTCGTCCCGCCCGGTATACCGGTTCTTCACCCGTTCCTTCTGCGTATACGCGCGCACGCTCTCGATGTAGTTCACGCACAGACGGCGGATCGCATCCTCGTCGGCGCTGATCGCGCGCTGGACTTCGCCCTTGATGATGTCCTCGTACTCCTCCTTGACAACCGCGAGGAGTTCGCGGAACCGCTTCTTCGTGTTCTCGTCGTTGAGCAGCGAGTGATGGGACAGCCCGCTCTCGATCTCGTTGATCACCATAAACGGATTGATGCAGCGCTCCTCGATCGCCTGCCGGCTCACGAGCGCGTTGCTGATCTTGTCCTGGATGTACCGCGGTGAAATTCCGTTCATCCCTTCCCGCGATGCCTCCTCCTTGAGTTCACGCACGCTGTCCTCGGTAAACCCCGGGATGCTCTTGCCGTTGTACAGCTTGAGCTTCTGCATCAGCGCGAGGCCGGCCTTTTTGGGCTCTTCCAGCCGCGTCAGCACGGCCCACATCGCCGCCACCTCCAGGGTGTGCGGGGCGATGTGGATGTTCTTGATCCGGTCCGGCCCGAAATCCTTCTGGTAGATCCGCACCTCGTCATCCAGGCGGATGTTGTAAGGCACGTCGATCTTGATCGTCCGGTCCCGGAACGCCTCCATCATTTCGTTCGACTGCAGCCGCTTGTACTCGGGCTCGTTGGTGTGGCCCAGGATCACCTCGTCGATGTGCGTCTGCGCGAATTTCTTGGGCTTGATCGTGTGCTCCTGCGACGCCCCCAGCAGGTCGTACAGGAATGCCACATCCAGCTTCAGCACCTCGATGAACTCGCAGATTCCCCGGTTGGCGATGTTGAGCTCGCCGTCAAAGTTGAACGCCCGCGGATCGCTGTCGCTGCCGTACACCGCGATCTTGCGGTAATTGATGTCTCCCGTCAGCTCCGTGCTGTCCTGGTTCTTCTCGTCCTTGGGCTGGAACGTGCCGATCCCCACGCGGTCCTTCTCGCTCAGCACGATCCGGCGCACCTTCACGTGCTCCATCACCTTCTTCCAATCGCCCTTGTAGAACGTCATCAGGTCTTCGAAGATCTTGCGGCAGAAGGGGTCCGGGTCGCCGTGGATCCGGATCTTCCCGCCGTGATGCTGCGGGCGGTACTTTTCGTTCAGCTTCACGAGCAGAGCATCACGCGCCTCGCGGGGCACAAGGATCAGCGGGTCCTCGTGCATCGGGCACGCGAATTCGTGGGTACGCGCCGCGTCCGGGCCCGCCTGCGCCTGCTTGACCTCGCAGTGTTCATCCAGCAGCCAGCTGTACGAGTACAGCGCACCCTCGGGCATGCGGCTGTAGGACTCGCTCCCTTTCTTCAAAAGCCTGGCGATCGTTGATTTCGATGAGCCCACCGGGCCGTGCAGCAGCAGGATCCGCTTGTCCGTGCCGTATCCCTCCGAGGCCGAACGCAGAAAGTCCACGAGCTGCATCAGCGCGCCGTCCAGCCCGAAGATCGCGTCCACGCCGCCCCCAAAGGGGTCGGAGAAGAAGTGGTAACGCGTCATTTCCTTTTTGAAGACACGGTACTTTTCGCTTCCGCAGGAGAGGATCGCGTCGTAGAGCCGCTGGTAGGCGTTGCGGCACACGGAGGGATTCTGCGACACGATGTCCAGATACTCCCAGAACGTCCCGGTCCAGTGATGGTCCTGAAAACGCTTGCGGTCCAGCCGCGAGTCGATCAGCCCCGCCAGGTCCGACGCCGTCACGTTCCCCTCGGCGCCCGAAGACGCACCGGAGCCCGAACCGACCGAAGACGACGTCATGAAAAAGCTGCGCTCGTCGAACATGTCGCACCCCTGTCCATGAGCCGCGATCGCCGCGGCATGCAACCCGAACTCGACGGGTGGCGCGCCGCGATCGGCCCGCCCGTGCGCGGCATCCCGCGCGCGACTCCCGCCAGAAACACAGACACACCCAACTTGTAAAACTGCCCCGACGCCTCCGCGCTCAACCCCCCGAGAATCCTCAATAACTATCGGCAGGTCGGGCGTGCCGGCGTGGCAAGAATCAAAATCCTTGTGTTATACGGTGCGCCCCGCCCGCCGGATCGCTCCCGGTTGAAACATCTCGGACTTTGAAAGCGCAAGGCCGGATGCGAACGGCCCGCAAACAATGCAGCGCCCCTTTGGCCCTAGCCCCTTCAAAGCGATGTCCGACCACCCTCCCAGTTCACCCCGCCCCAGCAAACTCGCCCACGGCAAAGACGTGGATGTCGGTCTCGGCGTGATCGGGCTTTCACCCGAGGAATATCCGCCCCTGCCCGACAACGTCGTCGCCGATCCGGCCGCAGGACGCCTCGACCCGCGCCGCTGGTTCCGCTCCCCCGAGCGCAGGCTCGAAATCGAAATCGGCTGCGGTAAAGGGACGTTCATGCTGAACGTCGCCCGCGAAAACGCTTCCACCAACTTCCTCGGTATTGAATGGGAGGGCGCGTTCTACGCCTACACCGCCGACCGCGTCCGGCGCGCCGGGCTCACCAACGTGCGGATGCTCCACGCAGACGCGGTTGAGTTTCTCAAGTGGCGCTGCCCCGACTCGATCATCGATGTCATCCACCTGTACTACTCCGACCCCTGGCCGAAGACCAAGCACCACAAAAACCGCGTCGTGCAGGACAAGTTCCTCGAACAGGCCCGACGCACGCTCGTTCCCGGAGGCGAACTCCGAATCGTGACCGACCACGACGATTACTGGCAATGGATGAACGGCTTCTTTGACCGCTGGACCAGCGGGAAAGACACCCCGGGCAGCCTCGTATTCCAGCGCGAGACATTCCGGCCACCGCCCTGGGTCGGTGAAGGTCAGTTCGTCGCCACCAATTACGAAAAGAAGATGTGCGGCGACACAAAAACACCCCACGCCGCCGTCCTCCGCAAACCCCGTTGATTCCCCAGCCACGCCCCCACCCCTACCCCTACCCCCACCCCCAACCCCCGCCCGGCCGCGGCAGACGCCCTGTCTTGCTTTATTGAATAACAGCAATATAATTCACCAATGCCGCGGCCGACGTTCCACCCCCTCTCGCGCACCGAAACCCGCGCCCTTACCTCCGCAACCCGTCAGGAAATCGTCGACGCCATCACCAGCGCCGGCCCGTGCACCGTCGCCAGGCTCGCCCAGCTTCTCGGCCGCCGCCCCGATGGGCTCTACTTCCACGTCCGGGCCCTCGAGCGCGTCGGCCTCGTCCGCTCGGACTCCGAATCCGGCCAGGGTCGCCGCGCCGCGGCCGTCTACCGCCTGCCCGGCCCCGCCGTCAAACTCGACTATCAGTCCACGCCGCGGAAAGACCTCTGCCGCGTCGTCCGACATGCCCTCAAGCTCTCACTCCGGGAATTCGAACGCGAGTGCCTGTCCGGGCGCGACCCCGGGCGCGGCGCCTCCCGCCACCTCTGGGGCGGACGCCTCATGGGCTGGGTCGACGCCTCACAACTCGCCCGCGTCAACACGCTCCTTGAGGAACTGCATGCGGTATTGCGCGCGGGGAGGCCCGGGCCAGGCAGAAAGGCGGTTTCACTCGGATTTCTGCTTGCACCGTCCGGATTGGGCGAACGTGTCCGCGGAACCAGCAAAAGCATCAGAACGAAAGAAAGGGGACATTCATGAAAGTGATTTCCGCATTCCTGGCGGCGTTCTTGGGGATGGGCGCTTTGCTGGCGGTGCCGGCGAGGGGCGATGATCAGATCAAGCGGGATGCGCAGGGGGTGCCGGTGCAGGGGGAGGTGCGGTTTGATGCTGCCGCCGCGCCGGGGCTGGAGGTCAAGCGGATCAAGTCGGGTCACGTGCTGGTCAGACCGGTCATCAATGGACACGACGCGGGCTGGTTCATATTCGATACGGGGGCGGGGATCTGCTGCATCTCAACCCCGGAGGTCCAGGGGCTGGAGCTGACGCCGGCGGGATCGATCCGGGCAACGGGAGTTGGCGGCTCGAAGGAGGCCAAGCTTTACACGGCCAAGGCGCTGGTGCTCGGGCCGGCGACATTCGAGGATCATCCGTTGATGGAGGTCGATCTTGCGTTTCTTGAGCCCCTCGTCGGAGAGAAGATCTGCGGCGTGATTGGGTACGGAGTGCTCTCCAAGTGCGTCGGCGAGATCGACCTGGCGGTGCCGGCGGTGGCGTTGCATGACCCGGCGGCTTATTCGCTCAAGACGGGAGCGTGGATCCCGGCGGATGTCGGCGACAGGGTTCCGGTGGTGGCCGGCGCGTTTGAGGGACACCCGGCCCGCTTCCGGCTCGATCTTGGCGCGAACGGATCGGTGACTTTTCACAAGCCGGCGGTGGACAAATACGCGATGCTTGACGGCCGCGAAGTCACGGATTGCAAGATGGGCGGCGTGGGCGGATTTGTGGCGGGAAAGCGCGGAAAGGTCTCTTCTCTGCAGCTTGGAGGCGTCACTTTCAGTAACGTTGAGGCGGACTTTGCGCTCGAAGCCAAGGGGAGCTTTGCCGACGATCAGAAGGATGCCAACATCGGCACCGATATTCTGAAGAAGTTCATCATCATCACGGACTATCCCCACGGTCAGATTGCGCTGGCGGCCAAGCCCGGAGCGGCTCTGGATACCGCGAACGCGCCCGCGGCGGTGGAACCCTCATCCGCGACTCCGAAGTGAATCTCGTCCCGTACTGTTGTGTGTGGATCCTCACGATTCCAAACCCGCCTTCGGCGCCGTCGTTCTTCTGTCTGGAGGCCTGGACAGCGCTACGGCCCTTGCGGTGGCACGGAGTAAGGGGCTGCGCTGCTCCACGCTGGCGATCGACTACGGCCAGCGGCACCGGGTCGAACTTTCCGCGGCCGCGGCGATCTCGGCGCACCTGGGCGCCGCGGAACACAAGGTGATTGGCATCGATCTTCGCGCGATCGGCGCGAGCGCACTGACGGCGGACATTGCCGTGCCGAAGGACCGGACCGACGAGGCGATCGGCCACGGGGTCCCCATCACTTATGTGCCGGCGCGGAATCTCATCTTTCTTTCGATCGCGACGGGCCTGGCCGAAGCAATCGGCGCGCGGGATATCTACCTGGGCGTGAATGCCATCGATTACTCGGGCTACCCGGACTGCCGCCCGGAGTTCATCAGCGCATTCGAGGTCGCGGCGAACCGGGGCACCCGGGCCGGCGCCCAAGATCATCAGCCCTTTCGGATTCACTCCCCCCTCGAGAAATTGACCAAGGCGCAGATCATCCGGCTGGGCGTCGGTCTCGGAGTGGACTATTCCATGACAACCAGCTGCTACGACCCGCACACCGACGCGGCGGGCCGTCCGCTGGCGTGCGGCCACTGCGACTCCTGCCTGCTCCGGCGCAAGGGGTTCGAACAGGCCGGAGTTCCGGACCCCACGCGCTACGCAACGCGGCAGGCGGTTCACTGATCCAATGGCATTGGGCGTTCCCATCTCCGAGACTTTTACTTCCGTCCAGGGGGAGGGCAAACTCGCCGGAGTCCCGTCGTGGTTTGTGCGCTTCAGCGGGTGCAATCTCCGCTGCGCATGGTGCGACACGCCGTACGCGAGCTGGGCACCCGAACCCCACACGCGCGAGATCGCGCACCTTCTTGACGAAGCCCGTGCCTCGGGCGTGACGCACGCGGTCGTGACGGGGGGCGAGCCGATGCTCTTTGATTCCGTCGTGGAGCTCTGCGAGGGGCTTCGTCAAGCCGGAATGCACATTACGATCGAGACCGCAGGAACGATCTCGCGTGCTCTGGCCTGCGATCTCATGAGCATCAGCCCCAAGCTGTCGAATTCGACTCCTTTTGGCGATCCGCGTGATCCGGATGGACATTGGGCTGCAAGGCATGAGGCCAGGCGGCTCAATTTCGAGTCGCTGCAGGGCCTCATCGATCTCCATCCGAAACGGCAGTTCAAGTTTGTGATTTCGCGTCCGGCGGATCTGGCGGAGGTCGAGACCATTCTCACGCGGCTGAAAGGCTGGGTGGACGGCGATGTGCTGCTCATGCCCGAAGGTACTTCGCCCGCCGCACTCGCCTCGAAATCCTGGATTGCGGGGGAGTGCGTCCGAAGAAACTGGCGGTATGGACCGCGGCTGCACATCGAGCTGTACGGCAATACCCGCGGGACATAGCCGTTTTCTTCCCGGATCCCTGACGGAAGCGCCGGGCGGGCGCATCTGCTTGAAAGGGCGGGGTCGCGCTACCGGTGCGCCCAAGTCGGCCGCGGCCGGAGACGCCAGCCGCCATGATGCGAGCGCGAACCGTACTGCCGGCGGATGCGCTATACGTGCAAGGTTGAAGGAATACTCCCGGCCGCCCGAGCAGCGAAAGATCACCAGTCATGAATACTCACTCTGCGAATGCTCCGGTTCGATCGATGTCCGGCCGCGCCCTGGCGCTTTCGATCCTCGTGGCCGCGCTGGGAGCGGCGACGTTTGCGTGGGCTGGCGGCAACGCCGCCACACCGGCGGACGACCTTCAATCCGCGCGGGCGCTCTCGCGTGCGTTTCAGCGCGTGGCAAGACAGGCCGAACCGTGCGTCGTGCACCTGACGGCGATTCGCAAGGTGGATGAGATCGCGAGCAATGGCTGGATCAGCCAGCGGACGGGCAGACGGATCGACCAGCCGGTGGGCTTTGGCTCGGGGGTGATTGTTGATTCGACGGGCGTGATCCTGACCAACAACCACGTGGTCGAACCTGGGGAGACTTACCGCGCCAAGCTCGCGGACGGGAGAGAATTCTCGGCTTCACTGGTGGGACGCGATCCCATGACGGACCTTGCGGTTGTTCGAATCAGCGATGGCAAGGGTGAGTCCTTTCCGGCGGCAAGCCTGGGGGATTCGGACTCTGTCGAAGTTGGCGACTGGGTGATCGCAATCGGATCGCCCTTTGGATTTACGAACACCGTGACCACCGGGATCGTCTCGGCCAAGAGCAGGTCGGGCGTGAACCTTCCGGGCGCGAGCGAAAAGTCGTACCAGGACTTCATCCAGACGGACGCCGCCATCAATCCCGGCAATTCGGGCGGGCCGCTGCTCGATCTGGACGGAAAGGTCGTCGGGATCAATTCCGCCATTGCGACGCGCGCGGGCGGGAGCGAGGGCATCGGGTTTGCCATACCGGTGCAGATCGCAAAGAGCGTGATGGATTCGATCCTGAAATCCGGGCGTGTCGTGCGGGGGTATGTCGGCGTCGATCTCGAGGAGATCTCCCCGGCGCGTCTTCATCAGCTGGGCGTCAAGGCGGACAGCGGCGTGCTGGTGCGCAGCGTCGTGGAATCGGCCCCTGCCGCCACCGCCGGGCTGAAGCCTGACGACATCATCATCAAGTACAACGGACGTCCGATGTCTCGGGTGTCGACTCTGCGGGCGGCGATCGCGGTGACGCCCCCGGGCACCAAATCCAGCCTCGAATACATCCGTGACGGAAAGCCGGCGACGACCTCGGTGGAGATAGCCGACGCGAACCTGGCGGAAGCCCGGCTGATCGGCGGGCTCTATGTGCCGCGCTTTGCGGGCGCTGTGCAGACAATCGATGCTGGGGTGCGGCGCCGGTTCGGTGCCGGCTTCGGACGGATTACCGGAGTCGTCGTTCTCTCGGTGGAAGCCCAAGGCCAGGGCCAGGACAGCGGCTTTCAGGAGAGCGACATCATCGTGTCGGTGGACGACAAGCCGGTTCGTACGGCGGAAGAATTCAGAGATGCGCTTGATCGGGCGGACGCGAAGGAGCCGGTCCGGCTGGGCGTGATCCGCAATCGGATGCGCGGGTTTATCGACCTGATTCCTGAGTAGGCCCGGTCGGCGTGACGCTCTTAGCCGTCGGAGCGCCCGGCACCCGGGGCAGCGAAAAGAGCCAGCCATTTCCAAAGTACAGGACGGACGTGATCGCGATGGCGGCGCAGATGTCAAGCACGATCCCGGCGCGGACGAATCGCCCCATGGAAACGCGGCCGGTCGCATAGGCCAGCGCGTTGGGCGGAGTTCCGATCGGCAGCGCGAACCCGTTGCTCGCCGCGAGCGCGACCGCGGTCGCAAGCAGGAAAGGATGAATCCCGATGGCCGGGGCGACGGCGATGGCGATCGGGATGAACGTTGTGGCCACCGCCGTGTTGCTCGCCACTTCCGTGATGGCGATGAGGACGATGGTGACGAGCGCCAGTACGAGCAGCGGGTGTGCGCCTCCGAAGTGAGAGAAGTGCTCACCGATGGCCTCGTTCACCCCGTGCTTGCGCAGCGCCTCGGCCAGCGACATGCCGCCCCCGAAGAGAAGGAGGATTCCCCAGGGGATCTTCCCTCCCGTTTTCCAGTCGAGCGCGAATTCCCGGTGCTTCAGTGAAACGGGGATGAGAAACAGCATCAAGGCGGCACAGATCGCCACACCCGCCTCGGTCAACGCTGCCTTGGAGCCGCTGCGCGCCAGAAGGTCGTTGATCGGCTCAAGAAGGATCCAGCCCGCCATGGCCAGCAGGAAAACCGCGAGTACGGCGCGCTCTCCGGGACAGAGCGGGCCCAGTTCGCTCCGCTCCTTCGCGACCAGTTCTTTGAGGCCGGCGATCTCCCGGACGCGCGGCGGGTACATCACGACGAGCGCGATCCACGCCGCCGGCAACAGGAGAAGCATGACCGGGATTCCGATCCGGGCGTACTCGACAAAGCTCATCGTTTGATGCAGGCTCTCGCGCAATTGGCCGGTGAGGATGACATTGGGTGAGGAACCAAAGAGGGTTCCGACCCCTCCGATGCTGGCGGCGTAGGCCACGCCGAGCATGAGGCACGTCCCGAAATTTCGAACGCCCGAGGACTCACCCGGAGCGGCGTGCGTCGAGACGAACCGGTGCAGGCTGAGGGCGATCGGCAGCATCATCACCGCCGTGGAGGTGTTGTTTACCCACATGCTGATGATGCCGGTGGCGAGCACAACGCCCCCGACGAGCGCGACGGGCCGGCCCCCCATCACCGAGAGCACGCCGAGCGCAAAGCGGCGCGGCAGACCCCACTTCTCCATCGCCGCGCCGATGAGCATGCCCCCCATAAAGAAGAAAACGACCGGGTCCCCGTAGGGGGCGCACGCCTCTTTCATCCCGGAAATGCCGAGCAGCGGGAAGAGCGCCATCGGGAGCAGGCTCGTCGCCTCAACCGGAATCGTCTCGGCGATCCACCAGATGGCCATGAGCACACCGACCGCCACGGTGAGCCTTCCCGGGAGAGAAAGCCCGGACTGCGCCAGCCACCAGAAGACCGCCGCCCCCGCCAGCGGGCCCAGGAGGAGCGAACCCCAGCGCAGCCATGCCGGCGAGTCGGGAGTTTCCGCGGTCGGGTCGATCATCGGATGAAGATATCAGCACATCCGCCGGAGTGCTCATCCGCGCGTGTGATCCGTCGCTGCCGGATGTTCGACCGCGCCGGCCGGCGCCGTCGTCGTGCGCCCGAGCATCGCGACGGCCACCGCGGCAAAGATGAGCAGCATCGCGGCAACATCGGTCGGCCGGATGCGTTCTTTGGCGATGTAGATCGTGAACAGCATGAACACCGCGAGCGTGATGGCCTCCTGCAGTATCTTGAGCTGAGCGAGGGTGAAAGGCCCGCCGTGGTCGATGTGCCCCAAGCGGTTTGCCGGCACCTGCAGGAGGTATTCCGGCAGCGCGATCAGCCAGGAGATGCCGATCGCCAGGAGGAGCGGCCAGGCTTTCTGCTTGACGTGGTAGTACCACGCGAACGTCATGAACGTGTTCGAGCCGATCAGGAGCGCAACGGTCCACAGCCAGCGGGGAATATCCATGGCCAAGCGTAACGGAGCGACCGCACAGACGGATTAAACAGAACTTCCCCGCGGAGAAAAACTCTGCGGTTGGGTTGCCTCTTCACCGCATCGTTTGTGAATGTTGACGTGTTGCCCGACCCGGGCAGCCAACAACAGGCCGCGTGCCTATGGAGGGGTTTGTCATGGTTCGTCACACCAATCGATTCGCAATGCCGGCCGGCTTGCTCGCTCTTGCGGGCCTGGCGGTCACCGGCGCACTGCTCACGCCAAGCACGGCTCCCGCCCGCAACGCGGCGGATCCGTACGCCGGCCTGCCGAGCACACTCACCGTCTACGGCGTCTGCCGCGACTTCAAGGGCTCCAATCAGACCGGCGGCCACGCCGATTTCGAGTACACGCCCAAGAGCGGCTACGGCCACTACGTGGGCATCGTGAAGGACGATCTCGACTCGGAGAACAAGCCGCAGTTCGCCAGCCAGGGCTACCTCGTGAGCAAGCAGGCCGTTGACGCCAGCAGCCGCAACATCATGCCCAAGTCCAAGTCGTACATCGCGGCGAAGACGGGCGACAAGGCGGGCACCGTCACCGCCAGCACGGGCGGAGCAACCTCCACCGAGGCGAACTTCAAGCAGTGGTTCCGCGATGTGCCCGGGGTCAACCTGAGCAAGACGGTGCCGATCGTACTTGTCCGCCAGGCAAACTCCAACATCTACTCCTTCAGCGACAAGACCGACGCGACTTACTCGGGCAAGGGCGGCTTCTTCCCGATCAACGGAGAGCTCTTCGGCAATCCGCCCAACCAGAGCAAGAACTTCGGCTTCACCTTTGAGCTTGATACCGAGTTCGTCTACAAGAAGGGGACAGGCCAGACCTTCACGTTCACCGGCGACGACGATGTCTGGGTCTGGGTGAACGGTAAGCTTGTGATCGACCTGGGCGGCGTCCACGGCGCCACCAGCCAGACCATCGAGCTCGACCGAATCGATGGCCTCGAGGACAGCAAGAAGTATCCGCTCAAGCTCTGCTTCGCCGAACGCCATACGACCGAATCGAACGTGCGTATCGACACAACGATCAGCCTCCAGGCCGTCGATCCGCCGCCCGTCACCGGTCTGTTTGACTGAGCAACACCTCCGACCCGCTGGGCGGAGTCCCGGCGGGCTTCCCGCACCACCTCCGCACACCTCCGTGTGCCCACGCGCCGCGACGCGGGCTTCAGGATCGTCCTGAGGCCCGTGTCGGCTTTTGAGCCTTTGCCTCACTTGCTTTGCGGCGACCCCTGCAGCGCCCTGGCCTTGTCTGCGTGCCCCTTCCCGGGCTCTGCCTTCTCCCAGAGCTCGTAAACCCGGACGAGTTCCTTGTCCATCTGGCGGCAGGTCTCGCTGTCCTCCCCCATCACCTTGGCGATGATTCCCCGTGCTTCGACGAGCATGGCCTCCCCCTCCGCGGGCTTGCCCGTTTCGGCCAGGCAGACACCAAGCCCCGCGAGCGCGTAAGCGGTGCCCGGATTTTCCGGCGGGAGCGCCTTGCGTGAAGCCTTGAGCGCCCTTTCCAGATATGGGATGGCCTCCTTTACCTCACCCTGCCTCCGGAGAGAGTTTCCGAGATTGGCGAGGGAGACGATCGTGTCCGGATGCTCCTCGCCGAGCACACGCACGCTTATCTCGAGTACGCGCTGATCCAGTTCGTTTCCCTTTTTCTTCTGCCCAAGCTGGCGATAGACGGTCGCCAGGTTTCCCATGGCGGTCAGCGTGTCCTGGTGCTCTTCACCCAGAACCCGCACGCTCCGCGCGACCACGTCCTCATCGATCACGCGCGCCTTCTCCACGCGTTCGCGGGCGCGGTCGCCAACTCCGCGCTCCGTCTGCATCGCCGTCCAGTAGAGCGTCCAGGCGTAGTTGGTCCGGGCGTTGAGCGTTTCCGGATGGTCCGGGCCGCGCAGCTTCGTCAGCGACGCGATCAGCTCCTCGTACATCCGATCGGACTCGGCGGCATTTCCCAGTTCGCCGTACGAGACCGCAAGTGTGTTCATTGTCGCGATGGTCGCCAGGTCATCCTTCCCCGGCGAGATCATCCGGGCGTCGAGCACTTCCTTCGCGACTTTCGCCGCCTGGTCCGGCCGGCTCTGCTGGCTGTACAGGAGCGCGAGAGTGTCCAGGCCGTCAAGCGTGATCGGATTTGTCCGGCCGAAGCGCTTTTCGTTCTCTGCAATCGACTTCTCCAGGAGACTCTCGGCCTCTGCACCCGCTCCGCTCCTGACGAGGTAATTCGCCAGATCGTTCACGGCCTGGCAAGTGTCCGGGGCGTCCGCTCCCAATTTCTCCTGAAGCAGGCGAACGGCCTCGCGAATATGTGAACCGGCCGCGGCGAATTCACCCAGGCCCGTGTACGTGCGGCCGACGGTGCCGTGCAGCCGCGCCGCGACGAGCGGGTCCTTCCCAAAGCGGCTGTCGATATCCGCCGCGGCAAGATCGAGCACCGCGCGCACGGTGACGTCCTTCCCGCGTGTCCGGGGATCGGCAGCGCCCAGCATCTCATCGAGGAATCGAACCGTTGCTTCGGACTCGGCGAGCCGGTCCTTGGCCTGCTGCTCGGCCTTTGCGGCACGCTGCGCTTCCGCGAGCGCCTTCGCCGCGTTTTCCTGCGCGAGGGCCCGCTGCCTTTCGGCTACGACAAGCCCGGCCCCGGTTCCGATCATGCCCAGGAGCAGTGTTGCGGCGACGACTCCTCCCGCGACGACGAGCGCGCGATGACGGCGCACGAATTTGCGGACGCGATAGACCGTGCTGGGCGGCGCCGCTTCGACGGCTTCTCGCCGCAGGAATCGCCCGATATCTTCCGCAAAGGCGCCGGGGCTCGCGTACCGCCTCGCCCGGTCCTTTTCCAGCGCCTTCATCGTGATCCAGTCGAGATCACCGCTCAATTCGGATCGCAGGCGGTGTATGTCCGTGCGCCGGCGCTGGGCGATCTCCCCGTTTTCGTCGCCGATCTGCGAAAGCTTCGTCGAAGGACGTACCGGATCCACCTCGCGGATGATGCGCTGGATATCGATGTACGAGGCGGACTGCAGTTGCTTTCCCGTGAAGGGCGTTGTGCCCGTCAGCAGTTCGTACAGCATCACGCCCAGCGAATACACGTCCGTGCGTGTGTCAATATCGAGGCTGCCCTCCGCCTGCTCGGGGCTCATGTACTCCGGCGTCCCGACGAGCTGCTTCTGTTCTGTGAACAGCGTCTTCTCGGTCAGCTTGGCCTGCGTCGCCTTTGCGATGCCGAAGTCGATCACCTTCGCGCACGCCTCTCCGTCCGGGGTCGAGACCAGAACGTTCGACGGCTTGATATCGCGGTGGATGATCCCTTTGGTGTGCGCGTGCTGCACCGCCTGGCACACCTGCACGAACAGCCGCAGACGCTCCTCGATCGCCAGGTTGTTGCGGTCGCAGTACGAGACGATCGGCTCACCCTTCACCAATTCCATCACGAAGTAGGGCCGTCCTGCTTCTGTGGCGCCAGCATCGAGGACCCTTGCGATATTGGGATGGTCCATCATGGCCAGAGCCTGGCGCTCGGCCTCGAATCGCGCGATCACCTGCCGCGTGTCCATCCCCAGCTTGATCACCTTGAGCGCCACGCGGCGCTCGACCGGCTCCTCCTGCTCCGCCATCCACACGCTGCCGAAGCCGCCTTCACCCAGGATCTGCAGCAGCCGGTACGGTCCGATACGGGCGCCGGAACGCTCCTGGGCGGAAATCTCGACAAGACGCCTGGAAACGCTCTCGAGCCGCTCGCTCGCCTCAGCCCCCATATCCGCAGTCGCGCCGCCTTCGATGGTCTGGTTCTCCGCTAGCAGGCGCTCGACAGCACCGCGTGCCGCGGCATCATCCCCAAACGCGGCCCTGAGAAAATTCGACCGCTCCGCGACCGGCATCCTGAGCGCGCGCTCGAAAACATCTCTGATCCTCGTATGTTCCTCACTCGTCATGAGACCGCGTTTCCCGGTTGTTCACCCCTCCCGAAATTTCCCTCAAAAGTGCGGGGCGAGTATACCGGGCTCGCAGTTCAAACCGGGGTCGGCGCGCACCGCTTCCTTGCTGTGCTAAATTCTGTGCGTGTCCGCGCCGCAGCCTCCAGATACAGATCCGGTGACAGTCGACCCGCCCAAGCCGGGCGGGGGCACTCTTCCCGGCCCCGCCCCCGCCAAGCCGGGCGCGCCCACCACAAGTCCGATCGAGCAATCCACCTTTTCCACCTCGACCGACAGTTCCCGTTTCGCCTCCGGCGTCATACTCGGCGATCGCTACCGCATCGTCTCACGCCTCGGCAAAGGCGGCATGGGCGAGGTCTATCGGGCCGACGATCTCAAGCTCGGCACATCCGTCGCTCTGAAGTTCCTTCCCGATTCCTTCGCCGCCGATCCGCTCAAGCTCGATCGCTTCCGCTCCGAAGTCCGTCTCACCCGCGAGATCAGCCATCCCAATGTCTGCCGCGTTTACGACTTCGGCGAGGTGGATACTCCCAGCGGCAAGCACATCTTTCTCTCGATGGAGTATGTCGACGGCGAAGACCTCTCCGTCCTGCTCAAACGCATCGGCCGCCTGCCCGAAGACAAGGCCGTTCAGATCGCGCGACAGATCTGCGCCGGGCTCCAGGCGGCGCACGAGCTCGGCGTTGTCCATCGGGATCTCAAGCCCGCCAACATCATGCTCGACGGGCGCGGCAACGCCCGCATCATGGATTTCGGCGTCGCGGGAATCCTGAACGATCTCGTCGCGAAGGGCGACATCGCCAGCGGGACGCCCGCGTACATGGCGCCCGAGCAGCTCGCCCGCCAGGGCGTGAGCAAGAAATCCGACATCTACTCCCTCGGCCTGGTCCTCTACGAACTTTTCACCGGCAAGCCTGCTTTCCAGGTCGAGTCGATGCAGCAGCTCCGCGCGTCCCGCGAGAGCGGCACTCGCCCGACCAATCCGAGCGACCTGGTTCGCACGCTCGACCCCGCCGTCGAGACCGTCATCCTCCGCTGCCTCGAAGTCGATCCGGCCCGCCGACCCGCCAGCGCCATCGCCGTTTCTGCCGCGCTCCCCGGGGGCGATCCGCTTGCCGCCGCGCTGGCCGCAGGTGAGACACCGAGCCCCGAACTCGTCGCACTCGCGGGCGTGGAAGGCAGCATCTCGCCCCGCAAGGCCTGGTCGCTGGTGACGTGCATTGTGCTGCTGATCGCCACCCTGGGTTTCATACAGGATCGATACGGAATCCACCGACTCGCACCATTCGAGATCCCCACCGACGCCATGGCCGTGCGTGCTCGCGAAATGCTCGTCAAACTCGGCGCCAGCCCGCCGAGGACATACGAGGCGTACGGCTATCTGCCGGATTTCAATGCGCTGCAGTCGCTCGAGAAGCTCGGCGGGATCAAGGGCGTTTCGCAGCGCTTCCCTCCCAGTCTCTACTTCTGGTTCCGCGCCGAGCCGCAGCTCGTCCGTCCCATCGAGATAGGGCAGCTCTTCGTCGGGCCGGATGCTCCGACGCGTGCCGCAGTGGGGAGCTGTTTCCTTTCGCTTTCCAGTTCGGGCGATCTCATCCGCTTCGAACGTGTCGCGCCCGAGCTGGGTTTCCGAGTCCCCATCGGCGAAAAGCCGCCGGAAGCGACCGCGAAGACTGCCGCCTCCACCCCCGACTGGCAACCTTTCCTCTCCGCTGCGGGCGTCGATGCCGAAGCATTCAAGTCCTTCAAGCCGACGCAACCCACCGTTGCGCCAAACGTCCCCGCCGATGCCCGTTACGCCTGGCGTGGAACGTACCCGGGCTTCCCCGGCCTGGCCGTCCAGTACGAAGCCGCCTCGCTCGACGGAATTCCTGTTTCCTTCCGCACCAAATCTCTTTGGCGATTACCCCCCGAATACGCCTCCGAGCCCGGCGAACTCGATCCGGACGCCGCGGCCCAGGCAATCCGGCCCCCCCCGGCCACGCCGACCAGCCAGTCCGGCCGCGAAGCCTCCACCCCGGGCCAGGGGCGCGCTCCCACGCCACCCCCGAGCGGCGCCACAACGTGGAATGCCCAGGAGTGGATCGGCGCCATCATTAATCTCATTCTGCTCGGCGGCATCATCGGGGCCGTTATCCTCGCGTGGACCAACGTCCGAGCGGGGCGCGTCGACCGCCGCGGGGCGATGACACTGGGCATCTTCGTCGGCGTGGTGTGCCTCATCTCGGTATCGATCGGACGCCACACCGTCCGCAACATGCTCGATCTGCAAATCATCAGCACCCCTCTCGCCCGGGCGATCTGGCTGGGCGGGCTCACCTGGGTCGTCTATCTCGGCATGGAGCCCGTCGTCCGCCGCCGCTGGCCCACGCTGCTGATCTCCTGGACGCGACTGCTCTCCGGTCGCACCCGCGATCCTCTTGTCTGGCGCGACATCCTGTATGGGTGCGCCATCGGTTCGATCTTCGGGCCCGTCTACGCGTTCATGCTCATTATCGATCTGCAGCCCTTCACGGTCACCGATCCCATCGTGCCCACAACCGCCTGGTTCACCGGCGTCCCCTTCGCCCTGGCGATCCTCTGCCAAACCATCTGCGGCAACCTCGCCATCCCGCTCCTGGTCACCCTGCTGCTCACAGGCATCGATCGCGTCGTGCGCCACGCCTGGATCAGCTATCCCCTGACCGCGGTCTTCCTCTGGCTGCTCATCGGCGGCCAGAAAGCCGAAGCGATCTCCATCGCCGCAGCCCTCTGCGCCGCCACCTGCATCTTCGTTCTCCGGATCTACGGCCAGCTCGCCTTCGCCATCACGCTGATGGTCGCGACGATTCTCATCAACTTCCCGATCACCGTCGATCTCTCGACGTGGTACGCGTGGCTCTCGCTCATCGGCAGCCTGCCGGTCATTGCGCTGGCCGCCGCCGGCGCGTACTTCGCAGGCCGAAGCACTCCAAATCCGGCGTAAAACAAAGCAGCTAAGGCTAGTTACAACGTGCCGGCGAGTGTCTGGAACGCTCGGCGCTCGGGTCTTGAACTCTCTGCCCATTTGCCCCTTTGGCCACGTGGGTCTGTGCCCCTTTGCATACCATCCCCTCCAATGCCCGAACCGTCCCAAACCGGGGCCCACCCCCCCGATCACATCCGTAATTTCTCGATCATCGCTCACATCGATCACGGGAAGTCCACGCTCGCCGACCGCCTCCTCCAGGCCACCAACGCCGTCTCCGCGCGCGAAGCCAAAGAGCAGATCCTCGACTCCATGGACATCGAGCGAGAGCGCGGCATCACCATCAAGGCCTCCGCCGTCACCGTCTTCCACCGCCACAAGCCCGGCACCAAGGCCGACGAACTCGAAACCGAATACGAAGCCCCCGTCGACGACGCCCCCACCACCGACGCCGCGCCCTCCCACAAGACGAAGAAGGGCGAGTCCGCCGAATCCCACGGCGAGCTCTACATGCTCAACTTCATCGATACCCCCGGCCACGTCGACTTCAATTACGAAGTCGCCCGCGCCCTCAAAGCCTGCGACGGCGCCATCCTCGTCGTCGACAGCACCCAGGGCGTCCAGGCCCAGACCCTCGTCAACGCCTACCTCGCCGTCAACGAAAACCTCACCATCGTCCCCGTCATCAACAAGATCGATCTCCCCTCCGCGCGCCCCAACGAAGTCGCTGAGGAAATCGAGCAGACCCTCGGCTTCGACGCCGCCGACGCCATCTTCGTCTCCGCCAAAACCGGCCAGGGCCTCCCCGAGCTTCTCGCCGCCATCTGCGAAAAATTCCCGCCGCCCCGCAAGCCCGTGGTCAAGCAGCTCCGCGCCCTCATCTTTGACGCCGTCTACGACGACTACCGCGGCGTCATCGTCTACGCCCGTATCTTCGACGGCGAGCTCAAAGTCGGCGACAAGATCCGCATGATGGGCATCGGCCGCTCCTTCCAGGTCACCGAAATCGGCAAGATGAACCCCAAGCCCTACCGCCTCCCCGGCGGCAAGGTCGCCGCGGGCGAAACCTGCTACATCGTCGCCGCTATCCGCACCCTCAAGGACGTCCGCATCGGCGACACCATCACCCTCGAAATCGACCCCGCCGCCGAAGCTCTCCCCGGCTACCAGCCCCCGCGCCAGATGGTCTTCTGCGACTTCTACCCCGCCACCACGGACGATGGCAAAGGCACCGATTTCGAAGAACTCCGCGAAGCCGTCGAGAAACTCAGCCTCAACGACTCCTCCTTCACCTTCTCACCCGTCCACTCCGAGGCCCTGGGCTTCGGCTTCCGCTGCGGCTTCCTCGGCCTGCTCCACATGGACATCATCCAGGAGCGCCTCGAACGCGAGGGCGGCGTCCAGATCATCCAGACCGCACCCACCGTCTCCTATCACGTCCTCGTCCGCGGCACCGACACCATCACCGGCGCTAACGGCCAGTCCCTCAAACCCGTCGACCCCGATTCCCCCTTCATCAAAGGCATGAACGACCGCGGCATCCCCGCCGGCATGCAGCTCCTCGAAGTCCACAACCCAGCCGATCTCCCCAGCCTCAACTGCGTCGAAGAAATCCGCGAGCCCGTCTGCCGCGTCGAGATCATGGTCCCCAAGGAATTCATCGGCGACATCATGAAGCTCTGCCTCGACCGCCGCGGCACCTACAAAAACCAGCAGTTCGTCTCCAACAGCCGCGAGCTCCTCCAGTTCGAAGTGCCGCTCGCAGAGATCATCTACGACTTCTTCGACAAAATGAAAGGCCTCACCAGCGGCTACGGCACCATGGATTACGAAGTCATCGGCTATCGCGCCGACGACCTCAACAAGATGGACATCCTCATCAACGGCGACCCCGTCGAGGCTCTCGCCATCATCGTCCACCGCCAAAAAGCCGAAGGCCGCGGCCGCCACCTCATCGCCCGCCTCAAAGACCAGATCCCCCGCCACCAGTTCGAAATCCCCCTCCAGGCCGCCATCGGCTCCCGCATCATCGCCCGCGAAACCATCAAGGCCTTCCGCAAGAACGTCTTGGCCAAGTGCTACGGCGGCGACGTCTCTCGAAAGCGCAAACTCCTTGAAAAGCAGAAGGAAGGCAAGAAGCGGATGAAGAGCGTGGGGTCAGTGACGATCCCCCAAGAGGCATTCATGGCCGTCCTTGACCAAGGGGACTGAATGCTTTCATTTGGCGCTTTGGCAATTTGGACCTTTGGCCCTTTGAAACGGGCGGTGCTTGATCAAGGAGACTAATCGGCGTGTTGCATCTACGAGCCCGACGTGCAAGCGAGGGCCCTGTTGCTCGCGCACACCGGAGTCAACGGAACCAACCCCGAACGGGCTGCACAAACTGGCCCATCGCAACGTGATCGCTTAAAATCGGTCCTTCTTGCCGACGACCGTCGCGGTTCGCTGCAGCTTGGGAATCTTGAACACAGATCACGAATGCCTACCGCAAAAGAGTTTTTCAAATCCGATTTCTCAAGCGATTTGGTGTTTGAAAACACACTTACCGCAAATGGGGACGGCATCTCCTTCCCAATTATCACCAAGGTCACCATTGATCTTGAACACAACAGCGCGAGCGTTTCAGCCTACATCGATTCTCAGGAACGCGTGTTTGATATCGCGGTATCAGTACTCAACAATCTTTCCTCTATACTCGACACCCCAAAAACAGCGAAGTTTAGCTACTCAATGCCAGGCGACGACGCGCTCCAGCCAAGTGCATATCGATTTACGGGCAGAGTTTGCTTTTATTGCGCAGCCACTGTGGACAAGCCGACTCGCGACGAATTCGTCGACAAAGCAAGGAAGCATGGCCTTTCCATCCTATTCCGCGACGCCGCCTATGCGATAGCGCGCACGGCTGCAGACACCCCTTTGGCTTTCATTTCCCACGATTCTCGAGACAAGGACCTAATTGCCCGTCCCTTGGCCCACGCACTTCAACATCTGAACTGCCCCGTCTGGTACGACGAATTCTCACTCAAGATTGGCGACAGCTTGCGCGAGTCTATTGAGAGAGGAATCGCTGCCTGCAAAAAGTGCGTTGTGATTATCACGCCCCATTTTCTATCGAATTCGGGATGGACAAAATCAGAATTCAACGCCGTCTTTTCGAAAGAACTGCACGAGGGGAAGCACGCTATCTTGCCGGTCTGGTCCGGCGTAAGTCGCGCTGACGTCTATGCCTATAGCCCGATCATTGTTGATCGCTATGCCGGCAAGTGGGAGGATGGAGCCGACGCATTGGCTTCGAAGTTGGTGACAAGTATCCGCGCGTAATTTGGGCTTCCGTGTGAGCGATTGTTCAGTTAAAGGCGCCGGCTAGCTATAGACTACAAATCAAATGAAATACATCGTCACAAACTTTCCCGAATTGATGACCTCTCTCTTCCACGCGAAGGCATCGCGAGGACATGTTCGATTGGCATGGAGGGGCCAAGCTGACGCAGCGTGGAAATTGGAAACGACCCTTCATCGCGTAGTACGCGAGCGTTCTCTGGTCGAGCGGCGTTGGGAACTGACAATCAACAATGAGTTCATGGCGGACGCGCCTGGCATGAGTTCTTCCACTCCATCGCGGCGAGAAGCCGCAAATTGGCTCGTGGTCATGCGGCACCACGGCCTTCCATCTAGACTATTAGATTGGACATGGAATCCGCTTGTCGCGGCATATTTCGCTGTGTGTGGACAGACAGACAAAGACGCCGCGCTTTGGGCAGTGGATGTAGGACAGCTTAATCTCACGTATGGTGCAGACTGGGGACTTGGCAGTCTTTACGCGGACGAAGACCCGCTGAAGGCGCTTGTGCACGCGCCGTTTTCGGGCAAAGAGCCTCCCAAGGCCGTATTTGCCGTTGCCGCTCCTCACGCCACTCGCCGCATTACTGCACAACAAGGGCTCTTCACGATTCACGGCATACCCGATCCACTGGAGAACATTGTCGCACTTGAAAAGCACCTTGATCGCATTCTGATTCCCGCGTCTGCAAAATCTGGCTTATTGAACGACTTGGGATACTTGGGTATGAGCCGATCTCACTTGATGGTGGATCTAGATAGCTTGGCGTTGGATATCGCGAATGCGGGTCGCGCGCCAATTTGCAAGTGATTGGCTTCTCTACATGTCCCCCACCCTCCTCCTCACCTACATCCTCCTGCCGACCGCAGTCACCCTCTTCTGCCTCTTCGTCAAACTCCTCCAAGCCCGCAAACGAGCCAACCCCGATTCCGCGGGACAAGATGACTCCGGCGTCAATCTCGCCAACTACGAGCGTTGCGAATCTCTCTTGACCCCCGGCGAACGCGCCTTCTTCCCCGCCCTCCGCCAAGCCTGATCTGACCGCTCCCTCATCTTCACCCAGGTCCAACTCTGCCGCCTCATCACTCCCCGCCGTCGCGGGTGGCTCGACCTGATTGCGCGCCACGGACCTTGCTCTAAAGGTCAGTGGTCTTTCTCCGCCGGAAAGAGTTGCAGAGAAAACCCGCAGGGTTGTCTCTGCATCCGCGGCCATCCATCACCCCTGCTCACTTTGTTACCTTCCCCCGATGACCCTCACCTACGTCCTGCTCATAGTCGGCCTCTTCGCAATCGGCATCGTTCTGAAACTCCTCGCCGCCCGGATCGAATCTCAGAAGAGCGGCACACAATCCGACGACTCCTATCCCTACGTCTGTCGCGACTCCCTCCTCCGCCCCGGCGAACGCGCCTTCTTCCCAGCCCTCCAGCAAGCCTGCACCAACCGCTTCGTCATCTTCACCCAGGTCCAACTTAGCAAACTCATCTATCCCCGAGCCGGCATTCCCAAGTGGCAGTCCTACCAGAACAAAATCAACCGCAAATCCGTCGACTTCGTCCTCTGCAATCCCGCAACGCTCAAACCGCAACTCATCATCGAGCTCGATGACAAAACCCACACCCGTGAAGACCGCAGATCCCGCGACGACTTCGTCAACAACGCCCTCAAAGCCGCCGGCATCCCCCTCCTCCGCATCCCCGCCGCCTCCAACTACAACCCCGCCGCCCTCGAACAACTCATCCGCAGCGCAACCAATTCCCCTTCCAATTGATATCTTGCAATCTTCTTCCGGAGAACGACATGACGCCCGAAGCTGCCGCCCAAGCTCTCTTTCACACCCTGAACACGCACATCCGCACAAACGTCAACCGCACGGTCGCATTTGTCCAGACCGGCGAACTCGAAACTCGACCGCATCCGTTTCGGCCCAGAGAAAAGATGGCGCTCGAGGTCGTTGACGGCGCGAAGCATCTGCACCGGCGGCTAAAAGAACTAGGGGTCAACAAGGATCCGGAACTTGCTCAGGCGCTCCGCGCCACGATCGCCGACCACCTGAATTTCGTTCTCGGAAGCCTCTTCTCCGCACTCGACGGCGAAGGCGCGATCTACACCAAAGATGGCGCAGAAGTCCAGCTCGAACTCCGCATCGTCAACGGCGAACCGCTCCCCGGCTGCCTCCACGAAATCTTCAAGCCCGCCGGCCTGACCTGATTCAACCGTGCCACCATCACGCTACTCTGAGCGAGTGGCGCCCCTCCTCCGCCGGAAAGAGCCGCGGAGAAGACTCGCAGGATTGTCTCTGCATCCGCGGCCGGTGGCACTGACTTCCAACTCACCCCGCGCCGTGCCACTGATCTCCGGTTCTTCCGGAGACCAGTGTGCCCTCGGTCTTAGCTCGAAAATCAAAACACAATCGACCGCAACTCCGCCGACTTCGCCCTCTGCAACTCCACCACCCTCACCCCCCCAACTCATCATCGAGCTCGAAACCCATACCCACCCAACGAAAATCAACACCGCAAGTCCCGCAACGGCTTTGTCTAGATTCCCTGGGGCCCTTTGCCCCTTTTTCATTTGTATCCCCCACAGACTTTTCCCTTTGCCTTCGCTCCCTCTCCAGTTATCTTGATCTCGGGAGCACTCGCCATGTCCACTCACGCCCGCCGCGCCGCCATTCTCTCCGCTTCATCCCTCTGCACGCTCTTCGCGTCCGCCGCACCCAGCATCCCCGGCGTCGGCATCCACACCTACGGCACTTTTCCTTCAACGTACCTGCCCGTCACCCTCACCCGGGGCACCGACGGCTCGCTCTACGCCGGGACCAACGACAACGCAACCAGCGGGGCATTCGTCCGCCGCATCCCGCCCGGCGGGGGCACGTCCGTCCAATTCTCGATCGGCATGGTCTACGACCCCGACGGCGTTCTCTTCGATGCAACCGGCGCGATCTCCGGCGTCGCGAATTCTGTGCTCCTCGCGTGTTCAGATCTGATCGGAGGCCTTGGAATCATCGACGCCCTGCGCCCCGACGGAACCCGCTTTCACGTTGTCGGGCCGCTCCAGTCTCTGGACAACAACGATGCGATGGCCTTCAACTCCCAAAACGTCCTGCACGTCAACGTCTTCCCCAATCACAACATCGTCCGCTTGAGCGGCCTCTCGCCCGTCGTCGCGGTGACGCTCCCCCCGTCCGCCGGCGGCAGCTCGCTCGCCTTCGACGAACTCGATCGCCTCTGGATCGCCTGCGCCGACTCCGCCGTCCGCCGCTACGACAGCAACGACACCCTGCAGGCCACCATCCCCATCGGCACATCGGCCGATCCCTCCGTCGTGTACTGCCCCGGCGGCGCCATGCCCAAAGGCATCTACGTCATCAACAACCAGAGCGGCACACTCTCACGAATCAATGAAGCCGATCAACTCGTCCCGGTCGGGAACGGCTTCCCCCGCGTGTACGCAATCACCTCCGACCCCGCCGGAAATCTGTACTTCGCCGGCTACAACACCGGCGAGGTCTTCCGCACCGGCTGCCCCGCCGACCTGAACGGCGACGGCCTCGTGGACGATTCAGATTTCACCCTGTTCGCCGCCGGTTACAACCTTCTCGATTGCGCCGACCCCGCGATGCCCCAGCTCTGCCCCGGCGACATCAACCGCGACGCCCTCGTCGACGATGCCGACTTTGTCGTTTTCGTCGCCGCATACAACGATCTGATCTGCGAGTAATCAAGCCGATCGGCAGGCCGCCCAAAGCCCGCACTTGCCCGGCAGCAGGCGCCATTCGCCGTGCCGCTTTCTACTTGCCCCGGAGCGAGAAGCACGCGTTTCCTCACCGGAACGAGTTGCATTGTGGAGCGAGTAACCACGCAGCTTCGTTTCCGCATGCGCCTCAATCGTTCTGCGCAAATATCCCCTCTCTTTCCTCAACTTGCACAATCCACCAACATTTGCAAGAATCCGCTCCGGGGATCACCAGTGAACCAAGATGCTCCATCAAACATCGCTCCACCAAACGTAAAGCCTTCCCCAGACGCTTTCCCCCGCTGCGGCGAGCCCAGCCGCGATTATGGAGAATTCGTCACCAGCCGCGGCACCCAGGGAAGCGGCTTCTACCTCCAGGTCTTCTTCATCCTCGTCCTCAGCCTCTTTGGAATCGGCCTGATCACTGTCGGCTTCTTTCCGCCCGCCTCCACCAAGTCGACAACTCCTCCAGACCCGGTCCCCATGTTTATCGTCGGTACGATTCTGTTCGCCGGCGCCGTCTACCAAGCTCTCAAACTCCTCTATTCCTACGACTTCTACGAGCAGGGCCTGATCCGCAAGGGACCGCGCCGAACCGATGAGTTCGCCTACGACAAGGTCGAACGGGTTTCCTACAACCTCGTCCGCCAGTACCACAACGGCGTCTACACCGGCACCCAGCTGAACCTCAAGCTCTGGATGGAAGACGGCCGCAAGTTTTCGTTCGGCGGCAGGCACAAAGAACGACGCAAGGGATTCATCAAGCGCCACTTCGAGGGCGAAGACGAAATGGACATCGTCCGCGAAGCCATCGAGATCCACGTCGCCGAACGCATCGAAACCCAGCTGCAGAACTCCGGCGAATTCGACTGGTGCAACGCCGCCAGCGTCTCCCGCGCGGGCGTTACCGCGCGCACCGGCAAACGCAAAGCCTCCCTCGTTCCCTGGCCCGACCTGACCGAAGTCCTCATGAAAAACGGACACCTCCACCTTTTCGCCCGCGGCGACAAAAAGTCTTTTCTCTCAATCCCGAGCGCCGGTGTCAATTTCTTCCCGTGCTTGCGCGTGTTCTGCCGCCTCGCCGAAGAGGCCCGAGGCCAGAGCGTCCCCACACGCGAAAGCGAGAACCAAGTGAAAACCCGCGGCGTCTGGAGCGCGTAAGCCTGCGCGCACCGCCTCGCCCACGCGACCACCCCGGTGCTCGGCGCGAGCAGCGCCGGTGGCACGGAACCAAGAGCTCCGCCTTTCTGCCAGCACACCCCTGTCTCCTCCGACCTCGAATACTGCATTCCCGGTGATCACGCGCGCTGCACCGACGACCAGAGTTCACCCACCGATTCCCCAATTCGTTCAAACAGTCCCCACCCCGCCGCCGTATCATCCCTCAGCAACCCCGACACGGCTGACTCTCGGCGTCCCCCCTGTCTCCTTTGCGGTTGATGGAGAGGCGATGCCAACAGAGCCATTGTTCGAACACGCATCAACCGATACGCGCCAGGCCCTCAGACTGGTCTCCTGGAGGCGGCGCATGCTGCTGCGTCGCCGCCTCGCCGCCATCAATCTCGCCGTAGTCCTGCTCCCGTTCGCCGGCCTCGCCGGCGCGATCGCGCTCCTCTGGGGCGACGCCTTCGGCTGGATGTACGTCTGGATCCTTCTGGGAATGGTCGCGCTCACCTCCCTGGGCATCACGGTCGGCTTCCACCGCCTGTGCACCCACAAGTCTTTCCGAACGCCCCCGCTCATCCGCTATCTCCTCGCCGCCGCCGGTTCCATGGCCGCACAGGGGCCGGTCATTCGCTGGTGCGCCGAGCACCGCAAGCATCACCAGCACTCCGACACCGAGCACGATCCCCATTCACCGCACATGGGGCGGCGGGGCTCATGGGGCCAGGGGCTTGCCTCCACGCTGCGCGGCGCGTTCCACGCACACCTGGGCTGGCTGCTCGGACCAGCGTCCAAGGGTCTCGGCAAATACTCCCGCGACCTGAAGCGCGACCGGGCGATCGCGCTCGCCGACCGTCAGTTCATTCCCTGGGTCATCTTCGGATTGGCGTTCCCGGCGGCGCTGGCGGGTCTCCTCTCCATGTCCTGGACCGGCGTGATGCTCGGTTTTCTCTGGGGCGGCCTCGTGCGTGTGCTGCTCGTCCATCACATCACCTGGAGCGTGAACTCGATCTGTCACCTCTGGGGAACAAGGCCCTTCGAAAGCCGCGACCAAAGCCGCAACAACGCCATCGTCGGCATCCTCGCCATGGGCGAGGGCTGGCACAACAACCACCACGCCTTTCCCACAAGCGCCCGCCACGGCCTGCGCTGGTGGGAACTCGACGCCAGCTACTGGCTGATCAGGTCGCTCAAGGCCGTCGGACTCGCCAGCGATATCCGCAAGCCCGACCCGCTGCGCATCGCCGCGAAAAAGCGATCCCGCTGAGCACGCGCAAGGGAGCCTCCATGCACTGCATCGTGTTCGAATCTTCGCGCGAACAGAGCGAACGCCACGAAGGGCTCGACGGCCACGACCTCTGGGGCGGCCCCGAGCTCCGCTCGCTCAACACCGACGACGTGATCTGGGTCATCACCCGCCTCGCACACGAGCGACCCGTGCCGGCGATCTGCGGCAGGCTCATCGTGACGCAGACGCTCGTCCATTCGCCCGACCACCCACACTTTCAAGAGCTCCGCTCCGACTGTCGCTACCGGGTGATCACCGACGCGGTCCGCTCCGTCCGCTGCCCGCCCTTTCGCTGCGAAGTCATCGACTCCTGGCCAATCTGGCGCAGCCCGTTCCAAACCGTCGTGTTTCCCAGCGCGTCGCAGTGCGCCACCCTGGAAGACGCGTGGGCCCAACATTTCGGTTAAGCACCCCAAACGCCGGGATGTGTTCTCCTGCCGTCGCCGCAACGGGCCATCCACCCGGGTTCGCGCCACGCACCTATCTCTGAAGTCCGGGTGAATTTTCCTCCCGCGCCAAGCCGCGGCCAAATCAATCGCCACAACCATCGCGGCCGCTTCGAAGACCGCCCCCTACTTCTTCTCCCCCACCACCGCCACCGGAATCTGCACCTCCGACCACTTCCTCCACGGCCGCCACGTCGGCCCGTGGTAATACAGCACGCGCGTCGCACCCGCGCGTTCAAACCGCTTCTGCGCCGCAAGCCAGGTCTCGAGTTCCTTCTCGCCTTTCGCGAGCGACACACGCGAATAGTCGCCCTTCATCCCGATCGCGATCACCAGCACCGGCGGAGCATCCTCCACCTTCACCCGCTTGTCCGCTCCGTCCTGTCCGGCCTCGCCCTGATCCGGCCGCCGATACAAAAACGCCATCGTCCAGTGCTCGGCCCCCTTCGCCTCATCGCCTTCCGCTTTCTCCGGTGTCGATTCCTTGTACTCCATCTCGACCGGGCTGGTCATCGCAATGTCCCGCCGCTGAATATGACGAAAGAGCGGCCAGAACCCTTCGCCACCCGCATCACCGTTCGGACGAATCTCACCTTCCACCACCGCCCGCCGCACGACCGGATAGCTCTTCACATCGATCGCGCCCGGAGGCGTTGGCGCCGGATACCCCTCCGGCAACGCGGTATCGATCTCATTCACTCCCGCGGCAACAAACACCACCTTGCCGCCGTTCTCTTTCCGCTTCGCCACCGCGTCCCGATCGCCCCCCACGCGCACCGTCTCGCCCGCCCGCGGCAATTCCGGCTCATGCTCAACCACCGCATCGGCCTTGGCAGGCTCCGCATGCTCGCCCGGCGGCACCAGACCGGCCAAACCAACAAGCGCAGCAACAAACGTCGAAGCAACCGGCATCGGGCACCTCCCAACCCGGTATTCGTCCGCCGGCACCGGCTGGATTCTGGCCGCGCGTCCGCAATCAGTTCAGGCCCCCGCATCGATGAACTACCGGGCTTCCCACCCGGCCGCCCCCGCGCACTGCGAAGTCAGGCCAACACAAACACTTTCATAACAATGATTTAAAATCATTTTCAAAAATAATCCAAAAACCATATCGTTCGTTTGGTATTAGTATGGTATTCTGGAGCCATGGTCTCGCACAGCCATCCGCTCAATCCACCCACAGAAACCAGCCTCCCCGAGATTGACCTCATCCACGATCTCTCCGACCCCTCCCTGTCGCTCAAGCAGATCTGCGCCAGCCGGGACATCACGCTCGAAGCCCTCTCGCGATGGATGACGCGCCCGGAGATCGTCGCACGCCTCAACTCCATGCAGACCGCCGCCATCGCCCGCGCCCGATTCATCAGCCAGCTCGCCATGCCCGCCGCCGCACAGTCCGCGGCCAACATCATCGCCGCGCACCTCGCCCTCCCGAGAAAACACTCCACCGACGACGCCGGCCAAAACGGCATCCGTCGCGCCGACGAGACCATGCTCAAAGCCGCCCGCTTTCTCGAGCGGCTCGCCATCCAGCCCTCCGCCACGAAAGCCCGCAATCCGCCAGCCCCGCACCCGGCGGAAAAAACCCACGCTCCCCACGGCCCCGCACTCAACTCTCAAGAACGCTCTTCCGCCCCACCTCCACGACCGGCGGCAATTCCGCCTCCTCCAGCTTCGCAAGCAGCGCCTCCACACCTTCTTCCAACGCAAAGTCCAGCTCATCCCGGTACAGCGGAAGGATCATCAGCACGTTCACAATCCGACCGTCCGACAGCCTGGCCCGCTCCGCCCCCTCCGGGCCCAGCGGCGGCAGCACCAGCATCCCCGCGAATCCCCCAGATTCAATCTCCTCTTCCGGCTCACTGAACTGCACCGTGTGCCCCACGCCCAGCCACGTCGCCATCTCGTGCGGCAGCCGCGCCGCACGCTTCAGCCAACCGATCGGCCAATACGTCTCTCGCGCCTTCTCCGGGTCCTTCTCCAGAACCGGCCAATCCGGCGGCAGGTGGATCATCATCTCCGCATACTGAAGCGCCGCAAGATCGTCATCTCCTTCCGCCACCTCCGGCGGCACTTCCATCGCGATCTCGCTCATCCCGGTCGTATGCAGAGTCCAGAACGGACATCCCTCCGAAGGCGGAATCGGGAACACATCGATGTGCAGGTCGTC
This sequence comes from Planctomycetota bacterium, assembly GCA_018242625.1. Classification (GTDB taxonomy): domain Bacteria; phylum Planctomycetota; class Phycisphaerae; order Phycisphaerales; family UBA1924; genus JAFEBO01. The sequence continues at coordinate 29,292 of JAFEBO010000002.1, forward strand.
CGAGACGATCTCGTGCAGAACGATCTCACTCCTCCCGTAATGCCGCCCGAAATGTTCACAGATCTCTTCCATAAAGCCCGACGCATCCGCTTCCTGTCCGTTCGTCATAAAAAGCCCCTGATTGACTCTTTCCGTCGTTCCTTCGCCGCCTTTGTACCACAAGTGACTTCTGTCCCGCACCCGCACTGTCCGGCCAACATCCCCCCGATCGCCCTTCCCTCCCGACGATTCCGGCGCGTCCGTTCACCCTAAGCCGGCCGGGCTCAAATCCCACTCGCTCCGTCCGGCCCCGCAAGGTAAGATCGAACGCGCACCCGCCATGACCCACGACGAGTTCTTCCATTCCATCAGTCCACTCTTCCCCGGCGCCGACTCGGTCACACAGGTCGTCGCCCTCGCCGGCCTCTGCGCAATCCTCCTCACACCCGCCGAGCGGTTCGCACCGGCGCACGCCCAGCCACTGCTCTGGCGCAAGGGCTTCTGGCTCGACGCGTTCTACTGGTTCTGCACGCCCCTGCTCACCCGCTGCTTCACGGGCGCGATCCTCGCTGTCATTCTCATCCTCGCCGCCGCCTGCATCGGCTTCGAGAACATCCCCAAGGATTTCCTCATCAAGGGGTTCGGCCCCGTCTCGCGCCAGCCCCTCTGGCTCCAGTGCTTCGAGATCCTGCTCCTCTCCGACTTCGTCGATTACTGGACCCACCGCGGCCTCCACGTCGGCCGCTTCTGGCGCATCCATGCCATCCACCACTCCCCCGAAGAGATGAATTGGATCTCTTCCTCCCGAGTCCACCCGCTCAACGACCTCATCACCCGCTCTTGCCAGTTGCTCCCGATCCTGCTCCTGGGTTTCGCGGCACTCGCCATCGTCTCCGTCGTTCCGCTCGTCGCCTTCTACGTCATGTTCCTTCACGCCAACCTGAAATGGGATTTCGGCCCTTTCCGCTGGATCCTCGTCAGCCCCGCCTACCACCGCTGGCACCACGCCTCCGACGAGGAAGGCATCGACAGGAACTTCGCCGGCATCTTCCCCATCTGGGACGTCCTGTTCGGCACCGCCCACTTCCCCCGCTACCTCCCCACGAAATACGGCCTCCGCAACGACTCCATCCCCGAATCGCTCTCGGCCCACATGTTCTTTCCCTTCCGGCGCTCCACCAAAAAGGCGGCCCCTCCCGCAGCGCCAGATCACGGGCCCCAGCCGCCACTCCCCCAGCCATAGCGTCTGCCCGATGAATGCCTTCGGTGGCGCTGATGGCTCGTGCAGTGAAGCAACTCGCCCCGATTCATCGCCGGCCGGAGGCCGAACAGACAGAAGCTACCGCTCTTCTTTCTTCGCGAACGTCCTGCTCAGAAACTGCAGGAGCTCCGCACTGGAGAAGGGCTTTTCGAGCATCGGGCGGTCCCGAAAGTCTTCGCGGATGGCGCTCCGCGAGTAGCCGGTCAGGAAGGCAAAGGGCCGGCCTTCCTTCCGCATCGCCTCCGCCAGCGGATACACAAGCTCGTTGCCGAGGTTGATGTCCAGCAGGGCCCCGTCAAACTCCTCGCCGCGCGCCAGCGCTTCAAACGTATTGGCCGTGCTCGCAAAGGGACCCAGCACATTGCACTCGCTCCGCTCCAGCATCCGGACGATCGCTCGCGCCACCAGCGGCTCATCCTCCACGACGATAAACCGCAGGCCCTCCAGCCCCGCCCGATTCGCCTCCGAGGTCATCATGAGCGCAGGCCCCCCTCACGCACTCCCACGCCGGACGAAACCAGCTGCGACCAGCCCATGTCAAATTCGCACCGCAACCCCGTCGCCCGATATTCGAATTTCACCACGCCCCCGTACTGGTGTTCAATGGCGTCGCGGACCAGGCCCGTGCCAAAGCCCGCGCGGGCAGGCTGGCGCGCCGGAGGGCCGCCACTCTCGGTCCACACCACGTGCAGCCGCCCCATGTCGCGCACGGACGAAATCTCCCACTGAACATCGACATGCCCCCGCGGCGTCGACAAGGCCCCAAACCGGGCCGCGTTGGTCCCAAGCTCGTGGAGCACCAGACCAACCGCCGGCGCAGTACGCGCGGGAATCATCGCGGAATCCCCGCTCAGCCGAAGCTGCCCGGGATCCGGACACAACGGGGAAACGATCCGTTCCAGCAACCGCCGCAGTGTCGTTCCCTCCCAGCCCGTATCGCTCAGCAGCTTGTGCGCGCTCGCCAGCGCCAGCAGCCTGCCCTCAAAAGCTGGGCCAAACTCATCGATCGACTTCGCGTTCTCCAGCATGGCCCTGGCGAGTGATGACACAACCGCCAGCGCGTTTTTCACGCGATGGTCCAGCTCCCCGACCAGAATGCGCGTCCGATGTTCCGCCGCCTTCTGCTGAGCAATGTCACGCACAATCTTCGAAGCGCCGATCACCTTCCCCGCATCATCCCTCACCGGCGAAATCGTCACCGACACCTGCACGGGCTCGCCCGACCGGGTCAGACGGACCGTTTCGAAGTGATCAACCCTCATCCCCTTCACGATGCGTGCAAGGATCTCCTTTTCTTCTCCCAGCCGGTCCGGCGGAATGATCATCGTGATCGAGCGCCCCACCGCTTCACGCTCGGAGAACCCGAACATCCGCTCCGCCGCGGCGTTCCACGTCAGGATCGTCCCGTCGAGCGACTTACTCAAAATCGCGTCGTCCGAATTCTCAACGATCGCCGCCAGCCGCGCGGCATCGCTCACCGTCCGGTGCCGGCCGCCGCCGGCTCCGCCACGCTTGGGCGCCTTCTTCTTCGAAACTCTTTTCTTCAACCGGTACGGCTTGCGATCAAAAGGCATGTCCACTTGTTCCTGGCGCCCGGAGGGCCGCAGGAACGTAACAAGCAAACATGAAAATTCATAAATGTGAAAATCGCCGCGAATTAATACGCCACGGAAGCGCATTCCTGCGCGCAGCGCTGGCACATCCGGGCGCACTCCCGCATCTTGAGGTCGCCCCGCCCGACCTCCTCGCAGCCCCGCGCGCACGACCGGCAGATCTCGCTGCAGGCGCGGCAGATCAGCGACGAGCTTCCAGACTCCCGGTGCAGGCACTCGTGCGCCAGCCCGCACATGGCGATGCAGTCCAGCATCTGCGTGATGTGCTCGCGTCCCACATGCATCCCGCCCATGGAAAGACAATGTCCCAGAGTTTTCAGGCACATGTCCTGGCACTCGTGGCACAAATGGGCGCACGCCTCCAGATCGCCTTGCTTCGTCGCTTCCATGCTTGCCTCCATCCGAACATACGCCACACCGGTGAAAGTCCTGTGAATTCGCCGGCGCGAGGCAGCCCGTGCCGGCCCGATGTGGATGGTCCGATACCCGATCCCCTCGTTTCTCTATGCTGTGCTCATGAACCTCACGGAGAAAGTCCGGTCCATCGCCAAAGACCTCCGCGCATCGCGCGGCAACGCCGCCGAGTCCTGGGCCCTGGCCTCGCGTCTTCTCGCTCGCATATCCAACGACGCGGGCAGGATCGAGCAGGTCGTGAAGAGCAGAAACATCGACGACCTGATCGCGTTCCTGGACGCCATCGAAGGCAAGGCGGCAGCAGCAGCCGCGGCCCCGCTCCCCGAGTTCCCGGCCTCAGAGATCGACGCGGCGTTCCGCGCCTTTCACAAGCGGCTCAAGGTGAGCCGGCTCGCCGATGAGTCCCGGCTGGGCGGGCGTTACACCTCGGGCGGCCGCGAATCCAATATTGACGCGATCAAGCCGCCCGACGGCTTTCCGGATGCGATCTGGCAGGTTCTCGCCCGGTCCGGCAAACTCAAAGACATGGGAGGCGGGTTCTACAGCGAAGCCTGACCCCCGGCCAGGTCTCCCCAGGCATTCCGCACGAATTCCCCCCGATGAACCCGCGGGCTACTTGTCTGGTGTTTGCGAGCGCGGCAGGCCGGTGGCTCCTTCGGGGTGCGGGGCGGCGTTGCGCGAGTCGGACATGGCCTTGTTGCACCAGAGCATCCAGGCGTTCGGATCCGCGCCCATCTTTTCGCCCAGTTCCGCGAGGGAGTCCATGGTCTCCTTCTTGAAGTCGCCCTTGACCGGGGGCCGCCAGTCATCGGGAATGGCCATGGTCCGGACTTCGATGTCGGCTCCATATTCCGCGTTTACATACATGGCTTCGGCCGCGAGCCAGCGGACTTCGGCGAGCGTGCCCGACCGGATCGACATCGCCAGCGCGGGGCTCACGATGCTGGGCCAGCGCTCCTGAACGGCGGCGGGCGCGGGGTGGATCTGGTTGTTGATGACGATCCAGTACCGGACGCGCGGGATGGGCTTTCCCTTGAACTTCTTCTGCCAGAGCTGGATGAAGCCGTCGGGGTCCTTGGGGTCAAGCTTGAGCAGGACGTTGGCGGTCACGCCCCCGTCGGCGTACAGGAAATCTCCGATCTGCACCGGCGGAAAGACCACGGGGATCGCCGAGGAAGCGAGCATGCGGAGCTCAACCTGATCGAGGTTGCCCTGTTTGAAGCCTTCGATCGCCAGGGGTCCGAGGTCCCAGTAGCGCTGCTTGCTGAGGTCGAGGTTGGATGCCGCCACCAGCAGCAGCTTGCCCTGCTCCGCCTGCGCCGCCATCTCTCCCGCGAACTTGTGGTCGAGCGCGCTCTTGATGTCGCGGCGGAGGCCGGGGATCGTTGCGAACGACTCGTTCGAGGGCCAGAAGAAAAAGGGCCAGTGCATTTCAACCCAGTCGGGCTTGGGGTTCTGGTAGAAACTCTCGATCGCGTGATAGGACTCGTCGGTGCCGACGTAGGCGAACGGGGCGAGCATGGAGCCGGTGCTGACACCCGTGACGGCGTCAAAGTCGGGGCGCTTGAACTCGCCCGGAGCGTTCTTCCAGCCGACGAGCATGCCCGCGCCGAAGGCGCCGTAGTCGCCTCCTCCCGAGAGGGCGAGCACGTGGATGGTGACCGGCTCGGAGGGGTTCTGCTCCATGCGCCGGGAGACGCGGTCCAGGAGACGCGACACCGCGCCGCGGAACTCGGCGCGGAAGGCCTCATCGTCGCGGGCGGCCATTTCGCGGAGCTGCGCCTCGGGGATCTGGCGCGTGCTGGAACAGCCGGCGAGCGTGAGCGTGAGTGAAGCGATCAGAAAGGACGACCGGACAAACGGGTTCATAGGACAACCTCCCAGGGCCCGAAGCGTACCCGAAACAGCGCGGTACGATTGGAGCGGGAGGTACCCTTGATCAAGAAGCTGCTGGCGCTTGTCGTCCTGGTTGTCCTGGTGCTTGTTGTCGGGGTCATCGGGATCTTCTTTTACATCGATTCGATCGCGAAGGCCGCCATCGAGAGGGGCGGGAGTTACGCGTTGGGCGTGCCGACGACGCTCCGCTCCGCGAGCGTGGGGATACTGGGGGGGACCTTTTCCATGTCGGGGCTGAATGTTTCAAACCCGCCGGGGTATGACTCGCCGAGCTTCCTGACCATGGGCAGCGCGGGCGTGGCGGTGTCCCTGGACTCGCTGCGGCAGCCGGTGGTCGAACTTCCCAGGCTTTCGTTCGATGATCTGACCGTGTCGCTTCAGAAGAAGAATTCAAAGGCCAACTACGCGGTCATCCTGGACAACCTCAACAAGCTGAAGTCGTCGGGCTCTGCCGGTGGGAGTTCTTCAAACAGCGACAAGCGCTTTGTGATCAAGGACCTGACGCTCAAGAACATCCGGGTCGGTGTCGACCTTGTGGGCGGACCGGGCAAGATCGGCGACCTGACGAAGCTCAACATTCCCATTCAGGAAATTCACCTTCAGAACGTGGGCCAGACAGGGACCGGCGTGGGCGGGACGGGCGTGACGATGGAGCAATTGGCCTCGATCATCGTGCAGGCGGTGCTCGGCGCCGCGGCGGAGAAGGGCGGCGGGATTCTGCCGGCCGACATGCTGGGAGATCTGCAGGGCGGCCTCGCGAATCTTGGAGGTCTGGACAAGATCGGGATGCAGGTTCTTGCGGACCCCAAAGGTGCGGTCCAGAAGATCGGCACAGACGCGGCCAACAAGGCTCTTGAACAGGGCAAGAAGCAGGTGGATGATGCCGCGAAGAAGGCGATCGACCTCATCCCGGGAATGAAGAAGGATCCGAAGAAGTAAGAAACGGATTCCGGCCGTGCGCTATTTGGCGGTGGGTGCGGGTGCGGCCGCCGGAACGGGAAGATCTTTCATAAGGACCTGACGCTGCATGAGGGTCCAGAGTTCCTGCACCGTCTTCTGACTTGCCGGGCTGTCTGCGGGCTCGACGCGGCCGTTGAGGTAGGTCTGCATGCGCACGGCGGTGGCGGATGCGGTGCGGGGGAGTATCTCGACGCACACGCCGAAATAGTCGGGCGGCTGATCCTGAGCGGCCATGCCACGCGTGAGGATCGCCGTGATAAGGAGCTTGGCGGTGTTGGTGGCGACCGAGGGATCGACCCGGCGTTCCGCGGTGATGATCCCGGCGTCCGCATCAGAAACATGCAGCTGGTAGCCGGAATCGAGCAGGGCGTTGGAAGCGGCCGCGTAAGCCCGGTCGGGCGGAGCCTCGATCTCGCGGATCTCGAGCGCATCGACCTGCGTCTGGGTCATCGGGGGTGATGCCTCGCATCCCAGCAAGAGAGCGCAGGCGAGCGAGATGAGAATCGGGGAGAGCCGGTTCATACGCCCTCCTGCCGCGAAGGAGGATCGGAAGGAGGCGACTTTGCGAGCAGCCGGCGCTGGACCGCGTTCCAGAAGGCGGAGACGCGTTCATCGCTGGCGATGTGCTCGCCCGACTCGCGGAGCTGGATTCGCATCGAGGATTCGGCGGGGCTGATCTGCGAAACCCAGACCGCGATCGTGTCGACCGGAGCCGAGCTGCGCATGCCGCCGGTGCGGCGGTACTGGTCCTGATAGACGAGTGGAACGCGGGCGGCCGTCATGGTTCCTGCGCCCTGATCGGAGGCTGTGAAGTAGTAACCCTGATCGAGGATCACGGCCGCGGCGGCGCGGAGAACTTCGTCCCGCGGGGCCTGGACAGAACGGGTCTCGATCGCGTTCCACTGCGTGGGAGAGAGCGGAGGCGTGGACTCACAGGCGGGCAAGAGCAGAACCGCGATGGCAAAGCACAGGGCCCCCATCACTCTCGCGGCGCTCATTCTCAGGTCCCCCGCTCGGCGGTGAGAAGACGGCGTTCGAGGGTGTTGAAGAAGGCGTCGATGAGGGGCTTGTCGACGCGGGTCTGGCCGCCTTCGCTGGTGCTGACGCGCACGGCGGTGTTGGTCGGGCCGAGCTGATCGAGCTTGATCTGGAGCATGCTGCCCTGGTTGACCGCGCTGACAAAGCCGCCGCGCTTGTCGGAGCTGCGGATGGTGTAGCCCAGGTCAAAGAGCGAACCGACGCAGGCGTCGAAGGTCTTATCGATCGTGAAGTTGAATTCGCGGGTCTGCAGCGAGTTGAGGGCGGACTGGGAGTAGGCGACATCGCTCTGGCAGCCCGAGAGCAATCCCGGCGCGGCGAGGGCGAGAAGCGCGGTGGTGTGAAGCAATGCAGAACGCCTGGTCATGGTGAGCTCTCCCTGCGATGCCGGACTCTGGTTCAATATTTCACGGTATTGAACTTGTAATCGGTCACGACGTCCTTGTCGTCAAAATAGACGATGAGAAGAGTGGATTTTGAGCTGGAGCGGACGCGGTCGCCGCCCTGACCGATCAGGATGAGCGTGGCGTAGTCCGAACGCTTTTCCCAGTCGAAGGTGGTCTTGTCCCAGGTCCAGATCTGCTGGTTGTCCTTGTGCGTGACAAGATCGGGCGGGCCGAAGACTTCCTGGACCTGGGCCTGCGTGGTCTGGCCTTTGACGAGGTTGAGCTTCACGCCGCCGGGCGTGAGCGCGGCCTGCTTGGAGGGGGCTTCCTCTTTGGGCTGGGACTGGCAGGCGGCGAGTGCTGCGGTGAGTGCGATGGGGACCATCAGGCGGTAGGACATGCGCGGCTCCTTTTGCTAGTCAATACTAACATTCAAAGAGTCGAAGTCAAGCGGGCGGCTGGGGGTTCAAAGTCACGAGGAAACAGGCGTTGGGCTACTTGCCGCCGCTGGTTTTGCCGCTGCGTTGGCCCTCGGTGACGGCGGAGATATCGAGTTCAATCTCGAGCATGTCGAAGATCTGAACGAACTCGACCATGGGGACTTTGAAGACGCCGAGTTCTGTGGGGTAGCCGTTCTTCAGACCCGGTGCGCCGGCGGGCTTGAAGGAGTTTCGGTGCGGGTTCCAGACCGTGACGATGTCCTTCGCGGGGTCGTAGCCGAGGACGGCGTAGGCGTGGCGGCTGGGGATTCCCGGGGGGAGATCTTCCATGGGGATCGTGCCGGCGCCGATGAGTTTCTTCCTGGAAATGGGCTGCTTGATTTTCTCGCGGACCATTCGGGCGAGGTCGTTTGGATTGGCGGCGAGCTGCGCGACGGCGGAGTCGCCGCGGCGTTCGATGTTGGTGCGGAGGAGGTAGGTTTCGGATTCGTGGCCGGTGAGGATTCGGATGGTGACGTAGAGCTGACCGCCGCGGCCGATGGTGTCGGAGGCGACGCCGTCCTTGTACTTTTCGGGGTACTGCGCCTGGCGGAGGAGGCCGAAGCCTTTTTCGAACGCCGCCATCCAGTTGCCTTCTTCTCCCCTTGAGGAGGAGACGCCGATCTCGGCGTCGGTGAGGGCGGGCATGACGATGGTTTCGCTGTCGGCGAAGGCGACGCGTAGATCTCCGTTTTTCTGGACGGTGATCATTTTCCTGACTTTGTCGGGCTGGTGATAGACGAGGTTGCCGATCATGGCGACGAAGTAGCAGTCGCCCAGTGCGCCCTGGCGGATCTGCTCGAGGCTGAGCCTGTCCTTGCGGAAGAGCGCCCGCTCGGGGTTTTCGATGCGGTCGCGGCAGGCGATGAAGACCTTCTGCCAGTCGATGCCGGCGCCGTTGAAGAAGGCGGAGCCTTTTTCGTCGGCCGGGTCGTCGGCGGCGTGCCGGGCGTATTTCTGCTGGAGTTTGACGGCGGCGTCGAAATTGGCCAGTGTGTAGGGACCGGCGGGATAACCGATGCGGCGGACGGTTTTCATGGCGGCGATCGCGGCGGCCTGATCACCCTTGAGCTGCGGGGCGACGACAAGGCGGTCGATTTCGGAGATCGAGAGATCGCCGCTGCGGTCGAGATCCCAGGCGGCGAAATTGGCCTGCACGACATCGATGAACTGTGGCGCGGCCTTTTCGGGTGCGGCGAGCGCCAGGACGGTCAGGAGCAGAGTCATCGGGGAGATCATGGCGTCCATGGTACTTGAAATTACGGACGGGCCGGAACCGCGGATCGTCGAAAGAGGGGTTGGACCCCCGTAGAATCCGGTGTTGACGGGGGCGGCGAGGCGCCGCGACGTCGGCAAGGAGAGTTCATTGATGAATCCGCAGCGGAACAGCGATGCGTTTCTGGAGCGTGGCCGGAGCCTTGAAGAGGGGTTTTTCCGCAAGCAGGACTCTGAGCTTGTCGACAAGATGCGGAGCGTGTTCGAGGCGAAGCTGGCGAAGGAAGAGCTCAGCAAGACCACGGGGATCACGAATTCCGAGGTTCTTGACCGGATGATCGCGGCGAACGTCCGGGGCGAGATGGCGCTGGCGTTCAAGCTCTTTCCGCTGGTTGAAATCGCGTGGGCGGACGGCAACTTCGATTCGGAAGAGGCGGACGCGGTGCTGGCGGCGGCGCGGAAGTTCGGGCTGCCCGAGAACAGCGCGGCGCTTGGACGCCTGAAGGAATGGCTGAAGAAAGGCCCGACGCCGGAGGGGCGGGCGCTCTGGGCGATGTACGCCAGGGAGCTCAAGAAGGTGCTGAGCCCCGATGAACTGCACAAGTTCCGCGACGAGCTTCTGAAGCACGCGCACGCGGTCGCGGAAGCGAGCGGCGGCGTGCTGGGCGTCTTCTTTACCGAGAGTCAGACCGAAAAGAAGGTGATCTCGGATATCAAGAAAGCGCTGACCTGAGAGCGGAATGAAGAGCGAATCAGGCCGGCTGGGGAGAAACGAGCCGGTCCTCGCAGACCAGGCCGTCGGCGAGACGGACGACTCGCTTGCAGCGTTTGGCGATGCTGTCGTCGTGGGTGACCATGATGATGGTCATGCCGATTTCGTGGAGTTCTTCGAAGGTCTTCAGGATTGCCTGACCGGTTTTGCTGTCGAGGTTGCCCGTCGGTTCGTCGGCCATCAGGATGGCCGGCTTTGTCACAAGGGCACGGGCGATGGCGACGCGCTGCTGCTGGCCGCCCGAGAGTTCGCGGGGACGGTGCCCGACGCGGTCGGCGAGGGCGACAACTTCAAGTGCAGCGAGGGCGGCCTTGCGTCGTTCACGCGGGGGTATGCCCTGATAGAAGAGCGGGACCTCGACGTTGGCTTCGATGGTGAGCTGCGGGATGAGGTTGAAGGCCTGGAAGACGAATCCGATCTTGCGGCCGCGGTAGATCGAGAGTTCTTCATCTCCCATGGTGCCGATGTCGCTGCCGTCGAGAAGGTACTGGCCGCTGGATGGCCGGTCGAGGCAGCCCAGGATGTTCATGAGCGTGGACTTGCCGGAGCCTGAAGCGCCCATGATGGCGACGTATTCGCCACGCCGGATGACAACGTCGATACCGCGGAGAGCCTCGACCATCACCGAGCCGTCGGGCTTGTAATAGATTTTCTTGAGAGCGCGCAGGTCGGCGATGGGCGGGGAGACCTGAGAATTGCTGTCGATTTCGCCGGACATCTTTGGATCATTCGCACCTAGTCTGGTCTTGTCGTGCGGCGCGGGGCTATTGCTCGACGATGAGATGGTTCTTTCCGGCGGCGAGATTGTCGACGGTCTGGAGCTTTCCGGAGGGCCAGCGGATGATCGCCTTTGCCGAGGAAGCATCGCCCAGGCCAAAGTGCTGACGGAGATCGGCCTGGCTGCGAAAGCCGCTGCCGGCGGAGACCTCCCGGGTCTGCGTGACTTCGCGACCGGAGATCGTGGCGGTGAGCCGGATGCGGGCGCCGATGGCGGTCCGGTTGGAGGCCGAGCCCTGCAGCTCGAGTTTGATCCAGTTTCCGGGATTGGTGGTTTCGTTGTGGAAAAGCCGGATCAGTTCGCCGTCGCCGGGGCGGAGGGGCCACTGACCGATGAGCATGTCGATGCGGCCGTCGTTGTCGTAATCGGCCAGGGCGCATGAGCTGGCGAAGAGGACGCGATCGGTCAGGCCGGGCACATCGATGCGCCGGAACGTGCCGTCGCCGCGGTTCATGAAGAGGAGAGATCCGGCTCCCCAGTTCGGGACGAAGCAGTCGACGGCGCCGTTGTTGTCGAGGTCGGCCCATTGCACGAGGCCGGCGTTGGTGCTTATGAGGTGTGCGTCTGCGAGGGGGGCGGGCTCGAAGCCGGTGGCTGTGTTGTGAAAGAGGAGGGCCGTGCCGCCCTGCGCGCACGCGATGGCGAGGTCCATGCGGCCGTCGTTGTCGTAGTCGGCCCAGGCAGAGCCGGAAGCGGGGAACGGGTTTCGGTCGAGTTCGGGGAGCGGGACGTGCGAGAGACGGGTGGAGCCGTCGTTGTGGTAGAGCCAGGCCTTGCCGGTGTTGTTGGGAGCGAAGAGGTCGGGCAGGCCGTCGTTGTCGTAATCGCAGAAATAGGCGCCGCCGGTGGAAGACTTGCGGTCGGCGAAATCGTTGGCGGTGATGCGGGTGAACCCGCCTTTGCCATCGCCGCGGTAGAGGAAAGGCAGATCGGGCGCGGAGTATGCGTTGTTGCAGAGCAGCAGGTCGAGATTGCCATCGGCATCGAGGTCCACCCAGGTGGAAGAGAAGGTGTTTGCCTTGTCGGTATGGGGCGGAGCATCGGAGAGAATCTCGAACGTGCGGTTTCCGAGCCCCCGTGCGAGCACTCCGCCCGCTTCGAGCTGGCAGGAGATGAAGCAATCGAGAATTCCGTCGTTGTCGAAATCGGCCCAGGTGCTGCCGCTCCCGAACGTGATGGCTTCTGTGAGAGGATTGTGCTCATCGAGCGTGAAGTTGCCCTTGCCATCGCCCCAATAAAGCCGGCTTGGCTGGCGCTCGGGGCGTTTGGAGACGTCGTATCCGGCGGTGATGAGGATGTCGAGGTTTCCGTCGCGGTCGATATCGAGCATGGAGACGCCGCCCGTGCTTTTGTGATCGGCCGTGAGATGTCCGGCCTCGACGGGCGAAAACCTGATCTCGGGGGCGGGCTGTCCGGCCGAGGCGGTCGCCGTCGCAAAGAGGAGAAACAGGAACGTGCGGAGCTGTGCAAGCATGGACGCTCCTTTGAGCGCGGGCGGCGAGAAGGCAGCGGGCGCGAAACTGCCGCGTCTGTTCGTTGGTGACGCCGTGCATTGGTACCGGAAGTCGGGCGGCGGGTTTCCGGAATCGCGGCCGGAAAATCAGTCCGCCGCGAGAGCACGGATGACGCCTTCGAGCCCCTCGACGACACGGGCGGCGTGAAGATAGTTCAGCGTGTCGGGGGTGTCGGTGGCGCTGTGGTAGTTGGGATTGCGGAAGTTGGCGGTGTCGGTGACCATGAGGGCGGGAACGCCGATGCGCCAGAAGGATGCGTGATCGGAGCGGCCAATATCGCGGATGACTGCCGGGAGCGCGGCACCCTCGCTCGGGAAGCTGGCGACGGATCGGAACGCGCCGACGCACTGCTTGACCAGGGCACGATCGTCGAAGCGGGAGACAAAGACGATGAAGTTGCCGGTGGACGGATAGAACAGAGAGAGGGGCGCGGGGTATTTCTGTGAGCCGGGTGCGTCGCTGTAGTAGCCGATCATTTCGAGGCTGAGCATGGCGACGATGTGATCGCCGTCGGCGCGGGCTTTTTCGGCGTAGATCCAGCTTCCCATTTCGGGCGTGCCGCCGGTGGGGAGTTCTTCGTTGGGGAAGAGGACGAAGCGGATGGTGCGGGGCTGGGGTTTGTCGTTGAAGGACCGTGCGAGGGCGAGGATGGCGGCGCAGCCGCTGGCGTTGTCATCGGCGCCGGGGGAGCGCTGGGTGGTGTCGTAGTGTGCGCCGATGACGACGATATCGTCGGGATGCGAAGTGCCTTTGAGCGTGGCTTCGAGATTTGGGGTGAGGCTGCCTTTGGTGGGGAACGAGTGTTCGTCGACTTCGTAGCCAGCGGCGGCGAGTTGCTCCTTGAGGTAGAGCGCGGATTCGGCGAGCTCCTTGGGGTGGTAGATGCTGCGCTTGCCGATGTCGGACGCGAGGTGGGTGACGGTGGTGCGGAGGTCTGTTGCTAGTTGTTTTTGAGATTCGGTGAGCGGCGGTAGCGGGCCGGTGAAGGTGCTTCCGGGCATTGCGATCATCGCGGAGTAGAAGTACGCAGCGGCGATGAAAGCGAACAAAGCGAGCGAGCAGGCGAGAAGAGCGAGTACCCGGAATGTGCGAATCTTGCCAGCCACCGCGATCTTTCGGATGAGGAATGAATGTTGCGCACCATAGTCCATGAATTTGCCGTCGTTTTATATGCGGCCTTGACCATGTGCTTGTTGAATTCGCGATCGACGAGGCAAGAGAAGATCAGGGGCAGATCAGGTCGTTGTAGGCCAGGGCGAAGAGTGAAAAGTCGGCGTCTTCGACGATGCCGTCGTGGTTGAGGTCGAAGAGGCAATCGGCGGGCATGGACGCGTCGGCGCAATCGAGCGTGTTGTAGCCCCCCACGAAAAGGCTGAAATCGGAATCGTCCACGAGGCCGTCGCCGTTGAAGTCGGCGGGACAATTGTTGAGGGTGTATTCGAACGCGCCCCGGTCGATTGTGCCGGATCGACGCGGAAGCCCGGCGATGTCAAGGGGAAAACCGGACGCGAGGGCCGAGTTGTCGCCGGTGTTGATGCACGTTGAACCGGGGCCGAGGCGGTAATTGCCGCCCGCGGGGTTGACAAAAAGCGGGTTGCCCGCGTTGTTGTTCAGGCCGCCGAGCGAGCCTGTCCAACCCTGGACCGATGTGTATCCCGGATTGCCGGTGGCGCTGTAGTAGACGAGGTTTTTGTCCTGGAGAGAAGCGAGCCCGCCGGCGTTGCCCCAGAGGACGCAGTTGGTGAAGTTGGCGGAAGCGAAGTAGACCGTTGCGCCACCTGTATAGCTGGCGGCGGAATTCGCGGCGAGGGTGACGTTTTCGATGCTGGCGTTCGTATTGCTGGCGATCCAGAGACCGCCGCCGTCGGAAGCGGCCGAATTGTCGGAGACGAGCGAATTCTGAATCTTGAGCACGGCGGCATTGGCGTCGACACCGCCGCCGTTGTAGACGAGCGCGGTGTTGCGGCTGACGCGGGAGGTCCTGACGGTCAGCGTGCTGCTGTCGACGGCGACGGCCCCGCCCCACGAGGCGGAATTGTGGGAGAGGGTGCTATTGTCGATGGTGAGGCTAGCGCCGTTATAGAGCGCGACGGCCCCGCCGCCCCAGGAAGCGGAATTGCCGATGAGGGAGCAATTCTGAACAAGGACGCTGGAGTCGGGTCCGTCGGCTTCGAGAGCTCCGCCGTAGCCGGCGTGGTTTGCGGTCATCGTGCAGTCTGCGATCGTGGGCGACGAATTGCTGAGATAGATGCCGGCGCCGGAGTAGTCGGAGTATCCGCCCGTGATCGTGAACCCATCGAGGCGGGCGGTGGGGCCGACGTTGTACGCGGTGACGGTGGACCACGCGTTGTCGGCGCTGGTGCCGGGGTCGCCGATGTTGCCGGAGAGGGTTGAGGTGTTCACACCGAGCGTGCGCTGGGCGAGGGAAGACTCGCCGCCGCCCGGGCGTGACTTGCCCTTGAAGCCGCCGAAGAGGGATAGGCCGGAGCGCAGGGCGAAGCTGCTGCCGCGGTAGGTGCTTCCCGAGCCGGGGGTGTATGTTCCGGCGGCGACCCAGACCTGGCTGATGTTCGAGCACTTGAGGGTGGCGATACCGAGTATTTCGCCGAGGTCGGCGCCGGCGTTCGCCCATGTGCGACCGTCTCCGGGGCCCGGAGTGAGGGCGTCGGCGTATCGCTTCTCTTCGCACTCGTCGGGGCGGCAGTCGGCGTTGGCATCCTGGCTGAGTCCGCTCGAGATGTCGATCGAATCATCGATCCCGTTCGCGTTGCAGTCGATGATTCCGGCGGCGTCGCGATAGTTGGCGAGCGTCCAGCGGGTCTGCTGGATCATGAGGGCGTTGTATGCGGCGCGGGGCTGCCCGATTGCCACGCCGGCGGGCTGGTTGGTGCCGGGCGCGGTGATGTTGGGGTTGGAAAAAACGGGCAGGCGGACGGTGCCGTTGTACGACATGATGGTGCCGTAGGTCTGACCGTTCCAGGCGAAGTGGTGTCCGCGGGCGTAGGACGTGGGGGCTGTCGGATCGTTTTCGTAATCGTGAGCGCAGCCGAAGTTGTGGCCGATTTCATGTGCAAGGAGGAGATCGCCGCCGCCGAGAGTGCGCCAGTTCACGCACGCGAAGGCGTCCTTCTGGTCCCAGATCGCCCACCAGGCGGCGCCGCCGATGAAGCGGGCGTCATCAACGGCGAGCGCGACGGTGTCGGCTTTGTACTGATCGCGCAGGGCATGGACGTTGTCCATGTAGCCGTCCGCGGTGTCGGTGACGCGCTGGAGGTGGTTGATCCACTGGGGCGCGACTTCGTCGTAGCTGACTTCGGCGAAGCCGACGATGCGGAGCTGGAGGCGGTTGACGCCGCCGGTATTGATGCCAGAGTTCGTGTAGGCGGCGTTGGCGGAGTCGATGCCGTTCTGGAAGCGTGCCTGAAGATTTGCGGCGCCGCCGGCGGCGTTCTTTGCCAGGGTTGTGTAGACGCAGAGGACATCGACGATGGATTGATCGTCGGAGCATGAGCAGGCGGAGGCTGCGCCTGCGGCCGCGGGCGGGGCGGGGGTCGACAGGTCCTTCTTGACAGCACCGGAGGGGGCGGACGGTCTGCCGGGCTGTTCGAGACGGGCGCGGGGTTGTTCCGCATCGGTCAACGGAAAGCAGCGTCCCATGTCCTGCGGCGACAGCATCGAGACGCGTGCAAGGGCGACGCCTGTTCCATCATCGCGCGAAGCGACCGATGGCTCTGGCGTGACGGAAAAGACACCCTTGTCACTCCAGAAGCCGGCGGAGAGCACGCCGTTTTCGACGGTGATCGTGCCGGTGCCCGCATGTGCGCCGTTGAGAGCAACCTGCAAGGTGAAGCCGTGTTCCCGCCTGATCAGTTTGGTCACGGTGAGATCGAGCGTCTCTCCCTGCGCGAGAGGAAACCGGAGCGTCTCGCCCCGCGACCTCTGAAGATTGGAAATTGCGTACTCGCGGAGTTCTGCTTGCGGCTGGGCCAGGAGCCAGGCCGGTGCAATGAACAGAGCGAACGCGCTGGCGAGTAGAAAACGCATGGATTCAGGATACTCCCGGGTGCAAGACCCTTGAACGGGTTATCGGAGGAGGAACGGGCGGATTCGGGATACGCCGCCAGATGCGGGGAAGTCGGCAGAATCGGAGCGGGGAGCGACGGAACGGGCGTTTTTGCCGAGAAAAAACCCCGCTGTTGCGGGGTTTGAAGGCGGGCGAACTGACTGCGGCTGGCGGCTGTTACGGGAAGATGCCGCGGGCGGCGTAGGCCTGATTGAGGCGTTCGCAGGCGGCGATGTAGGAGGCGGTGCGGAGGTCGCAATTGTACTTGCGGCGTGCGTCGCGTGTCTTGGAAGCGGCCTTGACCATGTGCTTGTTGAGCTCGCGATCGACGTGCTCAAGGTCCCAGGACTGGTAGGTCTTGTTCTGGACCCACTCGAAGTAGGAGACGGTCACGCCGCCGGCGTTGCAGAGGATGGCGGGGAGAACTTCGATGCCGCGCTCGATGAGGATGCGCTCACCGGCGGGCGTCGTTGGCGCGTTGGCGCCCTCGGCGATGACGACGGCGTTGATCATCTTCGCTTCTGCTTCCTGGATCATCTGCTCGAGAGCGGCGGGGATGAAGACCTCGACCTTGGTCTTGTAGAACTCTTCCTTGCTGACGGAAGTGGCCTTGGGATACCCGCCGACGCCGCCCTTCTGCTGGACGTAGACGGCGAGATCGTGGGCGTCGATGCCTTTCTCGTTCTTGAGGAAGCCGGTGTGATCGGCGACGGCAACGAGCTTGGCGCCCTTGTCCTGGAAGATCTTGGCCGACCAGGAACCGACGTTTCCGAAGCCCAGGACGCTGAAGGTGCACTGCTCGGGCTTGAGGCCGATTTCGGGGAGCATTTCGACCAGCGTGTCGACGACGCCCTGGCCGGTGGCCTTCTCGCGGCCGACGGAGCCGCCGTATTCAACCGGCTTGCCGGTGATGACAGCGGCGGGGTCCTTGCCGCCCACGTCCGCGAGGAACGAGTAGGTGTCGGCGATCCAGGCCATGTGCTGGGCGTTGGAGCCGACGTCGGGAGCGGGGATGTCGTAATCGGGGCCGATGCCGTGGGCGATGGCGGTGGTGAAGCGGCGGACGATGCGCTCCATTTCACCGTTGCTGTGCTTGCGAGGGTCGACCTTGACGCCGCCCTTGCCGCCGCCGAAGGGCACGCCGACAAGCGAGCACTTCATGGTCATGAGGAAGGCGAGGGACTTGACGTCGTCGAGGTGAACGTCGTGATGGAAGCGGAGGCCGCCCTTGTACGGGCCGAGGGCGTTGTTGTGCTGGACGCGGTAGCCCTTGAAAAGACGGTAGTGACCGTCGTCCATCTTCACGGGGAAGTGGACCATGATCTCGGTCTTGGGCTGGGCGAGGATGATCTGAACGCGGTGCGGAAGTCCCATGAGCTCCGCGGCGTAAAGCATCGAGCCGACGGTCTGGCGGTACAGGTTGTGCGGATCGGCGGGGAAGCCAAGCTCGTCGAAGATGGGCGAGTTGTAGCTCGCGGGGGGAACGTTTTTCGGTTTTTGCATCTGTGTCGGGGGCTTGGCAAGGGTGGTCATAGATTGGTCCGCAGGTGAATTGGCGGAGAAGCGGTCTGCTCGTCGGGCTGACTGATTGCCCGGGCGACCCCCACGGCGTCCGCGGTGCCGGGCCTGAATAGTAGTTCGGACGGGCGGGGGGAGTCACCCGCTTGGCCGAAGCGTCCGGGATGGGCTCGGGCCCCCATTTGGGGCAGCTTTGGATATGCTGAAAACGCGTTGCATACCGGAACAGGGAAGGAAGCAAATGACGGCGGAAAGTACGGTTCCGGTCGAAAGTCGTGCCGCCGATGCGGGGCCCGCGATTGCGTATCGGCTGGACGCCCGAAAAGTGAGCTTCGCGGAACTCAGGGCGGCCGGGCCCCTCTGGCTGGCCCTGGTCGCGTGGGTGTTGTTCCGAATTTTTCGGATGCGATCTTCCGGCTCGCCGGACGATCCGCCGGTTGATTCCCTGAGCGACTTTCGTGTTGAGGCCGGCTCCTTCCCGGCCGAGGAAGCAGAATTACTCGCATCTCAAATCGAAGAACTCGGGACGCTGGGTTTTCACGAGCCGGTTTTTTTCTTCATCCGTGATGACCTGCACCGCGGCAAGCACTGGCTCGTGACATTCACCCACCGGTCGCGGCCGGTCGCGGCACGGATTCACAGGCACCTCTGGTGGGCGCCGCGGGTTCCGAAGCAGACAACCTTTTTCGAGTTTGTTACCGAGTTTGAGAACGACGACCCGGTTTGGAGCCTCTCCAGCAAGCCGGACCTGGCTTCACCCCCCCACATCCGGACCGTGCGGCGGACGGGGGCGAACGCGGCTGATTTGCTGAAAGTGCATCTCGAAGAGGTGGGCCGCTCGCGATCACGGGCGATTGCCGTTCTTGATGGCGAAGAGGCGGTCGGGACATTCGAACGGCTGCACGAGGAGATCCGTGACTTTCATGTCGACCGGGGAGTTTTCCAGCCCGCCGGCGCTGCGCCGGCGGCGGAGGAAACGAGCAGAAACCCCGACGTGATGGCGGAGATCCGGCGTATCCAGAACACAAAGACCAACTGGGGCGCGACGGCGATCATCCTGGTTGTGTCGCTGATCGCATTTCTCGCGATCGGGCTGCCGGGCATCTCGGGCTGGGTGCGGATGGGGATGCTGGTGGGCATCCTGCTGCTGCACGAGCTCGGGCACTTCGTGGCCATGAAGTTTTTCGGCTATTCCAACCTGCGGATGTTCTTCATCCCGGGCTTTGGGGCCGCGGTTTCGGGCCAGCACTACAACGTGGCGGCGTGGAAGAAGGTGATCGTTGCGCTGATGGGCCCGCTGCCGGGCATTGCGATCTCGATCCCGCTGGCTTTTGCGGGAGCGTGGACACACCAGCGATTCGTCGTCGAGCTCGCGGTGATGATGCTGTTCCTGAACGGGTTCAACCTGCTGCCCATCCTGCCGCTCGACGGCGGCCGCGTGGCGCACGTCATCCTGTTCTCGCGGAACTTCTGGCTGGATGCGGTGTTCCGCGTGGCGACCGCGCTGGCATTCATGGGACTTGCCATTCCTACCAAGAGCCCGATACTGATCGGGCTGGCGGCGGGGCCCATCGCCGGCCTGCCGCGCGCCATCAAGCTTGCCGAGATCGCGCGTGCCCTGCGGCGCGAGGGCTTTTCGCCCGAGTCGCGGGACGGCCGGACGATCCCCGCGGAGGCTGCGGACACCATCATCGATCGGATCCGCGCGAAGTTCTCACGCCCGATTCACCCAAGGCTGCTTGCGCAGCAGACACTGGGAGTATTTGAAGATCTGAACACCCGGCCCCCGGGGGTTCTTGCGAGCGCTTCGCTCCTCCTGCTGTACGCGGGGAGCTTTGGGGCGGTGACGCTGCTCGCTGTCGTGCTCGTGATGACGGGGCGTGCCAAGGCGATGGATACCGCGCGTGATGATGCGCAGCGTCCGCAGCACAGCCTTGTACCGGAGAAGATCAGAAGGAGCGGCAGCAGCGCGGGAGAGCGGAGCTTTGTCGCGGCCACTTCTGCCGGCGGGGGGAGAGATCTCTTTGAGAGGGCAACGGCACTTGCCAAGCCGGGCGAATCCGTCACGATGCTGGGTGATACGGTGCTTGTCTCGGTTCCAAAGGATGATCTTGCGCGGCAGCGCGCGTGGGCGGAGGCGCTCGCGGGGCCTTCGGTCGTCGTAGACTGCGAGGGTGAGCGGGCGGGGCTGATGTTCAACTTTGCCGCGACGGTGCCCGATGCGGCTCAGGCGACCAAACTCGATCAGGAATTTGGCGACTTTTTCGCTCTGCCGGGCAACAGCAAGCTGCTGCCGCCGTGGGCGGGCAGTCCGAGCGCGGAAGTGCGGCGGGCCAGGGATCTGTACCTCCGTCTTGAGAAAGTCGAAACCGACGACGATCCCGAAATGCAGAGCATGAACAAAGAATTCATGGACCTGCGGCTGGATCCGGAGAAGAGACAGGCGCTGACAAAGAGGTTTGTCGCCCGGCGCCGCGAGTTGCACGAGGCGGCCGTGCGCAAGACCATCGAAGAACTGGGTTCAGAGCCCGAGCGAAAAATGGCTCAGGAGTATCTCGAACTGATCCAATCCGCGCCGCCCGCGAGCATCTTTGAAAAGGAAACCGAACTCTTTGCTCCGCGTCTGGGGCGGGCGGGAACGGAACAGGAATGGGTCTGCGCGGGCGATGGATATTGCTTCGTGGAAGGGCAGGAGATCTTTATCTCCGGCCTGCGGTTTAACGACCCTTCGCGCGGACCCGAAGTCCTCGCGAAGTGGCTCCTCGAGAACGGGTGCAGGGACGTGAGGTACGGCGTCGGGGCCGTCGATCCGGACGACTGAATGCCGGCCTTTGATTCAGGCATGATCGTGTACTTCGCGGCGGACCTGCTCTGGGCCAGCAAGATCAAGGCGACAGCGGACGCGCTGGGGCTGGCCTGCCGCCCGGTGCGGAACATGGAGATGCTGGAGGCGCGGCTGGCGGACAGCCCGGTCGGAGCTTTGCTCGTGGATCTTGCATCTCCGGAGATCGCCATGGCGATGATCGCCCGGGTGAAACCTCGCGGGCCGGAGATCCGGGTGCTCGCATTCGGACCCCACATCGAGCGGGAGACACTCCAGGCCGCTCGTGCGGCAGGCGCCGATGAAGTGCTGACGCGTGGCGCGTTCGACCACAACATGGACCAGGTACTCTTGCGATTCGGAAGCGGTTCCCGCACATGAATTTCTGGTTTCCGCCGCGGAGTCGAATAGAGGCAGGCACATCGTGATCAAGGAACTGCTCTAGGACCGCAACCCGCGACGGTGGATTCTGCCGATCGCGCTCATCGGTCTTGGGTTCACGACACTTCGCGGTCGTTTCAGCTCTTCGGACAGTCTGGTGCTCATCGGCGGAGGCGTCGTAGTTCTCGGGTTCGAACTGCTGCTGACGCGGTCGCCGATCTTACGACCGAGGCGATGCTGTCCGCGGTGCAACTGCCTGAGTGATGCGAAGCTCAAGGAGTGCCCTTGCTGTGGCCGCTCGTGGCTGAAGGAGCCCGGCATGTTCTTCCCGCTCGAAGTGTGGGCGATTCCTGCGGTCGCTCGAAAAGCTCGCTGGGCCCGAGCCGGCGCGATTCTGATGGCGGCTTTCGCCGGGGTGGTGCTGTACTTCACCTTCAACTCCGCTCCGCTCGCGATTGTGGTCGGCCTTGCCTGCTGGATGATGTTCACTCGGGTTGCGAGCGTGCTCGCGCTCAAGTCGGCGTGCGATCTGCTCCAGACACATGCGGGACGGCTGTGCCGGACCTGCCTCTACCCGCTGGATCGTTCGATGACCGTCTGTCCCGAATGCGGGCAGCCCGGTACCGCTAACTCCTCACGTTGGGCGTGGGCTCGAACAGGGCTCTGGTGGCCTCGCGGAACGATTTCAGATCTCATGAAGGCGGACGAGGAAGGCCGCGAGCAGTCGCTGCGAGCCGGCCCCGCGACCGGGGCGCGAGGCGAGGGGCTTTTCTAGCGATTCCCGACCCGTCAGCGGACCCCGGCCGGGCTCTGGAGGACGGCTTCGAACCCGGACAAGGCCTAAACTTCCGCCTGTCGGTTGGTCGACCGACTCCGGGTTGCCGCGGGTGTTCGCGGCGGCCGGTTCGTTCTGCAGGATGCCGAACGCCCCCGTTCCTCTCCGCGAGAGGGGGCAGACCAAGGGCCGTGACCCGCCAAGCGGGCGCCACGGTTCGCGGTTTCGGTGCCGACGCGTGCGCTCGACCGGCGCAGCGCGGGGCACTCGAGGGACAAAGAGAAAACATGATTGATGAAAATCTGATCGCGTCGCTCAAAGTGGCTGACTCGGAGGCGGACGCTCTGTTCCGCGAGGCGTACGGCGCCAAGGCTCCGATCGGCGAAGCCGGGTACATGGACTCGTTCCTGAGCGACCAGATCGAAGGGCTTGCCGCCGGCAAGCTCATCAAGGGCAAGGTGATCGGTTTCGCCGGCGACGACGTCGTGATCGAGGTCGGCCTGAAGAGCGAAGGCCTGGTCCCCAAGGCCGAGTTTGACAATCTCGAGCAGATCAAGATCGGCGACACCTTCGAGGTGCTGCTCGAGAACCTCGAGGGCGAGGGCGGCCTGATCGAGCTCTCCAAGCGCAAGGCCGACCGCATGATGGCCTGGCAGAAGCTGCTCGACACCACGAAGGAAGGCGACGTGGTCGAGGGCGCGGTCACCCGCAAGATCAAGGGCGGCCTGCTCGTCGACATCGGCGGCGTGAACGTGTTCCTCCCCGCCTCGCAGGTCGACGTGCGTCGTCCGGGCGACGTGGGCGATTACATCGGCCGCAAGGTGCGCGCCAGCATCCTCAAGATCGACACCGAGCGTCGCAACATCGTCATCAGCCGGCGCAAGCTGATCGAGGAAGAACGCGACGCGGCCAAGAAGCGCCTGATGGACACGCTCAAGGAAGGCGACATCGTCAGCGGCGAGGTCAAGAACATCGCCGACTTCGGCGCGTTCGTCGACCTGGGCGGCATCGACGGCCTGCTCCACATCACCGACATGTCCTGGGGCCGCATCAATCACCCGGGCGAGATGGTCAAGGTCGGCCAGAAGGTCGACGTCAAGATTCTCAACATCGACCGTGAGAAAGAGAAGATCGCTCTCGGCATGAAGCAGCGCGAGGCTTCGCCCTGGGAAGAGATCGAGAAGAAGTACCCGGTCAACAGCCGCATCAAGGGCTCGGTGGTCAATCTCATGTCCTACGGCGCGTTCGTGCGGCTCGAGGACGGCATCGAGGGCCTTGTCCACATCTCCGAGATGTCCTGGACTCGGCGCATCAACCACCCCTCCGAGATCGTGCAGCCCAACCAGGAAGTTGAGGTTGTCGTCCTTGAGATCAACAAGGACAAGCAGGAAATCAGCCTCGGCATGAAGCAGACCGAGGTCAACCCGTGGGAGCTCGTGGGCGAGAAGTACCCCGCCGGCACCATGATCGAGGGCAAGGTCCGCAACCTCGCCAACTACGGCGCGTTTGTCGAGATCGAGCCGGGTATCGACGGCCTGCTCCACATAAGCGACATGTCCTGGACCAAGAAGGTCACGCACCCCAACGAGGTCCTCAAGAAGGGCGACACCGTCAAGTGCGTTGTCCTCGAGGTCGACCGCGAGAAGCAGCGCGTAGGCCTTGGCATGAAGCAGCTCACCGAAGATCCGTGGATCACCGCCATCCCCGAGCACTACAAGCCCGGCATGGTCGTCCGCGGCAAGGTCACCAAGATCACCAACTTCGGCGTCTTCGTGGAACTCGAGTCCGATCTCGAAGGCCTCCTGCACATCTCCGAGCTCGCCGACCACAAGGTCGAGAACCCGCAGGATGTTGTTAAGGCCGGCGACGAGGTGGATGTCAAGATCCTCCGCGTCGACAAGGCCGACCGCAAGATCGGCCTGTCGCTCAAGCGCGCCCAGTGGGGCGACTCTTCGGGCGGCGCCACGGGCGACGACGAACCCAAGAAGGGCAAGAAGGACTCCCCCACCCGCGGCGGCATGGACAGCCACGACGCCATGGGCACCGACAAGATCCGCTTCCAGTAAGCAGCGGCAAGGCCAAAAAACCTCAAGCCCCGGTCAATGGACCGGGGCTTTTCATTTGCCGCGTGCGCGATCTGGGCGGGCCACGGAACCGGGCGACGTGCGGCGGAGGTAAAGTCATGATCGGCCCGGCGCGTCAAAGGCGAGCCGGAACCGATGATTTTCGAGGTTCAGCACATGGCTAGAAAGCTGATCAGGAAGAGAAGAGACACCTTGCGGCGGCTGTCGGTCATGGCGATGAGCATTTTCATTTCTGGGTTTTCCTGCGAGTCTTGGAATGTCGCGGCCGCCTGCGAGCGGCTCACGAGGTACATGATGCAACGGCCATGCCGGGCGAACGCCCAGAGGAACTTGTGGTCTTCGCTGCGCACGGAGGGCCCTGTTCTCGGAACCTGCGGGTTCTCGGGCCCGCGATGGCTTGCCGTGTTGCTCTGCCGCAACGCGGTTTGTGCCCTGCTGGCGACATCGCTGGCGTCGGGCGCGTTGGCCGGGCCGCCCGCCGCTCCCCAAGCGCCAGCTGCGGCCCCGGAGGCGGACATCAAGCCCGCACCGGCGAAAGTCCGGCTCACCGAGGCGATGCTGCGCCCGCCCGAACCGGCCAATGTGCTCGAGGCGTTCACCTCTGTCCGCAAGGCCATCGATTCATGGAATCTCGAAGGCATCACGGGCAAGATCGATGAACACTGCGGCGCGGTCTGTGTGACGCTGCGGTTTGGCGGAAGGACGATCGGACGGGGTGTCGAACTGGGCGGCCCGGGCGCGCTGGAAAAGGCGGCGCGGGCCGCTATGCGCGATGCCGGCCGCTTCTTCGGCGAGAAGGGAAAGCCCCAAAGCTCCGGGCGGATCAGCATCGGGCTCGAGGTGGCGGGAGCGCTCGTCCCCTACTCCCCTGAGAGCTATGACGATGCCGATCTCGAGATCGCTCCCGGCATCGAGGGTGTCGGAGCCAGGGCCGGCGCGGGCGACGCGGAAAAGTTCCGGGTCATCTTCCCGTCGATGATGTTGACGGCCGGGCAGAACTCGGACAAGTCCGTCGGAACTGGCGGCCAGTCTCCGGGCGATGCGCTCGCATCGTGCGCCGCGTTCGCACTTTCAGATCCCGCGCTCGCTGTGCGGGGCGGAGAAGCAAATTCCACCCAGTCGCTGATGAAGACCCGGGGAGTCGTCTTTTACCGCTTCGCGGTCGCGCAGGTCGGCCAGACCGACCCCGCAGAGGGGCCGGCGTTTCTCTACCGGTGCGGCAAGGTCGTTCCCGAACGCGACGTCACCGTCGCGTCCCTGCGCCGGTGGGCCAACGGCGTTGCCAACCATCTGCTCCTCCGGATACGCACATCGGACGGGGCCACGATGGTTTCGGGTCTTTATTCCCCGGTCTCGGGAGCATCGATCCCGCGCGCCGAAACCGGAGAGGAAGCCCTGATCGGCTGGTCGCTCGCGTTCGCCGCGTCCAGAGGGTGCCTGGAACCTGAAACATCCCGACAGTGCCTGGCCGCGGCAAGAAGCATCGCCAAGGACCTGTGCGCCCGCGAGCCGGCGCAGCGCCGCGTCGAGAACTCTCCGGTGGCGAGCGCCGGGTTGCTGCTTCTGCTGCGGGAAATCGGAGACCCGATCGAAGGGTCGGCCGAAGCCGAGAAGGCCGCAACAAGTGTTGTGCGAAAGGTGCTGGAAGAGCCCGTGAAGTCGGGCGCTACTTCGGGCTTGTGCGCATACGCCGGTGCGGGCGCCGCCGGGGCGCTGGGCGATTCGGCCCGGCGGGGCATCCCCGCCATCTTCGCGGCCCTGCAAACAGACAAACTCGCCGCGGCGATGCCGTGGATCGTGCTTGCGGCAAAGACGGACGCGGGCGAGGCCGAGATCAAGCCCGCCCCTGCTCTGCGGGAATGGCGGGAGATGGTCCAGAAGTTCGTCATGACCGCACAGGACGCGGGGCCGGATGGTGAAGATCTCGTCGGCGGGATCGTCTTCGCCGGAACACGTTCGCCCCTGCCATCGGCCCAGAGCCTGCGCGTTGTTGCCGGACTCTGCGCGATGCTCGACGACGAACACCTCACCGGTCCGGACGAACGCGCGAAGGAAATCGCGCGGCTGATCCCGTGCCTTCGCTTCGTGCGTCAACTGCTGGCAGACGAATACAACGCGACGATGTACACCGATCCCACGCGGGCCCAGTGGGGAGCGCGAAACTCGCTCTGGGACCAGCGGATGAGCGGCGAAGCCAGCGCGCTGGCGCTCGTCACGCTGTGCGAAGCGGCGGACGGAGCCGAACGGAAATAGGGCGAAAACGGGCCCCCGCGCCCGGTTCGTGCAAACTTGAAATTTCGGCCCGGAAAGTGCCCGCAAAGAACGGAAAATCAGGGCCTTTTTTGACATCCCATCGCGGGAAATGACGGCCTTTTTTGACTAGAATCGCGGCCTCGAAACCGCACGGCTCTGTCCGCCGGTTTTCGGTGCGAACGAGGAGGCCATTCCAGCTGGAATAGCCCCTTGCGGAGGTACGGATGACCGACGATCTGAACGCGGCACGCGGGCCCGATGCGGAGAGCTTTGGCGGCGCGAACCCCAACGCCGGCCGCGTCCTGGACCTTGACATCCAGCGGGAACTTCAGGATTCGTACCTCACCTACGCGATGAGCACGATCATGGACCGGGCTCTGCCCGATGTCCGCGATGGGCTCAAGCCCTCGCAGCGACGCATCCTCGTCGCGATGAACGATCTCAAGCTGCGCCCCGGCAAGAAGCACCTCAAGTGCGCCAAGATCGCGGGCAATACCTCGGGCGACTACCACCCGCACGGCGAGGCGGTCGTCTATCCGACGCTGGTCGGCATGGCTCAGAAGTGGCGCATGCGCGTGCCGCTCATCGATCCGCAGGGCAACTTCGGTTCGATCAACGGCGATCCGCCCGCCGCCATGCGATACACCGAAGCCCGAATGACCCATGCGGCCGTGGACATGCTGGCCGATCTGGAATTCGACACGGTCGACAGGCAGCCCAACTACGACGACCGCCTTCTCGAGCCGACCGTCCTGCCGGGGAAGTTTCCGCAGCTGCTGATCAACGGCGGCATCGGCATCGCGGTGGGCATGGCAACCAGCCTGCCTCCCCAGAACCCGCTGGAGGTCTTCGACTCGATCATCCGGGTGCTGGAGAACCCGCAGATCACGCTCCAGGAATTGATGACCGATCTCAAGGATGCCGACGGAGTGATCTTGCGAGCGGGCATGAAGGGGCCGGACTTCCCGACCGGGGGAACCATCCTGGGACGCCGGGGCATTGTCGAGGCCTACGCGACGGGGCGGGGCCGTGTCACGGTGCGGGGCACCTGCCGCATCGAGAGCCTGGGTGGCGAGGGCTCCAAGAGCGACCGGCACCAGATCGTGATCGATGAGATCCCGTACAACAGCTCGCAGGAACTGCTGCTGAAGAAGATCGTCGAGGCGGTCGAGGAAGACCGCATCCCGGACGTTTCCGACGTGCGCGACGAGTCGGGCCGCGAAGCGCCGACGCGCATCGTGATCGAGCTGAAGCGGGGCGCCGATCCGCGCGTGGTCGAGAAGCAGCTCTACGAGTTCACGAGCCTGCAGGACACGTTCAGCATCATGAACATCGCGCTGGTCAACCGCCAGCCGCGCACGCTCAGCCTGCGCGAGATGATCGATCTGTACATCGAGCACCGGCGCGAAGTGATCCGTCGCCGCACCAATTTCCTGCTCCGCAAGGCCAAGAAAGAGGCCCACGAGAAGGAAGCCCTCATCTACGCCGTCTGCGATATCGACGAGGTGATCAAGATCATCCGCTCGAGCCGCACGCGTGAGGAGGCCATCCAGAAGCTGATGGACCGC
This sequence comes from Planctomycetota bacterium, assembly GCA_018242625.1. GTDB lineage: Bacteria > Planctomycetota > Phycisphaerae > Phycisphaerales > UBA1924 > JAFEBO01. Next base: position 57,060 of record JAFEBO010000002.1, read on the forward strand.
CGCTTCCAGATCCCGGCGACCCACCCCTACGCGCCCAAGCTCCCCGAGCGGCTGCTGCGCATGCTCCGGGCGGCCGAGCCCGCCGGCGGCATCCTGCTCTCTCGCCTCCAGGCCGAGGCGATCGGCGGGCTGCGGCTGATCCAGCTCGTCGGCCTTGAGATCGAAAAGCTCGTCAACGAATACAACGAACTGGTCCGGCAGATCGAGGAGTACGAGTCGATCCTCGCCAGCGAGACCAAGGTCCGCTCCATGATCAAGGACGACTGCGAGGAGATGCGTTCCCGCTACGGAACGGGCAAGCCGGCGGTCCGGCGCACCCAGATCGACGAGTCCGAAGTCGATATCACCATCGCCGAACTCATCCCCCGAGAGGATGTTGCGGTCACGATCAGCCACCAGGGCTACGTCAAGCGCGTACCGCTCGATACCTACCGGACTCAGGGTCGCGGCGGCAAGGGCATCCGCGCGGGCGACGCCAAGGACGAGGACTTCATCGAGCACGTCTTTGTCGCAGGCACACACGACGACCTGCTCTGCTTTACCAACACCGGACGCATCTTCAAAATGAAGGTGTACGAAGTGCCCGAGATGAGCCGCACGAGCAAGGGGCGGGCCATCATCAACCTGCTGGAGCTGCGCGAGGGAGAATCGACCCGCGCGTACCTCGCCATCAAGGACTTCGAATCCGGCAGCCACTTCCTCACGTTCTGCTCCCAGGGCGGAATCGTGAAGCGCACTCCCCTCAAGGACTACCAGAACGTCAACCGCAGCGGCATCATCGCGGTCGGACTCAAAGAGGGCGATTCGCTGCTCAATGTGGCGCTCACCGGCGGCGGCGACGACATCATGCTCATCACGGCGCACGGCAACGCCATCCGCTTCGCCGAGGAAGATGCCCGCCTGATGGGGCGTTCGGCGGCCGGCGTCAAGGGCATCGAGCTCGAAGAGGGCGATCAGGTGATCGGCGTGGTGCAGATCCCCATGACCAAGGACGCCGACGGCGATTCCATCACCGTCGATCCTTCGATGAGCCTGCTCACCATCACCGAGAACGGCTACGGCAAACGCACGCTCGTGGACGAGTACCGGGTGCAGCCCGAAGAGGGCAAAGCCCGCAGCCAGTCACGCGGCGGCAAGGGACGCGCCGACATCAAGACCACCGATCGCAACGGCGTGTCGGTGGCGGCTCTCGGAGTTCATGACGGCGACGATGTCGTCGTGGTTTCCAAGGGGGGCCAGCTCGTGCGTGTCAAGGCCTCGGGGATCAGCCAGATCGGGCGTGGCACCCAGGGCGTCCGCGTCGTCTCGCTCAACGATGGCGACAAGGTCATCTCCGCGGCACGCATCGATGAGAGCATCGCGGGCGAAAGCTCACCCGAGGACCTGCCCCCGGCCGCCGGCGAACCGGCCTGAGCCCGTGTGGTAAGCTCGGGAAGCAGTAACCCGGGGCCACCATGGACTTTGACCGTTTACTGAGCAAGGCGATCGAAACCGGTGCGTCCGATGTTCACCTGCAGGCGGACTCGCCGCCCATGTTCCGTCTCGGCAACAACATCCGGCTTGTGGAGGGCCCCCCCATCACCGAGCCCGAGATGGAGTCGACCCTCAAGGCCATGGTCCCTCGCCATATGGCGGAGGAAAACCTCGCGACAGCCGCCGTGCGCGGGCTGGATTTCTCCTACACGACAGCCTCCGGAGCCCGATTCCGCTGCAGCGCCTTCCGCACACGCGGCCGCTTCGGGATGACGATGCGGGCCATCAAGGCGTCCGTCCCGTCGATCGAAGCCCTCAAGTTGCCCAAGGTTCTCCGCGACATAGCCCTCTCCCGGCGCGGTCTCACCCTTGTGACGGGCACGACAGGCAGCGGCAAGAGCACGACGCTCGCGGCGATGATCGACCTCATCAACGAGAATTACCGCACCAAGATCATCACCGTCGAGGACCCCATCGAATACGTGCACCCCTGCAAAAAGGCCCTTGTCACCCAGATCGAAGTCGGCTCCGACACATCGTCCTTCGATCAGGCCCTGCGCCAGGCGCTCCGGCAGGACCCGGACGTGATCCTTGTCGGAGAACTGAGAGACGTGGAGACGCTGCGCACCGCGCTGCGTGCGGCGGACACCGGCCACCAGGTCTTCTCGACCGTGCACAGCGCCAACGCGCCGCAGACAATCGAACGCATCATCGCGATGTTCCCCTCCAATGAGCACAAACTGCTCCTGGCGCAGCTCGCGAACTCGATCGAGGCGATCATCTCGCAGCGGCTCATCACCGGCCGCGACGACAAGCGCCGGCCCGCGATCGAGATCCTGCGGGGCGGTCCGGTGACCGCCCGGTACATCCTGGAAGGGAAAATCGCGGAACTCGCCAACTATCTCCAGATGGGAGAGGCGGGAATGCAGAGCTTCGACCAGCATATTCTCGGGATGTACCAGGCCGAGGAGATCAGCGGCACCGAGGCGATGCGGTTCGCGACCAACCCCGAGGCGATGGGGATGGGAATGCGCGGGATCAAGCGGACAGCGGGCATCGCCTAGCGAGGAAGAGATGCCGGAACCAACATCGCAGGAAAAACATCCCGGGGCCGTCGTTGTCCGCGTTCTGCACGACAAACTCGACGAGAGCAATCTCTCGGGCGTGCGGGCGGCCATCTCAAAGGCGGCGGAAGAATCGCCCGGCGACGCGATCGTGCTCGACATGACGTCCGTCTCGTTCATGCCCAGCGTCTCGCTCGGCGGCCTGATCCAGCTCGCCCATTTCTTCCGGGCGCGAAAGCAGCGGTTTGTGCTCGCCAGCCTTCAGCCCACCGTCCGGGAGATGCTCGTACTCACGCGGCTGGACCGGATTTTCGAGGTCCAGGGCTCCCTCCCGGAATTCATCGCCTCGTTGAGCTCCGCCCGGGCCTGACGCGGTCCGGCACTCCCGGATGCGATCCGCTAGAATCCGCCGCATGTCCACGGATTGGTCCGATTCGATTGTGATTGCCGACCTCGCCGACGAGCCCAGCCTCTCCGAGGAGTTGTCTTCCATCGCCGACAGGCTCGGCACCAAGAGCAACCCGGTCCCCAGCGTGGTGCTCAATTTCGCGAACGTCACGTACGTGAACAGTTCGAACCTGGCTTCACTGCTCAAGATCCGTAAGCTTCTCGTGGAGAACAAGCGAGGCCTGCGCCTCTGCAGCCTCTCGGACGACGTGCAGTCGGTGATGGCCGTGACGGGACTGGACAAGATCTTTCGATTCGCGCCGGATCCGATGACGGCCCTGGCCTCGCTCCAGCTTGAAGACTCGAAGTAGCGCCCGGGTCGCCCGCCCTCCCACCTCCCCCCTACCCCGCCCGGAGCAGGGGATTTCCACACTTTTCCACGCCCTTGGTATGCTCCGCATGACGCGGGAGGCATCATGGGCAAGCTTGTCGGTGTCGTCGTCTCTTCTCTTGTGCTCTCGGGCGGCATGTGCGCGCTCTGGGCGTGCGAATCGGATAAGGCTCATCACGGGCCGAGCGCTCCCTCGATCCAGAATCTGGCCGGGACCTGGACGCTGGACTCACTTCTGGGTCAGCCGTTTGCCCAGCTTGTCCCCCAGGATGCCGCGGCAAAGCGTCCCACCCTCGATATCCGACCGGACGGAAAAGTGAGCGGTTTCGCGGGCGTCAACCGGCTCACCAGCAGCCTCGACGTCGAAGGCGTCAAGAAGGGCCAGTTCAAGCTGTCGCCCGCCGCCGTCACTCGGATGGCCGGACCGGCCTACGCCATGGCCCTTGAATCAAAGTACCTCGATGCGCTCAACAAGGCGACCGGTTTCCGGATGGAAGGGTCGTCGCTGGTGCTCCTGGACGGAACAACCGAAATGGCCAGCTTCACGCGGAGCTGATGCCGGCAGACGCGATCACTTCGTCACTTCGATCACGCTCTGCTTGGGCGGAGCCTGCTCGGGCATCTGCACGGGCGGCAGCTGACCCGAAGGCGCCGCGGGAATCTGAACCGGCGCCTGCTGCGTGGGCTGCACGGGCACACCCTGGAGCAGATCAACACGCACAGGCGTGATCACGTTGAGTTTCAGGTCCTTGTCGACACTCGCTTCACCAATCACGCCGACGATCTGACCCAGCTTGCCGTCGAGCGCGAACCGCGGATCGGGCTTGATGTAGCCCAGCGTGCGGGGCACACTGGTGCCGACGCTCTGGATGCGGTACATGAGCGGCAGCGTGTCGCCGTTATAGACCGTGCTGGGCTGCAGTTGCCCCACGATGCTGTAAACACGGGTGGCTTCGACCTGGGCCACGTTCTGCAGCACCTGCTGATTGCGCTGCTGATCGGCCGAGGTTCCGTTGAGCAGAGCAAGCTGCTGCTCGCGCAGGTCTTTGCGGAACTTGAGAATGTTGAGCCGCTGCTCGAGCAGCGCACGCTGACGCGGGCTCGCCTGGCCGCTCAGATCCTGAATGGCCTTTTCGTACTGCACAATAAGTGTTTCGTACTCGGCCTCCCCCAGCGGCTGCGCGTTCACCCGGTCAAAGGCCTGGTCGAGTTCCTTGATCCTGGCGGCCGTCCGCATGTTCTGCGACACGGGCGCGGGGCTCGCCGCCGGGACCATCGCCGGCATGGTTGCAACCGCCGGAGCAGGCGCCGGGGCAGTCGCGGGAGCGGCGGCAGGAGCCGCAGCGGGAGCCGGACTCGGGGCCGGCGAAGTGCTCGCGGGGCTCGACGTCGGGGTCGTGCCCGCCGGGGCCGCGGCCTGGCTGATCGAAACCGGCGCGGGAGCCGGGGGAGCTCCGGCGGTGCCGGACGTGTTGATCGGCGTCACAAGACTCGTATCGGGCTTGGCAGGCTCGGGCTGCTTGACCGGAACGGGATCTACGGGCTTGGAGGGAGCTGCCGCAACCGGGGCAGCAGCCACCGGGGCCGTGGGCGACGGCGCGGGCGCCGAGGCAGCGGCGGCATCCGGCACAGCGCCACCCTTGGAACGGAAAGCGTTTACTTCATCAGCCGTCGCCTTACGGAGGTTCTTGGATTCGGTAAACGCCCGGGCCTCGGCGGGGGCGGCCACGCGATAGGCAACCACGCCCGCGCCGTTCGAAGCTTCCTCAACCTGCAGCACATTCATGCTCGTGCCGGCCGGGATCGCGTTTGTCACAAGCGCCTTCCAACTCCCGGCGAAGCCCGACGTCGGATTTGGCGCACGCAACCGGCTGTTCTTGCTCAGCTTGAGCGTCTTCGTGGCGGCGTCGTACGTCGCATCATCCGCGGGCACAAACGCGTACGAACCAGCCGGATAGCTGATTCGCGACCAGTTGGCGCTCTCGCCATCCACGATCACGATCACGCCCTGCTTGGCTTCGCCCACCCGATAGAACTGGGCCGTGTCTCCCGAGTGCATATCCGCCGAAGCAGTCACAACGATCGCGGGGTACGGCGCAACATCCTTCATCTGAGCGAGCGCAAACCCGGGAATGCCGGCAACCAGAGCGACGATTCCAACACGGGTGATCTGGGTCAACATGGGAGACTCCGTTCAAATCGATAGACTGGCGGTCGATCGGCGATCCATTCGCCAGAGGACTACTTTACGCGCCAAGAATGCCACGTTTGTAGCCACTGAACATCGGAACGCATGTCTTTTTTCCAGAAGTACTTATGATGGCCTGAACCCCCATGGACGGCCAACCGGAACAAATCGCGGCGGCAGTTACCCGCCTTCGGGAGGGCGGCCTGGTGGCCTTTCCGACCGAAACCGTTTATGGACTCGGGGCCGATGCACTGCGCGCCGATGCCGTTCAAAAGGTCTTTGAGGCAAAGGGGCGGCCCGCCAGCAATCCCCTGATCGTCCATGTCGCGGACGAAGCAATGGCCGCGCGGGTGGTCGCGTCCTGGCCCGCCGAAGCCCGCAAGCTCGCGGAGCGATTCTGGCCCGGACCGCTTTCGATCGTGCTTCCCAAGGCTCCCGTGGTTCCGGCCATTGTGACCGGCGGCGGCCCCAACGTCGCCGTCCGATGCCCCGCGCACCCGCTCACGCTCGCGCTCATCGCGGCGTTCGATGGACCGCTGGTTGGCCCGAGCGCCAATGTTTCCGGATTCGTCTCCCCGACAACTGCGGCGCACGTGCGTGAGGCCTTTGACGAGCGCGATGTGCTGGTGCTCGATGGCGGCGACTGCGTCGGCGGAATCGAGAGCACGGTCGTCTCGGTGGTGGGCGGCAAGGCCCGCGTCCTGCGGAGCGGACTGATCGATGCCGCCGTGATCGGCGAAGTGCTCGGACGCGAAGTGGAGTGCGCAGACTCCGGATCCATCAGCGTAACGCCCAACGCCTCAACACCGGCGGAGTCCCCCGGGCAGCTTAGTTCGCACTACGCACCACGGGCCAAGGCGGTGTTGGTGGATGCAGGCCAGATAAAGCGCGTTGTGCTGGGTGTAAAGGGCGAATGCGTAGTGATCGCCCGGGAAGAGGAAGAAGGCTTGCCGGAAGCCGATGCTCTTTCTTCCCAAGGCAAGCCGCATGTCATTCGCATGCCGCGCGATGCAAAGGGATACGCGCGAAGGCTCTACGCGGCGCTTCGCGAGGCGGATGCATTGCACCCCGAACTGATTGTCATCGTCACGCCGCCGGATCAGAGCGTGCATCCGGTTTGGCGGGCGGTGCGGGATCGACTCAAGCGGGCGACGGCTTAGCAAAGCGCCGCCTCGGCGTCAGAAGATCCCGGGAAGGCCGAGGGCTTTGCGGATGGATGCGAGCTGGCCGGTGTGCCAGCCGTCGTGCCACGCGGCCTTGTTCAGGGCGTCCATCTTGTCGGAACAGAAACCCCCGGTCTCGACCGCCGTCGGCTGCGCGAGTTCGGCATCGTTGAGCTTTTGGGCCGCGGCGATAAACGCCGCGTAGGCGGCATCCGCGTGCTTTTTTACTTCGACAAAGGGCGGATAGACCTTGGGATCCGACGAAGGTTTGCTGCCCATTCCGAAGAGGCCGTTGTAGGTATCGGGGATGGGATGCATCGCGCCGTCGAAGACGGACTTGAACCAGGCGTAGGTCGTCGCGAGGTGGCCAACGGTCCAGATCGCGTTGTTGTCCGTCGCCGTGGGCTGGAAGGTTGCCTTCGCGTCCGGAATGCCGGTCAGGGCCTTGTTGACCAGGGCGTGGGCGAATTCGAGCAGTTGGACGGCGCGGTCACGGGTAGCGGTCGACATCGAAAGACTCCTCAGGGCTTTATTGGACGGTGATTCTTCACGATACACAGGCAGGAAGAGCGACGGCGAAGCCCCTCCGAACGACTACTGTTGATCCCCTTACCCCCCAGCCGGCCCCGACCGGGTTGGATGAACGACTAAATCAAACGTCACCGACAAATCTCGAAAAACCGTCGGATGATGCCAGCAGGATAAACGCATGAGCCAGAACGCCACGGACAAGCAGATTCAGATCGCCGTCGCCAAGGGCGACGGCATCGGGCCCGAGATCATGGACGCGACGCTCGAGCTGTTCAAGGCGGCGGGCGTGATGGATCACGTGCACTTCCGCGAGGTGCGGATGGGGACGAGCGTGTTTGCCGAGGGCAACAGCCGCGGCATGACCGATGAGGCAATCCGGGTGACGGAGGAGAGCGGGATCCTGTTCAAGGGCCCGATGGAAACCCCCAAGGGCGGCGGCGGCAAGAGCATCAACGTGACGGCGCGCAAGATGTGGAACGCGTTTGCGAACTACCGCGTCTTTAAGACACTGCCGGGCGTGGAGACGGTGTATTCCAAGGCGGGGATCCAGCTCGACTTCGCGATCGTGCGCGAGAACATCGAAGACACATACGGCGGCGTCGAGCACCGGCTGAGCAACGACATGATCCAGTGCAAACGCCTGATCAGCGCACCGGGGAGCGACGAGGTCCACCGCTTCGCGTTCCAGACCGCGCGCCGGCTGGGCGTCAAAAAGGTGCACTGCGGGCACAAGGCCAACATCATGAAGATGACCGACGGCCTGTTCCTCGATCGCTTCCGGTCGGTGGCGAAGGACTTCCCGGAGATCGAAACCGGCGACGTGATCGTCGATGCCCTGTGCATGAACCTCGTGGTGAAGCCGCAGCAGTACCAGATCATCGTGCTCCCCAACCTGCAGGGGGACATCGTCAGCGACCTGTGCGCGGGCCTGGTGGGCGGTCTCGGCTTTGCCCCGAGCGCCAACATCGGCAATCACATCTCGATCTTCGAGGCCGTGCACGGGACGGCGCCGGATATCGCGGGGCGCGGGATCGCGAACCCGACCAGCCTCATCCTCTCCGGCATGATGATGCTGCGCCACCTTGGTCTCAATGCGGAGGCCTCGACGATCGAGAACGCGCTCCTGGCGACGCTCGAGAGCGGCATCCACACCGGCGATTTCGGCGACAAGAGCAAGCCGAGTGTGGGCACCATCGACTTCACGCGGGCGATCATGAACAAGCTGGGCGAAAAGCCCAGGACTGTGCCGGCGGCGGAAGTGCCCGGGCGCAAGCCCCCAAGCTGGGTACGCGAGGCCAAGCCCAGCGGGCCGCGGGTGCTGCGCACCTTCAAAAACCTCGTCACACAGGTCGTCGGCTGCGACATCTATCTGGACTCGCCCTTGAGCCCGCTCGCCCTCGCCGAAGAAATGCAGCGTGCGGCGGCCGATACGCCGTTCAAACTGACGCTGATTTCCAACCGCGGCACCCAGGTGTGGCCCACGGGGAGCGTCTACACCGAGTGCGTCGATTACTACCGCGTGCGGTTCGAGCTCAAGGAAGGTGTGACGGCCGGCAGCTTCGGCCAGAGCCGGTGCGTGGCGCTCATGGACAAGATCGCGGAGAGTTTCACCGTCTGCTCGTACGAACTCCTGCGCACGTTCGATGGGGTCAAGGGGTATTCACTCGCGCAGGGGCAATGAGACCCTCGATGCGGGACTGCGGATCGCACCGCCGAGGTTTGGTTCAGATTCGTGACGACGGCCGATGATTAAGCCGCGAAGCGGCCTCGTCGGAAGCCGGCGGGCGTGCGCCTTGACCCCTGCCCGGACCGAGCCGCCGGAAGTTGCAGCATCACTTCCCGCGTTCTTCCTGAAGAGCGAGAATCGATGAGTACGCGACGTAGTACTTGTTGATGTTGCGGACGTAGCGAACCGTCTCGATGCCGATCTCCTGCATCGCGATCTGCTCGACATTGTCGAACCAGATGTCCGGGTTGAGGCCTTCAGCCCTGGCTTTCTCGCGGAGCTGGCGGATGCGCCCGGGGCCGGCGTTGTAGGCGGCGAGCGTGAAATCGACGCGGGGGCCGGGCTTGAGGTCGGGGTCGCTGAAGTAGTTTTCGCGGAGCCAGGCCATGTACTTGATGCCCGCGTGGATGTTGTTGGACGCGACGGAGATGTCGCCGCACTCCATCTGCCTGGCGGTGCTGGGGAGCACCTGCATCACGCCGATCGCACCGACGCCGCTGCGCTTGTTCTGATCGAGGCGAGATTCCTGAAAGCCCTGGGCGGCCATCAGCAGCCAGTCGAATTCGTATTTCGCGGCGTACTGCTTGAAGTCCGAGGCGAGCTGTCCAAGGCGGTCGTTCGTCGGCGGCTGGAGTGATTCCCTGCACCAGCGGGGATCGACAAAGTACCGCTTGAAAAGCATGTTGCCCAGCAGCGTGCCCTTCTTGTGATCGGCGACGAAACGGTTGAGGCTCGCCAGCAGTTCTCTGGATTCCGGGCGGACGGCGAAAGCGATGTTATTGCCCGAGGCAAGCGCAAGATCGCTGTGGACGTTCAGATTGGGCAGCACCTTCGCCCACAATTCCGCCACGTGACGGTCGCAGGCCGTGAACGACACCGAGCCGGCGGCGACGAGTTCGAGAATGTCATCATTCTCGAGCGGACGCTCGGGGGTGTGGATTCGGATCGGCTTCCTGCCGCGCCTGACAAGTTCATCCGACAGTTGTCGAGCGTGGACGGCGTAACTGGATCCCTCCACCAGCAGCAATTCCCGCCCGGAAAGACCGTCCAGCGAATCGATCTCCGGGCTCGACGGGCCGCTGACGACCACTTCGCTGACGTCGGTGATGTACGGATCGGAGAAGGCCACCTTGGTCGCGCGTTCGGGTGTGACGGTGAGATTGGACGCGATGACATCACCCTTGCCATCGAGCAGCGAAGGTATGAGATCGTCAAACGCGACGGGCACGAAGATGATGGTGAGCTTGCGGCCATTCTTGCCGAGCGATTTGTTCAGGTAGTCGCGGTAGGCGGTGAGCAGGTCGTGCGAGAAGCCCATGGGCTGGCCGCGGTCAACGAAGAAGTCGGTGCGCGTCGGGCTGACGAGCACCCGGATGATGCCGAGCTTGAGCATCTCGGGGAGATCGTCGTGGCGAAGATCGCCGACGCGCTGGACGAGAACATCCGAGGTCGGCGGCCCCCCCGCTCGCGCGGACAGGCAAAGCAGAAACGCAAGCAAAGAAGACACCAACACGCGTGCGCCCTTGATCATGCGCGCAGTGTAACGCGGGCGGCCTCTCGAGTTAGTTTGCCGCGGGAGCGATCAGCCCGGCTTGGCTTCCTTCGCCCAGCTGTCCTTGAGCGTGACCGAGCGGTTGAAAATCAACCCGCCCGGAGCCGAGTCCTTGTCGATGCAGAAATAGCCCAGGCGCTCGAACTGGAAGCGGGCGCCCTCCAGCGATTTGTGGTCATAGGAAGCATGCTGCGCGAGCCAGGGCTCGACGAGCGCATCGACCGTTTCCAGCGAATTCGGATTAAGATCGTCCATGTAGTTGCCGGTGCGCTCGCCGGGAGTCTCGGCCGAGAACAGCCGGTCAAACAGCCGCACCTTGGCGGCGACAGCGTGCTCCGCGCTGACCCAGTGGATCGTGCCCTTGACCTTCTTCGTGGGAGTGCCATCGGGGCCGACGGGCGCATCGCCCCCGCGGGTCGCGGGGTCGTAGGTCGCGCGGATGCCCGTGATGTTGCCGGCGGCATCCTTCTCAACTCCCGTGCAGGTGATGAAGTACGCCCAGCGCAGGCGGACCTCGGCGCCCGGCGCCAGTCGGAAGAACTTCTTGGGCGGATTCTCCATGAAGTCATCGCGCTCGATGTAGATGACCCGGGAGAAGGGCACCTTGCGCTTGCCAGCCGCCGCATCCTCCGGATTGATCACGAAATCCAGCTCATCGACCTTGCCCTCCGGCCAGTTCTCGATCGTGACCTTGAGCGGGCGGAGCACCGCCATCGCGCGGGGCGCGGTTTTGTTCAGCACGTCGCGCGCCGCATTCTCGAGTCGGCCGACATCGATATAGCTCTCGACCTTCGTGACGCCGACATCGGTCACGAAGTTTCGCAGCGCCTCCGGCGGGTAGCCCCGCCGGCGCATGGCGCTGATCGTCGGCATCCGCGGGTCGTCCCAGCCGCTGACAACCTTCTCCTCGACCATCTTGAGCAGATTGCGCTTGCTCATGACGGTGTAGGTCGGCCGCAGTTTGGCGAACTCGATCTGCTGCGGATGGTGGATCGGCATGCCCCACTCAGAATCGGGGCCGCGCCCGTCGTTGATCGCGTCGATGAACCAGTCGTAGAGCGGCCGATGATTCTCGAACTCGAGCGTGCAGATGCTGTGCGTGATGCCCTCGAGCGAATCTTCGAGGCCGTGCGCCCAGTCGTACATCGGATAAATACACCACTTCTTGCCGGTGTTGTGGTGTTCCTCGTGCACGATGCGGTACATCACCGGATCGCGGAGGTTGAAATTGGGCGAGGCGAGATCGATCTTCGCGCGGAGCGTCATCGCGCCGTTCGCGTGCTTGCCGTCGCGCATCTCGTCGAGCAGCCGCAGGCTCTCCTCGGCCGGGCGATCACGCCAGGGAGACGTCGCGGGCACAGTCGGCGTGCCGCGGCGGGCAGAAACCTCATCGCCCGAGAGCTGGCAGACATACGCCCTGCCCTTCTTGATGAGCTCGACCGCAAAGGCGTACATCTGATCGAAGTAATTGCTGGCGTAGAAGAGTCCGCCGGCGTTGGGGCCCGTGTCAAAATCGCCCCCGAGCCACTTCACGTCGCGGATGATCGAATCGACGTATTCCTGTTCTTCCTTCGCCGGGTTGGTGTCGTCAAAGCGGAGGTTGAACTTGCCGCCGTATTTCTTCGCGAGACCCGAGTTGAGGCAGATGCTCTTGGCGTGGCCGACATGCAGGTAGCCGTTGGGCTCGGGCGGGAAACGCGTGTGCACACGCGGCGTCTTGGAGCCGTCCCAACTCCCCCACTTCCCCGATGCGTTGTCGGCCTCGATGATCTGCTCGAGGAAATTGAGCGAACGCTCCTCGCTGGCGGGAGAAGGAGACGCCTGGGCGGGCTTGCCGGCGGGTTTGGAAGGATTGACGGGAGCGTTCATAGGGACGGGATTCTACGAGCGAAAAGAGGGGAATTTCCCTCAGGCGGGGGGTTGTCCGGCGCGGATAGGCTGGCGTCATGGCCACCCCAAGGCACCAGCTGCGATTGCGCGTCATTTGCGGTCGCTACTCCTACGCCCGGCTCGAGCCCGATGCGCCGATTCCCGTATGGGCGGAAGACGCCACGTTCAGTTTTCAGCTTCGTACGCTCGACGAACTCGCGGTGATCTGCCCGTGCGAGAACGTGCCCGCGAACGTTCGGCAGGAAGGCCCGTGGAAAATCATCAAGATCGACGCCACGCTCGACTTCAATCAGGTCGGCATCATCGCAAGCCTGGCCGCGCCGCTGGCGGAGGCGGGGGTCAGTATCGCGCCGATCGCGAGCTTTGATACCGACTACGTGCTCGTGCGGGAAGAATCGCTGGACCCGGCCCTCGCCGCTCTGCGTGCCGCCGGGCACACGGTGATCTGAATCCGCACGATCTCAATCAAACTCGCCGCCCGGCTCAGGTGCGAGCAACGATGAGCACGATCCAGTCGTCCTTGAGCTCTTCCGCACTCACCGGGTGCGGCTGCTCTCCCGGCGCGATGTTGCAATCGGCGTAGACCTCCGTCGATGCGAAGCCCGACTCGAGCATGGCCTCACGCAGCTCCGCGATCGACCACAGCCGCCACCGATAGACAAAGGCACGCGGAAGTTCCTGCACGATCTCACCATCGAACTCAACGCGGAAAGAAATCGAGTTCGTCACCATCGCGGTCAGCGGGTCGGCCTCCTCGTGCTGCCAGTGATAGTGGATGATCTCCCCCGCGCGCCCGGGGTGCCTCCGCGTCAGCGAACCGAGCTTGAATGAAGAAGCACCGCCGTAGGTATCACAAACGAAGATGCCGCCCCCGAAGCCGCCGTTACCCCTCCCGAGCCGCTCACGCGAGAGCTTGAGATAACTCACCAGGCTGTCCCGCGTGTGCAGGTAGCCGATCGAGAAGTTTCCAACGAAGATCACGTCCGCCGCATCCGGGCCGACCGATCGATCGGTGCTGTCGCCCGCGATCAGGTCAAGCCCCTGAACCGGGCGTGCGCGGGCAATGGCCGCCTTATCCAGATCGACCGCAACCGCGCGCGCTCGCTCGTCAGAGCGAGCCGCATCCTCAAGCCAGCGGTGGCTGAGCGCCCCCGTCCCGCAGAAGTCCTCCCGCAGCACCAGCGGGTGATTGCCGTGCACGGCGCGCAGAAACGCCGCGACATGGCGCGGCGACTGAACCGTCAGCTCATAGCAGTCGAATCGGTCCACGCTCCATTCTTGGGCCGGTTTACTTGGTCTCGGTCGTGTCCGTCTTGGGGCCGGCGGCGATCTTGCCGCCCGACGTGCTCGACTTGGTCGTCTTGGTCTGGGGCGCAGGACGGGGCAGCTTGGTCGAAGCCGGCGCAGCCGCCGCGGCACGGGCCGGATCGGGTGCCGCCGCCTTGACCGGCGCGCTCACCACGTTCTGCACGGGCTTCGGCTCGACCCTCTGCCAGTTGGATGCGTCCTTGCGGACGTCCGGTCGCGACAAAACGCCGTCGAGCGCCTGGTCGAATTCATCAAGCATCGGATGACCGACCCAAGCGACCCGCCCGTCGGGCCCGATGATGAACGCCGCAGGGATTCCGCCCCTCTGCGCCGGCACCATCCAGTTCGCCCACGTCGAGCCGCTGCCGTCATACACGACCGAGTAGTTCATCCCCGTCCCCTGCTTCGCCACAAACGACTCGACTTTCGACAGCCGATCATCCATGTTCGGGCGGCTGGACTGCTCCGATGCCGCAACCCCGATCACGGTGATGTTGGGGTACTTCTGCTGCAATTCGGTGAGGTGCGGCACGCTCGCGATGCACGGCTTGCACCAGGTCGCCCAGAACTCAACGACGTAGACGCGCCCCCGCTCGAAAGACTTCACCGGCGCACCCTTCAACCATTTCTCGCCCGAGAGCACCGGCGCGACCGAGCCCGCGGTCAGGCTCGGCTCGTTCTGCACCGCGTCCGCGGCCTCCGCCAGGCGACCGAGCGTAGAGATAGTTCCGCAGCATCCCGCGAGAATGGCCGCGCCGATGAGCCAGTGGTTCCGCTTCATGTTCGTTCGCCCCGGTCGTCCGGAACTCCGCAGCCGTGCGTTTCCCCGGACTTCGCTGTTCGATATCGGGCAGCAAGATCGGCTGTATCGCGCCGATCGGGCCGAACTTCTGCAACACAATTTTGCGACCGATCACAACACGCAGACTCTGCGCCGCGAAGCGCTCAAGCTGCCGCTGCTCAGCGCAGTTTTCGCTTGAAAACACGAGCCGAAGCCCCGCGCTGGTCCGAATAAAAAACGCCCCGTTTAGGGGCGTCTTTGTTCACTGCTCGAGAACCGCTTTCACTTCTTCGCCGGCTTCACCGCGGCCTGGATCGCCTTCTCCATCTCCGGATCCATCGGGTGCCCGATCCACGCAATCTTGCCGTCGCTCCCAACGACAAACGCAGCCGGAATGCCTTCCTGCCCGGCCGCCTCAAACCAGGCTTTTCGGATCGTGCCGTCGGTCTCAAACGCAACCGCGTACCCCATCTTGTCGCCCATGCTCTTCACAAACTTCTCGACCTGTTCCTGCCGGTCGTCCGTCTTGGCCCCCTTCGACTTGCGCTCCGAGCTCGCCATGCCCACGAAGGTCGCCGAGTCTTTGAACTTCTTCTGAAGCTCGGTCAGGTGAGGGATGCTCTGGCGGCACGGGCCGCACCACGTCGCCCAGAATTCCACGACGTGCACCTTCCCCTGTTCAACCGCCTTCACCGGGTCGCCCTTGATCCAGACCGAAGGCGAAAAGGCCGGAGCTTCCGACCCGACCTTCAGCGCCGGACCCTTCTGCGCAGCGCTCGGCTTCTGTTGAGGAGAGGCAGACCCACCGGCAGAAACGCCCGTCGAAGTCAAGATCAGCGCCGCGCTCAAAAGACCAGCACCCAGCGCCACAACCGACGTCCTCGAAAGATTGCACATGGCTCGCTCCTGAAATCGACAGGACAGCAAAAACACCCCGTGCAGGCCGCCGGACGGCCCGCTCCCACATTCTAGGGGATGCCTCCCGCCGCTCAGACCGCCTGCTGTTCAAGGCAAGTACGGATCCTCGCCATGGCCGAAACCGGCCCGAGCACGGCCAGCGATTCGCCCAGAGGCGGGCTGACCGCCGCCCCGCTGATCGCAACGCGGATGGCCTGCGAAACCGGCCCCATTCCCGTCCCCGCCTGCTGGCCCACCTGCTCAATCAGCGAATGAATCAGCGCCGGCGTCCACTCCGCGGGCGCGAGCGAACCGAGCCGCTCTTCAACAGTTCTCAGCAGCCCCAGCCCCTGACCGCCGTTC
Organism: Planctomycetota bacterium; assembly: GCA_018242625.1. Classification (GTDB taxonomy): domain Bacteria; phylum Planctomycetota; class Phycisphaerae; order Phycisphaerales; family UBA1924; genus JAFEBO01. The sequence goes on from JAFEBO010000002.1 coordinate 72,774, forward strand.
GCCTTGAGGTTCTTCTCGATCGCCGCCGGATCAAAGTCCCTCGCTGCGTCGGATCGAAGCAAAAAGGCGCTCGCCCGGACTCCGTCCCGCAGAGTCTTGGCCCGCGGCTTCACCGCCCGCGCCAGCGCAAGCCACCGGCCCTCAGACGGCCCCACCGCCTTCGCAAAGTCGCTCTCAAACTCCTCGCACCATGCCCTCCAGCGTGCCGCGAATTCCTCGTCCGGGAGCGCGTTGATCGCGTCGGCATTGAAACTGAGCAGCTTCGCGCGATCAAACTTCGAACTCGTCTTGCCGATGCGCTCGATGCCGAAGTGCTCCGCCAGAAACTTCATGTCAAATTTTTCGAGGTCCTTCCCGTCCGGCGTCTTGAGCCCCGGGTTCCAGCCCAGGAGCGCAACGAAGTTCGTGATCGCCTCCGGCAGATATCCGTTCTGCCGGAAGTCCCACACTTCGATCTCAGGAAGCGCCAGCTTGAAATAGCGCGCCAGCGGCTGCGCGACCTCCAGGCTGTCGTTCTCGCCGGCCAGAAACTGTGCGAGCAGCTTCTCATCGATCCCCGCCGCCGGCGCCAGCGTCGCCGCCGTGATCGACCTGTCTTTCGCCATCGCGTCCTTCGCCGCCTTCCGCGCGAACTTGGCCTTGTCGCGCTTGCTCATCTTGCTGTTGTCCATGTTGATGATGAGCGGCATGTGCGCGTAAAAAGGCGTCCGGAACCCCAGCGCCTTCTGCAGCGCCACGTGGCGGGGCGTGTTGTTCAGATGCTCCTGCGCCCGCATCACATGCGTCACGCCCATCGTCTCGTCGTCGATGACAACGGCAAAGTGATAGATCGGGAACCCGTCGGCCTTGCGGATGACAAAGTCGTCCATCTCGCCCGGCGCATACTTCACATCACCCAGCACCTGATCGTGCACCACGATTTCTTCGTGCGGCGCCGCGAACCGCACCACGTGCCGCTCCCCCGCCAGCGCCCGCCTCCACCTCGCCTCGAGCGCCGCGTTGAACTTGCCGTACTCGATCTCCGACGGACGCGGGTAGCGGTACGTCTGCTTCGCCGCTACGGCCGCCTTCCGCTGCGCTTCGATCTCTTCGTTGCTCTCAAACGCCGGATACGCGCGCCCGGCACGGACGAGTTGCTCAAGGTACTGATTATAAATCGGAACCCGCTTCGCCTGAAAGAACTCCCCCACCGGCGGACGCCCGCTCGCGGCGTCCCAGTCGTGCTGCCCGATCGAGCCGTCCCTCGCGATGTACGGGCCAAGGTCGTTGACAATGCCCAGCCAGTGCAGATCCTCGATGATCCCCCGGGCGGACTCCAGGCTGCTGCGAGCCGCATCGGTGTCCTCGATGCGCAGCATAAAGCGGCCGCCGTTCTTCCTGGCAAACGCCCAGCAGAAAAGCGCCGAGCGCGCGCCGCCAATGTGAAGGTGACCGGTCGGAGACGGAGCAAATCGGGTGACAATGGGCATGAGACCGCAAGCGTAGGAATTCAGCAGTCCGCCGCGTGGATTGCGCTCGTGGCCCGGCTGCCAAAGCACTCGCATGCCAGGACTGCACCATGCAGTCGGGCGGTCGACGTCGAATGGCCAAATGCCTTTACCTCTCCAGCCGGTATCCACAATTCAGGCATTCACCCCGGCGTTGACGACCCGCACGGGTAAACGACGACGATGCCGTGTGTACAAACGCGAGCAGCGTCACGGGCCCGGCGGCAAAAACGAAGAAGCAGGCGATCGCCGAATAGGTAACGCTGAACTGGGCCGCTGATCGGGCTTTCCGGTTCCAGAAGTTGCCTTCGAAAGCACCGCGAGCATGCCATGCGGTCCAGACCGGGCTCAGGGCGCTGCTTGAGTCGCCGTAAGTGTTGACAATCAGCAACTGCACGAGCAGCGGATTCGACCAGGCGCTGTAGACAACCTCGCGCTGCCGCTCGAGGCAATAGCAGAGCACGGGAATCGCGGATTCACTCCGGCCGAGCCCATGTGCCCGTTCAGCCGGGCTGAGGGGTGCCCGTTCGATAGCGGGAATGAGAGCGGAAGCGAATGCACGCATCGGATCAGGACTGCGGGCGAAAGCACGAACGTCGCCGAGCGTCATCTTGGTCGGCTCGCCGAAAGTGCCGAGAATCAAACATGTTTCCATGTGCGTGTGCCATGGAAATGCTCCGAACAGCGCGAGACAAAGAACCGCGATCCCGATTGCAACCCTGCCGCGCCAGGCTTTGCCCGCATCATTCCCGCAAACTCTCAAAGCCCAGCCCATAAAAAGCCACACGCACGCCGCTGCGATCAACACTCCCGCCAGCACCCAGAACCGCAGGGCATGGACATGGCCGCTGTCGGAGCGCGACAGAACACCCGAGCTCAACGACCACTTTGGTCCGGCGAGATTGGCTGTTTGTGGTGCCGGTGTGCGACCCTGTGTCGCAAATGTAACCCACGGAATCGGCCAGCCGAAATTCCACTGATCTCGTGTAATCACGTGGTCACTGATATTGAAAGTGACTTGAATCGCGGTGTCATCGGGAAAGACAGACAGAGACATCGCTTCGGCCCGATGGATGCGGTCGAACCAGTCGATGCCCACAGGCGACGCCTTTGTACCGTCCGCGATCTGACGCAGATCCCCCACCGTCAATCTCGGACCGACGAACTGCACCTCGGCAGCCATCGTCTGGGCCCGCGAAACGGTCTTCGTGCTGAAAACAAGGAGCAATGCGACGATGGCCGCCCCGAGCAGGATCGCACCTAAATACCACATCACCATGCGCGGGGCCCGCCGTTCTGGCGAGGAAGTCGACGTGCCGCACTCGGGGCAAATTTTCCCGATTTGGAGTTTTTCGTCGGGTGCCGACACGACCCCAATCTACCCGAACCGCCATTTTCGACCGATCGCAGGCATTTCCGCGGTTCTCGTACTTGAACCGGAAAAGACGCCCCGGAGAGCCTCCCCCGAGGCAATCCGCAGAGGTCCCCTTTTTCCGATCCCGGGAAGGGTTTAGACTGGAGCGACCGGGTACCCGGCGGCGGGGCCCGCGGAGCTTCATAACACAACCACCCGGAGGCACACCCCATGACCACTCAAGCCCAAGGACACTCCCAGGGAGCCCAAGGTTCCCGCTCCGTCGCCGACGTTCGCAATATCTGCCTCGTCGGTTCGGGCGGCGCGGGAAAGACGACCCTCACCGAGAAGCTCCTGTTCAGCGCCGGCGCGATCAAGCGCGCGGGCACCGTCGAAGAAGGCAACACCGTCAGCGACTTCACCGAAGAAGAACGCCATCACAAGCACTCGCTCCAGCCTTCGTTCGTTCACTTTGACTACGAAGGCCACGAAGTGCACCTGATCGACACGCCGGGTCTGGTCGATTTCATCGGACACGCCATCGCGTGCTTCCCCGCGGTCGAAACCGTCGCCATCGTGATCGACGCTCACAAGGGCATCGACTCCGTCGTCCGCCGCCTCATGACCGTCGCCGGCGATCGCAAGATCCCCCGCATGATCATCGTCAACAAGATGGAAGAGAACCCGGACGGACTCCAGGACCTTGTCGAGTCGATCCGCACCTCCTTCGGCCCAATCTGCCTCCCCATCAACCTCCCGACGCTCAAAGGCAAGAAAGTCATCAACGTCTTCGAGCACGACGGCAAAGACGCCGCCGGCGATCAGACCGACTTCTCTTCCGTGCACGACGCCCACAAGGCCATCGTCGAGCAGGTGATCGAGGTCGACGACGAACTCACGATGGAATACCTCGAAAAGGGAGAAGGCGCGGGCTTCGATCCGCAGAAGCTCCACGCCGCTTTCGAGAAAGCGCTCGGCGAGGCCCACCTCGTCCCCATCTGCTTCTGCTCCGCCAAAACCGGCGCCGGCGTCGATGACCTCCTCCACGTGTTCGCCAGCCTCTGCCCCAGCCCCCTCGAAGTCAGCCCGCCCGAACTCGAGATCCGCAAGGGCACCGACGAGAGCGGCAGGCCCATCGAAGAGGACTACGTCCCCAAGCCCGATCCCAGGGGAAAAGTCGTCGCCCACGTCTTCAAAGTGGCGACCGACGCCTTCGTCGGCAAGCTCGGCATCTTCCGCGTCCACTCCGGCACAATCCGTCACAAGCAGGAACTCTTCATCGACGACAACAACAAGCCCTTCCGCGTCGGTCACCTCTTCAAGCTCCAGGGCAAGGAGCACGTCGAAGTCTCCGAGGTCGGCCCCGGCGAGATCGCCGCCATCAGCAAGGTCGATGAACTCCACTTCAACGGCATCCTCCACGAGTCCGCCGACGCCAGCACCGTCCATCTCCGCCCGCTCCCCCTGCCCACGCCCCTCTTCGGACTCGCCATCCAGCTCAAGAACCTCTCCGACGAAACCAAGTTCTCCGCCGCCGCGCACAAGCTCATGGCCGAAGACCCCAGCCTGCGCATCGAGCGCATCGCCGCCACCAACCAGACCGTCATGCGAGGCCTCGGCGAACTTCACCTCCGCATCATCATCGAAAAATTCAAAAAGCACTTCGCCATCGAGCTCATCACCAGCCAGCCCAAAGTCGCTTACAAGGAAACCATCACGAGCAAGGCCGAAGGCCACCACCGCCACAAGAAGCAGACCGGCGGCGCCGGCCAGTTCGGCGAGGTCTACCTCCGAATCGAGCCCCTCCCCGCCGATCACCCCACCGGCTTCGAGTTCGCCAGCGAAGTCGTGGGCGGCACAGTCCCCCGCCAGTACTGGCCCGCCGTCGAGAAAGGCGTCAAGCAGATCATGGAGAGCGGCGCCTTCGCCGGCTACCCCATGCAGGGCATCCGCGTCGCGCTCTACGACGGCAAGTACCACGACGTCGACAGCAAGGAAATCGCGTTCATCACCGCCGGCAAAAAGGCCTTCATCGAGGCGGTCGCCAAGGCACGGCCCAAACTCCTCGAGCCCTACGTCGTGGTCGAAGTTGCCGCCCCAAGCCGCTACATGGGCGACATCGCCGGTCACCTTTCCACCAAGCGCGGCCGCGTTCAGGATTCCGAGGTCCGCGCCGGCGATACCTGCGTCGTCCGCGCCGTCGCCCCGCTCGGAGAACTCCAGAACTACGCCAACGAGCTCAAGAGCATGACCGGAGGCGCCGGCAGTTTCAGCATGGAATACAGCCACGACGAGGCCACGCCCCCGCAGATCCAGGCCTCCGTCATGGCCGCCTTCAAGCCCCACGAAGAGAAGGAGTGACCTGATAGACTTCTTTCAAGGCAGGGCCAGAGCATCCGCTCCGGAGTACGGACATGAATCAGCGTAAACCTTTCTCCTTCTTCGCGACCGTCGCCATGCTCATCCTCGCGGGAGGAGTGCTCTACTACTACGTGCGACAGCTCCCCGGCGAAGTGGGCTCCACCAGCGCCAACGCCGGAATCTCCGGCGTCTCCCTCAACGATCTCGCCGAGCGCGGCGATGTGGACGCTCTCATGGTCCAGATCCGCGCCGGCGCCAAAATCGACACCGCGATCGAAGGCGGCCCCGCCCCCCAGCAGGGAATGACCCCGCTCATGACCGCGATCGTCGCCGGCCAGGAAAAGGCCGCCGCCGCCATCCTCACCGCCAAGCCCACCCTCGAAGCCCGCAGCCGAAACGGTCGCACGGCCCTCATCTGGGCCGCCGGCTGGGGAACTCCCGACATGGTCCAGAAACTGCTGGACTCCGGCGCCGAGAAGAACGCTCGCGATGATGCCAACTGGACCGCGCTCATCATGGCCGCCGGCCGCGGCGACCCTCAGACCGTCTCCCGCCTCATCAAGGCCGGTGCCGACATCAACGCCAAGAACAAGTGGGCCCAGACCCCGCTCATGACCGCTCTCCGCGCCGGCAACGCCGAAAAGGTCGCACTGCTCCTCGAGGCCGGCGCAAACTGCCAGGAATCCGACCTGGACGGCCTCAGCGCCGTTCACCTCGCCGCGGACAGCGATGCACCCCCGGCAATCTTCGAAATGCTCCTCAAACGCGGCGCCCCCATCAACGCCCAGTCCGCCCAGGGCCTGACCGCGCTGATGATCGCCGCAGATCGCGGCGATGTCGAGCGCGTGAAGCTCCTCCTGGCCAACGGCGCCAACCCCAACCTCAAGGACAAGAACGGCATGACCGCCTACGACTGGGCCGCCCAGCGTCCCGACGACAAGGGCAAAGCGGTCGCCGAACTCCTCAAGAACGCCAAGTGAGAAATCCCCGGACCGCGTCAGAAACGGCCCGGCAATCGTGCTCTCCATCCGGAGAGCACTCTTTGTTTTTGCCCCGCGCAACTCCGGCCGAATCCCGCTCTCACACCGCGCCGCGCTCCCGCCCGCCGGTTTTCCGCGCAGCCGTTGCGCCCGCAACGCGAAACTTTTGGACCGACTCCGCACAAACCGCCGACCCAGTCTCTCCCCCGCGATATCTTCCACCGCCGCATGAGCACGATCTCAAACATCAACGGCCTACGAATCTCCCCCGCACCAGCCAAGACCGCCTACGGCGCGGCCTCCGGCTCGCCCGGCATCCTCGGCCGCGCAACGGCCGTCCAGGATTCGGTCTCTCTCTCCCGCCCCGAAAAGCTCGCACGCAGCGTGGATCGCCTCGCCGCCGGCTCCGTCAGCATTCCCGCGATCGACAAGCAGCCCGCGCAGGCTCCGCTCCCCACCGAGAAGACGCCCGCCACATACACCGCGCGAGGCACGATTTCCCTGTACGGCCAGCCCGCCGACCGCAACGTCGCGGCCACCGGCGTCGCGCTCGGACGCATGGTCGACATCAGCGGCTGATCGCCGCCACTTCTCGTCCGCCACTCTGAATTGGGTTACTTGCCCGTCGGGCCGCCGAACACCTTGGCGTCCAGCACCCGCCCCACAATCAGCACGCAGTCCGCCTCAAGATCCAGCCGCCGCGCGACCTCGCAGTCGAGCGCCGCAAGCGAGCGCCGCAGCACCGGCGCCTGGCTCTGCAGTGTCTCCCACGCGATGCAGTCAAACGGGTCATCATCCCGCGCCGAATCATCCGCAAACTTGCGAGCCGACAGCACATCCGACGGATCCAGCACGTTGACCGAAAACGCCCGGCTGTCCCGGATCAGCGGCTCAATCCAGTGCCCGCGACGGATCGAAACCCCCACCATCAGCGGGTCGTCCGCCACGATCGCCACGCTCCGCGCAACCACCCCCGCACGCTTGCCTTCAAAGCCCGCGGCCATCACAAACGCCCCGCAAGGCAAAAGCGACAGCACGGACATCGCTTCCGGCCGGCGGGACTCGGGTAGTGGCAGATATTCAACCACGCTCCCCAAGTCGGCTCTTCTGGTTCGTAAAGCCAGTGCACACATGCGGATAGACCCGAATCAGTCGCGCAGACTCTGCGCTTGGCGACAGATTATCCACAAGTCGTAAAGACTGAAAAAAGTTATCCACAACTCATCCACTTCGTGGGGGAGAGTGTTGCAAAGTGTCGAGAAGTGGATATCTTTCCCACATCGGGTCGCGGCGTGCGGGACGCAGCGATTTCCGGACGAGGGAAGTTCCAGTGCTATCGGCCGGGGGTTCCATTGCTGTTCACGGGCGAGGCGGAATTGACCATCGACGCGAAGCAGCGTCTGGCCATCCCGGCCAAGTACCGGTCGCAGTGGGATCCGGAAAAGGACGGCAAGGCATGGATCTGCGTGCCGGTCAAGGAGCTGGGTTTGCTGCGGCTCTACCCCGAACTCTCCTTCGAGCGGATCGCCCGCGCACAGCACGCGGGCAAGGAAACGCTGACGCCCACCACCGAGCAGGCGGAAGCCGAAGCCCGGTTCTTCTCGAAGGCGGAGCGGATCGAGCCGGACTCTGCGGGCAGGCTCTGTCTTCCCAAGCAGCATCTGGATTCGGTCGGGCTGGCGGGCGAGGTCGTGGTCATCGGGGCGAGGGATCGCCTCGAAGTAAGGGGACGCGAAGCATGGAAGCGGATTTCGATGGGCTGAGCCGTGAAGAGGGTGCACACCGCGAAGTCGGGACCGCCGAGCGCTTCGCCCGGTGGCAGGAAATGAAGAGCGCCGCCGTCCGACGCGATGAGCCCGGCCAGGCGTGCCAGGAGTACGGGCGGGCCGAGGGACGGGTTGGCTGGGGACGGACGGGCTGAAGTGGTTTCGCCGGGGCCCGAAACGGGCGTCGGCCGAGTTTGGCGCGCCGTATGCGGAAGGATCCGCTTACTGCGTTCCTATGCGGGACTTGCGCAAGCAACCCCGCCTGACAACCGAATCGATTCTCGATGAGTGCGCCGGAACCGCCGGCGCGGGGAGATTGCAAAGGGACTTGCCCAGCGGCGCACGGACGCGCCGATCGCCCGTCTTTCCCCACCCTTCGCGCACGATGCGCTCCGGGGTCCGGCGGTTCAGGCACGGCCGCCGTTCGGCGCTCTCAAAGAGATCAACGTCATGCCGGGCTGCGCGAAAGCCCATCCCGGCATTTCAAGGCGGCGCGAACGCAACCCGCAAGGGTGAAAGTCGCGGCCGCCGAAAAGAAAAGTTGCCGATTCTGCCACTCGCAGCTTCGGCGACACCAGGCCACCACCAGCGGCGGGCGCACCACTCCCACCATTCGTATTGCCCGCCGCAGACAACGCCCCGGAACACCTCCGGGGCGTTGTGGCTTTGAGATTTTTAGATGTCCGACGCAGCCGCCGAATGCGGCGCTCAAACACACAACATCGCGTTGTACGCCTCCACAAAGACCACAAAGTCCGCGTCATCGACCTGGGCATCGTTGTTCAGGTCAGACGGGCATCCGGCAATACTGCCGTCGCCGCTCGTCGGGCAGAAGAGTTCGTTGTACGCCTCGACGAAGATGACGAAATCCGCATCGTCAACTTGTTCATTGCAATCCAGATCCGCCGAACACCGCACGACCTGCACTGGCGGGGCAAAGGTCTGCCCGCACGGATTTGCGACCGAGGGGAGAATCGTCACACTCTTGCGACCTGCCGCCGGCACAAAATCCGAGATCGTCAGGTCCGGCCCATCCCAGCCGCTGGCGTGAAATCTCTGACCCGATGCATCAGCAAAAAGCGGACCGGTGATCGGCTCGTACACGCCGCTACCGGGCGGCGATTCGACGCTCCAAAGGTTCGAAAGGTCTCCGGGAGCGTCGACGCCCATCGAGAGCGTCGCACTTGCGCCGGGTGCAGAGCAGATTGAGCGTGCTGTCGGCGGGAATGAAATGATCGGCACGCTCGGACACGGCATGCCCTTGATGACGAAGGCGCGGGTGTTCCCGTTGAATACGCCGGTTCCGACAATCGTCGTGCCGTCGTCCGAAACGCCGGTTGCTTCCAGAAGCTGCCAGCCCGTCATATTGGCGCCGAGCTGCACCATCAACGAGTTGAGGTTGTTCATCCCGGCGTTCGTACTCCAATAAAGGGCATGCCCCGGCGATCCAGTCCCCACGATGACCTTGCCGTCGTAGTTGGTAGCCGCCGCGGCCACGGCGCCGCCGCCAGAAGCGAGTCCGAGATCCACCATGGTCGAATTGGCATAGCGGAACAGGCGGTGCTTGTTGACAACGAAACTGTGGCCGACAATGACCTGCTTGTCCGTGCTGATCGCCTTCGCCTCCGACCACATGCTTCCTGGAAGTGTGCCCAAGTCCTGCATGATGTACCACGGCAAAGTCCAAGTACATGCGTGCGCCTCGAGAGTGGTTGTGGACTCTCCGACGATCACTTGCCCGTCGTAGCTGACGCCATTGGCGATCGTGTTTGGCCCGATGTTGAAGTCGTATCCGAGATATGGCAGAATCGTAAAGCCGCCGGTGCTGGACCAGAAGTACCCCCGCAGGTTTGCCGTTATCTGCTCCCTGCACGTACCGACCATGACCGTGCCATCGTCGCTGATGTCCGACGCGGCGCCATATTGATAGTTGCCCACGGGCAATCCCTTATCCTGGATTCCAGTCGATAAGGACCAGCGCCCGAAATTAGATCCCACGGCTCCGGCGATCCACGTCCCGTTTGGGCTGATCGCGGACCCAACCGTGTTCACGCCGGGTGTTGTCGTTCCGAGATTCACAAGTCCGGTCGACAGCGACCATCGAAAGGCAAAGTGGTATGTCTGAGCGGCAACCACATTGCCATAACCGGTGACCCAGTTGCCATCTCGACTCACACCCGTCGCGTGCGACTCGGAGCCATGGAAAAACGTGCCGAGGTCGTAGATCACCGGCGGCGCGCCCAGCGCGCTCGCCGCCCCCGCCATCGCAAACACCAACGTCATGCGGCGAATGTTTGCACGCAACGTCTGATGACGATTCTGCATGGACGCACACCTTTTCTGAAATATTTCGCAGGCGTCCCGCCTGCCCGCGATCGCTATCGATTCCGCAACCCTTAAACGCACATCAGCCGGTCGTACGCCTCCGCAAAGATCACAAAGTCCGCGTCATCCACCTGCTGATCCCCGTTCAAATCCGCCGGGCATTCCCCCGCCGTGCCCGGACCACCAGCGGGGCAGAGAAAGTCGTTGTACGCCGACGCGAAACTCACAAAGTCCGAGTCATCCACCTGGCCGTCGCACGTCAGATCGCTGCGGCACAGCACCACCCGAGCCAGGCTCGTCGTCACCGTCCCGCACGGATTAGTCACGCCCCCGCTGAACTTGATGTCCTTCACCGGCGCCGCGGCACGCGCCCCCGTGATCACAAGCTGCGGCGAATCCCAGCCCTCCACCGCAAACGAAAGCCCCGTCGTGTCGGAATAGAACGGCCCGTCGAGCGGCACAAAAACCCCGCTGTCCGGCGGCGATTCCACGCTCCACCGATACGTCACCTCGCCCGGGGCCACCACCTCCACCGTGAGCGCCGCACTCGCATTCGGGTCCGAACACACCGCTATATCCACCGGATCGGTCACAACTTGCGCGGTCGACGGACAGGGCAGACCCTTGATGACAAACGCCCGCGTCGCGCCGTTGAACGTGCCCGTCCCCGCAATCGTCGAACCGTCATTCGAAACACCCCAAGCCTCGAGCAGCACCCAGCCCGTCAAATTGCCGCCAAGCGATGTCACCCAGCTTGCAAGGTCTTTCATCCCGACCGAAGTACTCCAGTACGCCGCCCGGTACGTGTTGGTCCCCACCTTCGCACGCCCCGTGACGACCTTTCCATCCCAGTTCGTGCTCCGCGAATACGAATCGGTCGAGCCCAGCGGCGTGCCGAGGTTCTGCATCGAAGCGCTGACATACCGGAACATGCGATCGCCGCCGGGCATCTGGCAGTCGCCCACGATGACCATGTTGTCCTTGCTGATCGCGTACGCGCGTGAATCAGTCGCCGTCGGCAGCGCTCCCAGGTCCTGCACAATGTTCCCGGGCAGCCAGCGGCAGGCGTGATAGCCGGCCCCCGTCCACGTGCTCCCGCCCACGATCGTCGAACCGTCCGAGCTGATCCCATACGCCGACGAACCAAACGCCCCGCCCGGCAGCGTCGGAAGCTGGACAAGCACGCCCGGGCTGGTCCAGCGCACCCCGTACGTGTTTCCCCCGGCGACGTTGCTGTAGCCGACAACGATCGTGCCGTCTCCGCTGATGCCGGTCGCAAGGCCGAGCGTGCCGGTGGGTAGCAAGCCGAGATTCTGCATGCCGCCGGAACTCGTCCAGCGGAAAAGCTTGTTGCCCCCGTTTCCCGCGATCGCGTTCCCCGTGGCGCTCATCGAGTTGCCCGCGGTGAATGAAATCGCCGGCGGCGTGCCGAGGTTGATCAGCCCCCCCGCAATGCTCCAGCGGAAGGCGTAGAAAAACTGCGACGCACCAGAGATGAAATCTCCGTACCCCGTGACGTACGTCCCGTCATCGCTCACCGCCGCTCCGTGCGACTCTGTCCCCCCCGGGTAAATCCCCAGGTTGTAAATCACCGGCGGCGCCGCAAGCGTTGAAGCAGAAGCAGACGCCAGCGTTGCGAGCAGCAGAGGACGTTTCATCGATCGGCTCCCTTCGGGCGCAGTGCGCCCCCCAGAGTTACCCGCGACCGCCCAAACCTTGCAGCCCCGTACGGCAAATCCGAATATTTCTTTGCCCCAATGGCAAATCGCCACCGCCGGCCTCGAACGGGTCCCACGCCCCACCGCCACTCCAGGCAGCGTTTACGGGCAGATCAGTTCGTCATACGCCACAACAAAGATCGAAAAATCGGCGTCGTCCACATACGCATCGCCGTTCAGATCTCCCAGGCACGTGTCCGGATAGTCCGGGCACAAGAGATCGTTGTACGCGACCACGAAGATCGAAAAATCCGCGTCATCGACCAGCAAATCGCCGTTCAGATCCCCGGCACACGGCCCGAAATCGAAACTCGCGTAGGTCTGGATGTTCGCCGAACGCGAAGCGAAGCACGGCCCGCAAGCGAGAGAGTTGTGCGCCTCAATCCGGAGCTTCCAATCGCCCACACCCAGCGGAACGCTCACGTTCTCCGACGAGTACGACGAGTGCCAAACGAAACCACCGACCTGCGAAACCGTCACAAGAAATGAGAAGCCGTCGCCCGAAACCGTCGTCCCCAGAATCAGATCTGCGGCGAGTGACAAGTTGAACTCAACCTCAAAGACATTGGCCGCGTCGTTTGATCCCGAGCACGTTCCGTTGGCGCTGATGTACGTGTAGATGCCCATGATCGCCTGAATTGATGTGGCGTTGATATCGCCGCTTTGGGAAACTTGGGCGATCGCCGTCGCGCTTCCGATCGCCCCGGCCGCGCCCGGACCAAAGCTCAGCGCGGCCGTCCAGGGTCCCTCGACAGTGTTCGAGCTCGAATCCGATTCGCACCAGTTGAGCGTATTGGGCGGCGCGTTCACGCACGCCTTTGCCGCAAGACTCCGATTCACACCCGTGATCGTCACACCGGCAAGCGTGCTCCCCGCAACCAAGGCCAGTGCACAAACGCTCCCAATCCAAGCTGCCGTGCGCATTTCTCCCCTCCTGTCCAAGCCGGACCCGCCACCAGGCCTGCGAACACCGCGACCCCGGAGCGGCCCAACCCCAATGCTACCGGATCCCGCCGGTTACCCCAAGGGCTTCTTCGAATAAACAAGACCATCACGGCCCCCCGGGGGCAGCACACGGCACCCCGTCCCCGACCTACTTCTCCCGCACCACGCCCTTCCCCTTCACGATCTCCCCAATCACATATACCGCCTCGCCAAGCTTCTCGAGCTGCTCCTTGATGCTCTCCGCAAACGCCTTCCGTACGATCACGCAATACCCGATGCCCAGGTTGAACACTCGCTTCATTTCCTCGTCGTCGATGTTCCCCTGCTCCTGCAAAAACGTAAACACCGGCGGCACGGGCCACGAGGAACGATCAATCACCGCGTCGCAGCCCTTGGGAATCGAGCGCACCAGGTTGTCCGCAAGCCCGCTGCCCGTGATATGCGCCATGCCGCTGATCACGTTCTTCACCCGGTAGTTCCGCTGCAGCTTCACAATGTTGCCCGCATAGATGCGAGTCGGCGTGAGCAGCACCTCGCCCAACGTCCTGGCAGCGCCGCCCCCTCTTCTCTTCTTTGCCCCCTTGCCCCTTTGTCCCCTGGGCGCTTTCTCCGCCTCGCTCAGCTCCTCATACACCTTTCCCAGATCCAGCCCCGCGTGCTTCACAACCTTCCGCACCAGCGAATACCCGTTGCTGTGAATCCCGGCCGACGCCAGCCCCAGCACAACATCACCGGGCTTGACACGCGTCGGATTGATCGCCCGCTTGAGCTCGACAACACCGACACAAAACCCCGCAAGATCAAAGTCCCCGGGCGCGTACACGTCCGGCATGTTCGCCGTCTCGCCCCCCAGAAGCGCACAGCCGCTCTGCCTGCACCCCTCCGCAACGCCCTCCACCAGCGCCGCAAGCATCTTCTTGTCCACCCGCGGCACCGCGATGTAATCCAGAAATATCAGCGGCTCCGCGCCCTGCACGATCAGGTCGTTGACGTTCATCGCCACCAGATCGATGCCCACCGTGTTGAACACGCCCATTTCCGCCGCCAGCTTCACCTTCGTCCCCACGCCGTCGCAGCACGCCACAAGCACCGGATCCTTGTAATTCCGGCTGAACAGCCCCTTCTTGTAATCCAGCCGGAACAGCCCCGCAAACCCGCCCGGATTCGGAATCACCCGCGGCCCAAAGGTCCGCCGCATCGTCGATTCAAGCGACTCCGTGAACGAGTCCTTCTCGTTGATGTCCACGCCCGCGGAGGCGTACGTCAATCCGTTGCGCGGTTTCTCGGCGGCCATATCCCGAGGGTATCACCGAATATCGGACCCTTTTCCAACCCCGCACGCCGTCTCCCTTTCATCCCCGCCACACTTCCCAGCAAATCCAATCCATGCAAGGTTGCCCCGATTCCGTTTATGAGGCATTTTCCTTCTAGACCGCGTCGGCGAGGGGCCGCACGCAGTCGTTGTGTTTGAAGGAACAGGAGATCCCAATGTCCAGCTCGTTGCGTCTTTCCGCCTTGGCAGTCGCGGGCCTCGCCTGCACTTCCGGCCTCGCCCTCGCCCAGAACGGCTTCACCTACGTCAAAGCCACCGCCAACATCTTCGGCTACGGCCTCTCCACGCCCGCCCCCGGCGGCGGAGGCGGCGGCACCCTCGCCAATGTCATCGCCCTCAACGCCGGTTCCGGTCGCGTCGCCGCCTTCTCCTCCGGAGGCCAGGCCGGCTGGGCCAATGCGCCAGTCAATGGCCCCGACGGCGGCAACTTCGCAAGCTCCACCAACATCCCCAGCGTCGGACCCATCTCCGGATACAACGGCCCCCTGAGCGGCCAACTCGTCGGAGTGTTCATCGAAGCCGGCGATATCTCCGGCTTCTCCGCTCCCGGTTCCATGAGCTATCCCGACCTCGCAAGCTACTCCGCCGCCAGCTACGCGCCCGACCTCCGACAGGTCTTCTTCATCGGTGACGGCAAAACCGGCACCGGCAGCGGCAGCACCCAGGCCTTCTACGTTCCCGACGGTGCCGCCTACCTCGTCCTCGGCATCGCCGACGCCTACGGCTTCAACGCTTCCGCCGGCTACTACGACGACAACGTCGGCGGCTACGAAACCAGCTACGTCATCGTCCCCGCTCCCGGCGTCGCCTCGCTCGGTCTCGTCGGCCTCGCCGCCGCACGCCGCCGTCGCGCCTGATCCAACTCACCGCTCCACTCGCCAAAGGGCAGCGGCCTTCCGCTGCCCTTTTTTCATAGATCCTCTCGCTTATCCATCCACATATCCGGATGAACGGATGGAGCTTTCCACGCGCACGCGCCTATCCTCTTTCCCCCGAGTCCGCTGCCGCGGCCGGGCCCGCTCGCCAGGCGCGGCGACGGTTCACATTCAAGCTGGAGATATTGCCTCATGGCTCGCACGCAGCTCTTCACCTCGGAATCCGTCTCGATGGGTCACCCCGACAAAGTCGCCGACCAGATTTCCGATTCGGTCCTCGACGCGATGATCGCCGACGATCCCTACTCCCGCGTCGCCTGCGAAACACTCTGCTGCACCGGCCTCGTCGTCGTCGCCGGCGAGATCACCACCAACACCTACGTCAGCATCCCCGACCTCGTCCGCGAAACCATCCGCGACATCGGCTACACCTCCGGCGACATGCGCTTCGACGCCGACTCCGCCGGCGTCATGGTCGCGATCAACAAGCAGTCCAACGACATCGCCATGGGCGTCAACCGCGAAGGCGCCGGCGACCAAGGCATGATGTTCGGCTTCGCCTGCAAAGACACGCCCGAGCTCATGCCGCTCCCCATCCAGCTCAGCCACCAGCTCGTCGAGCGCCAGGCCGAGGTCCGCAAGTCCGGCAAGATCCCCGGCCTCCGCCCCGACGCCAAGAGCCAGGTCACCGTCGAATACCAGGACAACAAGCCCGTCCGCATCGACACCGTCGTTCTCTCCACCCAGCACGATCCCCAGTGGAACGACCGCCAGGAAGAACTCAAGAAGCAGATCGTCGAGCACGTGATCAAGCCCGTCCTCGGCCAGTGGTGGAACCCCGCCATCACCATCCACGTCAACCCCACCGGCCGCTTCGAAATCGGCGGCCCCCACGGCGACACCGGCCTCACCGGCCGCAAAATCATCGTCGACACCTACGGCGGCATGGGCCGCCACGGCGGCGGCGCCTTCTCCGGCAAGGATCCGACCAAGGTCGACCGCTCCGCCGCCTACATGGCCCGTTACATCGCCAAGAACATCGTCGCCGCCGGCCTCGCCGACCGCTGCGAAATCCAGCTCTCCTACGCCATCGGCGTCGCCGAGCCCACCAGCGTCTACGTCGACTGCTTCGGCACCAACAAGGTCGACGAAGAAAAGATCAGCAAAGCCGTCCGCGCCACCTTCGGCCTGACGCCCAAGAAGATCATCGAAACCCTCAACCTCCGCACCCCCATCTTCTCCCCCACCGCCCGCCACGGCCACTTCGGCCGCGCCCCCGGATCGATCACCTACAAGGGCAAGAAGTACGACACCTTCACCTGGGAAAAAACCGACAAGGTCGAAGCCCTCAAGGCCGCGTGCAAGTAAAAAACACCAGGAGCGATCAGCTCAGAGCTCTCAGAAAATCCAACCCCGGCAATCGCCGGGGCTTTTTTTTCGAACCCGCATAACTTCTCTGGCCCTCAGGCCCTTTTCCCATGCCCACCCGCTGCCACTGGCTCCCCCCCGACAAGCCCGACTACACCGCCTACCACGACACCGAATGGGGCGTGCCGGTCCACGACGATCGCGCCCTCTTCGAAATGCTCATCCTGGAAGGCGCCCAGGCCGGCCTCAGCTGGTACACCATCCTCAAACGCCGCGACGGCTACCGCAAAGCCTTCAAAAACTTCGACCCGCGCAAAGTCGCCAGGCTCACCGACGCCGAGCTCGCCCAAATCCTCACCACCGGCGACATCATCCGGAACAAACTCAAAGTCTTCGCCACCCGCCAGAACGCCCGCGCCTTCCTCGATATCCAGAAAGAGTTCGGCTCCTTCGACAAATACCTCTGGGCCTTCGTCCAAAACAAGCCCCAAGTCCGCCTCCCGCGCGGCCCAAAGGACTTCCGCGCCACCTCCCCAGAGTCTGACGCGCTCTCGAAAGACCTAAAGAAGCGCGGCATGACCTTCGTCGGCTCCACCATCCTCTACGCCTACATGCAGGCCGTCGGCCTCGTGAACGACCACGAAAACGGCTGCTTCCGGGCCAAATCGCCTCCCCGCAAGCGGTAAGAAGAGCTCGGTGTTCCTGCCGAATCCGGCGCGTTCCCCGGCCCCGAGTTCCTCATCTCCCGTTCTTCTTGCCCGGCCCCAATTCTGGTCGATCCTTACCATCGCGCCGGAACGTAAACGAAGAGCGGAACCCACCGGCAAAGCACCACGTGAGCATCTCCAACCTCATCCCCAGGATGTTCCATCGGCGCCTCCTGCTGATCCTCGCGCTCACCTGCGCCGGTCTCTCTCTCCCCCTCATCCAGACCGCCCGCCTCTGCACCACGCGCCACGCAGAACTCCTCGCCGCCGCAGAGTCCCGCCTCACCACCCGCCAGTGGACACCCTCCATCCGCGGCGAGATCGTCGACCGCAAGGGCCGCGTGCTCGCCCAGGACCGCCCCAGCTTCGATATCGGCATCGACTACGAAGTCATCCGCGGCAGCTGGGCCTCCAAAAAGGCCGAAGAAATCGCCCGCAGCGCCAAGGCCCAGTGGAGCGAACTCAGCCCGACCCAGCGCAAGGCGCTCAGCGAACGCATCGCTTCCCTTCTCCAGGACCGCGTCCAGAAGGGCCTGACCGATCTCGCCCGCGCCGCGGGAATCGACCGCGCCCGCCTCGACTCTCTCATCGCCGAAAACGCCGGCGAAGTCGATCAGCTCTACGAGTCCATCCGCTCGCGCCGCCGCCAGGAACTCGTCCGCGAAGCCCTCGGCGACGAAAAAGACACACCCGAGCGCGCTCTCTCCCGCGCCGAGCTCGACAAGATCGAGGCCGCCGCCGCCCGCCCCATCGCCGAGCAGTCACGCCCGGTCAACGTCCTCCGCCGCGTCGCCGACACCGTCGCCTTCAACGTCCAGCTCCTCGCCGACGACCGCACCGAACTCGAGGGCGCCTCCGATCTGCTCGGTGGCGAAGCCGATCCCGACAAGCTCCTCATCTCCCGCCTCCCCGGCGTCCGCGTCATCGACACCGGCGACCGCGCCTACCCCCTCGACACCATCACCGTCACCCTCGATCACGCCCGCTTCCCACTTCCCATGCGCTCCGACAGCACCTTCGATGTCACCGTCGAAGGCGTCGCCGGCCACATCCTCGGATGGATGCGCAACAAAGTCTTCCGAGAAGACCAGGAACGGCGGCAGATCCAGCTCGCCAACGACCAGCCCCTCGCAAGACGCTCACTCACGCCCGACGGCACCGACCGCGGCGAATACCGCGAGGGCGACCGCGTCGGCAGCTCCGGCGTCGAGGCCTCCATGGAAAGCCGCCTGCGGGGCCTGCGCGGCCTCCGCACCCAGCACCTCGACCGCGCCAACCGCGAAGACGAAATCGAAATGTCGCCCGCGATCGTCGGCCAGACCGTCCACCTCACAATCGACGCCATGCTCCAGGCCCGCGTTCAGGCCATCATGTCCCCCGCCGCCGGCCTCGCCGTCGTCCAGGACTGGCACGGCACACCAAACCCCACCATGCCCACCGGCACTCCTCTCGCCGGCGCCGCCGTCGTGCTCGATGTCGACACCGGCGATGTCCTCTCCATGGTTTCCATGCCCGAAGTCTCTCGCCGATTGATCAAGGAACATCCCGAACTCGTCTTCGAAGACAAGGTCAACGTCCCCTTCCTCAACCGCGCCATCGCCAAGCCCTACCCCCCCGGCTCCATCGTCAAGCCCCTCATCCTCACCGGCGCCGCCGAGCGCGGCAACTACCTCCAGGGCCAGACCATCGACTGCACCGGACATCTCCTCCCCAACGAGCCCAACATCCTCCGCTGCTGGATCTACAAACGCTTCGACCAGACGCACACGCAGCAGCTCGGCCACACCCTCTCCGGCGCAGACGGCATCCGCGTCTCCTGCAACATCTTCTTCTTCACACTCGGCAAACGCCTCGGCCCCGACGCCATCTGCGATCTCTTCCGCGAATTCGGAGTCGGCCGCGCCTGGAACCTCGGCATCGGCGCCGAATACCCCGGTTCACTCAAGAGCTACGGCGGCAAGGCCGTCGACATGGGCGAAGCAATCCAGATGGGAATCGGCCAGGGCCCCGTGACCTGGACCCCGCTCCACGCCGCCGACGCCTACGCCACGCTCGCACGCTCGGGCGTCCGCGTCTCCCCCCGCATCGTCGCCGACCTCCCACCCGCAAAGCCCGAAGAACTCCCCCTCCCCTCCTGGGCCGTCTCCGAAGCGATGGAAGGCCTCGCCGGCTCCGTCGGCGACGAACTCGGCACCGGCCACCACCTCTCCATCGATGGCGTCCACGACCCGATCTTCAACGTCCCCGGCGTCCGCGTCTTCGGCAAAACCGGCACCGCCGCCGCCCCCGACTTAAAACTCCGCTCCACCGACCAGCAGTACGACGGCGTCGGCCCCGAACCCGGCGAAGTCGTCCGCTCCGGCGACCACTCCTGGTTCGTCGTCATGGTCGGCAAACCCAACGAACGCCCCAGATACATCATCTCCGTCGTCATGGAATACGCCGGCAGCGGCGGCAAGGTCTCCGGC
The DNA here is from genome assembly GCA_018242625.1 of Planctomycetota bacterium. Classification (GTDB taxonomy): domain Bacteria; phylum Planctomycetota; class Phycisphaerae; order Phycisphaerales; family UBA1924; genus JAFEBO01. The sequence goes on from JAFEBO010000002.1 coordinate 92,461, forward strand.
CCCATCGTCAACCAGATCATCCAGGCCCTGCGCGATGAGGGATACCTCTAGCCCAAGCCGCAACAGCATCCGATTTCAAATCCTGTCACCCCGACCTTTCGAGAGACTAAGGCCCTTCCACGACCAAGTCGAAGGGCTTTCTCGTTGGGGGACGGAACTTGCGAGAGTTCAATCGCTCGCAAGGAATCCGAGAAAGTCGACCCATTCGGGCTGCCTGTTGCCACCCGCGCCGAGCGCCGAGAGCACTTCGTACGTGCCGATCTTGGTGCCGGCGGCGAGGGTCAACGGACAACCCCCGTGATGAAGAGTTTCGAGGTGTACCGCTGCCAGTAGTAGACGTGCGACTTAAAGTCTTCGGAAAAGTACGTCGGGAAAAAATGCTTTACGCCCGAGAGGTCCGGGGGGGCAAACACCGCGACGCAGCCGAGGTGCCAAAGAGGGATGGAGCGGCAACGGGACTTCATGAACTGGGCCCAGGACAAAGAAGGGCGCCCGTAGTGTCTGCCAAGACGCCCATGGATGCACGACCTCTAAGACGTTACCGATCGCCTATTTGGACCTGCTTCCTCATGACACTGAACGCTGGGTTTCGCTTTCACCAACAGCGCGGCCCATGCGCAGATAGCCCACAGATCTGCTCGAACACCCTTCTAACTGCACGCCTTTCACTTGATCGCACACCACTGATTTTCATTCTGCCAATTTCCGGACTCCACATCCAGTAGTCATAACAAATCTCCCTGAGTACGGCGCTCACGGGGCGACGCGGCGACCAATCGTATAATCGGACGACGCCGCCAACAGCCGTTGCCGCGTATGCGCCACGCCAATGGGCAACGGCGGAGTCCTTCCACAAACACACTTTCTCGCATTCGCGATTGCCCAATACGTAGTTCCATTGTATATTAAAAGCTTCGTTTCTGCGGACAGTCGTTTCAAGTGATTCGCAGATTCGATGGAATCGCTCACTCGCCATCGCGCGACGAACCGCATTGACTAGTTTCAGCGGCGTTTCCCGTGCGAATCTCCGCATCAATTCGCGGGGAATTCGACTCCCCGCAACATTACAGTCGCTAATTACACATCCTTTCAGCACAACGCCCTCGAGCGACGCCCTCGACAACCGAGCGGCCGAAAGCACGCAATCGTCAAAGACAGTGCCGGCAAGATTCACACCCGGAGAATCAAATTTGTACAGATTTGATCGTCGAAATTTGTTGGGCCTCATGCCGTCCGCGCTATCTCCCCGGAACATGAAGCGGACATTCGGCATCTCGCAATCTATAAACTTGCAACCAGACACGAGCCCGCGGAAGAGTGCGGCCGGGAAGGAGCAACTATTGAAAACACAGCGATCGGCATTCCAGATATCAGAATGCGGTGCCTCGACTTCATTGAATGCCGTATTGCTGAGCGAGTAGAATATGGTTCCATTGCATTTTGTGCGAGTTACTGATCCGCCAACAAGCATTGGCTTTATGCACATACCTGATATGTCTTCTCCGCAGATATTGATTCCGTGGAGCGACTCATGGATGCTGCCGCCTGTTAGTTTTCTTATTGTGGTTCGCGACAATTTCATCAGGTCGTCCTATTTGGGAAGATATCGAATAATTTTTCCATGTACTTCATGAGCTCCAGAAACGACTCTTCGGTGAGCCCAGCACCTCTAATTGTGGTTCCAACGGAGTTTCGAATCTTTTGAATCGAATTATTGTTTTTGAACATTGACACAACGGTGTCACACACCCATTCCTCCATTTGCTCTTGTCGTACCCCGCGCTGCGGGTACTTTCCGTTGCACGGATTATGCACCCAAGCCCGCAGTGCCCCAGCGTAGTACGTGTGACTCCGCCGGACTTCCAGATTGTAAACCGTCGTTGTCTCGCCCCGGTCTTCAACGCTCACCACCGACGCGTCCTAGTCCAGCATCCGCACGGAGGATCGGTCTCGGAGTCACGTTTAGCACACCTACTTCACTGATTCGTCAAAGACTTTACTTAGACGTCCAGTCGATACGATATCCTCTATTGCATTCATTATGCATGCGTCCTCCAGCCGCTCGACAATCACCATACTGTGATCCACAAAATATAAACCAGAACAAAACTCACCGGTTGTCTTGGCGAGCTCCATTTGATTTGCGATGCCAGCAAGAGTGTAAAATGTCGCTATATAACTCTTGCCGCCTTTCATGTGCACATAAACGTCAACAAATCCATCGTTTTCCGGCAGGTTTATCACATCTGATGTCTGAACTAAATACTTGGCGGTTTCTCTTCGCATTATCCACCATACAATTTCTTGAGAACGGCGATCACCGCTTCCTGATTCGCCTTGACGGATTTGGCAACAATTTCAATTCCATTCTCACCGATTCGCCGGAAATAAACTCTTGCGCCGCTTCCTCCGATCTGGCGGGCTTCCCATATCTCTCCAAACAATTGGTGTCCGCCACCCGCTCGCCAATTGCCTTCCCGCAGTCGACCGACAAGAGCGTCCAATGCTTGCTGCTCACGGACCGCCGCAAACTCCGCTTCCTTGACAAGACGCGAGTTTCGCCCAATTCCGCTCGTCAGTTTGCACGGATTATGCACCCAAGCCCGCAGTGCCCCCGCGTAGTACGTGTGGCTCCGCCGGACTTCTAGGTTGTACACCGTGGCGGTCTCGCCCCGGTCTTCAACACTCACCACCGACGCGTACCCGTCCAACGTTCGCACGCGTTGACCCGGTTTGAGTTCACCCGCAGGGACCCACTCACCCGTGTCATGAACAAAGAACGGATGCCCTGTCGTTACGCCGATCGGTTTGTCATCGCCAAAGAGTTTGACCCGAACGATCGCAACGCCCTCGGTCCTGAACGCCCCGGTCACCGCTTCCGAGCCGGGACTTGGCGGTTTCACCGGCGGGCATGCCTCGATAGACCGCACACACACCGGAGCGGCCAAGTTCAGCCCGTGGAAATCGATCGACAGGTCTTCCCCCGCCTTCGCGCCCGCGGCATCAATCCACTCGATCGGTCGCAGAAGTGACGCCGTCACACGGCCGCCGCTTGCGTTCCTTGCCTCCAACTCGATGCGCCGCCATAGGCTGGGTTCGATGACCTGGGCGCTGTCCGGGTGTGCTGCAAGAGGAGCTTGAGTCGCAAATGGCTTCCCAAGGAGCTCGGGATCGTGCATGGCATCCGCAATTTCCGATGCCGATACGAACAGGCGCAAAACAAGTATGAGTAGACGTACCATGACTTCTTTCTATAGTCTTCAGACGTTTACTTTGGCACGCCACTGGGGCAACCACTCTCGCATATCAATCGTTGCCCGATTCGCGTGCAGCTCAATCAATCGCATCGTGTCGGCGTCCAATGACTTTGTCTGGTCAAGGGCTCTGGTTACCGCCGTCCAAACTGACGCGCGCCGGTCCTCTAGCAAGGGTACGATCAGTGGGAGAAACAGCTCCGGCTGATGAAAAGCACCTATTTCAATCGCGAAAACAAGCTGCGGCTCCTGAAGTGAAGCGAATCTTTGGACACACTCTGAAAGAAATCCCGGGTCCAACTTTGTCGCCCGCCAGTCAGTGTCGAAAAGGGCCGCGATCCCCCCGGCGTCCATTCGGAGAAAGTCCACGAAACAAAGCCCTACATCTGCTGGTTGATCGTTCATTTTGGAAATGTGGTCGAGAATTCGACGATCTTTCCACCTTGCTCGACGATGATTGCCCAGCCTTCAACAAGCACGTCCCCAGCAGCGCTTCCGGCTCTCGCCGCGGCCCGCGCCAGTACATGAAAACGAGCGAAAAAGACTTTGTTTCCAGCGCGGAATGCCGGGAACTTTGCTCCCGGTACCGCATCGGAAGCGCTGACTCCGCCACCTGGCGCACGAACGCCATTGCACGGATTATGCACCCACGCCCTGCTCGCCCCCGCGTAGTACGTGTGACTCCGCCGGACTTCCAGATTGTAAACCGTCGTTGTCTCGCTCCGGTCTTCAACGCTCACCACCGACGCGTACCCGTCCAACGTGCGCACTCTTTGACCCGGCTTGAGTTCACCAGCAGGGACCCACTCCCCCGTGTCATGAACAAAGAACGGATGCCCTGTCGTTACGCCGATCGGTTTGTCATCGCCAAAGAGTTTGACCCGAACGATCGCAACGCCCTCGGTCCTGAACGCCCCGGTCACCTCTTCCGATCCGGGTGCTGGCGGTGCTACCGAGGGACAGGGCTGAATTGAACGCACACACACCGGAGCGGCCAAGTTCAGCCCGTGGAAATCGATCGAGAGGGACTCGCCGACCTTTGCCCCCGCAGCCTCCACCCACGCCAACGGCCGCAACAGCTCGCCCGTCACAGGGCAGCCGGACGCATTGATCGTCTCGAACGAGATTCTCTGCCATGAGGCTGGGTCGATCGTTTCGACGCTATCCGGATCGGCGGCGAGACCCGATGGAGGTAATCCCCACGGATCGCGCGTTGAAAAGACGGCATCACCCAAGCCAATTCGCTCGATCGCGATCGGCAAACCGTCCGGTCCGGCAACAGGCGTCCCCGCCTCGAAGCAGATCGTCGAGAAGAACGGGCTCCCGATCAGGCTGAACAGGATCGCCTCGTCGCGATCCATCACCATCTCGTCCCACAGGAATGCTGCGCGGGTGTACGCCTGAATCTTCCTCAGCTCGCTCTGCGCATGTCCTCGCGCGACCGTTACACCGTAGAGCCCGCTGAACGTGTGCTCCGCCGCGATCTCCCCAACCTCGTCAAACATGTCGTACGACAGGCCCATCGGATCCGAGCGTGCGATCGGGTTGCTTCCGACGTACTGATACAGCTGTACACCGTTTCCCGCTCGTGTTGAGAGTTCCGGTGCCCAAGGCTGCACGCTCGGGGCTGCTCCGTGGAACCAGCGTGTGTCATTCTGCACCGTCAGGCCCGTGGAGTTCGGGTCCGCCTGAAGAAACCGACCCGTTTGCGGCGACAAACCCGCCGGAGCGACATTCGCTGCCAGCGAAAGCAGAACCGAAATCAAAAGCCAAAGCGCCTTTCTCATGGAGGCCCTCCAATGCGCTCGTTTGGCGTAACGCCGCCAGCCCGTTTCGGCAGGGGCAAAGCGTTCTGCTGTCGGCGCTGCTCAGCGACGCGAGGTATGGGCGGGATAGGCAATCGCGGCTCAACCAGCCGCGGCTGCACCAACTGCTCACTCGGATCGGGCACCGAGAATCTCGGACGAGGCGGAGCAAATCGGGCTTCGAGTTCGGACAGGCAAATCCTGAACTGGCGAGCGGTGGGAAACAAACGAACAGCCGTCCTGTACGCCTCTCTCGCTTCATCGATCCGACCGTTGGCGAGCAGACAGTGTCCGCGTGCGGCAAGAAAAAGCGAGAGTTCTTCCTTGGGCGTCAGCGATACAAGAAACTCGCGGTGATCCAGGTCTATCGCGGACATGCTCCGAGGCCACACCATGTAGTGCTCATCCGGATGGCTGTCCATCCCTTGTGGATTGGTGCATTCAAAGTTGAGTGGCGGCGATATTCCGTCATCCCAGCGGAAGTAGACGTGTTCATGTGCGAGCGCGAGTTTGAGCGGATAGCCAAGCCTCCGACCGATAGCAACCATGAGCACCGGCATCGAAACGCATGTTCCGCCGCGGCTCGAATCTGTCAACCCGTGCAGAAATTGATCTCGCGAATCCTCAAACGTCGGTGCGACTGCTTGATCTAGGTTGTAGTGGACACCCAAAAGATTTTTAAGCGTCAGAACGAGCGTCACGACTCGAAACGTCGGTTCAGAGCGGTCGTAGTAGTCAGGATTCTCGGCGAAGCGAGGAAGCAACCGTTGCGTTTCACGGGCTACGACTGCCGCCCATAGGTCAAGCTTTCGGAGCGAGGAGTCAACGTCAAGCACTTCCGAGCCACAGGGATTCTCGGCGCAAGCGAGGTTGACCGCCGCGATATCCATCGCTGCAAGTTGTTCCAAGGTCAACCGGCGGAGATCCGCCATGGTGCGAACATCCATCGGCACGCCCGAATGATCCGCACGAGCAGGCGAGTCTTCACCCTTGGCATGGACGGCAGACGTAGTTGTCGCCTCGACGGGCCTCATCAACTGCGATGGTGCCCGACTCGAAAGCATGACGAGAAAGCAGAGAGCAAAGACTATTTGACCCGCCCGATTCATCGAGAACAAAGCATACCACTTTCTCCGGCAAGACCCCGCTTATTCGCGCAGATACCCGAGAGAAGAGCAATTCCACAACTCTGTGGAAAGCGACCGTCGAGACCGCACGAAACGAACACACCTTTGTGCTTGCTGAACAAGCGTTCCCGGCCAAACCTGAAAACATATGTCCGCCGACAACACGCACCCTCGTGCGGCCGGACAAACCTCGTCCCGCCTCAGAAGCCTGCGATAGCGTGCAAAGCAGCATTCTGGCACTCTTCCAGACATTGGCACAGCAGCTTCAGACAATGCTGCTTCCCGCCCCAACTCAACATCCCGCGAAACTCGCCGCCCTCACATCTCCCGCGGCCGCCTCGACCGCTTTTCCGCAAACCCTCATCCGACAAACCTCAAGTGTCCCGAAGGAACACCGGCCTGTAGCCACGGTTGAAGCAAGGTCGCCCCCGACCGAGCGCAATCCTTGGAAAGCAGCACTAAATCTCCTGCACCGGCAGGGTCAGAGAAAGCCCGGGCTTTACTTCCGCACACCCCGCAACTCCACTACCACCGGCAAGTGATCACTCGGCTGCCCCGTCGCCCGCATCAAACCCGCCTTGGACAGCGCCGAATCACTCAGCCGCGCCGGATCAAACACAAACTGCGTCGTCGGCCGCAGCGTCGAACCCGTAAACGAAAGCCAGTCCAGCCGCCCCGGCGAAAATCCCGTCGTCCAATCTCTCCACGTATACAGCAGCGAATCCCCAAGCACCACCGGCTCGCTGTTCTCAAGGTCCGCCCCGCCATCAAGCCCCATCCGCAGCACATCGAGCGGCGTCCGCGTCCCCACAAGATTCAGATCTCCCCCGATCACCACCATGTCCGAAGCGTCCGCCCGGCTGATCTGCCGCAGCCCCTGGTTGATCGCATCCGCCTCCGCAATCCGCAGCGTGTCCTCGCTCGACCCCGCCCCGCCGCAGCACTTAAGGTGCATCTCCCCCACCAGCACCTGCCCCAGCCTCGTCGAAACCGACGCCGAAACAAACCGGACCTTCCTCTTCTCTCCGTTCCACGCAATCTCAAGATCGCGCGGCCCCGCCGGGCTCACGCCATCCCGCGAAGCAATCGCCACATCCGGCCCCGTCGCCGCATGCCACGGCTTCCCCGGCAGATACTGATTCAGAATCTGCTCGAGCGCCGCCGCATCTCCCTTCCACTCCGCAAACATCACGACATCCGGATCGATCGGCCTGAGCACCGCGCAGAACTTCGCCGGCGTCTCCTGCATCTTGCCCCACACATTCCACGCGACAAACCGCACCGCATCGCCGCTCTTCGCCGGGATCGGGCTGTCCGCAAGAAGCGGCCCCGAAGCAATCTGCGGGAACTCCCAGCCAAACCGCTCGCTGTACCCCACAATCGCGCCCGCCCGGCTGTACACCACATACACGCCCCGCGCCTCTCCACGCGATGCCATCCCCTTCGCCGGCAGGCCCGACGATTTCGCAAACAGCCGCGACATCCGCGCGTCGTACCACTCCGCCGCATACGACGGCGTAAACACAAAGTCCGTCTGATCCCGCTCGATCTCCGTCCGATGCCCCGCCCGATCCAGCTTGAAGAACGCCACCCCATGCCCCGGCGCCCCGCCGCTCGCATTGAGCGGCGAGAACTGAACCTCAAGATCAAACCCCATCCCGACAAAGGGCTTCTCCGGCCGCGCATACCCCGTCGCCCCGTCGCCGTCCGTGTCCAGCAGAATCGCCACAGTCTCATCGCTGTCCTGCAGCGTCTTGCTCTTGTCATCCGGGTTAAATCGGAAGTAGACGTAGTGATCGTCCGCCTGCGCAACCCCATACGTCGACGCATTCGCCGGCAAGGCCGCCCGCCCGCCGCCCGAAGCGCATCCCGCGGCGAGCGCCGCGGCAGCCACCACCACCGACCGCAGCAACAGCCGCCCCCCAGCCCGTCCCAAAGCCCGTCCCAAAAACCGTGTCAACGCGTTTTCCATACCCCCACTATCCCGCATCGCCGCCCATTGTGCAAACCGGTGGCGGCCGCCTCCCCGCGCTCTTCTTGAGTCCACCCCCGATCCGGTCGATAAAAAAGCCATGTCGCAGCTTCAGTCGCCCCCCCTCGATCCTCCCCTTCACCTGGGTGCCTGGATGCGCTTCAAGCCCGCCTCGATCGCCCTCGCCGTGGCCTTTGTCGCCGTCGTCGGCACCGGCCGCGCTCTTTCCGCCCGCACCGCCCACGCACAGTCCACTCTGAACTCTTCCCCTCTGCCCACGCTCGCCCGGGAAATTGGTGTCGATCCGCTCGTCACGCTCGTCGGCCGGGACCACATCGTCCGCGTCGGGGTCTCGTGCGGCAAGCGCGTCTACAGCGTCTTCGACGCCGCCGGTTTCCCCCTCGCCACCCGCCTCAGCCTGCGCGAGCTCCAGACAACATTCCCGCGCCTGAGCCTCGACGCGATGCAGGACGTCGCCACCGGCAAATCGGTCGACCGCTCCTTCCTCGCCGACACGCCCACCGAGTAGCCGCGCCCAATTTCCCTACCATCAGCCCGTGCACAGCGACGCCCGCTCGCCGGAAGCTCCCATCACTCCGCTCCCCCGCGGCCTGTCGCACACCGCCTCACAGATCATCCTCATCGGCGGCACGTTCGACCCGCCCCACCTCGCGCACACCGAGCTGGCCGTCGAAGCCCGCAGGCTCGCCGGTTCGCCCGGCGCCTTCCTCCTCTTCGTCCCCGCCGCACAAAGCCCCCTCAAATCCGCCGCGCCCGGCGCATCGACTCCCCACCGCCTCGAGATGCTGAGGCTCGCCATCGAAGGGATCCCCCAGAGCGCCCTCTGGACGGACGAGATCGACCGCGCCGCCGCACATCCCGGCGTCCCGAGCTTCACGATCGACACTATCCGCCGCCTGCGCTCCCTCCTCGGACAGTGCGCCAACCTCCGCCTCCTCATCGGGGCCGATCAGGCAGCCGGCTTCCATCGCTGGCGCGAGCCCGACGCCATCATCGACCTCGCGCCGCCCCTCGTCATGCTCCGCGGCAGCGAAAGCTCCACGCCTCATCTGCTTCGCACGCTCAGCGCCACCGGCCGCTGGAGCGAAAAGCAGTTGGAAACGTGGCAAAGGTCGATCATCGCCACGCCTCTCCGCGATATCAGCTCAACCCAGGTGCGCGACCTGTTGCGCGAATCACCCTCAAGCAGCACCAGCACCGATCCGCTCACCTCCGTCGCCCCGCAGGTCCTGCAATACATCCGCAACCATCGCCTCTACCAATCGCCCCCGAGTTGATGATCCCGCCTTCATCTGGCCCTCTGGCCCTTTGCCATGGAGCCCTTTCCTCGCCCCCACCCCCACCGGCGTAACGTCTCCTCATGAAGACGCACAACACCCTCCCCAAGAAGATCAAGGCTCAGTCGATCGACCTGCTGGCCGCACGCCTTGCCGATGCGCTCGACGCATGGAGCCACGCCAAGCAGGCCCACTGGAACGTCCGCGGCCCCGGCTTCATCGCTCTTCATGAACTCTTCGACAAGACCGCCGACCTTCTCGCCGAGAGCGCGGACTCTCTCGCCGAGCGCCTCGCAACGCTCGGCGGCTCCCCGAGCGGCACCGCCCGCGACGTCGCCAAAGCCACCAGCCTCAAGCCCTACCCGCACGGCATCGCCAGCGAACGCAAGCACGTCGAAGCGCTCTGCGCTTCCCTCGCCGCGCTCGCACAGAGCTGGCGCGAGGCGATCGATGCCAGCGACTCCTGGGGCGACGCCGTCACAACCGACCTCTTCACCCGCATCACCGGCGACCTCGACAAGCAGATCTGGCTCATCGAAAGCCACAACGCGTGAGCCCGGCTACGAAAGGATCGCAAGCAGAATCGCCGGCACGATGATGCACGACAGAGCAATCGGCAGGCTCGCCACCGCCGAATCGATCCAGTCGTCATCCTCCATCACAAGCCGGGTCATCGCCGCCACCAGCGCAAACGGCAGAATCGACTGCAGCGCCCCCCAGTACACCACGCCGTTGACATAGGGAAAGACCAGCGCCGTCGCCAGCAGCCCGAACATCACAACCCCAAGCACCTGCGCCGCCGTGATCGTGATCGTCGAATCAAGAAACCGCACGATCGTCCCCAGCACGAAGTAGCCGATGCACGCCGCGATCCAGGTCGGCACGATGGCCGCGCACCAGAACTTCACCCCGTTCAGCCCGTACCACCACGACACGAGCGCCATCAGCAGCGCAAAGCCCCAGAACACCGCCAGGAGCGGCCGCCTGTACGCCTCCCGCACCGCCTGCCGCTGAAACAGCTCCTCCTTCTCCGTCAGCACTTCCAGCCTGGGCGGCACGTTCGGCGCTTCCGCCCCGCACTCCGGGCATGTCGTCCGGGTCAGGCCCGACATGTCATACCCGCACGCCGGGCAGGGCGCACGCGTCGCCTGCACCACGCTGATCACAGTTTCGATCTTGCCGAGCCGGGCGCCGCAGCTCACGCACAGCACCGCGCCCGGCCGGATCTCAACGCTGCACGCCGGACAGGCCGTGAGCACCATCTCGTCCGGCGCCACCGGCACCGGGTTCGGCTTCGCCGGCGCGTTCCACCGCTGTTCGAACTGTCGCCTGAGTCCCACCGCTTGCCTCCGATATCACATTATATCAGAAAGCTCGCCCCAATCGCAACTAGGTAAAACGCATGCTTCCCGGGAACAGCATCAGCGATCCGAACACCAGCACCCAGTTCAGCATGGTGACGATAAAGGCATCGCTCATCTCGAGGTCGAGGCCCTTCATCAGCAGCGCCATCACCGCGATGGTCACAAACGGATAGGCGATGAGCAGGTTCGAGCAGTCCCAGCAGATCTGTTCCGCCAGGTACCCCCCCGCCGCCACCGCGATCAGACGCGTGAAGACCTGCCCCCAGTCAAGCTCAACCTCGAGCCACATGAACATGCTCACGGCCGTCACGACCATGAGCGTGACCACCCGAATCCCCATCTTGGTGAGGCCCAGCAGGATCAGATCACGCTCGCCGACAAGCATCATCCAGCCCAGATACGCCGCAACCCCGACGATCGCCAGCAGGAGCGGCAGAACGTACTTCCTGAACAGCACGCGGATGTCGTACTCGAGAGCTTTGTCCTCTTCCCGCTTCACCTTGGCGACGCTGAAAGCCAGCCCCTGGCCGCACTCCGGGCATCGCACCGCGTCGCGTACGGCGGCACAATCATGCCCGCACTTGGGACAGATCCGGGCCGAGCCCGTCGCCGTCGATACCTCGATCGCCCTGGGCGAATACCCCAGCCGATAGTCGAATCCGCACCCGGCGCAGACCTCCTGCTCATCCGCGATCGCCGCGGCGCAGATCGGGCACTTTCGCTCCGTGTGCGCGGCCTTCTGCCCCCGCATGCCCGCGGCACACTCATCGCAGAAAAGCCCGGCGTTCCGCGACTCGATCCCGGTCTTCTTGATCGGCCTGCCGCAATTCGCGCACACAACCGACTTGGTCACCGAAGAACCGGCCATGCTTCCTCCCGCGCCCCCACCCCATCCCACCCTACCCAACCCGCCAGAATCGCAACAGCCTGTACTTCGACCCGGTCCATGCGGTTTCATGAACCGGCGGAAAGTGCCGGCTTCCGGGAAAGCAACCGGCACCACCCATCGGGTGATGCCGGCTGTTGCTCAACTTGACCTTTGCGACCCTTTTACCCCTTCTTTTCACTCCAGGCTTTGAGGATCTGCGCTTCGCGCTCGCGCGTCATGCCGGCGCGGAGCTTCTTGGGGTCTGCCAGCTGCGGCGCCGGCTTGCCCGCCTTTTTCGCTTCCTCGATGAGCTGATTGCCCACTCGATCCCGACGCGCCACTTCCTTGGGCCACCATTCCAGCGTGGATTTGCAGGTGTCTTCCACGGGCCGGTACGTGAGCCCCGCCTTGACGGCGCGAGCATTGGAGCGAAGGTGGAAACCCTTGCTCTCGCCCTCGCCGGGGATGATGATGGGCAGATCGCCACCGATCCCGACGTTCTGAGCGACGAGGAATTCCCACGGAACCCAGACGGGCGTTGCTTTCTTGCCGCCCGTCGCGGCGCTGGCGGCGATGCACGCCTCGACGAGGCCCTTCACGTTAAGGGCTTTGCCGTCCATGCCTCCGGGCCCGAGCGCGTTGAACACGCCGGGCGTTTTGTTCTCGCAGAGCCGGACCGACCATTCCGCCAGATCGCGATTGTCGATGAACTGGACCGGGTCGCTGCCATCGCCGGGGCAGAGCATCTCGCCCCCCTCGCTCGCACGGACGGGCCAGTAGGTGAACCGGTCGGTGGGGTCGCCGGGGCCGACGATGAATCCCGGGCGCACGATCGAGCAGCGATCGCCGAAAACCCGCTGGACTTCTTTTTCGCACAGGACCTTGAGCGGTCCGTAGCGTTCCATCTGCGCGCCCATGTTCTCCGTCGTCGTGTCTTCGACGGTGCCCAGCTCGTCGTCCTCGTCGGCGGCCTTGGCGTTCTCCTTGTAGACGGAAACGGTCGAGATGAAGAGGTAGTAGCCGGAGTCCTTGAGCAGTTCGGCCGAGGCCTTGACGTGGCGCGGGTAGAAGCCAGAGGTGTCGATGATCGCATCGAACTTCTTTCCCTGGAGCTGCGCGAGACCCTTGGGCGATGCGGGATCGGTTTCGTCTGAGTTTTTGTCGGGGTCGCGATTGCCGTAGAGGTGCTCGACATCATCGATCATGCCGATGCGCTTCTCGGTCTTGCCGCGGTTAAAGAGCGTCACCTTGTGCCCGCGGCTTTTGGCGTACTCGGCCATCTTGGGGCCGGAAAAGCCGGTGCCGCCGAGGATGAGGATGGACATGGGCTTTGCCGGGTCGGCGAGGCGCGCCAGAGCGCTCGAACTGATGCCGGCGAAGCCGACTCCGGCGGCGGCGCCGGCGAGCACGGACAGCTTCGCGAACTCGCGCCGGGACATGCGATTGTCGGTCATAGTGCGAACCTCCATTTTCCGCCTGATGCTGCTGTGCAACGGCCGGATTCGCCGGTTGTACCATGGGGCCATCCGCGGGTTGCACGGATCGCAGGTCCCCCGTCGCCGGAAGAGAAGTGTACTTGAAAAACGAAACCCAACGGCAGAGATTCGAGAGCCCCCTGGCGAAGCTCTTCCTGCTTCAAAGGGGCGAAGGAACGGCGCTCTTCTGGTCCGCGGGCTATTTCTTTTTTCTCCTGTTCGGGTACTTCCTCATCCGCCCGGTGCGGGACGCGCTGGGAATCTCCAGGGGCGCCGAGAATCTTCCGTGGCCGATGACGGCGACGATGATCGTGATGTTCTGCGTGAGCCCGCTTTTCTCGGGGCTGGTTTCGCGCATGCCGCGGCGGCGGTTCATTCCGCTGACGCACCACATCGTGAGCGCCAGCCTGATTCTGTTCTACATCGCGCTGCGCTGGAAGGTGTCGGACTGGACGGGCTGGGCCTTCTACGTGTGGGTCAGCGTGCTCAACCTGTTTCTTGTGAGCGTGTTCTGGGCGTTCATGAACGACTGCCACGGGAGCGATCGGGCGCGGCGTCTTTTCGGGATGATCGGCGTGGGCGGGACGCTGGGCGCGTTCCTGGGATCGCTCGCGAATCGCAAGCTGGTGGGCGGTTTCTGGCTGGCCGGCCTGGGCGAGGTGAAGCTTGATCCGTACACGATGCTGCCCTTGTGCGTTCTCTCGTGGGAATTCGCGATCGTGTGGATGAAGATGGCGGGCCGGCACGCGGTGGCTCCGGAGCGGATGAGCGAAACTCCGGCGCGGTCGGGCGGCGCCTTTCAGGGCATGCTGATTCTGGTCCGCAGCCCGTACCTCATGCTGATCGCGGCGTACGTGTTCATTTACGCGCTCACGTCGACCTTCCTTTACCTGCAGCAGGGAAGGCTGATCGAGCAGTCCGCGCCGGATACCGCCTCACGAACGGCGGCGTTCGCGGATATCTCGACATGGACGCAGGGGGTGACGCTGCTTGTGCAGCTCCTTGTCACGGGGCATCTGATCCGGTTCCTGGGCGTGGGGCTGACGCTGGCGCTGCTGCCGGCGGTGACGATCGGCGGGTTTGTGCTGCTGGGCATGCACCCGACCCCGGATGCGCTGGTGGTTTTTCAGGTCGTTCGCGGCGCGGTTCACTACGCGGTCGATCGGCCGACGCGGGAGACGCTGTATTCGAGCCTGAGCGTCGATGCAAAGTACAAGACGAAGAGTTTCATCGATACTTTCATTTATCGCGGGGGCGATTTCTCGGGGACGTGGCTTCCCAAGGGGCTGGCGTGGGCGGGCGTTTCGCTCACGGCGGTGGCGGTCGGGGCGGGCGTCGTGTGGTGCCTGATCGCGGCGGGCGTCGGGATCATGCAGTCGCGTCGTGGAGCGGAAGCCAAGCCGGACTAGAGCATCGCCTGAAGCCCGAAGATCGCGGCGAACTGGATGACGCGCAGCATGATCGTGAGCACAAAGGCGTCCTTCCAGTTGTCGAGGTCGAGCCTGCTCATGAGCAGGCCGTAGTAGGTAAAGAACGTCACGGGCCATTCGATGAGCGGGACATTCACGTAGCGGCAGATGGCCTCGACGGCGGTCGTGACGGAAAACACGGCGAGGAAGTTGAGTGCGGCCAGCCCCCATGCCTGATCGAATCCTCCTGCCCAGATGACGCTGAAAAACCAGTAGGCGACGAGGGCCGCCGGGACGCTGATGATGATGGAAAGGCCGTCGATGAGAAGCCAGTTGAGGTGGCTGCCGGCGAGGTCGGCGATGACGAGAACGACGAGACCGCCGGCGGCGATCTGCAAGGGTTCGATGTAGAACGACGAGGTTTCGGTCGTTTTCTTCTTGCGGGCGACGTGCTCCTGTTCGTTGAGGTCGGCCCCGCACTCGGGGCAGGACGCGGACTGGCTGAGGCCCTTGAGGTCGTAGCCGCACTTGGGGCAGGGGCGGGAGACCTGCATGGCGGGGGCGATGGGCGCTGCGCCGATGGTCGTGTCGTATCGGCAATGCGGGCAGACGCTGGCTGAGACGAGCATCGGCTGGGCGCAGCGGGGACAGTCCCGCTGGTCGAACTGGGAAGAGACGTCATCGGCGAGAGGGATTGCGTCGCCGAGTGGTTGATCGGTCGGGGGCTGGTTTGCGGGAGCAGGCGGGGAAGGGGGCTTGAGGGCGTCGTAGCACTTTCCGCAGGCGTAGCGGCCCTGGGGATCTTTGAAGCGGCGCGTGCCGGAGCAGTCGATTCCGCAATGGACGCAGCGCTTCTCCATTCCCGCGGTTCCTTTCCGCGGGCAGCATATCGAAAATTACCGGGCGGTCAGTTCGTCGGCGAGGACATCTGCGCTGTAGACCTTGCGGAGGGCCTCGACGATGCCCCGTGAGTCGACGGAGATGCTTCGACCGTCGGCCCCGTTGTAGACGACATCGCCGGTGAGGGAGTAGACGTTGCCGTCGAAGATGAGTCCGACGACCTCACCCTGGGTGTTGACCGTGGGGCTGCCGGAATTGCCGCCGATGATGTCGCAGTCGGAGGTGAAGTTGTAGGGTGTTGCGAGATTGAGCTTGCCTTTGGCCTCGATCCAGCGGGGCGGGAGGGTGAACTCGGCCTCGCCGGCGCGTTCGTCCTGGCGGGCGAAGAGGCCGCCGATGGTGGTGAAGGCGGGCGTGTTGTCACGGGCGACACCCTGGACGGTGCCGAAGCTCATGCGGAGCGTGCCGGTGGCGTCGGGGTAGACGCTCTCGCCGGAGCGGGCGAAACGGGCGGCGGCGAGTTTCGCGTAGGCGTCGCGTTCGACGCTCTCGACTTTGTCCTCGTACATCTTGCGGAGTTCGCGCGAGCGGGGATCGAAGATCGCGGCGAGCACGATCATCGGGTCCTGAGAGGTCTTTCCGGCTCCGCTTTCCACGAGGGCCTTTCGTGCGGCGGGGTCGGCGAGCTTTGTGCCGCGGACGCACTGTTCGGCGCGGGCGCGGGGGGATTTGCCGGCCAGCACTTTTACCACGAGCGGGTGATCACCACCGAGCCGTTCGGCGAGCAGGGAGAGGGACTGGGTGAGCTTTTCGATCTCGAGGGCTTCGGGGAGCGGCTCGGGCGAATAGAGGCGGAGGTAGAGAGAGGGGAGCGATGGATCGGAGTACTCGCGGAGGCGGTCGGAGCTGGGCTTCTGGAGTTCGTCGGTGAGCTGGACGATTTCGAACGCGCGGTTCAGAAGCCTGCTGCCGCCCACGACGGCGTCGATGGTGGCTTTTTCGTTGTAGAAGGCGCGGTAGTCTCTTTCGGCGGCGGCGATGGCGTCGAAGGCGGCGGCCCACTGGACGGCGTTGGCCTGATCGTGCTCGATGAACGAGCGGAGCTGTGCCTCGTCGGCGAGCTTGGCCTGCATGAGAGCCGGGTCTTCGAGTCCGGCGAGCAGGCCGGTGTAGACCTTGCGTCCGTTGGAGACGCCGCGGATGTCGGGCTGAGCGGTGCGGGCGTTCTCGGCGTTTTTGCCGGCGAAACCCTGGAGCTTGACTTCGTTTCGCCAGAGGCGTTCGAGGCGCTCGGGGAGCTCGACATCGCGGAGGAACTTCAGGTGGTCGGCGGTGTAGAGCCTTCGGGTGCGGCCCGGATGGCCGAACACGAAGACTGTTTCGCCCTCTTTGGCGCCGGCGGGGCTCCAGCGGAGATAGTGCTCGGGCTTGTAGGGCTTGCCGTTTTCGTAGAGACGGAAGAAGGTGACATCGAGGCTGTGGCGCGGGAACTCGAAGTTGTCGGTGTCGCCTCCGAAGGAGCCGACGACTTCTTCGGGTGAGAAGACGAGGCGGACGTCGGTGAAGACCTTGTAGCGGTAGAGGTGGTACTTGGCGCCCTGATAGAGCGTCACGACCTGGCAGCGGTAGCCGGCATCGGCCTGGCATTCCTTTTCGATCTGCGAGATGGCTTTGCGGCGGGTGACGCCGGCCTCGGCGGCGCTCATGCCGGGGGTTGCTGCCGCGTTCACGCGGTCGGTGACGTCTTTGGTCTCCCAGAGCATGCGGATCTCGGTGTCGGGGCACTTGAGTTCGGCGTCTCTGGTTGGCGCGTAGAAGCCGTTCTTGAGAAGGTCTTTCTCCTTTGTGCTCAGCTTGGAAATGGCGCCGAGGCCGACGTGGTGGTTGGTCATGACCAGGCCGTCGGGGGAGACGATGGAGCCGGAGCCGCCCATCCCGACGCGGACGGCGGAGCGCTGCATGTGCTGGAGCCACTGGTCGGTGGGCTCGAAGTTGTACTTGGACTTGAGCGTGTCGCGGGGCGGGCTTGTGAGCAGCCACATGCCCTCGTCGGCGGGTGCGGATCCGGCGGCGAGTGCGAACAAGCCAAGCACGGCAAAGCGATGCAGTTTCATCCGGAACTCCTGAAGTTTCTCGAGGCAAGGGTATCGTGGGGCGGCCGGTTCTGAGTCAGGCCGGGCAGAGAAGCTGGTCATACGACTGGGCGAAGATGACGAAATCGGCATCGTCTGTCACAGAGTCGCCGTTGAAATCGGCTCCGGTGTACGGGCCGCCGGGAGTGACGAGGTCGTTGTAGAAGGAGGCGAACTGGACGAAGTCGGTGTCGTCTACGAAGTCGTCGGTGTTCAGGTCGCCGGGGCAATGGATGCGGCCGTGCAGGTAAGAAGCGGCTTTGTATCCGTCCACGATTCCATAGCCGTACTGATCGTTGCGAGGGCCGGGGCCGACCTGTCTTGCGGTCTGTTCGAGAATCCAGCGCAGGGAGAGTGGCGGGATGGGGGGCAGGCCCGGCGCGGGTTCAAAGTTTCCGAGGAGGAGAGCGGCGATTCCGGCGACGTGCGGGCAGGAGACGGACGTGCCCCAGACGTAGCCGTAGCTGTGGCCGTTATTGAACTGGCTGATCTGAACGACGGCACCGTCGCTCGCGAGCAGATCGTCGCCATCGGCCTGGGAGATCGAGGCGACGGGGAGGCGGAGGTGAGGCTGAAAGGGCTCGAGGAATCCGCCGGGGACGTTGTTGGAGATGATGACGGCCTTGGCGCCGGCGTTGACGGCGTTTTGAATCTGCTGGCCGATGGAGATGACGCCGCGGCGGATGTGGGCGACCTGGCCGACGACTGCGGGAGGGAATGCGGCGGGAGAATCGCCGTTTCCGCAGTAAAAGGCGTTGCCGGTGAAGGGATCGACGGTGCCGCCGCGGAGCTGGTTGGCGTCGTGATCGACGCCGTTCCAGGCGATTTTCCAGCCGACGAGGGGGATGGCGGAGTAGACGGCATCGCCGGGTGCGGCGAGAGAGATCTGGGGTCCGAAGGACGAGAGGGACATGAAGACGTCGTCCTGATCGACGGCGGAGATCGCCATGACGGACGGGAAGGAGCCGGGGTAAAAGGGTGCGCTTGAGCCGGTGTTGCCGGCGGAGGCGACGAGGAGGACACCGGAGGCGAGGGCGGCGTCGCAGGCGTCCTGGTAGGACTGCTCGAACGGGTTGCCGCCGAGGGACATGTTGAGAACGCGGGCGCCGTTGGCGATGGCCCAGTTCATGCCTGCGATGGCGTAGCTGTTAAAGCCGAACTCCCAGTTGTTGAGCACCTTGGCGACGAGCAGGCGCGCGGAGGGGGCGAGGCCGATGACGCCGATGTCGTTGTCGAGGCCGGCCAAAATGCCGGCGGTGTGGGTGCCGTGGAAGTCGTAGTCGTCCACGACCAGGCCGGGGACGAAGGACTGGCTCATGAGCGGGGCGGGAAGGTCGGGGTGTGTGAGATCCACGCCGGTATCGAGGTGACCGATGATCACGCTGTTACCGGTTCCCCAGCGCGGCCAGATTTCGGGGGCGCGAACTTCGGTGATGCCGAAGGGGATTTCCTGTGCGCAGGACTCGATGGCGTAGTCGGGCTCGGCGTAGAGCACTGCTGGATCGCGTTTGAGCGAGGCGATGACCTCGTCGACGCGGCCCTCGGCTGTTTCGACGATCTTGAGACCGGGGACCAGGTCGATGTCGTGCAGGGTGCCTTTGACACCGGCGCGGGAGAGGGCGGCGTCGGTTGCGGCGCGGTTCAGAGCGGGTTTGGTGCGGACGAGAATGCGGGAAGGATGACGCGAGGGCCGGTCGGCCTGACCGGCCCGATCATGCGTGAGGTACGCCGGCAGGGCCGCGGCGTGGGCGAGCGCGGCGATCGCGCCGAGCGCGGCAAGAGAGCGGAGTGTCGAAAGCAAAGGTCCCCTCCAGACTATTCCTCACGAGAAAAGTGTAAGGGACGAGGCAAGAGGAGGCCGGGCGCGGGGAGGGCTTTGGATCCTGCCGCCGGTGAAGCGCATGAGGTCAGGGGGGCAGGGGCGGGCTGCTGGGGGTGATGGGTTGGGTGATGGGGATGCGGGGCGGAGAGCGATCGGGCTTTGCGGGGGAGCTTGGGCTTTGGGTGTCGGGCTTGCTTGCTGGGTTCTTTGTTGCGATTTTTTGCTGCGCTGGCGCGGGAGGGGTCGTTTTGGGTGGGA
>JAFEBO010000003.1 GCA_018242625.1 Planctomycetota bacterium
CTCGACCAGGTCAACCCCGGCTCCGTCATCCTCTCCGGCGAAATGATGCTCCGCTACATGGGCAGCGGCGGCGACAAAGTCTGGGCCGACGCCGCCGACCTCATCATCAAAGGCATGGACGGCGCGATCTCGGCAAAGACGGTAACCTACGACTTCGAACGCCTCATGAAGGCCGAAGGCGACACCAGCGTCAAGAAGGTCAAGTGCTCGGAGTTCGGAGATGCGGTGATCAAGCACATGGGCTGAGTCACGTCACGCGGCACACGGACACGACATCTCACCCCGGCACGTTCTCGCCAACACGCGGTACGTCTTCGACGCATCGCGTCGTGGTGTTGCTGCGCCAAAGCACGACTTGGCGGGCATGTCGCACTTCTTCACCCCGGAGGGGTGACCGAATGGAGCCAGGGGTAAAGCGAGTCCGCGAGCGCAACCCGAAAACCCAGGCCCATAGCCATCCTCCTCCGGTCCTCCGGGGGAGGTGCCGAGTCTCCGACACGGAGCGGGCACACACCCAATGTCCCTTATCGAACTGGGCGTGCCGAACGATCGCTTGCCCGGGGGAGGTTTAATCCTGCAGCGGCACCTTGACCGTCTTGCCTTGGATAATCAACTCCTGCACGTCCGCAAGTTCCGCTTGCAGGCCCTTCAGTTCCCGGTCCAGTTGCCAGATTCCGAGCGCCGCATTCCTAGTCCGGTGGTACTCCACAAACTTGGAGAGCCCCGGCGGCTTTGGCGCCGCTGATGCTGGCGAGTGATAGAGCGCCGCAATGCGCAGTTGAACATCCTCGGGGAATCTGGGGATCGGTAAGTACTCGAAGTACTCGGGCGACATGTGGCCGCCTGATCCGCCGACTCCAACCCAATCGATTACACCCTGTTCTCTCAGGAACGCAAAGTAGCAGCGCAGCCAAATGACCTGTTCGATCGTCGCCCCCGGCCAGTACAAGGCCGTGGCGTGGAAGTTGGTCGTCGTCCGACCTGGGGCGTCGATCAACACAATCGAGCGGCCCTTCCCGAAGCCCTCGCAACCGAGAATCAGATCACCCCGCGAGACTGTCATCAGCTTGCGGCGGTTGCCAAGCCACTCGCGTCGCACGAATGTGCCGTACTCGCTCACGTTCACGGCCCGAATGAGCTCGTACCAGCCCGCTTTGTATGTCTCCGCGTAAAGGCTCCGGCCAATCACCGATACGGCCAGATTCGGCCCTCGCCGCGAACGGACGCCCATTGCCGCGAGCGTGGTTGGTCCGTGCCGGTATGAGTCCACCCGGTGCTTGAACGCTCGGAAACCGCGGCAGTACAGGCCGGTGTCGAATCGCAGCGCTCCCGCGACCTCGTTCCGGCTGGGATGGGAGTAGACGAAACCGCTTCCGGCGTTTGCGTCAGCTAGTTCTATATCGATCGCTTGGAGAATCGCGTTGTTGCGATCCCGGATCGCCCGCTCCTTCTCCACGATCGCCTCCATAAGCGCCGATACGTAGTCCTCTACCCTCGCCGAGTCGGGCTGATTGGGGAACGGTATCTTGCAGTCGAGCCAGAGCGTGTTCGCGTGCGCGATCGTGGCGCCTCGCGGGACCATCGAATAGAGTTCCTCACGAAACAGTTGATGTTTGAGAAACGCGAAGAGATAGAAACGGTCGATCTTTGGGCGCAGTCGGACTACGCCCCCGCTGATTGCGTAGTTCTTCCATCGCTCTCCGTCCACCATCGCACACTCGCCGATGTTCGAGTCTTTCGAGAGAAGGATGTCGCCGTCGCTGAGGTTGGGCGATTCAAACGCTCGCGGGTTCAACGCGGTGATGGCATCGCCCTTCGGGTAGATGAGCGTCGAGTGATCCTGCAAGGCCTTCGTGCGGATGAGGTAGTGGGTCGAGGATGGCAGGTAGTAGAAGGAGCCGGGATCAGAACCCTTGTCCCAGCCGTCCAGAAGCGACCCAACAGTCTTCGTCTTCGTCGACGGAATCTCGACACGCCGGTACATGGAGGGGGACCACGAGAGGCCCCGGGCCACTAGGTCGACACTGGTGATGGTCCGTGGGACGCGTAGGTACTGCATGATTCAACCCTCCTGAAGAAAGAGCTTCTGGAGGACTTCTTCCTGCCCGAGCGCCCATTGCCGAAACTCCGCGAGCGTTTCCGAGAATTCCTCATCGAGAACCGGATTGCCCGCCTGATCGACTTCAATCTCGAACGTCTGCTCGTTGATCTTGAACGTCGGGTTGAAGAAGACGTTCCGCTTGCTCGTGCGCTTCTCGTAGCCCACGCGGTGAATGTCCCGGACAAAGATGCTGTACCCGTCCGCGTTGAGCTTCTTGAGCGCGGCAGGCTTGGGCTTGTACGCGATGAGTATGGACGTGTTTACGCCGGTTTCGGCGAACACGTTGGACGGGAGGTCAAAGAACGCGACCATCCGCATGTGCTCCATGAGCCATTGCCGCACCTTCACCCATTTGTTGATGGATGCGATCGAGTTGGAGAGCACGATGCCGAGCCGCCCGTTGTCCTTCAGGCTTCGATAGGCGTTCTCCAGGAAGATGATGCCCAAGTCCAGCGCATCGCTGCCATTGCTTTTCGCCTTGCCCTTCTTACCGCGCGTGTGCTTTGCTGAAGCCGCGTCCTCGTCGTCCACCACCTGGCGCGTGAGGTGCCATGTTTCGTACATCTCGATAACATCTCGGTCGGCCTGCGACTTCACGCGATACGCGCGGTCCTCGCCGAAGGGCGGATTGGTCAACACCACATCGAACTTGAGAAGTTCCGTGCCGTCCGGCCACTCGTCCCAATCGCCTTTGGCGTGTGACGCGGGGATGAGATCGACGAGTTTGGGCGGATCGGCCTTCTCGATCTTGCTGAGAATGGAGCCCTTGTCCGACTTGTCGAACAACTTGGCTTCCCCGTCTCCGTTCAGGAGCATGTTCAGCGTCGCCAGCGTGACCATGTTTTCGTCAAGGTCCACGCCGTAGATATTCGCATCGTCAAGCCGCCAACTCGGGTTCTTCCCGGCGGCATTCACGAACGCAAGCGAGAGGAAGTCACCGATGCCGCAGCACGGGTCAAGGACGGTGTCGCCGTCGCGGGGGTTGACCATCTTCACGATAAAGTCGATGACCGGCAGCGGGGTCAGGAACTGCGCCGCTTCATCCCGCTTGAACGAGTTGGCGAAGTTGTAGAAGACAAGTTGGTACAGGTCGCTCTTCGCGGAACGAACGAACGAGTAGTCTTGGAACGCGCGGCAAATCGCCACGACAGAACGAACGTGATTCTGGTTCTTCCAGTCGATATCCTGATTCTTCAGGATTTTGCGGTACTGCGTGGACGCCTCGGCTCGAATGGATTGCATGCGGGCGATGAAGGCCTGAATGGGCTTCTCGGCCAGGCCGTGAAAGTGCGCCTCGTTGTCGGCAGCGTAGAACTCCAGGTGCTTTTGCGGCGAGCCTTCGTTGCGCTTCTCGTCGAAGATCTTGAGCGCCAAGGTCTGGATAAGGATGGCGTAGCCGCGCTGATTCACCAAGCCCGCCTTGTCGAGCGCGCGAAGCACATCGGAGAACGCGGTCTGAATTTGGACCGAGGCAATCGAAGTGATCACGTCAAGATCGGCGATGCATCTCGTTGAGCGATCGAGCGTCGAGGGCCGATTGATTCGGCGCTTGAGTTCATCGAGACTCGGCATGTAGGCGTACGCGTCCGGCAGGTGAAGTGACAAGTCGCCGACTTTGCTCGCCTCGCCCTTTTGGTTCTTTGACTCGTCGTACCGAAGGGCGGTGCCATTCTTTCGCTGGAAGAGGTACAGGCGTTCGGTGTCGTAATAAATGCCCAAAACGTAAGCGTCTGCGGGCTCCTTCTCCCGCATCGCCGCCTTAACTTGGCCGGTGAAGACCTTTTCGATTTCCTTGTCGCCCTTCTTGAACTCAGCCACCGCCACAAGGTGCTCGTTGAGCCATTCAAGGTCAGCGGATTTTTTGGTGGACCAGTACTCGTTGTAGTGGTGCACCCACGCCGGGTCGTCGAAGATCGCCGCATCGAGCTTCAGCGCGGCGGAACCCTTGTTGCCCTTGGGGAAGTGAACCTCGACGCCTATGTAGTCCTTCGGGTAAAGTCCGCTCTGCACGATGGCGTTGATGAACTGCCACTTGTAGAATTCTTCATTCGGCTGGCCCGCCGTATTCCGGATCGCGATGGCGGCATGTGCCTTGCCGCGTACCGGCACAATGCAATCAGCGTGCGTGGCGTTTACGTGCTTGACGTCAAACTGGGCTTTTGCCGCAGCGAACGAGATTCCCGAAGGGGGTTTGGGTGCCGACATCGAGGGTTTCTCGGCGGGTTGGTTTTGCTTTGCCGGCTTCGACTTCGCACTGCTCATAAGGCGATAGCGTAACGCTTCCGAACCCAAGCCGCAGCGACGTGGCACCGACCCCGTCCCACCAACCTCGGCCCGGCGAGGTTGGTGCCTCTCCCGCGCACACCCCCGCCGGCAGGTGGCCCGATCACGCCGTGATGTGGCGGATGGCCCGACTAGACTGCAATCTGCGTGCTCGTTCGCGTTTCCGACGGGATAGGGAAAGGGGTATCGATGAGCTGCCGCGGAATGCACTTCGCTCTGGAAGACAAGGACGTCCAGATCCTTCGGGAGACGGAAGACGAAGAAGCTCGTATCGAGCACGTCACCGACGTGATCGAAGAAGACCTCTTCGGCGGCGACTGGGCAGCAGAGACCGACAAAGCCTGGGACGCCATCCACCGATGCTTCGCGAACGGCACGCTCGCGCTCGATGGCGGCGAGTATCCACTCAATCACGTGATCATGGGCGGCGAACAGCTCGTCACCAGCGGCGACTACTACATCTCACTAAAGACGCCCGATCAAGTCCGAGACATCGCCAAAGCCCTTGGGGACATCACCCGGGACAATCTCCGCGCTCGATATCGCGCCATCGATCCAACCGACTACGGCATGGACCTTTCGGACGATGACGAAGAGTACACGTGCGACTGGTTCGAAGGCCTCGTGGACTTCTATCGCCGCGCCGCAGAAGCCGGCCGCTGGGTCATCTTTACGGTCGACCAGTAGCCACGAACCCAGCGGCCAACGGACGGCAGGTGCCCCAACCACGCCGTGATGTGCCACGATTATCCGCTGCTCGGAGCGGATGATCGTGCTCGGCCGCGGTTCCGCAACCGATCTCACCATGCGCTCGCACCCGCGACCAGGATCCCGGCTCCCGCCTCATCCACACTCGCGGGCCAGGGCGGCTGCGTGTCCAGCGCGCTGCGCGACTTAAATCTACATCATGCGACCGCGAGATATCTTCTCCGATTCCCGAATGCCGCGGTCGCGTGCAGGCTATTTGGCGATGCAGGCCACCATCCTTCTTGCCAGTTCCGTGCTTGTGATCATCGCCGTCTCCAGCAAGCCAAATGACCCCACGCGAACCCGATGCTGGGTCGTGATTGCCATCGCGACCGCGGTCTTCGTGCACAACTGGTGGTCATTCCGTCGCATGCATCGCCCCACAAGCGACGAACTTGGAATGCGCTGGCGACGATGCGATCGCTGCGGATACACGCGAGAAGGCCTCAGCTACAGCAGCACTTGCCCGGAGTGCGGCCACGAAACCGTCCCACCTACCGCGCCACCGATCCCGCTCGAACCCCACGCACAATCGAACTCAAAGGAGTGATCGCAGTAGGGGGCGGCGTGGTACCACCCTTATGCCCCCAACCTCGGCTCGGCGAGCTTGATGGCAGCTGGCCCGACCACGCCGCGCCGTCCCACGATCATCCGCTGCTGGGAGCGGATGATCGTGCTCGGACACCACTCTGCGTTCGATCCGAACCGCACTCCGGGCACGTTGCATCATCTCTGAGCCCGTCGAGGCTGTAGCCGCAGTTCGCGCATCCCGCCTTCGGCAAACGGGTGCCCCACCACAGCGCCGCCGCGAGGAGACCGAGCGCCGCGATAAACATCCACAACGGGATTCCATACCGGTTGGTCCAATCGGGGTAGTTCGGAAACCACCAGAAGAACTCCACCGGCCTGTCAAACCTGTGCCCACCAAGCGGCGATTTGTGCAGCCGCAGCGGCTGATCGGGCGGAAACGTGAATGTCACAATTCCCTGCCCCAACCAAAGGTGCTCGTGGCGTGGCCCACGGACATACCACGCAAACCAGATGCTGAGCACATCAGCGACGAGCACGATCGCTCCGAGGACAATCGTCCCCCACATCGCTCGCCGTAGCCAACACTTCATCAATCGAGCATACCGCCCAATCGGGAAAACCACCCCGAATGCCACGACCCGAGTCTGCTCCGCCGAGGTGCGAAAGCGATTTCCAACACTCCCGCTCACCTCTCCACCTCCCCCCCTTTTCCCTTTGTAAATCCGCCTCCTTCCATTACCCTTTCCCCATGCTCCGCCTCATTCCCCTCCTCCTCGCCGCCGCGGCAAACGCCGCCCCCATCACCATCTCCGAAACGGAGTTCGCCCCCGGTTCCTTCTATGTGATCCACCTCACCGGTGGTCTCGGCGGCGCCGCCTCATTCGGCCAGATCGACAGCGGCAACCCGGCCCCCGCCGCCATCATCGATCTGCAGGTCAACCCCGGCATCCCCGCCAACGGCGTCGGCTCCTGGTCCTGGCTCATCTGCCTCTCCACCCAGCGCATCATCGATCCCGCCACGGACGGCGCGATCGGCATCATCGACGGTTCGCTCGACAGCGCCTGGATCAATGGCTCCTTCGGCCCCACCGTGCAGAGCAACGGTCTCGCCATCCGCCAGGGCGGCAGGCTCTATTACGCGCCTCTCCCCCTCACCTCCACCGGCGACTGGGCCACCCAAAGCACCGCCGGCGTCACCGCCGACACGTTCCAGGAAATCATCAACGAGGGCGCCCAGTTCCTCGATCCCGATTCGCACCCCGACTTCTCCATGGACGGCCTCCCCATCGAACTCGGCTTCTGCCGCGGCAACTCCAACGGTGGCGGCGCATACCCCGGATACACCAACGCCGTCGGTGCCGACAACTTCCTCGTCACCGTCTACCCCTGCATCGGCATCACCGCCCAACCAACGCCCCAGAGCGCCTGCACCACGGGCAGCGCCCTGTTCACCGCGGCAGCGTCCTCCAGCGCCGGCGAAGTCACCTACCAGTGGCAGGTGAGCAATCCTTCTATCTACGGAGGCTGGGCCAATCTCTCCGACGGCGCCATCTTCGTCAGCGGCCTCAACGTCGGCTCGTTCTCCGGCTCCAGCTCTTCCGAAGGAACGTGGCACGGCGACTATCTGACCAACCGCGTTCCCGGCCCGTGGAACCCAATCTTCCGCTGCATCGCCACCGCCTCCTGCGGCAGCATGGCGACCGAGTCCGTCGAAATCCGCCTCTGCTACGCCGACCTCAACTGCGACACGCTGGTAGACGATTCCGACTTCGTCCTTTTCGTCTCGGCCTACAACGCGCTCCTGTGCGAAGACCCCAGCGTCCCAGCGCCCTGCGCGCCCGATCTCAACGGCGACGGCCTCGTCGACGACGCCGATTTCGTCATCTTCGTCGCGGCGTACAACGAGCTTCTCTGCCCATGAAATCTGGTCGCGGGTTTGCGGTTTTGCGCTTGGTATTTCCGCGCCGATCCCAGACAATACAACCGACAACAGGAGCGGCCACGATGAAGCAACTGCTTACAAGTCTTCTCATTGCACCCGCCGCTCTCGGCGCAACGGTGGTGTACGACCCTTCGCTCGGCACGCTGCCCGATGCTCAGGGCTTCGCACGGATACAGGACCCGGCGCAAGCGAATCCCACCGTTTCCGATGGCTTGCTGCATCAGGGATTGACGGTCTTCAACGGCATCCAGGGCTGGCACCAGCCCGCCCCGTCCATCGACTTCACCGGTTCCACTCCCTTCGAACTTCGGGCTCGCTTGCGCGTGCTGGAGTCAACCTTTACGGCCGATATCGGCGACCAGACGCACCGATACGGCTACTACTTCTGGATAGGCGATAAGAACGGCCGCCGGATCGCGTTCGGGCTTGCGACCCAGCAGGTTGCTTTCGACACCCAGCCTTCGCTCGGCGCCGGCAATCCGCCGCCGGTGTCGATGGATACATCGACGATGCGCACCTACCGCGTCGTCGCGAGCGCCGGCCGCGCCCGGCTCTTCGTGGACGGCGTGCTCACCATCGACACCCCGCTCGGACCCGCGGGGATCGATCCCGCGGACGTCTTTTTCGGCGACGCGAGTTACGCGGGCGCCAGCAACACCGAACTGGAATTCCTCAGCTACGGCCAGACCTGCCCGAGCGACCTCAACGGCGACGGTTTCGTCGACGACGCCGACTTCTCCATTTTCGTCATCGCCTACAACATGCTCGACTGCGCCGACCCTTCCATGCCCGCCAACTGCCCCTCCGACTTCAACCACGACGGCCTCGTCGACGACGCTGATTTCGTCATCTTCATTACGGCGTACAACGAGCTTCTCTGCCCGTGAAAACACGCCCCAAACCTCGTTCCACCTGAAACAACGCCGGCACCGGAAAGCCAGAGCCGAGATTTCTCCACCCAGGCCCGACCCGCGCATCGCCGCACGGCAATTCCGACCCGCGCCGGAATCCGTTCGCGGCCCGCGCACAGTCTTCTCGGTCTGTGTTCGTACGAATGAACTCCTCGAAACACATTTCTCTTTGATTCCGCGCGCTTTGTGCCCTCGCACCGCGCCCGCGATCTAGCATCTTCCGGGGCATTCGCCCCGCGGCGCTGGATGCCCGCTCAATTCTCCACTTGCGCCGCGGCAAGGAGAAAAATCATGCGTACCACCCTCCTTTCCCTCGCCACCGCGGCAGGCCTCGCGACCGTGTCCCCCGCCGCCCCCACCTTCTTCCCGACCGGAACTCCCACCGGACACTGGTACGTCTGCACCAACATTGATCGCTCCGGCGAGGGCAAGTTCGAATCCTTCAAAACCGACAACTTCGTCCAGTCCGTCAACATCAACTACGACGGCTCTCGCCTCGACTGGATCGCCGATATCCCCGGCGGCACCCACGGCGGCGTCGGCAATTGGACCTTCTTCGTCTTCCGCCAGACGTTCGATCTCACCGGATACGACCCCGCCACGGCAAACCTCACAATCCGCTGGGGCGCGGACGATTCCGGCGAGATCTTCGCCGACCGCGGCTCATGGATCCCGGCCTACACCCTCAACGGCGGCCCCTTCATCTACTACCCCGGCTCCTCACCCGAGCACCGCATCCCCACCTACTCCTACTCACAGTGGACCAGCATCACCACCGGCTTCGTCTCCGGAATCAACACCATCGACTTCTACGTCGAAGGCAACGGCCAGACCGACGGCTTCGGTCTCCAGGTCCAGTCCTTCACCGCCTCTCCCGCCTGCCCCTGCGACCTCAACCACGACGGCCAGGTTGACGACGCCGACTTCTCCATTTTCGTCGTCGCATACAACATGCTCGACTGCGCCGACCCTTCCATGCCCGCCAACTGCCCCTCCGACTTCAACCACGACGGCGCCGTAGATGATGCCGATTTCATCCCGTTCGTCGCCGCGTACAACGAGCTCCTCTGCCCCTGAAGCTCGTTTCCCGTCCGTCTCCCGGCGTTCACCCCGATTCCGCGCCCAATTCCGCAATTCCTCTCTGGCTTTTTCCCGCCGGGCCTTAGACTGAATCCCGAGCCGTCAGCAACAGGGAAAAAGGAGCTGTTCACATGTGGACCTTGAATTCGCGGGCCTGCGCATCCATCGCGTCTTGCCTCTTCGCCTCTTGCGCCGTCGCCGCGCCCGTCTACTCCAACAACTTCGAATCCGGCACCACCGGTTTCACCAGCGCCGGAGTGCTGCCCGCCCTCACCCGATTCAGCCTCCCCACCGACGGCGGCGGGCTCAACTCCGCCAACCACTCCATGTGGCTCGGACGCCTCGGCTACAACGTCGCCAAAAGCGTCTCGAGCAAGGAAATCGTCAACCTCACCGTCTCCAACCTCGTCCCCGGCACCAGCTACACCGTCTCCTTCGACCTCTTCATCGGCGCATCCTGGGATGGGGCGGCATCCGGCTACGGCATGGACGCGTGGTACTTCTCCGTCGACGGCAATCGCCTCGTCGACACCAGTTTTTCCAACGGCGACCAGGGCACCGACTTCGGCGCCTACTCGCCCCAGCGCTACACCGACACCCACTACAACACAACCAGCGGCCCCGACGTCAAGTCCTTCACCGGCGCCGAGTTCTTCCGCAAAGACGGCCCCGGTTACAGCGGCTACTACGGCATCTATTACTTCAGCCACGGCGCCGGCAACCCCGTGCTCACGTTCGTCGCCTCGGGCACTTCCGCCGTGCTCGAGTGGGCCCGCTACAGCGGCCCCGGAAGTTTCGGCGACAGCTCCGACGAATACTGGGCGCTCGACAACGTGCTCATCGACGGCCAGCTCGGCGCCCAGTGCACCGGCGACCTCAACGCCGACAACCAGGTCGACGACGCCGACTTCTCCATTTTCGTCATCGCCTACAACATCCTCGACTGCGCCGATCCCTCCATGCCCGCCAACTGCCCCTCCGACTTCAACCACGACGGCGTGGTAGACGACGCCGACTTCGTGCTCTTTGTCCCCGCCTACAACGATCTGCTCTGCCCTTGACCTCCGCGCTCGCAACTGACGCCACAACTTCCGCCGCCATGAAACAAGCGGCCGACACATGTCGGCCGCTTTATCCATTCACCAAAAACGCTCACTCGCACAACAGCGCGTTGTACTCGCTCACGAAAATCACAAAGTCCGCATCGTCCACCATTCCGTCATTGTTGAAATCCGCCGGGCATGTCGGCGCGATCCCGCGGCCCTTCAGCGTCACCACTTTCGTCCCCGCGTTGGTCTGAATCGCGATCTGCTGCTGCACGTCGCCCAGCCCCGTCGGGGTAAACGTGTAGCGGCACGCCGCCGCATTCGACCCCTTCAATCCCGTCAACACGCCCGCGCCCACCCGCGCCATCGGCGCCGCGGCCGCGGGGAAAATTCCATTGATCGTCGCCCGGCTGTCGCCCACGCTCCGCACCGAGAGCGAAAGCGTTCTCGCCGTTCCAACCTCCACATCCCCAAAGTCGATCCCGTCCGCCTCGACCGCGGCAGTCAAAACCGTCGCAACACCCAGCAGCGTGCCCTGCGTGATCACCTCCCCGCGCTGAATCGCGATTCGCCCACTCCCCCCGCTCCCGCCATTTCCGCCATTCCCGCCCGGCCCTCCGATCCCGCCCGTTCCGCCCGCACCTCCAAGCGTGCGGATGTTCGCCGTCTGCACGTTGTTCGCATGCACCAGAACCGCGCCGCCACTTCCGCCTCCGCCGCCGCCCGCACCAAACCCCGCGATCCCCGCCGCACCGCTCCCGCCGTTGCACTCAATGTCCGCCAGCACGAAGGCGTAATTGATCGCACCGATCTCGAGCGCACCCCCGCCCGCGCCGCCACCCGAACCACCCGTTCCTCCGTTCGTTGAGTTTCCGGGGCGGCTGCCGCCACCACCGCCGCCGCCCGATCCGGCTTCCAGGCGCGCGAACAGATCGCCGTACGTCGAGCCGGCGTTGTTCACGCCGTCGCTTCCAAATCCGCCTCCCCCGCCACCACCACCTTTCAGATTCACGCCCGCTGTTCCGCCCCCGCCGCGCCCAAGTCCGGATCCGGGCGTTCCCGGGACGCCACCATCGCTCACGCTTCCATACGCACCTTCGCCGCCCGATCCCCCAGACCCGCCGCCCCCAACGCCGGTTCCCCCCGCGCCGCCGACGCCGGGAACTGAGACGTTGTTCGCGCCGCCCGCCTGACCAGCACCGGCCACAATCGTCACCGTCGAGTTAAAGAACACCGCGTTTCTCGCCAGAATCGCAACAGACCGGGATCCCGTGATCACCGTCGGAACCACCGGACTGTTCACTTGGAAATCCTGAAACGAAAACACCACCACGCCCCGCCCGCCGCTCGCAGTGGAAAGCGTCCCCACAATCGGAGCGCCGACCCCGGGCACCGTCATCTGCATCGTGTCCGAATTGATCGTGACCGTGCCCACAGGGGCCGCCGCCACCGATCCCAGCGACGGAAAGTCATACGGATTCAGCGGCTCCGCCCCCGCAACAGCACCACACCCCGCAACTCCCAGCGCAACGCACAGCTTGTTCATCTCGGTCCTCCAGGCTTCCGCGCCAGCATATCGCAAGACCCCGCACTCCCAAAACCAAATCCAACTCAAACCGGATTCGGGCCCTTCGCCGGCGGCTGATAACCGCCCGACTTCCGCCTCAATCGCGATCTTCGCGGGCGGGCTCCAGAACCCGATCATCCGTGCGCAAACCATTCCCCAAGCCGGCCGACCAGATCCCCGCGACGGGCGGGATATGCAGCGGCGATAGCTGAGGTCGGTTAGTCTGCTTCCATGACACACGCCGAATCCGGGAAGAACATCAAGGCACGCATCTGGACCGAAGCCAAGCTCATGCTCTGGGTCTTCGCCTATCTCTTCGCATTCCTCACCGCGCTCGCCGCCTACCGCGCCGTGCTCATGGGAGCCAAGGGCGCCGCAATCAGCGCCATCCTCCAGTGCTTCATCGAAGCCTTTGTGATCGCCAAGGTCATGGTGATCGGCAACGCTCTCAAACTCGGCGAGCGCTGGGGCCAGCGCCGCCGCGCCAGCCACATCCTCGCGCGGTCGCTTATGTTCACCATCTTTACGCTCGCCTTCTCCGGCGCTGAAGAGCTCATCGTCGGGCTCTTTCACGGCGCTTCCGTCGGCGACATGGTCGAGCGCCTGCGCGAGTACGGCCTGCGCCTGCTCGTCGCCCGCGGCGTCGTCCTCTTCGTCTTCTATCTCCCGCTCTTCCTCATCTGGGAAATCTGCCGCCTCCTCGGCGAGGCCAAGGCCATCATCGTCTTCTTCGGCGCAAACGACGAACAGCAAACAGGCCCCTCCACCCCCCTCCTTTGATTGCTCATGCTCATCCGCCCCGCCGCCGCTCCCGACGTCCCGCAGGTCCTCCCGCTCGTCCGCGCCATCTGCGATCTGCACGCGGCCAATGACCCCGAACGCTTCCGCGTCCTGCCCGATGTCATCGACCGCTACGCCGCATGGCTCCCCGAGCGCGCCGCCGATCCGCGCAGCATCTTCCTCGTCGCAGAACACGACAACGCCATCGTCGGTTACGTCGTCTGCACCATCGAGCCCGAAATCCCCATCTTCTGGATCCCCGAGTGCGGCTGGATCCACGACATCTACGTCCGGCCCGATGCACGCCACAAAGGCGCCGCCCGCGAACTGCTCCGCGAAACCATCCGCCGCTTCCGCGACCTCGGCGTCAAACAGCTCCGCCTCCACACCGGCACTTTCAACGAGTCCGCCCGCGCCTTCTTCGCCAAAGAAGGCTTCCGCCCCAGCGTCGTCGAAATGCTCAGGCCCATGCCCTGAGCCGCTTTCCCAGCCGATTTCCCCCCCGCCCTCCGCCCACACCCGCTCCCAGAACACGCCACGACCCCGCTCCGCGCGGTCCATCCCCCTTTTTTCCCGTTCTTTCTTGCACCCGCCCCGTCCGAACCAGTAGGCTGAATCACCGCCCGATTCTCCACACATGGCCAAGGGGGGCGGGGGGCTTTGGCCATCCTCCGGAGCGCGTGCCTTGAAACCACTCATCCTTTCCGTCTGCGCGATCGCCTCGCTCCCGCCCCTGTTCGCCCGCGCTCAGAGCTGCGGCTCGCAGTGGCTCAGCGGCGCCATCCCAGGCACCAATGGCACCGTCTACGCCCTCGCCCTCTGGGACCCCGACGGCCCCGGCCCCGCGCAACCCGCGCTCGTCGCCGGAGGCTCCTTCACGCTCGCCGGCTCCGTCACCGTCGCCAACCTCGCACTCTGGGACGGCGTGCAGTGGACAAATCTCGGCGGCGGCGTCTCCGGCACACAGCACGGCACCACCGCAGTCAACGCCCTCGCTGTCATGCCCAACGGAGATCTCGTCGTCGGCGGCGCCTTCGATGCCGTCGGCCAGGGCCCCGGCCAGATCGCGGCCCCCTGCATCGCCCGCTACGACGGAACAACCTGGCGCGGATTCGCACAGGGACTCCCCCAGAACTCATCATCCGTCACCTCCCTCACCATCCGCGCAGGAGGCGACCTCGTCGCCCTCGGCGGCACCTTCGTCAACGGCAACAGCACCACCGTCGGACCGCTCGCATGCTGGAACGATGCGGCACCTCCCCTCTGGACCAACTTCGGTCAGCCCGTCCCGCTCCCCGTCATGGAATCACCCCGCACCGTCTACGCCCTCTCCGGAGGCGACCTTGTGCTCGCAGGCGTTCAGGGAACCGCTCCCGGCGCCTCCGCCGCCTGGCGCTGGAAGGCCTCCACCGGCGCATGGGAAAACTTCGGCGCCGGCGTCGGCGGCACGTCCCCGCTCAACCAGGTCTTCGCCGTGCTCGAAATCGCCAACGGCGACATCGTCCTCGCCGGCAATTTCACAAGCGCAAACAACGTCTCCGTCAACAGCATCGCCCGTTGGAACGGTTCCCAGTTCTTCGCCTACGGCACCGGGATCCGCTGGCCTTCTCAGCCCTTCCAGCTCGCCGTCCGTTCCCTCGCTCAAATGCCTGGCGGCGACATCGTCGCCGGTGGCAACTTCGATCCCAACGACCCCGGCGGACAGCGCATCACCCGCTGGAACGGCGCCTCCTGGACACGCCTGCCAAACGGCGCTCAAGCCACCGTCTTCGCTCTCCTCCGCGCACCCGGCGATGAACTCATCATCGCCGGCGCATACACCTCCGCCGGCGGCTCCTTCTCAAACAAATACATCGCCCGCTTCACCGATCTCCCCTCCCCCTGGGTCGCACGCAACCCGCTCGCGCAGTCGGTCGCCCCCGGCCAGACCGTCTCCCTCTCCGCCACGCCCGCCCTCGGCTTCGTCAACGTCTCCGTTCAATGGAAACGCAACGGCGTCCCCATCACCGACGGACCCGGCGGCTCTTCTCCCGGCGGAGGCACCGTCTCCGGCGCTGCCGCCAGCCTTGCCTCCCCCACCAACGGCGCCGCCTCCACCCTCACCATCACCAACGCCCAGCCCTCAGACGCCGGGATCTACACCGCCGTCTTCTCCAACTCGTGCGGCAGCGCAGCATCGCTCCCCGCGCAAGTCTCCATCCCCTCCCCCTGCACCGGCGATCTCAACGGCGATCAGCTCGTCGACGACTCCGATTTCGTCCTCTTCGTATCCGGTTACGACCTGCTCGACTGCGCCGATCCCGCCATGCCCCCCGCCTGCCCCGCCGACTTCAACCACGACGCAACCGTCGACGATGCCGACTTCGTCCTCTTCGTCGCCGCCTACAACGAACTGCTCTGCCCGTAAGCTCGTGCCGCCGGGGCCAGATCCTCGCTCCACTCCCGCGCCCGGATTCCACCGAGCCCGCGCTCCCGCAGCGTGAACTATCCCGCCCCGCCGAACAATCGCCCATGCAGCACGATCGGCCGCCACCTCTTCCCCTCCCCCAATCTCCCTCTCTGCCGACATCGTTCTGGGTCGTCACCGTCATGGTGATGACCATCCCCAACCTGCTCCTCCGCGTCACAACCGCCGTCGAAGCACGCCTCGGCCACTGGGTCTGGGCCGCTCACTCCGCACTCATCGGTCTCGGAATTCTCATCTCCTGGCTCCTCTACCGCGCCGATCGCGCCAAGCTCAAAGGCCTGCTCGACGAAAACCAGCACAACATCTGCCCCCGCTGCCGCTACCCGCTCTCATCTCTCCCGCTCACCATCGACCGCTGCCCCGAGTGCGGCACAGCCCACAACCCCGCCCAAATCGCCGCCCTCTGGCAGACCTGGGAAAAAAGCGAGCATGAGCCCCCCACGCCTCGCCAACCCCGCTTCTGAAGAACTTCTCATAAAAACGACGCCTGCACTGGCATTCCCATAACCACGTGCCACGTTTGAAACATCGACTCAATGGAAAAGGGTCGGGGAGTGTCTCACATGCGAACAGTTTTCAGCCTTCTTGCCGTCGCCGCCGTTTCTTCCGTTGCACTGGCCTCCAGCTTCTCGGTGCCCACCCAGCCGGTTGGCACGCAGCTGAGCGCTCCAGCCGCCAACACCGACGGCCAGTCCACCGACCTCAGCGTGACCGCCTCGGTCCCCGCGCCCGGCTCGGCCGTTGTCGCGATCGCCGGCGCGGCCCTCCTCTCCCGCCGCCGCCGCGAGAAATAAGAATCCGCGAAATCGCAAGTCCGCTCCCGGAGGTAATCACCCCGGGTCGCTCTTGCTTTGAGCCCACGCAGCCGGGTTCCTTCGCCAGGAGCGAGCCCGGCTCCTTGTGTTTTTGCACTTCATGAAGCTCGCCTCACCCCAGGCCCCGCCAGCCTGAGCGAGCTTTTACGCACCCTTCACCATCCCCGCGCTCGCCCCTGTTATACCTGCCCTGCGGCATCGCGCCGGGGAGGACAGGATCATGACACGGTCAACAGCAGTTGCTGCACTCGATGCGATGTGGCCCGTCGGACGCGCCCTCGCCCGTGTCCTCCAGAAGAGCGATTCCATCCGCTGGACCGGACTCGCCGGCGACACCGCCACCTGGCGCGACATGCTCTCCTGCTTCCGCCCCGATGTCGCGCTCATCGATCCCCTCGGCTTCGGCCTCCCGACCGCCGAACTCGCTCGCATCACCCGCGCATCCTCCCCCACCACAAAGATCGCCATCTTCGCCCCCACTCTCGCCGAACCCACAGTCGGCCGCTGGTACGACGCGGGTGCCGACGCCTGCATCGCCAAATGGATGCACCCGGACCTCATCCTCGAAATCATCGATGAGCTCCGCCGCGGCACCTTCTGCCGCTCCTCCATCTCCCGGCTCCTCACCCCCTCCGCAACCGCATCCTGAACCCGGGACCGACCCGCCACGCTCTGTTCCATGATGGGCGCCCGCGCTCCCTTCGCAGCCCGGCATCGCCCCATGCCGCGCCCGCGATGCCCATCAACAATCACCCCCATGTCCACCCGCCTCTGTCTTCTCGCCGCCCTCTCGCTCCTCCTCTGCTCCGGCTGCGCCCGCAGCCGCCCCGCAACCACCCCGGGCGAAGGCATCTCCGACGTCGTCCGACTCGGCCCAGCCCAGCTCACCCCAAGCGCCATCCAGTCCGAAACAATGTCCTACGCCGACACGTTCATCTCCGCCGTGTCACAAATCTGGACCGCCATCAGCACCAACGCACGCAAAGCAATAGCCGTCGCGCCCGACGACGCCTCGGGCGCCCAGGAAGTCGCGCGCCAGAACTCCATCCGCCGCGCCTCGCTCGAAGTCAAGCTCGCCAACGTCAACGCCGCCCTCCTCATCGCAAGCAGCCCCAACCCGCTCGTGGCCCTTTCCGACATGGCCACTCTCGTCACGCTCCAGCGAATGGTCCTCGAAACCCCGGGAACAAAGAAGCTCTTCGGCGCCGAGATCCAAGGGCAGCTCGTCGAGGTCTACAAAGAACAGGAAATCAATATCTGGCAGGTCTGCTCCCAGGCGATGACCCCCGACCAGATCGAACAGCTCAAAGGCCTCATCCAGACCTGGCGCGATGATCATCCAGACGCGACGTACGTCTCCAGCGTGCGCCTCGACGACTTCTCCGCCGCACGCCAGATCTCTGTCAACCCCAGCAGCCAGAAAGACGAGAGCCTCCTGTCCGCCCTTTCGATCGACCCGCTCGCCGGCCTCGACCCCGCCCAGCGCGAAGTCACCAAAACCAGAATGCTCGCCGAACGCATCTTCTTCTACTCAAGCCGCGTCCCCAGCGTCGTCAAGTGGCAGGTCGAGAGCCTCTACATGGGCCTCATGCAGGCGCCCGAAGTCGTCGATGTCCTCCGCTCCGCACGCAACGCCAGCGATGCGGCACAGGATCTCTCCAAGTTCGCCCAGGGACTCCCCGAGCAACTCACCAAGGAGCGCCAGGCCCTCATCCGCCAGATCTTCGATGATCTCTCCAAGGAGCGCAGCGCAACCATCGAACAGATCAATCAGGCGCTCTCGGCGCAGCGCCTCGCCGCGCTCGACGACCTCCAAAGCGCCCAGGGCAAATTTCAGAACACGCTCAAGGATTTCCGCGAAACAGCCGCCAGCGCCAACACCCTCGCCGACAAACTCACAACAACCCTCAAAGCCGCCGACACCCTCGCCGCCCGCTTCGCCCCCACCACCCCCACCACTCCCACCGCAACCCCCCTCACCACTCCCGCAACAACCGCCCCCGCCGGCAAAGAACCCGACAGCCTTCAGGAGTTCCGCTCCGCGGTCGACCGCACCGCCGACGCCGCCGAACGCCTCACCCAGCTCACAAAGAGCATCGATCAGCTCCTCGCCTCGCCCGCCCTCACAAGCAAAAACGGCTCCCTGCAGACCGTCGTCCAGGAAGTGCAGTTCTCAGGCCGCGAACTCGTCAACTACGCCTTCTGGCGCCTCCTCATCGTCGTCATCGTCGCCCCCTTCGCCGTCGTCGCCGCGATGGGCCTCTACAAAAAGGTCGTCGCCCGCGCGTAACCCTCACTTCACCGCGCGGTAATCGACATCCAGCGCCCAGAACAAAAACGCATCGACATCGGTCGCCTCCGCAATCCGCTCCTTGAGAGGCGTCCCGCCTCCGTGCCCCGCCTCGGAACTCGTCCGCAGCAGAATCGGCGACCTCGCCGGATCGCTCGACGTGGCCGCCTGCAGCCGCGCCGTCATCTTGCGGCTCTGCATCGGCTCCACCCGCGGATCGTTCGCCCCCGTCAAAAACAGCACCGCCGGATACGCCGTCCGGTCCTTCACGTTGTGAAACGGCGAGTACGCGTACAGCGCCCGGAACTGATCCGCATCCTTCACCGTCCCATACTCAGGAATGTTGAACGCCCCGTTCGCCGAAAGCTCCGTCCGCAGCATGTCATAAATCCCCACATGCGTCACCACAACCCGGAACAGATCCGGGTTCTGCGTCAACGCCGCCCCCATCAGCAGCCCGCCGTTCGACCCGCCCTCGATCGCCAGCCGCGCAGAACTCGTGTACTTGCGCTCGATCATGTGCCTGCACGCCGCCGCAAAGTCATCAAACACATTCTGCTTCCGCGTCAGCATCCCCTGCTGATGCCACTCTTCTCCAAACTCCCCGCCCCCGCGCAGATTCGTCTGCGCAATCACAACCCCCTGCTCCAGCAGCACCATCTGCGCCGCCCGGAATCCCGGCGAGCGGCTGAGCCCATACCCCCCATACCCCGTCACCAGGCACGGGTGCGACCCATCAAGCACCAGCCCCTTCTTGCGGATGATGTTCACCGGCACCTTCGTGCCGTCCTTGCTCACCGCCATCTCACGCACCGTCTCATACCCGGCAAAATCAACCGGGCTCGTGCTCGCCAGCGCCGTCTTCCCCGTCTCCCACTCCACCCCCGGCTTGCCCAAACCCCCGCCGCTCCCACCCGGCCCAAACCGGAAATACGCCGGCGGCACCGTGTAACTCGTATCCGAAAACACCACCGCATCCCCGCCCACCGATGCAAGCCCACCGACCGCCCCAACCTCAAGCTGCCGCGGCGACGCCATCGCCTTGCCCGCCAGATCAAACACGCGAATCTCCGACGGCCCGCCCAGCTGATAAATCGCGTAAATGCGCGAGTCGGTCACAAGCAGGTTGTCCGCCCCCTCAAACGCGCTCGTCAGCGCGTCCTTCCCCTCCGGCACAACCACCCGCGCCTGCGAAAGCGCACACTCCGGAGAAAGCGCCAGCCGGAGCAGCTTCCCCTTGGGCGCATCCTTCCGCGAGATCATGTAAATCGCATCATCCGCACCAAACGTCGCCTGCACGACCCGGTCCTCATAACGCGTGACCTGCCGCCACGCGCCCGAAGGCAGTCGCACAAAGTGCTCAAACTCCCCGCCATCACCCTTCTGCACCGACGCCAGCACCGCGCCGCCATACCCCACCCCCGACCCCGACCCCGACCCAGACCCGGACCCAGACCCAGATCCCGCCCCCACCAGCGTCTCAAGCTTGATCTCCGCAATCCGCGGCAGCTCCTTGCCCATCTCGTACGCGTCCCTCTCCGTCGGCTGCCCCAGCGCATGGAAATAGACCTGCATGTAAAAGTCCATGTCCTGCGCCGGCCGCTCCCCAGCACGCGGATACCGCGTGTAATAAAACCCCTTCGAATCCGGAGCCCACGCCAGGCTCCCACCCGCCGTGCCCCCGTTCACCCGCGGAATCACCTCAAACACCCGCTTCCCCGTCGCCACCTCGAACACCGATACATCCCCCGATTCCGTCCCCGCCTTCGACAGCGACGCCGCCAGCATCTTCCCATCCGGCGAAACCTCAAACCAGTCCAGGCTCGTCAGCCCCTTCGGGTCCAGCACATTCAGATCCAGCACCACCCGCGCCGACTCCGCACTCCCCGGCACTCCCCCAAGCACCCGCTCAGGCTCATCCCACGCAACCAGCACCGGCTGCTGCGCCGGCGGCTGCCGCCTCAGCCCCAGCAACACCTTCCCGTCACGCGTCATCGCCAGCGACGAATACGACGGCGTCGTCGCCGACATGATCTCCGTCACCCGCGCACGAATCGCCTCAATGTGCGGCAGCCCCGCAAGAAACCCCCGCGCATACGCATTCTGCGCATCCGACCACTCCCGAACCTTCACATCCCCAGAATCCTCCAGCCACCGATACTCATCAACCACCGTCACCCCGTGATACACATCACTCACCGGCTTCTTCTCCGTCGCCGGAACACTCGCAAACACAGAAGCCGCACCCAACACCAAACCACAAAGAATGACGTGTCGCATAAACAAAGGATACCGGATGCCTGTGAAGGCCATCCCCAAGGAAAGACGTTGGGGGGGGGCGGGCGCAGCGCCTCCAACCGTCGCGGAATCGCAGCCATGACCCGATCGTGAAATACGACCCGAAACCCGACCGGATTGTCAAGGTTCCGGAGCAGTTGCGGCAGCGGGATTGAGCAATGGCAATGCCCCACGGATCTCTCGGAGCTGAAATCAGTGGCACGGCGCGTGGGGTCGATTGGAAAGCCGGACGAGATCAAGGGCGGAGCCACCCGCCACTGTCCTTGGCAAACTCTGGAGGTTGCCGTTCGAAGCCGAAACATCACACTGCCTTCAGGTAACCGCAACCAGTGCAACGACGCTTCAAGACCTCCAAACGCGAGTCCCGCCTCAAGACCGCGATTTCGCCTCCCAGCTTGCGGGAATGCGCCGCCCAGTGCTAGATGGCTATGCTGCTGCCATGTCCGCTATCGCTCACAAGCAGCATCCACCTCCCGACACGGAGCAATCTCTGCTCGCAGAGCTGGGCACGGGAAATCTTGACAACATCATTCCGACACTGGCCCGCGACGAAAAGGCCCTGCGTCGCATAGAGGCCGTCGTCAAAATGCGACAAACCACGCATCAGCTCATCCTCGGCGATGCGAGGAAGGCAACGAAACTAGCCCCAGAATCTGTTCACCTGGTGGTAACCTCTCCTCCGTATTGGACGTTGAAGAAGTACAACGAGCATGAAGACCAACTGGGGCACGTCGCCTCATATGCGGACTTCGTTGCCGACCTTGACCAGGTTTGGAAAAACTGCTACGACGCGTTAGTTCCGGGCGGCCGCTTGATAATCAACGTGGGAGATGTGTGCCTCTCTCGCCGCAAGAACAATGGCCGGCACACAGTTGTTCCGCTCCACGCGACAATTCAAGAGCACTGCAAGCGGATGGGCTTCGACAATTTGGCACCGATCATTTGGCACAAGATTTCGAACGCAAATTACGAAGCGGAGGGTGGCGGCGGAGGTTTTCTTGGAAAACCGTACGAGCCGAATGCCGTCATAAAGAACGATATCGAGTTCATTCTCATGCAGCGCAAACCGGGCGGCTATCGAAGCCCTTCTCGGATGGATCGGCTTCTCAGCATCGTGCCTGCGGATCTTTACCAAGTGTGGTTTCGTCAAATCTGGTCGGACATAAAGGGCACGTCAACCGCGAAGCACCCCGCCCCTTATCCGGTTGCCCTCGCTGAACGACTGATACGCATGTTCTCATTTGTCGGCGACACCGTGCTCGACCCATTCATGGGCACAGCCTCCACAAACTTTGCAGCTGCTCGCTGGGGGAGAAATAGCATTGGAACCGAAGTCGACCCCGACTATTTCATGCTTGCCCGTCGTCGAATGGCCGAGTTCAGTAGCGAGCTGTATTCCCACGCTGCTGTTTCTGCGAGTTCTACAGGAGACAAGATCAAGTGACGGATCTTGAAGATCGCCTATCTGCGGCCGTTCGACACTTCTGGAGCACTCGCCAGAAACAGGCAGATAAGCAACACGCGGAGGGGGAGGCTGACGCTGGCTCGCGCAGTTCCGTGACCGGCGGAAAGCAGATGGACGCCTTCATCGAGCTGATTCGCGACGTATTGCTTCGTGCCGGCTGCCCCGCGAGGTCTTTGTTCCTTCAAAAGCGAATTGAACTCCCGGGCTGGTACCGTGCAGAAAAGAAGTGGGACCTTGTAGTTGTTCACCGTTCACAACTCGTTGCGGCGGTTGAATTCAAATCGCAAGTGGGCCCGTCCTTTGGAAACAACTTCAACAACCGTTCTGAGGAGGCTCTGGGTAGCGCCACCGACATTTGGGCCGCTTATCGAGAGGGCGCATTCTCGCCTTCTCCGCGACCTTGGCTCGGCTATTTCATGGTACTTGAAGACTGTGAAGCTTCTTCCTCACCGATTAAAGTCGTGGAACCACATTTCAAAGTGTTTCCCGAGTTTCGAGGCGCAAGCTACCGCAACCGATACCAACTGCTCATCAGAAAGCTACTCCGAGATCGACTGTACGACGGAGCTTGCTTTTTGGTTTCCAGTTCCACGGAAGGCGTCCGAGGAAAATATGAACAGCCGGATGCAGAATTGCTTTTTGAGACGTTCTTGCGTGGAATTTCTTCCCACGTCACCGCAGCGTGCAACGAGGGCCTTGGATGACTACGGCCGAAGGTGGTGTTGCCCTTAACGCTTTGGCAGGCGGCATCGACCCTGCCGCTCCACCTCCGAAATACACCAAACGCGCCCTGTCGGCGGGTGGCAACACTCACGCTCCTTTAGTCCCTTAACAAAGAGACAATCGCGCCACCACTCGCGTTCCTACGCCGGTGATGTGAATCGCGCTACCGCTTCGCGCCTATCAACCACACCTCACCCCAACCTCGCTCCTCCTCCGTGATCGATGAAGAGCCCCCAGCCCGCCAACCCCCATTCCCTAGTTCCCAGCACCCATCCCCCGTTCTTCCCCCTTCCCCGTCTCCTTCCCAATCCACTCCATCACCCGCTCCTCCGTCCATTCATAAAACGGATTAAACCGCATCCGCATCATCAGGCTGCTCGAGATCGCCAGCACCCCTCTCTCCCCTCGCAGCGAAAGCGTCCCGAGCGGCAGCTTGATCGAGCCCTTCCCACCATCCCCATACACCGGGTCCGTCGGCGGAATCGGCAACGCCACGTG
The DNA here is from genome assembly GCA_018242625.1 of Planctomycetota bacterium. Classification (GTDB taxonomy): domain Bacteria; phylum Planctomycetota; class Phycisphaerae; order Phycisphaerales; family UBA1924; genus JAFEBO01. Next base: position 23,545 of record JAFEBO010000003.1, read on the forward strand.
CGACAGCGAAAAGTTCCCCGGCGGCCACGCCCCGCTCACCTCCCGCTCCGTGATCTTCCCCGACTCCAGCGTCCGCGCCACCACCTCATATCCCGCCTCCGACCGGTTCGTCACCAGCGTCAGCACAAACGGCAGATCACTCCGCTTCAGCCGCGGCCGGATCTGCGTCTCAAAGCTATTGTCCGTCAGCCCCTCCAGCCACGACGCTCGGTTGATGTCAAACAGAATCAGCTCCCCCCGCCCCGGCGGCAGGCGATCCATCAACACATCAATCATCCGCGTCGCAATCACCGTCGCATCCGCCGCCGACTGCACCACCAGCACCGGCGGAAAACCCTTCATCCCGCCGCTCGCCGCCAGCTGATCAATCTGCGTCTCAACCCGGCGCGTCATCCGATACGCCTGCAAACTCGCATTCACCGGCCACGATGAATACTTGAACGGATCAATCTCCGGCTCAATCCCGCTCCAAGCCAGCTTCTTTTCCCCCGTCAGCCACGAAACCGCCGGAAATATCTCCGTGAACTCCGCGAGCGGCGAAATGCCGATCATCGGCGAAATCAACACCATCGCGTCCGGCTTCGCCCTTCCCCCACTCCCACTGCCCCCACCACTCCCCTTCACATTCTCACCTTGCAGCAGCGTCTCGCACACATCGTTGACGCACAGCGCGCCCCCGTTGGAATATCCCACCGCGATCATCGGTTTCCCCGCCGGCACCCGCCTCCGCAGATCTTCCATCGCGAGCCGCGTCGCCGCCGCCCAGTCTTCCCACGTTGCATCCGCCAGCGCCTTGGGCACCGTCCCATGCCCCGGCACGCGCAGGCAGATCACCGTGTAGCCGGCGCCGTGCAGCCGCTCCGCCAGCGTCCGCAGCGAGTACGGCGCATCCGACAACCCGTGCACAAGGAGCGCCCCGCCCACCGGGTCCTTCGCCTCCGCCACCCACGTCCGATTCCAGTTGTGATCCAGGATCGTCTCCGGATTGCACACCGATCCCACCTTGTACCGGCTGAACTTCCCCGCCACCTTCGCCGACCACTCCTTGCGCACCAGATCATCAAGCTCCGCAAAGACCCGGTCTTCCTGCTTCAGATAGTCACCAAACGTGTACCCCGGCCGCGCATCCGCCGCGACAAACTCCGACTTCGGCCCATGTCGGTGCCACCCCTGCAACTCCGGCAACGTCCGCGCCACCCGCACCCACGCAAACACAACGCCCCCAGCGCCCACCAGCGCCAGCAAAACCACAAACACCACCGCCAACCCAGCCCACCGCGCGATCCGTTTCCGCATGCGCATGCCGCATGGTACTCGGATTCACATCCCGCGCGCCACCCCCCCCACACACACAGCCCCGCCGCCCCAATGCGTTCCCTGCAGACACCGCCGCGCTGCTCCGCCGCTCTGCTGTTCTGCGAACCTGCTCTTCGCGTCCGCAATTTGCAATTTCAAATTTCCGTTTTCCGGTTCCCGATTTTCAATCGCCTTCCCACCCCGCCTCATCAGGCAGGCGCGCGCCAGCGGCCGGTGGCATCGATCTTGCCTCCCCACGCCTCGACATTCACCCATCGTGCCGTGCCACGGACGTCGGTTCCTCCGACGTCAGTGTGCCTTGCACCACTGCCCCGCAACACCAATCAACCATTCCCTCACCTTCCCCCGCTCCTCCTCCGTCATCGACCAGTCCCCATCGGTCGATTCTTCCTTTGAAACCGCCGCCCGCAGCAGCCCGACGATGCCGCCGAATTTCTGGTGTTGATCGACGCGTGCTTTCACGCTCTTGGCGATCTGCTCGGCTTGACCCGTCACTTCGTTTCGGGCTCGTCGGGTCAATCGTCCTCGCTGCCGCGGGCCGCACATCCCGCCTCACGGACACACCAAATCGTCATACGCCCCCGCGAACACCGCGAAGTCCGCATCGTCCACCACCCCGTCGCGATTGAAATCGCACGGGCAGGCGAGCAGCATCTCTCCGTTGGCGCAGTCGAAAAAGTTGTACGCCGCTGCGAACATCACAAAGTCCGCGTCGTCCACCACGCGGTCGTAATTCCGGTCCGCGGCACAGAAACCCGGCGCGTTGTTCAGATCGAGATACCAGAACGTCGAGTCGTCGTCGGCCCAGGGCACGAGGGTGCGCTCCGTGCCGGTAAAGACCGTGGCGTCCTTGTTCATGGCCCAAACCTGGAGATTGACGTGCGGCCCGAACTCGATCCCGCGTGAGACGAGAAAGTCTTCAAACGTCCGCAGTCCGTCTCCCTCGGTCCAGATGTACGGCGCGCCCGCGAACGAGAATGCGATCGTCTTTTCGTCCGCGCTCATGCCCGCCAGCATCGCGGACGGGTACCCCATGCCCGGACGCGGAAACGTGCACAATTCCTGCGTCGCAACGGCCGGGCCCGCGCAATCCCATCGCACCAGCGCCACCGAATCCGCCGATAGCGTGAACGCGTACACACGGGAGCCGTCCGCGCTCATGATCACATCCAATTCCTCGACCACCGCTCCCGGCGGCGGCGGAAGAGTCGAGAGACCGGCCCCCCGCGTCCAGCGGCGGAGCTCACCGGTCTGGGGCGAGATGTACGCGACAATCGACGCATCATCCGAGATTGCCGCGGCGAACGGCGTCTCGCTGGTGATCAGCTCCTGATTCGCCCCGTCCCAGACGTACAAGCCGAACGAAGAAGCGTTGTCCGCCCACAGCAGATTCGAGCCGTCCGCGGTCAGCGCCAAGGCGCGCCCGTTCTCCGAGCTCGTCGGTGGGAACCGGAAGCCGCCCGCGGACCATATGTAAGCCCCCTCGTACCTCCAGTCTCGAGTCCAAAAGAGCTGACCCGCAATTTTCGAACCATCCGCGCTCATCGCGCGATGCCAGGGTTGGCTGGGCCACCAGCCGATTGGCGAAAAGCCGATCGCGGGCGACCAGACTGCCGCGGGAGGTCCATAGTAATCTTGCGGCCCCATCCCTGCGATGGTCTGCCCGTCCGCGCTGATGGATACGGGCACAAACGGGCTCGGATACTCCGGCCGGATGACCGTTCCGGGCACGGCCCCGGACTGTTGCGAGAGCGCGAAGCCTGCGACCGCCACCAACGCCCGCATGCACACCTTTGGATTCTTCATCGCCGGGCCTCCTGATCGGGCGTTTCCGGCCCGACACACACCGGGCGGGAAATCGGGTGAGCGGGCGCAAACCAAATACGGCTTTTTCGAACAAAGACGGGCGGGTGACATCCACCGGCCTCGTGCACGCATTCGTTGAGCATCGCGACCAAATCCGGCTCTTCGCCCACCGGGCCTCTTTCCTGCCCAAACACCCGCCAATCCCATCCCGCCCGGTCCGTCCCGTCCCACCCGTCATTCCCGCACTTTTCTCTTGCAGGCACCCCGCATCCACCCGGATAATGAATCGGGGGGCGACACAGCGCGGTCGCCACGGGAGCATCGTCCATGCGCAGCACACTAGTGATCAGCCTCGGACTTCTCGCAACCTTTCCGCACGATGCGTCGGCGTTCTTCGGCGTCTACAACAGAACCCTCATCAAATCCGGCGATCCCGCCCCCGGCCTGCCCGCGGGAAACACGATCGACTCGGTATTCGCCCCGCCGGCCGTCCACGATCGAATCATCGCATTCGTCGCCACCCGCTCCGGCCCGAACACCGGCCCCGGCTCGACCGATCAGGCCGCCTATCAGTCCGATCTCGAGGCGATCGCCAGCATCTTCCTCCTGAACGACAGCGGCGTGCCCGCGATCAACCAGCCCGCGGGCACCGTCATGGAAGGTTTACTCCAGGCCGCCCCCGCAGACGAAACAAGCGCCGGAGTCCTCGTCAGTCTCGCCGGCACCGGTGGCGCCCGACGCGCGTACCTCGCCTTCAGGTCCGCCGCCTCTTCTCTCATACTCGATTCCAACACCCTCATCCCGAATTCCGGCGGCCGCACCCTCAAAGACATCACCGACGTCTCACTTTTCCACAATCCCGCCCACGCACTCATCGGCGGCAGCCTCAACCTCCCGGCCGAGATCGGCACCCGCTTCAGTTACGTCGCCACCGGCGCTTCCGCTGTTCACGTCATCGCCCAGCCCGGAATGCCCTTCAACGCGCTCGGCGGCAATCCCTTCACCATCGACTCCGTCAGCGGCTGCTTCACTTGGCCCGGTCAGTCCGGCTCGCTCGAACATTCTCTGATCTGCGGCTCCGGAAAAACTCCCGGCGGTGAATTCGGTCCCGTCCTTCTCACCATGGAATGGATCGACGGCGCCACGCCCACGACCAAAGCCATCGCCGGCCCCTTGCAGCCCTCCCCTCCCGCGCTCTCGCCGGGAACGGTCCTGTTCATGAGTCAGTTTGGCGCCGGAACCAACAACCGCGCCGCCATCACCATGACCATCGATCGACCCGGCATGTCCGCCAGCGAAGAAACCGCCATCTTCGATCTCTCCGACCCCAACCCCTGGGCCCACGCGTCTCGTCTCCTTCCTTTGAATGCGCCCGTCACCGCCGCACCATCCGCGGCCGGCGCCGTCCCCGTCGGCACCACAGTCGCCGGCCATTCCGGTCGCCTCTATTTCAGCCAGCAGCGCTTCTACGGAAACCTCACCATCCGCCGCCCCGACAACCAGACCCGCGTTGCGTTTTCTTCCATCGACGAAATGCGCTACCGCTCCGCCGCCTCCACGCTCGCATCCGGCGCCACCGCGCTCCTCGTCACCCAATCACCCGCCCCCGGCCTGAGCGGCCCGACCATTTCCAGCATCAACAAGATCAACTCCTCGATCGACGGCTACGCGCTCGTCGAGGTGTCGCTCACCGGCACCGGCGTCACCTCATCCAACAACCTCGCCTGGTACACCTGCACGCCGCATGATGAGGTCTCCCTCCTGCTCCGCAAGGGCCAGAGCGTGGAAGTCTCGCCGGGAGTCTTCAAGACCCTCAACTCCGTGAATTACTTCTACAACGCCGGCACTGGCGAAGGCCACCCCACTTCTCTCGGCTCCAGGGGCGCCTGGGTCTACCAGGCTTCGCTCGCCAGTTTCTCCATGACCGGAATCTTCGTCGCCGGCCCCGTGTTCGCCTGCCCGGCCGATCTCAACGGTGATTCGCTCGTCGAAGATGCCGATTTCGTCATCTTCCTCAACGCCTACAACATCCTCGACTGCGCCGATCCAACCATGCCCGCCGCCTGCCCCGCCGACTTCAACACCGACGCCGTCGTCAACGACGCCGACTTCATCATCTTCCTCGCGGCGTATAACGAATTGGTCTGCCCATAAGCGCATCTCACTCACTCTCCGTCAATTCGTTCCGGGCTCGTTGGGCACGCACCGGCGAGTTCGGGGCGTCGGGCGCTTGATGGTGCGAGGGGCCGGAGCGATGACGTCCTTGACGAGCCACGAGCGCAGCGACGGGCACGGGCCCGTGCACGCTCGCGACGGACGGCGGGATTTGGGCCCGCGTGCCGCGGAAATGTATTCGGTTGTCAAAGAGAAAACCCGCCCACGCCCCACCCCCTCCCTCAGGGAGGGTTCTTCGGAGAAACCGTCCAGCCCCGCAATCGCTGCACACCTCCGCGCCAAAGTCCTATCCCAAAACTCCTCTCCGTGTCTCCGTGCCTCTGTGGTGAATGCCTTTCCTCACGCCGCCGCCCTGTTCATCGCTCCAAGCTCCTTCGACAGCTCCACCACCTGCAACGGACACTCCGGCCAGTTATCCCGCCAGCACACGATCACATCGCAGTCCGCCGGATCGTGCTTGTGCAGCAGAAAGTTCTTGCTCTCAAACTCAAACTCGATCCGCACCCGCCGCAGCTTTCCATCCGGGTCCTTGCGCTTCGCCTCGCAATCCGGAAACGCCGTCTGGATCGCCTCCACGCTGTAACCCATCTTCGACGCCAGGCAGCCGAACAGGTACACCACCCCCGCCTCGTTCACCGGCGCGTTGCGAAGAAACGCGCAGTTCAAAGGCTCCCCGTACGCGATCGTCGTCGGCGGCGAGAACAGCACCTTCTGCCGCTCCGCCTCCAGGCTCATCAGCGATGGATCGCGCCCCCGCTCTTCCCGCTCCCGGATCAAGGCGATCACATCCTGCCACAGCGGGTCCTCCGCCGAGCGCACGTAAAAAGCCCGCCCCACGCCGGGCCACGAGCCGAACAGCCGCGTAAACGTGTACAGGCCAAACTTCCCCCGCGCGCGGTAATCCGCCCGGTACGGGCAACGCCCAAGATCCCGCGTCACGTTGCCCCAGTCGTCCAGCAGCTCGTTCGCACCGCCCCCGCGCACCACGTTCGGCGGCAAGCCCGCAGCCGCCAACGCGTCGTTCCACGATTCGAAGTGCTTCTCCATCAGCCGCTGCTTCATCCCCGTCCGCGCCTGAAACTCCAGCTTCTGCGGCGTGCGCCCGAGTTCCGTCGACAGCGCCGTCAGCGCATCCACAAATTGCTTGCGGCTGATGTTCTTTGCTTTCCGTCCCATGTGTGCCTTTCAAAACATGCGGCGTCGCGACCGGCATGCGGCGCGGCCCTCGATGCCACCACTGTGAAAAAATCTCCCCCAGGCGGCGCGCCAGGTTTCGCCCCGCGTCACGCCCCCACACTCTCCCACCCCCGCACCCCACACCCCCCCGGTCCTGCCCTCCCCCCAGCTTGCCCCACAGCCCCCTTAGCGAGTCCCAGAAGGCCGGAACACCGCTAGTTTACCACATGGTAAACTTTTTAGATCGTTGTTTGTTTGGTATTTTCCAAAAATCACCATCCAAGCTCCTAACGCTTTGTCCTTCTTCTATTTACAGGTGACAGAGCGCCGTGGCCCCTCCCGCCGCCCCACGCAAACAAGGCCCGGACCGACTTAAAGCTTCGCTCCGCCCACCCCCGCCCTCCGCGACCACGCCGCGGCCGCACTGCCAGCGAGCCCTCTCCACCCCCGCCGCAAACACCGTCGCAGCCAGCATCGCCCGCAGCTCGCCGCCGCGCTCTCAGCCCGCGCCACAACCCGCGGCACGCTCGGCAACACACATCAACCAACGCGCCGAGTGCAAAGTCGCGCCGCAGCATCGCCGGTTTGACAATCCGCGCGCCGGGCTTGTAGGCTCGATGAGCACGCGAACCGATCGCGGCGGATCACTCTCTTCTCCTTTATTGCGGAGGCCCAGGTATGAAGATGTCTTGTGCGGTTCACGCCCTCGCGGCGGGAGCGGCGCTCTGGTCATGCGGAATCGCCCGAGCGGAAGCACCCGCCGTGCTCAACGCCAAAGACGCGGTCGCCATCGGCACCGAGGCTTACATCTACGGATATCCGCTCGTCACGATGGACATGACGCGCCGGGTCATGACCAACGTCGAGAAGCCCGAGGGCACGCGCGCCCCAATGGGACAACTCGTGCGCATGCGGACCTACCCCAACGCCCAGTTCCGCGATGTCACCGCGCCCAACGCCGACACGCTCTACACAACCGCCTGGATGGATGTCGGCACCGAGCCCTGGGTGCTCAGTATCCCCGACGCCGATGGCCGCTACTTCCTGATGCCCATGCTCGACGGCTGGACCGATGTCTTCCAGGTCCCCGGCACGCGCACCACTGGCACAAAGCCCCAGACCTACGTCATCACCGGCCCCAACTGGAAGGGCCAGATCCCCCAGGGCATGACCGAGTACAAGTCCCCCACCTCGATGGTCTGGCTCCTGGGCCGCATCTACTGCTCCGGAACGCCCGAGGATTACAAGGCCGTCCACGCGATGCAGGACAAGGTCTCGATCCAGCCCCTGAGCACCTGGGGCAAGACCTACACCCCCGGGCCCGGCAAGGTCGACGCCTCGATCGACATGAAAAAGGCCGTGCGCGAGCAGGTCAACTCGATGACCGCCGAAAAGTACTTCGAGACGCTCGCAAATCTGCTCAAAGACAACCCCCCCGCCGCCGCCGACGCCCCGATGGTCGCCAAGCTCGCGCAGATCGGCATCGTCCCCGGACAGCCCTTTAACGCCGCATCCTGGAGCCCCGAAACCGCCAAAGCGATGCAGCAGGTCCCCAAGCTCGGCTTCGAGCAGATCATGGCCCATTTCAAAGAAGCCGGCAGAAATGTGAACGGCTGGGTCTTCACCACCGACGCCGGCCTCTACGGCACCGATTACCTGCAGCGGGCCTTTATCACCGCCATCGGCCTGGGCGCCAACCGCCCCCAGGACGCCGTCTACCCGACCTCCGAAGCCGACGCCGCCGGCAAGCCCTACGACGGCAGCAAGCACTACGTGATCCACTTCGACAAGGGCCAGTTCCCGCCCGTGGACGGCTTCTGGTCTCTCACCATGTACGACGCGGCATTTTTCTTCGTCGACAATCCGCTCAACCGGTACACGCTGAGCAGCCGTTCGAATTTCAATAAGAACCCGGATGGATCGGTGGACCTCTACCTGCAGCACGAGAGCCCCGGACCCGACAAGGAAAACAACTGGCTGCCGGCCCCTAAGGGACGGTTCATCCTCATGCTCCGCCTCTACTGGCCGAAGGAGAAGCCCCCGTCAATCCTGGATGCGACGTGGGTACCGCCCGCCGCAACGCTAATGCCCTGACTTTGCTGTGACAGCACTTTGACAGACGGGCGCACGATGTGCGCCCGTTTCTTCTTTTGGCGCTTCGAGAAAGCGGTGGGCGGCCGTGTTAGCCTCTCGGGGTCTGGCAAGAGCCGCGGGTGAGGGACATGCGAGTGAAAGGAATCTTATGAAAACGATTGCTGTCTCGGCGGTGGTGGCATTGGTCTGGATGTGCGGCGCAAGCGCGCAGCAGGTGACGGGTACGCCCGGATCTCCGAGCGCAACCACGTCGATCGACGGCAAACAGTTGCCGGCGCCCGATCCGAAATTCGGCGGCGTCATCAAAGACGATGCCCTGACAAGCAAGCCCTGGTGGGCGCCGCGCATCGTGCCGCCCAAGGGTGCGCCGAACGTTCTGCTCATCATCACCGACGACGCCGGCTTCGGAGTTCCCAGCACCTTCGGCGGCGTGATCCCCACCCCGACGATGGACCGGGTCGCCGCCAACGGGCTCAAGTACAACAACATCCACTCCACCGCTCTCTGCTCGCCAACCCGCGCCGCCCTGATCACCGGGCGCAATCACCACTCCGCCGGCTTCGGCGTGATCTCCGAGCAGTCGACCGGTTTCCCCGGGTACAACAGCATCATCGCGAAGGACAAGGCGACGATCGGACGCATCCTCAAGGACAACGGCTACTCAACCGCGTGGTTCGGAAAAGACCACAACACCCCAGCCTTCGAGGCAAGCCAGGTCGGACCGTTCGATCAGTGGCCGACCGGTATGGGCTTTGAGTACTTCTACGGGTTCGTCGGCGGCGACTCGAATCAGTGGCAGCCAAACCTCTTCCGCAACACCACGCAGATCTATCCGTTCGAGGGCAAGCCCGGCTGGAACCTCGTGACCGGCATGGCCGAGGACGCGATCGACTACGTGCACCGCCTCCACCAGATCGATCCCTCCAAACCCTTCTTCATCAAATACGCCCCCGGAGCGACGCACGCGCCCCACCATCCCACGAAGGAATGGGTGGACAAAATCCGCGGGATGCACCTTTTCGACCAGGGCTGGAACAAACTCCGCGAACAGATCTTTGAAAACCAGAAGAAACTGGGCGTAATCCCCGCCAACGCCAAGCTCGAAGCCTGGCCCGCCAACGTCATCAAAAACTGGGACGACTGCAGCCCGGAAGAAAAGAAGCTCTACATCCGCCAGGCCGAAGTCTTCGCAGCCTACGCGGCCTACAGCGACGCCGAAATCGGCCGCGTGATCGACGCAATCCAGGATATCGGCCAGCTCGACAACACCCTCATCATCTACATCAACGGCGACAACGGCACCAGCGCCGAAGGCGGACCCCTCGGAACACCAAACGAAGTCGCCTTCTTCAACGGCGTCAGCGTCCCCGTCGACGTCCAGATGAAGTGGTACGAAGCCTGGGGAACCGAGCAGACATATAACCACATGTCCGCCGGCTGGTCATGGGCTTTCGATACGCCTTTTACGTGGTTTAAACAAAATGCTTCGCGGCTGGGTGGGATCCGGCAGAACATGGCGATTTCTTGGCCGGCGCGGATCAAGGACAAGGGTGCGCTGCGGGAGCAGTTCTGCCATGTGATCGACGTGGTTCCCACCATCCTCGAGGTGGCGGGGATCAGCCAGCCGGAGTATGTGGACGGGATCAAGCAGAGCCCGATCGAGGGGACGAGTTTCGCATATACGTTTGATCAGTCCAATGCGAAGGCGCCGAGCCGGCATACGACGCAGTACTTTGAGATGATGGGCCAGTGGGCGCTGTACGACCAGGGGTGGCTGCTCTCGACGCAGGTGAACCGAGCGCCGTGGGAGGCGTTCGGGGCGGCGAATCCGGACCCGCTCAATCGGCAGGTGCTGGAGCTGTACAACCTCAACGAGGACTTCACGCAGTCGCAGAACCTGGCGGACAAGTATCCGGAGAAGGTGGCGGAACTGCGGAAGAAGTTCATTGAAGAGGCGAAGAAGTACCAGGTGTTCCCGATGGATGCATCGGTGGCGGCGCGGATTGTGGCGCCGCGGCCGAACATCACGGCGGGGCGTTCGGAGTTTGTGTACACGCGGCCGATGGTCGGGCTGCCGCAGGGTGATTCGCCGTTCCTGCTGAACAGTTCGTACACGATCACGGCGGAGATCGAGGTGCCGCAGGGCGGGGCGGAGGGGATGATTCTGACCTCGGGCGGGCGGTTCTGCGGCTACGGGTTCTATCTGCTGAAGGGCAAGCCGGTGTTCCTGTGGAACCTGATTGACCTGAAGCGACAGCGCTGGGAAGGGCCGGAACTCACGCCGGGGAAGCACACGGTCGAGTTTGATTTCAAGTACTCGGGGCTGGGCGCGGGGACGCTGCTGTTCAACAACTTCAGCGGGCTGGGCCGGCCGGGCACGGGCACTTTGCGCGTGGACGGGAAGGACGTTGCCACGCAGGAGATGGAGAAGACTGTTCCGATGATTTTGCAGTGGGACGAGAGCTTTGACATCGGCAGCGACACGCTGACGGGCGTGAACGATGCGGATTACCAGCCGCCGTTCCCGCTGACGGCGAAGCTGAACAAGCTGACGATCAAGGTCGATCGGCCGCAGTTGTCGCCGAAGGACATCCAGGAGCTCGAGGAGGCCATGAAGAAGGCCGCGGCGGGCAGGGAATAAGAGAATTTGACCGGCCCTTTGGGGGGCTGATGGGAAGAAGCGTGTCCCGGGCTTGAGAGAGTCCGGGCGCGATTGCAGAGGGACGGAGCCATTCACAGTTCAGGAGCAAGCATGAAGAAGCAGATGTATTTGGGGCGTGCGGGTGTTGTTGCACTGGTGCTGGCGGGGATTGCGGGGGCGAGCGAGGCGGCGCCGCAGGCGGAGATGAAGGCGCCGACTCCGGGGGGCGCGCCGGAGGCGGCGGCGATCCGGGCGATCGCGGAGGAGGGGTTCATCTACGGGCTGCCGATCGTGATGAACTACGCGGTGATGTATGAGTACTGGATCGACAAGGATTCGGGGCAGTACAAGGCGCCGATGAACACGATCTTCAACGAGGCGCGGGTGTTTACGCCGGCGGACACGGCGGTGATCACGCCGAACAGCGACACGCCGTACTCGTTCGGCTGTTTCGATCTGCGGGCGCAGCCGTGGGTGCTGAGCGTGCCGGCGGTCGAGAAGCAGCGGTATTACTCGGTGCAGTTCACGGACTGGAACACGTTCAACGTGGGGTATGTGGGCAGCCGCGCGACGGGGAACGATGCGGGCGATTACCTCCTGGTCGGGCCGGACTGGAAGGGTGAGACGCCCAAGGGGATCAAGGGCGTGATCCACTCGACGACGCAGTTCTGCCTCGCGATTTATCGCACGCAGCTTTTCAATGCGGACGACATGCCGAACGTGAAGAAGGTGCAGGCGGGGTACAAGGCGCAGCCGCTCAATGAGTTTTTGAAGCAGCCCGCGCCTCCGGCGGCACCGGCGATCAACTTCCCGAAGATCAACAAGGAGATGGCGAAGACCAACTTCTTTGAGTACGTGGATTTCTGTCTGCAGTTTGCGCCGGCGGGTCCGGAAGAAATTGCGACGCGTGCGAAGCTGGCGAAGATGGGGATCGGGCCGGGGCGCACTGTGGACCCGAGCAAGATCACGCCGGCGATCCGCGCGGAGATCGTGGAGGGAATGAAGGCGGGCGAAAAGGCGATCGAGGAGAAGCTGAAGGCCGTCGGGAAGAACGTGAACGGATGGCAGGTGGCTTCGGCGTTTGGCGATCGGAAGTTTTACAACGGCAACTGGCTGCTGCGTGCCGCGGCGGCGCAGGCGGGGATCTACGGGAACAACGCGGAAGAAGCGATGTACCCGATGACCAGGACGCTGGCGACCGGGGAGATGCTGGACGGAAGCAAGCACGACTACGCGTTGACTTTTGCGGCTGGAGACCTGCCGCCGGTGAACGCGTTCTGGTCGGTGACGATGTATGACGGGAAGACGCAGCTCCTGGTGGCGAATCCGCTGAACCGGTATCTGATCAATTCGCCGATGCTGCCGGCGATGAAGAAGAATGCGGACGGCTCGCTGACGCTGTACGTGCAGAAGAGTTCGCCGGGCGCGGAGAAGGAATCGAACTGGCTGCCGGCGCCGGACGGGCCGATCTACCTGGTGATGCGGCTGTATTGGCCGAAGGAGAAGGCGCCGTCGATTCTGCCGCCGGGGGAGGGGAGTTGGAAGCCGCCGGCGGTGGCGGTGACGAGGTGAGGAGGGGGGTGAGGGGATCTTGAAAGACTTTGGCTCGCGCATCTTGTAAAGGGTGCGCGAGGTTTTTTTTTGGGGGGGGGGGTCGCTTAGTTGGAGGACTTGGTGAGACGAGAGAAGATGCAAAGGCACAGGGAACTTGAAGGAACCAAGGGCCGTCCCACGACGGGTGGAGTGATTTCAGGGATCGGGAGCTCTAGAAGGCCAGGGCCACCCGCCGCAATAGCGGCGGTTTCGCAGTTGCACCCGGAGCGATTCCCTAATACACGAAGTGGGTATATTCCCCTGAATCAATGACACACTGGCCTATCCAACGTGAATGGAAACTGCGTTTGCCCGACGGCAGCGAAAAGCACGTCGGAACTCAAGACCTAGCTGCCCAAGAAGTTCTGATTCTCAAGGGACCCGCTGGCATTGGAAAGACGACTGAACTTCGCAGCCTTTTGGAAACGGATAAAGAGTTGGGCCGAGAAATCCGTTCGTTGCGCATGGCTGCTCATTGCAGCAGCAACGATTCACTTCTTAGTCGGCTAGCGACGCTCATACAGGGCGCGACTTCTACAACGGTCATTTCGCTGGATGCTTTGGATGAAGCCATCGCATTTCTTCCTGCCGCAGTCCTTCCGTTGGAAGAATTTATACGTGGTCCACTAAAGGAAACAGGCGCAGTGCTACGAATTGCTTGTCGTTCTGCGGTGTGGCCGCCTCCGTTAGAAACCGCGATCCGTGATGCATATGGCCTCGGTACACCGAAAGACAACTCCCCATCAGTACCGACCGCAGATCTGCAACCTCTTTCAGACAATGACATTCTGGTTGCAGCGGTGGCCGAAGGGCTTGATTCAAACGCATTTGAGAAAGCGATTAAAAAGACAGGAACACAAACGCTTGCTCTTCACCCCGTTACGCTCCGCTTACTCGTAAAAGAATTTGGCTCATCGGGCAGCTTGCCGACCTCACGCGCCACGTTGTTTGATAGTGGCGTCAACCGGCTAATTGAAGAACGAGATGAGCGCCGCGACATCGGTCTGACGGTTGATTCGGCCGCCCTCGTCAAGTCGGCCGCGCACTTGGCTTGTTTTATGGTGTTGACAGGTCGCGGGACTGTCGACATCGGTGACAATCCAGAGCCCGGAGCACTGACCCGCCATGAACTTGCATCTGCTCCAATACCGATTTCCGAACCAGAGCTACAGGCTCTAGCGCAGACAGGACTTTTTGACTCAGATGGTGACAGAGCTTTCTCATTCGCCCATCGCCAGTTCGCAGAATTTCTTGCTGGCCGCCAAATTGGCCAGACGATGCGATCCCACGAAGCAAAGAAATTGCTTTCGACTAAGTTGGGCGCGCCTTCCGGAGTCGCTGGTCCACTTCGCGAAACGGCAGCCTTTGCGGCACAATTCTCAAAAGATATTGCTGATTGGATTGCGCACACCGACCCCGAGGTTCTTGCCCTTTCGGAAATTGCGGATGATTCCTTAAAACGGCTTGCGACGCACAAGCTGCTTGACGCCTTTCGCGATCATCGCTTAACCGACTTCCAACTTCATCGCGACGGGTTCAGCCTCATTGGCTTGCGATACGCGAATGCCGACAAGGACATTCGCCCGATATTGGCAGAACGGGGACCCGGCCTCGAAGACTTATTAGAATGCGCTATCGAGATTGTCGAGCAATGGGAGCTTACTTCTCTCGCAAGCGATCTCGCAACATTGGTGCTTGACGAGAATGCTCCCGCTGAATCTCGCAAAAGCGCAGGTTACGCACTGGTAAGACTGGAGCGCACGCACGGAGTAAATGAAGCCCGCAAGCGACTCAAGCCTTTGCTTGAGCGAAAAGGTCGTTCTGCACCACGAGAACTGACGGGTTTGGCCCTTCAGGCACTATGGCCGGACTACTTGTCCGCTACTGAACTCTTATATGCGTTGCCGCATCGCAATGACCGCTCATATGTCGGAGCACTGGAAGGATTCGTTTACAGCCTCGATCAGTCTGGCTTTGATGCTTCTGATTGTCCCCTTGAAGGTCTTAAATGGGCACTTCGTCACGGCAAAACCAGTGACCAGCTTTATTCGGACAACCCGCACCAACGCATCGCCAAACGCATCGCACGACGTTCGCTCGCGGCTATTGGCCAACCCAAAGTACTCAATGCACTGGCGGATGTTGTCGTAGCTCTGGCCCATCGCGGAACTTCGATCTTCGAGCCAGATAGCGACAGCGCGGCAGGCAATGAAATCCCCGACCCAGCAAAGCTCACCGAATCAAGTCGTCGGGCTCTACTCCTCGCGATCACGTCGAAGGATCTCAAAGACACCGACTTTTGGATGGCGCTCTCGGAAGCACGCGAACTTGTCGCGCTCGATGACTTCCCATGGCTTATCGATGCCATTACTGACTTAAAACTCCCGCTTCCACAACGAACACGTCTTGCAGATTGTCTTCGGTTTATCGCCTGGGACACCATGCCAGCGTACGTGGAACTCTGGCTGGAACGACGTGAGATCGAGCCACTGACAACGCGAATCGATGTTCCTCTCTCTTGCCCCCTTGAACCGCCCGAACGCGTGAAAGCCATTCGTGAGTCCTACTACCGCCACAAGAACCCCCCAGAGCCGAAGAAACCTAAGAAGCCACTTGGCAGTGCCAAAGAGCTAGTGCTGACGTTGCTCGGGAAATCAGAGGCCGAAGACCCCCGATGGTTCATAAAACTCAGTCGAGCGTTAACCATTAAAGAAAGGGAAGATGACGACCACTTTAACCGCGAGTTGACAACGACTTCTGGCTGGTTGGCAGCAAGCGATATAGACCAACAACGAATTGTTGACGCAGCGAGTCGTTACTTGGATGTCCCCACAGATAAACCAGAAGAATGCAGGAAGGAATCGCTCAATTCTATTTTCATGGATGGCTACATCCCGGCGATTCTTCTGCTTCATGACAAAAAGCCATCTTGGCTTGCGAGCCAAACTGATTCGTGGTGGGCACGATGGGCGTGGTATATCGCCCGCGAGATGCACTTCGATTTGCATGGAGAACGAAACGAACCGAAAGTTCGCCTTTTCTCGTCCCTTGTAGAAAAGGCTTGGCCCTCGCTCTTGACAGATGTCGTAAAAGTCGTACAACAAAGCGGCGACGACGCAAAGTCTCTATCCACCCGCCTTCTTCGGCAGTTGGAGGATCAAGCCTGCGCAGGGCTCGACAAAGCGCTGGCAGACGCGATCGACCAAGATTTGGTGCCAAAAGACCGGCTGCGAGAAGTTGCCGAGTTCTTGATCTATCGCGAACAAGGCAACTATGGTTTCAAAGGGGTTTCAGAGCGCTTGCTCAATCTTTCTAAGAATCAAGGTGCATCAGTGGATCAGGCTACGCCACTGCTCGTCGCACTTTTGTCACAATCACTCGCAGAGCGTTGGGAGGAAGTATTCGAGTTTTTAGGAACCTCCGTTGAGCTGGCAAAGAGCGTTCTTTCGTCTTTCCTTCACAGTAGCCGACTGCGACAACGAATACGGCGAAACGATCAGTCCCAACCGTCGATTCCGGGCGAAATTGGGCCAGAGGGTGTGTTTCACTTAATTGTGCTTCTCATCCGTTACTTCCCGCCAGAACATGATCCAAAGCATGAGGGCTCCTACTGGAGTGGTCCGCTCGACTCCGTGCGAGAATCTAGAGAGCGCTTAATCGGTTGGCTTGGCGATCAAAAATCCCACGAAGCAGTAACAGTTTTAAAGAAGCTTGAGCAGCTCTTTGGTGAACGTCATACGTGGCTGCGACGTCCACGGTCACGCGCCGAACGTCTGTATCGACTCAACGCCTGGGATCCTTTTCCTCTTGCAACCGTTGCCGAGTTGATGAGCGCTACGCATCGCCAACTCATTCGTTCATCAGTTGACGCATTGGAGGGAGTAGCCGAAGCCATCGGGCAGCTCCAGACCAAACGACTTCGAGGCGGAAATTCCGTGATGCAAGAGCGTCTTTGGAACACATGCAAAGGTTCACCGCCGACACCCAAGCCTGAGGAACACGTATCAGACGAGATTCTGGAAGCAATTGAAACGTATTTTGAGCGCTTTGCCACCACCGCCGACCGGGAGGTCTCGCTTTACCGGCGCGTTCTTTCCAAGAAAGCGGGCGGACTACCGGGCGACGAAGTCGACATTTTGTTTCGCGTTCCCGCCAAAGGGACAGTCGTTGGATCGCCCATTTGCATTCCCATTGAGGTCAAGCTTTCCCATAATCCCGAAGCAAGGACCGCGCTGCGAAACCAGCTTTACCAGCGCTATATGCAGCACGCGAATACCGACTTCGGCGTGTTCGTACTGGTCTATATGAGTTCGCCCGGACGGAAGAAAGGGGTTAAACCGCTCTGGAAGACTCCCGAGCTTGCCAGACAATTGTTACAGGCTCAGGCAGAAAAAATACTTGAAGAAACGGCCGGAAACACTGCAATTCGTGTTTTGGTATTGGACGCGAGTATTCCAACGGCTCCGAAAGCCCCTGCCCCAACCGAGAGGGTAAAAAAGCAAGGACGTTCCAAAGTCGCTCGGAAGTCGAGCAAAACTTCCATACCCACCAAACGAAAGAAAGTGCAAAGGAATTCAGCACCTCCCAAACGACGCGCCAAACCGGTTCAGACGCGCCGTCTTAACCCCTGATTGTCGAGCAGGGCGCCGTTGATGAATGGTGCGGTGGCGTCGATGATCGGGAGGACTGCGTTTACGAATGAATCGGGGGTGCAGTCGGAGGGCAGGCCGGTCTCGAAGGTGAGGACCATGAGGGAGCTTGGATCGGCGGGGTCGGGGCGGGCTCGTTTGGTGTGCGCGCCGAACCGTTTTTCCCACTGTTCTTCGGCCGCGATTCGGCGAAGCTCGTTGGTGAAGAGGGCTTTGAGCTCGAGCATGTCCTTGACGAGCTTCGAGGAGTGAGAGGAGGGGTTGCGCAGTCGCGGGGCCAGTTCGCAGTCGATCCGCCAGTCGCCGGGGCGGCGGGATTCATAGTGGACTTCGACGCCTTCGAGTTTTTCGGATTCGGCGTCGGTGCAGGGGACGCGCCACTCTTCGCGGCGGACGACCATGAGTGAGTGGTGATTGTCGGCCTTGCCGTGGGCGGTGATTCGGTGGGCGGGAATGTCGTGTTTGCGGCAGATTTCACTCGCCCGCAGAAGGCGGCAGGCGCTTTCCATGAAATCGAGTTCGGGGTCGGTGGTCATGCGGATGCTCCGACGCGGTTGTTGGGGAATTCAGAATATTGGTTTTGAGGGGATTTGGGGCGGCCGCGCGGGCGATCGCGTGCGGGCGTGGACAGGATTTTCCTGCACCCCTTCGGGGTGCGGGGATTTTGGGGGCGGCGGTCCGGGGGTGGTGTTCCGGGGGTGGCGCTCGAGGACTCGCTTCACGCCCCCCCCACCCCCGTTACTCAACGTCAATCCTTTGCGCTGGGAGGCAGGGAAGAGGGAGCAGCCGCGGGCACCGCGCGTGTGGTGTGGTCGGTGTCGGGGGATGGGATGTGCGGTCGAATTCGAAGTATGGATGGAAGCCCGTTGAAACGGGCTGGAGGGAGCGTTTGGCGTGTGGACCCACGCCTGAAGGCGTGGGCTAGGAGCGGGCAAGGCCGCGGGGCGGCCTGAGGAAGGGCGGGGTGTTGGAGGTGTGGGGTGTTTCGTGATTTGTTGTGGAGGGTTGTGTTGAGTTGCCGCACTTCTGGCAACGCTTGATGTCACCGCTTGCGCCATGCTTTTGACCACCGAGTACGATCTTGTGGTGACAAAGTGAAACGGAAAATCCGGCCGCTCCAAGCTGGCAAATGGATTCTGGCCATAGGTGCCGGAGCGTTTGCAGCGCTTTGGACGGTCAGCATCTGGTACACGCTCCGTTGGGAAAGTACCGTCTTTTCTAGTTGCTTCACAGTGAGAGCTGGGCGGTTTGAGTATGAGCATCTTGATTCCGAAAGCGGGGTATTGAATCCTGGTTGGGGAGTGTGGCGTTCCGCTGCCCCGCTGGAGTGGCGTTACGGAGCTGCCGACCATTTCGCCGCGCTTCCGTTGTGGGTTCTTTGCACGCTGGGCGGAGCCGCGGCGGTATCGGCGGCATGGCTTGGCCATCGAGCCCCAGGACGCGGACGCAACGATTCGTGCCGCGCATGCGGCTATGGCCGAAGCGGTCTCTCGGCTGAAAGGCCTTGCCCCGAATGCGGCGTGCGATCGGGGTAACCCTCATGCGCCGTGGCGGGTCCTGGCGCCTATCCCCGCCCTACAAACCGCTCGTGCAACGCGAGCAAACTCGCGATGTCGCCACGGTCCGCTTCTTTCACCGCCTCCAAATACTCATCACGAACAGTGCTCACCGTTCCGATCGTCGTCTCCGGCCACTCGATCGGTTCGGCGCCGTTCAGTTTGAGCCAGATGTTCGCCACCATGCGTGACCAGCGACCATTTCCGTTCGGGAACGGATGTATCTGCACCGCGCGATGATGCAGCCTCGCCGCCTGTTCCGCCAGCGGCATTCCCGACTTCTTCCATGCCTCAAGATCCGCGATCAGGTTTTGAAGATCGATTTCGATCTGGTGTGGCGGCGAACCAATATTGGTCTGTCCCGTCCGAAACTTGCCCGCCCAGGTCCACACTTGGCCGAACATCTGCTCGTGCAGGCGCATCAGCCACGCGACATTAAACGGAGCCGCGCGCGATGTCGGCCGGGAAGCGAGGTACCTGATGACCGCCTTGCGGATGTTTTCTGCTTCCGCGGCGTTGAGATCGCCCGTCGTGAGAATGCTCTTGATCCGCAATCCCGAGACATCATCCAGCGGAGTCTGGCCCGGGATTGGCGGATCGAACCTGGGAAGCTCCCTCTTTGTCGCATCAAACTTTTCCGGATCAACAGCCATCATGCGGACCACAACCTCCGCCTCGAGCCCGCGAGCAATTCGTGATACGACTTCTCGACAAGCCGGTTGTACGTTTCGCGGTCCACGGCCTGACTCTCGAGCGCGCTTGTTCCTTGAACGAGCCGCGCGATCTGCTCCGCCTTCAACCGTGCCTGGCGGCGGCAGAGTTCATCGGCATCTAACTCACAAAGATCGATGGAGATCCCGAGCGCGTGGGCGATCGCCGCGACGTTGGCGAACGACGCTTCGCCCATCTGTCCCCCGAGAATGCGTTTGACCGTGGGTTCTGAAACACCGCTCCGCCGCGCGAGCGCGGCCGTGCTGATGCCAAGCGCCTTGCGGCGGCTGGTCAAGCGGTGGGCAGAGATGGAAGTGACGGTCGGCATCGATAATCGCTCGTTTATGATACGATTTACAAGTCTATTCGGTTCTTTTACGATCCATATTTAGCACCTTTTCACGTGTACGTCCTATAATAACCAGTTGCTGCCGCACGGCGCGTGACGCTCGAAAGACAATGACGTCGAAGCGGGGCGGCGTGGTCAGCAAAGGCTTTTCGCGGCGCCACCAAGGGGGAGAATGAGGTCTTCTTGCACCCCTTCGGGGTGCGGGGATTTTGGGGTCGGCGTTCCGAGGGTGGCGCTCGCGGACTCGCTTCACGCCCCCCCACCCTCGGCTACTCAACGCCGGCCCTTTGGGCTGGGAGGCAGGGAAGAGGGAGAAGCGCCGGAGCACGGGCGGTTGGGGTGGTTGGTGTCGGGGGATGGGATGTGCGGTCGATTTCGAAGTATGGATGGAAGCCCGTTAAAACGGGCTGGAGGGAGCGTTTGGCGTGTGGACCCACGCCTGAAGGCGTGGGCTAGGAGCGAGCAAGGCCGCGGGGCGGCCTGAAGAGGGTTGGAATGCGTGGGGTGCGCCGTGTTTTGGCGGGACGGAAGGGATGGAGTGACCAGCGGATTTCTGCCGCGGAAATTAGTCGTCGAGCAGGACGCCGTTGATGAATGGTGCGGTGGCGTCGATCTTTCAGGCACGACTCGGAGAGGCGTGCCACCTGAGACGTGGCACCGAAGACGTGGCACCTAGGGCGTGCGAGGATTTTCCTGCACCCCTTCGGGGTGCGGGGATTTGGGGGCGGGGTGAGTCGCTCAGTTGGTGGAGCTTGGCGAGACGGGAGAAGATGCAAAGGCACACTGACCTTGGAGGAACCAAGGTCAGTGCCACGACGCGGGGGGTTGTTTCGGGAATCGGGGGTGCAAGGCAGGGTGACCCGCCGATAACCACGTTGGGTTCTTTGGTGGAAAGTCGCAACAAATCGCGAAGATCCACCGAGGTGTTGCCGCAATTCCCGTGCAATTACGGACAATTTGCTCGCATTTGTCTTGGTCCGATCGGCAATTCCTGGACAATGAGTAGAAGATCGTCTTGCCCGACCAGCAGGCCATTCGCAATGCGCCGGCGGAATGAATCGCCTTCCGGAGTCTCGCAATGCACCGAACTCTCCTCGCCAGCGCGGCGTTCGCCGCTTCCTCGTCCGCGATCGCGCAGCCCGAGTCCATTGTCCTTCAGAACACGAACGCTGCAACGTACGGCGCGGTCCGCGTCGCAAACTCTCCGGATCTGGAACCCCAGCAGTTCACCATCGAGGTGCGCATAGGCCCCAACGGAGCCGGCTATGAGGGCTCCGACGCATTCGGAAACCATGTCATTACGAAGTTCGCCGAGGGGCAGGGTGTCACGTTCGCCAGCGGATACGCCATCCGCTGGTCCCCCACGACCCAAAGGGTCAACTTCGCAATCGCCCACGCGTTCGACGGCTCGGGCATCAACCTCTTCTCGAACGCGGATGTTGCGGTCGGCACGTACGCCCGAATCACCGCGACATTCGACGGAGCCGTCGCCAAGATCTACATCAACGGCACGCTGGATACTCAGTCTGCCACGGGCTTCTCGAGTGTCTATTACACCAACGCGGACTTGCGGTTCGGCGCCGGAAACGGTCCGGGCGGCTTCTCGCGCCGATTCGAAGGCCTCATCGATGATGTCCGCCTCTGGAACCGCGCCCTGACGGCGAGCGAGATCGCCGCCAACGCCTCATGCGAGGCGATTGCGCCCTCGCCCGGCCTTGTCGGCGCGTGGTCTTTCACGGGCGGCTCGTACGCCGATCTTTCCGGCCTGGGTCACAATGGCACACCCGAAGGCAACGTTGCGCTCGTCGCTCAGCCGAATGCCTGGTCAACACCCGCATTTATCACGATGCAACCCGCGCCGCAAGCAACATGCCCCGGCGGCACGCGCACGTTCTCAGTCGCCGCCGTCGGCTCCGGGCAGCTCGGGTACCAGTGGCAACTCCAACCAGCACCCGGCGCGGCCTGGCAGAACTTGACGGAAGGAATCAATTCGTACCACGGACACCCGACGCTCGATATTCAGAATGCGACCGCCACGACGGTCAAAGCCCGTGTCCTCTGGGGAATCGGCGGAAACCTGAATCTTCGCTGCGTTGTTTCCAACGACTGCGGCGCGGCCGTGAGTGCATCCGGCCCTCTCAATGTATGTATCGCCGACTTCAACTGCGATGGACAAGTTGAAGATGCGGACTTTGTGATCTTCGTCAACGCATACAACATCCTCGACTGCGCCGATCCCACCATGCCCGAGGGCTGTCCCACCGACCTCAACGGCGACAACGTTGTCGATGATGCCGACTTCTCCATCTTCGTCGTGGCGTACGACGCGCTGGAGTGTCCGTAGGCACATGTCCGAATTTTTCAGCGTGCCACCAGCCTCTTAACCGTCACGCAGGACCCGGGCACTTCGTTCCCGGCTCGCCAGGCACGTTGATCGCCTGCTCGAAAGCCCGCGTGCTGAACGAGCCCCGAGCGTAGCGACGGGCCGGCCGGATGTGTTGTGCGATCTTCACCGCCCGCGTCCAGGCGATCTGCCCGAGAGAAAGCACCAAGGCACACTGACGTCGGAGGAACCGACGTCAGTGCCACGGCGCGTAACTTGGGTTTGAGGTGTGCAGAGGAGGAAAGGTCAATGCCACCAGCCGACACGACTGGAAAAACAGCGATCAGAGTCGGCTTCGTTTGGATGGTTGAATCCACTAGTGCCAAATGCCCGCGGTCCAGTACCTACTCAAACTTCAGCGCCCGAACTGTCGCCATCGGCATGTACAGGTGATGTGGATCGTCTTGCAATCGAACGAACCCGTATTTCTCGTAGAAGCCCTTGGCCGAACCGTCGATCGCAATGACTTCGATCGCGTGAATCCCGATCTCCTCGGCAGTTTGGCTCACTCGCCTCATCGCGTCCATCAAGAGAAACTCACCCAGCCGACACCCTTGCGCACTTCGGCAGACCGCAAGGCGGCCCAAATGGGCAACCGGAATCGGATACTTCGGCAGCCCCTTGCGCTGCGCCTCCGTCAATTGCTCGACTCGAACCGAACCGGCCGCAAGCGAGAAATAGCCGCGCACAACCTGCTCACCAGGTTTGAGAGCGACGAAAGTCTTGCTCACGCCCGTTCGCTGATTCTGGCTTGCAAACTGCTTGATGAACCTGTCGAGCGATTCCTGCCCGCAGGAAAAGCTCGATCGATCGTGCGTTGGATCAAGTTCTTCAACTCGCCACGCGAGCGGGCTAGTTTCCACGACGAGCCCTGTCGCCGGCAGCGCCGTCGCGAGCAGTCTTGTAACGCGAGGCCGCCGCTTTCAACGCGGCGTTCGGCCTCGGAGGAGAAGAAAGCAACTCCAGAAACAGCCTCGAATCGCGAGCCGAAAGCGAGCGTTCCGTCTCAGCCTGCATAACTTCCTGCGCAGCACCGAGAAGCGTGCGAAGCGCGAAACCCGATACCGTCTGCCCCTGGGCCGCGGCAGCCCTCTCGATAAGCGCCTTCTGCTCCGCCGGAATCCGGAATTCGAGACGTTCGGGACTTGGGTTGCGAAGCGTGGACACTGGAGTTCCTCCTGGATATCTCAGTATACGGCATTCTGCCGTACTTGGTTCATCTATTCCGGCATTTTGCCGTACAATTGGTCTCCGAACGGCCAACGCTTCGCGGATCACCTGATTCTCCCTCCAAACAAGGACTTATCGGATCAGCACTCTCGAGCCCAACGTCCGCGCAGGGCAATCCCCGAGTTCTTGTACCAACGCCGTGAGGATCGCCGATCACTCGCTCCCTTAGTCCGCCCCACGCACAATGCCGCCCAGTAACTCGGCAAGCCGCCTCACCACGGGCTCAAACTCGCCGCTCCCTGCGATGAATATCTCGTTCCGATCTTCTGCCCAGCCGGTCGGATCAAGATGCAGGCAGGCTCCCTTCGGCAGCGACCAAAGCCGAATCTCGCGGCGCTCCGCGAACGCGTGCTGGGCGGAGCCGCGGCGGTATCGGCGGCATGGCTTGACCATCGAGCCTTAGGACGCGGACGCAACGATTCGTGCCGCGCATGCGGCTAGGGCCGAAGCGGTCTCTCGGCTGAAACGCCTTGCCCCGAATGCGGCGCGCGATCGGCGTAACCAGGCGAAGCTGGAGCGAACAGCTCTTGGTCTTCGTGCACCCCTTCGGGGTGCGGGGATCTCGGGGGCGGCGTTCCGGGGGTGGCGCTCTCCCGGGGGGTGGCGCTCGAGGACTCGCTTCACGCTCCGGCTACTCAACGTCAGGCCTTCGGACTGGGAGGCAGGGAATGGGGAGGATGCGCGGGGGCACGGTGAGTGTGGTGTGAACGGTGTCAGGAGATGGGCTGTGTGGTGCGGGTGACGTTGGATGGAAGCCCGTTGAAACGGGCTGGGATGAGCTGGTCGCGAGCGGACCCACGCCTGAAGGCGTGGGCTTCGAGCGAGCAAGGCCGCGGGGCGGGCTGAAGAGGGTTGGAGTGCACAGGGTTTGGGGTGCGCCTCGGGGCAGGGTACCGTCGCGTCTCCGCCCACACAACTGGGGGCGGAGTCGCAGGTTGATGGAAAAAAGAAGATCTGTTTCGGCAGACTGAGTCAACTGTTGTTGTTTAATAGTTGCAATTTTTCGTAGACTGGCGCGCCATGAACTACCAATCGAGAAATGAGGAACGCCGTCTCCGTGAATTGACGAAGCGGGAGCACACGTTGTTCGGTGGCGTCATCTTTGGAATCGATGGGCACGTCATAGAACTGCAGGCTCGGGCCGGAGACACGAATCGTGAGGGCTGGAGCGCAGTGGTGACGGGCATGGCGAGAAAGCCCGTTGGCGAGTCCATTGATCGAATTCGCGGCGCCTTTGCCAGTTGCGAGATCACGCCGCCGCCTCTCGAGGTACTGATCAATTTGGCTCCTGCCGAGCTTCCCAAAGACGGGACTTGGCTTGATTTGCCACTTGCGGTGATCATCCTTCAGGCTCTGGGAGAGTTGCCGGATCTTGCGCACGAGCAGGAGGATGAACTGATTCTGATGGGGGAACTGGGTCTACACGGAGATGTACGTCGCGTGCGCGGTGCGCTGGCGATGGCATTCGCGGCCAAGCCGGGCCAATTGCTGCTCGTGCCTCGCGACAACGAGCGGGAGTGTGCCCTGGTGACCGCAAATCCGGATCACAAGGGCTGCAAGGTCGCCTCAGTTGCTCATCTTCGAGAGGTTATTGAGTTCTTCAAGGGCACGCGCAAACTCAACAACGTACTTTCGCAACCGCTTTCGTTTGAGCCTGTCATCCAGAAGGCGGCGGACTTCGCTCACGTCAAAGGGCAGGAGTTGGCGAAGGAAGCCTGCACGATCGCCGCGGCGGGCGGACACAACCTGTTGTTGATCGGGCCGCCCGGTGAGGGCAAGTCTCTTCTCGCGAGCGCAATGCCCGGAATTCTGCCTCGCCTCAGTAACCCCGAGAAGGTCGCCCTCACTCGAATCTACTCGGCCTGTGGCGAACTTGAAAAGGATGGCCAAGCCGTCACACGCCGCCCGATGCGACCCGTGCACCATACTGCATCACGCCAGTCGCTAGTGGGCGGCGGAAGCGACCTGCCGAAGCCGGGCGAGGTGACGCTTGCTCATCTCGGGGTTCTCTTTCTTGACGAGCTCGCCGAATTTCCAAGGAGCAGCATCGAAGCGCTGCGGCAGCCGATTGAGAATGGCGAGATCTCGATCTCCCGCGTCGGCGGAACGCTCACGTTTCCATCTCGATTCACCCTGCTCGCGGCCATGAATCCCTGCCCGTGCGGCTATCTCGGGACGGAGCTTTGCCGCTGCAAGCCGCAACAGGTCAAGAAGTATCTTTCCAAGATCAGCGGGCCGATAGTGGATCGAATTGATCTTCAGGTGGAAATGTCTCGACTCACAACCGAAGAGCGATTCGCGGAGGCTCCGGCACCGGAATCAGACAACATCCGGGCGCGAGTTGAAGCGGCCCGCGAACGGCAGAGTCGCCGGTATTCGGGGACTGCCATCCCCTTTAACGCTGGAATCCCCGGCGGTGCAATCCGTGAATACTGCCGATTTACTCCGGAAGCACTCGATCGGTACAAAGCGATTGTGGAACAGAACACATTGACGACGAGAACGATGGACCGGCTCGCAAAGGTCGCGCGGACAGTGGCCGATCTCGAAGGCGCGGAGGACTTGCACCCGTCCCACCTCGATAGCGCAGCGAGATTTGTTGTTGGTGGCGTGCTGCGAGATAGTTTCTGAGCAGGGTCTTCCTGCACCCCTTCGGGGTGCGTGATTTAAACACGGCTTTTCGGGCGCTCTTTCCGGGGGAGGCGCTCGAAGACTCGCTTCACGTCCCGGCTATTTTCTGGTAGCCCTTCGGGCTGGAAGGCGGGCAGGCCGGGGAAAAACGCAAAGCTCAAATGGCAGAGCGTCAAATGGAAAAGTGCCAAATCGCAAATAGATGCGCGAAGCATCAACAGAACAAACACAAGCAAGGGGTGACCGCTCGCCCGTTTTACGGGCGGGAGAAGAAAGAGGAAAGGGGATTTGGGGGCTCATCTACCAGACGTTGCGCGTCTGGCAACGCCCGGGGCGCCCATTTCATGGGCGATTCTGCCGCGGAGGTTGATCGTCGAGCCGGGCGCCGTTGATGAATGGTGAGGTGGTGACCGTCTTTCAGGCACGACTCGGAGAGGCGTGCCACCACAGACGGTACAACAAAGACATGCGAACAGAGTCGTTGTGATTCGGCAAGGGCACGGCGCGCGGAGGTGGATTCAGGGGGTTGGGGGATGCCGGAAGGCGGTGCTACCCGGCTCGCCGTCGGCGACGGCTTGCGGACACGCCCGCGAGGGCGAGGGTTGCCAGCGGGCCGGGAGAGGGGACCACATCGATTGCGTATCGAGCGGTTGCGGTTTGATCGACTCCCGTTGAACTTCTGAAGGTCAGGCGGATGGCCGAAAAGCCGCCGGGGCCGCCTGGGTTGTAGGCGTAGTGACCGAGCGGCATGCCGCCCGAATAGCCAAGGCACGTTGCATCCATCTGCATGATGTAGATCGCGCCTGTGTAGGTTCCGACACCGTTCCATGCCAGGAAGCCGGCGTCGAAATGCGGGCCGACGCCGTTGATGCCAGCGGTAAAGGTTGAGTTGAACGCGAAGTTCACAGCTGCGCTGTTGAGGTGACCCGAAACGTTGCTCACGCTGCCCATGATCGCGATCGGCCCGATGTAATTCGGCGCGACGACGGTCACAGGTGTGAGGTTGAAGTTGATCGCCAGGGCGGGCGTGGCGGCTCCCGCGCTTGCGACGAGCATAGAAAAACCGATTAGACAACTTGTGTTCTGCATGGCAAAGCCTCCGCGATTCAGCAGATGAAGGAACGAGCGTGAAGGATGATGTCTACGTAAGAGTTGCCGCGCGGGTGTGAAACCTTGCAAGTTACTTGGGCATTTGCGGTGACGGAAGTTCTTGAGCGGATCGCGGGGACCGCGGATGTGGCGGATCTTCCTGCACGCCTTCGGGGTGCGTAATTCAAAGAGGGCTTTCTGCGGGCTCTCCCGGGGGTGACGCTCTTTCCGGGTGTGGGGCTCGGAGACTCGTTTCACGCCCCCCCTACCCACGGCTCTTCAACGTCAGCCTTTCGGGCTGGTAGGTATGGAATGGGGAGAAGCCGCGGGGTGGCCTGAAGAGGTTGGGGCGGGTGGCGGATTGTGATTTTGGGGGGGTGGGTGTGGAGGGAGGTTAGAAGGGAGGGGATGCCGCCGGCGGAATGAGGCGGGGGGGGCTGTTTGTCGCTACGCTATGAATTGTCTTGAATCGCCGGAGGGCGGTGCGGACGATTTGGAACGCGGCCGGTTGTCGGGCGCGGGAAATGCAACTTTGAAAGGGCTTCCACGTGAATCGAATCCACGGTGCAATGGCGGGACTGTCTCTGGGCGTGGCTTTGGCGGCATCTCTGGTTCTTTCGGGGTGCAACACGAACAAGCCTGCGGACGAGACTGTGGGCGTTGTGGATGCGCAGGGAGCGACGGCGACGGCGACAGTGCAGTCGATCAATTACCAGACGCGGGAAGTGACGCTGCTGTGGCAGGACGGGCAGCTGGTGACGTACAAGTGCGGGCCGGAGGTGCGGAACTTTGATCAGATCCACCAGGGAGATCAGGTGAACGCGAGCGTGGCGGAGGCGGTGGCGCTGTGGGTGGGCCCGGCGTCGCAGGCGCCGACGGCGGAGGCGGGGACGGCGATGTTGCGGGCGAAGAAGGGTGAGAAGCCCGGGGTTGTGCTCGTGAACACGTTTTACATCAGCGCGAAGGTGCTGAAGGTTGACTCGGTGGCGCGGAGCGTGACGCTGCAGGGGCCGGCGGGGAATGTGCGTGTGCTGAAGGTTGCGCCGGATGTGAACCTGGCGAACGTGACGGTGGGGAACGATGTGTCGGTGCGGGCGACGGAGGCGGTGGCGCTCTGGGTTGAGAAGCCGTGAACCAGCAGGCTCCCGGGAAAAAGCGGGTTCGGCCGGTGGCGGGGGCGGCGAAGCGGCTGATCGTTGTGAGCGAACGGATTCAGCCGGGGCTGCGGAAGCACTCCGTGGCCACTTTTTTGATTGCGATGATTTTGTTCATGGTGCTTGCGCCGGCGCTCGAGAGCCTGGCGTGGGGCGACTTCATCATGAGCACGCTGCTTTCGGCCATGATGCTGACGGGGGTGCTCGCGGTGGGTGCGAGCAGGCGGAAGCTGATCCTGGGGGTGATGCTGGTGATCCCGGCGCTGGTATTGCGGTGGCTGAATCACACGCAGCCGAACCCGATGCCGCCGTTTTTGTTTCTGATCGGGGCGTTGACGTTTTTGCTGTTTGTGATGGTGAACCTGCTGGCGTTTATATTGCGGTCGCCGGTTGTGAGCTCGGAGGTGTTGTGCGGGGGTGTGGTGGTGTATCTGATCCTGGGGCTGCTTTGGGCGCTTGCGTACACAACGGTGGCGGAGCTGGACCCCGGGGCGTTCACGTTTACGGCGGGGAACAACCCGAATCCCTTGATGAAGGGCGTGACGGCGTATTACTACAGTTTTATTACGCTGAACACGGTGGGGTATGGGGACATTGTGCCGGCGTCGAGGACGGCGCGGATGCTGGCGGTGATGGAGTCGACGGTTGGGGTGTTTTACATGGCGCTGATGGTGGCCCGGCTGGTCTCGCTGTACACATCGCATAATGAACAGAACGAGCAGAATGGAATAAAGCCGGGGTAAAGTGCCGATGAATGGGTTTTCACGTTCGGGAGAACGCAGATGAGGATCAGCCTGATTGCGGCGTTGGCGGGTGCGGGGCTTGGCGCGACGGGGCTTGGCGCGATGGCGTTGGGCGACGAGCCGCAGGCGGCGGCGACGTACGACATGACGGCGTCGGCGACGGGGTCGAGCACATCGGCGTCGGGCGGGAGTTCGGAGAATGCCCCGCCGCAGGAGCTGGATGCCAAGCCGTGGAAGTTTGTGATCGCGCCGTATTTGTGGGTCCCGGCGCAGCACGGTCACGTGCAGTCGGGCATTGCGCGGGCGAACGTGTCCATGACGGTCGGGGATACGTGGAACGCGATCTGGGACAATTTCCAGTTTGCGGGGTGCCTGCATATGGAGGCGGTGCACGACCGGTGGACGATCTTCGGCGATGCGATGTATCTGCACCTGGGCAACGAGGTGAAGAACCTGCCGATCACGGCGGACTTCAAGCAGGGCATCTTTGAGCTGGGCGGGACGTATGCGGTCTTTGACGGGGCGCTGCCGGGGGCGGCGAGCGACAGCACCGTGCGGGTGCGGCTCGAGCCGCTGGCGGGCGTGCGGGTCTGGTACATCGACTCGACGATCACGGGGCCGTTCCAGACGCGCGGGCCGAACGATACGTGGGTGGACGGGTTCGGTGGCGTGCGGGGAGAACTTGCGTTTAACGAGACGTTCTCGCTGACTGGGCGCGTGGATGTGGGCACGGGCATGTCGGAGCTGACTTGGAACGCGCTGACGATGCTGAACATCAACTTCAACAAGAACATCGGGATCTTTGCGGGGTGGCGCTGGCTGAGCGACAACTACAGCAAGGGGAGCGGGCGCGACCGGTTTGAGTACGACATGATGCTGAGCGGTCCGTTTGCGGGGCTCAAGATCACGTTCTGAGCCGGGCAGTCCGAATTCGAGAAAGGGTCCGCGGCGGTGCGCGGGGAGATGGCGGCGGGTCCTTGCGATCGGGCGGGATGGGGGGCGGCACGAGTATGAAGATTTCCGATGTTGCGGCCGCGGGGACCCGGATTTTGGGGCTGCGCGGGTGTGGGGAGCTGTGAACGGCGCGGCCGGTCTACTGTGCGCCAACACGGAGGAAATCTGTCATGGCGACTGCAGTGAAGGCGAAGGGGCGTTCGGCTGGTCGGAAGCTTTCGATGTCCGGGGCGGCGGCACCGGCGGAACCGATTCCGGCGCGTGCGTATGCGGCGCGGTCGGCGACGAGCCCGCTGGGGGACTTCTCGTTTGTGCGGCGTGCGCCCGGGCCGAAGGACGTGCAGATCGAGGTTTTGTACTGCGGGGTGTGCCACTCGGACCTGCACACGGCGCGGAATGAGTGGAAGATGACGCAGTATCCGTGCGTGCCGGGGCACGAGATCGTCGGGAAGGTTGTGTCGGTCGGGAAGAAGGTGAAGAAGTTCAAGCCGGGGCAGATGGTGGGCGTGGGGTGCATGGTGGAATCGTGCCGCACGTGCCCGAACTGTCGCGCGGGGGATGAGCAGTACTGCGACAACGAGATCACGTTTACGTACAACAGCATCGATCACAAGGCACCGGCGGGATCGGCGCCGGGGACGCAGACGTACGGCGGGTATTCGACGCAGATGGTTGTGGATGAGGACTTTGTGCTGAGCATCCCGAAGGGGCTTGATCCGGCGGCGGCGGCGCCGCTGCTGTGCGCGGGGATCACGACCTATTCGCCGCTGCGGCACTGGGGCGTGAAGAAGGGGATGAAGGTCGGGATCGTGGGGCTGGGCGGGCTGGGACATATGGGCGTGAAGCTCGCCCGCGCGATGGGCGCGAAGGTGGTGCTGTTCACGACGTCGGCGGGCAAGGTGGCGGACGGGAAGCGGCTGGGGGCGCACGAGGTGGTGATCTCGAAGAACGCCGACGAGATGGCCAGGCACGCGAACTCGTTTGATTTCATTCTGAATACGGTGGCGGCGTCGCACAATCTGGATGCGTACATCGCGCTGCTCAAGCGCGACGGGAACATGTGCCTGGTCGGGGCGCCGGAACACCCGCACCCCTCCCCCACTGTTTTCAACCTGATCTTCAAGCGGCGCTCGATCGCGGGCTCGCTGATCGGCGGCATCCGCGAGACGCAGGAGATGCTCAACTTCTGCGGGAAGCACAAGATCGTCTCGGATATCGAGATGATCCCGATGCAGAAGATCAACGAGGCGTACGAGCGGATGCTCAAGAGCGACGTCAAGTATCGGTTTGTGATTGATCTGGCTTCGTTGAAGTGAGGCGAGAAGGCATTCGGAAAGAATGAAAAAGGGCTCCGCCTGGCGGGGCCCTTTTGATTTTGGGGGATGCGCTGGGAGCGGCGTCAGGGTTTGAGGGGTGGGCCGTGGAAGGTGATGCCGACTTTGGCGAACGTGGCGCCGATGATTTCGGTGGAGAGCTTGCGGGTCTTTGTGTCGCAGCGATTTCGCGAAAGGCTTTCTCGAGGCCGCTCGGGGTGCAGGTGATGATCATGCGTGCGGGGCCGGGGCCCGGGTTCATGAAGGTGTGCTCCTTGCCGCGCGGGGCGAAGACGAAGCTTCCGGGGCCGTCCACGGATTCGCGGCCTTGGATGGAAAACTTGACGTTTCCTTCGAGGATCAAGAAGGTTTCGTCGTCGTTGGCGCGGCAATGCATCGGAGGGCCGCCGCCGGGCGGGGAGATTGATTCGAACTGCAGGAGCGTGCCGCCGGAGGATTCACTGTCGACGAGGAGCCGGGTGGAATCGCCGAGGACGGAAAGCACTGTGCCGGAGCCGGCGGGCACGACCAGGGGACGGCCGCTGGACATATTGAAGACCTCGCGAACTGTGGTTTCCAAGGGCCGCTGGATCCAGTACCTTATCGTACAGGGGGCTTGCATGGACGAAAAAGCGATTCGCCCGGTGATCGAGCAGGAACTGCCCCCGGATTTTGGTGGCACTTATGGGGCATCGATTGTCTTTGACGATCGGTCGAGCGTGGTGCTTGCGGCAACATCGAAGCAGCGTGCGGAGCCGATGGGGTGGTGGAAGTCGAACGAGTGCGAAATTTGTGCGGCGGTGTTTGTGCTGGGGATTGCGGTGCTCCTGGCGGCGCTTTATCGCATCTGGCGGAGGCGGCAGGAGCGGGGCAGGGTGTATTGCACCCGGTGCAACTACGACCTGACACCGGCGACGCCGGTGGGTGAATCGAGTTCGCCCGGGCTGCTTGCATCCGCGGGGCTGACGACCACGACGCTCTCACATATGGACCACTTGCCGATGGTGTTTGGGCAGTGTCCCGAGTGCGGGCAATCGGCGCATGACCATCCGCCGAGGAAGGGGAGGAGCTTTGCGGCCCGGGCGGCGCCGTGGATGATCGTGCTTGTTCCGATTGTGTTGGCGACCGGCGTGCGGTGTGCGCGATGGCTGGAATTTTCGCGCGCGGGCTCGCAGGCGTGGCCGGTTGCGTGGCTGGGGACGGTGGTGAAGGGTTGGCCGATCTCGCGGCTGCAACCGGCCCAGGTGATTGTGCACACGGTTGTGCCTTTTTCGCTGGCGCGCGGGAGGGCGCTCCCGATCCGCGAGGATGTGAGGACGTCGACCGCGCGGCTGTCGGCGGACGGCAGGTACCTCTGCTGGGCGGATCAATCCGAGCGGACGAGGTGGAACTTGCGGCTGATCACTGCGCGATTGGAGGATGGGGCTGCGCAGAGCGTGGACCTGGGCGGTGCGGAGGACGGCTTTCCTGGGCTGCAGGGCTTTACTGCGGACGGCAAGGCCGCGCTGGTGGCCCTTACGGGGCTTGTTGAGCTCGAGCCGCTGGGGGAGGTGCGGGTGCGTGTGCTGACGGTGTCGCTGGATTCGCTGCGCGTGAAGGAGCTTGGCGCTGTGCGGGTGCGGGCGATTCAGCGGGACGTGAATTCATGGGAGGTGCCGCAGATTCTGGCCGCGGCGGCGGAAGCGGGCGGGCCGGACTGGGCGCTGATCGTGAAGACCGGGCCGGACGCGGGGAAGATGTACCTTGGCGTAGGGAAGGAAGTTCGGGAGGGGAAACTTGGAAGTCTTTCGGGCGTGCCGGCGGAGGCGCTCTTCATGGGCTCTGATCGCTCGCTGAGGGTGGGCAGTGGGACTGCGGGGATGGACATATGGGCGATCGGGCCGGACGGTGTGATTGAGAAGAGCTTTGCCCCGGCGCGTGTGGAGTTGAAGGAGGGGGTTCGGGGGACAGAGCTGCTGATTGATGGAAAGACATCGGCCACGCTCGAGAGTGCCGAGCTCCGGAACGGGACGGTTTCGAGTAGCGTTTCCCCGGACGCACGCTGGTTTGCGGCGGTCTTTGCTCCACCACTGCCCGGTCCGGCGGTTTTCCGGGTTTGGGATCTTGGGGCCGGACGGACGGGGGGCGGCGCCCGATAGGATCGCCGCATGCTTTCGGAGGTGCGTCACATCCTGTCTTCGCAAGGCCCGATTGCGCGAGCGATCGGGGGGCGATACGAAGCGCGCGAGCAGCAGATCGAGATGGCGCTGGCGGTTGCGCGGGCGATGGAAGATCGCTCGCATCTGCTCGCCGAGGCGGGAACGGGGGTTGGGAAGAGCTTTGCGTATCTGGTGCCGGCGATGC
Organism: Planctomycetota bacterium; assembly: GCA_018242625.1. GTDB lineage: Bacteria > Planctomycetota > Phycisphaerae > Phycisphaerales > UBA1924 > JAFEBO01. The sequence goes on from JAFEBO010000003.1 coordinate 57,452, forward strand.
TGCGGTGTCTGCGGGGCGAGACGGTGGTGATCGCGACGAACACGATTGCGCTGCAGGAGCAGCTGATCCAGAAGGATGTGCCGCTGCTGGTGGGGTTGATGGAAGAGATGGGGCGAGATTTCGGGCGGAAGGTCGCTTCCCCAGAACCCTTCCCGCGGGGAGGGGGCTTTGAGGCATCGGGTCCGGACGATGACTCCGATTCGGGCGAGGGCTTCAAGATCAAGCCGGTGCTGGTGAAGGGGCGCGGGAACTACGTGAGCATCCGGCGGCTGAAGATGGCGAGCGAGCGGCAGGAGCGGCTGTTTGCCGATGCGGCGGCGCGGCGGAGTCTGCACGTGATCGAGGACTGGGCGCGGGAGACGCTGGATGGGACGCTGAGCACGCTGCCGGCGCTCGAAAGGGGCGGCGTGTGGGACAAGGTGCAGTCGGACAGCGGCAACTGCATGGGGCGGAAGTGCCCCACCTTTGACCGGTGTTTTTATCAATCGGCGCGGGCGCAGCTCGAGGGGGCGAATTTACTGATCTGCAATCACGCGCTGTTCTTTTCGGATCTGGCGCTGCGGGTGCAGGATGTCGGATTCCTGCCGCGGTATCAGCACGTGGTGCTGGACGAGGCGCACAACGTGGAAGATGTGGCGAGCGAGCACTTCGGGCGATCGCTGGCGGAAGGGCGGGTGATGCACCTGCTCACGACGCTGTGCCATCCGCGGACGGGGAAGGGGTATCTGCCGAATCTGCTGATGTACGCGAACGACAGCGGCGCGGTGGAACGGGCGATCCAGCTTGCGGTGCGGGCGCAGGATGAGTGCCGCGCGTTCTTCGAGGGCGTGCTGCGGGCGAGCAAGCAGGGGGAGAGCATCGGCACGGGATCGGGTGGGCGACTGCGGACGCCGGGCTCGCTCGAGAACCTGCTGAGTCCGGCCTGCCGCGAACTGTCGCTGCGTCTGAACACTCTGAAGGAGTACGTGAAGACGGATGCGGATCGATTCGAGCTCAACGCGTACGCGGAGCGGGCGCGGATGATCGCGGACGATGCGGAAGTGCTGGTCCGGCAGAGCCAGCCGGGGTGCGCGTACTGGGTGGAGGCGACGGGTGAAGAGGACTGGGGTGGCGGCGGATTTCAGCGGGTCACTCTCGCGTGCGCGCCGGTCGAGGTGGGCCCGCTGCTGAAGGAGCGGCTGTTTACGGGCGATTTCAGCGTGGTGCTGACGAGCGCCACGCTGGCGACCAAGTCGGTGGAGGGAAAGCCCGCGGAGCGGCCCGCGGTGAAGACGGATGAGCGGCGGTATGTGCCGGAGGGCGAGGAAGCGCCCGCCGCGGTGAAGGAAGCCGCGGAGCCGGTGCGGGTTCTGAAGAAGCAGGATGCGTTTGCGCACGCGATGACGCGGCTGGGGGCGGAGGGCGCGCGGACGATGCAGGTGGGAAGCCCGTTTGACTATGCGAAGCAGGTCGAACTGATCGTGGACATGACGCCCCCGGCGCGTGAGGAGAGGGAATCGGGCGGCGAGTACCGGCGTTCGTGGGCGGATGATCCGCGGCATATAGCCGATCGCGTGATCCATCACGTGAAACAGACCGACGGCGGCGCGTTTGTCCTGTTCACGAGCTTGTTTTCGCTGCGGGCGGTGGCGAAACTGGTGCGTGAACCGCTGGGGATGCGTGGACATCCGGTGCTTGCGCAGACGGAGGACGGTTCACGGACGGCGATACTTGAACATTTCCGCCGGGATGAGCGGAGCGTGCTGCTGGGCGCGGCGAGTTTCTGGCAGGGGGTTGATGTGGCGGGCAGGGCGCTGCGGAACGTGATTATCGTGAAATTGCCGTTTGATCCGCCGGATCGTCCGCTGACGCAAGCGAGGCACGAGCTCATCGAGGCGCGTGGGGGCAGCTCGTTTGGAGAGGATTCTCTGCCGCGTGCGATCATCCGTTTCAAGCAGGGGTTTGGCCGCCTGATCCGGAGTGCGACGGATCACGGTCGGGTGGTTGTGCTGGATCCGCGGCTGGTGCGGTCGGGGTATGGGCGCCAGTTTCTGCAGGCGCTGCCGCCGGGCGTGCGTGTACAGATAGAAGGGGGCGAGTGAGGATCTGCGGGCGAGTCGGAGCGAAGGGTTCGTCCGAGAACCTTGGTTTGGGCGGGGTTTTTGGCTTTGGGGCCAAAAAATCGATGTTCCGAGAATTGCAAGAGGTTGGGAATCGGCGGGGCTTCTGAGAGAATCCGGACGTGCGATTAGCTTTGGAGGGGCCCCGCGTCGCACTACAAGCGGGACCAAGTGCAACACCTCGAACTGGAGAAAAAGGCCATGAACCGTTCTGTTCGCAACGTTCTGATGACTGCCGCCCTTTGCGCGAGCCCGCTTTTGCTGAGCCAGGCGATGGCGGCGACGCCTCAGGGGACTTCGTTTACCTATCAGGGCCGTCTGACCGACGGGGGCGCGCCCGCGAACGGGACGTACGACATTCAGGCGCTGCTGTTTGATGCGGCGGCGGGCGGGGCCCAGGTGGGCAGCACGCTGACGTTCAACGATGTGTCGATCTCGAACGGCGTGTTTACGGAGTCGCTGGACTTTGGAGCGCAGTTCAATGGGAGTTCGCGGTGGGTTGAGCTGCGGGTGCGTCCGGGCGCTTCGGTCGGCGCGTACACGACGCTGACGCCGCGCACGCTGCTGGATTCGACGCCGTACGCGCAGGCGCTGCGTCTGCCGTTGACGGAAACTTCGAGCGCGATCAGCGGGCTTGTGACGCTGACGAACAGCAACGTGTCCAACAGCGCGTATGTGATGAAGCTGACGAGCGGCGGCCCGAGTAACAACACCGAGTCGTTCGTGTATCAGCCGGTGCTGATCGCTGATACCAACGATGGCAACGGCATTGTGTCGCTGGTGAACTCCTTCGGGGGCTGGGCGTACTACGGGCGGAACGAGGGCTCGAGCGGGACGGTCTTCCGCGGAGAGAACGCGGCGAACTCGGGCTCGGTAATCAGTATTGACACGACCTTTGCGACGAACAGCAGCCCAGTGATCGACGCGTCGACGATGGGCACGGGCCGGGTCGGAAGCTTCACGATCAACAACTCCGCGAGCACGAGCGAGGCATTCCGAAGCACGACCGACGGCACGGGCCGGGCGGGCATGTTCGTCAATACGAATAACACGGCGACGGTGCCCACGCTGAGCGCGACGAGTGTGGCCACCGGCGACAGCATCCCGAACGGCAGCCAGGAGAACGGCATCGCGATCAAGGGCGAATCCACCGGCGGTTTCGGCATCGGCGTGATGGGCAAGGGTGTCGAAGCGGGCGTGTTCGGTTACAGCGGCACGACGGGCGGCGCCGGCGTGTGGGGCAAGACGGGCGGCGGCGGCGGCGACGTGTCGACCGGCGTGCGCGGTGACGGCAACGGCGCGGGCACGAGCGGCGTGGCGGCGTTCAACAACTTCGGCAACGCTATCTACGGTCAGGCCCAAGGCAACGGCTCGAAGGCCGGCTTCTTCTCGGGCGATGTGCAGATCACGGGCAATCTGAGCAAGGGGTCGGGCTCGTTCCAGATCGACCACCCGCTCGATCCGTCGAACAAGTACCTTTACCACTCCTTCGTCGAAGCCCCGAACATGATGAACATGTACGACGGCATCGTGAAGCTCGATGAGAAGGGCGAGGCGACGGTGCAGCTCCCCGCGTACTTCGAGGCGCTGAACGTGGATTACCGCTACCAGCTGACCTGCGTCGGCGGGAGCGCTCCGGTGTACATCGCCGAGGAAGTCAGCCACAACCAGTTCAAGATCGCCGGCGGCAAGCCGGGGATGAAGGTGAGCTGGCTGGTGACGGGCACCCGCAACGACCCGTACGCCCAGTACCACCGGATTGTCCCGGAAGTCGAGAAGGCGCCGGCGGACAAGGGCTTGTACCTGCACCCGAAGGAGTACGGTCAGCCGGTGGAGAAGCAGCTGGGCATTCCGGCAGGGCTCCATGATGAGGCGGTGCGGCACATGAAAGCTTCGGGCGTGAACTGAAGAAAACTGGTTGTTGCACACAACCTGCCCCCGTGGGACGGCCTCCCCCGGGGGTTTTCTTTTTTTGGCTCTGAGAACTGACTCGAGGCCATTTTGTGGCGAATTCGACGTTTTTTTTCCGCGTCCTTGGCAGACGGGTTTCGCGTGGTAGCCTGTTCAGGGGGTTTGCTTGGCGCGCGTGTGACAGCAACCCCTGAAGAAGACGAGGACCCCGGGAGGGAAAAGAACATGAGTCGATCGATTCGGGCGTTGCTTGCTGCCGCGGCGGCGGGCGTTGTTTCGGTTTCTGCACTGGCGGGGCCGGTCGGCTCCAACTTTTCGTATCAGGGGCGGCTGACGGAAAACGGCGCCCCGGCCAACGGGATCTACGACATCCAGGCGCTGCTGTTCAACGCTTCGGCGGGCGGTGCGCAGCAGGGGTTGACGCAGTCGTTCAACAACGTCAGCGTTTCGAACGGCGTTTTCACGCTCGATGTGGACTTCGGTTCGCAGTTTAGCGGTGAGGAGCGCTGGGTGGAACTGCGGATCCGTCCGGGGGCTTCGGTGGGTGCGTACACCACGATCTCGCCTCGCACGGAAATCGCGGCGACTCCGTACGCCCAAGCCCTCAAACTGCCGGTGAACGAGACGGGCAACGTGACGAACGGGCTGATGACCTTTACCAACACCAACTCGGTTGGCGGCAACGCGTGGGTGTTCAAGGGGATCACGGGAGCGCCGAGCGGGAACTACCCGGTCGGGTTCTATGAGCCGGTGATCGTTGCCGATACCAACACAGGCAACGGGATTTTCGCTCTCTCCAGCGCGAGCGGCGCCTACTCGATCTATGCGGTGAAGAGCGGCAGCGGCGGGAACGCGCTCTACGCGACCAATTCCGGAACGAGCGGGCGGGCGGCGTTCTTCACCACGACCGATTCCACCAACTCGTCTAACGCGGTGGAGATCTCCACCAACGGGAACTCGACGAGCCAGGCGCTGCGTTCGGTGCACTCCGGGCTGGGCGACAACGCCCTGTTCGAGATCACGAACGCGAGCAACCAGGGCGAAGCGGTGGAAGCGCACACCGTCGGCACCGGCAATGCGGGTTATTTCCAGATCGACAATACGGACAGCAATTCCGCGGCGGCTTACGCCACGACGAACGGTTCGGGCGGCATCGCCGTGCAGGGTGCGGCGACGGGGAGTTCGTCCTACGGCGTAAAGGGCACGGGCCTGAGCGCGGGCGTGCGGGGTGAATGCGGCACAACCAACGGGGCCGGCGTGTGGGGCTTCTCCAACGCGGGCGGCAACGGCGGCGGCTCGGGCGTGCCGGCGGGTGTTCGCGGTGATGCCCAGAGCCCGGGCGTTGCCGGCGGCGCATTCTTCAACAACTCGGGCACGGGCGTGTACGCCCAGTCGACGAGCGGCACGGCGGGCTTCTTCTCGGGCAATGTGACGATCACGGGCAGCCTGAGCAAGGGATCGGGCTCGTTCAAGATCGATCACCCGCTCGATCCGGCGAACAAGTTCCTGTATCACTCATTCGTCGAGTCGCCGGACATGATGAATGTGTATACCGGCACCGCGAAAATCGGTGAGGACGGCACGGCGGTGGTGTCTCTGCCCTCGTACTTCGGCGCGCTGAACATCGACTATCACTACCAGCTCACCTGCGTAGGCGGATACGCCCAGGTCTACGTCGCCGAAGAAGTGAAGGACAACCAGTTCAAGATCGCCGGCGGCAGGCCGGGCATGAAGGTGTCCTGGCAGGTGACCGGGACACGCAACGACGCGTACGCGCGGTATCACCGGGTGCCCGTGGAAACGGAGAAGGCGCCGGAGGACCGGGGCATGTACCTCGCGCCCGAGGCCTTCGGGTTTGATCAGTCACGGCAGATCGGCACGCGCACCGGTGCGACCGGCGTCGAGAAGCGGATCAACTAGCCGGACGCTCAGGGGGCTTTGCTCAAATGACAACGGCGTGTTTTCCGCACGCCGTTGTCTGCTTTTTGAGGACAAAGCAGGGCCATTGATCGCTTGATTCTCCCGCGCCTGAAAAGGAGTGACTTCGAGATCGGTTTACAGGCCCAATGCGAGTGCTTCCCGGTCTCTCCGGAGGGTTCAAACTCCTGGACGTATTCGGCAAAAGTTCGGGTAGGCGATCCGCTACGCTTCCCGGGCGCTCGGGCACCGAATCCGGGCGCTCTTTGTCTGGAATCAGCGGGAGACACGAATTCATGCTGGGACGGATCTTCAAAGCCTATGACGTTCGCGGGACCTATCCGGATCTTCTGAATGAGGGCCTCGCATGGCAGATCGGGTACGGGGCGAGCAAGTACCTGCTCGGCGACGCGGCGGCGAGCGGCGAGACGAGCCCGATGATGAAGAACATCGTGGTCGGGCGGGACATGCGGGCGAGCAGCCCGGGCCTGGCGAAGGCGCTCATCAAGGGCATTTCGGATCAGGGCGGGAACGTGATCGACATCGGGATGATCGACACGAGCATGATCTACTTCGCGGTGAATCACCTCGATTGCGCGGGCGGGATCATGGTGACGGCGAGCCACAACCCGCCCAACTACAACGGCTTCAAGGTGAGCAAGCGCAAGGCCAAGCCGGTGGGCGAGGCGACTGGGCTGGGCGAGATCCGCAAGCAGGCGGCGATGGTGGACAAGGCGACGATGGTGCCCGCGCACGGGCGCGTCGAGCAGCGGGACCTCTGGCAGGCGTACAACACGCACGTCCGGAGTTTCCTGAACCTCGGGGGCAAGAAGCTCAAGGTGGTCATCGACGCGAGCAACGGGATGGCGGGAACGATGATCCCCAAGGTGTTCGGCAAGGAAAGCCCGCTGGGGGCGGTGCCGGGGCTCGAGATCATCCCGCTTCACTTTGAGAACACCAAGAACCACTTTGTGCACGAGCCCAACCCGCTGGTGGCGGCGAACATGAAGTGGACGCAGGAGGCGGTGCTCAAGCACAAGGCCGATGTGGGCTTCTGCTACGACGGCGATGCGGACCGGTGCATGGCGGTGGACGAGAAGGGCAAGATCGTCGGCTGCGATCTCCTGACAGGGCTCCTGGCACGCCACTTCCTGGCGAAGGAGCCGGGGAGCGCGATCGCGTACGACCTGCGCTCGACCAAGGCGGTCGCGGAGGAGATCACCAAGCACGGGGGCAAGCCGATCCGCGGGCGGGTGGGCCACGTGTTCATGAAGCAGGCCCTGGCGGACAGCGGCGCGATTTTCGGCGGCGAACTCTCGGGGCACTTCTACTTCCGGGACAATTTCTGCGCCGACAGCGGCGCGATCGCGATGTGCACGATCCTCACGGTGATGGCGCATTCGAACAAGTCGCTTTCGGAATTGATCAAGCCGATCGCCCGGTATTCGCAGAGCGGCGAGATCAACTTCAGCATCGAGGACAAGGACGGGGCGATCGCCAACGTCAAGGACCTCTACGGACCGGGCTCGGAATCCAACGGGGCGATCGATGAATTGGACGGGGTGACGATCGACTGCTTCCAGAACAAGGGCGATCATGGGGGCTGGTGGGCCAACATCCGCAAGAGCAACACCGAGCCATTGCTGCGGCTCAACCTCGAGGCCAAGGACAAGAAGACTCTGGACAAGATGCTGGCGGAGATCGGCCCGAAGCTGGGACACCAGGTGGAGCATTGAGGCAAAGAAAGGCACTTGGCACTTGGTATTTGGCACTGGGCAATGGGCACTGGGCACCGGGGAAAGACAGAACAGGTGTCGCAACTGTGGGTAAGGTGATCGATCCGAGGTCTTTGAATTGCACTATGGCCAAGTGCCTGGTGCCAAGTGCCTTCTCATGACACTCAATGAACTTCTAGCTCGCTTCGGACTGGCGGAGAATCCGTTTCGGGGGGAAGAAGCGCGCAACGACGCGGTCTTTGCGAAGATGACCTCGCCGCCGGCGGTGATGGCGCCGACGGGGAATACGCCGCCCCCGGGGACGATCCCGCTGCCGGGGATGCAGAGCACGGTTTCGCTCAGCCTGCCGACGGTGACGGGGACATTTCACAGCGACTTTGAGAAGATCCTGGGCGATCTTGGGCGGCCTGCAACGGCGATCGTGTTTGGCGAGAAGGGGAGCGGGAAGACGGCGATACGGCTGCAGATCACGCGAGCGATTGATCTGTATAACAGCGGCCCGGGCATCGAGAAGCGGGTGCTGCTGCTGGCGTACGACGATCTCAACGGCGTCTTGGACCGGTTTCATGCGCGGGTGAACGGGAAATCGGCCCTCGAGAGTTTTCAGAAGCTGCGGCTGGTCGACCATCTGGATGCGCTGCTCGCGGGCTTTGTGCCGCGGCTGGTGGATGCCGTGCTGGGCAAAGGCGACGGCGACGGGCTGCTGCGGGAGGAGGCGAAAAAGGCGCTCCGCAAGCTGGACGACGGGCAGAAGCGCGACCTGCTGCTGCTGCAGGCGCTGTACGACCGGCCGGAGCAGGCGGACCTGCGGACCACGCAGCTCCGCAAGAAGCTCGGCATCTGGAAGCCGCTCGGGCGGCGGCTCTGGCAGTGGGCGGCATGGCTCGGATGGATTCCCGCGGGCGCGCTTGTCTACTGGTACAAGATGACGCCGGGGGAGATCGGACCCGGTGCGCCGCTGTACGCGTTCCTGGCGCTGGTGGGGCTCTGGCTGATCGTGATCGGCAAGGCGACTTTGTGGGACAAGATCACGATGAACCTGTATGGCAAGCGGGTTCGCAAACAGGTGCGGGTGCTGTCGCGCGGCGACCGCTCGTACGCACGCTCGCTTTTCCAGCTCGATCCGGTGCTGCGTGATGAAGAGAATGTGCCGACGGGCGATTCGGACGAAGTGCGCTACCGGCTGTTTGACCGGATGCGGAACGTGCTCAAGGGCTTTGGGTACGCCGGGGTCGTGATCATCATCGACCGCGTGGACGAGCCGACCCTCATCAGCGGCGACTACGACCGGATGCGGGCGGTTGTGTGGCCGATGCTGAACAACAAGTTCCTGCAGCAGGAGGGCGTTGGCGTCAAGATGCTGCTGCCGGTGGAGTTGCGGTATGCGCTCTACAAGGAATCGGCCGCGTTCTTCCAGGAAGCCCGGCTCGATAAGCAGAACATGGTGGACCGGCTGAGCTGGACGGGGGCGATGCTCTACGACCTTTGCACAAGCCGGCTGCACGCGTGCCTGGCGCCGGGGGCGACGCCGCTGTCACTTCTCGATCTGTTCAGCGAGGAGGTGACGCGGAGTGATCTTGTCGATGCGCTCGATCAGATGCACCAGCCGCGGGACGCGTTCAAGTTCCTCTACCGCTGCATGGCGGAGCATTGCTCGAACGTAACGAAGGAAGACAAGAACGTGCGGATCCCCAAGGCCGTGCTGGACATGGTGCGGAAGCAGGAAGCGGAGCGGGTGCAGCAGCTCTATCGCGGTATTCGGCCGGCGTGAGTGAAATCGCCAAAGCGCACATTGGCAGATTGCAAAGAAAGCCAACGCGCTCGGGCGGGGCTGCTACTGCTGAAACATGCGTAGCTCGATCGCTCGCACGAGGCTGTGCAGGATGATCATGTGGATCTCCTGGATGCGGTCGGCGTGGAGCGGGTCGCTGCCGGAGACGATCCATTCGAGATCGCAGCGGCCGGCGAGCTTGCCGCCCCCTTTGCCGAGGAGGGCGATGGTCTTGATGCCGCGGGAGGTGGCGACGTCGACGGCCTTTATGACGTTGGTTGAGTTGCCGCTCGTGGAGAGTGCGACAAGGACATCGCCGGAGCGTCCAATGCCTTCCACCCAGCGGGAGAAGATGGATTCGAAGCCGTAGTCGTTGGCGGTGCAGGTGATGTGGCCGGGGTCGTTGCACGCGATCGCGGGAAGAGAAGGGCGGTCTTCGCGGAAGCGGCCGGAGAGCTCTTCGCAGAGGTGGGCGGCGTCGGCGCAGCTGCCGCCGTTTCCGACGGCGAGGAGCTTATTGCCTGCGCGAAAAGCTTCGGCGATCATGGCGGCGGCTTCGGCGATGCGCCGGACGCCGGCGGGCTCCTTTAAGAAGGCGTCGAGAGCGCGCCGGGCGATTTCGAGATCGGCGGTGAGGGTTGCCGTGATGGATTCGGTCGTGAGCAGTGCGGGCGCGTGGTGGGCCGACATGGTGCGGCAGCATAGCAGGGGGCGTCGCGGATCGGGCAGAAGCGCCTGCCGCGGCGCATACTCTGGAGCATGAAAGGAAGGTCGATCGACACTGTTTTTCTGGACCGGGACGGGACGATCAATGTCCGGCTGGTGGGCGAGTGGATTACGCGGCCGGACCAGTTCGTGCTGCTTCCCGGGGCGGGGCCGGCGCTCGCGCGGCTGCGGGATGCGGGGATGCGTCTGATCGTGGCGACCAACCAGCGCGGGATCGAGCTGGGGCGGTTCACCGAGGCTGAGCTCGACCGGGTGCACGATCACATGCGTTCGCTGCTCAGGCCTTTCGGCGTGGAGCTTGATGCGGTCTATTACAGCGTGCCGGCGAAGGGGCCGCGGACCAAACCCGAGCCCGGGATGCTCTGCGATGCGAAGCGGGACTTTCCTTCGATTGACTTTTCCCGGAGCGTCATGATCGGCGACGCTGTCCGCGATATTCAGGCGGGACTGGCGGTGGGCTGCGGGACGGTGCTGATCGCGGATGAGAAGCATGGCCCCGCGGTGCTCGCGGAGGCCCGGGAGAAACTGGTCTCGCCGCACTTTGTTGTTTCAACGATCGAGGCGGCGGCGGAGCAAGTGCTGAACTGGGGCCTCGAGGGCATCAGCGGATGATCGCGCGGGCGATCCGGATCGGTCGCGGATCCGACAGGCGGGACATCGAGAGAACGGTTTCGCCTTCTGTGACTCCCGCCGCCTTGAGCGCCTTGTCGAAATTGTCATCGCCGGGAAGCAGGATGAAGAGCGGGCGGTCGCGCGGAACCGGCTTGAGCAGGTTGGACTCAAACGCGCCGATCGTGCGGATCTGCGAAAAGAGGTGGAACGGCTCGGCAAACTGTTCGGCGCAGAGAACGACAGAATCCGGCGGGAGCTGGGCATGGGCAGCGCTGCCGATCGCGCGAAGATTCTCGTACCTGCCGCGCAGGTAGTGCTCATAGAACGGCGAGCGGTGCTGCTCGAGCACGAACCCGACGGATCGCGCGAGGTTGGGGGCCGCGACAAGCAGGATCGACGCGATCAGGACTCCCCTGGCGGCGCCGGGCCGTGCGCACCAGGAAGAAAGACGCACGCCCGTATCCCACCATCCGAGGTAGAGCAGCGGCAAAATCGGCAGGAAATAGCGGGTGTCGGCGAAGAAGATCGCCCATTGCGCGAACAGGATGAAGACCAGGGCGCCCCAGAGGATCCTGCGCCGGACAAGAGCCACGCCGGAAACAAGGATGAGCGCTGTCAGGAGAAGGTCCGCGGGAGCGAATCCGGCCTTGTTTCCGAAGAACGCCCGTGGTGTGACGTTGAGCAGAAGGTCGGGCAGCGTGGAGTGCAGAGAGCGGGAGAGCGTGGAGGGAAAGTCTGCCAGGCGCTGGACGATTTCCCGCTCTTTCTGGAGCAGTTTGAAGCCGCCTGCCATCCGCGGGTCCGCGAGCCGAACCGTGAGAGCGAGAACAACCGCGCCGCCGGCACCCAGCAGCATGAACCACTTCGCACGGCTCCTGCGGACGCGCCAGGCCACGTCGAGCACGAGGGCGGCGAGCGGCCCAAGGACCACGAGCCGCATGCTCGCCATGAAGGCGATGGCGAGGGCGACGAGTATCGACCCGGCGATCGGGCGTTGGTCGGAGGCGTGCTGGCGGGCTTTGTCAGCCGGCGGAAAGGTCCATTCATACCCGAGGAGCATGAGCACGCAGCCGAACATGAACGGGATATCCGCGAGTATCTCGAGGCAATGGCGCAGGAAGACTGCGGAGACGGCTGTAAGGAACGTCACCAGCACGGCGATGGGGCGCCCGGCCGCCCGGCGCAGAAGCAGAAACACCAGCCAGAGCGTCAGGATTCCCAGTGAGTGCACGACGATGAGCGAGCCCGGGACAACGTCGATCCCGGTCGCGCGAACCGCGGCGAGCACAAACGGAAATCCGGGCTGGATATTGGTGACGGGCTCGCCGTTGTTCATGAACCCACGGCCCTGAACGAGATTTTCGGAAATGCCGAGGAAGACGGCCGAGTCGGGCACGATGTGCCACTGTCCGTTGAACGAACACATATGGATGATCGCGGCGAGGGCGAACAGCCACCAGCGGCGGGCGTCGATCCATGCCAGGACTTGTTCGGCGGCGGCCATGAGGCTGCCAGCGTAGCGATCCTGTGTTACCGGGCCCGGTCTGCGGTTGATCGAGCGGCGGCGTACCCTTTGTAGCTGTGCAAAGCGGCCTGCAAATGCCGAGCATCTTCGAAACCAAGCCCAAGCGCGCGATGGATGCCGCCGCGGCCCCGATTCTGCACTTTGGCCGCGGCTACCGGGCGACGGGCTTTGTGCTGGCGTTTGTGGATCTGTTTGTTTTCACAGCCTGCTGCACGTGCGCGGTGTACCTGTGGATGGTGATCGAGCGTCAGATCGAGCCATCGACCTATCTCTCGCTCTGGCCGGTGATCGCGGTGTTTTTGGGATCGTCGGCGGCGCTCAAGCTCTACCCGGGCGTGGGCAATCATCCGGTGGAGGAATTCCGGAGGCAGGCGCTCATCATCTCGCTTGTGTTCCTGGTCTTTGGTACCGGTACCTTCATGTTCAAGCAGGGGCCGACGTATTCGCGTGCGGTCTTTCTCATCGCGTGGGCGCTGTGCGTCGTGGCGGTTCCCGTGGCGCGAACGCTGACCAAGCTGCTCTGCAAAAGAGCGTCGTGGTTCGGCTACCCGGCGGTGATATTCGCGAAGGCGGCGGCCGCGGAGCGAGTCGCGACGCAGTTGTCCCGGAATCCCAATCTGGGGCTGCGGCCGAGAGCTGTCGTCAGCGACGAACCGGGTGCGCCTCGCTCGGTCTGCGGCGTGCCGGTCATTGATCTTGCGGGGCTGACGCACGTTTTGAGGGAGGCGGGCAAGGCTCCCTATTCGCTCGTTGCCACCGAGGGCGTGTCTCCCGAACGGCTCAAAGAACTGCTCTCCGGCCCCCTGCAGGCCTTTCGCCATGTCATCCTGATCCCCGATCTGCCGCTTCCATCGACGCTGTGGATGACGGGGCGCGATCTTGGAGGGGTGCTCGGGCTTGAGGTGGAGCACCGGCTGCTCGATCCGGGCCGGCGGACGCTCAAGCGCGGGCTCGACCTGCTGGCACTGACCGTTCTCCTGCCGCTGTTCCTGCCGGTGCTGCTGGTTCTGGCGATTGCGATCCGGATCGATTCGCGCGGGCCGGTCTTTGTCAAACTCCGGCGCGTGGGTTACAGCGGGCGGCTATTCAACCAGCTCAAGTTCCGGACGATGGTTGTGGATTCGGACCGTGTCCTGCGTGAAACGCTCGCGGGCAATCCGGAACTGGCCGCCGAATGGGAGCGAACGCAGAAGCTCAAGGACGACCCGAGGTTGACCCGGGTGGGCCGGTGGCTCCGCCGGACGAGCATCGACGAGCTGCCGCAGATCCTGAATGTGCTGGTTGGGCAGATGAGCCTGGTCGGCCCGCGCCCGATCACGACGGGGGAAACGGCCCGGTATGCCGAACTGGTTTCGCTTTACACCAAGGTGGTGCCGGGGCTGACGGGGCTCTGGCAGGTTTCGGGCCGCAACGAACTCGATTATGAGCAGCGTGTCCAGCTCGATGCGTATTACGTGCGCAACTGGTCTGTCTGGCTGGACTTGTATATCGCGATCAAGACGGTCTGGGTGGTCGCGACGGGGCGGGGCGCGTATTGAGAGAATCCTCGCCGGACGCTACACTCGGCACCTGTTATGGCGGGTTTGATGCGCATCGCCTTCGTTCTTGATCGCTACGACGCTGTGGGCGGCGGGGCGCAGCGCTGGACGCATGACCACGCCGTCCGCCTGCTCGCCGCCGGCCACAACGTGCATATTTATGCGCGCGCGATCAAGGGGGCACCGGCAAACGCCCGGACGCATGTCATCGAACTCGGCTCCATGCGCGGATCAAGGCGGCTGCGGTTCGCCGCGACGGTTCAGAAGCTGCTGCAGGCCGAGAAGTTTGACATCGTGCACGACATGGGCGACGGCTGGCACGCGGATGTCATGATGCCCCACCACGGCATCCGTCGGTATGTCTACCGGCAGCGGAGCCGGCTTGCGCACGGCCTGGTGCGATGGGCGCGCCCGCTGGGGTTTGCTTTCCTCCCCCGATACAGGGAGTTTCGTGCTCTGGAGCGCCGGCAGTATGTGAAAGGCGGCGATTCCACAATCGTGGCGGTTTCCGAGATGGTCCGGCGCCAGCTGCTTTCGACCTACGCGATCGACCCGGCCCGGGTCGTCGTCGTGCACAACGGCGTCGATCTCGACCGCTTCAAGCCCGACGAAACCAACGTCAACCGCAACCGCATCCGCTCGGAGATGAAGTGGCAGAGCCGCACCATCTACCTCACGGTCGCGCACGATTTCAGGCTCAAGGGCGTGGACCGGATCCTGGCGGCGATGGCGCACCTCCGCGGGCGCGGCAGGGATGCGGGCCTCATCGTCATCGGCGGGGGCAACATCCCCAAGTACGAACGCATCGCCCGGCAGATGGGTGTGGGCGGAGACGTCGTTTTCATGGGCGATCAGGCGGACCCTGTCCCCTACTACCACGCGTCGGACGTTTTCGTGCTGCCCACTCTTTACGACCCGTGCCCGCTTGTCGTCATGGAGGCGCTCGCGTGCGGGCTGCCGGTTGTGACCACGAGCTACAACGGGGCGACCGAGCTCATGACACTTCCCCGCGATGGAGTTGTGCTCAACGACCCGATGGACGTAATGGAACTGGCGCTCGCCATGCTCCGGTTCGATGAGGCCGAGACCGCCAGGCTGGCGCCCGAGCGCGCACAGGCATCGAGGCGGCCGGACCTCTGCGCCAAGCGCATGTACGAGAAGCACCTTGAGATTTACCGGTCCCGGCTCGAAGAGAAGCGGGGAAAAAGCGCCGGTGCAGCGCGCTCGCAGGAAGTTCGGGCGACCCCCCGGCACAGCTGATCTTCAGAGTTCAAGCGAGCGCCGCGGCAATCTGCTCCGCGGCGTGTCCGTCGCCATAAAGAGGTGTCTCGGGGATTCGTGATGCGAACCGGCGGAGTCCTTCCGCGGCGATCCGGGCGGCGTCGGCGCCGACCAGCACGTTCGCCCCGGAGTGGATCAGTTCCACCCATTCGGTGTTGTCGCGGAGCGTGATACAGGGAACGGACGCGAAGAACGCTTCTTTCTGCACGCCCCCGGAGTCCGTCGCGATCAGCCCCGCGTTCCATTCGAGGCTGAGCATGTCGAGATACCCGACCGGATCGATCACGCGCAGGCCGGGGGGAAACTTGAAGTCGCTTCGCGCCGAGATGGCCGCACGCGTTCGGGGGTGGATCGGCAGGACGACGGTGTGCTTCTCGGATATCGCCGCAAGACCACCCAGGATCGATCGGAGTCGCGCGGGATCGTCCGTGTTTTCCGCGCGATGCACGGTCGCCAGGACAAAGGTCTTGGGCACCAGCTCAAGCCGCTGGAGGATCGTGCTCTGGCGGGCGGCAACGTCGCGGTAGAACAGCATCACATCGAACATCACGTCGCCGACGCGGCGAACCTTGTCGCCCACGATCCCTTCGGTCCTCAGGTTCTGGACCGCGACGTCGGTCGGTGCGAAGAGCAGAGTCGAGAGATGATCGGCCACAACGCGGTTCACCTCCTCGGGCATGCGCCTGTCGAAGGAACGCAGCCCCGCCTCGACGTGGGCCACGGGGATGTGCAGCTTGGAGGCCGCGAGCGCACCGGCGAGCGTTGAATTCGTGTCGCCGTAGATGAGCAACCAGTCGGGCTTGTGTTCGACGAGCGCCTTTTCGATCTCTTCGAGCATGCGCCCGGTCATCCGGCCGTGCGTGCCGCCGGCGATCCCCAGGTTGAGGGCCGGGGCGGGGATCGACAGCTCCCGGAAAAAGACCTCGGACATGTTCTCGTCGTGGTGCTGGCCGGTGTGCACGAGCAGTTCGCGCAGCGGGCTCCCGGCCATGCGCGCGATGGCCCGGCTGACGGCCGCGGCCTTGATGAATTGCGGGCGGGCCCCGACGATCGTGACAACGGTCTTTTGCGGCATCGGCAGAGTCTAGATCGATGTCGGACGGCATTTGGGATCCGTACAAACACCAATCATGCAGGGCCGCAGATGCGGGAACGAGCTATCATGAAGGCCCGGACGAGTTGCCTTGGGGGACGAGAAAGGACGCGGAGATGGGAAGCGGGCAGACTCGGATAGCAGTGATCGGCTGCGGGGGCTGGGGAAAAAATATTGCGCGGACGATGGCGAAGACCGGCTGCCTGGCCGCCGTCGTTGATCCGAGCGAGGCGGGACGTAAGGCGGCGGCAGAAGTTGCGCCGGGAGTTCCGGTCCACGCCACGCCCGACGCGGTGCTGCAGGACGGGACCATCACCGGCGTGATGATCGCGACGCCTGCCGAAACCCACTACGCGCTTGCGTGCCGCAGCATCGAAGCCGGCAAGCACACCTTTGTTGAAAAGCCCCTGACGATCGATCTGCAGGAGGCTCGGGATCTGGTCGAGCGTGCACGCGCCGCGGGCCGTGTGCTGATGGTCGGGCACCTGCTCGAATATCACCCGGCGATTCTGAAACTGCGCGAGCTCATCGAGGGCGGCGAACTGGGCAAAGTCCGCTACATCATCTCCAACCGCCTGAACCTGGGCAAGATCCGCACCGAAGAGAACGCGCTCTGGAGCTTTGCTCCGCACGACATCGCCGTGATCCTGCGTCTGGTGGGCGCCCTGCCGATCCAGGTCGTGGCGACGGGCGGGACGTACGTCTCTCCGAACATCGCGGACGTGACCATCACGCAGCTTTTGTTTGATTCGGGCGTGCGCTCGCACGTGTTCGTGTCGTGGCTCCACCCGTTCAAGGAGCAGAAGCTGGTCGTCGTCGGCAGCAGGAAGATGGCGACGTTCGACGACATCGCCAAGGAACTGGTGCTCCACGATCAGCGGGTGGATTGGAAGGAAGGCCAGCCCGTGCCGGTGAAGGGCGAAGGTGTCAAAGTCGCGTTCGACACGACCGAGCCGCTCATGGCGGAATGCCGGGCGTTCATCGACGCGGTGGCCACCGGCCGTGCGCCTATCACCGACGGCCAGAGCGGCGTCCGCGTCCTGGAAGTGCTCCACGCGGCCCAGCAGTCGCTGATGACCAACGGCCAGCCCACGCCGATCGCACGGGGCGTGATCGAGCCGCGCGTCGTCGTCCGCCGGGGGGTGGAGCTTGCCGGCAGCGTCGGCGACATCGGTTCCCGGCCCTGAGCATCTCCACCCAAGCAGTTCCATTCCGCGAGCGCCGCATGCAGAAAGATCAACCGACGTTTCCCGAAGTGAAGATCCACGAGTCCGCGTATGTGGACGCCCCGTGCAAGATCGGCAAGGGCACTCGCATCTGGCACTTCACGCACGTGATGCCCAACTGCGAGATCGGCGAGAACGTCAACATCGGCCAGAACGTGGTCGTCAGCCCCGACGTCCGGATCGGCAAGGGGTGCAAGATCCAGAACAACGTCTCGCTCTACACGGGCGTCATTCTCGAGGACTACGTCTTCTGCGGACCGTCGATGGTGTTCACGAATGTGAACACGCCCCGGTCCGAGATCAACCGCAGGAGCGAGTATTCGACCACGCTGATCAAGCGCGGCGCTTCGCTCGGCGCCAACAGCACCATCGTGTGCGGCACGACCGTGGGCCGCTACGCGTTCGTTGCGGCCGGCGCGGTCGTGACCAAAGACGTTCCAGACTACGCCATGATGATGGGCGTGCCGGCAAGACGCCGGGGCTGGGCGTGCCGCTGCGGCGAGCCGACGGGCGCCCCCGGCGCGAACGGCGAAATCACCTGCAAGCAGTGCGGCAATCAGTACAGGGAAGTGGACGGTCGGCTGACCGTCGTCAAGGAAACGCAAGTCGTTCCGTGAGTGCGGCGCACCTGCGCCGGAGAAAAGGAGTCGTCCGATGTCCAACGCGATCAATGTCCCGCTTCTTGACCTCAAAGCCCAATACGCCACGCTGAAGGCGGAGCTGGAGCCGGTTGTCCGCTCCGTGCTCGAGGGCGCCTCGTACATCATGGGCCCCGAGTGCGGGATGCTCGAAAAGGAAATCGCCGAATACACCAGCTCAAAGTTCGCCATCGGCTGCGCCAACGGCTCGGACGCGATCCTGCTCGCCCTGATGGCGCTCGATATCAAGCCGGGCGATGAGATCGTCTGCCCCAGCTACACCTTCTTCGCGACGGGCGGCTCGATCTCGCGGCTGGGAGCACGGCCGGTCTTTGTTGACATCGACCCAAAGACGTACAACATGTGCCCGAAGCACACCCGCGAGGTGGCCAGGCAGTGCAAGCGCCTCAAGGCGATCATGCCCGTGCACCTCTTCGGTCAGGCCGCCGACATGGATGCGCTGCTCGAGATCGGCCGCGAATTCAACGTGCCGGTCATCGAGGACTCGGCCCAGGCCATCGGCACCAAGGACAACAAGGGCGCCCCGGTCGGCAGCCGCGGCGCAATCGGCACGTTCAGCTTCTTCCCGAGCAAGAACCTGGGCGCGTTCGGCGACGGCGGCATCATGACGACCAACGACCAGGCGCTCAACGACAAGCTGAGCATCCTGCGCGTGCACGGCAGCAAGCCGAAGTACTACCACAAGCTCGTCGGCGTGAACTCGCGTCTGGACACGCTGCAGGCGGCCATCCTCCGCGTCAAGCTCCGCCACCTCGAAGCCTGGCACGCCGGCCGCCAGAAGAACGCCGACTTCTACGACAGCGCCTTCAAGGCCGCGGGCGCCAAGCTCTCCGGAGTTTCGTGGAAGGCCGATCCGTCGCCTCTCCGCATCCCGTTCCGCCCGGCGGCACCGGCGCGGCACATCTACAACCAGTACGTGATCCGCGTCCCTGCCGACAAGCGCGATGCGCTCCGCGATCACCTCAAGGCACAGAACATCGGCACCGAGATCTACTACCCCGTCCCGCTGCACCTTCAGGAGTGCTTCGCCGACCTGGGCTACCGGCAGGGCAGCCTGCCCGAGTCTGAAGGCGCCGCCAATGAAACCCTGGCGCTGCCGATCTACCCCGAACTCACCCGCGAGCAGCTCCAGCATGTCGCGAACTGCGTCGTGTCCTTCCTCGGTCTCAAGGCCGGCGCGAACGTCGAGGCGAAGACGCCCGCTCTGGCCGGCGCCCGCTGATTCGAAGCGAAAACTGAAACGCACCAAAGGGGCCGTTCCGCGGCCCCTTTTTCTTTTTGGAACCGGCGGAACAGGGCTTGGCCCGGTTCATCGGCAGACGGGGTTTAGTCCCGAGGCGCGGGATACGTGGCGCTCGTGCGGTCGGTTTCCCAGACCGTCACGCAGAGCAGCCGCGGATTGAGACGGTGGCCGCTCAGGGCGGAACTGAGCCGCTCGAAGCACACCCGCGCGATGTTCTCGACCGACGGCAGAAGGCCGCCCTTTTCGACGTTGAACTCCGCGGTGTCCTCGTTCAGGTGCTTGTGATCAAACGGACGGATGATCTCGGAATCGACAATCGACTCAAACTCCGCGAGCATGAAAAGTGGCGCTTCGGAGATCCCGATCCGCACCGCCGGCTCGACGACGTAGTTGTGGCCGTGCCCGCGGGGGTTGTTGCATTTGCCGTAGAGCCTGAGGTTTTCTTCATCCGAAAGCCGCGGGGAGTGCAGACGGTGGGCCGCCGAAAAGTCGAATTTCTGCCGGACGAGTATGGAGCCCGCGTCGCTCATTTCGAGCGAATAGTAAGGGCTGAGCGAAAGCCGCAGTGCCCGCAGCGAAACCGGAAGAGCCCGACGCAGCGCCTCGGCGGCGTTCGCGAGCACCTCGGCCGGAGGCCGCCCGCTTCCGGCGGCTTCTTCAACCATCGGCACAACATGCGAGCGCACGGCCTTGTCGACCGTCTTAATGTCGATCACGTAACCGGTCGCATCGTTCACACCGGCCCGGCATTCAACAGCACACTCATACCACCGCGCGAACCCCGCCATGGGGGGAATTCCTGCAAAGCCGTTCGTGCCCGGCGGCCCGGTCTGGTCGTTCAGCGAAAAACGAACTATGCGGGTGAGGATGTGCAAACTGGCATCCCGAACGTCGAGCCGCGGTACGATAGTGCCGCGGCGAACGGAGAGGAAATTGCCGCAGGAGTGCGAACATGCTGACCGCCTGGACGACCGTGGCTCTTTGCGCAGGCCTGACTGTCGCCGATCCCGCGACGCAGCCCGCTTCGACACCCGCCCCAGCAACGCCGCCGTCAACCACCCCCACCCCCGCCCCAGCCCCAGCCCCAGCTCCAGCTCCCAACCCGGCCCCAAGCCCCACTCCGGGCACGGGTTCGGCTCCCGCCTCGACGCCCGGCACCGGGCCCGCGGCGCAAGCTCCGGCCGATGCCAAGTCCGCCGCAGCGGACTCGTATGTGCTGGGCTTCACCATGAAGGACATCGACGGCAATGATGTGAGCCTCGAGCAGTACAAGGGCAAAGTCATTCTGATTGTCAACGTGGCGAGCAAGTGCGGCTACACGCCCCAATACGCCGGACTTGAAAAGCTCTACAAGGACAAGGCGGGAAAGGGCTTTGTGATTTTGGGGTTCCCCTCCAACGACTTTGGAGAACAGGAACCGGGTACAAACAGCGACATCAAGCAGTTCTGCAGCTCGAAGTACAACGTGACCTTCCCCATGTTTTCCAAGATCGGCGTGCGCGGGGACGAGCAGCATCCGCTCTACAAGAAGCTTTCCGCCCAGCCCAAGCCTGTCGGGGGAGATCCGGGCTGGAACTTCACCAAGTACCTGGTCGATCGTGACGGCAATGTGGTGGCCCAATTCGATTCCCGTACCAAGCCCGAGAGCCCGGTTCTGGTGAAGCGGATTGATGAACTGCTCGCCGCCACGCCCTCTTCATCCTCCGGCCATTAGAATCAGGTACTATCCCGCAGCAATGAACAAGCCTCAGGTGCGCCAGGGACCGGCCGCGTTTTGCCCCTTCGTCGGGCGGATGGCTGCGTGCGCGGGGCTCGCCCTGAGCCTGGCCGTCGCGGGTGATGCGTTCGCGGGCGACACCCCCATCGATTCCCTGATGGGTTCTCCGCGGGAGATAAGCACCGAGTTCTCGGGAAGGGACTTCGGCGGCCTGCGGTTCCCCATGAAGGCCGTCAGGGGCCCGCTTTCCTTCAGCGCTTCGCGGGTCACAAGCTGGAGCACCGAGTCTCCCGCGACCGGGATGACGGTGCAGAAGATGCTCCTGTCGGGAGACGTCCGCGCGCGAATCGGTCTGTACGACTTCTCCGCGGCCAAAGCGCTCGTCGTCATGGAGCGGATCGCGGATGCCTCGGCGGAAGACCGCGAGATGGAGTTCCCGATTCCATTTGCTCCCGAGCAGGACCCCGGCATCTACCAGATCTTCGTCTACTTCGATCGCGTTTCTTCGCCGATGGCGGATATCGACGTGAGCGTGCAGGCGAACCGGCTTCCCGTGCGGGCCGTGATGGAACCCGAAGATGGGGTCAAGGTTTCGTACGACATCCTGACGCAGGGCGCGCCGGCGGACCCCTTCGTGACGGAGGCGGAGCACGCTCTCGCGAACGCCCTGCGCAAGCAGGAAGGGGCCGAGGAAGTTCGCCTGCCACCGCAGGACTTCTCGAACGCGAAGCGGCTCTCGGCGCCGATCCCGTCGGAATCGCGGTCGTATCTGCCGCCGACGGCGGATCAGCTTTCAGCGCGGGCGGCGGAAGATCTCGACGCCAGCACGCTGCAGGACGCGGCATTTACGGGGCCGATCTTCGCCAAGGACGGTATTTTCACGATCTCGCCGGGCGACATCACGCTCGTCACGGGCAAGGACGAGAACGCGCTCCTGGTTTCGAACGGGCTGGTCGTGCAGTATTCAGACACCCGCAACGGCCGGACGCTGCAGCTCAGCGCGCAGCGCGGCGTTGTCTTTACCGAGCCCAGCGAACTCAAGGATCTCGGGCGGCTTCGCTCCGGCGACGTTCGCGGGTTTTATCTCGAAGGTGATGTGATCGCCTCGGACGGGCAGTACACCCTGCGCGGGCCCAAGGTCTATTACGACGTCCAGCGGAATAAGGCGATCGTGCTGGACGGCGTTTTCTGGACGTACGACCAGCAGCGCCGCCTCCCGCTCTATGTGCGGGCGGATTCGATCCGTCAGAAATCGAGCAACGAATTCGTGGCCAAGAAGGCCCGGCTGGCAACCAGCGCGTTCTTTGAACCGGATTTCTCGATCGGAACAACGAGCGTCACCCTGACGCGCCGGCAGGTGCAGCGTCAGCCCGAGGGCATCCTCCCCACCGTGCAGGCATGGGCCGCCGGCGGCACCGGGACCAACAACCCGCCCAACGGCGCAACCGCGGAACAGGGCACGATGGGCGCGGGCGGGCTTGCAACCAGCGCCGATGCGAACGGCGTTGGCCGCTCGGGCACCACGGGTTACGAGCTTGAAAGCGACTATTCCGGCGTCTCCGCGATGTTGCCCTCGATGGTGACGGAAAACTACATCGACGCGAAGAACATCACGCTCAACGCGGAGGGTTTCCCGTTCTTCTACTGGCCCTTCTATGAAGGCACGATCGACGAGCCCTTGCTCAAGTCACTCCAGGCGGAGAACCGGACCGCCTCGGGCTTCGCGCTCAAGAGCCGCTGGAACGCATACAAGCTCATCGGCCTCAAGGGAACACCGTTCACCAAGGCCGATCTGCTGGTCGACGCGTACTTCAGCCGCGGACCGGCGCTCGGCACGAACATGGCCTGGGCGGGTCCCGACGCCAACGGAACGGCGTTCCTGTACGGCCTGTTCGACGATCAGGGCGAAGACCTGCTGCCCACGGGCGAGCGCCACAAGTACAACGGCCAGAACCGCGGCCTGATCACTCTCGATCACGGCATGCGCCTGGACGAACACTGGATGTTCTTCGGCGAATTCTCGTACCAGTCCGACGCGAACTTTGTCGAGTCGTTCTATCCGGACATGGCGCAGGTCCGCCGCGAATTCACGTCGCAGGGATACCTGGAGCGGCTGGAAGACAACACCGCCTTCCAGGTCACCGTCAAGGGGACGGCGAACAACTTCATCACCAACGAATACCTGCTGCAGGACCAGGGCTACAACGTCAACAAGCTGCCCGAGCTGACCTACCTGCGCCAGGCCGACCCGCTGATCCCGAGCTGGTTCGGAGATCTGTTCACCTGGACGCACGAGTACCGCGTCAGCCGCATGGCGATGTCGTTCGACAATGTCACGCCCGCCTACCGCGGATTCTCCAATCCGACGCTCTCGCAGCAGGTCTTCGGCATCAACCCGAATCAGACGATTCTGCAGAACCTGACGAGCCAGGGCTACCTCGAACACAATATCTACCGCGTGGATACCCGCCAGGAACTCGATGCGAAGTTCGAGGCGGGCCCGGTCAACATCATCCCGCTGGCGGTCGGACGCTTCACCGGTTACAGCAACTCGTTCTCAACATTCAGCCCCAACGAAACGGACAAGATGCGGTTCTGGGGCTCCACCGGCGGCACGGTCAATACCCACATCCAGCGTGTGGACGATTCTGTCGACTCGCGGCTGCTCGACCTGCACCGCATGCGGCACATCATCGAGCCTTCCGCGACATTCTTCACCGCAGCCACCAATCGCGATTCGAGCACCCTGCCCATCTACGACGAGGACGTCGAAGCGATCGCGAAGGGTTCGTCCTTCCGCGCGGGCGTCAATCAGATCTGGCAGACGCAGAGAGGACGCCCGGGGCACTACTACAGCGTCGATGTGTTCACGCTGGACATGAACTATGTCGATTCGACCAAGGAGACGGATCTGCGTTCCCCGGTCGGACGGTTCTTTGACTATCGCCCGGAATTGTCCTCGTTCGGCAAGTACGGAAACGTCGATGCGGTCTGGCGCGTGACCGATGCCACCAGCCTGACGGGCGGAACGGTCTACGACTTCGACCTGGAGTCGCAGGCCCGCACCTCGGCGGGCATCATCGTGCAGCAGTCCCCGGACGTGACGGCGAGCCTGGACTATCGCTACCTGAACGCCCTCAGCCTGACCACCCTCGGCGCGGGCGTTGCCTACAGGCTTGCCAACCAGTACACGCTGAACCTCACGACCAGCTACGACCTGACCTCGAATCAGTTTCAGGGCGCGGGGGCCGAGATCCGTCGCGATTTCCAGAGCATGCGGCTGGGATTCAACATCGCCCACAACAACATTTCGGGCGAGACGAGCGTCGGCTTTACGCTGACGCCCCGCATCGGCGAATCACGCGGCCGAATCCCGATCCTCGGAGAACAGGCACCGGCCCGCTGAGTTCCTACTTGGGCGGCACGGGAGCGTCGAGACCCTGCTTCTTGCGCTCCGCCGCCGTCAGGCGGTCGAGCGCGATGATCGCGAACGGCAGCGATGTGAACGCCTTTTCTCCCGCGACCCTCGCGGTGTCATTGAGCGACTGGACTTTTCCCTCCTGCACATCTTGGAGAAGGTCCTTCACGATGTTGTCGAGCGTCGCGACGAGCGCGGTGTAGGTTTTCCAGGCGTCGTCCGTGCGGTAGAAATAGCCGCGCAGGATCGGAAGATCGAGAGGAAGGATAAAGTACCACCGGCCGTCGCGTTCGTCCTTCTTGATCAGAATCGGGACGGCCGGAATGATCGGGCCGTTCTTGTAGAGAAGGGAATACGTCTTGTCGTCGAGCTTGAGCGCGGAGAGGTTTGTTCCCTCCTCCTCCAGCACCTGGTACGGCGCCGCAAACAGACGCGTAAGCGCGGTTGTCGCGGGGTCGCCGTCGCGAGGAGCCCGACGCCCCGAGC
Organism: Planctomycetota bacterium; assembly: GCA_018242625.1. Lineage (GTDB taxonomy): Bacteria > Planctomycetota > Phycisphaerae > Phycisphaerales > UBA1924 > JAFEBO01. Next base: position 82,410 of record JAFEBO010000003.1, read on the forward strand.
CCCTGCCCCCGCCGAACGCCTGCGTGAGCCCCGAAATCGCCCCCGAGCCGGCCTGAGTCTGCAGGTCCTGGCGGAGCTTCTGCACGTCCGCCGGAAATCGCTTCTGGAGCTCCACGGCGAGCTGCTGCAGACGGCCCAAAGCGTGCCCGAGCCGGTTGAGGCACCGGCTCATGTTCTGGTCATCGCTGTAGATGAGCTTGACCAGCAGTTTCGCGTCCCCGTTCTTGACCATCGCCTGTGCCGTCGTGATCGTGGCCTCGGGCGAAGACTGCGAATAGCCGGGTTCGCGCGAGCACCCACAGAGCAGAATTCCGACCGCGAGGATGCCTCGAGTCCATCTCACGGTTCACTCTCCGGGAATATGCGAGATCGCTCCCTCCCAGGGGCTGCTGGCCGAGGCGTAAAGCTTGCGCGGGATGCGGCCGGCAAGACGCGACTGGCGGCCGGCGATGCAGGCATGCCGCATCGCGTGAGCCATCAGTACAGGATCACTTGCGTGCGCAATCGCCGTGTTGAGCAGCACGCCGTCGGCGCCAAGCTCCATGGCGAAACTGACATCGCTCGCGCTTCCAACTCCCGCATCCACGATCACGGGGTAGGACGCATCTCCCTGCTTGAGCAATTCCAGGCAGAGCGTGATGTTGGCGCGATTCAGTACCCCTTGCCCGCTCCCGATCGGCGAGCCGGCCGGCATCACGCTGGCGGCGCCGGCCTCCTTGATCCGCAGGGCAGCGATCGGATCGTCGCTGGAGTACGCCAGCACCTTGAAGCCGTCCGCCACAAGCTGCCGGGTCGCCTCCACTGTGCCCATCGGGTCGGGCAGAAGAGTCTTCTTATCACCTAGCACTTCGAGCTTGACCCAGTCCGCGCCCGGGTTGTCCAGCTGCGAAAGAATTTCCCGTCCCAGGCGGGCGACGCGGACCGCGTCTTCGGCCGAAAAGCACCCCGCGGTGTTGGGAAGGATTGTCAGGCGGGAGAGGTCGAGAAACTCCAGCAGGCTCTTTCCCTGCTCGTTGTAGAGCCGTTCACGCCGCACCGCGACCGTGACAACTTCGCAGCCGCTCGCGTCCAGGGCATCCCGCATCAGTTCCATCGTCTTGTACTTGCCGGTTCCGACGAACAGGCGGCTGGTAAACGTGCGTCCCGCGATCGCAAGGGGGGCCGCGGCGGGATCGATGGCCGGCGCGGGCTTGACCTCTTTCACATACGACATTCAGCCTCCTCCGATCAGCGAGACCAGTTCCACCCGATCGCCCTCGGCGAGCACCAGATCCCCCTGCTTGGCGCGGGGGACAAGCGTCTTGTTCACTTCCGACGCGCAGGCCCGATCCCCCATCCCGACAAACTCGATCAGCTCCCGGACCGTCAGGGCGTCGGGAACCTCCTTCGATTCGCCGTTGAGGACAATCGTCATGGAAGAACTTTAGGTGGAAAGCACCGGGAATACCGGCCGGAAACGGTTAGTATTCGATCGTGCCCGAGGGACTCTCTGTGCTGATGATCAACGACTACCGGCCCGAAAGCCCCCGGGCTGGCGGCGCGGAAATGGTCATGCGCACCACGCAGGAAGGGCTCGGAGCCCGCGGCGTCCGGACCAATCGCTGGACGAGCGAAGACCTTCCCGGCCACACAAGGACCGCCCCAAGTTATCTGCACAACAAGGCCGCCTGCACATCACTTCGGGAGCGGCTGGCGGTGGACAAGCCCGACGTCGTCCATCTGCACAACTTCTACCACGAGCTCTCACCGGCGATCCTGCGGGTGCTGGCGGACTGGAAGGACCAGAGTCCGGGACGCCGCGTCGTGATGACCGCGCACGACTTTCATCTCGCCTGCCCGCACTCCGGCCTGACGTACTACGCCGCGGGCCGACCGATCGCGACGTCGGCAGAACAGTGCCGCAGCCTCCCCTATCTCCTCTCCCGCTGCTGGGATCGCCGGGGGCTCGCTCACGGCACGCTGAAGCTCGCGCAGCACATCTGGTCGTACCGGATTCGCAAGCTCTCTCGGTCGATCGATCTCTGCATCTGTCCCAGCGCCTTTATGGCCGCTCAGCTCCGGGCCGCCCGCCTGCCCGTCCGCGTGCTCTCCAACATCGCACCTGCCCCTATCGAAACCGCCCCGCGCCCCGAAGGCCCCCTTGCCATGGTCTTCGCCGGAAGAATCGAACCCGAAAAGGGACTTCTCAACTTTCTCCGGGATGTCCCCGATTCGGCAGCCTGGACCCTTGATGTGATCGGCGCAGGGGAGCAGATGAAGGAGTGCGAGGATGCGGTGCGGCGGAGGGGGTTCTCGTCGCGCGTTCGATGGTGCGGAAAGTTGCCGCACACCGAGGTGATCGGGCGCATCACTCGGGCGGATGTTCTGGTGCTGCCCTCGGTTTGGCCGGAGAACCAGCCGCTAGTGATGCTGGAAGCGCTCGCGGCGGGCGCCTGGCCTCTGACGCCGGATCTGGGCGGGATGCGTGAAATCGTCGAAGAGAGCGGGTGCGGCACGCTCTATGAGCCGGGGAACAGAGAATCCCTGGCCGCGGCAGTCGAAGAGCTTGCGAAAAAGAAAGCCGACGGTTTGCTATCTCGGGCGGATGCTTCGCAATACCTGCGGTCGCGGGGAGAGAAGCAGTACTTCGAAAGCCTGCTTCGGATTTACCGGGGTGAAACATGAGGATTCTCATTGTCTCGCCCCACTTCCCGCCGTGGGATTCCGTGGCTTCGCTGCGGCTGCATGCGTTCGCACGTGCTTGGGCCGATGCTGGGGAAGATGTTTGCGTGCTCACGACGCAGAAGCGGCCGGAGCATGCGACAGAACCCCGCGACTGCGCCGGGATACAGGTGCACGAGGTCGACTTTGCGATCCCGCGGTCGCTCGAGAGATTCCGCGGCTCCCGGAGCGGGCAGCGAGAGGCCGGCTCGCCCCCGGTGCAAAAGAGCGGGTTCTTGAATCGCCTGCGGAAGAAGACGGGAATTTTCGGTTCGATCCGGATGCCCGATCTCACAGACTGGTGGGTCAAACCGGCGATTGCGCGAGGGAAAAACCTGGGCTCCTTTGATGTGGTGTTCGCCTCTGTCGGGCCGTACACGTCGCTTCGGGTTGGCGCGGCTCTTGCAGGCGGTGCGCTGCTCGTCGCGGATTACCGTGATCTCTGGACAGACAACCAGATCTTCTCCGGGCTCTTCCCCTTCACCCTTTACGAGCGTGCCCTGGAGAATGCGCTGCTGGCCCAGGCGGGATTTATCACAACCGTCAGCGAGCCGCTCGCGAAAAGACTGCGTGGGCGGACAGACGCGGCTGTCCGGGTGGTTCCCAACGGATATGTGGAGGCCGACTTTGCCGGGCTGGACCCGGCGCCCTTCTTCCGCGACAGATCGGTCTGGCGGATCGGCTTTACCGGCCGCATCTACTGGCCCGGGCATGATCCCAGGCCACTGCTGCGGGCGATTGCGGGTGTGCCGGACACGAAAATGGTGGTCGCCGGACCCGACGCCTCGCTCTGGCACCAGCTGGCCGCCGAGTGCGGCGCGGAGGACCGGCTTGAACACGTCGGCAACCTGCCCCGGCGCGATGCCCTGAGGCTGCAGCGCGACTGCGATGCCCTCGCGGTCTTCGAATGGCGAGATGCGCACGAGGGCCAGATGTCCACGAAGGTCTTTGAATATCTCCGGGCCGGCCCCGAAATTCTGGTGATCGGCGGCCCCAGGGATGGATCGGTGGCGGCACTGGTGTCGGGCGTCGGACGTGGAGAAGCGCTCGGCAGCGATAAAGAAATCATCCGCGCGAGGATCTGCGAGATGTCGAGCCCGGGCGCTCGGCGCACCGGGAATGCACGGGCTCAAGTCGGCCAATATGAACGGTCCGCTCAGGCTAGAGCGCTGCTGGACGAGCTGCGCCGGCTCCGGCCCCATCGATGAATTGGCGATGCCAGAGTTCCAGGCAGATGGCCCCCCAGAGGCCGCGGCTGAACTTGGACTGTGAGCTCATCTGCTTTTCGATCTTTGAGACGTCGAGCAAGCCGCGTTCTCGCGATCGCTTGTCGAGGAGAATATCGGCGACGAACGAACGCAGCGGTCCTCCCATCCACTCGTTAAGAGGGACGGGGAATCCCATCTTGTCGGTCCGGTTGAGTATCTCCTGCGGGACAAACCCGGCGACGGCCTGACGGAAGAGGTTTTTGGGCTTTCCGTCGCGGAACTTGATCACGGGCGGGATCGAAGCCATCAGCTCGACGAGGCGATGGTCCAGGAGCGGAACGCGGGACTCGAGCCCCACGGCCATGCTGGTCCGGTCTTCGACGTGCAGGAGTGACTGAAGGTGCGTTTTGAAATCGAAGTACATGATCCTGTTGATCTTCGAGGCGGCCTCGGGCGCTTCGAAGATCGAACGGAATTCTGAATACGTCGCATCCTGATCGAGCACATCGGCACAGTGGAAGATCTCCCGGCTGTCGGCCGAGCGGTCCATCAGGGCGAAATAGCGGGCCGAGGGCTCGCCGAACAGGCCGTTGCTCCAGAAGGTCCGGAGCATGGGTACGTACTGCTCGAGCGTCGGAAGGCTCGGGACGATCGACTGCAGCGTGGCGACGTATTGGCGCTGGTGGGCGGTCTGGAAGATCGCGCCTTTGAGGCACTCTTCGAGATAGGCGATGATGTAGCGGGCGTAGCCGATGAAATTCTCATCGCCCCCCTGGCCGCCAAGAACGACCTTGACATGCTTCGCGGCGGTCTTGCTCACGAAATACTGAGGAAAAACGCCGGGCCCGGCGGCCGGCTCATCCATGTGATAGATGATGCGGCCGATGGACTCGCGGAAGTCTTCCGGACCGAGGAAGGTCTCGATGTAGTCCGTCCGGGCACGCTGGGCGACGATCTTTGCGTGCGATGTCTCGTCATAAGCCGGGCCGCCGGCAAAGGCGCCTGTGAAGGTCTTGAGCGGGGCGGACGCGAGCAGCTTGCGGGCGAGGCAGACGACGGTGGAAGAGTCGAGCCCGCCGGACAGGTGGGCGCCGAGCGGAACGTCGGAAACGAGCTGCAGCCGTACGGCATCGTCCAGCAGAAACCGGAGCTCCTCGACGAATTCGGATTCCGAGACTCCTTCCCGGAGCCCAAAATGAATATCCCAGTAGCTGCTGATACGGGCGGGCTTTCCCGGTTCGAGGATGAGATTGCATCCCGGCGGAAGCCGGCGCACCCGATCAAAGAGCGTGCGGTCGCCCAGGCACAGCTGAAAGGTCATGTACTGACGCAGACCGTCCCTGTCAACCGCGGGCGGAGCAAAGCCGGCCGCGAGCAGCGCCTTGATCTCCGAGGCAAATGCGAATGCACGTTCCGACTCTGTGAAGTAGAGCGGCTTGATGCCCAGGCGATCACGGGAGCAGAAGATGCGGCCGTTTCGACCGTCGTGCACCACAAAGGCCCACATGCCGTTGAACCGCTGGACGCACTCGTCGCCCCACTCCTCGTAGGCATGGACGATGACCTCGGTATCGCAATGGGTTTTGAACTTGTGCCCCTTGGCGCGGAGTTCTCGGGCAAGTTCCTGGTAGTTGTAGATGCAGCCGTTAAAAACGAGGGCGATGGATCCGTCCTCGTTGAACATGGGCTGGCGGCCGCCGTCGACGTCGATGACCGAGAGCCGCCGGTGGCCGAACCAGGTACGGCCCGTGGGATCGGACCACGATCCGTCGCCGTCCGGGCCGCGATGGGCGATCGCGGCCATCATCTTTTTGAGATCGTGAAGGCCGTCCTTGTTGGGCTGGTGAAAGTGGATGCCGCAGATGCCGCACATGCGATTTAGACTCCCAGCCGATCATACAGGCCGAGCAGGGTGCGCGCCTGTGCCGGCCAGCGGAGGTGCTCGGTCCGGGCCGTATCTCGCAGGCCGGTGAAAGCGCCCGACCGGACTTTCTCGAGGCAGTCGGTGACCGCCGCGGCGATCGACGACGCATCGGACATGTCGTAGACCTCGCCGATCCCGCAGCCTCGCACGATCCGGCGGAGTTCGGGCAGATCGCTGGAGCAGATCGGCAGCCCCACCTCCATGAATTCGAAGAGCTTGTTGGGAGTGCAGAACCGGTCGTTGAGGCAGCGATCACCCCGGTAGGGGATGATTCCCATGTCCACCCTGCGGACGATCGACAGCAGCTCATCGGGCCGAACCCACGAAGCGATAGAGACGTTTCTCATCCCCTGGTTCCGGATCATCGACTGGAGACCGGGCGCGGCAGGCCCGCCACCCAGGAGCGCAAGCCTGGCTCTTTGCTCCAGCGACGCGAAGGCCAGGACCAGATTTCGGAGGTTGCGCGCCCAGGTAAAGCCTCCCTGAAACAGTACGACCGGCGGCCCCTCTTCGGCGAAGCCGAGCCGATGGAGCGCCTCGGCCCTTGTCAGATTCTGGTCCGGAAGAGAAACCCCGAAGCTGTTGTAAAGCACAGCAGGGGCTGGGACTCGATACCTGCGGACCAGTTCATCGGCGATGGAACTGTTCACCGCGATGATCGCGTCCGCTCCTGCGATGAACCGGCGCTCGATCGCTGTCCAATACCGCTGGAAAGACCGCGAAGGTTCCTGGAAGGGGAAGAGTTCGTGGGTGTCGTAAATGAGCTTGGGGCGTACGCCCGTGCGGACGGCGATGGCCGCGCAAAGCGCGTCGGCGGCGGGCAGCGTCTCAAGGTCGTGGCAGTGGACCGCATCGGCGTCGAGACCCGCGGCAGCCTCGACCAGGAACCGCGTGTGCGGCGGCTGACGATTCGGAAAGAGGGTGTAGCCAGCATCCCGGCGCAGAAGCCGGACAGGCTGGGGGAGCATTCTGTAGAGGCGTTTGAGCGGACCAATCCGATCTGCCGCAATGGGACTGCCGGTCTTTGCCGCTCCCCCACCACTTTCCGAGGAAGGACTGTCGGCGCCGCGGCCGATGACATCGACCGCCGGGTGCAAGCCCGATCCGTCGAGTTGCACAGGCGTGGTCACAAAGCGGACTTTCCGTCCGGAAGCTGCAAGCTCGTTGAGCTGGGCCACAATCCGGCGGTCGAGAAGCCCGGAGTGCGCGGAGATCACAAGAACGCTGCTCACCGCGGCAACCTCCCGCCGACTGGAAGCAGGTGCGCACCCATCAGTGTGCAGCCTTTGCGGGTTGCGCTTCGGGCTCTGGCATCGGATCGGACCACTGCTGAAGGTACTTCGCCCATCGTGCCGCGTAATCGGCGAGCATCGCGTCCTTGGTCCTGGCGCTGAGCTTTTGCAGAAGCTCTACGTGATAGGTCTGGTAGTCGACTCCCATGAACCAGCCGAAAGCCTGCGCGGGCACCGGGATCTTCGCGACCTTTCGGAGTCCATCGCCCAGGAGTTGGATTGTCCCTCCGGGGATCGGAACAAACTGGAGGGTGTTCCCGTGAGCGATGCTCTGGCTCCTGAGCGAGACTTCTCCCGCCCCAAGGTCGAGGTATTCAACCTCGAGGATGAGGGGGTCGGGCCTGCTTCTTTCGGCTCCGGATGGACCCGGCGGCTCCAGGATGGCGTAGGAATTCTGGCGTGTCCCGCCTCTCACGGCGGCGGCGTGCAGGTCGGGCCCGAAGGCGGGCTCGCGGTAGGGCTGCCCGTTGTGGTGGCGCACCGCTCCCCAATCCAGCCCGACGATGCGATTGGCCAGCCCGTCCCCCGAAAGAGCATCGGCGCGGCGAACGCTTCCGGCGGCTTCGGACACGAGCGCAACGCTTATGACACCGATCTTCGCCGCGGCCGACTCGGGCGCGACCTGAACGATCCACTCGGTGTTCTTTGGATTGAGGTCGTATCTCGACCAATAGCCCGTGTCGTAAAGAGGCAGGATCGCACGGAGGGTTTTCAGGCCCTGGTCGGCGTAGCCCCGGATCTTCTCGTTCTTGAGCGCGTCGGCCGCTTCGAAGAGCGTGAGCGTCGAAACCATGTGGCCGTTGAGGATGTGCGGGGCGGGGACCGCGGGCACTTCTTCAAAGAACCACTCGCCACCGGGCAGGGTGCTGCGGAAGCCGCCGTTTTCGATCGGAACCGCAAATGCATCGGCCGCACGCACCGCGGCGGCGCGAGCCGCGCTGTCGCCATTCTGAGCCGCGTGGACGAGCGCCCTGAGCACATACGCCTGGCCAAAGGCAGAAGGCCAGGGGGGCTGGGTGATGATGTTGTTGTAGGTGTTTTCGAATTCGTAGTACCAAACCAGCGAGCCGTCGGAGAGTTCGAAGGCGTTGTTCAACAGCCAGCCGAGAGCGTTCTTTGCTACAGGGTCGGTGGAAGGTGTGGAACCTTCGAGGCGGGGGATCAATCCGGCGGCGCGTCCCTCAACGGTCTTGTACTTTTCGAGGCCGGCGGCTCCTTCCATAGCCTGGAGCGCGACGGTGAAGGGGCTGTAAACGAGTCTGCCGTCGGGGAGTTTTTCCCGAACGATCCCTGCCGCGTCGGGCGCGCCCCGATCGATCGGGGTCTGGGGTGGCACGGGGAGGGGGAATGCGGGTGCGGCGGCCGGGCAGTCTCCGCGGGATTCGCGAAGCTCGAGGGCGTCGAGCTGTCCGTAGCAGGCACGTCCGCGGACAGGATGCCAGAGGGTGAACTCGGCGTCGGTCGAATCGGGGGTGAAACAGACGGTCCAGACAGCTGGATGGGCTTTGCGATCGAGCGAGAAGGACCATCCGCCGTCGATCCGGGCGCCCCGCACCTCGTCGAGCCGGGCGGCGAAGTTTGGGGAGCCGCCGCGAAACCAAAACTTCATCTGGTATGGCCTGCCGGGGACCATGCCGTGAAATTTGTAGCGGTGCAGGTTGTTTGTGAGCACTCCGTCGCCAACAAACGTGTATCCGACCGCGAGGCCGCCGTTCGGATTCGAGTCGACCAGATCTTCGCCGCTCGAATCAACCTTGCCGAGCTTCCACACCACGCCCTCGGCATCCGCTGGACCGACGGGAATGGGAAACTGATAGACGGTCGGGTAGAGCGAGCCCACCGGGCCTGAAGAGTCGCGTGCCGCGAAGGCGAGCGAACCGGTAAACAGTTCGAAAAGCCGGTTGTCGGAGGGGATCGACGTGCCGAGCTTGGTCCGGTAGCGATCGGCGAGCTCGGGGCGCTGATGAAGCAGGCCGAACGAGAGAAGTCTTCCCTTTTCGTCGCGGTAGACAACTCCGAAGGTCGGATCGAAGAGGTGCCAGGCACCATCGATCCAGACTTCGACCTGCGTGTGTCCGACGCCTGTCTTGGGGAAATTGTTGAGATTGACGTAGCGGGCAGGGTAACCGAATTCCTCGGCGATGGTCTTGACGACGGCGGCGGTCTCGCCGCACTGCCCGATTCGCTCCCGGATCACGTACGCCGCGAAGCTCGACTGAGAATCACCCTTGGCGAATCCGAGCTTGGTGCGTGTGGCGACAGTGCGGGTGAGATCGGTGAAGAACTCGATGGGCTTGGCCCGCAGTTCGGGGGGGAATTCGCGCTCGGCCCACGCCCGAACATACTCGCGGTTTTCCCGGTCGATCTTCTCTTCGGGGCTGGCCGGCGCCGAGGCGAGAACGACACGAGCGAAGGCGGGGCGATGGGAAACGCCGGCCGTCAGGATCCATGAAACGAGCAGGGTCCCCGCGATCGCTGCAAGACTTGTCGAAATCGTGCGCCTCATGGCTGGGCACCTTGTCCGGGGAATTGGGCGAAGAGCGGTCGAATCCGGCATGTCTGTGTGACCGTTTCAACTGTTTCGATCAGGCCGAGCGCTTCGGTGTCCCAGGTATAGCGCCTGCCGCCCTCGCGTATGCGGGCCCGGCAGCCCTCGAGCAGGCCCGGCGTCTCGAGCATGCGATCAATCAGAACGGCGATCTCGCGCGGAGAAGAGGTGTTTCCCACTTCGCCAAAGCCGGTTTCCTTCACGTACCGGCGCAGCTCCGGCAGGTCGTTGGCCGCGATCGGCACGCCCGCGGCGATGTACTCAAAGAGCTTGTTCGGTGTGCAGAACCGGGTGTTCAGGTCCACGGCCGGGTATGGGATAATCCCGAGATCGGCACCGGCGGAATAGGCGATCAGATCTTCCTGCGGCACGGCGGGAATGAGGAAGAGACGCGAACCGAGCGTACGGCTTTTCTCTCCGATGGAACGGAGCTGGTCCTCGATCGAGCCCGAGCCGAGGATGACGATGACGGCGTTTTCGGATCGGACAAATTCCGCGGAGGCGGCGACCATTTCGATGTTCCGGTGCGGGCTGAGCCCGCCCTGCAGAAGAACGATCTTCTTCTCTGGGGGCAGCCCGAGGCGGGAACGGATCGGATCGGGCCCGACGCGCGAAACCGACGAACCGGGCGGATCGCCCGCGTTGAGCAGCACGCCGGGCTCGGCGATGCCGTACCGGCGCGCCATTTCCGCCGCGATCGAGCGGTTGACAGTGAAAACCGCGTCGGCACGCCCGATCTCGGCGGACTCTCGGCGCTTGCAGATCCATTTCTGGCGGAGGGTAAAAGTCACCTGCTCCGGGTAGAGCTCGTGGGCGTCGTAGACCAGGGGCACTCCCCAGTGTTTGGCGAGCGAGGCGCCGGCGCGGAGGGCCGGCAGGTCGTGAGCAAACACGATGTCGGCGGGGTACCGGCGTGCCGCTTCCTCGAAGCAGAGATCGAAGGAAAGGGGATGGTTGATGTTCTTGCCGCCGTAGGCGAGGCGGAGCTGGGGCGGGTAGAGCTTTCCGTTGAGCCAGGCGGCGTATTTGCCGTAGGCGGGCCTGCGATGGCAGAGCCAGTTGCGGACGGCGTGGCCCCAGTAGAGCCAGTTGTCGGGAACGATGTGCCGAAGGCCGATGCGGTGAATGGCGAGCGGGCCATCGCTCTCGAGCGCATCCTCGTCGTCACGCGAAAGACAGACGATCGCGCCGGCCCAACCGGCATCGATGAGTGAAGCCGACTGCTGCAGGATGCGGCGGTCGATCTGCTGGTCGTGGCAGATCATGACAAAGTTGCCGGCCCTGCCCCGGGGGACATGCATGCGGGCCCCGGAGGGGCGTGCGGCGCGGGCGACGGGGATGCGCCACGGGCGCCTTCGCACGGCGGCCGCCGCGAGCGAACCGAATTCGCGGGCACTCTCGATATGTTCAGCGGTACGGGTGCCGGAGCGGTTCATGGCCGAAATCGTGAGGCGCTGCGCGGGGTCGGTCATCCAGGCGTCGAGCGGCAGTTCGCCTTCGTAGCGTGCGACGCTGAGCCAGATTTGTTCGCCGGCGTCGAGCGGGATGAACCGTGCTGTTTCCGGCAGGGGCAGGTGCTCGCGGCTCTGCCCGGAACCCTCAAGAGCGACGGAGCTGATGCGCACGTCCCGGGTTTGAAGAATTTCCAGCAGACGCCCGTAACACCCTTTGAACGTTGAGGGAGGAAGGACAACATCGAATGCGCCGGGCGGAACTTCCACTTCGTCGTGCCGGGCGTAATCCCCGATCCATTCGTTGACCGTGATCGTTCCTCTGTGCGGGGATTCGCCCCTGATACGGATGCTGAGCGATCCCTCCAGGAATGCTGGGAACGAGACCAGCATCCGGCCGGTTCCCTCGCTCCCGCGGACCCATGCGGGCTGGACGGGCCAGCGGGGCAGATCGGAGCTCGATGGGGTGCCGGGTGGGGAGCCGGGTGAAGTGGCGCCCGGTTCGCACAGGCCCAGATCGACCCGTCGACCTGCGAGGCGCGGCGCGCTCTGACTTTCAAGTCGCGACCAGAGTTCCTCCTCCGCTCCGATATCGCTGGCGAAAACGGTCATGAGTTCTGTGCGGCAGCGAGCAAGCTCGGTCGCCTCCCTGGACGGCGCGAATTCGCTCTGCGCCAGGCGATTCTCGAGATCCTGCAGAGCACGATCCGGGGTGCGGGGCGGAACGGTCTCGGTGGAGCCGCAGCCGGGGCAGACGGCGCTGGTCAGCTGCTTGAGGTCATACCCGAGATGCGTTCGCAGCCTTGGCAGCGGGGCCGGATCGCGCGACCAGTTGTCCCCCGTGACGATGCGCGCGGCACAGCGCCAAGAACCGCCGAGCGGAAGGTCTTTCGTGGAACCGATGTCGTAGGCCCGGCGGTGATGGTTGATGTGGTAGAGCTTGCGGCAGACGGCGCAGCGGACCGATGCGCACGCAAGGTCCTCCATGAATGGGACGGTGACGATGACCAGCCGGCGTGCCACGCGGGCCATCTCGCGGACGATCGCGGCCTCGTCGGTCTTGCGAACGTGCTCGATGACGTCGTTGGCCATAACGACGTCGAAAGCGCCGTCCTGGAACGGGATGCGAGTCGCGTCGGCGCACACCTTTTCGCGCTGGACCGATTCGAGCGCGACGGGGCTTGGGTCCAGACCGACAACGCGGATGGAAGCGGGAAGCTGGTTGGTCAGCAGGCCGTTGCCGCACCCCACATCCAGGATGGACTCACAGTCCGCGGGAAGGATGGCGAGCAGGTCTCCGAGCACTTCCTGCTGATAGCGGTCGATCCTTTGAGACCAGGCTTCGGCACGCGCGAAGTAGGTCTTGGTGAAGTCAGCCGGCATGGACCTCCGCCCGGAACGGCTGGCGGCAAACGCCCCGCTCCACTCGGGCCGGCCCGGCCTCGTCTTCGACCTTGAAATGGAAAGACCGGTCCATCACGTGATAAGCCCGCGGCTCGGCGCCAAGGCGTGGCATCCGCTCGAACACGGCCACACTGGCCACGTATTCGCCGGCGCCCAGGACGAGCCGATCGATCACAAACTCTACACGATTTGAGCCCGAAATCTCCGGCGCCCCGCACTCTTCGCCCGCGACGACCAATTGCATGGCACAAAGCCCGCTGGGCAGGTAGGCGCAAAAGACAAAGACGGGGTTGGAGATGGGAGACGGGGCGAATACCCGCACTTTGACCCGGCAGGGGCGATCGGCGAGGACGATCTTGGCGTCGGAAGAGTCCGCATCCTCGAGTTCGACGCTCTCGATCGTGCAGGCGCCCGACCCGTAGTTGCTCGTATCGCGTGGCAGCGATCCGGGGCTCTCGCGCGGTTCACCGGCGGCGCGCGCATCGCGTGCTCGGAGCCTGGCCTCCTCGTCCCGGCGCACCTGCGTCGCATAGGACTTGAGCACCGAAAGGGTCGGGCCGTCTTCCTTGACTGTGCCGCGCTCGATCCAGATGCAGCGCTGGCAGAGCACCTGGACGGCCGACGCGTCGTGGCTGACAAACAGCACGGTCGTTCCCGAACGCTCGGTCAGGTCTCTCATCCGGTCGAGGCACTTGCCCGCGAAGTAGGCGTCACCGGCTCCCAGGATTTCGTCGATGACAAGAACGTCGGGGATCACCGCGGTGGCGGCAGAAAACGCGAGTCGGGCGTACATGCCCGCGGAGTAGGTCTTCACCGGCTGGTCGATGAACTCGGCGAGTTCGGAAAAATCGATGATTTCGGGCTCGAGCGCATGCGCATCGCGACCGGTGATGCCCTGATAAGAAAGGGCGGCCTGGATGTTCTGTCGCCCGGTGAATTCGGGGTGAAAGCCGGTGCCGATCTCCATGAGCGCCTGGATGCGCCCGCGGACCTCGACGCGCCCTTCGGTCGGGGTCAGAGTCCCGATGATCATCTTGAGTGTTGTGCTTTTACCGGCGCCGTTGCGACCGATCAGCCCGACACGTTCGCCCCGTTCCACGCGGAAACTAATATGACGGGCGGCCCAGAGTTCCCGCGAGGTCGCGCCCATCCCGCGCAGGAGCCATCCGCCCCCGAGGGCATCGATCGCCCGCAGCCCGGGCCTGCTGAACAGCCTGAACCGCTTTCCCACGTCGTGAAGTTCGAGTGCGGGATCAGACATAATCCGCAAACACTCCCTTCAGCCGGGAGAAGATCGCATGGCCAACAAAAAATGCCGCGAAGGAGATGATCCCCAGGGGCAGCAGGTTGGCGGGTTGTCTGCCGTTGATCAGCACGTCCTGATAGCAGGTGATGAGGTAGTAGAGCGGGTTCAGGCCCATCCAGCCGCGCAGGTTTTCGGGAACGGCTTCTGCCGGGAAGGCGATCGGGCTCACCATCATGAGCAGGAGGAGGCAGACGCCGATGATCTGCTGGAGATCCCGCACAAACACGCACAGAGAAGACGTCGCCCAGACCACGCCGACGGTCAGCAGGAACTGGAAAAACCAGAGCAGCGGGAGCAGCGTCACCCATGCCGAGAGTTTTCCGGTGGCAGCAAGCGCCCCCACCACCATCACGATTCCGACCGCGAATGTTGCCTGTGCCGCTAGGACGGACTTGGCCGGGACAAGTTCGATCGGGAAGAGGGTGTTTTTGATGAGGTTGCCGTTGGCCACGACCGAGCCCGTGCCGACAGCGAGAGACTCGGAAAACCAGAGGAACGGGACGAGGCCGCAGAAGATCAGCACGACATAGTCGCGGCCGCCGTACGCAGGAAAGCGGACCTGAAAGACATACAGGTAGACCAGGGCGTAGGCCCCGAGGAAAAGAAGGGGATAGAGGCCGATCCAGATCCAGCCGAGCGCGGAGGCCGCTATCCGGGCTCGGACATCGGCAAGGGACGTCCGGAACAGCATCCTGCGGTGCCTGAGCAGCACAGCGAACGGCTCAAAGAAAATTGAGTGCCAGCCGCGAATGCCGGAAGGGGCCGCGGCCATGGTCTTCAAGGGCAAACGCCGCCCGTCGGCGCTCGCACCGGCGGAGCGCACCGGGTCCATTGGCGCTTCCGAAGCTCGGCTCAAAGTGCCCCCCGAAGGACTCGAACCTTCGACCCGCTGATTAAGAGTCAGCTGCTCTACCAACTGAGCTAGGGAGGCGTTTGCGGGCTTGGGAGCCCGCCACAGGCCGGGATAATACTCCCCTCAACCCGGTTTGGACAGCCGGAGGGGGGTTTGAACGGTTCGGGGGGCGGCGGATTGACCCTCCGGGGGGTCTTTCCTAAACTCTTGGCCCTGAATTGGCTGCCGCAGCGTTGCGGAAGCGAGACGGGGAATTGGTCAAAGTTCGGCCCGGCCTGGTGCCTGCCGCGTGCTTTGGAGACTGGAACATGCTTCCTCCACAAAGAGTCAGCTACGGCCGCACGCGTCGGCGTCGCACCCACCACGCCCTGACAGCGACAACGCAGACGGTGTGCCCTCTCTCGGGCATGCCCAAGCAGCACCACCGGGTGTGCGCGGAGTCCGGCTACGTTCGGGCCGGTCTGCGGATCAAGGTGCCCAAGCTCGGCATCGGAATGCCCAAGAACTAAGTTGGGTCTAAACCGGCAGCAGTACGGCGGTGAGGCTCTGGTCTCCCGCTCTCGCACGCCAAATGGGAAGCAGGAATCGGCCGATGCGAATCGCCGTTGACGTCATGGGAGGCGACCACGCCCCCGACGCAATTCTGAAAGGCTGCGTTGCGGCTCTTGAGGAGCTGGGCAGTGACGACCAGCTGATCTTGGTCGGGCCGCGGGATCTCATCAGCGACTACCTGACCGATCGGGCGGTGCGCGATGGCCGCATCGAGATCGAGCACGCTTCCGAAGTGATCGGGATGGAGGAGAGCCCGGCCAAGGCTGTCCGCTCCAAGAAAGACAGCTCGATCGTCAAAATGGCGCTTTTGGGGAGCGAGAAAGCCCCGACGTCCGGACCGGGCGCGCGGGCGGACGTGGTGCTGAGCGCGGGTAATACCGGCGCCTGCGTTTCCGCGGGCATCATGCACATGAAGCGGCTGGCCCGGGTGCACCGCCCCGGCATCGCCGTGACGGTGCCCGCGTTCAAGGGCCCCGTGGTCATGATCGACTGCGGCGCGAACCCCGAGCCCAAGCCGACGCACCTCTGGCAGTACGGCGTCATGGCCGCGGAATTGGCGCGGGTTGTGCACGGCATCGAGAATCCCCGCGTTGCTCAGATGAACATCGGCAGCGAGGAGGCGAAGGGGACCGACACGGTCAAGCAGACCCGGGACCTGCTCAAGGCGACTCCGGGCCTGAACTATGTCGGCTATGTCGAAGGGCGCGACCTGTTCGACGGGAACGCCGACGTGATCGTCACGGACGGATTTGTCGGGAACACGCTGCTCAAGATGGCCGAGGGCCTGGCGAAGTCGATTTTTTCAGCGCTCGCGACCGAGATCATGACGACCGACCCGGGCCTGATGCTGCAGATCGAGCCGGTCTTCAAGCAGATCTGGAAGAAGAACGACTACCACGAGCACGGCGGCGCCCCGCTTTTGGGCGTGAACGGGGCGATGTTCATCGCCCACGGCAGCAGCGAGGCGAAGACGATCAAGAACGCGATCCGCAATTGCCGCCGGTTTGTCAGCAGCGGCGTGAACCAGACGATCGCCCGGCGGCTCGAAGAGGTGCACGCGGTTGCGGGCCACCTGGTCGAATCCGGCTCCGAAGCGTGAATGCGGCGCGTAGACTTGTGCACGCATGTCCAATGGAACTTCAAGCGGCCGGCGTCCCGTCGGCGTCCGAATTGCGGGGACCGGCTCGGCTCTGCCCGCCCGGAGCTTGACCAACACCGACCTTGAAAGGCTGATGGAAACATCGGACGAGTGGATCGTCCAGCGGACGGGCATCCGTTCGCGCCGGATTATCGACCGATCCAAGGGCGAGTCGACCAGTCAGCTCGCGGGCGAAGCGCTCAAGGCCGCGCTGGCGGACGCACACCTGAGCCCGACCGACCTCGACCTGGTGATCGTGGCCACCATGACGGCGGAGATGAGCTGCCCGGCCTCTGCATCGCTGGTTGTGAATCACATTGGGGCGGGCCAGTGCGGCGCGTTCGATCTGACGGCCGCCTGCTCTGGGTTTGTGTACGGGCTCAATATCGCCCACGACCTGATCCGGGGCGGGGCGTACCGGACTGTCGGGCTGGTCGGGGCGGACACGCTTTCCAACCTCATGGACTATTCCAACGCGGGCAGATCGACCGCGATCATCTTCGGTGATGCGGCGGGCGCAGTTGTCCTCAAGGCGACCGACGATACTTCTAAGGGCGTGATTGCCCAGGCGATGCACTCGGACGGCCCGGGCTGGAAAGAGATTTACGTTCCCCGCTGCGTGCAGGACTTCCCCGAGGGCGTGGCCCCGGATGAATCCAAGTACGAGCATGTGCAGATGAACGGAGCCTCGGTGTTCAAGTTCGCCGTGGGCACGTTCCCGAAACTGATCGAAGAGACGCTCGCGAAGGCGAACGTGAAGCCGTCTGACGTGGATATGTACGTCTGCCACCAGAGCAACCAGCGCATCCTCACCGCCGCACGCGAACGGTTCGGCCTTGCCGAGGACAAGCTGTACATCAACATCGACCGCTACGGCAATACCGTCGCCGCGTCGGTGCCGCTCTGCTTTGACGAACTCAAGAAGTCGGGGCGGATCCGGGAAGGCGCGAAGGTGATGTTTGTCGCCTTTGGCGGCGGCCTGACCTGGGGCAGCAGCCTCTGGCAGCTTTAGGGACGGACAACCCGGCCGGGTGCGCGGCCGACCCTGATCGCGTAGAATCGGGCCATGAGCACGCCCCTCGTCATTTTGTGCCCCGGACAGGGCGCCCAGGCCGTCGGCATGGACAAGGCGTTCTTTGGGCAGTCGCCGGAAGCACGGGCGGTATTCGAGCAGGCGGACTCCATCCTTGGTGCTTCGCTGGGGTCCAAACTGAGCACACTGTGCTTCGAGGGGCCCGCGGAACGCCTGAACCAGACCGACGCCAGCCAGCCGGCAATCTTTACGACTTCCATCGCCTGCTACGCGGCCCTCAAGGCTCAGTGGAACTACGGCAACGGTGAGGCCCCGATCGCCGCGGCGGCGGGCCTTTCCCTGGGCGAATACACCGCCCTGACGATTGGCGGCGCAATGTCCTTTGAGGATGGGCTCAAGCTGGTGGCCCTGCGTGGCCGGGCCATGCAGGACGCTGCGGAGGCTTCGCAGGGGGGCATGGTCGCGCTGATCGGCGCGGACGAGGCTCAGGCGCTGCAGGTCTGCGAGAAAGCGCGGGGCGGCGACGTGCTGGTTTGTGCAAATTTCAATGCACCCGGGCAGATCGTGCTTTCCGGCTCCAAGTCCGCCTGCGACCGTGCCGGGCCGATCGCCTCTGAGCTTGGGCTTCGGGCGACTGCGCTTGTCGTCGCGGGCGCGTTCCATTCTCCGCTGATGAAGCCCGCGGCAGACCGCCTGCATGATGCTCTGGAAAAGACCTCTATTCGGGCACCCCGGTGCCCGGTCTTCGCCAACGTGACCGCGGCGCCGCACGAGGCGGAACCGGCCGGCATCCGGCGCAGGCTGGTCGAGCAGCTGACAAGCCCGGTTCGCTGGGCGCAGTCGTGCGCCGCGATCGCGGCCCAGCAGGGCGGAAAAGCTGAGTTTCACGAGCTCGCGCCCGGGCGCACGCTCGCCGGGCTTTATCGTCGCATCGACAAGAACATCAAAGTCCTGCCCCACGAAGAACCATGAACTCACGCATGCTGACCAGGCACACCATCACCCGCGTTCTCCCGGCGGCCCTTCTGACGCTGGGGCTTTGTTTCGCTCTTGCCGCCTGCGGCGAGTCGAGGCCCAAGCCCAAAGCCCCCCCACCGCCTCCGCCGACGCCCGCGGCAACGGCCGCACCGGCGCCCAAGATGGAGTCGGTCGATATCAACACGTATCTGCAGGCACAAAAGGCCGACAAGCGGGTTCAATTCCCGCAGGAGAAGGCCCCCGGGGATGACCTGGTCGCCAAGAGCGTGATCGACCTTGCCAGTGCGCTGGCGAAGGGCGACGCCAAGGCGTTTGGCGGGCTGTTGACGGGCGAAGCCAAGGACGTTCTGGAGCAGTTGCAGAGCGGAGGCCAGTGGGACGACTCCACCAGCAAAATCGAGGCTGTCCGCGTGGTGGAGGTCGCTGCACCGGGTGCGCGTCCGGCGACATTCACGGTCACCCTGGCGGTCCAGGAACCGGGCAACGCCTACGTGCTGCGATTCGGGGGCACTCTCTCGGGTGAGAAGTATCTCTTCAACGGACAGCCCGTGGGGCGCGCCACGCATCCGCGAGCGAACCAGTTCGACGACGGCCGCTTCGACTGATTTGCGGCACACCATTCTCCCGGCCAATCGGCGCGGGTATTCCCAGCACAGGATGAGTCCATGACCGAATCGATCAAACGCGTCGCCGTCGTCACCGGCGCTTCCCGTGGCATCGGCCGCGCCATCGCCCAGCGTCTCGCCCGCGACGGGCGTCACGTGGTGCTCGTTGCACGCACCGAGAGCGCTCTCAACGACGTCAAGCACGGCATCGAATCCGGCGGGGGCAGCGCGTCGGTTGTTGCGGCCGACATTTCCGACCCCAAGGCCTTCGCGTCGGCGATCGAGAAGATCGCCGAGACCCACGGGCGCCTCGACATCCTGGTCAACAACGCGGGCATCACCAAGGACGGCCTGGCGCTCCGCATGAGCGACGAGGACTGGAACCTGGTGGTGGGCACGAATCTGACCAGCGCGTTTGTCGCGATCCGCGCGGCGGCCCGTGCGATGATGAAGGGCAAATTCGGGCGCATCGTGAACATCTCCTCGACGAGCGGCGTCGTGGGCAACGCGGGCCAGGCGAACTATGCCGCGGCCAAAAGCGGGCTCATCGGCCTGAGCAAGTCCATCGCGCGCGAGCTTGGCAGCAAGAACATCACGTGCAACGTGATCGCGCCCGGCTACATCGAGACGGACATGACGCAGAACCTTCCGCAGCAGGTGAAGGACCATGTCATGGGCATGATCGCGGTGAAGCGATTCGGGACCGCCGACGACATCGCCGCGGCGGTTGCGTATGCCACGAGCGACGAGGCCGGATTCTTCACCGGCCAGACCATCGTTGTCGATGGCGGCATGACGATGGCCTGAGCCGGATCAGGCCGGACGCAGGAAGCTCATATGAAGCTCGGCGTGGCGGAGATTCATGGCCGTCCACTCTTGGTGCGTCATTTCGCCGAAGAGAACGTTTTTCTGCGTGGGCTTCTCTCGTTTGAGGCGCTCCGCGGAGCGCCGCAGATGTGCGGCGCCTTCGTCGAGCGGCACAACATCGGTCGCGAGTGTGCCGCCCGAGATCCCCGGAATGCGCACGCCGCGCGGCATCGGCCCCCGGATGAACTTGGATTTCTGAAATCCCACGATGAACCGGACGATCCAGGGGGGCCGCAGGCTTGGCGGGTAGCCGTCGAATGCGTAGTCGATCCACGTTGCGAGGTGATCGAAGATCTGGCCCGGCGTCCAGTTTCCGAGTCGCTCGAGCGTGCCGGCCCGTTCCGCGGCAACGAGGCGGTCCATGTCGGCCAGCATCTCGTCGATGTTCGAGAAATGAAGCTCCCGGGCTTTTCCCGGACCTACGCCGACCTTCCCCGTATTGATCGCAGCCATGCCGAATGCTAACAGACGCCGCCCATTCGGGTCCGAACACTGAAAAAGTGCTGGGAACCGCATCAAAGAGCTTGGAATCGCGTTGGTTTCCGAGGATACTGGGTTTCGGCCGTTTGGCCGCTTTCGGAGAATCGGATTCCGCCCCGAGACTTCGGAAGACCGTATTGGGAAGAGAGGGAGAGAAATCATGCATTGGAAATGTGCTTTTGCCGCGATCGCGGCCGGTTCGGTTGTTTCGCTCGGGAATGCAGCGATCGTTGCCGTGGGTGGGCAGGTGACGCAGATCGCGCAACCGCTCGACGCGCGGTTCAATGTGCTCACCAATCCGAATACTGCGTACTGCTGGAACGAGATCCAGAATTTTGCTCTCGACCGCTCTGTGGCGATCGACGCCTTCGCCCCCGGCACGTACAACCAGCTGGGAGACCTGATTTCCGCGTCGCTCACGGCGGGGACGGTGGTCAACAGCCATTACATCCACTTCGATGTGGCGCCGCAGACTTCGGCGTCGATCCAGGGCCGCGTGCGCTTTGACGGACAGATTCTGGGCGTGATCGTGCTCAACGAAGCCGGTGCCCGTCATCTTGACGATTCGGACTTTCTGGGCGCCCCAACACTTTTTACCCAGGGGAACAACAACCGCGGGCTGGAGTTCGGATCGGACGCGTTCCGGCTGACCATCTCCGGTGACACGATCGAGTTTGACTTGAGCATCACGCAGCCCGGCGATTTCATCCGAGTGCTCACCGTGCCCGGACCGGGTTCGCTGGCGCTGGCCGGATTTGGCCTCTTGGGCCTGTCGCGGCGTCGCCGGTAAGGGTTTTTCTGCCGGCTTGCACTTTGCCCGCCGGGCAGGGAGAATGGAATCTGCTGCCGATCCGCCCCGGCAGGCTGATGGCACAGGGAGAGAGACACATGGTCAAGACGGGAATTCCGGGAGCGGCGATTGCCGCGGTGTTGTGCGCTGTTTCTCACGGCGCGATCGTGGGTACGCTGGCGCAGGTTTCGCAGATTTCGCAGCCGGCCGATGCGCAGCTCGACGTGCTGACCAACACCACCTCTGCCTACTGCTGGAACGAGGCCCAGGACGTAGCTCTATCGCAGGCGATCTGGGTCAATGCACACTCGATCGGCACGTACTCCTCGGACTCCGATCTGGTCACGACGCAGATCGCGGCGGGAACCTGGGTGCGGAGCCTCTACATCCACTTTGATGCTCCCCCCGGCGGCAGCGGATCGGTGCAGGGCTTCGTCAAGTTCGACCGGCCGATCATCGGCGTGATCGTGGTGAATGCGCCCGGTTTCCGGCATCTCGATGATTCCGATTTTCTCGGCGCTCCGACGCTGTTCACGCACGGCGTGGACTTCCGCGGGATGGAAATGGTGAACGACCAGTTCACGATCGGCGGGGGCGGCACCACCATCCAGTTCTCCATCTCGATCTCGCAGCCCGGCGATTTCATCCGTGTTATCACGGAAGGAGATGTCGTCCCCTCGCCGGCGCCGCTCGCTCTCCCGGCAATCGCGACGGTTGTGCTCTGCCGCCGCCGGCGCGTCTAACGGTTCCTGGGCTTGCCGAGCGTCCGCTGGAAGAAGTCGGCGACCCGTTCGTAGAGCCGCTCGACCATTTCGGGTCTGGTCACCATGTGCGTTTGACCGGCCAGCGGCACGAACTCGAACGGCTTTCCTTCGCGGAACAGGCGATCGGTCAGTTTCAGCGAGTGCACGAAGTACACGTTGTCGTCCGCCGTCCCCTGCACGACGAGCAACGGCACCGACAGATCCTTGCAATAGGTCAGGACGTCAGAGGCCTCATATCCCTTCCTGTTGACATCGGGGAGGCCCAGGTATCGTTCGGTGTAGTGCGTGTCGTAATCGCGAAAATCGGTGACGGGAGCTCCGGCCACAGCCGCCTTGAATACGTCCGGCCGGCGCATGGCGGCCATCGAAGAGAAGTACCCGCCGAAGGACCATCCGAACACGCCGATCCGATCCCGGTCCATCTCCGGGAAGCGTGCGCAGAGTGCGATCAATGCTTCGCACTGGTCTGAAAGCGGCGCATCGATCAGGTTGCCCGCGCCGCTCTCTTTGTACACACGGGACCACTTTGCCCCGCGGCGGGGAGTGCCGCGTCCATCGATGCTGACCACGATGAAGCCCTGATCGGCGAACCACTGATTGAGCGCATAGCTGCGCGCATTGGCGTTCACCATGTTCGCGGTGGGACCACCGTAGACAAAGTCGATGACGGGATATTTCTTCCCGGCCTGCATGTCGCGGGGCCTGATGATCACAGCGGGATAATCACGGCCGCCCGCCTGAACCGTCACCCACTGGGCCTGCGGCGCGAACGGAAGGGGCGCGGCGACCGACCGAATTTCCCCGACGCGCACACCCTCCTCCATCCCGGGCTTGCCCTTCCAGACCTCGACCACGCCCGAGCCGTCCCGGCGGCGGCCGCTGATCACCCAAGTCGTCAGCTTTTCATTCGCCTTGATTCCGAAGACACCCCCGGCATCGGAACCGCCGCTGCGGTCGGCGGAAGCCGTCAAACACTGAGCGGCTCCGGTCTTGAGATCGACACGCAGCACCTGAAGCTGGGCGCTATCCCCCGCCGGAGACGCCGTCACAACGGCGACATCGCCCCTGTCATCGACACAAACCAGCTGGGCCAATTGCCAGCCGGGGGGTGCGATGCGCTTCTGAACCGCACCGTCCGCCCCGCGCACCTGCAGCTCCCATCCATCGAAATCGCCCTGCTGGCTCAACCACACAAAGCGTCTACCCTCGGCGATCCAGTCGGGCGAGTCGTGCTCGAGTTCAATCCAGCACCGGTCCGTTTCGGTCAGCAGAGGTCGGAGCGAGCCGGTGGCGGGATTGACTTCGGAGAGCACCTGCTCGGTCTGCTCGCGATTCTGCACAAGGATGGTCATGGCTCCCGATCGGGGCCACGAAACCCGGGCTAAATAGGGGAATTGGGCCGAATCCCATTTGACCTCGATCGGAGCTCCTTCGCCCAGAATGTCCGGAGAAATGAAGAGCGAGACGATCGCGTTGTTCTTTCCTGTTCGGGGATATCGCCAGGGCTGCGGCTTCCTGGCCGGATCGGCCGGGTCGGGAATGTAAAACGTCTCGAGCCCCGAAGAATCCGTGCGCTGATAGGCGAGCCGACGGGAATCCGGCGACCACCAGAACCCGTGCATCCGCTTCATTTCCTCCTGCGCCGCGAATTCCGCTTCCCCGTAGGTCGTCTCATCGACCGCCTCCGGGCTCACCCGCCTGGGCTCTCCTCCCATCGTGGGACTCACCCACAGAGCACCGTCGCGGACAAACGCCACCCGGGCGCCGTCGGGAGAGAGCCGTGGATCGATCGCCGCACCTCCGGTTGCGATCTCGTGAACCTGAGCCTTTCCGCCCCGTTCGAACGAAGCCACCGGGACTCGGAACAGTTTGCCGCTCAGGGGGACCAGCAGCGTTTTTCCGTCTCTGGAAAGCTCGAATGAAGTGATCCCCCGGCTGCTCATGCGCATCCGCTCGCGGCGGGCCAATTCCTCGGCGCTCAGTTTCTCGTCGCCCTTGCCGATCAGATCGGCGCCGGTCAGGATGAGCCGCTCACGGGAAGTGCTGACGTCAAAGGCCCACAAATCCTGCACGAAACTCTCTGGGCCCTGGGAGCGCAGAAAAAGGACAAGCTCGCCGTCGGGGGTGATGGAGAACGCACCGGGGTCGCCGAGCCGGAACCGGTTCGTCCGCGCGAAGAGCGACAGGAATTCTCGTGTCTGGGAACCGGCGGGTTGCTGGCCCAGTGCCGCGACAGCGACCATCGATGTCGCCGCCAGTACGCCGAGTGCAATAAACGTTCGCATACTAAAGAGTAACCGGCGATCGGCGGCGTCGTGGATCAGTAGTGGTCCGTCATCCACGGCGTGCCACCCCCGAGTGCCCCTCCCAGGATGTCGAGCGCCTCCGGTTCTCCGGAGCAGAGGCCGAGAATTGCCGCCTGACGGGGAGAGTAGAGGCCGCTGTAGAGGGGTGCGAGACCGCGGATATCACACTCGATTGCGGCACCCCGAGCGCCCTTGTTGCGATGGACTTTCGCTCTGCCGCGCTCGAACTCGATGCGCCATCGTCCTTCGTTTTCCGGGACAAGACGATCGCGGACTGACAGCACGACCGATCCGCGTGAAGCGGCGGAATAGCCCCGAGCCTCGAACGCCCGGACCACATCGACTATCCGCAGCATCCAGAAATCCTTGAGCTTGACCTCGTATCGCTGCTGCGGCAGCAGCGTGAGCAGCGGGTGCATCGGGCCTCCGCCAAACTGCACAAAATCACCCATCGGCTCAAAGTCGGCCAGGAATGCGATCAGCTGCCTTCCGGCGCTCTCGCTGGTGAACGCGAGATCGGAGAGATGAAGCTCCTGTCGACCCGTTGTGTCGTCCCTTTTCTGTGCCAGGTAGAGATAGCCGGACAGGTCGCCCGCGGAATCGGTTACGCCGAACCCCTGAAATCTGGAATCGCGCATTTCCCGGATGCGCTTCCAGACGTAATCGGTCCGGTCGAGCAGACCGTTGAAGCTTGAGGCAAATCGCGTGTAGCACGCTTTCACGCGATTGTGATCGCTCTCGTCCAGCACGATCACCTGGCGGGACTTGTCGCCTCCCAGCAGCCGCACAAGCGGTATCCGCGTGATGAAACGGTGGCCCGCCTGTTCGAATCCGGACTGACGGTACAGCGCCTGCGTCGACGCGTAGAGCCCCCCGAGCGCGGCTCCCTCCTCACGCATTTCCCGCACGCAGGATTCCATCATCCGCCGGGCGTGCCCTTTGCCGCGCAATTCGGGCGCGGTCGCTACACCGGCGATTCCCACGAGCGGCACGCTCCTGCCGCCAAAGAACTGTCCCATCGAAATCCGCCGAAGACAGGCCGGAATCTGCCTGCCCTCGCGCACAACCCGGATGTTCTCAATGCCGTTGTCGGTGAGCCACTTGGTGACGCCGTCCAACGTCCCCGCGAAGGCCAGCGCGATCATCCGTGCAGCCGTCGGTATATCGCGGGACCTGGCCCTCTCGTACTTTGTGTCCGATTTCATCACGACTCCCCGGCCCATGTGCGGGCGGCAAATCAGTCCTGTTTGTACGACTCACGGTCCAGCACTTCCATGTACCGGGACGGGTCGGGCATCGGTGCAAACCCGAACTTTGCATACAGGCCGTGCGCGTCTCTGGTCATCAGGCAGAGCCTTCGCAATCCCCGCAAGTCCGGGTGCTCCACGATTGCCCGCATCAGACGCCGGGAGAGACCGCGGCCCCTGTGACTTTCCAGAACAAAGACGTCGGCGATGTATCCAAAGGTCGCAAAATCGGTGATCACGCGGGCGAATCCAACCTGTGCCGGTGCTCCCGGCCCGGCCTGGCCGGACACGGCAGGGCGCATCTTCGTCGCGTCGTACACCCCGAAGCAGAGAGCATTGGCGATGCCTCGCTCCACACGGGAGCGCGTGATCCCGGGGGACCAGTAACATGCATTCAGAAATTTATGGATCACATCCACGTCGAGCAGCAACCTGTCCGTAGAAATCAGGTATTCCTTGTCGTTCCCCATGACCGAGAATAGCCCGCAATCTTCGCCACCCCCTTCCGCACACATCGCTCCCCGGAGGCGACGCTGGCGGCGGGGCCAGCTTGCGCTGCTTCTTCTTTTCGTGATCTCCCTGTTGTTCTGGATCGCCTCGGCGTTTTTCACCGTTTCGTTCCGCAACGACACCACGGGCTCTACCGAGCTTCGCGGCGGATCGATCGAAATCTGGACCAAAACCCAGAAGGAGGCGCAGCGTCAGTCTTCGGAGCAGTTCGAACGCGAACCCCCCTGGACTGTGCGCTGGGCATGGCCAATTGACCGCGGGCACACGGTCGAGAAGAACTCGCCCGAGTTCGCCCGCGGCGAATCGATCGGCTGGCATCCTCCAAGAAACCCCGAGATGTTCTTCCGCCCGTGGATGACGCGGTCAAACAACTCTTGGTTCATCCGGGCGCCGCTCTGGCTGATCGTTCTGCCGCTGGGATTGCTGGTCGTCTTGCTTCGGCTCCTGCACGTGCGTTCGCCGTTCGTTCCTCGCTGCGAGAACTGCAACTACTCGCTGGCGGGAATCGCGGATGGCGAGTGCGTGGTGTGCCCGGAGTGCGGCAGGGAGCAACTGCCGACGACCGGCTAGCGCCGCAGATTCACGCGGTCACCGGCTACTCGCACAGCAACGCGTCGTACGCCGCGGCGAAGAGCGCGAAGTCGCTGTCCTCCACGATCCCGTCGTGGTTCAGATCGGCGGGACAACCGAGCGGCATCGCCGTATCCGCGCAGTCGAGGGTGTCGTAGGCCGAGGCGAAGACCACGAAGTCCATGTCCTCGACTAGTTGATCGGAGTTGAGATCGGCCGGGCAGAACGCGCCGTCGGTAAACCACACGTCAAGACCGAGCGGGGGCGTCGCCCACGCCGATCCGCCGGGCGGCAATCCTCCGCTCGACCACCAGAATTCGAGCGCGATGCCGTAAACCCCCGGCGTCGCGACGGAAAATTCCGCGGCGGCACCTGCCAGAGCGCAATCGATCTGCCTGGTCGCGAGCGGCGCTCCGGCATGGTCCATCAGCGAGACCACGGCGTACGTCCCCGTATAGATCTGGTGAGGCGCGTACTGGAGCGTGCACCCGGCGTCGCACGAGAAGGGCTCGGTGTACGACGCGCCCATATCGAGGGACATCCCCGGCCCCGTCACGCCATCGACATCAGCAAATGCCGAAAACTGAACCGTGCCCGCGTCGGACGCCGCGGCCGGGAGAATCTGCACGTCGATGTTCCCCTGCGCACTGAACGGATCGTCGGGCAGCGGGCCGATCGCAAAGGGGCCGCCGACGGCCAGCCCGGCCAGGAGGCGCTGCGCCGAACTCGAGCGCTCTTTGGTGTCGTCTTGCACGCAGCGCTTCGCCTTCTGCTGGGCTTTCGAAACACCGGCCGCCTGGCTGCACGCTTCTCGCGCGCCCGTCGACGCCGAGCGAGCCGCGAGTGCGATGCCCGGAGCAACTGCACACCCAACGGCAGTCATCGCGATCGTACTTCCGGGAAGTTTCATTGGAGCCTCCTTTGGTGGGCTCGTCCCCCACTCGAATTGCACCGACCAGGCCATACCTTGCAGGCAGAACTGTGATTTCGCGAAAGAAAACCCCCGGCATGTGCCGGGGGTTGAGTGTTCTGAACTATGGCTCTTTGCGAACTTGACCCTTTGGCCGTTTAATCAACCCGCCGCCATCTTCGCGGCCTTGGCCTTGGCGTCTTCGAGCGTGCCGACGTACATGAACGCGCCTTCGGGGAGCGAATCGCCCTCGCCGTTGCACAGACGCTCGAAGCTGTCGATCGTCTGCTCCAGGGCCGAGTCGACGCCCTTGAAGCCGGTGAACTGCTCGGCGACGTGGAAGGGCTGCGACAGGAAGCGCTCGATCTTGCGGGCGCGGCTGACGGTCTGCTTGTCTTCTTCCGAGAGTTCGTCAACGCCCAGAATCGCGATGATGTCCTGCAGGTCCTTGTACCGCTGCAGGATGCGCTGCACGCGCATCGCGATGCGGTAGTGCTTCTCG
Organism: Planctomycetota bacterium; assembly: GCA_018242625.1. GTDB lineage: Bacteria > Planctomycetota > Phycisphaerae > Phycisphaerales > UBA1924 > JAFEBO01. The sequence continues at coordinate 110,348 of JAFEBO010000003.1, forward strand.
CCGACGATGCCGGGGTCGAGGATTCGGCTGGTCGAGGCCAGCGGATCGACGGCGGGGTAGATGCCCTTCTCGGCGATGCCGCGGCTGAGAACGATGAACGCGTCCAGGTGGCTGAACGCCGTCGCGGGAGCCGGGTCGGTCAGGTCGTCGGCGGGCACGTAAATCGCCTGCACCGAGGTGATGGCGCCCTTCGCGGTCGAGGTGATGCGCTCCTGCAGCTCACCCATCTCGGTCGAGAGGGTGGGCTGGTAGCCCACGGCGCTGGGCATGCGGCCGAGCAGGGCCGACACTTCCGAACCCGCCTGGGTGAAGCGGAAGACGTTGTCCACGAACATCAGGGTTTCCTTACCCGACGCGTCGCGGAACTCCTCGGCCATGGTCAGCGCCGAGAGCGCGACGCGGAGACGCGAGCCCGGCGGCTCGTTCATCTGGCCGAACACCATCGCGACCTTGTCCAGAACGTGAGCCGTCTTGCCGTTCTCGTCGGTGTAGGCGGCTTCCTTCATTTCGCGCCACAGGTCGTTGCCCTCGCGGGTGCGCTCGCCGACACCGGCGAACACCGAGTAACCGCCGAAGTTCTTGGCGACGCGGGCGATCATTTCCTGAATCACGACGGTCTTGCCGACGCCTGCACCGCCGAACAGACCGATCTTGCCGCCGCGGACGAACGGGCAGAGCAGGTCGATGACCTTGATGCCGGTCGCGAGGATTTCGGTCTTGGGGTTGAGGGCGGAGAATTCCGGCGGCTCCTTGTGAATTGGAGCCCGCTTGACGTTAGCCGGAGCCGGCATCTTGTCGATCGGGTTGCCCAGCAGGTTGAAGACGCGGCCGAGCACCTGCTCTCCGACGGGCACGCTTACGGGCCCGCCGGTGTCGGTGCAGGCCATGCCGCGGCGCAGGCCGTCGGTGGAGCCGAGTGCGACGGCGCGGACGCGGCCGCCACCCAGGTGCTGCTGCACCTCGCCGGTCAGATTGAGATCTCCGGCCTTGGTCTGAGCTTTGATCTCAAGAGCGTTGTAAATCTCCGGAAGCTGATCTTCCGGGAACTGAGCGTCGAAGGTGGAACCGATGACTTGGGTGATCGTGCCGTTGGTGGCCATGAAGACTCCTCGCGGGACCGTTTCAACCCCCGGCACCGGCCCGCCATGGGGCCGGAAAAGGGGGAGAGAAGGATAGCGCACACGACCCCGCCCGGGAAGTCCTTGCGGGCCGCAAAACGACCACTTCCGCGTCCCTTTCCAGCGGGAGAACCCCGAATCGCCCCCCTCCTGCCAGCCGCTCAGCCCCTTGCGAAGAAGGACGGGATTTTGGCTTCTGGAGGGGGAGGAACGGGAAACAGATTCGCGGAGAATCCGGGCGAGGCCGATCGTGCCGCAATGCTCCCGGACACTCACCGCTCGTGCCCGGCGGAAAATTCTGGTGGCCGCTGCTCTGGTTCCGATTCCGATCCTGGAACAAGCCGTCACGCAGCCGACCGGACGGCATCTGACTCGCGGCCGCAACCTCACCTCTCAAACCGGAGCCTTTTCGTGCCCAAATTCAGCAAGTTCGCCAAAGCGTCGTTCATGTTCTCCACTTTGGCGCTTGCCGCGGTCGCACCCGAGGGGCAGAAGACAAGCCCGGTCACTCCTGACCCGGCGAAGCCGACAACCTCCCCGGTGCAGCCCGCTGCTCCAGCCGACGCAAAGGCCAGCGGGCCGGGGCCGGTCATTGCCTCGACAGGCGTGGTGGATCGGGCAAAAAAACTCGGCGACACCGCTCCCGACTTCACACTTCCCGATGCCCAGGGCGGCACGTTTGTGCTCAAAGACGCTCTGGTCAAAGGCCCGGTTGTCCTCACGTGGTTCCGGGGAGAATGGTGCCCCTTCTGCAACAAACAGCTTGTGGGCCTGCAGGAACGCATGAAGGACTTTGAAGCCGCGGGGGCGACTGTCGTTGCTATCAGCCCGCAAACCATGGATCACACGCAGGCAACCGTCACGAAGGACAGCGTCCGGTTCCACATGCTCAGCGACGAGGGCTTCAAGGTCGGAGAAGCGTACGGAGTAAAGTACGAAGTCCCGCCCGCGATGAAGGAACAACTCAAGAAGTACAAGCTCGATCTTTCGAAGTACAACGGGGGCGAGGGAGATGCGCTGCCCCTCACGGTTTCCTACGTGATCGACCAGCAGGGTGTCATCCGCTACGCCTTCATCGATCCGGATTACACCAAGCGTGCCTCGCCGGATGACTTGCTGGCGGCGGTAAACAAGATCAAGGGCGGGCAGACGCAGAGCACGGATAAGAAGTAGAGATCGCTATCCGACGCGCGGCAGCGCAATCCGCGCAAACATCCGTTCATCCACAAACTTTCCGTCCTTCAGGAACCGTTGACGCAGCACACCTTCCTCGTGAAACCCAGCCTTCCGCAGCACATTCATCGACGCCGTATTCCCTTCGAACACGCCCGCTTCGAGCCGGTTGATCCCAAGCTCCCGGTGCGCGAGCCCCACCACAGCCCGGGCCGCTTCCGTCATGAATCCGTATCCCCAGAACGGCGCTCCCAGCCAATAACCCATCTCCGCACGCTTGTGTGCGGGGCGTCCGACCAGCCCTATCGCGCCCATCAAATCTCCGCGCGTGCTGCGGATCGCAAAGTTGAACGACCAGTCTTCCCGCCACCGGCCCCACTGCGCCGCGTGCGTCCCGATCCACTCCTCCGCGTGCCGCGGCTCGTACGGGTGCGGGATGAGGAGCGTCATTTCATAGATGCGCCTGTCGCCAGCCAGCGCAGCAACGGAAGGGCAATCCGACATCGCGAACGCATTCAGCAGTAGCCGTTCGGTTCGAATGGTCGGCCGGCGCTCCCCGTCGTGTTGCAGCGTCATGCGTGCACAATAGCAACCGATAACGGAACACCGGCAGCACCACATTCCGGACACCGCGAAGTGTTCTTCAGTCCTCTCAGGTCGTATCCGCACACGAGACACGAATTGGAAAGCTGCACGCGTGCGCGGCGCCGTTCGTCGGCGAGGGCCAGGGCGCTCATCCAGGCGATCGATGCGTGAAAGACTAACGCCTCGAAGCCTTGGGGTACGTTCCACGGAATGGCGATCCCGTAGATGTTCACTCCGTGCCACACCGCGACGCAGATGCCTCCGAGGAAGAGCACCGGCCATGCGGCACGCCAGTTCCGCCAGAAGATCGCGAGCACGATCGCGGAGCCCAGCAGCGTGAGACGAGAGGCGAACACCTCGACACCGGGGAGTATTTCCACTGTAGAAGTGACTTCCTGCTGCACGCGCTGAGCGATCACCATCCAAGTCATCAGCAGAACCCATACGCGGGCGGGTGTTCGAAGCGGGCGGAACCACGCAAAGACCATGAGGTACATCAGCACGAAGATGCCGATCTCGGCCTCGGTCAGCGTGTACCACTGAAACGAAAGCACGTTCAGAAGGAATCGCAGGCCCTCCCACCCGAGCGCGCGATGGAGCGCTGGCAGCAAGGGCGTGAGCAAATCCAGCCGCAACATCCACGCCAGAAGCAGCGCACCCATCACGGGAACCAGCGCCCAGCCGCGCCACGTCCAAGCCAGCAGCGGCCGATCCAGACGAGATTGTTCCCATTCGGGCTTTGCACACCGCATGTGTGGTGCTCCCGCAGAAGGTCGCCCCGAATCGATTCGGCCGCGAATCTCCAGAGTTGCGTCCTTGCCGCTCTTCCGGCTCGCTTGGTTCGGCTCGCCCGTCCCCACTACCCTTCAGCCCTATGAAGATCCACGAGCACCAGGCCCGCGACCTCCTCCACTCCTACAAGATCCCCGTTCCGCCGGGCCGCATGATCACTTCTGTCGATCATGCCGCCGACGCGTTCCAGCAGGCCGTGGCCGGCAGCCCGACCGGGGAAGTCGTGATCAAGGCCCAGGTTCACGCGGGCGGGCGCGGCAAGGCCGGTTTCGTCAAGCTCGTCAAAAACAAAGACGACGCGGTCAACGCCGCCAAGTTCATGCTGACCAATCGCATGAAGTCGCCCCAGACTCCACCCGAAGGACTGGAAGTCAAAAAGGTCCTCATCGCGCAGGCCGCCGAGATCGCCAAGCGCTCCACCGGCGGCCACGAAGAGTTCTATCTCGCCATCACCACCGACCGCAAAAGCCGGCGCAACATCCTCATCGCCTCGCGCGAGGGCGGCGTTGAGATCGAAACGGTCGCACACGACCGGCCGGAGGCCATCATCAAGGTCGCGCTCCATCCGCTGCTCGGATTGCAGGGATTCCAGGCACGCGAGGTCGCGTTCAAACTCGGCTTCACGGGCAAGCAGATCGGCCAGGCTGTCGCGGTCATGACTTCGCTCTCGAAACTCTTCGTCGAGAAGGACTGCACCCTCGCCGAGATCAACCCGCTCGTTCTCACGCCCCCGACCAAAGAAAACCCCGACGGCCAGGTGATCGCCATCGACGCCAAGTTCTCCTTCGATGAGAACGGCCTCTTCCGCCACCCCGAGATCGCGGCACTCGCCGACACCGCCGAAGAAAACCCCGGCGAGATCCGAGCCCAGAAGTACGGCCTCTCGTACGTCGCGCTCGACGGCCAGATCGGCTGCCTTGTGAACGGCGCGGGCCTCGCGATGGCCACGATGGACATCATCAAGCTCGAGGGTCAGAAGCTGCTCGAATCCAAGGGCATCAAGGACAAGACCATCGAGCCCGCCAACTTCCTCGACGTCGGCGGCAGCGCCACCGAAGAAGCGGTCACCGAGGCCTTCGGCATCATCCTCTCCGACGATCGCGTCAAAGGCATCCTCGTCAACATCTTCGGCGGCATTATGAAGTGCGACGTGATCGCGCAGGGCATCATCAACGCCGCCCGCGGGTTCAAGAACAAGGACGGCAGCACCGGCTTCAAGGTCCCGCTGGTCGTCCGCCTCGAGGGCACCAACGTCGAAGCCGGCCGCAAACTCCTGCAGGACGCCAAAGCCTCGCTCCCAACGCTGCAAGCCGCGACGGATCTCAGCGACGCCGCGAAGAAGGTTGTGGCAGCGGTCGCGGGCTGAACTCGGGCGCAAGTCCCCGATCTGGCCTGGCAGATGACCGATCCGGGTTCTCCCACCGGATCGGCCCTCGGGGCACTTCGCTCCGGGGAATTCCTGCCTCGTGCTTTTGCTACATTGTGCGCGTTCTGAACGGAGCCTCCGCGTCACTTTCGCAGCCGCTGCTTGAGGCGGTCGGGCTCTTCATTTGCGATTGCTAGTCTCTTCGCACAGGGTTCCCCGGCTCCATTGAAAGGAACGCACGATGAAAAAGGACGGAATCGGATCGAAATTGGTGGCGGCGTCGGTCGTCCTGTTTGCGGCCACGAGCGCGGTGCATGCGCAGGCGCCCGCACCCAGGAAACCCAACATCCTCGTCATCATGGGCGACGATGTCGGCTGGTTCAACATCGGTGCGTACCACCAGGGCATGATGTCCGGAAAGACGCCGCATCTGGACAAGCTCGCCTCGCAGGGCGTCCGCTTCACGGATTACTACGCCGAAGCGAGCTGCACCGCGGGCCGCGCGAATTTCATCACCGGCGAAATTCCGCTCCGCACCGGGCTCACCACCGTGGGCCAGGCCGGCGCGGACGTCGGCATCCCCGCGAAGGCGTGCACGTTGGCGACCGCGCTCAAGGCGCAGGGTTACGCCACCGGCCAGTTCGGCAAGAATCACCTCGGCGATCTCAACAAGTACCTGCCGACGCTCCACGGCTTTGACGAGTTTTTCGGATACCTGTACCACCTCGACGCCATGTCGGACCCGTACTGGTACTCCTTCCCCGCCGACAAGGAGTTTTACGACAAGTACGGCCCGCGCAGCTTGGTGCACTGCTGGGCGCAGGACACCGACGACGCGACCGAGATGCCGCGCTGGGGCAAAGTCGGCAAGCAGAAGATCGTGGATGAAGGGCCGCTGCCGCCCTTCCCCGATATGAAGAACGTGCAGAACATGCACGACTTGCCGTTCCTCAAGGCCAAATACGACATGACCACCTTCGACGAGGTGCTCGTCAAGTCGTCGTGCGAATTCATGGACAAGGCCAAGAAGGACGGCAAGCCCTTCTTCGTCTGGCACAACACCACCCGCATGCACGTCTGGACCTTTCTGTCCGAGAAGTACGGGGCGATGCAGAACAGCAAGACCAACTACGGCCTCGAAGAGGCCGGCATGTCCCAGCTCGACGACAGCGTCGGCGCGCTGCTCAAGCACCTCGACGACATGGGCGAGACCGACAACACCATCGTGATCTTCACGACCGACAACGGTGCTGAAGTATTTACCTGGCCCGACGGCGGCATGACCCCGTTCCGCGCCACCAAGGGCACGGTCTGGGAGGGTGGTTTCCGAGTGCCCTGCATCGCACGCTGGCCGGGCAAGATCAAACCCGGCACCGTCGAGAACGGGATGTTCTCCGGGCTCGACTGGTTCCCCACACTGCTTGCCGCGGCAGGAAATCCCAACATCACCGATCAGCTCCTGAAGGGCGTCAAGCTCGGTGATCGCGACTACAAGAACCACCTGGACGGCTACGACCAGACGGCACTCCTCACGGGCAGCGGCCCCTCCGCCCGCCACGAACTCTTCTACTTTGGCGGGCCCCAACTCGGCGCCGTTCGTATCGATGATTTCAAATTCCAGTTCTACCAGCAGCCCTGGGGCTGGCCCGGAGAGAAGATCTCCACCGACATGCCCACGATGGTCAACCTCCGCCAGGACCCGTTCGAGCGGACGCCCTCCATCCGCGGCGAATCCACGAACAACATGGGCGGCGGTTACATGAACGATTTCTACGCCCGCGAGTTCTGGCGCTTCGTTATGGTTCAGCAATACGTCGGCAAGCTCGCCATGACCGCAATCGACTACCCCCCCATGCAGGATCCTGCATCCTTCAATCTTGACGCTATCAAGAAGAAGATCGAGGCGATGATCAGAGAGCATCAGGGCCAGTAATCCGCTCGAACCAATCCGCTTCCCGCTCATCCGGGCGGCTCACGCGAGCCGCCCTTTTCTTTTGGTAGAACTAGTGCTCCAATCCCCGGGCACAACGGTATGACGATCGCCATCTTTTCTTTGCTGCTGGGCTTCACCGTCGAGGCGCTGGTACTCGCCCGCGTCCTGCTGCGACCCCACCGCGAGCCAGCATCGCGCATCGCGTGGGTCGCGGTCGTGCTCGCGCTGCCGCTCGTCGGCGTCGTCGCATATGTCTTCTTCGGCGAGGTCAATATCGGCCGCGCACGGCTGAAGCGACTCCGCGCGGTCGAGGCTCGCACCCCACAGCCTGCGCCGAGCCCACCGGCAGACTCGGCAAACATGCGGGCCGAAATCCCCGATCGCTGTTCTCACCTTTTTCATGTCGGCACGTCGATCAGCGGCATGGAGCCGGTCGCGGGCAACTCCGCCCGCCTGATGGTCGATTCCAACGCCGCCGTGGATTCGATCGTCGCCGATATCGACGCCGCGACGAGCCATGCGCATGTTCTTTTTTACATCTGGCTCGAGGACAACAACGGCAGGCGCGTCGCCGAAGCGCTGATGCGTGCGGCCCGGCGCGGGGTCGCCTGCCGCGCCATCGTCGACAGCCTCGGCTCGCGCCAGATGCTCCGGTCGCGCACGTGGAAGGCGATGCGCGACGCGGGCGTCAAGCTCGGGATCGCGCTGGGCATCAGGCACCCGATCCTGCTCGCGCCGATCCGCCGCTTCGACCTGCGCAACCACCGCAAGATCATCGTCATCGACAACCGCATCACCTACTGCGGCAGCCAGAACTGCGCCGACCCCGAGTTCCGAGTCAAGGCGAAATTCGCCCCGTGGGTCGATGCCCTGCTCCGCTTCGAAGGCCCCATCGCCCAGCAGAACCAGCGCCTCTTCGCCGTCGACTGGATGAGCGCCACCGGCGAAGACATCGACGATCTGCTCCGCCAGCCCTTCCGGGCGCCCCACCCCGGCTTCGCGGCGCAGGTCATCGGCACCGGGCCGACCGTGCGCTTCTCCGCCATGCCCGAAGTCTTCGAATCGCTCATCTTCGCGGCACGCAAAGAACTCACCATCTCGACCCCCTACTACGTCCCCGATGAATCGCTCCAGAGCGCCCTCTGTTCCAGCGCCTACCGCGGTGTCAAGACCACGCTCATCCTCCCCGCGCGGAACGATTCGTGGATCGTCCGCGGCGCCAGCCGCAGCTACTACGCCGACCTGCTCGAAGCCGGCGTCATCCTCTATGAGTACGTCGGGGGCCTGCTGCACACCAAGTCGCTCACGCTCGACGGCGAGATCACGCTCATCGGCTCCGCCAACATGGACCGCCGCAGCCTTGACCTCAACTACGAGAACAACATCCTCCTGCGCGACGAAGCCACCACCCGGGCGGTCTATGGGCGTCAAATGGAGTACATCGCCAGGTCCACGCTCGTGACCGCCGAAAGCGTCCGGAAGTGGCCCGTGGGACGCCGCCTCTGGAACAACACGCTCGCGACGCTCGGGCCGATTCTCTGAGTTGCACGGCCGGCCAGGCTGGCGGCAGACAAGCTCTCGCCCGCATCCATTTCAAGAGCCGCGGCAAAGTCCAGACTTTCATCTCAAAAACCCGAAATAGGCAGTATGGACGCACGCCAGTTTCTTCGTCGCCCGGCCCTTGTAGCCGCCTCCATCGCCGGACTTGCCACCTGCTTCGCCGCCGACCGCTCCCGGGCGGATCTGTTCGGCCTCGGATTGCTCGGTCCTTCCGGCAACGACAACTCGCAAAAGCGCCAGACGATTCAGGATCAGAGCGCGGACATGCTCCAGCAGCTCTACAACCTGAAGCCCGAGCTCCAGCAGACCATCCAGAACGCCGCCGGCTACGCCACATTCAAAAAAACCGACGTCAAGCTCTTCCTCGTTGCTTCGGGAACGGGCTACGGAGTGCTCCATAACAACCAGACCGGCCAGGACACCTTCATGGACGTCGCCTCGCTCGGTGGCGGGCTGGGCATGGGCGTCAGCGACCTTCGCGTGATCTTCATATTTACCGATCCCGCCGTCATGCAGCAGTTCGTTTCGGAAGGATGGCAATTCGGCGCCGGGGCGAACGCAAACGCGCGCGTGAACGACACGGGTGTCTCCGCCGGCCAATCGGCCCGCGGCACGGTCAACTTCAACGACGGAACGGTCGACGGCACCGCCACCGCCGACGCGGGTGCGGGCTCTGGCGACGGCAACTCGTCAGGCGGCGTTGCCGCCTCCGGAAGCGGAATGCTCATTTATCAGTTCACCCAGAGCGGCCTCGCCCTGCAGGCCACCGTTTCTGGCACCAAGTACTGGGTGGACTCCGAACTGAACAACTGAAAGCGAATCACATGAAAACCCGAACCCTCGGAATCCTCGCCGTCACCATCTTTGTCGCCCTCATCGCCACATCTGCGGCCCTTTCGCGTGGCCCCGCCCTGGCTTCCACAGCCGGCAACGCCGCACCTCCCGAGCCCGCGAACGCGCAGCTCCCGGTGCGCACCGCCACGGGCGAGACCCGCCCCACCAATCTGCAGCAGCTGCTCGAGCTCTTCCGTTCGAGCGACAACAGCTTCAAAGTCCGCGCCATCAACAGCGCTCTCAAGCTCACGAGCGAGGAAGCGCAGAAGTTCTGGCCTGTTTACCAGCAGTACGAGAAGGCCCAGCAGGGACAGATGGACCGGCGCATCGCCCTGATCAAGGAATTCGTCGCCCTGAGCAACGAGGGCAAGATCAACAACGAAAACGCGAACCGTCTCTCCGGCGAATGGCTGAAGCTCGAAGAAGACCGCGTGGAAACCTGGAAAAAGTACTACCAGGAGATCAGCAAGGCCGTCTCACCCCTCCGCGGCGCGCAGTTCCTTCAGGTCGAAAACCAGCTCGCCATTCTCATGGATCTGAACATCGCGGGAGCGATGCCCGCGGTGAAGGGTTCCAAGTAGCCACGCGGGTCTGTTCCGGGCCATCGGTTGCGGGCTAAATCCGTGGGCCCGCGCTCTCGCCCGTTCTTCCCGCGGCACGACGGCCGCTCTTTCGCTCCGGCCCGCGGCGCGATTTGTCACAAAAGTCTTCGCGCCCGTGCAAGAAATCACAGCGGCGGACGCAACCTTTCGGAGTCGGCGAGAGTTTCTCGCTGCGGTGTTCTGTCGGCTCGCCACGACACAGCGGACTTTCACCCCGGAGGGCAATTGCATGTCCATTCCTGCTCATGGTCTTCGAATCGTGCCTCACAATCGCAACCGTCAGGGGCTGCTGTCACTCGTTGCCGCCGGGTGCATTTCGGCGTCTGCCGGCGCATCCCTGATCGGTGGATTTACGTTCTACTACGGCGGGACCGGCGATCCGCCCGTGAATCCAAATCCCGGCGTCGGCTGCGCTTACAACTGGTGGGTGAAATCTTCCGGATGTCCCTACATCGTTGAGTATGTGCAAACGAATTGTCAGCGCACGGTCCTTTGCGACGCATCCGCGTGCCCTTTGGTCGGATGCGGCGGCATCTTCGCTCTCACCGCGCAACCGGGCCTCACAAGTTTCAATGATGTCAGCTACCCCATCGCGCCGTTCGCCCCGGCTCTCGACAACGGCGATGTTGCGTTCATCGCACCGGTGAGTTTCTCAAAGTTCCGGGTATTCTCGCTCACAACCGGCGATCAAATCGCCGTTCAAGCCGGGGCCGATGCCGGAACGCTCGCTCGCATCCCCGCATCGGGCCTGGCAGTCGGCGGTGATTACGCCGTTCTTGGAGAGTACTTCGACGGTCGCCTGTGCGGCTTCTCTTCGTTCCGGCGCGTCTCCGCATCGGGCATCGAAGATATTCCCTGCGAAGTGCAGTGGACCAACGGCTTCGGAGGCGCGCCCTATGTTCAGTTTCTGAACTTCACCGGACCCAACGACGGAGTGATGATCCGCCAGTCGTCCAATTTCGCGATCGCCAGCCAGTTCATCACGCACAACGCCTTCGCGTGCCCCTGCGATCTCAACGCCGACCAGTTCGTAGACGACATGGATTTCTCGGTGTTCATCGTGGCTTACGAACAGCTCGTTTGCAGCGAACCCGCCAGCCCGGAAACATGCCCGGCCGATTTCACCGGCGATTCCGTGGTCGACGATTCCGATTTCCAGGTCTTCGTTCGTGCCTACAACGAATTCATCTGTCCGTGATCGAATGCCGCACAAAGAAGGGACGCCCTGCGCGCCCCTCTTCTATTTCTGCGGTTTCATTTCCGCATCGGACGAACCCGTCTTTTCCAGTCGCTCCAGCCGAAGCTCGATCTCGCGCATCTTGGCGTCTTTCTCCCGGGCGAGCCGTTCCATCTCGGCCTTGTGCTGCGCCTCGAGAACAGCAATCTGATCGTCTTTCTCCCGCCGCAGCTCCCGCAGCGCTTCCACCAGCAGCGCGGTTGTGCCCCGCTCGGTGACGAATCGGATTCCCGCCTCGTCGCGGTCGACCCATTCGGGGAAAATGCACTCCACATCCTGAGCCAGGAACCCCACCATCAGGCCGGAGGCGACGTTGCGATCCCTCTTCGCCTCGTCCGTGTACTCGAATTCGACGCCGCGAAGCATCAGAAGACGATCGAGCGTGCCCGGCTCGAGCTCCCGGATGTCCTTTTTCAGCCGCGCATCCGACAGCACCGACCAGCTGCCCGTCCGGTTGGCCGTCGGGCCGTTGACCGCGAGCAGGAAGTTGCCCGGGTTGCTTGTGCCGATTCCCACGTTCCCGTTGGGCTGTACGTTGATCCCCCGCGTGTTGGCGGAGAACGTGCTCCCCGAAATGATGAACCGCGGCTGCTGCAACTGCCCGTCGGCCGTGACCTCGATATAGCGTGCCTGTGTTCCCCAGACCGGCACACCGAAGTCCAGGCCGACGATAAACCGTCCGCTCTCGGCGATCGTGATGGGCGACCCGTTCCCGTCGCTCCCATCAAACGTGAGCGTTTGGCCGAGCTGATTGCCTTCCACGATCGAGTCCCACAAAGTGAAACTCATCGAAGTCGGGCCGCTGAGGTCGCCCTTGGACTGCTCCAGCGAACCCGCGAACGTGAACGCCGTCGAAACCCCAGGGGCAGCCCACGCGCTCACACTCAAAATCAGGCACCAAATTGCACCAAGAGCCAGCTTCATGATTGCCTCCGAAAAAATCGCTGTTTCGAGCGGCTTCTTCGGCGGTTTTCAGGGAAGGCTCAAGGGTTACCGGGCATTTCGAGAGAGGCCGACCGTCCGAGTTTTTGCAGTCTGTTTGCATACCCCGCCCCGGTGGCGGACCGCCATCGGCCCGGCAAATCAAGGGTCAACGCGTGAGTTTCCCGCGGCTTCTTGGAGTCTTGTCTTCCTCGCGCTCACCGCGGAGCGCCCCTTTTCCGTAGCGCGATCAGCCCCGGGGCGGGCACGCGAGGTTGAACTCGCGGCGCAGCGTGGCGGTGATCGGGGGATACATCATCTCGAACCGTGAGCCTGTGAACTGCTCGATGGGCACATCGATCTTCGCGGCCACGTCCGAGATCATCGACGAATACCACGACATGTAGGGGCAGAGCGTTCCCTCGATGCCGGCCGGAAGGCGCTGGGGGCGCTCGGCCAGCGGCAGTGACTGACGGGTAAAGTCCGCCTCGTTGTTGACGTGCGGAAAAAGAAGCCTGTCGAGCAGCAGAGTCCGCGGTATTTCCGGTGCGTCGATGTCCTTGTGGATGAACAGGTCGAACATCACCCGCTCGACGGGTATGTTGAGCAGCACCATGAAGCCGGCGGTCTCCGGCGATTCCGAGTACCGGTCGTAAAGCCGGCGCAGCCTCGTACCGAACACGCAGGTCGTGAGACCTTCGTTCCCCACGGGCCCCGAAGCAAGCTCGAACCGCCGGTAGCCGCCCGACTCCACCATTTGGATATCCGGCTCGGCCGGGTTGGAAAACCGCTTATACACCTGGGCCCGCCCTTCGCCCGGCCCGGCGGGGTCCAAGGGCTCCTTGGTGAATTTTATTGCCTCACCAGTAGACTTGTGCACGGCCTCATAGCTGAGCGGCACGGCCTGCGGGCGCAGCCTGCGGAAGCCGACGAATCCGTTGACGTGCCCGGCATCCATGGTTGTGGGATCGTCGGGCGAGGGGAAAACAAAGACGGTCACGAAGCGCACTCGCGCCTGAACGCCCCACACGCCGCACGCGCCTTCGAACAGCTTGCGTCGAACTTTTTCAGCTTCCGCGGTCGCCTTTGCGTCGCCGTGGTTTGCCATGAGCATGGCCAGCGTCTTGCGATCGCCCGAGCAGGCGGCAAGTGCGGACTCGAATTCGTTCAGGGCTGCTTGGGCGGAATCGATCGCCGACTCGGGCGCACCGCGCTGGCGGCAGGCATCGAGAAACTTCGCCATGCTCTGCACGCCCGGGACATCGCTCGCCGCAAGCGTCGGATTGGACTCCTGCACCATCCGCGTCAATCGCCAGGTAAGTCCCCGGTTGATACCCAGTTCCCGCGCCGACTCGCGCGTCTTGGTCGGATCGACTCCCACAACGGCAAACAGCCCCGCCACCTCTGCACGAGCGCGATGGAACGCGGTAATGACGCTCTCGAGCGTGGCACCCTTGCCGACTTGAACACCGTCGACAAGTTCTCGGACCTTCGGCTCCGTTGTGGCTGAGGACATACTTTCAATCCTTCCTATTGCTGTCACAACACTGTCACTCGGAAAGTATACCCCGACACCTTTTTAGACGAGCAACTAAATGTCAAAGAATTTGTCAAAATTGACACTTGACGTGACGTCAATATGTGATTACTCTGGTTTTCGTGTTCCGGGAATGTGTTCCGTAACACACCCATAGGGCTCGAGATACAGGAGAGAGAGAGATGAGCAAGACCACCGTTTCAGCCTTGGCGCTGCTGGCCGCAGCCGGGCTCGGCTCCAGCGCGAATGCGGCGTTCACCATGACGCAGCAGTCCGCACCCGCCCCGACCTACAGCACGGTCCTGAACTTTGACGCGCCCGGCTCGCCTACGGGCACCGTCGCGTCCAACTCGTGGCTGAGCCTGGGCGTCGAATCGCTCTTCAGCGGCGTCGACAGCAGCTCGATCGACATCGTGCCCGTGAGCTCGAATCCGGGGTTTGGCTGGCTTGGTTCGGGCAACACTGCGGTGGGCCCGTTCGGCGTGTACATGAAGTTCACCGGCCAGGTCTCCTCGCTTTCGGCCCAGTACTGGGACGATTCGGGCCCCGGATCGTTCTTTGGCGGCGGCGCGGGTGTCATTCTCTACAAGAACGGCGTGCAGGTTGACTTCCTGTCGATTCTGAGCCCCGCGTACAGCCCGACGGGCAAGTCCTGGATCAACATCGTCGGCAGCGGCGGCTCGACCTTTGACGAGGTTGATTTCGTCGGTTTCGGCTTCTCGCCCACGGCGTACGTGGACAACATCTCGTGGAACTCTGTGCCGGCTCCGTCTGCTGCCGCACTGCTCGCGCTGAGCGGGCTGGTTGCGGGTCGCCGTCGGCGCGCCTGAATCTTTTCCCCCTCCCGGAGCGCATCGCCTAAACGCAATGCGCTTCATTCAAACTCCTCACCCAGCACGGAATCCCCACCATGAATCGCAGCCTGCTTCTCGCATCGGGCCTGGCTTTGGTCGCCGGCACGCTCTCCACACACGCGGCGCCCTGGATTGAGATGATCGACCCGGGGTACTACGTGACCGATCTCTCCTTCGACGGATCGGTGGCGGCGGGCAACATTGTCGGCGACGGCACGTACGAAACGTTTCGCTGGACGGCGTTGAGCGGGCCCGTGGCGCTGGGACAGGCATCGGTGCCGACGATCGGCGTGGGCGGCGGATCGCCGGACATTTCATACAACGGCACTCGCGTCTCGGCCTCGATCCTGAGCAGCGACTGGATGCTCACTCTTGGGTGCTGGGACGTTCAGAGCGGGTGGACGGAAGCGTTTCCCCCGGCGCCTCCGTTCGTCACGGTAGTTGATCAGGCGTACGGATCGGCCTGGGGAATTTCGGGCGACGGCAAGCAGGTGGTGGGTTACTACTACTTCAATACCGGGGCTTCTCCCCGGGTGCAGACCTGCTCATGGAGTCCGGACACCGGGGCGATCATCGATCACCAGACTTCGCGCGGTCGTGCCAATGCCGCCAGCTACGACGGCAGTGTGGTGGTAGGCTGGGAAGATTCGGGCCTTGGACCGTGGATCCCGACGGCCTGGCGCGGTGCGGTGAAGTATCCGCTGACGAGCTACGGGCTCGGGTCGACGCAGGCCGCGGCGGTGAATGCCGATGGCTCGGTGATTGTCGGAAACGGTCCGGACGAGTACGGCGTGATGCGTGCGGCGACGATCTGGCGCTGGAACGGCGTTTCGTACGACACGGAGGTCGTGGGATATCTCCCGGACACAGTGTTTGCATCGGGGAGCGCAACTTTTACGAGCGTTTCGGACGACGGATCGGTCGCGGTCGGGTTCAACTTCTGGTCGCTCAATCCGGGCGCGGGCGGCGCGGCCATTTACTGGTCGGAGGCGACGGGACTGATCAGCGGCGAGGAGTATCTGTCGATGCTCGGCCTGACCGTTCCGGACAACATCTACCTGCTTGACTTCGAGAGCGTTTCTCCGGATGGCTCGACGATTGCGGCCGCCGGCATGAGAACGGATATCGGCGTGTACCAGTCTTTCCTGATCCACCTGAATTCTCCGTGTGCCGCCGACCTCAATCACGACGGGATCGTCGATGATTCGGACTTCGTTCTCTTTGCGGACGCGTACAACCTTCTGGATTGCCAGGACCCCGCGATGGCCTCGTACTGCGCGGCGGACCTGAACCGTGACGGGGTTGTCGACGATGCCGACTTTGTGATGTTCGCGGACGCGTACAACGCGCTGCTGTGTCCATAACACCTGTTCTCTCGCTCACTGGATTCGTGCGGGGCACGTTTCATCGGCTGCAATTGAAAGGATGTCAAAGATGCGGAAGCTGTCACTCTGTCTCAGCGCAGTGTTTGCCCCGGTTTCGCTGGGTGCGCCGAGCGTCGAATACGTTGAACCTGGTTATCTCGTGTCGAGCCTGTCGTACGACGGGACGGCGGCTGCGGGGAACTCGGTTGGAGACTACTCCTACGAGACGTTCCGCTGGACGCGGGCGGGCGGCGTGGAGCGGCTCGGCCTGGCCACATTCCCGGTGATCAGCCGCGCCGCGGGCACGCCGAACATTTCGTACAGCGGAAATCAGGTCTCTGCGAGCATCCTGAGCTCGGACTACCAGCTCACGCAAGGGCTCTGGGATCTGAATTCGGGCTGGACTGAGTGCATGCCGCCGGTGGCACCCGGCGGAGCGCTTGTGGACGACGGGTACGGTTCGGCCTGGGGCCTCTCGGGCAACGGCCAGGTCGTGACGGGGTTCTTCTGGTCGGAGAACTACCGGGCGCAGGCTTCGGCGTGGAGCGCCACCACGGGAATCGTGGCGCTGGGCCAGCAGGAGGGCCGGAGCGCCCGCGCCAACGCCGCCAGCTATGACGGCTCGGTCGTGTGCGGCTGGGAAGAGAACGAGTTCGGCTCGTGGATGCCTCACGTGTGGCGGGGTGGCGTGAACATCACTCTTGACGAGCGGGACGGCGGCGTAAACGAAGGGCAGTATGTATCGGGCGACGGCTCGCTGGTCACGGGAAGCACGTGGAATGAAGACGAGCTGATCAACGTCGCGACGATCTGGCGCTGGAACGGCGCTGGTTACGACACGGAGCAGGTGGGCGCCCTTTGGGGCACGCCCGCGTACGAGGGCAGCGCGGCCTTGCTGGGCATATCGAACGACGGATCGATGGCCGCGGGCGTGAACAATTACTCGTGGGGCAACGGCGAGGCGATCGTCTGGACGCCCGCGCACGGACTTCAGACGCTGCCCGATTTCCTTGCGGGATACTCGATCGAACTCGATCCCATCTTTTTCGCTCTGGATTGCTCCGCGGTGTCCGCGGACGGATCGACCCTTGCGGTCACGTGCCTGAACCAGGAAACCTTCGAGTATGTTACGGCGATCGTGCGGCTCCGTGAACCCTGCCCGGCCGACCTGAACGGGGACGGCGTGGTGGATGATTCGGACTTCGTGATGTTCGCCGATCAGTACGCGTATCTCGACTGCGCCGACCCGGCGATGCCCGGCTACTGCCGCGCCGATCTCAACGGCGACGGGATTGTGGATGACTCGGACTTTGTGCTGTTCGCGCAGGCGTACGAGCAGCTTGTGTGCCCGTGATGAGTTTCCCCCGCGGGCCCGACCGCCCGCGGGCTTCTCGGAGTTTCTAAGGAGAATGAAGATGAGACAGTTTCTGACCTGTGCGGCGTTGGCTACGTGCCTTGCCGCGACCGCCGGCGCCGCCACCGTTTCCGTGGATATCTACGGCGAAATCGAGTACAACCAGATCCGCAACGGCCTGCTCAACAAGGTTGATGTTCCTGCCGGCTCGGCGGTGCACATCCACTTCCTGCTGGATTCTGATGTGTACACCGACGACGGGACGTATCCGACGCGCGGATACGCGATCGATCAGTCATCGTTCGCGGCGACGTACGGCTCGGTGACGGTCGGCATCGAGAGCCCGTATCCCTACACCCCCTACTTCGTCCTTCGGAACAACGATCCGATGGTCGACGGCTTTTTCCTTTCCAACGGCACCACGTGGCCGACGCCGATCACGACAAGCGAGCCCGGCATTTTCGGCCAGCTGGGTGTCACGTTCGAGACGTCTTACGACATGAACATGCTCCCCTCGCTCGACATCTTGGACGCGCTGGGAACCTGGGACTACAACGGCCTGAGCTCGCTGTATTTCTCCACGGACGATGGCGGGTTCGATGCCATGGGGCTGTACTTCGATCACATGACGATCGCGACGGTTCCCTCGCCGGCGGGCCTTGCAATTTTCGTTCCGATGGTGATGGGCCGCCGTCGGCGCTGATCATTCACGAAACAGTGATTTTCCCGGCCGCTCTTCCCTGTGGAGAGCGGCCGTTTTATTTGCCCATCTGCATCTCGGCGGCGCGCAGAGGCTCGCTCGAGATCTGGATGATTCCGGCGAAGGGACGATCCATCTCCAGCACGAGGAAAATCGCGGCGGAAACCGAAAGCGCCGATGCCATAAGGGCGGCAACCACGGTGAGATTGGGCGGCGCGAAAAGGCCGAAGCTCGTGAACACAGCGGACAGCCAGAAGACCATCACGATGAGCAGCGGCGTTGCGATCGAAGTTGCGCCCTGGGAGTAGAGGAGGAGCCGTGTCCGAGCCAGGGCTGCGAGGGCGGACTGCGCCTCCGCAATCGAGGCTTTCTGTCCGTCGCTGGCGGGGGAGAGCGCATGAATCTGGTCGTAGAGCTGCTCACCGGGACGCGGGCCTTCGAAAATCTGCCCGCCGCCCCAAAGCTGCGAAATGGCCTCGCCGATCGCGTGCTTGAGCGTGGTCCGCGCTTCCTGCGCCGAAGGGCCGATATGGTGCAGTACGCGATCGAGCAGGATCGCATTGGCCGCCAGTTCCATCACTTCGCTTCGCTTGACGTCGTAGGAGGCCTTGGCGGAGCCCACGAGCAGGCCGAGAACAAGCGCCCCCATCGTTCCCATGAGGCCGGCGCTCAGCTTCACGGTGTCTTTGGATTCGTTCGAGAGGTGGTGGCCGGGGAGCAACTTGCGGAGCGTGAGCCCGAACAGTGCGCCGCCGAAGATGCACGCAAAGACAATCAGACTGAGTGAGAGGGATGACACGTTGAATGCTCCAGGATTTCCATCCTCCGAGACCACACGGGTTTCACTCGGAGTCTTCCTCGCTCTCTCCGATGGGGATTTCAATGCCCAGCACGGGGAGACGCGTGGACTGCCGGATGGGGTTATAGCTTCTGAATATCGCGGCCGCAAAGGCGAAAGTCGCGAGGACCAGAATGACCGCCGCCACAGGTCGGGATGAGCGGATGGGCTGGGCCGAACCTTCCGGTCCCAGGTCGGGCTTCAAGCCAGTAATCATCGAAAGGGCGATGAACTCCCTGTGCCGGATCGTGTGCAGCACGACTCCCAGGACATGCGTGACGATCACCGCGATCATCGCGTACGCCAGCATCTCGTGCACATCTTTCAGTCGCCTGTTCCCGGAGCCCACCAGCAGCCCGGTCACGACCTGGGCGACTGTGAGGGCGATCATGGCCAGGATGGCGTATGCCGAAGCGGGATTGTGGGCCTGGTGGCGTGTGTCCTTCCAGGTCAGCGCCGATTTCAGATATTGAAAGACAGCCATCGGCGAGTAGAGGAATGCCCCGAGCTTCGCATGCCTGGTCCCCGCAAAGGCCCACGCGATGCGCAGCGCCACCACGAACGCGAGGACCAGACCCACAAGGGAGTGATAAGGAAACCACCGGCTGGAGTGCGAGAACCCCAAGGCGAGAAAGAGAGCGGCGATCCAGCAGGACGCAAATCCAACATGGAAGAGCCGGACGGGCAGGTCCCAGATGAGAATGCGCGGCTTGTCGGTGGCGTCTTTCAAACAACTCCTCTGGCCGAAATCCCGTGACCGCCGAGGCAGATAGGCGGGGAGCGGACATCCTACCGACCTGCGATAATTACTGCATGACTACCCGAACGTTCCGGACTTGCATTCTGAAGGACGACAAGACGACGATGACAGCCGTGCCCTTGCCCTTTGACCCCAAGGAAGTCTTTGGAAAGGTTCGGGCGCCGGTGATCGTCACGATCGGAAAGCACTCCTATCGCTCGACCGTGTGCCTGATGGGCGGAGCGTGCATGGTGCCGCTGCGGCGGTCGAACAGGGAAGCCGCCGGAGTACGGCCCGGAGAAGCCGTTCGGGTGACTCTGAAACTGGATGAAGCGCCCCGAACGGTCGAGCCGCCCGCCGATCTCGCGCGGGCGCTGCGCCGGGGGGGAATGCTCCAGGCCTTCCGGGCGATGTCCTTTACCCATCAGCGCGAGCACGCGGAGGCCGTGGAGGGCGCCAAGAAGCCAGAGACCCGGGAACGCCGCATCAGGCTTTGTGTCGAAAGGGTGCAGGCAATGGCCCCGAAGACGGCAGCGCGGCGGAGCAAGGCATCGCGAAAGGGCTGACTTCCGGCCCGATTTGTCGAATTCTGCGATGGCCCCGGTTGCGAACGCCCCCAATAGGGGTAATTGCTTCAGGCTGTCCGGCCGGCCGAGCTTCGGCCGCCTGAGGCTGAGAATTGCTTCGTGGTTTCACTTTGGAAGCGGGTTTACTGGCCCGGGCACAGACTGTGTGCATATTTGAAAAGCCCCTTGCGGATTCCGGTTGTGGACGGTGCGTGGACCGCTGCTCCCTGGATCGAGCGGGGGGGCACCGGAGCCAATCGATGTTCTTCCGCTGCGGATTCGTTGGGGCGATGGCACTGACCACCTTCGCTCAGGGCAACATACTGGTCAACGGTGACTTTGAAAACATGCCCAACTTCGGAGCGGGGATAAACCGCGATCCGGGCTACACGCTTCTCACGGGAACGGATATCCCCAACTGGACCATCGTCGACGGATACGGTGCAACGGTTCACAATACAGTGCTCTACCCGACTATCTCGGGCAATTTTTCGATCAACACGGACGGCGAAGGCTACAACGGGCACAACATCAACATGTACCAGGACTTCGCCACCTCGGCGAACCAGGCGTACGAATTGAAGTTTGACTGGAAGAACTGGTACGAGGCGTCGACCCCACTGCTGCGAATTTCAGTTGAGGACGCTGCGACCAACAGCGTCGTTGTGGAGGGTTATTACGGCATTCTCGCGGGCCTTCACAGCGAAACGCTGAACTTTGTCGGCACGGGAGGTGCGTTGCGCGTTCGCATCAGTCACTCTCCCGAATCTGGCTACAACGACAATACATTCATCGTCGACAACTTTGCTGTCGAGGCTGTCCCTGCGCCGGGCGCGGCCGGATTGCTGTCGTTGGGAGCTCTCGCGGCGGGTCGGCGTCGGAGGCGCTGATTCAGGCTCTTTCCTCGCCGCACTCGGGGCACTGGCGCATCTGGTCGTCGAGCATGTAGCCGCACGTTCGGCACGCCTTTGGATCGGGCGGCACGCCGACACTTCGCAATGGCATCGTGGCGAAGCAGGTCGCCAGTGCGATCGCGCCCGAAATCAGGGTCGCGACGACGGTGATGGGATGCAGGCGGACAGGGAAATAGCCGGTGGACGGAGGTAATGAGCTGGGCCCTGACAGGGCGATGCGAACGAGGACAGCTCCGCACAAGGCCAGCAGCACCCCCGGCAAGACGAGCGCGGGGCGTGGGTAGAATGCCGCGGTGAGAACGAAGAGGATCGGCAGGACGACGTTGACGAGAATCACGATGGCGGCGGCGGGCGGCAGGTTCCAGCGCACGAGCTGGCCGCGGAGGATCCCATCCAAGGCTCCGGGAAGGATGCCGGCGAGGGCGTAACCGCCCAATGCCAGGGGCCAAGACCGAGGCGGGACATACCGCATGAACGAGAGTACGCGCTCGCCCGCCGCTCCCCGCAATTCCTACACTCCGGCCATGCTTGCGGCTCCTCAGCGTTTTCAACCCGGACAGCGGCTGCGTGTCACGCAGCAGATTCCACGCCAGTCGTTCGGCGGCGGCACGGCCACAACGACGATCGAGGGCGAGTTGCTCCGCTATTACCAGAGCAAGACGGGCTCTTGGTTTGCGCACTCCAAGGACGACAAGCTGTGGCTGGAGCGACTCGAGATCCGCAAGGACAACGGCGAGATCGTCACGATCAATCTCGATCAATACTCGCACATCGACGTGATTTGATGGCCCTCGTCAGGCAATGGTCCATCGCACCGCCGCGAGCGCGAGCACGCTGATGTACACCCACAGGATCACCGCAACTAGAAGCGGGCGAACGCCGACGCTGGCGAGTGCTTTTCGGTTCAGGCCGAGTCCGACCAGGAAGAGCGCCACGCACATGCCGTGACGGGACACGGCGGTGATCTGCGGGGTCCAATCGTGAATCGGCTTGAGGTATGTTCCGACGACGCTCGCCAGAACGAAGAGCACGATAAACCAGGGGACGGGCAATTTAGCCTTGTCGTTCGGTGCGCCGGAGGCGGATCGGAAGAACCATGCCGCCACGAGCGCCACGGGCACGATCCAGAGCGTGCGAGAAAGCTTGACGGCGGTGGCGACGTGCAGGGCTTCGTCGCCGTATTTGCTGGAGGCCCCAACGACGCTGGAAACATCGTGAATGGCAACGGCGCTCCACACGCCGAACTGGTGCTGCGTCAGGCCGAGCCAGTGGCCGATGGGCGGGAAGATCCAAAGTCCGACCGCGTTCAGAATGAACACGACGCCGATCGCGACCGACATGTGGGTGGAACTGGCGCGGATCGTCGACCCGACGGCCGCGATGGCAGAGCCGCCGCAGATCGCTGTGCCGGAAGAGATCAGCGTCGCCAGTTTTTGATCGACGCGCATCCAGAGGGCGAGGACCGTGCCGAGCGCAAAGGTGGCGACGATGGTGCCGAAAGCAAAGCCCAGGCCGGTGATGCCCGCCGTCCAGAGCTCCTGAAGATTCATGCCCGCGCCGAGCAGAACGACGCAGATCTGGATGAGCACGCGCGAGAGCTTTTTGATGAGTTCGCCGGTGGGCGCCAGGCCGATGAGCGCGATGACAATGCCGAGCGCCAGCGAATACTCGGGTCGCATGAGCGGTGTGGCGCAGAAAGCCGCGGCGATCGCGGCGAGCCCCCAACGCGCGGTGTTGGGCATGCCGGTCGGGGCGCTGGGAACGGATGATGGCGAGGCCGGGCTGCTGATGGGGCGATGGTACCCGCTCCAACAATGCTGCATGAGCCACACCACAGCAGCGTTGCCCGCGCCATCCTCCTTTGCGACCCGCTGGACGCTCGATCCAACCGTGGTCTTTCTGAACCACGGCTCTTTCGGCGGGTGCCCGCGCGAAGTCCTGGCCGAGCAGACCCGGATCCGGGCGCAGATGGAGAGTGAGCCGGTACGGTTCTTTGTTGAGGAATTGCAGGACCTGATGGATCGGGCACGCGACGCGGTCGCCGGATTCGTGGACTGCGACTGGGACTGTCTCGCCTTCCTGCCCAACGCCACCACCGGCGTCGCGGTCGCTCTTGAATCGGTCGGACTTCAGCCGGGCGACGAGATCCTGGTCAACGATCATGAGTACGCGGCCTGCCTGAACAACGCGCGCCGGATCGCGCAGCAGACCGGGGCGAAGGTCGTTTCGGTGCGGCTCCCGTGGCCCGTGCCGAGCGAGCAGTCGGTGGTCGATGCAGTCCTGGCGGGGGTGACCTCACGCACACGCGTGGCGCTGATCAGCCATGTGACAAGTCCGAGCGGGCTGGTCCTGCCGGTCGAGAAACTTATTCCGGCGCTGCGCAGCAAGGGCATTGTCACGCTCATCGACGGCGCCCACGCGCCCGGAATGATCGACGGACTTTCGATGCGCCGTCTCGACCCGGACTATTACACCGCCAACTGCCACAAGTGGATCTGCTCCCCCAAGGGTTCGGCGTTCCTGTATGTGCGGCGTGATCGGCGTGAGTCTTGCCGCCCGCTGGTTCTGAGCAACAACGCCGAGCTGCCAAAGCCGGGGCGGGATCAGTATCTGACCGAGTTTGATTACATCGGGACGAGCGATTACTCCGCGATGCTCTCGATTCCCGTCGCGCTGGAGACGATGTCGTCGATGCTCTCCGGCGGATTCTCCGCGGTGATGCGTCACAATCGGACGCAGGTCTTGAACGCGAGGCGGATGATCACCGGGGCGCTGGGTATCGCGCCGGTCGCGCCCGAGAGCATGATCGGCTCGATCGCCTCGATCTTCATTCCCGCGCGCGGACCGAGCTACCCCGCTTCCACCCGTCCAGCATCGCGTCGATACGGCGACACGATCCAGGAGCGGCTGATCGATCGCTGGCGGATCCAGGTTCCGATCATGAGCGTGCCGGGCACGCCGCAGCGCGTCCTTCGGATCAGCTCGCACCTGCACAATTCACCCGCCCAGTACGAATATTTGTTGACTGCTCTGCGGCAGGAACTGGCCGCAGAGAATGAGAACCTCGCGGGACGGCTCTCCGGCAGGAGCGAGCAGAGTTTGCGCTGAAAAAGCCGCGCAAGGGTCCGGAGACTCCGGGCACGAGCCCCCGATGGGTTGACGGTCGGATACGCTCTCATCGTGGCCCAGGCGAAACAAACCACACCGGACGGCACAGGACTGATCGATCGCGATCCCTGGCTCGGCCCGTTTCGAGAGAAGCTGCGCCAGCGCTTCCAGCAGTACGAGCGCGTGAAGACACGCCTGCTGCAGGCGGGTGAGTCCTCCGATTTGCCCGCGCGCTCGCTCGCCTCGTTCGCGAACGGACACAAGTACTTCGGCTTCAACCGCGGCGGTTCGAACGGCGCGAACGGGATCTGGTATCGCGAGTGGGCCCCGGGGGCCGAGCGGCTGTCGCTCATCGGCGATTTCAATCAGTGGAATCGCGAGGCGACCCCCCTGCAGCGCGATCAGTTCGGCGTCTGGAGTGTCTTTCTTCCCGATCGGCCAACGGGGCCGGCGCTTGCTCACGACGAGCGCGTGAAAGTCCACGTGCGGTCCGCGGCGGGCGCGAGCGACCGCATCCCCGCGTACATCCGGCGCGTGACCTTTGATGAGCACGGGGCCAACGCCACCGGCCGCTACTGGGAAACCGACGGCCATACCTGGAAGCACCCGCGACCGGTTGCGATTTCCGGGGTTCGCACGGCGCGTCCGCGGATTTACGAGTCGCACGCGGGGATGGCGCAGGAGGCGGAGAAGATTGGATCGTTCGCGGAGTTTCGCGAATTGATCCTGCCGCGGATCGCGAAGGCCGGGTACAACGCCGTGCAGCTGATGGCGGTGCAGGAGCATCCGTATTACGGCTCCTTCGGCTATCACGTGAGCAGTTTCTTCGCGGTCTCCTCGCGCTTTGGGACACCGGACGATTTCAAGCACCTGGTTGATGCGGCGCACGGTCTGGGCCTCTCGGTCTACCTGGACCTCGTGCACAGCCACGCGGTGAAGAACACTATCGAGGGGCTGAATCTCTTCGACGGCACCGACTACCAGTATTTTCATACGGGGCCTTTGGGGCTGCACCCGGCGTGGGATTCGATACTCTTTGACTACAGCAAGTGGGAAGTGCTGCGGTTCCTGCTCAGCAACGTGCGCTACTGGCTCGAAGAATTCAACATCGACGGGTTCCGCTTCGACGGCGTGACCAGCATGATCTATCGCGATCACGGGCTGGGCAAGGCGTTCACTTCCTACGACGACTACTTCGGCGCCAACGTCGACGATGATGCGGTGACGTATCTCAAGCTCGCGAACGATGTCGCCCACGAAGTGCTTCCGTCTGTCGTCACGATCGCGGAGGATGTCTCGGGCATGGCGGGCATGGCTCGCCCCACGAGCGAGGGAGGCCTGGGCTTTGACTTCCGCCTCGCGATGGGAATCCCCGACTACTGGATCAAGATTCTCAAAGAACGCCGCGACGAAGACTGGCACATGGGTGAGCTGTTCCACACGCTGACCAACCGGCGCGCCCACGAAAATCACATCGCCTACGCGGAGAGCCACGACCAGGCGCTCGTTGGCGACAAGACGCTCGCGTTCCGGCTCATGGACGCCGAGATGTACACGCACATGAGCAAATCGACGCCGAGCCTGGTCATCGACCGCGGCATCGCGCTCCACAAGCTCATCCGGCTGCTGACGTTTTTCCTGGGCGGCGAGGGCTGGCTGAGCTTCATGGGCAACGAGTTTGGCCACCCGGAATGGATCGACTTCCCGCGCGAGGGTAACAATTTTTCGTGCAAATATGCGCGGCGGCAATGGTCGCTCGCGGACAATCCGCTGCTGCGTTACGGCGATCTGGCCGCGTTCGATCGGGCGCTCATGAAGCTGGATGATCGTTTCGGGATTCTCGCAGCACCACCGGCACGAGCGATGCAGGTGGATGAACTCGGCAAGTGCCTCGTCTTCGAGCGCGCGGGACTTGTGGTCGCCGCGAACCTGAATCCGGAATATTCGCGCACGGATTGGCGCGTGGGCGTGCCTCCATCGATGCCCAATCGCGTGCCGTTCACGGCGATCTTGAACACCGACGACACGGCCTTCGGCGGACACGGGCTGGTCCAGAAGATGTTCTACCCGGGTCAGCCGGTTTCGTGGGACGGCTTCCAGCAGAGCGTGCAGATCTACGTGCCGGCGCGCACGGCACAGGTGATCTTGCCCTCCTGATCGATTGCCCATCGCTCGCGGCGATCTACAGCCGGATCAAGGTCGAAAGCACCGCGACAATCGCCAGCAAAGTGCCGAGCAGGCCGAACGCCATCGCGAGGCCCGACCACTGCGCCACAAGGCCGATGAGAGGCGGGCCCGTCAGGCTCCCCGCATACCCCAGCGTCGTCATCGCCGGGAGCGCAAGGTGCGCCGGCATGGCGGTCTGGCGGCCCGCGGCAGAGAACATCACCGGCACGGCGTTGGATGCTCCAATGCCCACCAGCGCAAATCCGCAAATCGCCGGGATCGGCCACGGTGCGGTCGCGGCGAGCGTGAAGCCCGCCGCGGCGCACAACCCGCCGAGAAAGACGATGGTGTTCGGGCCCAACGCGTGCACGACGCGGTCGCCGAGCAGGCGGCAGACCGTCATCGCCGTGGCAAACACGATAAACCCGATGCCCGCGTGAGCCACATCCATGCCTCGCGACTTGTTGAGGAACACCGCGCTCCATTCCATGACCGAGCCCTCAGCCAGAAAGAGCACGCAGCACAAGCAGCCGAGCAGAATAACGCGGCCATGCGGCCAGGCGAAAGCCGGCCCGCTGCTCTCCGAGCCCCGCGGCAAAAGCGAACCGAAGCACGCCGCAAGCATGCATGCCGAAAGGCATGTGACCGAGCACGCCGCGAGAACCAGCGGCGCTCCCGCGCTGATGAGCACGCTCACAAGCCCCGCCCCGACGATGCCGCCGACGCTCCAAAGCCCATGAAAACCCGACATGAGCG
Source organism: Planctomycetota bacterium (assembly GCA_018242625.1). GTDB lineage: Bacteria > Planctomycetota > Phycisphaerae > Phycisphaerales > UBA1924 > JAFEBO01. The sequence goes on from JAFEBO010000003.1 coordinate 137,365, forward strand.
CCCGGCCTGTCGAGCGTTCGACCAAAACCGCTTGGATGTTCATGGCCACATCGAGCGCGCCGAGACTGGCGCCGAAGAAGAAGAGGCCTGCCGCGAGCAGTTCCAGCCGATGCGTGGCGACAAGCAAAGGCAGCAGCACGCACGCGACGCCCAGGGTGAGCGCAATCACCCGGCGGCACCCCCACTCCCCCGTCAACGCCCCGGCCACCGGCATCGCGAAGATCGAGCCAAGCCCCATGCAGAGGAGCACGAGTCCCAGCTTGCCATCCCCCAGTTGAAAATGGTCCTTCACAAACGGGATCAGCGGCGCCCACGCCGCGACGCAGACGCCGGAAAGGAAGAACACAATACGGGTTGCCGCCGCAGCCGAGAGATGCAAACGGGATGAAGACGACTCAGGCACCGGCAACAGTAATGAGCCGCACCGGCTGAGGCTTGCTGCCGCGGCTCGCCGGGCGATGGCAGGCATCGCACGGAATCCGAACCAACTCGAACGCTTCAGCGTCGGCGCTCGTACAATCCCGTGTTCTTTGACAACCGGGGCCGATCGGTTTCGACCGTGCATGATCCGTTGGTCGTGGCGCGTCCAGGAGCATGCTGGCCTGGTAAAAAGCATGTAAAAAATTGATTGCTAACAGCAATTACGCTCTCGCGGCCTAATTAGGCCTCGCATTCCCGCGTCAACGCCTGCTAGGCGCGCGAATGAAAACAGCAGGCTGGCCCCGCCGCGGTGCAACCGGGCGGCGGGGTGAGAAAACTCCGGGAGCTGGGCTTGCGGGGATGCTGCTGAGGCAGCCCCGCCTGCCGAGATCAATACATCAGCTACACGCGTAGAGGCGACCATCTGACTGTCACGGCACGGGGGTTCAATTCCCCCCGGCTCCATTCTTTGTTTGCGTTGCGTCCGGAACCGACCGAACGCGACGATTCACAAATTCAACTCGCCTGCTCGCCCTGCGGGCCACGGCGCATCGGTTGCCGCGTTCCGGTCGCGGCGCTCCGGGTCTCGCCCGGCGCTTGCCGCTCGAATCGAGCAGTTCTTGGGCCGTCGAGCCCGCCACTTCGGCTCCAAATCCCGGGCTTTTGGGGTTTATTCGCACCACCGTCCGTCCGATTACGCGCACTGGCGGAAACATGCCCGAATCCCACCATTCTCATGTTACAATTGCCGACTGGTACATCCGGTATTACCCGCCCCGCCGGCGGTGATGACCCAGGAGGAATCCATGCCGTCAACCCAGGAATACACGCAGTCGGATCGGGAAAGCCGGTTTCTGGCACGCGTGGTGGACGTTCAGTACAAGCGGGAGATCATCAACGGTCTGGCTCCGTTCTTTGATGAGCGGGCCCCCGAAGACATGGCCCACTTCTACAACGGGAACGAGCTGGTCCAGCTGAAGGGGCTCAAGGGCACGCCGCGCGATGTGGAAAAGCGCATGCCCGTGAAAGTCACACGCCACTATTACGAGCTCGCGCGGCACAGCAAGCCCATGCAGCGGCTCGTCAAGGCAAGCCCCGACGAGACCGTAGACCTCGCCGGCTCGGAAGACCCCGGCCACCAGATGGACTACAGCCCGGTCGAGGGCATGCTCCACAAGTACGAGATGGGACTGCTCTACACGGTTTCGACGTGCTCCGCGCACTGCCGCTTCTGCTATCGCGAAGAACTGATCGCCCGAAAAGAAATCGAGCGCCAGGACGGAACCGTGGCCAAGAAAGGCCTGGCGGAAATCCCGGCCGTGACCGACTACGTCCGCGACTTTAACGCCAAGGTCGCCGCCAACGGCGGGCGGCATCCCGACTCCGGGCGCGAAAAGCTCCGCGAGATCTTGCTCTCGGGCGGCGATCCGATGGTCCTGAACAACTCCAAGCTCGCGGCGTGGATGGCCGCTCTTGCCGAAGCCGGGATCGAGTCGATCCGGATCGGCACCAAGGAGATGGCGTTCTATCCCAAGCGTTTCGACGAGACATTCCTCGCGATGCTCGATGCCTTCCACGAGACCTATCCGCAAGTCGGCGTGCACATCATGGTGCACTTCGAGCACCCCGATGAGTTCCTGCTCAAAAACGCGCAGGGCGAATACGAGCAGGACGAGAGCGGGTTTTTCCGCTGGCACCCGGACACCGGCGCCGCCATGCGCGGCCTGCTCTCCCGCGGCTGGATCACCGTCGAGAACCAGACGCCGATCATCCGCGATATCAACGACGATCCCGATGCGCTGCGGATTCTGCAGCGGGAGATCAAGCGCGTCGGCGCGGACAATCACTACTTCTTCTGCGGGCGCGACATCGTCGCCTACCGGGCGTTCAACGTCCCGATCGAACGGGCCTGGCAGATCCTGAACGAATCGCAGAAGGGCCTTTCGGGCGTGGAAGCCCACGCGCGACTCTCGATCACGCACTACAAGGGCAAGACCGAAGTCGTGGCCGTGACCAACGAGCCGATCCCAGGACTCGCCGGCGCCGAAAACGGCGTGCTGATCTTCAAGCTGCTCCGGAGCGTGGGCGATGCCTCGGATCGCTGCAAGGTGTGCATCGTCGGCCGCAACCCCAAGGCGATCTGGTTCAACGACTACGAGGACCGCGTGCTGTTCGACGAAGCCGGTCTCTACGATTACTCCCGCGTGAAGAGCGCAACGACTCTCGCGACGCACTAGGCAGCACTCCACGATGATCGACAAGCGTGTTCAAGGACCATCGGAGGCCGTCGCGGACATTCACGACGGGGCGACGGTGATGATCGGCGGCTTTGGTGAAGCCGGCAGCCCGATCGAGCTGATCCACGCCCTGATCGATCGGGGCTCCAAGGGGCTGACGGTCATCAGCAACAACACCGGCAGCGGCCAGGTCGGCCTCGCCGCCCTCCTCAAGGCCGAGCGGGTGGCCAAAGTGATCTGCTCGTTCCCCCGCACCGCCAATTCCACGGTTTTTCCGGATCTCTACCGCCGCGGCAAGGTCGAACTGGAATTGGTCCCGCAGGGCACGCTCGCGGAGAGAATTCGCGCGGGCGGCGCAGGAATCCCCGCGTTCTTTACACCCGCCGCCGTCGGCACGCCGCTGGCCGAGGGGAAGGAATCTCGAACCTTCGACGGCAAGGAATACCTGCTGGAGCGCTGGCTGCGTGCGGACTTCGCCCTGATCAAAGGACGCATCGCCGACACCCACGGCAACGTGATCTACCACAAGACGGCGCGCAACTTCGGACCGATCATGGCGATGGCGGCACGGGTCGCGATCGTCCAGGTCCGATCTGTGGTTGCGCCCGGAGCGATCGATCCCGAGGTCGTCGTGACCCCGGGCATCTTCGTCGATCGGGTGGTGGAAGTGCGTGAACCCCGGCACGAATCGGAGCTGGTGGCGGCGGGGGCAACCTACCCATGAGCGACGACGCCCCCCAGATCGGATGGTCGCGGGACGAGATGGCGCGCCGGGTGGCGCTCGACATCCCCAGCGGCTCCTACGTCAACCTGGGCATCGGAATCCCAGAGCTCGTCGCGAAATTCGTGCCCGAAGGCCGCACACTGATCTACCACACCGAGAACGGACTCCTGGGTATGGGGCCCTCCCCCAAGCCCGAGGCGGCGGATCCAGAACTGATCAACGCCGGCAAGCGCCAGGTCACCGCCCTCCCGGGTGCGGCATACTTCCATCACGCCGACAGCTTCGCGATGATCCGCGGCGGGCACCTCGATCTCTGCGTCCTGGGCGCGATGCAGGTTGCCTGCAACGGCGACCTGGCAAACTGGAGCACCGGAGAGCCCGACGCGATCCCCGCCGTGGGCGGCGCGATGGACCTGGTCGCGGGCGTCAAATCCGTTTACGTCATCACTCAGCATTGCACCAAGACGGGCGAGCCCAAGCTCGTTGATCGATGCACCTACCCGCTCACGGGCCGGGCCGTCGTAAACAGGATCTACACCGAACTGGCGGTGATCGACGTGACGCCCAGGGGCTTCGAGCTGGTCGAATTGAGTCCGGGGGTTGAGTTCGAGTATGTGCGGGAGCGCACGGGTGCGCCCCTCTTTCGGCGGTAGCTGCTTTTCTGCGGGATGAACAACATGAGCACGCAAGTTGACACTTCTCTCAGCGCCGAGCTGTACGAGCGGGCGCTGGGCGTCCTTCCCGGCGGCGTGAGCCGCAACGCCGCGCTGCACGATCCCCATCCGCTCTACGTGGATCGCGGCGCCGGTTGCCGGCTGACCGACGTCGAAGGCGTCACCCGCATCGATTTCGCCAACAACATGGCGTCGCTGGTCCACGGTCACGCCGATCCGGACGTGATCAACTGGGTGATCGAGCAGCTGAGGCGCGGAACGGCGTTCAACGTCGCGACCGAGATCGAAATCCGCTGCGCCGAACACCTGCGCACCCGCAACTCCGGGTTCGAGAAACTGCGCTTCGTCAATTCGGGCACCGAAGCGGTGATTGTCGGCATCAAGGTGGCGAGGGCCTTCACGGGACGCCCGATGATCGCCAAGGCCGAGGGCGCCTACCACGGCGGATACGACTACATCGAAGTAAGCCAGGCGCCGACGCCCGCCAACTGGGGCAGCATCGACGAGCCCGCGGGCGTGCCGCTCGTGAAAGGCACGCCCCAAACCGTCATGGACGAGGTCGTGGTCATTCCGTTTAACGACATCGATCGCACCATCGCCCTTCTGGACCGCGCAAAGGACCGGCTCGCCTGCGTAATCATCGACCTGATGCCGCACCGCATCGGGCTGAACCCCGCCGACCCCGCGTATGTCGCCGCACTCCGCGAGTGGACAGCCCGCAACGGCGTGCTGCTCCTGATCGACGAAGTGATCACCTTCCGCTCCTGCTACGGCGGGCTGCAGCAGCAGTACAAACTCTCGCCCGATCTGACCGCGATGGGAAAGATGATCGGCGGCGGATTCCCGATCGGCGCCATCGCCGGCCGCGCTGAAATCATGGACGTGCTCAATCCGCGCTCGCCGCGATACGTCTATCCGCACTCGGGCACATTCTCGGCCAACCCGGTCAGCGTCGGCGCCGGCCTCGCCGCGATGGAAAAGTTCAGCCGCGCCGAGGTAGACCGTCTCAACGCGATGACCCGCAAGGCGATGACAAAGGTCGAAGAAGCGATCCGCCAGACCGGAATCGCGGCAAGCGTGACAGGAACGGGCTCGATGTTCCGCGTCCATCTCAAGCCCCGGCCGCCGCGGGATTACCGCGAGGCCTACCTGTCGCCCGCGGAAACGCAGCGCCTCAAGGTTCTGCTCAATCACATGTTCGATAACGGCATCATCCTGATCAACTCGTGCTCGGCCGCGCTGTCGACGCCCATGACCGACCGCGAGGTCGACGTGCTCGTCGGAGCGTTCAAGAGCGGCTTCGAGCGCCTGCAGTCGATGAAGTGAGCCGGACTCAGTTCCGCTCGAAAATGGTCGAAAGACCCTGGCCGACGCCCACGCACAAGGATGCGATGCCCCGCCCGATGTTCCGCCGGCCCATCTCGTGGATGAGCGTGCAGGCAATACGGGCGCCGGTGCACCCCAGCGGGTGACCGATCGCGATGGCGCCGCCGTTGACATTCACGATCGACTCATCGAGTTTCAACTCGCGAATGCACGCAATGGACTGGGCGGCAAAGGCCTCGTTGAGTTCAAAGAGCCCGATCTCGCCCAGGCTGAGCCCCGCTCGCGCGAGCACCTTGCGCGTCGCCGGCACGGGCCCTATTCCCATGTGCGCGGGGTCGACCCCGGCGGAAGCGCTCGGACCGACAAACGCGATGGGTGTAAGCCCCATCGCCGCGGCACGGCCCGCCTCGACAATCAGCATCGCCGCCGCGCCGTCGTTCACGCCCGAAGAGTTTCCGGCGGTCACCGTCGCCTGTTCTCCCTCCGCAAAGACGGGGCGGAGCTTGGCGAGTTGATCGATCGTTGTCTCCGGCCGCGGGTGCTCGTCGACAGCCACGATCGTCTTCTCTCCCTTCCGGGCCGCAATCTCGACCGGAACGATTTCCGCCGCAAAGGCGCCCCGCGCGTTGGCCGCACCCCACTTCTGCTGGCTTACGAGCGCGAATCGATCCTGATCCTGGCGGCTGATGGAGTGAGCCTTGGCAACATTTTCCGCCGTCTGCCCCATGGAATACGGGTAATGCAGCGCCGACAGCTTCGGGTTGACAAACCGCCATCCGATCGAAGTGTCGGCGACCTGCTGCTCCCGGTCGAACGCGCTCTGGGCTTTGCTGAGCACGAGCGGGGCGCGGCTCATCGACTCGACGCCCCCCGCGATAAACACATCGCCGTGATCCGCCTCGATGTGCCTGGCCGCGATGTTGATGGCCTCGAGCCCCGAAGCGCAAAGCCGATTCACCGTGCAGCCCGGCACACCGACCGGCAGGCCCGCGAGCAGCGCGGCCATGCGGGCGACATTGCGATTGTCCTCGCCCGCCTGATTGGCCGCACCGAAGTACACGTCGTCGATGATCGCCGGATCGATCCCGGAGCGCTGCACAACCGCCCTGATCACAATCGCGGCAAGATCGTCGGGACGCACGGAAGAAAGAGCACCCGCATACCGACCCACCGGGGTACGCACCGCACAGATAACAGCAGCTCGCCTGGGCATAAAGCCAGTGTACGCAAACTGGCGAGCGGCGAAGCCCTGTCTATTTGTGCCGCCCAACTGGCGCTTCAGTTGCGCCGCTCTGCACGCTGAGTCCTTTGTATTCTAATGCGTTGTTTCCGGCAGCGGCTGCTTCTGCGAGCGAGCGCTCCGAGTTCTTGAATATCCTCTTGCCGCGTGCTCCCCCGAAACAACGAGCCCCCAATTTCACCCTCTCGAACATCATCTTTCGCCGAGGCGCTCCGTGACTCGCTCGCCCGGCGCAGGCCCCTTCTTGATCGCCGCCAGACCGAAGCCGTCCGCGTGCTTGCCGCCGAGTCCGACGGTTTTCCCGGCGTCTTTGTCGATGTTTACGGACCGGGCGCGGTCCTCATCGCTTACGAAGGTCGCGCGCCCCGGTACTTCGACCCCACCACCGAAACACGAGCCGCTCTACAAATGCTTGCGCCGCTCGGAGTGCGTGCCGTCTATTTCAAGCCCTTCGCGAAAGACCGCTCCAAGATGGGCGGCGAACTCCCGCCCGTGGTCACCGACCCCGCACCCGCCGCCGGCGAACCGCAGCCCGAGTTTCTGCTCGTCCGCGAGCACGACTGGAAACTCGAAATCCGCCTGTACGACGGCCTCTCCACCGGCCTGTTCCTCGACCAGCGCGACAACCGCCGCTTCGTCGCCGACTGGGTCCGCCAGCGCGCAAACTCCAAAGGCAAACCGCCCGCCGTCCTCAACACCTTCGCTTACACCTGCGCCTTCTCCGTCGCCGCCGCCATCGCCGGGGCCACCACAGCCAGCGTCGATGTCTCGCCCCGCTACCTCGACTGGGGCAAACGAAACTTTGAGCACAACCACCTCGACCCGGCCCACCACCGCTTCGCCAGGATGGACACGTTCGAATTCCTAGCGTACGCAAAGCGCAAAGGCCTCAAGTTCGATCTAATCATCCTCGACCCCCCCAGCTTCGCCTCCGGCAACAAGAAGAAGGGAATCCGCCCCTGGAGTTCGATCGCCGACTACAGCCGTCTCGTCCGCGAGGCCGCCGCCCTGCTCGAACCGCAGGGGGTCCTGTTCGCCTCGACCAACACGCAGGAACTCTGCCGGCCCGGACGCCTGGAACACGAGATCACCAAAGGGCTTGGCCACACCCCCCGCTGGCTACGATTACCCGATATGCCGCTCGACTTCGCCAGAGATCGTGAACGCTTCAGCGCCAGGGCTTTCGTGGTATAGCCCGCGCCCCTCTCTCGCCCCAAACGTCGAGCGTTCCCTTTCTTTTCCAATCGTTTCCACTCGCCGCGACGCCGCGGCAGACTGCACAGCCATGAACTCCGCCACACTCCCACGCCGCACCTTCGCGATCATCTCGCACCCCGACGCCGGAAAAACCACGCTCACCGAGAAGCTCCTGCTCTACGGCGGCGCCGTGCAGCTCGCCGGCTCGGTGACCAGCCGCAAGAACCAGCGCGCCACCGCCAGCGACTGGATGGAACTCGAAAAGCAGCGCGGCATCTCGATCTCCTCCACCGTCCTGCAGTTTGATTACAGCGGCTACCGCATCAACCTCCTCGACACCCCCGGGCACAAGGACTTTTCGGAAGACACCTACCGCGTGCTCACCGCCGTCGACGCGGCGGTCATGGTCATCGACGCCGGCAAGGGCATCGAGCCGCAGACCCGCAAGCTCTTCGAAGTCTGCCGCCGCCGCGGCGTGCCGATCTTCACATTCATGAACAAGTGCGACCGTCCCACCCGCGACCCGCTCGAACTGCTCGACGAACTCGAGAAGGTCCTCGGCATCGGCGCGTTCCCCGTCAACTGGCCCCTGGGCACCGGCCCCAACTTCCGCGGCGTGTACGACCGCCTGACCAAAAAGGTCCACCTCTTCGAGCGTTCCGTGCACGGCGCATACGTCGCGCCCGTCGAAGTCATGGGCATCGACGACCCGGCCGTGAAAGACAAGATGGACGAGGCCGTCTACACCGAGTCGCGCGAGCAGATCGAGATGCTCCAGGGCGCCGGCGAAACCTACGACCAGGAACGCGTGCTCGCTGGCAGCGTCACGCCCGTCTACTTCGGCAGCGCCATGAACAACTTCGGTGTGCAGCTCCTGCTCGACGGCTTCGTCGAACACTCCGCCGACCCGGCGCCCCGCCGCGTCACCGGACCGGAGGGCGAGCGCTGGATCAGGCCCGAAGACCCGACCTTCAGCGGCTTTGTCTTCAAGATCCAGGCCAACATGGACCCCAAGCACCGCGATCGCATCGCGTTCGTCCGCATTGTCTCCGGCGCGTTCAACCGCGAAATGACCGTCATCCACGCCCAGAGCGGCAAGCGCATCCGCCTTTCCAACGCGCAGAAGCTTTTCGGTCAGGAACGCGAAACCGTCGAGGAAGGCCGCGCCGGCGACGTCGTCGGGATCCTCGGCCACGACATCCTCCGTATCGGCGACACGCTGACCGAAGACAAGTCGATCGTCTACAACGAAATCCCCCGCTTCACACCCGAGACGTTCGGCTACCTGCACAATCCGCAGCCGGGCAACTCCAAAAAGTTCCGCCTCGGGTTCGATCAGTTGCTGCAGGAAGGCGTGATCCAGGTTCTCTACACCGGAATGGGCCAGATCAAGACGCCCCTGCTCGCCGCCGTCGGCCCGCTGCAGTTCGAAGTCGTGCAGTATCGCCTCAAGTCCGAGTACGGCGCCGAATCACGCCTGGAGATGACCCGCTGGACCATCATGCGCTGGTGGCGAAAGCCCGGCGCCGAGCCGGACTGGCTCCCCGATCTGCCCGCGGACACGACGCTCGCCACCGACCGCGACGGACGCAACGTCGTCCTCTTCGCCGACGAATGGGGCGTCCGCCATTTCACGAAACGCCATCCCGATATCCAGCTTTCCGCGACGGAAACGTTCGAGGATGTCGCCTCGCCCACCTCCTGATCACGGGCACAAGAGCTCGTTGTACGCCACAACGAAGATGCTGAAATCCGCGTCCTCCACCACGCCGTCACGGTTCAGATCCGAGGCGCACGCCGGAGGCATGAGCGGATCCGCACAATCGAGCATGTTGTACGCCACGACAAAGATGCTGAAATCAGAGTCATCCACGAGCCCGTCCGAATTCAGATCGGCCGGGCATGTCGTCGGCAGGTAGAACGCCGCACGCAGCAGCACGCGCTTCGAAATTCCCGCATTCACCGTCGCGGCAAAGACCGCGCCATGATCCTTCAGAAATGTCCCGCGCCCGTCGCGCCCGGTCCGCGCCATCGCCCCCCCGCCGGGCGGATTTATCTGCGTGATCGCACCCTGCTCGCCCTCTCCCAGCGTCACAAGCTGCCCGACCTGCGCCAGCAAGGTGAGCCCCGCATCCGACAGCACATACATCCCGCTCTCGGCGGCGATCGTCGGCGACGCCGTCAAAAGAACGTGCCCCCCATCCACCGCCACGATCGAAAACTCCCGCACAACGCGGCAGATGTCATACCCGGGAAGCTTCGTCTCGCCCGATCGCATCAGGCTCACCCGCTCTCCCCCGCCGGATTTCACCAGCGTCAGCACATCGGCGCTGATTGCGTCAGTAACACGCGCGACAAACACGGCACTTCCATCCGGCATCAGCGCCATGCCACGGCCGGTCTCGATCGCGGTGATAACCCGGCCCGGCAGGCCATCGACAGTACTTCCAATTTTCGCGACCGCCGAAACGGCCGAGGGGCCGCCCCGGAAAAGACCGAACCCGCCGCCCCCGTAGTCCGCGGCAAACATGACTTCGTCGCCTTCCGCAAGAACGTCCCGCAGATCCGTGAACGCAACCCCGTTCGCCTCGCCGGGCACGTGATCGCCAACCTTTGCCACCATTGTCGAATTCTCGGGTGGCGGCCCGCCCGCAAGGATCGCCTTCGGCCCATTCGCAAGATCCACTCGCCCCGTGCGCACCACGGTGCCCGAATCTGTCAGCGCGGTCATCGTCGGATTGGCGAGCGAAGTCGCCGGCGGCGGCAAGGAAACACCGACACGGCTCAACACATTCCCCACCGTTGCGAACGCCGCGACAGAAGTGTTCCCGCCTGCGATCCGGGACTGGAAGCCGTAGGAATCAACCCCGTTGAGAAACGGGCTGCTCGAAAAGTCCGGCTGCGGATCAAACGTGCCGCCGCCCGTCCCCGGCGCAACCCCACCGGATTCGGCAACCACCGAAAGAGAGCCGAGAGCGCCGCCGAAATAAACAAATTTCAGCAGCGGCGGATTCGGGAACGGCTGTGAATAGAAACGCGAATCTCGCAGTGCCGCCTTGCCGCTGCCGGATAGACGCAGCAGCGACGGCGCCAGAAACGGACTGCCGTTGGCGATGGCGGCGAGCGAGAGAACGCCAGGAACGCCGGCGTAGCAAGCACCCACGCCGTTCGCGAGCGAAGTATCAAACGCGACAACGCCCGACGATGTGAGATCGTTCGCCGTGAAAACCGAGCCGAAATTCTGATCCGTCCCCGTCGCTGCTCCGCCTTCGACCGCGACCACCCCGAGGCTCACTTCTCCGACCGAACCCGGCGGCGTGCAGACATCCGTCAGATTGGCCACCCAGCCCTCCGTCTGCAAGTCCGGGTTAATCCCGATCCCCGCAACGATTGTCCCGTCATCGGAGATCGCGGTCGCTTCAACCAGCGTCCAGCCGAGCGTGTCATGGCCGTGCGACGCCAGCACCTGCTGGATGCTGCGCGTGCCGTGAACCGCATCCCACATGAATGCCTGCCCGTCCGACTGCCCGACGATCACCGAGCCGTCGGCGCTCGCATCCATCGCTTCGCCGAATCCGCCCGCGCCGGAAATCATCGGGATTTCCTGCATCCCTCCCCCGCCCGACCAGCGGAACGGCCGCTGCTCGATGTTCCCGGGCGAAATCAGTTTTTCGGACCGCCCCACCACAACCGAACCATCAGCGCTGATTCCAACCGCAAACGAATTCGTGCCGCCCGGCAAAAACCCGAGCGGCTCGGTGCCGCCGTTGCTTGTCCATCGCGATGCCTGATCGATGTTCACGTCCGGCGTGAAGGGATATCCATACCCGCTCCCGGGCTCAAAGAAGTGGCATGTCAGCGCGATCGCGTTGCCGCTGGCGCCCAGCCGGCTCGCGGCCAGAGATGTGTACCCCGGGAGATTCGGAATGGGCGAAGGGGAATCCAGCCCTTCGTATCGCGTGGTCGAGGTGATGAACACCGAGCCATCGTCGTTCACATCGAGGAGCGGAGCCGTCTCCGAGCCCACATTCGGCCCGGGCGGCACCCACCAGAACCCCTCGGAATCGCCGCCTCCGACGACAAACGTCCCGTTGGCGTTCACCCCGTACGACCTCGCACGGGTTTCGCTCGAATAGAGCCCCAGATTCTGCGGACCCGATGCCTGAAACCGCACCGGGAAAAACTGCGAGAAATCGCCCGGCGCAAACGCATAGCCCGCAACCGTTTTCCCGTCCCCGCTGATACACGTCGCCTGAAACTGACGGAGCGAGAGCGCATCCGCTTTCAGGGGTGTAAAACCTTGAAACTGGCCGAGCGCACGCGTCGAACCCGCCGCACAAACCAGCGCTGCCAACCACACTGCTCCGTCACGCATCGTCATCCCTCCGGGTGGACGAGCCTAACACACCCGAAAAGGGGGGCCAAGCGCGAAATTGGTTATTGACCGCAAATGCCCCGGCCCCTCGGGCTTTGCGTCAGACATCCCCGCTAGATTCGCGCCAACCCGTCTGATAAATCGTCCCTCGGCACGATCTCAAACCGGCTCAGGAGCGTGACCTTCAGACGATACCTGTCCTCCAGCCCCCGCCGCCTGATCGCGTCGCGGACGGCCTTCGCCGAATTCTCGATCTGCTCCAGCCTCCGCGCCGTGGATATCGACCCGGGATGAACGCGATAGCAATAGAGCGGCCGCGCCAAGTGAACGAACTTTGTGACCTCACTCGCCCGCAGGCAAAAGTCGTAATCCGGGCTGGCCGTGAGATCGGCGCTGATCCCGCCGCAACGGGTGTATACCTCCGACCGAAAGAGCCGGAACTGGAACGAAATCAGTTCCGTGAGCAGCGCATCCGGTGAATACGGCCTGTGCGAGCGGTTGCTCGCCGCGAGCGGCCTGTTCTGTTCATCGATCGTGACATGGTCCGTGTACACCAGGCCCGCCTCGGGATCCGCCAGCAGCCGATCCCGGGTTTCCGCGATCGCTGTTTTCACAAGCAGATCGTCGCTATCAAGCCAGCCGATAAATTTCGGCCGGCCCGTCGATTCGCCAATCGCGATCTCATGCCCCCGACGCAACGCCCCGACCACTCCCCGCTTGGGTTCGCGACAGAGCCGAACGCGTGAATCAGCGGCCGCCAGTCTCTCGACAATCGCCGCCGATCCATCTGTCGAAGCGTCGTCGACCACGATCAGTTCAAGATCCGCGAACGACTGACTCAAAACGCTCCGAACCGCCGCTTCCACGAAGCGTTCGCGGTTAAAGAGCGTCATGATGATCGCGACTTCGGCCACAAGTCCCAAGATACCCGATCCGGTCCGCCGCCACCAACCTCTCGGCACCGGAGACCGCTTACTTCGGCTGATTCTTGAGTTCACCCATCTGCCGGTACCGCTCCCGGTACTTCTCGTACAGCTTCGTCTGCTTGTTCGAAAGGTCGATCCGCTTGCCGCTGATAAAGGCGTCGGTGACCTGCGTGCTGACCTCGATGGGCGAACCGGTCGTGATGATCAGCGTCGCATCCTTGCCCTTCTCGAGCGAACCAAGCCGACCCGAAACTCCAAGGATCTCCGCCGCCGAAAGCGTCACGGCCCGGATCGCGTCCTCCTCGCTCAGTCCGTGGGCCGTCGCCATGCCCGCGGCATACGGCGTGTTCCGCTCGTGGGGAGTCTCTTCCCCGCTCGCGATGCAGAACGGGATGCCCGCTTCCTTCAGCCGCGCCGGCAGCGCGAACGACTGGTTGTAGTCCGAGTCGTCGCGCTTGGGAAACCGCTGCGTCCCCGCCACGATCACCGCGACGTTGTTCTTCTTCAGCAGGTCCGCACAGAGCGGCGCATCCATCCCGCCGACAATCACCATCCGCAGCTTGTTCGCCGCCCCCCACGTCACCGCCGCCGTGATCTGGTCGTAGTCGTTGGCGACAATGAACACCGGCCACTGCCGCGTCAGGCCCATCATCCCCTTCGCCGGCTCCACACTCAGGACGCCCCGCATCGCGTCCCATCTCTGGTCCCGCGGCAGGCCCGGATCGTCACGCCGCGTTTCCCAGTACGAAAGCGCCGACCGGAAAGCACCCTCGATCACATCCAGGGACCGCTTGATCTGCTTCTTCTGCTCCGCCTCGGGCGTCCGCATCCACCACGAGTTGATCGGCCGCATGTTCGGCCATTCGACCGCGATCCCGATGGAAGGCTCGATAGACATGTCCTCCCACGTCCATCCCTCGAGCTGCACAACGCAAGGCTGCCCCGGGAGAAGCGCACCCGATGGAAACACGCCCGCGGCAAGAATGCCGTTCGATCGTGTCACGGGAAGGACGGTGGAATCCGGATTGATCGCCGTGATCGCCCGAACCTCGGGCACAACCTCGCCGCGCTCGTTGAAATCGCGCGTCGCCTCCACCATGGCAATCTCGTCAAGCCCCAGGTGCGTGTACGCCGCGATCATGCCGGGGTAAATGTGCTTTCCCTTTGCGTCGATCTCGACCGGCCCGGGCGCCTTCCAGCTTGTGATGCGTTCGACATTGGCGAAATCGGCGGCGGAAAAAACGCCCTCGATCTTCCCGTTGGCGAGCCAGACGACAGAATCGGCGATCTCCGGGCCGCTCACCGGATGCGCCGTCGCGTGGCGGATGATGATGGGCAGGTCCTGAGGCGGTGACTTCACAGTGAGATCCTGCCCGAAGGAAAGACTCACCGCGGAGGCACAGAGACACAGAGAGGAGAGGAGTGTTGTTGATTTGTTGATCATGGTGCTGCCCGCTTGTGCGAATCCGCCGTTTTTCGTTCTGACTGGGACCGTCAGCATTCGCCCGTCCCACTTCGAGTGATTTCTGGACCTCTGTACCTTTGCGGTGATGTTTCTTTTTACTGACCCGAGTGGATGATTCCACATCCACACTCGCCGGGCATATTGGAGTTCAAGCTCCCGCGCCGATTCAGCATGTCGAGCATCGCCCGCTCGCGAGCCGCTTCCAGCTCGTCGATCCCCTCAGAGGCAGGGCCATCCCCGCCGCCGCCCCGGGAAGGGCCCTCTTTCTTGAGTTTCTGGATGATCCGCTGCCGGTGCATCGCATTCTGGTTGCGCAGCTTCGCGTCTCTCTCCAGCGAGAACATCTCCCTGCCGTCGATAAACACCGTCTCCGCATGGGAACGGACCGAAAGCGGATCGCCCGACCAGATCACCACATCCGCCTGCTTGCCCGGTTCAAGACTCCCGACCCGATCCTCGATCGCAAGCTGGATCGCCGGGTTGATGGTGACGAACTTGAGCGCCTCCTCCGGCGGCAGGTTCCCGTACTTGACCGCCTTGGCGGCCTCGAGATTCAGCCGCCGCGCCATCTCGTCGCTGTCGGAGTTGTAGCTCACAACAACCCCCACATCGTGCATCAGCGTCGGTCCCTGCGCGATCGCGTCCTGAACCTCAACCTTGTAGTTCCACCAGTCCGCGAAAGCGCTCGCGCCGCGTGCATTGTCCCGCACGTCCGTCGCCACCTTGTAACCCTCCAGGATGTGCTGCCACGTCCCGAGCTTGAAGTTGAACTCCTTGCAGAGCTGCGCCAGCGCCAGCAGCTCGTCCTGCCTGTAACTGTGGCAGTGCACCAGCCGCGTCCCGTCCAGCACTTCCGCGAGGGCCTCGAGTTCCAGATCCCGGCGCGGCGGCAGAAGGCCCGGCTCACGCTTGCCATCCGCCCAGTCCTTCCACGACTGCCGGTATTCCTTCGCCGCCTCCATGCGGTCGTGCATCAGCGTCGAAACGCCCATGCGCGTCTGCGGATAGCGGCTCCGCGCGCCGCCGTTCACACCGCGCGGGTTCTCCCCCAGCGCCCACTTCACACCCGCCATCACTTTGTCCTTCTTCGCGGCGCCGGGCGCGTACGGATTCGAATCGTCATATGTCGCGACGCCCGCAAAGTGCATCTCATCCGGAACCGCCACGCCCCACCTCAGCTTGTTGATCGCGTTCTGCCCGCCGATCGCGTTGGCCGAACCGTGCAGGTTGTTCACCGTCGTGACGCCGCCCGCAAGCTGCCGGTACCAATTGATGCTGTCGGGATCAAGCACGTCCTGGATGCGCACCTCGGAAGTGATCGCCTGCCCCCCCTCGTTGACTCCCTTGGAAATTCCCGTATGGCTGTGACAGTCGATAATGCCCGGGGTCACGTGCTTGCCCTGCGCATCAATCACCTTCGCGCCCTCGATCGCCGGCGCACTGCCCGACCCGACCGCGTCGATCTTTCCTCCACGCAGCACCACATAGCCGCCCGCGATGTTCCCGGCCGGGCCGCTCGTCCAGACCGTTGCGTTGGTGATCACGACCACTTCGGGCGCCGCGGCAAGCGCGCCGCGATCCTCACGCTCGTAAGGCCCGAACGGATAACCAATTCCAACCGGCAGGTCGGCCAGCACTTCAGGATCTCCGGCGACGCGTTCGAGCCGGGTCGTGTGCGACGAGCCGTCGGGCACGATCATGGTGCCCGCCAGCCCCGTGCCCTGCGGCTTGACTTCAACCTTGACAAGCCGGTCCGACAGCCCGGACCGCTGCGGATCGTTCATCTTGAGCATGTCGCAGGTGTACTTGAGCACGCCGTCCTTGATCGACGGTTCGTCCGCCCGCAGCACCGACGAAGCGTTGCGAAGAGTCACGCTCCCGTCCTTCTTCACAAACACGTACGACGGGTCCGCGCCGTCCCGCACCTTGCCGTCGATCTCCGCGACCAAGTAGCAGCCCACCATCGAGGGCGCCTTTGGCATGGGCGGCACCGCCTGCGACTCTCTTCGCGTCGCGGTCCACTTCAGCGTCCCTCCATTGGACGTCAATGACACACCACTCATCGAGTCGCCGGCGGGCGACAGCGAGGCGGACGACGTGAACACTCCCTCCGATCCGAAGGGCTTGTGCTCAAAGCTGAACGCCAGCCGACGGGCATCAACCGCGACCCCCTTTGGCTTCACGGTCGCAACTTTCGCGTTGCCCTGATCGTCCTTCTGTTCCGTAAACGTCTTGGTGATCGTGAGTTCGCCCGAATCTGTAAACGTGAGAGTGATCGTGCCGTCCATCGGCTTGTCGAGCGTCAGGTCCCACACGCCCGCGAGCTGCGCGGCGCCCGGGTTCCCCATCTCGTAGCGCACGCCATCCACATACACATCGCGGATCTCGGGCTTGGAGGACTTGGGCGCATCGGGCTTGCCGCCGCGGCTGCCCCTTCCGCCCTTTCCGGCCTGCTTGTCACCCTGCTTGTCACCCTCGGGCTTCTCTTCCGATTTGTCGGCCTTCGGTGACGCGTCGCCGGCGTCCGCCTTCTTTTCTTCCGGTTTGCGATCAGCCCCCTTCTCTTCCGGCTCGTCCGCCGGGAGTGAAAACAGATCTCCCGAGGCAACGACAAAGCTCGCCGCCTTACCGGCCTCGATGGTCCCGAGCGACTTCTCGACACCCAGGATCGCCGCCGGTTCGGTCGTCAGCATCGCGAACGCCGCGTCGGGATCAAGCCCGTACCGCATCGCCTTCTCAAGACTGGACCGGAACTGCGATCTGGAGCGCAAATCCGCCGTCGTCAACGCAACGCGAACGCCCTTGTCGTGAAGCCGGCGAGCGTTGCTCGGCGCCTGCTCCCAGGTCATCATTTCCCGCAGGCCCAGAGACTCCGCCGCCCCAACCGTGCCCGCGTCGGGCGCTTTGGGATAAGCCAGGGGAATCACCATCGGGATCGCCCCCGATCCGGGCCCGGCAAGCGCTTCGGCAATCGCGTCGATCCGCCGGAACTCCAAGCCCGATCCCTTGATGATCGCGGGCCGCTTGAACTCACGGGCGATGCGGGCCGCACGGAGCACTTCCAGTTCGTCCGCCACGTCAAAGTAGAGCGGCAGGTCCCGGTCTGCCAGGCTGTCGAGCGCGCCCGGCGCAACGTTGTAGTTGTCTTTTCGAGCCTGCGCGATCCAATCCGCATCGCTCAGAGTCTGGCGGAGAAGCGCGATCAGCCCCATCTCCGATCCCGGATAGCTGGGCCAGCGCTCCGGATCTTCCGCTTCGCCACGCCCACCCCCCCCACCACCCCCGCGTCCGCCCAGTTCAAAGGCCAGCGCATGGAAGGCGTCCTCCCGATAGGTCGGCGGCTTGTCGGCGCTGGCGCTCTCGGGTTTCTTCTGCAGACTGACCACCGAGCCATGCCCGCGGAATATGCCGCCCGGCTGGGCCCGCACCGGGCCGGTGTCTTCGTAGTCATCGCCGGGTGGCGCAACGACGGACCTTGCGCCCGCATTCACCGGCACAAGCGCCGCGGCGACAAAGCCCTGCGAGCGCAGCGCCTCCGCGTCCTTCTCCGTAATCCCGGGCCCGTCGCTGACTCGCCGCTGCGGGATCACCTTCGTGTTCCAGTGCGCACCGGGCGCATTGGGATCCGGGACCGGCGTCGAGACCGTGACGAACGCGTCGATAAACCCGGGATAAATATGAAGCCCGGTGCAGTCCCGCACGATCGGACCTATGGGGAGCGGGGTGTGCTTGGCGTCCGCCTGCGGCGTGAGGATCGCAACGATCTTCCCGTCCCGCACGACCAGCGTCGCGTGTTCTATCACTTTGCCCGGCTGAAGGTGAATCGTCGCGTTTGTAAGGGCCTGCCAGCCCAGATCCACGCGACGCATCCCGTTGGCCGGAGCGGCCAGCGGATTGCCAGCATCGGGCGCAACAGAATGCTGGGCAAGGGTTCCAGCAACAAAGACAAGCGAGGCCAAAGCACTCGCACGAATGAATCCGAAGGTCATGGCGGAAGTCTACGGGAAACAGGCCGCGGGGTTGCCCCGCCCGGATGCACCAGTCGTACCATGCCCTTCCCCCCGCTTTCAGAGCGGGACATTCAGGAGAATTCTGTATGGCCGGTGCCAAGCTGCTCACAGGAAACGCCGTCGTCGGACAGTCGGGAGGACCCACGGCTGTCATTAACCAGTCGCTCGTTGGCGTGGTCGAAGGCCTGCGTGCGGGGCTCAGGGCGACCGGCAATGTCCAGAAAATCCTGGGTATGCGCCATGGCGTCAACGGCCTGACGAAGGGTGATCTGGTCGACCTGACCGAAATCCCGCAGGACAAACTCGAGCGGGTCGCGAACACGCCGTCGGCATCGCTGGGCAGCAGCCGCGACAAGCCCGACAAGGACTACTGCGCCCGCATCCTCAAGTCCTGCGAACAGCACGGGATTCGGTACTTCTTCTATATCGGAGGCAACGACAGCTCCGACACCTGCCGCATCGTCAATGAACTGGCGCGTGCCGCGAGCTACGAACTCCGCTGTTTCCACGTGCCCAAGACCGTGGACAACGACCTGCCCGTGAACGACCACACGCCGGGGTTCCCGAGCGCTGCCCGGTTCGTCGCGATGGCCTTCGCCGCCGACAGCCTCGATAACCGCAGCCTGCCCGGCATCAAGATCAACGTCATCATGGGCCGGCACGCCGGATTCCTCACCGCGGCCAGCGCACTCGCACGCGGCATCGGTGGCGACCCCGACGACGGCCCGCATCTCATCTATGTCCCCGAGGTCGCCTTCGACACCGACCAGTTCATCGCCGATGTCGAGAAGATCTACAGCAAAGTCGGGCGGTGCCAGATCGCGGTGAGCGAAGGAATTCAGGACGCCAATGGAGAGGCGATCGGGGCCAAGCTCATCAAGGGCGGGCAGACCGACAGCCACGGGAACGTCCAGCTCTCCGGCTCTGGCGCGCTGGGAGATTTGCTCAGCGATCTTGTCAAGAACCGCATCAAGAACAAGGAAGGCAAGCCGCCGCGTGTGCGAGCCGACACCTTTGGGTATCTCCAGCGCTGCTGGCCCGACGCGAGCACGGTCGACAAGCAGGAAGCGCGGGAAGCGGGACGCGTGGCGGCTCGCGCCGCTGCTGCCGGCGAACTCGATGGTTCGATCGCGTTGATCCGCGCTCCGGGCAATCCGTACCGCTGCGAATACAAGCGGATCGAACTGAGCGACGTCGCAGCCAAGACCAAGCACATGCCCAAGGAATTCCTCAAGGGCACCAACGACGTGAGCCAGGCCTTCATCGATTACTGCAAGCCGCTGGTGGGGGCTTTGCCCGTGTTCGACAGGTTCTGAGGAACGGTTCATCGCTGCAATTCCGATAAAAAGGGCTCCTTCTTTCCGGGGGCACTTTCATCTTCTGGGAGTGCCGCACCGTCCGGGATCCGGCTCGACGCGGCCGCTGGCATGCAATAGCCCCCTTTGCTTTTAGGAAGACAGAGGAGGCTTGCATGCGATGTGTGGGCGCGATTTTGCTGGCGGCGATGAGTTCGATCGCTATGGGCGCGAACTGCGAATGGGTCTATCTCTCATCATTCCAGTCGTTGCCCCAAAGCCAGAAGTGGACATTTCAGGGCAGTACAGCTTCGAACGCTTCGGCCTCGTCAGGGGTACTTGTCTATGGGCCCGCGGGCACCGGCAGCACGACATACTGGGATGCCGATGTGCCGCCCCACGCGATGGACTTCACGAAGTTCGACTGGAGCATCGAGGCGGAGGTTCGTCTCACTGGAGCGACGCACGGAAACGTCAGCGGCTATCGGCGCGGCGGCTTCGTGCTGGCGATCAGCGATAAGAACGGGCGATGGATCATCGCCGACATCGGCAGTTCGCGTCTGAGCATCCGCAACGACAATACCGGCACGAGCGATCCGCAAGTGAACGTTGATCTCGCGAGCGGGTTTCACGTTGTGCGACTGACTGCCGGTCCGACCGGAGGTCGACTTTCTGTTGATGGCCAGCAACTCCTTACGATGCCTCTTGGTACGGGCAATACCCCGAACCGCGCGAACTTCGGCGACGGCTCGGTTCTGGCGAGCGCGACACTCACCGAAGTGAAACGAGTGCAGATCATCCCGGCACAGGAGCCCTGCCCCGGAGATGTGAATTGCGACACGTTTGTCGACGACCTTGATTTCGTGACCTTTGTCTATGGGTACAACCTGCTTGACTGCTCGGATCCCGCGATGACCCCCAAGTGCCCGGCGGACCTCAACAGGGACGGAATTGTCGACGACCTGGACTTTCAGCTCTTTGTGCGGATGTACGACGTGCTCGAGTGCTTCCCTGGATAGCTGCCGAAGGGCGGCGGGAAGGTTGATCCCGTCGGGATGAGTGCTATCCTGAGACTGAGTCTCAAGATGGCACATAACTCCGATCTTCAGAAATCCGCGTCCACAACGCAGCCAACCACCTGGCTTTCCCGCTGGGGCAAACGGGCTGGACTGCTGGCGTTCCTGTTCTTCTTTGTGAAGGGCCTTGCGTGGCTTGTGGTGCCGGCTGCCCTTGCGGCCTGGTGGACGCAATAGAGATCAACGGCACGGAGAGGCCGGGGCACTCCTATCGAACAGTTTGCGGATTTACTTGCTGGGCTCGATGGGCTTGGCACCCGCGGGTTTCATGGCGGGCGTTGCGGCCTTGCGGGTGTACGTGAGCTCCATCGTCTTGTTTTCTTTGCCGTCCTTGCCGGTTTCGAAAAACTCGGATGTGTAGGTGTCCGGGCCCTTGAAGGTGGTGACTTCCCGGGTTGCCTTCTTTTCGCCGTTGGGCTCCACCATGGTGCCGGTCCACGTGAATGTGTTGCCGTCACTTGATGCCGTGCCCGTGGAATTCCAAAGGCTCGTGCTCATGTTGTCGAGCCAGACGCCTTCGTACTGCTTGGCGTTGTTGCTGTATCCCATGACAAGGCGGCCTTCGAAGGGCTGCCCCATGATCTCGCTCTTGTAGGTCATGCACAGAAAGCGGCCGCCGAAGTCCATCTTGCTCTCGGCCTGACCTGTCGCCTCTTGTGCGGGCGCGCCGGGCATCATCCACACTTTCGATTTAACATCCCAGATGCCCGCGAATTTCTCGAGCGCCTTGTGGTGCTCGTTTGTTTTCATCGCTGCCATCATCGCATCGGACTGAGCCTGCCACTGAGCCATTTGCTCCGGGGTGGGCGTCTTTGGTGCGGCGTTCTGTACCGCCTCATTGGCTTCGCCCACATTCTTCTTGAGAACGTCCTTCCCCTGCTCGATCTGCTGCTGCACCTGCGAGGGCGCGGCGGGCTTGTCATCCGCCCGGGCGCTGCCCGCCGTACCGGCTGCCACCGCGAAACCAACAGCCGCACACGCCGCCCAATTCCATTGCACCTTCATGTGAGCCCTCCAATTCCCTTTGTTGACCGCGCCTCAGGAGAGGCGACCCCGCAAAGCACCGTCCGGCTCCGAACGCACGGATGGTCCTCTCGACCAGTATATCAGGTTTTTGATCGGATTGCGATCATTTACCAAACAAAATAACAAAGCCTTGCAAATACAAGACTTAGAAAGCTGTTTTTTTGATGCTGGCCGCCAAAGGGTCACACCCGCACGCGTTCGACGATCTGGATTCCGAAGGCATCCAGCCCGGGCAGGTCGCGGGTCGAGTTGGAGAGCAGGCGCAACCGGGAGATACCAAGATCGCGGAGAATCAACCCTCCCACGCCGAAGTCTCGCTGGCTTCGCGAGGTAAAACCCGCGGTCGAAGGCGTTGGGCGTGTTCCGTTGGAAGTGTGCCTGGGTGATTGCAGAAGGGCCTCGAGGTCCTCTTCGGGTTCGTCGGGCATCTGGGTGCGGAGATACACGAGCGCGCCGCGACCCGCCTTTGCGATGGCGGCAAGAGAATCGCGGAGCGTGCCGCCGCTGGACCGGTCGGCGCCGTCGGTGAGTTCGCCAAAGACATCGCCGAGCAACCGGCGCCGGTGCATGCGCACGAGCACCGTATCGGACGTCGGCGGGCCGAGACCGATGCCGCCCATCGTCAGCGCGATGTGTGGCAGCTGATCGACCGCCGACTTGTAAGGAATGGCATCGAACGTGCCGAACTCGGTGCGGAGTTTCTGAGGCGGGCCGAGCCGCTGGACGATCGTGTCGTCGGCCAGTCGGTGCGCGATGATCTGGGCGACGCTGCACATCTTGATCTTGTGCTGTGCGCAGAACTTTTCGAGGTCGGGCACGCGCGCCATTTCGCCGTCGTCGCGCATGATCTCGATGATCGCGGCCGCGGGATAAAGGCCCGCCAGGCGGCACAGATCGACCGAGCCTTCCGTTTGTCCGGTTCGAACGAGCACGCCGCCGTCGCGCGAGCGCAGCGGGTTGATGTGTCCCGGGCGCACGAAGTCCTGAGCCGCCATCCTGGGGTCGATCATCATCTGGATGCAGCGGGCCCGTTCGCGGGCCGAGACGCCGGTGGTGAAGCCGTGCCTTGGGTGACCGTCGACCGAGACGGTGAACGCGGTGCCTCGGCTGGACGTGTTGCTCTGGGACTGGGGGTGCAGATCGAGCCGGTCGCAATCGGCTTCGGTGAGCGAGAGGCACAGGTAGCCGCGTGCCGCCGTGAGCATGAACGTGATGTTTTCCGGCGTGGCGAACTGGGCGGGGAGGACGAGGTCGCCCTCGTTTTCCCGGTCTTCATCGTCGGTGAGGACGATCATCCTGCCGGCGCGGAGGTCATCGAGGATTTCGGGAATAGGAGAGAAGGCGGTGCTTGGCACGGCGGATTGTTCGCGTGCGATGAGCAGGGAGTGAAGGAGGTTGGAAGGGGCTCACGGTTCTTCGTCAAACCGGCCTTGGGAGGGGTGAAATCGGGGTGTGGCGATTCCCAATGAAACGGGTATGCCGGACGCTCTTTCCATGGCACTGCGTGTGGCGACGACTCCCGTCTGGGTGCTCTGGCGCGGGTATCTGCTGCTGTGGTGGGCCTTTGACGACTCCGCGCAGCGGGCGGGCGCCAAGCTAAGCGCCAAGACCACTTCGGCTGTGGATGTTCCGCCTCCGAAGTTTGTTGAGGGGGGAGATTCGGGACAGGGCAGTTCGTTTGAGGTGGTGGATTCGCGGCCGGCGAAGCAGCCCCTGCCGCCTCCGATGCCCGTGCCTTACGGGCTGTTAAAGGGAGGCTTTGCGGGCTCACTGGCGCTTTGCGCCTTTTTCAGCCTATTCACAGGCGGCATGGCGGCATCGGCTGCCATGTCCGCCCCACGAGCAAGTGCGCTGTGGATTTGGGGGTGCACGGTCATTCTCTGTTCGAGCGTGCTGATGGTTCGCCGCATCGCGCGAAAGCGCTGGGAACGACCCAAGGGTGCCGCCGCCCGGATGCGTGACGCCTGCGTGGGCGCCGCGAAGGGCGCTTGCGCGAGCGTGCGGAACACGTTTGTTTCGATCGGGAAGAAGCAAAGAGCGACCCCCACCCCAACCCCAACCCCGACTCCGGCGCGGGCTGTGGCTGCGGAGTCCCCCAGGGAACCGAATTCAGACTCACCGTACGGCGCGGCTGCGTTCTCGCGCGCCGTCAAAGGCTTGGTGCCTGCGGTCGCGCGAGGGGCGCGAGGTGTGCTCCACCCCTTGCGCGATCGCGCATCGAAGGGCTTTGCCTGGGCGGCAGAGAAGAGCAGGCCGGGCTCGAAGGCTGCTTGAGCGGTCGGTCTCATGGACGGCTGATCCGGGTCGTCGGGCTGCCGCGGCTATCGTGCGGCATGGAGATGACCGCTGAGCGCTGGAAGTACCTGTCCGAATACATGCGAGAGGTGTTTGCCCGTGAGGATGCGGTCCAATCGGGCGTCATGGCGCGTGCTGAAAGGGCGGGTGTCCCCAGGATCGAAGTGAGCCCGGAGACGGGAAAGTTCCTTGAGGTGATCGCATCGATTGCCGGGCAGGGCGGACCGGCGAAGCTGGCGCTTGAGTTCGGGACGCTGGCGGGTTACTCGGCGGTGTGGATCGCGCGCGGGATGGCCAAAGACGGGAAACTCATCACGATCGAGATGAGTTCTACGCACGCGGCGCAGGCGGCCGAGACATTCCGGGAGTGCGGGCTCTCCGAGAAAATATCGATCCGTCCGGGTCGCGTGCTCGAGGTGCTGCCCCGGATCGAGAAAGAGATCGCGCCCGGGAGCGTCGACATGGTCTTTATTGATGCTCTTAAGAGCGAATATCCGCGTTACTTTGAGGCGGTGCTCCCGCTCGTGCGGTCGGGAGGCGTCATCCTGTTTGACAACGCGCTGGCGAGCCGGTGGACCATGGACATGGAGCCGGGCCGGGATGCTGACCGTGACACGGTGGACGAACTCAACAGGAAACTTGGGAGCGATCAGAGGGTGATCGCGTGCTGTGTGCCGATCGGGAATGGCGTGACGATGGTGCGGAAGAGGTGAAGGGAAAGGCATCGAGGCGGCGAGGGCTGGAAAATGCCGGTTCGTCGGCTGCCCTGCCGGCGGCGGTTTCTCCGTACCATCCGGCATGTCGCAGAACTCTTCCCGGTATGAACAGTTTCAGGCGTATCGCACACGCATGAATGCACGCATTCTGGGCGACGATGCGCAGCGTGCGGCGGCGGGGGGCGGACGCGAGGACGGGTCGGTGGCACCGGGCGGCACGCTGGTGACCAAGCGCTTCTTTTCGCTCGACCACCAGACGTACACCGACGGCGCCCTCCCGGTGAAAACGAAGGAATTGCTCGGGCTGGTCGCGTCTGCGGTGCTTCGCTGCGACGACTGCATCGCGTACCACATCGACCAGTGCGTGAAGCTCGGGGTCAGCGATGAGGAGATCTGGGAGTCGCTGGATGTCGCGCTGATCGTGGGCGGCAGCATCGTGATCCCCCACCTGCGGCGCGGGATCGAATTTCTCGATCAGGCACGGGCCGCCACCTGAAGCAGGAGATGCGGATGGCACGCGAGCGGGCAAAGCCCAGGGAGACCGCGACATGGATCGTGCGTTGCCTGCGCGAGCGCGGCTATACCGCGTACTTTGCCGGCGGCTGCGTGCGTGATGAACTGCTGGGTCTTGAGCCCAAGGACTATGACGTGGCGACCGATGCCCGCCCGGAGCAGATTTCCGCGGTCTTTCCGCGGACCGCGCTCGTTGGCGCGGCCTTTGGGGTCATCCTCGTCCGCCACGACGGCGTCACGACCGAAGTGGCGACTTTTCGCTCGGACGGGCGCTACTCCGACAAGCGGCGTCCGGACAGTGTTCACTTCGCCGATGCTCAGGCGGACGCCCAGCGGCGGGACTTCACGGTCAACGCGCTCTTTCTCGACCCTTTGCGTCCGGAGGGTGACCCCGAGCGCATCATCGACTTTGTCAGCGGGCAGCGGGACCTTGCGGCGCGCGTGCTTCGGGCCGTCGGCGATGCGGACAAGCGGCTGGCGGAGGATGACCTGCGGGCGCTGCGGGCGGTCAGGCTTTCGGCACGCCTTGGCTTTGCCATTGATCAGGAAACCCGCGATGCGATCCGCCGGCACGCACGCGATCTTTCGGGTATCAGCCGGGAACGCATCGGGGACGAACTTCGGCTGATGCTCACGCACACCTCGAGGGCGAAGGCGGTCGGCCTGCTGGTCGAACTCGAACTGGATGAGCCGAGCTTTCGGCGCGTCCGTGCGGCCTCGCTCGGCACGCTCGAGAAGTCCGAATCGGGGGAATTCGCGGACGCGCTGGCCGCCGCCCTCGTGGACCGGGAAGGGCTGGAGCTGGTATCGGGATCGGCAAAGGGGCGCGGGCTGCGGCTGGATGTTCTGCGGGAGACGCGCGCGGCGCTGTGCCTGAGCAACGAGGAACGAGACGGGTGCCTTGCGGTCCTTGAGTCTCTGGCGGCGCAGCTGGGGAACTGGGAGATGATGGGGGTCGCCGGTCAGAAACGCCTGGCGGCGGCTCCCGGATTTTCGGCGGCGCTTGGGATTTGCCGCGCCCTTGATAAGGATCGGGCTGATCGGATCGCGGGCCGCGTTCGTGACCTGTCCGGATCGGCCGGGGGGATCAGTCCGGAACCGTTTATCAATGGCGACGATCTGGTGGGGATGGGGCTGAAGCCGAGCCCGAAGTTCAAGCGTGTTCTGGAGGAGGTCTACGACGCGCAGCTTGAAGGAAGGGTGCAAGACCGGGCCGAATCGCTGCGTCTGGCGAGGGAACTTGGGGGTGAGGGCGGCGTCTAACCTAGTGCGAACGGGGGCGAGCGGAATTTCGTAATCTTCGGGGCGCGAGTTCTCGCGTCCTACCTCGGAGAAAGTGCTGATGTTGAGCCGTTTTATGACTTGGACAGGCTTGAGCGGGGCGGTCAGGGCGATCGGCCTTTGCGTGGCCCTGCTGGCCGGTGTCTTTGGAACCCGGTTGGCACGAGCGGATGATCCCGCCCCGACGCGGATCTACGTCATCGAACTGAACGGTGAATTTGGCTATGACATCAGCCAGACTCCCATCCGCCAGGCGATGCGGGACGCGCGCGACAACAACGCCGACGTTGTGATCGTCAAGATCGACGCCAAGTGGGAGCGTGACGAGTATCAGCCGCTCCCGGATAACGCCGCCAACTTTGACGAGCTTTTCCGTGCCCAGAAGATCATGCCGATCTTTGCGGAAGAGCTTCAGCGTGACTGGCCCAAGCAGCCCCGCGTGGTGATGTGGGTGAAGCGTGCGATGGGAGGCCCGGCGTTTATTCCTTTCGTATCGCCCGAGATCTACTTCACGAGCGATGCGAAGGTGGGCGGCGTGGGCGGGATCGGCGTCATGCTCGAGGGCAAGGGCGACGAGGTGGTGCGGCAGAAGCAGTATTCGCTCCGCATGGCGCGGGCGGAAGGCTTCCTGATCCGCAGCGGATACGACCCCAAGATCATCAACGCGATGTGCCGCCCCGGTTACCAGCTGACTTACAGGATGGAAGGCGGTCGCCCGGTGTTCTTTTCCCGCGCCCCGGAGCGTCCGGACGAGTTCGCCCTGACCTCGGGCGAGATGAAGGACTCGATGGAAGAAGTGGTGCGTGGAACGACCAAGTCGGTGCTGACGCTCAACGCCGACACTGCCCGGGCGATCGGCGTCTCCAAGGGCACGGCCGACACCCAGGACGACCTGATTTTCCAGCTTGGACTTTCGAAGAACTCGCAGGTGATCGATGGCAAGTCGAAGCGCATCATGGAAGCCTGGAAGCGGGACATCAACAACGCGACACGCGATATCAAGAAGGCTCTGCAGGACCTTGGACAGGGTCAGGAAGGGGCGGGCGGAAACTCCTACGAAGCGCGCACGCAGATGCGTGGCAAGCAGACGCGGCTGCTTGATGACATCATCGCGAAACTCAAGCGGTTTGAAGAAGCGTTCGGCCCGCGGTGGCACGGGGTGAACCAGGTGCCTCCGATCCAGCAGTTTGAACTCCGTCGTGAAGAAATCGGGCTGCAGCAGCTCGTGGACAAGAAGTAACCGGCAAGGAAAAGATCAATGAACATCGCAATTCGCAGATTGGTGACGGGGCTTGCCTTCTCTCTTGTCCTTGGCGCGGGGCTGATGATGCCTATGGCGCAGGCTGAGGCGGCGGGTCGGGCCAAGGTCACGCTGAAGGACGGCTCGGTGGTCGAGGGCGAGATCGTCCGCGAGGCCGAAGGCATTATCTGGCTCAAGGTGAAGTCGGGCAAGACGGACGAGACGCGGATGATCGCGCCGACCGAGGTGAGCAAGGTGGAGCGGGACGTGACCGACGCCGAGACGGTGGCCAAGCCGCTCGACAAGCCGGCGGAAGCCGCCGCTTCGGCGACTCCTGCTCCGGCGGTGGCCCCGGCCCCCACTCCCGGCGCGGGTGATGAGCCCAAGGCTCGCAAGCCGGGTTCGGGCGCGCCCCGGGCCGCCGTGCTGACGCTGGGCGAGGGTGACGGCAAGGACATGGTCGGCGTCTACGTGATGGCCAAGCCTCTGCACGACGCGATTCCGCTGCTCAAGGCCGAGGGCGTGGACATTGTTGTTTTCCGCGTGAACTCGGGCGGCGGTGCGCTGCTTGAGATCCAGAAGCTTTCGGACGTGATCTACAACGAATACCGCAAGAATTTCCGCACGGTCGCGTGGGTGGACTGGGCGATTTCTGCCGCCGCGATGACGTCGCACGCGATGGAGGAAATCTACATGACCCCGGAAGGCGCGTACGGCGCCTGCACGGGCTGGTCGGGCGAGCTTGTGGCTGTCAAGGACATGGACCTTGAGAAGATCCTGTTCCAGATGGAGAAGATCTCGACGCGTGGCAATCACGATCCCAAGATCATGCGTGCGATGCAGATCATGGAGCCGCTGAGCGCCACGGTCTCGCCGCAGGGTGAAGTGACGTTCTACCAGGACACCACCTCGGGCGACATCCTGCTCAACCCGAAGGACCGCGTTCTGACTTTTAACTCCCAGACGGCGGCCAAGGTGAAATTCTCGGCCGGCACGGCGGCCACGCTGGACGAACTGGCGAAGGCGATGCAGCTGCCCGAGGTGGAGTGGGTCGGGGTGAAGAAGCCGGGGTACATCTGGCCGATCTGCAAGGCGGAGCAGATGCAGATGGACTTCCGGGAGAAGACCGCCCGGGACGAGCAGCAGTTCCAGGAATACGTGCAGATCCTCAACGCGGCGCTGCAGATGGGCTCGAGCGGTTCGGAAGAAACCAAGGCCAAGCTGGCGGGCAAGGCACGCGAGATGATGAACAAGATCATGGCGGCCATCAACAACAACCCCAACATGGCGCTCTTCCAGTTCAACATCATGCCCGAGAAATTCCGCGAGGAATGGGTCGAGCCGACCGAGAAGAAGATCAAGGAACTCACCAAGAAGGAAAAGAAGTAACTTTTCCGCATAGCACGGGGCCCCTTTACGCCGCGAAAATCGCGGCGTTTTCTTTGCCACCGGCCACTACCATCGCCGGTACTTCCTTCCGACACACTTCTGGAGCAGTGCTTGAAGCCCAGCCACACGCCTTCCGCAAACGGAGTTCCCGGCACCCGCATTCCGGCCGATCTGGACGCGGCCTCGTGGGGCGTGCTGGAACCGTACTTTCGGGAGCTGCTGGCTCGCCCGTTGCCGGACGCGGCCGCCCTGAAGCGGTGGCTGCTGGACCGGAGCGAGTTGGACGCCGCCTGCTCGGAGAGTCAGGCGAATCTGTACATTGCGATGACCTGCTCGACCGACGACGCGGGGGCGCAGCAGGCTTACGCGGATTTCATTGAAAATGTGGTGCCCCGGATCAAACCGCTCTCGTTTGAGCTGGATCGGAAACTGAGCGCCGCGGCCCCTTCGCTGCGGACGCCGGGTGATGGGCTTGATGTTCTTCTGCGGGACACAACCGCCGATGTGGAGCTCTTCCGTCCCGAGAACGTGCCGATCGAAACCGAGCTTTCGAAGCTGAGCCAGAAGTACGACCAGATCGTGGGCGCGATGACCGTCCGCTTTGATGGGGAGGAGAAGACCCTGCCCCAGATGGCCCTCTATCAGGAGAGCACCGACCGGGAGCAGAGAGAAAAGGCCTGGCGGTGCGTGACGGACCGGCGGCTTGTCGATCGCGAGCCGGTCGAAGCCATCTTTGACGAGATGGTCGCGCTGCGGCACCGGGTGGCGGTGAATGCGGGCTTTAAAGACTTCACCGCCTTTGCGTTCAAGTCCAAGCACCGGTTCGACTACACCCCGGACCACTGCTTTGCGTTCCACCGTGCCTGCGAGGAGGCGATCGTGCCGGTGCTTCGCCGGCAGGAAGAAAAGCGGAAGCGGCTGCTGGGCGTCGATGTTCTGAGGCCCTGGGATCTGGCGGTGGACGTGCGGGGGAGGGGGGCGCTGCGTCCCTTTTCCGGCGGGCGTGAGCTGATGGACCGCTCGGTGCGCACGCTGCAGCGCCTGGATGCGAGGCTGGGGAAGATGCTCCTCGAGATGGGGCGCGGGGACGAGGCACGCGGGGCGCGGGACGGGGCGTGCCTGGATCTTGATTCAAGAAAAGGCAAGGCGCCCGGCGGGTATCAGTACATGCGTGATCGCTCGCGCAAGCCGTTTATTTTCATGAACGCGGCGGGGACGGGACGGGATGTTTCCACGATGCTTCACGAGGCGGGTCACGCGTTCCACTCGATGGTGACGGTGAACGAGCCGCTCGTTGCCTATCGGCACGCCCCGATGGAGTTCTGCGAGGTGGCGAGCATGAGCATGGAACTGCTGACGCTCGAGCACCTGGGAGGGCGGGACGGGTTCTATCCGGCCGAGGAGGATTTCGTCCGGGCAAAGAGGCAGCAGCTCGAGCGTTCGATCTCGCTCTTGCCCTGGATCGCGACTATTGATGCCTTCCAGCACTGGATCTACGGCCATCCGACCCACTCCCGGCAGGAACGCGCGGAGGCCTGGCTGTCGATCGACCGGAGGTTCGGCAGTTCCTGCTCGTGGGAGGGGCTGGAGGAGGCCCGCAGGTTCATCTGGCACCGGCAGTCGCACATCTTCTCGGTGCCTTTTTACTACATCGAATACGCGATCGCCCAGCTCGGAGCGCTGCAGCTCTGGCTTCGATCGCTGGAAGACGGAGAAACGGCGGCGGTGGACCTCTACCTCAAGGGCCTTTCCCTGGGCGGTTCGCGGCCTCTTCCCGAGCTTTTCGAGACGACGGGCCTGCGCTTTGACTTCGGCCCCGACACCGTGAGACGCCTGGCGGACCGCGTCGAGGCGGAACTGGAGCGGCTGCCGCTCTAGGCGTGTTGCGTTTTTGCAACACGGTCTTGCGGACCTGGCTTGCCCAACCGGCACAGACGGCCCGAATTGCTGAGGATGATTTCTTCAGATCGTGATCGCATGAAAAGTTGCACACGCGGAGCGCCGATGCACACTGACCTGCATGGAGGCGGTGCGTATGGGTCCTACTGAAAAATCGTTCAATCAGGTCAAGGCGATCCTGGGCAAGCTCGATCGCTCGATCGATGAAGTCCGGGCCAAGCGCACGACGGGTGATCACTTCACTCCCGCGCCCGTTCCCGCCCAGATAGCTCCTGCCCCGGCCCGCGTGGCCGAAAGCCAGGTGCGTCAGAACAGTCCGTACGGGCGTGCGACGCCGCTGCCCTTCGGAAACTGAGCGCTCGATCCTGCGTGTGACCTTCCCGGGTGCTCTGCCCGGGATTCTTATTTTTGCGACTGGATCCAGCGATCGATCCGGGCTTCGAGCACGCCCAGGGGGAGTGCTCCGGCGCCCAGTACTTCATCGTGAAAGGCGCGGAGGTTGAATTTGGGCCCGAGCGTCTTCTCGGCTCGGGCGCGGAGTTCCTGGATCTTGAGTTCACCGATCTTGTAGGCGCAGGCCTGCCCCGGCCAGCCGATGTAGCGGTCGATCTCGCTTTCGGTGTCGAGCTTGGTGCCGGCGGAGTTGGCGAGCATGTAGTCGATCGCCTGCTGCCGTGTCCAGCCCATCGAGTGCATGCCGGTGTCGACCACGAGCCGGCAGGCGCGCCAGATCTCGTCGCTCAGGCGGCCGAAATAGTCGTAGGGGTCGGAATAGAAGCCGCGGCCGCCGGGGTTGAGGGGAGTCTTCGGACTGTCCCCCATCTCAAGGCCCAGGCTCTCGGCGTACAGGGCCCAGCCCTCGACAAAGGCCGTGTAGCCCAGGAGCGTCCGGAAGGGATGCTGGCCCTCCAGTTCGTCCGCGATTGAGATCTGAAAATGGTGCCCGGGGACGCTCTCGTGCAGGGTGAGCGACCACATGCCGTAGCGGGGACGCTGGGCCGGGTCGTAGGTGTTCACCATGAAGTAGCCGGGAATTCCCGAACGGATGGAGCCGGGGTAGCAATAGGCAGCCGGGGAGCTGGGGGCGGCGAAACGCGGGATCGGACGGACGCCGTAGGTCAGGCGGGGGAGCAGTCCGAAGAGTCGGGGGAGCTCGGGGTCGATCTGCTTGCAGAGAACGCGATACCCGTTCAGAAGGGACGTTTCGTCGGTGAAGTAAAACCGGGGATCGGTTCGGAGGTATTCGACGAACCTGGCGAACTTCTCGTCGCCGGTGTATTTGCCTTTGTCGGCCCAGTCGGTTTCGTCGATCACGCTGAGCATCTGGGCGCGGATGCGGTCGACCTCACGAAGGCCGATCTCGTGAATCTCATGGGCGCTCAGGCGGGTGGTTGTTTCGCGTCGGAGGGCGGCCTCATAGGCCGCCAGTCCGTCGAGCCCCTGCGACGCGCCGATCGAGTCGCGGCAGCGCGGGATGTAGTCCTTTTCCAGGAAATCCGCGAGCTGGCGAAAAGCGGGAACGATGCCCGTGCGGATGGCCGAAGCGGCGCGGGCGGAGAGCGGATCTCCGCCGGGACGGGCCCGGAAGGGAGTGTAAAAAGGTGAAAGCGCCGGGTCCTTTTCGATCTCGGGCGTGCTCATGCCGCGGCAGATGTCGACGCTTTTGGCCAGGATGACCTTGGGCGGAACGCGGCCCGCCTTGAGACCGGCCTTCATGTTGTCGATGTGCTGGTGGAGGAGGGCGGGCATTTTCTCAAGGCGGGCGGCGTAGTCCGCGAGCTGCCGGTCGTTCTGAAGCGGAATCGAGAGATAGAGCTGGGGCAGCTCGATGTGCGGACCCGAGAGCGCCGTGATGGGCTGCTGCTCCGGGAAAAAACGTGCGGAATCGAGCGCAACCTCGATCGTGTAACGAAGGAGATCCAGATCGGTCCGGTCGGGCGCGCCGAGTGCGGACGCATCGATCGCGTTGACACGGTCGAGGAGGGACCGCATCTGAGCGCGATCACGCTCAAGCGCAGCGGCGCTCACATCGGCGAGCTGATCGTTGAACCGGAGGTCGCCCTTGGTGCTTGCGCCCTCGGGGTTCGTCCGCATTGAAAAGTCGTAGTACTCATCCAGGAGATTCTGGACTGCGGGAGAGCGACCGGGAAGGCTGGTGTGCGTCGGGCGGGGGGGCGCGGGCTGCGTGTCGCCCGCGACGGCCAACGCGTGCCCGGTTAGCAGACTCGCCAGGGCCGCGATCAGGGTGCATTTGCTCGGCATGCGCGCGAGTGTACAGGAGCCGCTCGGGGTCGCTGCGGGCGAAAATGCCGGTAAAAATGCGGCAAGCAGAGCCGAAAAAGTTTTCTTGCCCCGAGGTCCGGCGGGCGTACGATTCGCCCCGCACGAGCCTTCCTGAACGCCCGTGCCGGGTCAATCCACTGGGGATTGGTGTAACGGTAGCACGAGTGACTCTGACTCACTTAGTCTAGGTTCGAATCCTAGATCCCCAATTTTTCCTTAAGGACAAACGAGCGCGTCGTAGTTCACGGTGAAGACCGAGAAATCTTCATCGGTGGTGAGGGTGTCTCCGTTGAGGTCGCCGGCGGCGTTTTCCAGTGCGTCGTAGGCCACGACGAAAACTGTGAAATCAGCGTCGTCGACCAGGCCGTCGGAGTTGAAGTCCCCGGGGCACCAGGCCTTGGCCGGCTGGCAGATGCCGGCGTTGCCGGTCGGCAGGGAGTACGCGAGCGACCAAGAACCTTCGTTGGCGGTGATGTTGACAGTCAGCTGCACGGCCGTGCCGCACGGGTGAGCTGGGGAAATTGCGACCACTGCGGGAAGCAGGTTTCTGGCAAGATCACCCCGCGCCATGTCCGGGAAATCGACGGAGCCGAGCGTGACGGTCGCGGTGGGTGTCGATGTCTGGACGGTGGCGTGAACGCCTGTGGCGGCGAGCGATCCGGAGCTGAGCACGTCAAAGTAGACGCGCAGCCTGGATTCGCCGGGCTCGGCAAATCCGTTGGCGTTTCCGGTCGCGAAGGCGTCGTCGAGAGTGAGCGAGGCGGCCGAGGCGACGCGTGCACCGGCGGGCGGCGCTGTGACCGAGAAGCTGGCGTTGGAGATGTCAAAATAAATGGCCCCGACCGGCTGCACGCGGACGCGGCAGCTGGTTGCGGTGTTGGGCAGGGCAACTCCTGCGGCGCCGTTGTTGGGAACGGCCGAACGCAGGACTGTGGGGAAGGTGTTGCCCCCGTCGGTGGAGAGGAGGATGTCCACCTTGTCGTGGTTAAACGGAGCCTTTGTTGTGTCACCGACACTCCAGCGGACAACGGTCGCGCCCGACTGGGCGGCGGTTGTATTGGGGGAGGTAATGAGGAAGGGTGAGGCGGTGATGTAGGACTTGATCTGAACGTCATCGGAAGACTGCCCCCCGCCGCCGGCTCGGTTGTCGCGGGCTGTGAGGCGGAAGATGAGTGTTCTGGCGCGGGTCGGCATGATCTCGCCGAGCGAGCCTGCGAGGTTGCCGGTGAGGATGGTCGAGAGCTTGGGGAAAGTCCGTCTGGATCCGGCCGCGCTGGGAGGGAAGGATCGGAAGAGGGGCCCCGTTCCCGTATCGCCCGCGGAGAGCGACTTGCGGCTGCCGGGCTGACGCTGCTCCCAGGTGAAAGTGAGAGGGTCGCCGTCGGGATCGGTGGCGCTGCCGATCAGCTCGAACGGGGTTCCGACGGGTACCGGGGCATTGAGCTTGGTGCTGATGGAAACAACCGGAGCTTTGTTTCCGGTAGCGGTGACGTCGGAGCAGGTGCGGCTGGCGGAAAAGTCGGTGATCTGCTGGAGGCTGCCCTGGCTGTAGTAGTTGTCGCGGAAGTTCTGCACATTGTCGGGGCTGCAGGAACCGGCGTAAGACATGATCGTCGAGCCGCTGCCGGGCTCAAAGGATGCGCTGCCGTCGAACTGATCCGAAGTGCATGAGCCGCCCGCGCCGTTCCAGGAGTGCGGCGCGTTGAACTGGTGGCCAATTTCGTGCATCATCGTCTGCGGATTGGAGAGAGAGCTCAGGCTGAACATGTTGCCGGAGAGCCCGTTTGCCTTGCTGTTGGAGCAGACAACTCCGAGGTTGGCGACGCCGCCTCCCATCCAGGCCATGACGTGTCCGATGTCGATGTTCGCCAGCCCGATCGTGCTCTCCAGCACCCCCCCGTTGCTCGCCATCATGTCGTTGTTGTTGGCGGTGTCCCACGGATTGGCGGCCGTGTCGGTAAAGATCGCAAGGTCGTTGGTGGCGACAAGAGTGAAGCGGATCGCAACTTCTTTTTCCCAGACCGCGTTGATGGCATTCACGGCCGTCACCACACCCGAGAGCCCGCCCGCGACGGTGCCACCGCAGATATTGACGCACATGCGCGGGTCCATCCCCACGCCGATGACATACGTCCTCAGTTTGTCGGCGGTTGTGGCGGCGAAAGGGTCCGGGGGAACGGCAACAGGTTCCCCCCTCGTGCCGCACTCCCACGACGCGGCGTTGTTCTTTGAATAGTCGCTGGCGTACAGAGCGTCCGGGAAGAGGTCGAGCGGAGCAACGCAATAGTCGCCATCGGGCGAGAGCACCGTGGCGAAAAAGCCCAGTTCATTAATGGTCATCCGCGCTGTGGCGGCGGGGTTCTCGATGCTCTGGGCCGAGTACGTCCGGATCTCCGGAAACCGGACGGCCAGTTCCGGCTGCATCACGGGCGATTCGACGATCGTAAAACCTTCCAGTGAGCCATCGGGCCGCGGGAGCGTGATGATCGGAGCGAGGTCGGCGGCCTTCGTCCGTTCCATCGGAGCCGAAAGAAGGATCGATCTCTGCACTTCCATGTCGAGCCGGAAGTGTGCGGCGCTTGAACGGACGGCGCGGAGTTCGGCAGGGTCGGCTTGTTTCCACGCCCCGCGCGGATCGGGAGCCGCCGGGCTCGATGAGGCCAGCAGCCCAAATGCGCACATGAGCAAGGTCTTGCAGGGCAGTCGGTTCATCGCATCCTCCGCGGGAAATACAGATCTTCTGTTCATTATGTCGCAGGCCGCGGCAAACGGAAGCACCACGTCGGGTTTTTGCCAAAAAGGAAGAGGGCGACCGCCTTTTTCACGGCGATCGCCCGCATATTTGTGGACCCGGACTTACTGGGAATTCGTTTCGGCCTTGGCGAGGATTTCAGCCTTGCCCTGGTCGTTGCGGCCGGCAAACTCCTGCTTGCAGTCCTGGCAGCAGAATCCGATGGTCTTGCCCTGATACGAGGCAGTGATCGTCGGATCGACATCGTGCCCGCCCAGAGGGCAGATCGTGTTGATCGGGGCGGCGGACGTCGCCTTTGCGTCACCTTCCTTGCACTTGCCCGAGTCCTTGCACGCCGCGGCATCTTTGCAATCGCTCTTGCAGTCTGAGCAATTGCCCGAGCATTCCGCGGACGAATCACAGGTCTTGTTGGAAGCACAACCGGTCCCGAACGCCGCAACGCCGAGCGCCAGGCAACCGCAGGAGACAAGCCAAAGCAGCTGTTTCATGAAACCTTCCCTCGCAAAGCCGGAGATCGTCTCCGGAACCGGATTGCTCTTGCCGACGGATCACCGCCGGCATTCTTTATTGTAGAGCATGAATGCCGCGGCCCGGCTGTCACCGGGCCGCGGAGAATGTCACTTGCTGCAGAGACCGCAGCAGTCAGATCTGGCTTCCTTGGCGCAGCACGCCGAGGTGCAGCACGAACCGCACCCGCCGCTCCCCCACTTGCAATCACTGCAGGAGCAGGAAGTGCAGCAGCAGGACGCAGATGTGGTGACGGATGTATTGCTGGCGCACGGGGCAAGGAGAACCATGCCGGCGGTGCACACTGCCACAAACAGAGTGTTCATAATCAGGATCCTTTCGTGCGCGGCCGGGGCTGAACGTCACGGCCGCAGAGTTTGTTCACGAGCGAACGGCGGGGCAACGCGCCCACGCCCGACTCTTCCCGCGCAGCTGCGGGATCGCACGAAACGACTAGATTGTCCAGCGGCAGAACTCTTCGCAGGCGCGTCTGCCGCTGTCGATCCGCGGGGGTGGCGGCTCGACCCGCAAGACGATCTTCAGATTCTCGCTCAGGCGGGGGAGTTCGATCGCGACGCCCGATCCCGCCGGACGGGGCGGCTGGTCCGCGATTTTGCGCTCCGACTTCGGGGGAACGCGGGGAGAATCCGCCGAGACGGAGCATTCGCAGGCCCACCCGCAACCCTCAAGGCACGAAGCCGAAAGTTTGGGCTCCTTTGTTTGCTCGAGCTTCGACTCCCTGTGTGAGCAGCAATCGCAACCGGCGTCTTCTGATTGAGCACAACACTCAGAAGGCGCGGCGGCCGGGTAGTGCATCCCGCCCCCGCAGCAAAGCAGGAGGAACGATTGCAGCACCAGCCCGAGGATGACGGTAATCCGGGTCACCACGCAATCATACTTCGTCCGCAAAGCCCGGGTTCATCCGGCATTTGCGGGCTGGGACGGCGGTGCCGATAAAAGCACCGAACTCTTCCATTCGTGGTTGAGTTCGCGGGCGG
Source organism: Planctomycetota bacterium (assembly GCA_018242625.1). Taxonomy (GTDB): domain Bacteria; phylum Planctomycetota; class Phycisphaerae; order Phycisphaerales; family UBA1924; genus JAFEBO01. The sequence goes on from JAFEBO010000003.1 coordinate 175,229, forward strand.
CATCTTCCGAATGGGCTTCCAGCTGGGTTCTGAGCAGATCGGCGTAGCGGCCGGCCCGGGAGAGCAGCTGTGAGTGGGTTCCGGTTTCGACAATCTGCCCCTGCTCGAGCACCACAATCAGATCGGCGTGCCGGATGGTGCTCAGCCGATGAGCGATTACAAAGCAGGTCCGTCCGGCCATCAGCGTGGCGAGGCTTCGCTGAATGAGAGCTTCGCTCTCTGCGTCGAGATTGCTCGTTGCCTCGTCAAGTATGAGTATCGCCGGGTTGGCCAGGATGGCGCGGGCGATCGCCAGCCGCTGCTTCTGTCCGCCGCTCAGACGCACGCCTCGCTCTCCGATGAGCGTGTCGTAACCGAACTCGAGCTTGTCGATGAACTCGGCGGCGTTGGCGAGCGAAGCGGCCTTGCGTACTGCCGCCATCACCTCGTCCCGGGTCACGAGCCCGTCGCCGGCGGACTCGACCCGGCCGTAGGCAATGTTGGCGGCGATCGTGCCGTCGAACAGGAAGACATCCTGTTCAACGATCCCGAGCAGCCGCCGATAGGAGCGGACTTCGATCTCCCGAAGGTTGACGCCGTCGAGAAGAATCGCCCCGAGAGGCCACAGGCCTCCGGGTGCCTCAGGATCGGCCACGGCGCACGGATCGAAGAAGCGGGCGATGAGGTTGCACAGCGTTGTCTTTCCGCTGCCGCTCGCGCCGACGAGCGCCACGGTCATCCCCGGGCTGATCTCGAGGCTGACGTCCTTGAGAACGGCGCGCGGTGCGGCTTGTTCTGGAAGGGGTTTCGCTTTGTCGCTCTTTTTCCCCTGGCTGGGCGGATACGCGAACGAAACGTGCTCGAGCGTGATACGTCCTTTCACGCTCGATCGCTCGATCTGCCGGGTGCCCGAGGAATCCGCAAACTCGCGGGGTTCGTCCAGCAGGTCCAGGATCCGGTCAAAGCCCGCGAGATTGGTCTGCACTGCGGTAGCGGTGTTGGTAAGAGTCTCCAGCGGGCTCAGGAGCATGAGGAGGTAGCTGGTGAACATCATCACCTGGCCGATCGTGAGATTGCCGCGGATGACCTGCGAACCGCCGTACACGAGAACACCCGTGCTTGCGACCGGGATCAGAAGCGACCAGACCATTTCGAGCACGCGCGACCACCACCAGACGAGGATTTCCTGACGGGACATGAGGTGGCCGGATTTGGTGAAGCGGCCCGATTCGGATGTTTCCCGGGCAAAGCCCCGAACGACCCGCATGCCGCCAAAGGCCTCGGTGCTGTGAGCGTCGATTCCGGTGCGTGTGATCTTGATATCGCGGTAAATAGGCCGGATGCGATTGATCCACGTGCGGTGGCTGAGCCAAACCGCCGGGATGAGCATCATTCCGCCGACTAGCAAACGCCAGTCGACCGTTGCGAGGATCGCCAGCGTGCCGACAAGCTGGACGATCGCTCTCCACGGGTTGTAAAGAAGGCTGAAAAGCAGCTCGGCCGCCGCACCCGCATCTTCGCGCAGGATGCTGACAACTCCCCCGGTTTTCATCTGGTGAACCCGGTGGAGCGGCAGGCGAGCGGCCTGCTCAAAGACTTCTTTCCGCATGGAGGCCTGCACGCGCTTTGTCAGCCGTGTCATCTGCCACCTGCCCCACGTCCAGATCGCGATGTTGATCATCGTGATCAGCACCATCCCGCTGCCGAGCGCGTACAGGAGTCGCACCCGGTCCGACGGACCGATCTGCCCCCAGTCGATGCGGAATCCGAACATGGAAATGAGCGATCGGGCAGCCGGCGCCATGCCGGTCGGGCCGGGGTGATCCGTGATGATGTAGTCGATTGCGACCAGCGTGCTTGCGGGGAGAATCAGGCCCAGGCCGGTCGCAACGGTGAGCGTTGCGAGGGCGGCGAGAACGGTTGGGCGATGTTCGCGGATCTGCCGCCAGAATCGCCGAAAAAGTTCCGCAAACCCCCGGGCGCGGGCGGCTTTTCGCTGTCGCTCTCCCGAGGCCTCCGCCGCGTCGAGCTTTGCCCAGGAAGGATCACGCCGCCTGGCCAGGTATTCGGTGTAGCGGGAGCGGCTGCTCCGGCGCTGAAACAACATGCCCAAACAATAAGGGGGCCCGGCGCGTTTGCCTCGCCACCTCTTCTACCTTTACTCATGATGTATCGGCTTGGGCTTCCCCTGCTATTTCTCGCGTTCTGCGGGCTGGTTGGCTGCTCATCAGCCAAGCCCGGATCGGCCGGCCAACCGCCCGCGGCAACCTCTACGGCCGGCAAGGCCGAGCCGACATACCGGCATGTCGTCGCCGCGGACCATGAATTGGCTTCGCTTGCGGGGCTGGAAATGCTCCGAAAAGGCGGCAATGCTGTCGACGCGGCCGTTGCCACCAGCTTCGCCCTGTCCGTCGTGCGCCCTTATTCATGCGGCATCGGCGGCGGCGGCTTCATGCTCGTCCGCCTCGTGCATCATCCGAAACTGCACGATCTGCCGCGCACCATCGCGATCGACTACAGGGAGGTCGCGCCGGGCTGGGCCCGTTCGGATTTCTTTGAAACCGACCCCGTCTGCAGCAAGGACCCCGACGCGAGCACACGCGGTGCTCACGCCGTGGCAATACCGGGGACGGTCGCGGGGTTGCTCTATGCGCTGGAACGCTACGGAACCCTGCCGCGTTCGACGGTGCTCGAGCCCGCGATCCGTTATGCGGAGCAGGGCTTTGCGGTCGACGCCGATTACGCATCCACCGCGGAGCGGGCCTGGAAAAACACCAAGGATCACCCCGGATACGCGAGCAGATTCGCCGAGTTCTCGCGGATCTATCTGAAAGACGGGACCATCCGCCGCGGCGACACCTTGCGGCTTGCGGGGCAGGCCGCGGCACTCCGGCTGATTTCCCGCGACGGCGCCGACGCCTTCTACAAGGGCGCGATCGCCTCGGATATTTTTGCCGCATTGACCGCGGGCGGAGTCAAGCTCCCCGCCGCGGATCTCGGAGACTACAAACCCCGCGAATTGTCGCCGCTCGAGTGCACGTTCCGGGGAAAGCGGGTGCTGACTTTTCCCCCGCCGTCCAGCGGCGGCATTGTTCTTGTTCAGACCCTCGGCATGATCGATGCCCGGCGAACGGAATTCGACGGATTCGAATACGCATCGAGCCCTGCGCTGCATTTCCTGGCCGAAGCGCTCAAGCAGTCGTTCGCGGACCGGTCGCACTATCTCGCGGATCCCGCGTTTGTCGACGTGCCCACACTGGAGCTGACATCGGGCGCCAATGTGCGCGAACTTGCGGCACGCATCGACATGAGCCGCTCTCAGCCTCCCGATGCCTGCGGCAGTCATATCGCGGCTCCGCAAAACAAGGGAACCATCCCGCCCGACGCCGGGACCAGCCATCTATGCGCGGTCGACTCGTGGGGAAACGCGGTCGCCTGCACCGAGACGATCAATCTGAGCTTCGGCTCTTACGTGTGCGTGCCCAACTACGGCTTTCTTCTGAACGATCAAATGGACGATTTCACGACGCGTCCGGACAAACCAAACGCATTCGGGCTTCGCCAGGATGTCAGAAACCTGCCCGCCCCGGGCAAACAGCCGCTCTCGAGCATGTCGCCCACCATCGTGCTGGCGGCAGATCGAAAGGACTCCCCGGTGGAGCTGGTCGTAGGAGCTTCGGGTGGTCCTTGGATTATCACCGGGACGCTGCAGGTGCTGCTCAACTCCGAGGTGTACGGCATTCCCGCGTCGCAGGCGGTGGCGCAGCCCCGGATCCACCACCAGTGGATGCCCGATGTTCTCGATATTCAGACCGAGCTGGCCGACAGCCCCGAACCCGGAAGCAAGAGAACCGTCAACGAGGCGCTTCGAGCGCTCGGGCACAAGACGAAAGTCGGGAAATCCGAGTGCGTGGTACAGGCGATCCGGCGATCGCCCACCAAGCCCGACAAGTTCGAGGCTGGAAGCGACCCCCGCAAGGGCGGCAAACCCGCCGGAGAGTGAATTGTAGACAACAATTCCCACGATGCTCACGCGAGCCGAGCAAGTCATTCCGCACGATCAGGGGACGCCCGCGCGTCTTGGGCTGGTTGCCCGGGACATCAAGCTGTCGCACTCGATCTTCGCCCTTCCTTTTGCCATTTTGGGCGCATTCCTCGCACAGCCGGCCGACATGCCAAGAGGTCGATTCGCGGCGATTCTCGCCCTCGTGGTGGTGTGCATGATCTCCGCCCGGACCTACGCCATGGTCGTCAATCGGCTTGCCGATCGGCGGATCGACTCGGACAATCCAAGAACCCGAGGCCGCGTCTTTGCCTCGGGCAGCGTGACGCCGGCTTTCGGATTTGCGGTGCTCGCCGGATGCGTCGCCGCTTTTCTGGCCGCCACTTCCCTTTTCTGGGTCTTCTTTGGCAACGCATGGCCGCTCTTGCTCGCGGTGCCGGTTCTCTGCTGGATCGGTGCCTATTCGTTCACGAAACGCTTTACTTTCGCCTGCCACCTTTTCCTGGGAAGTTCGCTGGCGGCCTCACCGGTCGCGGCGGCGATCGCGGTTTGTCCCGGAGTGGTCGGTCTTCCCTCGAACTTCCCGCCCACGCAGCTCGCCCCGGGAGCGGGCGGAGCAATCTGGGCGCTCGCGGGAATGGTGATGCTGTGGGTTGCCGGCTTCGACATCATTTATTCGCTGCAGGATGTCGCCGAAGACAGAAGGCAGCGGCTCTTTAGCGTTCCCTCGAAGCTGGGGGTCCCCGCCGCCCTCTGGATCAGCCGAGCGTTCCATGCGGGCGCGTTCGTGCTGCTCGCGGTCTGCTGGAGGCAGGACCCCAGGCTGGGCGCTCTTTTCGGGCTGGGGGTCGCGCTCGTTGGGGTGCTCCTTGTGGGCGAGCACGCGATCCTGGCGCGAAGGGGTAAGGAAGGACTTCAGGCCGCCTTCTTCACCTTCAATGGCATCGTCAGCCTGGTGGTGGGAACTCTCGGCGTCATTGATCTGGTGGCGGTCTGATAACCTTCGATGATTCCTGAGGCCGGTCTGGAGCGCTGGACACCTCAAGCCAAATCGGGTGAAATAACCACGTTCGAAGTGCGATAAACAGGAAGGCGGTCGCCGGTTGGCTGCACCCGAAGACCCCCTTCACGCGGACAGGACAGGGAACAATGCGCCCGGGCTGCCGGGGCGAGCAACCCGAGGATTGAACCCTTGAAGCGAGATCTCGCGGCTTCGATGTGTTTGTTTCTCTGCACTTTGGTGCAGGGCGGCAGCACGCTGCTCGCGCCGGACAACTTGAACCTTGTGATCGTGGGGCTCAACCAGAGCAACGGTGCAATGACGGTTTTTCCCGAGCGGCCGGCGGGAGAGTGGCTCAACCTGACGGACTATGTCGACTCCTGGTCGGTGGGCACGCTCCGTCAGGCGACGCAGGTCGGCTCGGAGATCTGGATTTCGGACCAGACCGCCGGACTGGTTTACCGGTTTTCCGCCCAGTCTGAGCGTCCTCGCTTTCTCGGCTCCATTGAGGGGCTGGCGAATCCGCGCGGCATCACGATTGTGAACGGCGAAGTCTGGATCGCCTGCGGCGATCTTCCGCCGGACGGAGGCGTCGATCGCAGGACCACAAACGGGGCGCCGATCGCCAGCTTCAGCGCCGAGAACCCGTTTGATGTCCTGAACTTTGACGCGTCGACGGTCCTGGTTTCAAACATCAACCAGAACAGGCTGGAGAAATACACCAGCGTGGGCGCTCAGGCAGGAACATTCGTTTCCGTGTGGGGATCGGGCAGCAGCATCGATTTTCCGATGCAGCTTCTCAAATGGCGGGAAGGCACCAATGACCGCATCGTCGCCGTCGGCTTCACGGGCGACTCGCCGGGGCTGTACGTTTACAAGGCTTCGGACGGCAGCTTTGTCAAGCGGATGCTCACGATCGCGATCTTTTCCGAGGTAACGGTGACCGACCCGCGCGGGGCGGCTCTGCTGGGTTCAGGGGAAATCGCGTGGTCGGGCTCGCAGGGCATCTTCGCGCTCGACACGACAACGGGCAACAGCCGCTCGCTCTATGTGGGCGTCAACTTCACGTGCAACTTCATCAGCCAGGTGGACTTTTCGAAGTACTGCCCGGGCGACATCAACAACGACTCGCTGGTCGATGACTCCGACTTCTCGATCTTTGTCGTGGCCTATAACGACCTGCTCTGCCCGATGCTGCCTTCGGGTTATCCCGCCGGCTGCCCCGCGGACCTGAACGGCGACGGAATGGTCGACGACTCCGATTTCGCGATCTTCGTTTCGGGGTACGACGCCCTGCTCTGCCCGTGAAATTGCGGAGAGTTTTCCGTTCCTCTTGCTTTGAAAGCCTCTTGCCGCTAGCTTGTGTTGTTCCATTTCACTCGCGGGAGAGCAGCTTTGCAGACGGACATTCGTGCGGAATCAACACGCCTTCGCTATGCCTCCCGGCCTGCGTGTGCCGGTCTGCTTGCACTGGCGGGGATTCTCTGCGCATCCCCGGCCTTCGCCCAGAGCAAAGTCCAGTTCACCTATCTCTGGCACCTCGAGCAGCCTATTTACTGGCCCGACCGCCAGACCACCGGCTTTGACCGCTACGAGCGCGCCCAGGAATCGCGCGTCCACAAGGCTTCGGGTGCGGCACATCCGGAAAACAATCTCGACGACATTTTCGGTCTTGATGACCGCAAAGCCGTGTACCAGTACCGCACCCGCGACTGCGTGAACGCCATCCGCTGGACGCAGCGCGGCGGAGCGCAGATCACTTATTCCGGCGGCCTCATCGAGAACATCATGTCGCTCGGCAGCGCCAGCCAGCTTGGTTACTCGCCGTCGTGGATGAACTCGATCCGAGAAGCCCGCGGCTGGACGACGCTGAGCGGCAAGCCCCGGCTCGATGTCGTCATTTTCCCGTTCCATCACGCGCTGATGCCGCTTGTCGACGAAAACACCATGCGCAAGCAGGTGCAGGCGTACAAGCGCATCTACCCCGACGCGTGGGGCACGGCGGTCCCCGTTTCGAAGGGCTTCTTCCCGAGCGAAATGGCGTTCAGCACCCGCATGATCGGCGTGCTCGCGAGCGAGGGGATCAACTGGTCGGTCGTCAGCGCGGAGAAAATCGCCCGCTGCCAGCCGGACTTCCCCGTCGTCTTCGGCTCGGGCGGCATCAACTGCGACCCGCCCAATAAGGCAGATCAGGTCAACCCCGTCAACTCCTCGCTCATCAACGCGTGGTACCGCCAGTCGATTTCCCGCGGCTGCTCTCCGGTCGAATCCGTCTACTCATTGCTCCCCCACCGCGCGAAGTATGTCGATCCGAATACCGGTGCTGTCTCTTCGATCATCGTTGTGCCTTCGTCGCAGGGGCTTTCCTGGCGCGATGGGTATTCCCCGCTGGGCACGAGCGACTTTTCCAACCTTGCCGCGCTGAACACCGGTTCACAGCCGCTGCTCATCACGCTCGCGCACGACGGCGATAACGCGTGGGGCGGCGGATTCTCCTATTACATGGAGGCGACGCCGAATCTGGTTTCGAGCGCCAATGGCACCTATCCCGCCACCACCATCGAGCAGTACCTGAACGATTATCCAGTCGGCGCGAATGACTTCGCGCACGTGGAAGACGGCGCGTGGGTCAATGCCGACGGCGACTTTGGCGCGCCGCAATTCATCAACTGGAACTGGCCGCTCGTAAATGCTTCGGGCAATATCGATGTCGCCGCGGGATGGGCCGAAGACGCCCGCAACTGGGCGGTCATCACGGCGATGCAGAACCGGGTCGAAACCGCTGAAGCGATCACAATCTCCCGTCCGGTCGGCTTTGCCACCTACGGCGGCACCGGTGGCGCCCCGCTCGATACAGGGCACATCGTTTATCCGGACAACAGCGCGCTGCCCGCGGAGCGTGCCTGGCATTACTTCATGGGCTCGCTCAACAGCGGCTACATGTACTACGGCACCTCGCTCGACATGGAAGTGAAGCCCACGATCGCCTGCAACAACGCGGCGCGACTCGCCGATCCCGTCATCGCCAGCGCCGGCCCAGCCGGCGACACCGTGGCCCCCACCGTCTGGATTCCGCAGCGCACGCCGTGGAACCCGGGCTCCACCAATTTCGGCCCGCAGCACAAGTACCAGCAGGTCGTCAACAACGGCGATTTCGACATCTGGACCTTTGCCTACGACGCGAGCGGCATTCCCGACGGTGCCGTAGTTCTCAAATACCGCCTCGACAACGACGGAGCCAACCCGCTCTCTTCCAATCAGAACGAGACATACGCCGGCGGGAGCGAAGTCGGCGCCTGGCAGGCGCTCACGATGACCAAGCGTGCCTTCCCGGCGGGCAATTTCTTCAATGATCCGGGGATTAACTTCTTCGTAATGCCGCAATACATCGCGGACGAGTACTACGTAAAGCTCACCGGGATCCGGAGCAAGCTGGTTGATTACTACGTCGAAGCAACCGACTCGCGCGGCAACATCAAAAAGTCGCCGATCCAGCACGTCTGGGTCGGCGATGGCGCCGGCGCTTCGGGAGGCGGAGGCGGGACCGTGGTTGCGCTCAACCCCGAGACCCCGGTCGCCGGACAGAACGTGACAGTGACCTACGACCCGGCCGGACGCAATCTCGCGAGCGCCGGCTCCATCTTCCTGCACTACGGCTTCAACCAGTGGACCACCGTCATCGCGCCGGATGTGCTCATGACCAAGGACGCCCAGACGGGCAAGTGGAGCACCACAGTTGCGGTGATCCCCAGCGCCACCAAGTTCGACCTTGTCTTCAACAACGGCGCAGGCACTTGGGACAATAACGGCGGCGGCGACTGGCACTTCACCGTCAGCGGCGGCCAACCGGTCGACACGTGGGATGTCAGCGGCGTGCGCGACCCGGACTCCACGCTCATCGCGACCAGCGCAAGCAACAACATCAATCTCTGGGCCGGGCTCAAGGGCGACATCTTCTACATGGCCACGCAGGCCGCGGCAGGCACGAACGACCGCTTCCTTCTGCTCTCCGGATCGTCGGGGCCCGGCGCTCTGCAGACCGCGATGTGGGGCAAGGGCGGCCAGGTCGGCGCATGGGCCTCGTTCGTCGGAAACGAGAGCACCAACGGCTACAACGGCTGGGCCGATGTTCCGAGTGGCAATGTGACGCAGAGTGCCGCGGCCAACAACGGGGGCGTTCTCGCGGCAACAATCGATCTCAAGAAGCGGTTCGGCGGCGGTGCCGCCTTGCCTTCCAAGGTTTACGTCGCTGTCGGGACCTATCCGACGGCCGACGCCACCCTGCCGGTGGGTGCCGACTGCATCCCCGCCGCGAGCGGCAACAACCTCCCCGGCGCCGTCGAGATCCGCCTCTGCCAGTTCGCCAAGCCTCGCTCGCCGCAAGGCTGCTGCCCTTCAGATTTGACCAATAACGGCTTCATCGACGACGCCGATTTTGTTGTCTTCGCCTCGTTCTACGACGCACTGATCATGTCCGCGCCCTATGAGGGAGCGGATCTGACCGGTGACGGACTGTGCGACGACGCGGACTTTGTGGCCTTCGCCGCGGCGTACGACACGCTCCTCTGCCCCTGAGGCCGGTCCGTTGCTTTCGAGCAGATCCGGGGCGGGAGGTTCGGCTTTGCTCCACCTGTCCGGCGCTCGTTTCGTTGCTCTTGGATCGCTTCTGCTCGGCGAACTCGCACACGCGGGGACGACCCGCTATGTGGCGCAATCGCTCGCTTCGGGCGCGAACGACGGATCATCCTGGAGCAATGCGTTCCGGGGGCCGCTCTCCCTCCAGGCCGCACTCGCGAGCGCGCAAGCCGGGGACGAGATCTGGGTGGCAGCGGATGTCTACAGACCTGCACTTCCGGGCGGCACCATCGCATCCACCTTTCAGATGAAAGAAGGGGTGCGCATCTACGGCGGGTTTGCCGGTGGCGAGTCATTGCTTGCAGAACGCAACATCGCGTTGCACGCAACCACAATCTCTGGCGATCTCAATAACGACGAGAGCCTGGCCGACAACGTCGCGCACGTGGTCACCGCCACGGGGCTTTCAAACTTGTCAGTGCTCGACGGATTCACGATCACGCGCGGCCATGCGGTCGGCGGCGGCAATGACGGCCTGGGCGCGGGCGTGCTGGTCGTCGGAGGAGCTCCGGTGATCCGCAACTGCTCGTTCACCGACAACATCGCCCAGAGCGGCGGTGGAATCGGCGCGAACGGAGCCGCCGCTCTGATTGATTCATGTGCCTTCGGACCCAATTTCGCCCACAACGGTTTCGCAGTCTGCAACATCTCGGGCGATACCTCGGTCGTCTCGTGCACTTTCCAGGGGCTCTATCCGGCCACAGGCGGGGCATCGGGGCTTGGTATCTGGAGCGGGCAATTCAGCACCAATGCGCCCAGCGCAAGCCTGCTCGTCGAAGACTGCACCTTTTCGATTCAGACGCCGAATTTCACCTGCCCAGCAGGAATTGCAATCGCCGGCGAGGTCGCACAGGCCACAATTCGGCGCAGCGACTTTCTCGGCAATACCGGCTGCGGCTCGGGCGCGATCCAGCTTGAGGGCACGATCAACATCGACCGATGCCGGTTCATCGGAAACGAAGGGACATTCGATGGGGGCGCGGCTCTGCACTCTTTCCACGGCGTCTACTCGGTTACCAACAGCCTCTTCGCTGGCAACGACCGGCTCGGCTTTTCGACCATCATGGTCGGAACATCGATGACACTGATCAACTGCACGCTGGCAAGCAACGGAAACACGGTGCAGAACTCCGCCGGGGGCGGTTTCCACCGCGTTGTCACAGGCAACGCCGCACAGTTCCGAGCAACCAACTGCATTTTCTGGAACAACCGCAGCCGGGGAGGAGACGCGGATGCGGTTGTCGTGAACTCCAGTCCGGCACCACAGTTTGATTTCTGCCTCGTGCAGAACTGGGGGGCGCTGTCCGTGCCCGCCACGGGTTTTCAGTCGTTCACTGGCGATCCAAAGTTTGTCTCCCTCACAGGCCCGGACGGCCTCACGGGCACAATTGATGATGACTATCGGCTCGCATCCGGTTCTCCGGCGATCGATCGTGGAACAAACCTGGCCATGCCGCTGGCGCTCGACATCTTCGGCCTGCCTCGCTTCCGAAACGATCCGTCGACGGCGGATTTCCTTCCCGGCCCATCACCCGAAATCGACCTTGGCGCATGGGAGTTTGCACCGCCCTGTCCCGCTGACCTGACCGGAGACGGACAAGTGGACGACACCGACTTCGTCCTGTTCGCGGCCGCGTACGACCGGTTACTGTGCAGTGACCCGGACATGCCCGCGGGATGCCCAAGCGATCTCAATGCCGACGCGCTAGTCGACGATATCGATTTCGTTCTCTTCGCGGCAGCGTACAACACGCTCGGCTGCGAATGACGCGATGCCGCCCGATTACTTGAGCAGCCGCTCGAGATAGTGGATATCGACGCCGCCCTTGCGGAAGTCGGTGTTCTCGACCAGCCGCTGGTGGAGCGGTATCGTCGTCTTGATCGGCCCGACGTTGAACTCGCGAAGAGCGCGGGCGGCCCGGTCGAGCGCCTTCTCCCGAGACTCGGCGTGAACGATCAGCTTCGCAACCATGCTGTCATAATTGGGCGGCACGACATATCCGCTGACGACGTGCGTATCCATCCGCACACCGGGTCCGCCCGGGGGCTCCCATGTGGCGATCTTCCCGGCGCTCGGGCGGAATCCCTGCGCGGGGTCCTCGGCGCAGATACGGCACTCGATGGCGTGACCATTGATCTTGACGTCGCTCTGCTTGAAGGGAATCTTCTCCCCGGCGGCGATCATGATCGACATCTTCACAATGTCGACTCCGGTGATCAGCTCGGTCACCGGGTGCTCGACCTGTACGCGGGTGTTGACTTCCAGCATGTAGAAGTCGCCCTTTTCGTCGAGCAGGAACTCGCACGTGGCGGCGCCGGCGTATTTGACGCTCTTGATCATCTTTGCCGCGGCTTCCGCGACCTTCTGCAGCTTGGCGCGGTCGATATTGGGGGCCGGGGCCTCTTCGATCACCTTCTGATGCCGGCGCTGCAGCGAGCAATCACGCTCCCAGAGGTACACGGCGTTCCCGTGCTTGTCGCCGAGCATCTGGATCTCGACGTGGCGTGCACGCTCGAGATACTTCTCGATGAAGACCGCGCCGTTGCCGAACGCCGCCGCCGCCTCCTGGCTGGCCACGCGGAGCATCGAACGGAGCGAGACTTCGTTGTGGCAGACTTTCATGCCGCGTCCGCCGCCGCCCGCCGACGCCTTGATGATCACCGGGAAGCCGATCTCGTTGGCGATGCGGACTGCTTCTTCTTCATCCTCGATTGCGTCGGGTGAACCCGGGAAGACGGGTACGCCGTTGGCCTTCGCCGTCTTTTTGCAGTCGACCTTGTCGCCGAGAGCCTGCATCGCCTCCGGGCTGGGTCCGATGAACTCGATCTTGCAGTCCCGACACGCCTGGCTGAAGTCGGGGCGTTCCGAGAGAAAGCCGTAACCGGGGTGGATGGCGTCCACATCGGCGACTTCCGCCGCACTCAAAATGCGCGAGATGTTGAGGTAGCTCTCTTTAGCCGGTCCTGGGCCGATGCAGATCGCGCGATCCGCAAGCCTCAGGTAGGGGGCATCCTTGTCGGCGGTGGAGTAGACGCAGACCGTCTCCACGCCCATCTCCCGGCAAGCCCGCATGATGCGGAGAGCGATCTCGCCACGATTCGCAATAAGAACTCGTTTGAACATGCGGTTGCTGCGGACGATTCAATCTGGGCGAACGGGTCCGAGGATGGGTCCGGCGCCCAGCGCCCGGCGCCTCGTGCCTTCTCTATTACGCCGGCCTCACAAGGAAGAGCTTCTGGCCAAACTCGACCGCTTCGCCGCTCTTGACCAGCACTCGCTCGATCGTTCCCGGCTTCTCCGCCTTGATTTCGTTGAAAACCTTCATCGCCTCGATCAGGCAGACCACCGTGCTTGGAGTGATCTTGGCGCCCGCGGTGACAAACGGTGCCGAATCCGGGTTGGCCGCGGAATAGAACGTTCCCACCATCGGCGACTCGATAGCCACCAGCCCCGCATCACTCCCACCCCCCCCACCACCTCCGCCGCCGGCCGCCGGCGCCGCAGCAGGAGAGGAAGCAGGCGCCGGTGCAGGCGCACCGGCGGGCGCGCTCGGCGCCGCGTACATCATCGGCTGGGCAACGGGGGCATGCCCCCGGCGGATTGTGACCGTTTCCTTCTCGTCCTGCAGGTCGATCTCGGTCAGGTCGTTGTCGACCATGAGTTTGACGAGATCCTTGAGTTTGTTTGCATCGATCATGGCTGTTCCCGTGCCCCTCGTGCGGGGGTCTGGATCCTATCGGAGCGTCGCCCACTCCAGAGTCATCGGAAGGGTGCACAGATTCTGTGCTCCCTCCGGGGTTATCACGTAGTCGTTCTCCAGCCTCACCCCTCCAACGCCCGGCAGGTAAATCCCGGGCTCGATCGTCACCACATGCCCCGGCTCAAGCCTTGTCCCGGTCAACATGTGCGAAAGACGGGGCTCTTCGTGGGTCTGCAGGCCTATCCCATGCCCGAGTCCGTGGCCGAAGCGGTCACCATAGCCCGCGGCCGCGATGTGCTCCCGGGCGATGCGATCGATTTCCGATGTGCTCTTTCCAGGAGCGAGAGCGGCCGCTGCTTTCTGATGCGCATCCAGCACGATCGCATAGATCTCGGCAATCTGCCGCGGCCACTTCCCGAGCGAAAAAGTCCGGGTCATGTCGCTGTGGTACCCATCCCAGATCGCGCCCCAGTCGATGAGCACCGGCTGATTCGCCGCCAGCTTTGTCGTACCCGGTCGGTAGTGGGCCATGCTGCCGTTAGCACGGGCGGCGATGATCGTGTCAAAGCTGGGCTTGCTGGAGCCCCGCCCTTTCATCTCCGATTCCAGCCTCGCAGCCACCTCAAGTTCGGTCAGCCCCGGCTCGAGAGTCGGCAACACCGCCTTGAGCGACTCCTCCTGGATCTTGACCGCCTTCTTGATCAGGGCGACCTCGGCCGCGTCCTTCACGGCCCTCATTTTCATGATGAGGCCCAGGGTCGCCGCCACACGCTTGGTCCCGATCTTTTTGGCGAGCGAATCCCGCTCGGCGACAGTCATCGCCTCGGCCTGGATACCCACGCGCTCGACACCCTCTCCGGACAGAAGCTCGGCGATCGCCTCGCCCATGGTCCGGTTTCGAATGACGATCTCGCAGAGCGGGGCGAACCGAAGCAGTTCTTCCTCGTACCGGAAGTCGCTGACAAGCACCGGGCGCCCGGGCCCGAGGACCAGGTAGCTGTCACCACCCAGAAAGCCGGTGAGATAGCCCACGTCGAGCGGGTTAGTCACGAGCAGGTGCGAAAGCTCCTGCCCTCCCATCGCCTCACGCACGCGCCGGATTCGCGCGCGGTAAACAGCGACTTCGCCGCCCTCGGCCGCATCCGCGGTCGGCTCCCGTTTTGCGGGTTCTTTCTTGCTTCCCTTGCCCGCCTGGGCCTTGGCACTCATCGTCGACATAACGCTCCGATGATACTCTTTGCAGGGCAGGCCCGCACGCCCGATGCCGCGGATGCAACCCGCGGCCGAATACCACGAACAAGAACACGGCAATTTCCCGTAGGATGGTGCCCCGCGGCTCATCCCGCGGAAATCCGGCCGGGCGCAATGCTGCACCCGCCGCCGAACGGTTCCGGCAACTCATGGAACAGCGCATGCCTCATACCGAAATGACCCCCGACCAGATCAAGCAGGCCTGCGAGCAGTTCCGCTCGACATTCACGACACTCCGATCCGAAATAGGCAAAGTCGTCGTTGGCCATGCCGAGGTGGTCGAGGCGGTGCTGATCTCGCTCTTTGCGGGGGGAAACGTCCTGCTCGAGGGCGTGCCGGGGCTGGGCAAGACCTTGCTCGTCCGGTCGCTGGCGCGAACGCTGAGTTTGCCGTTCAGCCGCATCCAGTTCACTCCGGACCTCATGCCGGCCGACGTCATCGGCACGAATGTCGTCATGGAGGATCCGGCGACGGGCCGACGCAAGTTTGAATTCCAGAAGGGACCGATCTTCGCCCAGGTCGTGCTGGCCGACGAGATCAACCGCGCCACCCCCAAGACCCAGTCGGCCCTGCTCGAAGCGATGCAGGAACGCAGCGTGACCGTTGCGGGCGTTTCCTACAAGCTCGAAAAACCGTTCCTGGTGCTCGCAACCCAGAACCCCATCGAGCAGGAGGGAACCTATCCGCTGCCCGAAGCGCAGCTCGACCGCTTTATCTTCAAGATCGTTGTCGGTTACAGCAAGCTCGAGGACCTCATCACGATTCTCGATCGCACCACAGGACAGGAAAACCCCGATGCCCAGCCGGTTCTTGACGGCGCGGGCATTCTGAAAGGTCAGGACCTCGTCCGCGGCGTCGTCGTCGCGCCACACGTCAAGGAATACGTCGCCCGGCTTGTGCTCGCCACACATCCCGGAACACCCACCGCCGCCGGGGGTGCTGACGGACCCACCAACAAGTACATCCGCTGCGGCGCATCGCCCCGCGCGGCGCAGGCGCTTCTGCTCGGCGCCAAGGTAAAAGCTCTCATCGACGGCCGATTCCATGCGAGCTACGCGGATGTGAAGTCCGTCGCGGATCTCTCGCTGCGCCATCGGCTCCTGCTCAACTTCGAAGCCGAAGCGGACAAGATCGATCCGGATTCGATCGTGCGGCAGATCCTGGAACTGACACCAACCGGTCCGGAAAAGAAGTAAGCAGGCCGGGCAAGCAAGGCCCGCTCCCAAACACCCTGCGCGCGACGGCTTTTCCGCTTCAATGCTAACTCGGTTCCGATGCTCCGCACCCCCTCCATCTCCCGCCCGCAAAGACTCGAGGACCTCCTCAGCACCTCGCTCATCGCCCGCCTCGACCCGCTCGATCTTGCTTCCCGACGCGTCTTCTTCGGAAAACTCAAGGGCGAGCGCCGCTCCAAAAAGCGCGGCCATTCCGTCGAGTTCGCCGATCACCGCCCCTACGTGAGCGGCGACGACCTGCGCCACATCGACTGGAACATCTTCGGCCGGCTCGACAAGCTCTTTCTCAAGCTCTTCCTCGAAGAAGAAGACCTTTCGCTCCACGTCGTGCTCGATGCTTCTGCCTCCACGGACTGCGGGGAGCCCAACAAGTTCTTCTTCATGCAGCGCTGCGCCATGGCGCTCGGCTACGTCGGGCTGGTCAATCTCAACCGGGTTGCCGCGACCGTCATGGGGGGCACGCCGTATCCCGCGCCGGAAGCGCCCGCAGGCCCGGCCCCCGCGGACGCGGGCCCCATCAAAACGCTCCGGGACCTGCGCGGGCGCCGGCGCGTTCATGACCTTGCCCGATTCCTCTGTTCGATCGCTCCGGGCGGAACCCTTTCGTTCCGCAAGGCCGCCGAACGCCTAGCACTCTCCCGCCGCGGCAAAGGCGTGATGGTCATTTTCTCTGATTTCTTCTTCAAGGACGGCTACGACGACGGCCTCCGCCTTCTCAGCGGCCACGGGTACGACCTCATCCTCATCCAGGTGCTCAGCCCGCAGGAAGTGGACCCTTCCATCACCGGTGACCTGCGGCTGAAGGACGTCGAAGATGCGGAGACGGCCGAAGTCACGATCAGCGCGCCCCTGCTGAAGCGTTACAAGGCCAATCTCGCGGCGTACAACCAGCGCCTTCGCGAGTTCGCGCTGCGCCGTGACATGGCCGTCCTGACCGTCAAGAGCGACTCGCCGGTGGACGTCCTTGTTGCCGACCAGCTCAGACGCGTCGGAGTGCTCAAGTGAGCTCGCTCCCCGTGGGATTTCTTTCCTGGCAGCTCGCCGCCATCGCGGCCTCGGTCGTCATCCCCACGCTCATCCTTCTCTACCTGCTCAAGCTGCGCCGGCGGAATCTTGAAATCTCGACCACAATCCTGTGGAAAAAGGCGGTGCAGGACCTGCACGCGAATGCGCCGCTCCAGAAACTGCGGCGCAACATCATGCTGCTCCTGCAGCTCCTCGTGCTCGCCGCCCTTCTCTTCGCGCTCGCCGAACCCGTCCTCAAAAGCTCCTCTTTCCAGGGCCAGCGGCACATCATCCTCATCGACCGCTCGGCCAGCATGCTCAGTAGCGACGCCGCGAAGCAGGAAGATGTCGTCCGCCTGACACAGGCGAAAAAGGAAGCGATCGAACTTGTTGAATCGCTCCGCGAACCCGGACTGATCGCCCGCGCAACCAACAGCGTCGGCGACGAGGCGATGATCATCGCTTTCGACAATACCGCCGAGGTCCGCCAGGGCTTTACCACCAACAAACAGCAGCTGCGCGACGCCATCAACTCCATCACACAGTCCGACACTCCAACCCGCCTCGCCGAAGCCATGCGTCTGGCGGCGGCGCAGTCGCCCAAGTTGGGCGGCCAGACTTCCGACTCCCAGCCCGCGCCCGCCGCCGGCCCTCCCGTCACGATTCACCTCTTCAGCGACGGCCGAATCCCAGACGCCGACCAGGCCCGGCCCAACCCCAAGGACTCCTTCGTCTTCTACAAAGTCGGCTCGGACAAGTCGCCCAACCTCGGCATCGTCAATATCCGATCGCAGCGGGCCTACGACGCACCGCAGAAACTGAGCATCTTCGTTGGCATCGAGAGCACCGATTCGATCGCCCGCACGGTAGAGGTCGAACTCACGATCGAGGGCGTCGTCGCCGCCATCAAGACAATCACTGTTCCGGCCGCGACGCGCCCCGATGCAGAGGCGACCGATCAGACCGGCCGCCTCGCCGGGCTTGTGCCCGCGACGAGCGGTGTCGTATTCAACCTCGAGAAAGAAGAAGCGATACTCGCCGAAGTGCGGCTGCGGCCGCCCCCGGGATCTCAGGGCGACCTCGACTGCTTCGCGACGGACAACCACGCGTACATCTCTGCGCCTCCCGCCCGCCGCCTGCGCGTGGGCCTGGTTTCATCGGGCAGTCTGTTTCTCTCCTCCGCCCTTTCCGGTCTCCCGCTCGCCGAACTCAAGATCTTCACGCCCGCGGAGTACAAAGCGATTGTCGACAAGGGGCAAAGCCCGCCGGTCGACGTGATGATTCTCGACGGCGTGCTGCCGCCCCTTTCCTCCAACGAATCCACCGCCGGCCTTCCGCCCGGCCGCTTTCTCATCATCGGCCAGGTGCCGGTTCCAAAGCCTTCCGCTGATTCCAAGCCCCCCATCACGGATAAGGGAAAGGGAGGCGCCGCGGCCATCATCGACTGGCAGCGTTCGCACCCCGCTCTCCGGAACATCACACTCGATTCGGTCTTCATCTCCGAGTCGCGCGATGTCGAAGTGCGATCCGGCTCGACAGCCTCCTCCATCGCCCGCACAGAAAAGGGGCCGGCGATCATCGAGCTTTCCAGCGGCGCTACCCGCGCACTCATCATCCCCTTTGATGTCAGCGCCACCTCCTGGCCCCTGGATGTGAGCTTTGTCGTGTTCCTGGCGTCCGCGATCGATTACCTCGGCGGCGACACCCTGCCCGGGCAGAGCCAATCCACGCAAATGGGCGCCGCGATTTCCCAAATACTCCCGGCGGGCGCTTCCGACATACGTCTGCTGCCTCCGCCCGGAGTTGACGAAGTGCCGGAAACCGCTCTAACACCCCTGCCCGACGGAACGGTGGTCTTCGGCCCGGTCCGGCGTGCCGGTGTGTACAGGATCACCTGGAAGGGCCCCACCGCCCCCGGCGACCTGCAGGAGAACGGCCGTTCCATCCGGCGCATCCCGGTGAATCTTCTCGACGCGCAGGAATCCGATATCGCCGCCGTTCCGCAAGTCGCGCTGGCGAGCCGCGTGGTCGCGTCGTCCGCCGACGGATCGTTCAAGGGTGATCGAAAGCTCTGGCAATGGCTTCTCGCGGCCTGCGGGCTGCTGCTCCTGCTGGAGTGGTATGTCTACAACCGCAAAGTTCAGATCTGATCGGGTGGAATCTGCGGCCGCGCGCATGCTCTTGCGATGAAGAAGCGTCTGGTGCAACTTCTGGTGCTGATCCTCGCCGCGACAAGCGCAAAGTCGCAGCTCTACGACCCGTCCTTCGCAGCTCCAGCCCCCGCGACGCCCACGCTGCATGCGAAGCGCCCGGCCACGATCGAGGCGCTCCGGGTTGGCTTCTCTGGAATTTTGCCGGGCGATGACTGGGCACCGCTCCGCGTGTACATCAGCGGAAATCCAAACGTTAACAACGGCGCGTTCGGGGGATTCCTTGTCCTCACCTTTGCTCAGGATGCCACGCAGTCCGCGGAGATCAGCTGCCCCGTGGCGACCACGCCGGGACGGGTGACGCCGGTGGAAATTATCGCCGCAGTACCGCGTGCCGCCGCCGAATTTCGCATCTCGCTCCGCGACAGCGCCGGGAACACGGTGGATGAGCAGTCCTTCTCAAGGAGGGGCACGCGAGGACAGACGCTGCCGGGCGCCGTCACCAGCTCGCCGCTCGTTCTTGCTCTGATCGATCAGCCCGGGTCCTCACCCGAGATCACCCGCTCCCTGCCCGGGCCCGAGCTGCTGCAGCCCTTCGGACCTCCGGCAAACCCCGACAACAACGACAAAGGCCTGCTCGCAAAGGTGATCCGTGTCGTCGCGTTGGCGCAGGACTTTCCGCATCAGCAGCACGGCTACGACGGCTTGCAGGCGGTGATCCTCGGCTCCAATCAGTTCGACTCGCTCTCACGCCAGCAGCTCGAATCGATTGCGGAGTGGACGCTGGCCGGAGGCAGACTTGTTGTCCTCATTGCACCCGGCGCCCAGAGCTGGCCGCAACTCTTCGGCCCGTTTGCGCCCCCGCTCGACTTCGCCGACATCTCGACCGAGCCTCCGGGCGGCGAACTGGCCAAAGTGCTGAGCAAGGCTCCCGAAGGTGATCTTGGCATCCCCGGACGCCGCCTCACCGTGCTCGACAGCTCCACCGGCTGGAAAGCCCGATGGACCGATGGACAGAACCCGATGCGCGGCCTGCTCGCCGAAGGACCCGTCGGGTTGGGGTGGATCACGGCGGTGGGTGTCATCCCCGACCGCATTTCACCTTCCGGCGCCAAAGAACTCTGGCAAAGCGCGCTCCAGTCCCCGCTCGCCCTGCTGGGCGAAGCGCACGCCAACAACGACAACGGATATTCGAGTTTCTACCGGGGCAGCGGCTCGAATCCGGCCTCGCGGGCCGCTCTCCGATCCATCATCGACCACCTCTCCGACATCCCTCCGATTGGTGACGGAACCTTCGCCGTCGTCATCGTCGCGATGCTGCTTCTCGCGGCCGCCGTGGGACCTTTCGATGCGATTTTCCTCGGGGCACGGGGGCGTCGCTCCCGCTCGTGGGCGACGGCGCTCTCTTGGATCGCGATCGCCTCGCTGATTGCGGGCTTTCTCCCTCCGATGCTCCGGTCGGGCGAGTCGGTCTTCCAGCGGGCCCGCGCTGTGGACGTGCTGCCGGGCCCCGACCCCATCTGCCACGAATCATCCCTGAATTCGATTTTCGCGAGTTCATACTCGGATGTTCGCCTTGTCTCGGCCGGGCGCTCACCCGCCGAAACCATCACGGGCGGATGGTTCCGTGGTGTTTCACCTTCATTCCTGAGCGAAATGAGCGAGGCGTTCCCTCTGACCATATTCCAGACAGTACAGAACGAAGTGCGGGATGCGGCATCCGGACAGCCCGGACGCGCCAATCGCCCGCTCTTCCCGTTCACCATGGGCCAGTGGACCTTCCGCACCTTCGCCGATGAACTCACATCTGCCGCGACTGCTCCGGCCGTCAGCATCGATAAATCGGGCGCGGGCTACCGGGTGCGGATAGCCGGGCGCGAAAAGCAGATCGCCTCGGGATCACTCCGGGTGGGCGACCAGTGGTTCAATCTGGTTCCCGAAGGAACGGGCGGACAGGACATGGTCTTCTCGACAGTCCCCGGAAGCAGCGACGACTGGATGCCACCCGACGATCACGCCACGAACGACTTTCAAGTCCGGCCCTACCAGCCCGGACTTGCGTTCCAACTCGTGGCACCTCGAAGGAGAACACTCGCGATCGAGCGGTATTTGCAGACCGGTCGCTACGTCTGCCTCTACCTCCTCGAGCAGAAAGCCAAGCCCACTCTGCTGGCGCTCGCCGGAGGTCAGCCGATGGAAACCCGCGAATCCGCCGTTTGGCGCATCGTGCTCCCGCTCGGACCAACCCCGGACCCCAGGCCGACCCCATGATCTCAACCAACGCGCTTACAAAGAAATTCGGCAGCCTCATGGCGCTCGACAATCTCACCCTTGAGATCGGGCCCGGCGAGCTCTTCGGCTTCATCGGGCCCAACGGCGCGGGCAAATCGACCACAATGAAGATCCTGGCCTGCCTCCTGCGCCAGGACTCCGGCCAAGCATTCGTCTGCGGCAAGGACGTACGCAAAGACGCCGACGCGATCCGCCGCCTCATCGGCTATATGCCCGATTTTCTCGGCGTTTACGACGATCTCACCGTCGATGAATACCTGCAGTTCTTCGCCGCCGCGTTCAGTGTCCCGCGCGCCCGACGCCGCGTCATCATCGATCAGGTTCTCGAACTCACCGATCTCACCGAAAAAAAGAACGCGATGGTCGATTCCCTCTCACGCGGCATGCAGCAGCGCCTGGGCATCGCACGCGTCCTCATCCACGAACCCCAGGTCCTCCTCCTGGACGAACCCGCGAGCGGGCTCGACCCGCGGGCCCGCATCGAAATGCGTTCGCTCCTGATCGAACTCCGCAGCATGGGCAAATGCCTCATGGTCAGCTCCCACATCCTGAGCGAACTCGCCGAGATGTGCACCTCGATCGGGATCATCGAACGCGGAAAGCTCCTTTACGCGGGCTCCATCCAGGACGCATACGCAAAGGTCCGTTCGGCTTCTCTCGACATACCCGAAGGCCGGCCCGGCGTGGCCCACGAACGCCTTGTGATTACCCTTCACCCCTCCTCGCCGGCCGCTCACACCATCGCCGAATCCATTAGAACACACCAGCGCGTCGTTGCCGTGCGCGTCGAACCTTCCGGCGCGCTTGCGGTCGATATCGCCACAGAGGCCGACGCCGGCCACCACTTTCTGATCGAGATCATCTCGAACTCCGGCGGCCGGATTCACAGCTTCGCGCCGGCAGAGATCCGTCTGGAAGATGCTTTCCTGAAACTGACCACCGGAGCGCTGCAGTAAATCACACCCCCCGCCCATGCTGACCTCACTGGTCCAACTCTTTACCCGCGGGCTCTTCGGGCCCATCTTTGAGCGCGAGGTCCGCGTCGTCGGGCGACGCAAGTCGACGTATTGGGTGCGCGGCGCGTACGTTCTGGGCCTGGCGGCCCTCGCCACGCTCGTCTACTTTGTCATCACCGCCGACCTTCGCTTCGGCACCAGTTCCCGTGCCGAAGCCCTTCTGACGCTCCAGTCCTTCGCGCCGGCGCTCGCGGCGTTTTACATCTGGTTCCAGTTCCTCGCGCTGTGCTTCGTCTCTTCCACGCTCACCGCAGGCACCATCTGCGACGAGCGACGAAAGGGTTCCTTCTCAGCGCTGCTCACAACTCCCCTCACGCTCTCGCAGATACTGCTCGGAAAGCTCGCGGGCAGACTGACCCAGACGTTCATCCTCCTTGCCGCCGGCCTTCCCCTGCTGCTCGCCACACGCGTCTTCGGCGGCGTTTCCGTCCAGTTCATCGCCGCCGCGTTCGCCATCACCGCCAGCGTCGCGCTGCTCCACGCCTCCGTCGCCATCACCGCCTCCTGCCGCATGCGCACCGCAACGGCCGCATCGAGTTCGGGCCTGCTCGTCGGCATTTTGTGGTGTCTCCTGCCCCTGATCGCCTCGCTCATCGCGGCCATTCTCCGATTCAACACCGTTTCGCAGCACCTGCTCACCGCAAGCCCCTACGTGGCGCTGGGATTGGAAACCGCGGCGTCCTTTGGAGTGATCGGCCCGCAGGGAAAGTTGTTTCCGTGGTACTTCGGGTGCTGGTACGCGCTCGCGGGCGCGCTGCTTTTTCTCCTCACCGCCCTTTTCCGCCTGAGGCACATCGCCCGTCTCGCCGGGGAACCCTCGGCAGCCCCTCAGCGCCGCAAGGCCAAGCCCGGGAAGCATCGAACAGCACAGCACACCGGCTCGATGGTCTCAAACAACCCGGTCCTCTGGCGCGAACTTCGTCAGCCGTTGTTCTTTAAACCCTGGTATCCATGGGCCGGCACCCTGCTGATCGCCGGTGTGCTGGGTTTCGGGTTCTACCACACCTCCTGGGCCGACACCAACACCGTCATATTTGTAAGCGTGATCGGGCTGCTGCTCTGGGGGTTTCAGAGCGCGGTCATCGCCACGGGATCAATCGCCGGCGAGAGGGAATCCCGGTCCCTCGAAGTCTTGCTGACAACCCCGATGACCGCCCGCTCCATCATCCGCGCCAAATGGCTCGGAGCGCTCCGCAAGATCATCCCCGCACCGCTCTTCCTCTTTGTCTTCCTGCTCATCTGCGGCCCGCTCTCCGCCAAGCTCAACTGGGTCCTTCTACCCCATCTTGCCTTGCTCACCGTCCCCCCGGCAGCGCTTTTCTGCGCCATAGGCCTCTGGCTTAGCGTCGTCTGCCGGCGCGCCGTGACATCTTCCACCATCAACATCCTGATCGCGCTCGGCCTTTGGGCCGCTCTCCCCATGCTTGGGGCTGCGATCGCCGCGATCACCGGCAGCGCCCTGCAGGCCCAAACCCAGAAATGGACCTTCTATCCGCTCCTCCTGATAAACCCCGCCCCCATGTGCCTCACAGCCTTCAACGGTGCCCAGGAGCAGATCTGGTCAGGCCCCGGCATCCCCCGATATCAGTCCTTTTACCCCTTTACTCTCTACTCCTTTACGGTGGCCTCGATCTGCTACGCCGCCGGCTATTCCCTCCTGACGGCGATTGCCCTGTGGGGGGCCTCCCGGGCACTCGCCAGGCGAACGAACCGGGCCGTCTAGGCCGTACTCGCCCACACCCAGCCCAATGGCCGATAGATCAGGGCGCGATCATTGCGCGTTTGTCCAGGCTCTTCGTCGATGCTCCGACACGCATTCCAACTCACGCTCGCCTCTTGCCTGTGCCTCGGCCAGCAGCCGGCACCGACCTCCGATGCCTCGCGACCTGCCGCCGCCGGCCGCGTCGTCAAGCTCTTTGATTTCGAGGAGCGCGGCACCAACCCCCGCCCCGTCCCGCAATTCTGGACCCGCGCGCAAGATCAGGACGACCGGCCCAGGCCCGGCTTTCCACGTTTCAATATCAGCGAGCTCGAAGATCTGCCCGACGAGCCTCAGGCAACTCATGGCTGCGTCCGCCTGAATACCCGGGGCGGATCCACATCGCTGCTCCTGGACGGCGGCGTCATCCCCGTCTTCCGCGACGCGGACTACCTCGTCGGCGCCCGCATCCGGACCGACCGGCTGCGTCTGGCCAAGGCCGTCCTCGCGGCACGCTTTCTTGATGAGAACCTGCGGCCGATTCCTGCCAGCCAGCGTTACTCCCAGCCCAAGATCTCCGAAGGCCAATGGACACCTGTCTCTATAGAACTTCCGGGCGAATACCCCCAGGCGGCCTTTGTTCAGCTTGAACTCCTCCTGCTGCAGCCTGACCAGTTGAACGCCCTCGGGCCCATCGCCTCGGACGGACGTCCGGAAGCCGCCCCGCTGGCGACAGACGAACAGGGACGGGCAAACTCGATCGAACTCCGCAGGCAGGACCTCGCGGGCAACGCGTATTTCGACGACGTGAGCATTGTGCAATTGCCGCGCCTGGAGCTCTCCACGCAGAGCGCGGCCAACGTCGTTGCGGCCCCGGACAAGCCGTCTATTCACCTGCTGGTGCGCGATCTCACAGGCGAGGCCCTTTCCGGGAAACTCATCATCTTGGATGCCAGCGGCCGCACCGTCGATACCAAGTCGCTTTCCGTGGGCGAGGGCAGAAGCCGCTCGGTCTGGAGCCCCAATCTGCCGGGCTTTGGCTGGTACCGCGCCGTCCTCGACATGTCCAACTCCGCCGCCCGGGTAGGAGCGACTTTTGTCGACTTTGCCTGGGTGCCGGCACCGCGTGCCGCCGGCGCGGAGCGAGCCTTTGGATCCGCGACGGATGAGTCGCGTTTCTGGCTCATGACCAGAGACGCCCCGACGGCGATCTATCCCGTCCTGGCCGACACCTGCAGAAACCTCCGTTCCGGCGGGCTGAGCCTTCCCATCTGGACGCGCGATCTGACTCCGGCGCTGGTGCCAGAGCGAACCGGCGCGCTCCGCGGACTGGTGGACTCCTTCCGGTCGGAGCGGCTGGATCTCGCGTTCTCCCTGCCGGTCGTGCCCGACGTATTGACCGATCCCAAGTCGGTCGCGCCGCCCGATGCATGGACCGTCCTCACCACAAAGTGGGGCGCGGCAAAGCCGCTGCTGGAGGAATTCCTGGACGACTACGGGCAGGCGGTGCAGCGCTGGCAGATCGGATGGTTTCAGGCCAAGGGTCTTGCCTCACGCACCTCGCTCAAGAGCGGGCTGGACACGATCGATTCGGAACTGGGAAAACTGGTGCCCGGCCCGATCGTGATCGCGCCGGCAACCCTTGAGGACCCGCTCAACGTTTCTTTCGGCGGGTCCAATGCGCCTTCGTTCGAGCCCGCGCTTTACCTTCCTCCCGACACGCAATCCGCGACGATCAATGCCGCCGTCGAATCGTGGAGATCGGGCGCTGCCGGCAAAAGCGGGCGCCTGCTGCTGGCTCTGGGCGCCGCGACCGATGGCGAATTGGATGCGGCGGACGCTGCCGAGGTCCTCGCCAAGCGCGCCGTTCGGGCCTGGGCCGCGGCAACCCGGGCGGTCAACGACGACAAGTCCCGCGCACGCGAGCGCGTCCGGCTCGGCCTGGTCGACCCCTGGTCCGTCAGAGGCGAACGGCACCCTCAGCTGATGCCGCGACCGGAGCTGGCTGCCTGGCGTGCCATCGTCGACCGGCTTGCAGACCGTCAGCTCGTCTGCGAACTCCCGCTGCGGGGAGGCGGCGAGGCATTCGTGTTCTCCGCTTCCAAGTCGGGCAGCCCCGCGAGCGGCGGGCTCCTTGTTGCGTGGAATGACGCTTCCAGCCCCGATCAGTCGGTGCTCAACCACTATCTGGGCTTTGGACCGATTTCGGGCCGGGACGTGTTCGGCAACACCCTGGAGGTCGCCGACCCTTCAAAGGCGCCTCTTCCGCTTTCATCGCACCCTGTTTTCATAGAGGGCGTCGATGCCGAGTTGCTCCACTTCATGTCGAAGCTCGATATCGACCCGCCGCTCCTGTCGATGACCACCCCCGAGACTCAGCACAACGTGCGCATAACAAACACTTGGAGCGGACCGATCAACGGACGTCTCGTGCTTCTGGAGCCGGGCGGGCGCACGAAATCACTGCGCCTGGACCGGCGCTGGCGCATCAACCCCCGGCTTTTCCCGTTCTCCCTTGCTCCGGGGGAGAGCGCGAGCTTTCCCATGACGGTCGCGTTCGGGACCGCGGAAGAGGTCGGCACCAAGCCCTTTGTCTTCAGCGTCGAACTCGCGGCCGGGAAAAGCTACGAACCGTTCCTGGCGACCGCTTATATGGAGCTTGGCCTGCGTGACGTTTCGTTCTCGGTGACGGCCACGCCGCGCGGCGACGACCTGGTGCTGGAAGCGACGATCAACAATCAGTCTCGCGACCCGCTGGCGATGGTGATGACGGCGTTTCCACCGGAGATGCCACGGCAGGTCGTCGATGTAGGTGAGCTGCAGCCGGGCAATCAGGCCATCCACCGCTTCGTGATCAAAGGTGTCTATCCGTCGCGTAAGGGACAGCAGTTCCCGGTCGCGATCTCGGACCCCGAGGCGGGCATCCGTATCAGCCGCACCATCACGATTCCTTAATTGCCCTCGGAAAGCAGCGGATGCTCCGGGCGTGCGAGCACCCAGATCGCGTAGCCGATGGCTCCGGGGTCGAAATTTCGGCTCTGCTCGTTGACGATGCCAAGAACGCGCAGCCCGGAACGCCCAATGACGGATTCCCATTGCCCCCGCGAGTAGCTCAGCAGGGAATAGGAACTCGAACGCACATCGACTTTCCTGCCCCGCCGGACTTCCAGGACGCTGACCACGTTTTCCGCGCGCCGGCGCGCACCCCGCTCGCCGGCGGCCGGCGTGTAGCTCACGATCTGCTTCACTCCCACACCCGCCCGACTGCCCCTCCAGACATCCTCCGTCGGGGCCTCGAGGCCGTACGCACTGAGACTGATCCCGACGGCGTAGACACCGCCGGGGTGAAGCACCCGCGCTACGGCACGGAGATGCCGGATCATCTCCGCATCGCTGGCGACATGGCGGATCGAGTTAATGGGGCAGAGCGCGAGCCCGATGGAACCGGGTCGAATCCGCTGCGCAAAGTCATCGAGCCCGGCGACGAATACCGCGGAACCCAGTCCGTGGCGCCTCCGGGCATAACGGATCATCGGCAGGCTGATGTCAAACCCACGGACGCGAAACCCTCTTCGTCGAAGGACCTGAAGGCACCGGCCGGTGCCGCACGCGGGTTCCAGCGCCGTCTTGGGTGCTTCACGCGCGAGCCGATTCCAGAGATGGACAAAGGTGGCAACCTCGGCGTTCGTGCCGGGGGCATGGAGAATGTCGTAAATCTCCGGGTCCGTGTAGAGCCCGACTTCGGCTACGCCAGGGCCATCGCCTCGCCCGGTACGCCCCCGTCCTCTCCCGGAACCGTGCTCTCCTGCTTGACGATGCGCTGCCACTTGGGTGGCCATTGGTAGTCCTTGGGGCCGACGCGACGGACGCTCCGGGCCATGAAATAGAGATTATGACGCAGGGGCCAGCAGCCCATGATGTGCTCGCGCCGGAGGCAGACATCCCGCCGATCGACCGCGAAAGGCCGGGGCATGTGGCAGCCCCGGATCGCCGAGGCGCAGCTCTCATACCCGAGGTCGAATACCGCCTTGCCGGCGCGGGCGCTGAAGTTATCCCACCGGCCACTCGGCCACGCAAAGTGCTTCACACCACCCAGACGCAGACGCAGTTCGTCCCGTGAATATTGAAGCTCATCTATTGCCTGTTCCAGTGAAACTTCACCCATATTCGGATGCGAATACGTGTGGCTGCCGATCTCGTGTCCGCGAGAAGCCATTTCTTCGATCTCGGCCCAGCCCAGAACATCCATGGGCGGGTAGTGCAGCCTTGTTTCGGCAAAGCGACGCACCTGCTCGCGGTCACGCTCGCCGACAATCGCCGGGCAGACGAAGAAGCAGCCCTTGATGCCCAGCTCGTCCATAACACGCGAGGCCGGCAGGATCGTTGAGAGCCCGTCGTCAAAGCTCACACACGCCGTCGGACGCGTCACCTGCCCGGACAACACCAGTTCGACAGCGCGGGAGTAGGTCACCATCTCATGTGTCCGCTGGACATGGGCCAGCGTTGCCCGGAAGTTGTCAATCTCATCCGGGAAGACGTGGTGCAGGTAGAGAAAGTGGACGCGCGGCGTCTTGAGCAGCTCTTCGACCTCGCCCATCGCCTTCATTCGAAACCAGTCGGTCTCGATAACTCCACACCGCATAGCTTCACGGAGCGTGAACCCGTTCACATCCCGTGAATGTGTGGCAAACCCATCCGAATCCATCGGTGGCCTCTCCGATGCCCTCTATCCCTCCAAACAGTCTGGAGAAAGAATAGGAACTCTTTTCCTATCGGAGCACGACCCCGAGGTTCTCAATGATGAGAGAAATCAAACACGGAAACCCTCAAAGGGGTACCCCCTCCCGGCCGGGTCGGGTCGCGGATTCAAGGGTTCGAGGTGCATTCAAAGAGCAGTGGCGGCCGGGCCTTGCCGCCGTCGGGGGCGAATGAAACCTCGATCCGCAGCGATCCGGGGGTTCCCTTGTAGGTGATCGATTCGAGGCCGCCGCAATTTTCTCTGGCGCCGAAGACGATCGAGCCGGGCGCCTTTTTGACCGCTTCCAGGACGGCCACGCCCGGAAGATTCGCGATGGGACCGAGCTGACCGTCGGTGTGGGTAATCCTCAACTCGAGCGAACCGTTCTTTTCTGTGATCGTCAGCAGCTCGTACACAACTACCGATCCGTCGTGTTTGAACCATCGGAACATGCCGAGCATGCTGCCGTGTTCCGGGGTGGTCCAGACCTCCTGCGTGTACCGATCCTTCCTCCGCGAAGACCAATTACCCGGGATGAACGCGATGTCCGCGAAGGAGGCGGGCGTGCGCAGCGGAGTCGCGGCGGGCTGGTTGGGAGTTTCGGGCTCGCCCATTCCGGCAAAGACCAGGAGGCAGAGCACACCTGCGAGGGCTGCGAATCGAGTCGGCATCATCGTCCTATTCCTTGGGTATTCGAGGGTCCGTCCGGGCCCCTTGCGTGACCTTCCGCTGCACACCGTAGCAGACTTGACAAGTCTCACAAACTCAACTCTGTGGGGGTGCAACGGCTCCTGAACCCCAACTGGCGAACACGAGCGGCTCTGTGCGGGCTAGGCTCCTTCTGTGCAACACCCATGGACGATCCGGACGGTCCTGACGACGCTGTGCGCCCCTTTGCTGCTCTTTCTGGGCGGGTGCCTCGCGATGAAATTGATGCCGCTCGGTCCGGCGCCGACGGGTTCGCAGCCCGGGGTGGAAGTTGTTCGTTTTCCGACCACCGACGGGCTGACCCTGGAAGGGCGCATGTACCCCGCGTACTCCGGCCGGCCCCGCTGCACCGACAACCCGGTGCCCGGCACGGCCGACCCGCGGCTCTCGCGTGCGGTCATTCTGTTTTGTCACGGGGTCAACGACAATGACGAATCGCCGATGGCGATCCCATTCTCCGCTGCAGGCTGGCGCGTTTTTCAGTTTGACTATCGGGGCTTTCACAACTCCGACAAGGCCGAGCGAACCAACGTGGGGTTGGCGCAGGACGCCCTCGCCGCGCTTCGCTATCTCCGGACGCGGGAGGACGTCGACCCGGATCAGATCGTGATCTACGGGCACAGCATGGGAGGGGTGTACGCGATGGCGGCCGGCGCGCTCGCCTGTGAAGCCGATACACCCGCGCTGGCAGTGGTTTCCGCCGATGCGTTCGCGAATTGGCGCGAAGCCGCGACCGAAGTTGCCTCGATCTTCGGCCTCCTGGCCGGAGGGGTGGACGGGCCCGAACCGGTGGAGTGGGCTCGACGGCTGGGAAAGACGCCGCTGCTGGTGGTGCAGAGCCGCGACGATGAAGTGCTGTCGGCACGCTTTGGCAATCAGATCTTTGAAGCGGCGTGGGCGAAGGGGGTTCCGGCCTCGCTGTTCCTGTATCACTCCGGACGCCACTTTGAGGCGTTGTCTCGGGCCACGCCGACCGGGATGCACATCGTGATGTCTCAGTTTGCGCTGGATGCGGTGCTGTCGCGACAGGAAAACCGCGTCAATCCGTGGACGCAGCCTCCCGCGGTCAGGCAGCCGTACCCCGATGCGGGCAATCCGCTCTGAGAAAGGAATCTGCGCCGTGTGGATTATGATCTCCGGCCCCTACCGGTCTGGTGCCGCTGGCGAATCGGATCGCAGCGCAAATCTTCTTGCCATGAATCGTGCGGCACTCGCGGTCTTCCGGCTTGGTCACATTCCGATCATCGGCGTCAATATGGCACTCCCCGTGATCGGGGCGGCAGGGTCACAAAGTTACGACGAACTCATGATGCCGATCAGCCTCGCTCTGGCAGATCGGTGCGACGCAGTGCTCCGGGTGGGCGGATACTCGGTGGGTG
The DNA here is from genome assembly GCA_018242625.1 of Planctomycetota bacterium. Classification (GTDB taxonomy): domain Bacteria; phylum Planctomycetota; class Phycisphaerae; order Phycisphaerales; family UBA1924; genus JAFEBO01. The sequence continues at coordinate 206,020 of JAFEBO010000003.1, forward strand.
CCGATGAAGAAGTTGAACGGTTCCGCACGTCGGGAAAACCGGTTTTTACTTCTATCGAGGAGATCCCCGCTCGTTAGACTGCGCGGCATGTCACTTCAGAAACGACTCTTTGGTGCGATGCTCACGCTGCTGGGGCTGGCCGCCTGCGCGGGAGTGCTGACGATCTTCGTCCCCGCTCGCGATGTGTTGTGGAGGATCGCGGGCACGCTCGTGCTCGCAGGAATCGCCATCGGATTTGCGATTCCTATTTCGTGGAAGCTCGACAAGGAACAAACCCGCGCTACGGGCCTTGCCGGCCTGGCGGCGATTGTTCCGGCGTTCGTGCTGTATCTGATCGCCATGTGGATCGGGCTGGTTTCGGGCTTCAGCCTTGAATGGGAGTTCGCGGCGACCGCGTTCCATTACACGTTCTGCGCCGCCGTGGCGCTCGTCGCTCTGGCGATCGGGGAAAAAACCGCAAGCCCCCTCTTTGGCATGGTGCTCTTGATCGCGGTCGGGGCGGCCTTTGTCGCGGGGCTGGGGGGTACATGGGTACAGACCGCGGGGCTTGGCGGCTTTGAACCGCAGGCCAAGCTTTGGGCCACCGCCTGGCTCTTCTTCTGGACCGGGTTTGCCGCGGCGATCAGCGTGATCGGCTTTCCGCGTGTGCGTGCGCCGTGGCGCTGGCTGGGGGTGCTTGCCGCGGGTATCGCGCTTCTGATGGGCCTGTGGGGCATCTGGAATGATCTTCGGGATCCGCCCGTCTGGTTTATTCAGTCGCTTCTCGTGGCGGGCACGGTTGGCGTGTGCAATGTTCTCAATGCCCTGGAGTTCAAGGGCGTCCAGCGTTTCGTCTCGCTGGCCACGATGGGGATGATCCTGATCTGCTTTGCGCTGGCTTCCTACATCAATTTGACGACCGCGGGCTTCCAGACCGGTCGTATCGACGAGGACCTGCCGGGCCGCCTGCTCGGAGCAAGCTCGATCGTTTCGATATGCGGCCTGCTGGCCGTCGTCATCTTTGTGGCTGCCAACCGTCGGGCGGCAAGTGTTCACACCGGCGCCATCCGGGAAATTCGGGCGGTACGCATCGTCTGCCCGAGGTGTGCGACCAAGCTGGACGCACCGGTCGGAAACTCGCGGTGCGGAGGATGCGGGCTGCTGTTTAGCCTGCAGATTTCAGAGCCACGCTGCATCAAGTGTGAATACAACCTTCTCGATCTGAAGGCGGATCGCTGCCCGGAATGCGGTACGCCGGTTCTCGAGAGCGTGCCCGCTTCGTGAATTGCGGAGTATCCTGACCGCGACGGGGGCACACAATCGAGCGCTCTCTCCCGCCCACACTCCCTTTTGCTTTTCCCGAACACCAAAGGCCAAGACATCATGATCCGTCTCATTCTCCTGTGCCTGTCCTTTATTGGAGCGGCAGCATTTCCCTGTGCGGGCTTCACGACCTTCCGCGTGGCGGTCGATCCCACGATAAAACTCGAGCCCGGCGCGGGGCGTCTTGTCATTTTCCTGATCCCCGACGATTCTCCCGTCGACGGCAAAACCAAACCGATCGATGGACCGTTCACGGATCATGACTTCCCGATCTTTGCTCTGGATGTGCCGCGCATGACCGTCGGCGCACCCGTAACGCTCAACGAGACCGCCGCGTTCTTCCCGACACCCATGTCGAAACTGGCCCCCGGGGGATATCGCGCGCAGGCGCTCTTTGACATGCACCATCAGGACAGCAAGTGGCGCCGCGAAGCGGGAAACGCATATTCAAAGGAAGTGCACTTTGTGGTCCCGTCTCCGGAGTCCAAGGACGCGATTCGTGACACGCCGGTCGATCTGGTTTTGAGCCAGGTCACCAGAGAACCGGCACGAGCCGCGGCGCCGGGGCTGGACTGGTTTTCGACGCCATCGAAGCTGCTCTCGGAATTCCGCAAGGAGGAAGTCACGCTCAGAGCCGGCGTCGTGTTTCCAACAAATTACGACCCGAAAGGCCGGTACGCCGCCATCTACTTCGTGCCCGGGTTCGGCGGCGATGACCGGGACGCACCCCGCATGGCCGCCAGCCTCGCCCGGGGGGCGGAGTCCGGCCCTTCCCAGGAACTCGCCCGCTCAACTTTTCTGATCGTGCTGAACGCCGAGGGACCGAACGGGCACAACCTCTTTGCGGACTCTGCGAACAACGGTCCGTGCGCACAGGCTCTGATCGGTGAATTGATCCCCGCCCTCGAGGCGAAATATCCGCTGATCGCCCGCCCCGAGGCACGTCTCTTGCGCGGCCATTCATCCGGAGGCTGGTCCACGCTCTGGCTAGCGCTGCAGTATCCCAAGACCTTTGGAGCGACCTGGTCTTCAAGCCCGGACCCCGTCGATTTTCGGGCATTCCAGACGATCAACATTTATGAAGACAAAAACTTCTATGTTGCGCCCGATGGGAGCGAGCGACCGAGCACCCGCTCGCTCGACCGAACCACCGGCGAGTCAAAGGTCAACTGCTCGGTCCGGCGTGAATCGAGGCAGGAAGACATCCTGAGCCCCGACAACACCTCGGCTCAGCAGTGGGACTCCTGGGCGGCAGTGGCGGGCCCTCGCAATGCGGCCGGTCACCCCGCCGCGCTGTTCGATCCCGAAACGGGCCAGATCGATCATTCCATCGCGGAGCAGTACCGCAAGTACGACATCGGGCTGTTGGTCCGCTCGGATCCCGACCGCTATCTTCCGATTCTCCAGAAAAACGTCCGACTGATCTGCGGCGGCGCGGACAACTTCTACCTGAATCTGGCTGTGCAGCTGTTCCTGAAAGATGTCTCCGTTCTGTCGCACACACCCGTCCGGACGGTCGACAAAGCAGACTCGATGCCGGTGCCCGGACAGAAGCCCGAAGATCGCATCGAATACGTGCTCGAATACCCGGGCGAGCCGGGATACATCAAGCTCCTGCCCGGGTATGACCACGGAACGATTTTCGGCTCCCCCCAATCCCGCGCGATCCCTCAGGAAATGGTCGACCACCTGAAAAAGAACGGGCTGGCAAAGTGATCACCGATCCGACGCATCGATTGATGGCGGTCCTTGCGGCCGTTGCTGGCTGTACGGCGATAATCCGTGCCGACGGTCCGTCCAACTCCCCCGCACCCACCCCTCCAAAGACCACCCTCGCTCCTCCCCAGCAGATCTTTCACCTGAAGGATGCTTCATGGAGCATGGAGATTCCGCCGGGCTGGCGATCTTCGCCTTCTCTGCTCACGAAACTCAACGAGGAACTGGCAAAGCACCAGGTTGCTCCGCCCGACTTTGTCCTGGCGATTGTCCCCGACGATGGGAGGCCGATCTACGCGATTGTGCAGCGCATGCCGGGCCCGCCCAAGGACTGCACGTACGAAGAGTTTGAGGAATCGCTGGGGGCGGGAGCCGCGGCGGTAAGCGCGCGATCTTCGGAGGTTTTCGCGGAGTTTTCAAAACTCGAACTGGGCAAGCCTTCCTTCGATCGCGCGACAAACCGCATCTATATCCGGATCAAAGCCGTCGGCACGGATGGAAGCGACAGTCTGGGATTTACGGAGGGGTTTGTGACTTCCTCCGCCACGGTGCTCGTTCACTGCTACGCGCCGGTCGCCCTTGCGGAAGCGGCGATGCCCGACTTCCAGAAGATCTGGGCCGGATTCCGCTCCGATCCGCTGGATGTATTCGTGCCCGGCAAGCGCAAAGCGGGGATCAGCTGGACCGCGATCGGAGTCGGCGTGATCGTGGTGATGGTGGCCCTGATGGCCTCGGCGGCATGGGAAAAATACCGCGAGCGACGGACCGAACCCGGGCACTCAAAGTGAAGAAGACCGGCGTCCCGACGCACGATCGCCCGCTCAAAGCGGCGGGGGTAACATGCGGCATTGAAGGAAAGAGGACCCCATGCCGACACCGATCACCTCTGATCCGTACGACCTCTTGCTCTCGCATAACCTCTGGGCGACCCGCCAGCTTCTGAAGCTGAGCGCCAGGCTGACTCCGGAGCAGTTTGTACGTCCGTTCCCGATCGGCCCGGCCGAGAAGGGAGGTTTGCACGCGATCCTGGCCCACGTCATAGGCGCTATGGGGCGCTGGTCGGACCGCATCTCGGGACGCCCGCCTCGCCCGCCGCTGGCTCCGGCGTGGACGGGCTACTCCGGTCCGGTGGATGAGCGTGGACGCACGCCCGCGGAGCTGGACGAGATTCTGCAGATCTCCCACAACGACCTGGTGGCGCTCGCGCCTTCGATACGCAAGGACCCCGCGCGGATCGTGCGGCTCGAATTTGGAGGGGTGCCCTATTCGTTCACGGCTTCGTGCGCGTTTGTGCATGTGCTGACGCACGGACACTACCACCACGCTCAGTGCATCAACATCCTGCGGCAGCTCAACCTGCCGGGAATCTCGGACCAACTGCCCGAGCTCGACATGACCGACTGGCAGTCGGAAGCGGACATGCGGGAGTAGTTGATCAGCGGGTGATTCGTCATGAGCGAAGAGCGCCGGACAATCGAAGCGTTCGAGGCCGAATTCCGGCGTTATCGTTCGCTTGCCGAACGCGCCATCGAACAGGTGGACTGGGCTGGCCTTCGGGTGTCGCTCGACCCGGAGACCAACTCCATCGCGGTCATCATGAAGCACATCGGCGGGAACCTGCGTTCGCGGTGGAGCGATCCCCTGACCAGCGACGGGGAGAAGCCGTGGCGGAACCGCGATAACGAATTTGTGGATGATTTTCCCAATCGCGCCTCGCTCATGGATGCGTGGAACGGCGGATGGCAGATTCTTGAGGCTTCGCTCGCAAGCATGTCCGACGGAGATCTCGGGCGCATGATCACAATCCGCGGCGAGCCCCACACTCTGATCCTGGCGCTGACGCGATCCGTCACGCACACGGCCTACCACGTCGGGCAGATTGTGCAGATTTGTCGCGTGCTGGCGTCGCGAGCGGGGGCGGACTGGAAAACCCTTACGGTGGCCCGGGGGGGCAGCTCGGCGTACAACAGCAAGCTGGGCTACAAACCCTCAAACTCCGAAACACCCGACGCGTGATGGCTGTCTCGAAGAAGCTCACAAGTGATCCGATCTACGTGCTGCTCAGGCACGATGCGTGGGCGAATCGACGCCTGCTTGAGATCTGTCTTGCGCTCAACGATGGAGAACTTGACCGCGACTTTGGGATCGGACCGGGATCGATTCGGGCCACGCTGCTGCACATCGTGACTCGCTATTACTTCTGGACGGACACCATCGGTGAACGCCGCACCCGACCCCGGCGCGTGAAACTCGGAGCTTCGGCGTCCATCCCGGATCTGCTCACGGCCCTCGGCCCGGCAACGGATGATCTGCGCGCGGTTGCGGGAATGGCCGTGAAGGACGGGCTGGAAGCAAACATCAGACCGTCGTGGTCCGCCGCTCCACTCCTGACAAAGGGCGCGGCACTTGTGCACGTCTGCACGCACGCCATGCACCATCGGGCCCAGTTGCTCATCATGCTCCGTCGGCTCGGTCGCTCGGATGTGCTCGCGGCGGCGGACAACATCGGAACGGCGGAATGGCAATCGGAGGCTGAGGCGGGCACTTTGAAAGCTCCCAAGCTGCCGCGTCCGTTCAGAAGAGAAAGCTGATTCCCGCTCCGGTAAAGAAGTTGTTGGATTGGCGACCGATCCCGAAGCCCACGCGCGCATCAAGCTGAACTCGGTCGGTGAGCAGATACGCGGCGCCGGTATCGAGGTAATAAGCGGGCGAAGTTCCCTTCGCGTTTGGGGCGAACGTAAAGAACTCGCCGTAGAAGGAGAGCTTGTCGCTGGCGGCGTATGTGACGCAGACTCCGGCCTGTCCCTGCACAAACCGGCCGCTTCCCGGGGTGGTTGCGTACGCGACATTGAAATTGCCGTAGACGCCCCACCCTTTGCCCAGGTCGTACTGCCAGATGAGCTTGCCGATGGGCTCGACATCCTGGTTGCTGATCCCGTCGGAGCCCGCGCCGACCGTTGTCGCGCCCTCCAGAACGAGGCGGGGCATCCATCCCTCCTGATCGGTGATCTTCAGCTTGAAGCCGACCATCGCATCGCTGAACCCTTCCGCGGTGGAGCTCTGGCCGCCGGAGTCGGTGCGTGACCAGACATATCCGGACGTGCTGAGTCGCAACTCAAAGCGGTCTTCCACGAGTGTGTATCGCGCCAGGATCTCCGGCGCGTTGTTTGTTTGGGTGTCGGCCCCGTGGTTGTTCAGCGTAAAGGTGTAGCCGGTTTCGAGCTGGAGGTGTCCCTTGGGGACGATGCCTGCGGTGTCGTCGAAGCTGGGACGGTCGGTCGAGATCACCAGGGGCTTCTCGGCCGGTGGGGCGGTGGTGCCAGTGCCAGTGCCAGTGCCAGTGCCAGTGCCAGTGCCAGTGCCAGTGCCAGTGCCAGTGCCAGTGCCAGTCGGATCGTCCGCGTGAGCGGGGATCGCGATGGCAAGGCCGGCAATGACAGCCAGGGCCGGATATCGGCTCGCCGATCTTTGCTTTGGATGATCCGATTGCGGGTCGTGCATCACTTCGCGAAGAAGCTCGCGGATGAGCCATATTTGAGAGCACAAGCCGGCAAAGACCAGCACAAACGCGAAGAGATCGGTCATGGTCAACCTCCGAAAGATGTCCGGATATTCGGCGCGGTGCGCCTGGGAATCGATCAATAGGGCATAAGGAATCCGGCCCGGCGCGTAAATGATCAATAAGCGTCAGCGCCCCCCAACCCACAACCCCACCACCCCCCCACCCTCCACCGGCTTCGTCTTTATGCAGTCTTTATGCGCTGCGGTGATTCCCTTATGCGGAACAGATCGACGAATGGGTGGCACGCGCCGATTCTCCTTGCGTCATGTCTGACTTTCTTGCCGTCGTCGCGTTGGTTCTGCTTTTCGCGGCCACTTTCGGGTTGCTGCGATTCTGCGATTCGCTCGCCCCCCGCGAGCCAGGAGCTCACTGATGCTGCTGATTTATCTGCTCGGCGCCGTCGTGGCGGCGGGCCTGTTCCTGTACCTGCTTGCAGCTCTCTTGAAGCCGGAGTGGTTCCAGTGAATCTGTACGGGATCTTCCAACTGATTGTCTATCTTGCGGTGCTCGTGGCGTTTGTGAAACCGCTCGGCTGGTACATGGCCCGTGTCTATCGGGCTCAGCCGTGCGGGCTCGACCGCCTGCTGGCTCCGGCGGAACGCGCGATCTACCGCCTGTGCGGTATCGAGCCGGGCGAGATGATGGGCTGGAAGGTGTATGCCGCGAGCCTCCTGATATTCAGCGCTGTCGGGTTGCTCGCCGTCTACGGACTGCAGCGCGTGCAGGCGATCCTGCCGCTGAATCCGGCTGCGTTGGCAGCGGTCACGCCCGATTCCTCTTTCAACACGGCGATCTCGTTCGTCTCGAACACCAACTGGCAGGGATACGGAGGCGAGACGACCATGTCGTACCTCAGCCAGATGCTCGGGCTAGGCGTGCAGAACTTTGTATCGGCCGCAACCGGGATGGCCGTGCTGGTCGCTCTCGTTCGCGGGCTCGCGGGCTCGGGAACAAAGGCGATCGGCAATTTCTGGGTGGATCTGACCAGGTCCACGCTGTACATCCTTCTGCCGCTCTCGATCGTCCTGGCCCTTGTGCTTGTTTCGCAGGGTGTTGTTCAATCGTTCAGGCCTTATCAAACAGTCGCGCTGATGCAGCCGGTGTCGGTGGAGCAGGCCGGCAAGGAAGGCGAGCCGAGCACACGCATCGTCTCCCAGGTTCTGCCGCTCGGCCCCGCGGCTTCGCAGATCGCGATCAAGCAGCTGGGCACCAACGGGGGCGGCTTTTTCAACGTCAATTCCGCGCATCCGTTCGAGAACCCCACGCCGCTCTCGAACTTCCTGCAGGTGCTTGCGATTCTGCTCATACCGGCGGCGCTCTGCTGGACGTTCGGTGAGATGGTTCACGACCGACGTCAGGGATGGGCCGTTCTTGCGGCGATGCTCGTGATCTTCGTGCCCTTGCTTGCGGCGACGTACTGGTTCGAAGCCGCCGGCACGAGTGTGCTTGCGGGTCCGAACATGGAGGGCAAGGAGACTCGCTTTGGAATCGCCAACTCCGCGCTCTGGGCCACGGCGACCACCGCGGCGAGCAACGGCAGCGTGAACTCGATGCACGACTCCTATACGCCCCTTGGCGGGCTCATTCCGATGTGGCTCATGCAGATCGGCGAGGTGGTCTTCGGGGGCGTCGGTTCGGGCCTTTACGGCATGCTGATGTTCGTGATCGTGGCGGTGTTTGTCGCGGGCCTCATGGTGGGGCGCACGCCCGAGTACCTGGGAAAGAAGATCGAACCCTTTGAAATGAAGATGGCGGCGATTGCGGTGCTGATCCCCTGCGGGCTGGTTCTGCTCGGAACAGCCGCCGCGGTGCTGCTGCCGCAAGGGTCTTCGGGCACTTCCAACCCCGGACCGCACGGGTTCAGCCAGATTCTCTATGCCTTCTCGTCCGCGTCGAACAACAACGGGTCGGCCTTTGCAGGGCTGTCCGCGAACACCCCGTTCTACAACTTTTCGCTCGGAGTTTGCATGTTTCTGGCGCGGTTCTGGCTCATCGTGCCCGTGCTCGCGATCGCGGGATCGCTCGCCGCGAAGAAGCCGGTGCCGACCACGAGCGGCACACTCCCCACCCACACGCCGGTCTTTGTCGCGATGCTGGTCTGTGTCGTGATCATCGTCGGGGCGCTCACCTTTGTACCGGCGCTGGCGCTCGGTCCTGTCGCGGAACAGCTGCTCCTTCACTCGCACTAATTCTCAACTTCCGAGAGAGTCCTCATGGCAACCAGCAACGCTCCCCACTCGCTCTTTGACTCTGCCATTGTCCGTGGCGCCGTTCTCGCTTCGCTCGCCAAACTCAATCCGCGCGAGCAGGTGCGCAACCCCGTCATGTTCGTCGTGTTCGTTGTCAGCATGCTCGCGACGGTGCTTTGGGTGCAGGCGATCGTCTCGACCGGCGAGGCGCCCGCCCGCTTCATCGGCTGGGTGGCGCTCTGGCTGTGGTTCACCGTGTTCTTCGCGAACTTTGCGGAGGCCATGGCGGAAGGTCGGGGCAAGGCCCAGGCGGCCAGCCTGCGCAAAGCCCGCCGCGACGTCAAAGCGAGAAAGCTGTCCGCACCCTCCCGCCAGGCGCCCTCCACCATGATCGATGGCGCGGCGCTGCGAAAAGGTGACCTGGTCCTGGTCGATGCCGGCGAGGTCATTCCCGGCGATGGCGAGATCATCGAGGGTGTTGCCTCCGTCAATGAGTCCGCTATCACGGGAGAGTCAGCGCCGGTCATCCGCGAGGCCGGCGGCGATCGCTCGGCCGTTACGGGTGGCACGACTGTCCTTTCCGACTGGCTGATCGTGCGCATCGCGGCCGATCCTGGCCAGACGTTTCTCGACCGCATGATCGCGCTCGTCGAAGGCGCCAAGCGCCAGAAAACGCCGAACGAGATCGCGCTCGACATCCTGCTGGCGAAACTCTCCATCATCTTCCTGCTCGCGTGCGTCACCCTTCTGCCCTATTCCATTTACGCGGTTGCACAGGCCAAGGCCGCCGATCCGGCTTCGGGGGCTGCGCCGGTGACGGTGACCGTTCTGGTGGCGCTGCTGGTCTGCCTCATCCCTACCACGATCGGCGGGCTTCTCTCCGCGATCCGCATCGCCGGCATGGACCGCCTGGTGCAGGCCAATGTGATCGCCACCAGCGGGCGAGCCGTCGAGGCCGCGGGTGACGTGGACGTGCTGCTGCTGGACAAGACAGGCACGATCACACTTGGCAACCGCCAGGCGGCAGCATTTCTGCCCGTGGACGGCGCCACGCTGGAAGAACTGGCCGATGCCGCTCAGCTCGCCTCGCTGGCCGATGAAACGCCCGAGGGACGCAGCATCGTGGTTCTCGCGAAGAAGCACGGCCTGCGCGAGCGCCATATTCACGAGCTCGGCGCGACGTTTTCGCCTTTCTCCGCCCAGACGCGGATGAGCGGCGTCAGCGTCAACGGACGCGAGATCCGCAAGGGTGCCGCCGATGCGATCGATGCGTATGTCGCCCGAATGGGCGGCAGACCGAGCGAGCAGGCCCGCACGATCGTCAACGAAGTTTCCAGGCGCGGGAGCACACCGCTGGTCGTCGCGGACGGCAAGGGTCGAACGCTTGGGGTCGTGGAACTGAAGGACGTCGTGAAGGGCGGGATCGCGGAGCGTTTCGCCGAGATGCGTCGCATGGGCATCAAGACCGTCATGATCACCGGCGACAACCCGATCACCGCCGCGGCGATCGCCGCCGAGGCGGGCGTGGACGATTTCCTCGCCCAGGCGACGCCCGAAAACAAGCTCGACCTCATCCGGAAGTATCAGCTTGGCGGGCGGCTGGTCGCGATGACCGGCGACGGCACCAACGACGCTCCGGCCCTCGCCCAGGCCGACGTCGCGGTCGCAATGAACACGGGCACGCAGGCCGCCAAAGAAGCCGGCAACATGGTGGACCTTGACAGCAACCCCACCAAACTCATCGAGGTCGTCCGGATCGGCAAGCAGCTCCTGATGACCCGAGGCAGCCTGACCACGTTTTCCATCGCCAACGATGTCGCCAAGTACTTTGCGATTATCCCGGTGGCCTTTGCCGCGACGTATCCGCAGCTGGATGCGCTCAACATCATGCGGCTGAACCCGGCCACCGGCATTCTCTCCGCCGTCATCTTCAACGCGCTGATCATCGTCGCTCTCATTCCGCTTGCCCTGCGGGGCGTGAAGTACAAGCCGGTCGAGGCGTCGGTGCTGCTGCGCAACAACCTGCTCATCTATGGCGTCGGGGGGCTCATCGTCCCGTTCATCGGCATCAAGATCATCGATCTCCTCCTCAACGCGTTCTGATCGGACCAACGTTCCCCGGCATCTTGCACTCTGAGTACCACTCCATGAAACTCCTCCGCCCCGCCATCTCGCTTTTCGTCGTGCTCTCGATACTCACCGGGGTTGCCTATCCGCTCGTGATCACCGGAATCGCGCAGCTCGCGTTTCCCCATCAGGCGAACGGATCGATCATCATCCGCGCGGGTACTTCGGCGGGGTCGACGCTCATAGGGCAGCCATTTTCCGATCCGAAGTACTTCTGGGGCCGCCTGTCGGCCACATCGCCGGTCCCGTATACGGCGTTCAATGCCGAGGCACTCACCGGCTCCTCGGGTTCCAATCTGGCCCAGTCCAACCCGGCCTTTCGAGCGAACATCGATGCCCGGATAGATGCACTCGCCGCCGCGGATAAAGCCGCGGGCTTCGAACGGCCGCGGTCTCCCGCAGGCAAGCCGGCCTCATCGGCGATCCCCGTCGATCTCCTGACAAGCTCGGCAAGCGGGCTCGACCCGCACATCAGCCCCGAGGCCGCGGCGTATCAGGTGCCGCGTGTGGCGCTCGCCCGGGGCCTCCGCGAATCCGTGGTGCTCGAACAGGTCCGGTTGCATACCACACCCCGGCAGCTGGGCTTTCTGGGTGAACCGGTGGTGAATGTTCTTGCGTTGAATATGGCGCTGGACGGCCTCTCCGTCCCCAAGGCCCCCACCGAATAATTCCGCATGTCCGACGGCCGGCCCAACCCCGGAGATCTGCTGCGAGCCGCTCAACTTGAGGAGGCCCGTGCCGCTCGCGGCACGCTCAAGATCTTCTTCGGAGCGGCGCCCGGTGTCGGCAAGACCTATGCGATGCTGACGGCGGCGCAGCGCCTCGCTCGGGAGGGCGTCGATATCGTGGTCGGCCTGGTCGAAACGCACGGCCGAGCCGAAACCGAGCAGCAGCTGCTCGGCCTCGACCTGCTGCCCCGACGGGAAGTCGACTACAAGGGGACCGTTCTGCGGGAGTTTGACCTCGATGCGGCTCTCGCCCGTCGCCCCGAACTTCTGCTGCTCGACGAACTTGCGCACTCGAACGCCCCGGGCTCACGGTTTGAGAAGCGCTGGCAGGATGTCGAAGAACTCCGCAAGGCCGGCATCGGCGTTCTGACGACGCTGAATGTCCAGCATGTCGAGAGCATCAACGACGTGGTCGGCCAGATCACCGGCGTCCACGTTCGCGAGACAGTTCCCGACTCGGTGCTGGAGGGTGCCGACGAGATCGAACTGGTTGATCTGCCTCCCGAGGCGCTGATCGAGCGGCTCAAAGCGGGCAAGGTCTATGTGCCCGAGAGCATCGGCGCCGCGACGGGCTCCTTCTTCCGCAAGGGGAACCTGACCGCGCTCCGGGAACTTTCTCTGCGGCGCACGGCGGAATGGGTCGATCGTCAGATGCGCCAGTACCGCGAGGGGCAGAGCATCCGCGCGATCTGGCCGACATCCGAGCGCATCCTGGTGGCGGTCAGCCCGAGCCCGTCGTCGGCGAGGATCGTGCGTGCCGCAAAGCGGATGGCCGCCGGGCTGCACGCAGACCTCATCGCCGCCTTCGTGGAGACCCCGCGCACGGCACACCTCAGCGACGGGGATCGCACCCGCGTGGTCGAAACTCTGCGCCTGGCGGAAAGCCTCGGCGCGACCACAACAACTCTCAGCGGCGAGAGCGCAGCGGAAGAACTCGTCGCGTTTGCCCGTTCCAGAAACGTCAACAAGATCGTGGTCGGAAAGACCGCGCGGTCCGCCTGGCGCGAGGCGTTTTTCGGTTCATTTGTGAGCAATCTCGTTCGCTGCAGCGGTGATATCGATGTGTACGTCATCCGTGGTGATTCGGACGTCGACAGCGACGCGCTCGACGTCGGCCGACCGACCCGCATCCGCTCTTCTCCTCTGGCCTATGCCGGGGCATTCTGCCTCGTGATCGCCGCCACCGTCGGCGGACGGTTGCTCCCCCCCAAGTTCGATGCTGCGAACATCTCGATGATCTACCTCGCGGGGGTGGTGATTGCGGCGGTGTGGCTCGGTCGAGGCCCGGCGGTTCTTGCGGCGGTCCTGGGCGTTGCGGCTTTCGATTTCTTCTTCGTTCCTCCGACGCTCACATTCCAGATTTCCGATGCCCAGTACGCCGTGACGTTCTTTGTCATGCTGGGGGTCGGCCTGCTGATCGCCAATCTCACAACACGCCTCCGCGACCTTGCCGACGCCGCCCGCTCCCGCGAACAGAGCACCTCGCGCTCGTACGACATGGTCCGCGGGCTGGCCGCGGCACGAACCCGCGAAGAAGTGGGCTCTGTTGCGGCCCGCCACGTGCGCGACACGTTCGGCGGTGATGCCGCGGTGCTGACCGCTTCCGCCACCACGCCGCTCGCGGTCCTGGCGAGCGCCGGCCGCCCGGACTGGCTCGACGATCGCGAACGCAGCGTGGCACAGTGGACATTCGATCATGGAAAGGTCGCCGGCAGAGGCACGCGTGCTCTGCCGGGCTCCGCCGGGCATTTCATTCCGCTTTCGACAACCCAGGGCAAGGTCGGCGTTCTCGCGCTGCACCGGGTGGAGCCCTTCAGCACGGAACAGCTCCTTCTGCTCGATACGTTCGCGAACCAGATCGCGCTTGCTCTTGAGCGCGTCCGGCTGATCGATGCCCAGCACGCGGCGCGGATCGAGGCCGAGTCCGAGCGTCTCCGGAGCGCCCTGCTCCGCTCGGTTTCTCACGATCTTCGCACGCCGCTCGCGACAATTTCGGGCGCGGCGAGCACGCTCCAGCAACCCGGCCTTGACGAACCCACCCGCGCCCAGCTCACGCAGAGCATCGTCCAGGAAGCCGGAAGCCTCAACGAACTCATCGCCAACCTGGTATTCGCGACGCGCCTCGAATCGGGCATTTCTCTCCGCAAAGAGTGGATCTCGATCGAAGAAATCGTGGGAATCGGCCTGGCCCGCCACCGTGCTGCCCTGGCCGAGCGCCCCGTGCGCATTCTGATTCCGGCCGAGCTTCCGCTGGTGCGTGTCGACAACGCCATGCTTCCGCAGGTCATTCACAACCTCGTGGACAACGCGCTTCGCTATTCGCCCGCCGGTACTCCGATCGAAATCGCCGCGTGGACCACGGACACGAGCGTGGTCATCAAAGTTGCGGATGAAGGCCCCGGCCTGTCGAGTGACGAGTCCCGCAGAGTATTCGAGCGGTTCTACAGAGGGAAGAAGAACTATCTGCCCGGGGCCGACAGCGCTGCCCGATCGGGCATGGGCCTGGGCCTCACGATCTGCGAGGGGATCATCAAGGCTCACAACGGACGCATCTGGGTCGAGCCGAACCTGCCGCGCGGCGCCGCTTTCCTTGTTTCCATGCCCCGCGAGGCCGTGGATACGCTGCCCCGCACTGAGGCGAACCTCCCGGAAGCGCCTGCCCCCAGCCCCGCAGCACCGTCATGACCGAGTCGCGCGCACAGCCCATCCCGAAAGAGCCCGCGCACAGCCCGCTTGTGCTCATCATCGACGATGAGGAACCGATCCGGCGCTTCCTGTGCGTCACGCTCGAGCACCAGGGTTACCGCACGAAGCAGGCCGGAACCGCCAACGAAGGTTTGCTCCTCGCCCGCACCCAGCGGCCAGATCTCGTGCTGCTGGACCTCGGGCTTCCCGACGGCGACGGTCTGATCGTGACGCGCCAGCTCCGCGCCGATTCAAACGTGCCCATCATCGTGCTTTCCGCCCGCGAGCAGGAACAGGACAAGGTCAACGCGCTCGATGCCGGCGCCGACGACTATCTCACCAAGCCGTTCGGGCTTGCCGAGCTCGCCGCCCGGATCCGCGTCGCCCTCCGGCACTCGACCAAGGGCGGGGGCTCTGCGCCGGTGTATGAAGCGGCTGCGGGCGGGCGCACGCTGCGGGTCGATCTGGAAGCACGCTCAGTCACGATCGCCGAGCACGGACAAGCAACCGATATCCGCCTCACTCCCACCGAGTTCCAGCTTCTCGCCCTGCTCGTGAAGCACGCGGGGAAGGTGCTCACGCATCAGATGATCCTCCGCGAAGTCTGGGGCCCGACGCACACGCACGATGTGCAGTATCTTCGCGTGTACGCCGGCCAGCTCCGCCGCAAGCTCGAAGCGGACCCGGCGCAGCCGCAGTTTCTTCTGACCGAACCGGCGGTGGGATATCGGCTCACTTCATCGTCCTGAACGATGCCACCGCTCGTGCGTGTCGGTCCGTCCGCTCACCCCAAGGAGCCCGCGGGAATTGGACAGTCCGCCTCCAAATCGGCTTCGACTCGAGGAATGCCACCCAAGATGAAGAACTTCTAGCCCCCGCGAGCTCCAGCGTCGCACGGAGCTTCGGAGAACTCACTCATGCCGATTGCCGCATTGCGCCATATCCCATCCGTAGCGCTCTTTGCGATGAGCAGCGTCGTTGTTGCCCTCGCCGGCCCTCTCACGCCCCCGCCGGGCCCGATAAGCCCCACCCCCGGCCCCGAGCCCCGCACGCCGCTCAACTCATTCAACACCCCCGGCGATGCGACCAGCGTCTTCCGCATCGACGCCCCCGGCTCGTACTACCTCACCACAAACCTCGTCGCCACCGGCGGCAAGAGCGGCATCACCATCGTCGCCGACAACGTCACCCTCGATCTCAACGGCTTCACCATCGAACAGGGCGACGCGCTCGGCTTCCCCATCGGGATCTCCACCAACAACACCAACCGCCGCGGCCTGGTCGTCCGCAACGGCAACATCAACAACTTCAAGGGCTACGGCATCTTCGGCCAGGCCCGCGACAGCCTCTTCGAAGACCTCACGTTCCACGAGAACAAGAGCGGCTCGCTCGAGCTCTTCCAGGCCGACGACTGCACCGCCCGCAACATCCGAATCTTCACCACCACCGGAGAGGCAGGTCTCCAGCTCTCCAACAACGCCCGGGTCGAGAACTGCGTCGTCGATGGTGGCAACACCGGCATCATGGTCAGCGGTAACTCCGTTGTCACCGGCTGCGTGCTCGTCAACCAGCCCTCCGTCGGCATCACCATCTTCGGCGGCCTTGTCGAGGACTGCTCCGTCTCTTCCACCAAGAACGCCAACTCGTTCAACGCCGGTGGCATCAACGCCGGTGGCAGCGTCATCGTCCGCAACTGCTCCATCCGCGGCATCGCATCCGCCGGGATCTTCATCGGTGGCGACGCCACCATCAAAGGCTGTTCGATCTCTTCCTGCGTGAAAGGCATCGCCTCCAGCCAGTTCTCCGGCGGGAGCACCACTATTTCAGACAACGACATCGCCGACTGCTCGACCGTCGCCCTTGATCTCCTCTCCGGCAAGCACCTGGTCATCGGCAACCGCTTCCGCGGAAACGCCTCCAACATCAACGCCGGTCCCTCCGTGGCCTTCGGCGCGTTCGTCGCCTGCGTCCCCGGCGTCCTCCCCGCGGCGGCCGCGAATCCGACCGCGAATCTCGTGTGGTAGCCTCGGCTCCGCGGCGAACCTCTCGCCACCCACCGGAGCCCGGAGATGCCCGCCCTCACCGCCGTCCGCTCCCGCGCCAAAGCCATCGCCCGCACCCACCGTACTGATCACGTCTCCCTGATCGCCGAGGCGCTCGCGATTGCCGCGGACGGCGACGAGCAACTCGCCTTCGAGGTCTTCCGCGCCGCACCCGAAGCCGCCGCGGCCGTCACCATCAAGCAAGCCGAGCGACTGCTCCCCACGCTCCACGACTGGAACTCCACAGACTGCTTCGGCTGCTTCGTCAGTGGCGTCGCCTGGCGCGAAGGCTCGCTCACCGACAAACACATCCTCGCGTGGACCCGCTCCAACAACCTCTGGGTACGCCGCGCCGCCCTGGTGAGCACCGTCCCGCTCAACCTCAACGCCCGCGGCTCCAAAGCACCCAAAGGCGAACCCGCGAAGACACTCGCGGTGTGCGAACGCCTCATCGACGACCACGAAGACATGATCGTCAAAGCCTTGTCCTGGGCCCTGCGCACCCTCGCGCCCAAGAACCCATCCGCCGTGCGGCAGTTCCTGACCACCCACGAACCCCGCCTCGCGGCCCGCGTGCTACGGGAGACGCGGAACAAGTTGAAGACGGGGCTAAAGAATCCGAGGTAGCGAACAACCACGTTGACTCGGGTCGCGCTTCTCCGGCCGACCGCACATCAAATGTTGCTCAGCTTGATCGGCTCCGAGGAATCCGGCAGTTGCTGAGCATCCACCTGCTTGAAGAACACCGCCAGCAGCGGCGACGTCCGCGGATCCAGCTTTTGCTCCGTCATCACCGCGATCAACCCGTTCCCGCCGGGCTCGAAGTTCGAACACACCCGCAGCGACGTCTCGAACGCCCGCTGCGCTTCCGCCATCTTCTTCGCCGACGCGAACGCCACCCCCGCGTTGAACGATGCGATCGCGCTTCCGCCCAATCGCGTCGCGATCTCCGCATACTTCGCCGCGGCGTTCTCCGGTTGCAGCTTCCGCGCCACGACGTTGGCACCCTCAAGCCCCTGGTACGCCCCGCTCAGCGCCGTGCCGCCGAAGTACGCCCGCCCCAACTGCGTCAGTGCCACCGGAACGCCGAGAAGGAAGAGAAAGTTCCCCGCCAGCATCTTCCACGCCTCACTCCGCATACACGGGCTGCACATGTGCTTGCGCTGGTAGCTGAAGCCGTACACCACCAGCAGGAAATAGAAGTAAAAGCACGTGATGGTCCGCGGCATGGAAAAGAACCCGCAGCGATCGCACACCCTGATCTTCTCCTGCTCCTTCGACGGCACCGCTGCGTTCGACACCGTGTCGCAGAACGGGCAGTACATCTCGTGGCTCTCGGGGAAGTCGGTGAGATCAACCATCCCGTCACACGCCGCGCACCGCCGCACCCGCAGCTCGGAACCCCGTCCCTGAGCCTCCAGCTCGGCCTGATGAGCCAGCGTCCGGGTGTCCGACGCGATCCGGTTGAACGCCCGCGCGAACGCCGCGGGCTTGGGCTTGTACACCTCGATCACCTTCGGCTCGATCACTCCTGCATCGTTCTTGACGAGCAGGATCACGCGATTCGCCCGAACCTCCGCCCGCACAAATCGTGAGCACTCGATCTTCCCGAGCTTGGACTCAAACCCCAGATCGCTCAGCGTTGCCTTGGACGCCAAAAAACCCTGAGGCCGGCCCTGCTGGTCCACGTTGCGATACTTCACGTTCAGCAAAACATCCATCGCGCCACCTCCGCAGCGAGGCAGCATACCAATCGGCGCGCGAAGAGCGGCCGCACCGGACTCTGAACACGGATTGTGGCGACCCCATCACTAGAGTGTCCCCATGCCCCCACTCTCCGACCCCTTCGACATCCTCCTCGCCCACGACCGCTGGGCGACACACATCGTCCTCGATCGCTGCGAACACGTCACGCCCGAGCAGTTCGCGACACCGTTCCCCATCGGCCCCGGCGAGTCCGGCGGCCTCCGCGCCACGCTCACCCACATCGTCGGCGCCATGCGCCGCTGGGCCGACCGCATCGGCGCGAAAGAGCTCCGCCCCTTCCTGCAGGCCGACGCCGCGACGCCAGCCTCGCTCCGCGCCGACCTCGACGCCGCGAGCGCCGAACTCGGCGCCCTCTTCCCGCTCGTGCGGGCCGAGCCCAACCGGCCGGTGACGCTGACCTTCGAGGGCAAGGCGTACCAGTTCACCGCCGCCGCCGCGATGCTCCACGTCCTGACCCACGGCCACTACCACCGGGCCCAGTGCCTCAACATGCTCCGCCACCTGAACGTGCCGGGAGTCTCCGACAAACTGCCGGATCTGGATGTGATCGATTGGCAGCACGCGGCCCACGAAATCGCGTGACCAAGGGCGATTGCCTTGGAGCGAACCGGCAAAGGCACGGGAAACCGCGAGGACGCCCCGGCTCGCCGATGCACGCACTGATCCCTCCCCACCTCGCCGCCCGCGTACCATCCCCTCGTAACGCTCGGGGCGCGGCCCGTTGCCTTGTACTAGTGCTCCTTCCTTCGTGAGGTGCCTAGTGCCAAGTGCCTCAGACCGCTGAGACGCACCCGTTGAACCTGATCCGGTTCGCACCGGCGGAGGGAAGCGCACGCGGCACGCCGCGCCCCTCCACGCTCGTACCGGTCCGGTTCTTTCGCTCGAAAGGACTTGCATGACCACCCCCACCTTCCGCCTCCCCACCCACGGCGCCCTCAACCCCGCCGTCACCCCCAACGTCACCACTCCGGGCTCCTTCGCGCTCAAGCCCGACGTCGGCGGTCCGCTCATGTTCGCCAGCCCCGATACCCCCGGCATGCCCGCACCGAGCACCAAGACCGCGTGGGATTTTCTGCCCGAAGGCTGGAGCGTCGCCCAACTTCCGCCCCTCGACACCTCGACACCCGGACACCTCGGCACCTCTCCGAAACCCTGCACCAACTGCGTCGGCGACAAGAACGTCGTCGAGTTCAACACCGCCAAGGGCGAGCGACTCCGCGTCATCTACCCCGCCAACTTCAAGCCCATCACGCAACTCGAATCCGCCCGCCTCGGCATCGTCACGCCGCAGATGAAGCGGGTCGCGGAGCGCGAGTCACACTTTGACGTGCTCTTCCCCGGCCGCGGCGCGGAAGCCGTGCGCGACGAGATCGCCGCCGGCCGCCTCGTCATCCCCGCCAACATCAACCACCTCCAGCACCGCCTCGACCCCATGGCCATCGGCCGCGCCAGCAAGACCAAGGTCAACGCCAACATGGGCGCGTCGCCCGTCTCCAGCGGCACCGACGAAGAAGTCGAGAAGCTCAAGTGGGCCGAGAAGTGGGGCGCCGACACGGTGATGGACCTTTCCACCGGCGGCGACCTCGACGCCACCCGTGCCGCCATCATCCAGAACGCCACCGTCCCCATCGGCACCGTCCCGATCTACTCGATGATCATCGGCAAGAAGATCGACGACCTCGACTGGCCCACCATCGAGGCCTCGCTGCACCACCAGGCCAAGCAGGGCGTCGACTACTTCACCATCCATGCCGGCGTGCGCAAGGCCCATCTCAAGCACGTCAAGAACCGCCTCATCGGCATCGTCAGCCGCGGCGGGTCGCTCCTCGCCAAGTGGATGCTCGTCCACAACCAAGAGAACATCATGTACACGCGCTGGGAGGACATCTGCGACATCCTCCGCCAGTACGACGTGACCTTCTCCATCGGCGACGGCCTGCGCCCCGGCGGCCTCGCCGACGCCACCGACGCCGCCCAGCTCGCCGAACTCGAAACCCTCGGCGAACTCACCGAACGCGCTTGGCGCAAGGGCGTCCAGGTCATGATCGAAGGCCCCGGCCACGTCCCCTTCGACCAGATCGAATACAACGCCAAGGTTCAGCGCACCCTCTGCCACGGCGCCCCCTTCTACGTCCTCGGCCCGCTCGTCACCGACATGTTCCCCGGGTACGACCACATCACCTCCTGCATCGGCGCCACCGCCATGGCCTACCACGGCGCCGCCATGCTCTGCTACGTCACGCCCAAGGAACACCTCGGCCTTCCGAAGAAAGACGACGTGAAGCAGGGCTGCATCGCGTACAAGATCGCGGCACACGCCGCCGACATCGCCCTGGGCATCCCCGGCACCCGCGACCGCGACGACGAACTGACCAAGGCTCGTGCCGCCCTGAACTGGGAGAAGCACTTCGAGCTCTCCTTCGACCCCGACACCGCCCGCGCGTATCACGACGAAGACCTCGACGTCGACACCGACTTCTGCGCCATGTGCGGCCACGACTGGTGCAGCGTCCGCATCAGCAAGGAAATCCAGGAATTCGCCAGCGGCAAGGCCGAGGGCTTTGAACGCATCGGCACCAACGGCAAGCCCGGCGCCCCGGTCAAGTCCGCCGCCCTGACCCCCGAACAACAAGAAATCCTTGCCAAACGCGGCGTGCTCTCGCCGGATGAGATCCACAAGCTCGCGAGCAAAACCAAAAAGGCGATGGGCAGCGACGAAGCAACGAAGCGAAAAGGCGACGAAGCCGCCAAACTCTCGTGCCATAGCGACTACGTCGACCCCGACACCGCGAAGCAGATGATCGAGCAGAAGGCGGGCCGCGAGGTGCTGGTGCCGCTGGATGTGCGCCCGGCGCTGGGGATCAGTAAGGACGATCGCGTGGTGTGATTCGCTCCTTCAACCTCGCAGGAGCCGCACTTCGTGGCAATCGTCTCGACCAATAGCGCTCCCGTTCAGAGTCGGCCGCTTCTTCTGCTTCTCGGCCCCGGCCTTGTCCTCTCGGCCGCCATCGCTTCCGTATTCGGTTCGCAGTTGCTGTTCGCATGCTTCGCGATGCTCGGGATCCCGATTGGTCTGTGCGTTTGCCTCATCGGCCTAATCTGGAAGCCGCGCTGGCCCCATGCGATCGGGCTTGTCGTGGGTCTGTCGGTCGCCGCGTACTTTGTCGCCGAAACCAACCGCCTCGGGCGCGGCGAGCTTCGCCCCAGCGAATACCCGCAGATGCTCCAACTCGCCAGCGGAGGCACCACCCATTTCCCGCGTGCGATCCCTGCGAATGCCACCGATATCCGAATCACCGCCCACGGCCCCTACGGCTGGTTCCCGGCACAAGACTTCATGATCGACGTGCGATACATACTGCCCCCCGCCGCGGCTGAACAGGTCCGAGCCCAGGCCGAGAAAGCCTCCATCATCCCGGACCCCAAGACCCACGACGCCGAGCGATCCGCCGACCAGTTCATCCGCAAGCACGGCGGAAACCCCGCCGACTTCAAGTCCTACCTGCTCGTCATCCCCAACGGCGGCATGAACGCCGGGGGCGTGTCGGTCAACACTACGACCGGCGAAGTCATTTACTGGGTGTTCTACTGATGAAGCTGGATAACGAACGCGCCACCGTTCCGAGCACCGAAGGTGCGCCACTTTGCCGCGTCGGAACATCACGCTCAACCGACGTGCCGCCGCGTCGCGGCTCGGTTCCATCGCACCCGCAACCCTGGGCTCACGCCCAGGGCTTGGAACGGGCGGCCCTTCGGGCCTTGAGAATCAACTTCCCCAATCTCCAAGAATCACGGGCCCAATGCTTCGGACGCGTTCAGTACACTGGCCGTCACACGGGTGGAGCAATCGCGATGTCATGGTTCAACACCGGAGAGCGCAAGGCCATTTGTCTCATCGCGATCGTCGCAGGGATCCTGATCGCAGTTGCCAGCGGCGGGTTCATGGTGCTTGCGGCCGCAGTCGAAGGACTGAGCGGCATGGGCAACCCGAGCCCAGAGTCGCTCCGGCTCGCTCGTGAATCCGCTGGCAGAACACACCTCATTCTCCTGCTCTTCATCGGGGCCGGCCTCACGCTCGTGTTCCTCGGCTTCATGTGCCTGCCGCGAGCCTCAGACAAACAATCACGAATCAACAGCAGGCCGTATCTGAAACCCACCAAACCAAAGCAGCCCAAAGACCATCGGTAACATTCCTGCGGCGAACCCGTCGGGGAACAGCCCGGTGCAAGTCCGAGCGGGCCGCGGTTTCCGCGGTCAGGTTGAGGAAACTCAGGCTCGTCGGGTTCGCGCCTTTGTGCCAAACAGACGCACACCTTTTCGCACGGCGTGCCGAGCACCGCAGTGAGTAAGCCCTGGATTGCTCGACATTTCGGTTAGACTTTTACTCAGCGAACCGAGCATCACCATGCCCCAGAACAGCACCGATGCACGCAGAGCGCGGCACCTCATCGCGATTCGAGTCGGATTGCTGCTCGTGCTCGTTGCCGGCGGTGCGATGATGGCGCTCAACCAGTACGACGCTCTTCACGGCATGGGCAATCCGAGTCCTGAGTCCCAACAGAGGGCCCGTGAAGTCACCAGCATCCGCAATCTCGCTCTCTGGGTCATCATCGGTGCCAGCGTCGTGATGATCTGTGCAAGCGTGTCCAAGATCATCGACCTTGACAAAGCCTCACGATCGAACGACGTCTCTCGCTCTTGAGCTCGACTTCCTCAAGCACCGACCAATCTGGTCAACCGCACCGCGAACCAACGCCCTCGCCGGACTTGAACTGCCACGGGTGATCTGACCATGCCCCGCCTCCACCACCTCGCCATCATCTGCTCCGACTACCCGCGCTCCAAGCGCTTCTACGTCGACATCCTCGGCCTGCCCATCCTCGCCGAGACCTTCCGCCCCGATCGCAACTCCTACAAGCTCGATCTGCTCCTCGCCACCCACGCCGACGCGCTCGACCCGCACCTCCGCGCCACACTGCCGCGGCTCGAACTCTTCTCCTTCCCCGATCCCCCGCCGCGGGTCACCAACCCCGAAGCCCGCGGCCTGCGCCACCTCGCGCTGCGTGTCAGCAATCTCGACGCCGAACTCTCACGCCTTTCTTTGCTCGGCATCCCCGCCGAACCGATCCGCACCGACGAATTCGCTGGCCGCCGCTTCACCTTCGTGAAAGATCCCGACGATCTACCGATCGAGCTGTACGAGGCGTGATCTCTCCAGCCCCGGCCCGCTGCTCCCTCACTCCCTCGTGTACCGCACCGAATAACCCTTCTCCTTGCCGCCCGGCACGAAGGTGACGTCCATCACCAGAACATCGGGCCCGTCCGCCCGGTACACCACGCCGGCCACTTCGGCCGCTTCGCCGACGCCGGTCCCCACGAACTCGCAGCGACCGTTGCCGGCGCTCACAAGCCGAAAGATCGAAACCTCCGATTGCTTCTCGGGCACCTCGAGGGCTCCGTGCAGATGGCGCAGCCTCAGCATCACTCCTTCGGGTTCAACGCTCACCAACGTCACCTCGTGCAGCGCCGGCTTCCCGTCCCGCCGCACCTGCCGGAACAACGCCGCCATCGAGTTCCCCCGCGCCGGTGTCCACACTTCCTCGTTCACCGTCTTGTTTGGGTTCACACTCACCCAGCTCCCCACCAGAAACGACAACCCCGCCAACTCGGGCGACGGAGCGGCGCTTGCCGGCAATTCGATCGCCGAGCCCGTGCTTCCCGCTTTGGTGGCGCACCCGCAAGCCCACAGAACCGCCAGTCCTCCGCACACCATCGAAGCCGTAATCGCATTCCTCATAAGCGATGCTAAGGCGTCGGAGCGACTGGTTCCGCGAACGACGTCTCTGCCGTGAGGATCGACAGTGGTTCGACCAAGCCCGTCCCGGAGCCTGCGGCCGAGTGTCCTTGGATGCGCCAAAGGCTGAACGAACCGGTCTCGAGATGGCTTCCGCTGCCGCCCGTCCAACAATTCCGCATGCAGCCCTCACGGCGGCGACCCGCCGCATCCCTTCTGTACAAGCTTGGCGCGGTCCTCGTTGCCGCGGCGATCACCATGGCGGTGCGCCGCGGCTGGCTGCCGAGTTCGGCGATGGACGCTCCCGCTTCAACCGGGTCGCGTGCGCCGGTCGCGACGCGATCCGATGGGCCGCTCTCGCGGAGCCCGTCTGTCAAGGACCTCTTTGATGCTCGCAGGTCGGGCACCTGGGTCGAAACCACCGGGCGCGTCGAGAAACTCCTGCCCGACGACCCCGATACCAGCGACAACTCCGATAAGCACCAGAAATTCCTCCTGCTCGTTCCGGGCGACATCACCGTGCTTGTCGCTCACAACATCTCGACCGCGGCGCGCGTGCCCGTCAAACCCGGCGATCGGCTCGCTCTCCGCGGCCGCTACGAGTATTCCGACAAGGGCGGCACGATCCACTTCACGCATCAGTCCAAATACGGCTCCCGCAACCGCGAGGCGGGGTGGATCGATTTCGCCGGAAAGCGCTACGAATAGTCGCGCGGCAATTCCCTTCTCATTCACTACGATCCACCATGCTCCGCCTGAAGCCCGCGCTGCTCGCCCTTACTCTTGTCGCATTCCCAGCACTCGCCGGGCCGGCCCCCTATTTCCCGCCGCCAAACGCCTGGGAACACCGCAAGCCCTCCGACCTTGGCCTGAGCAACGATGCCATTGAAAAAGCAGTTGCCTGGGCCAAAGAGCAGGATTCGGGCTGGGATTTCGCCAAGCAGCCCGAGATCTTCGGCAGGCCGATCGGCCCGCTGCCGGCTTCACGCGCCAACACCAACGGCGTAATCCTAAAGGACGGCTACATCATCGCAGAGTGGGGTGATACCGCCGCCGTCGATCCGACCTATAGCGTCGCCAAGAGCTATCTCTCCACGCTTCTGGGCCTGACACTCGATCGCGGCATGATCCACTCCATCACCGAGCCCGTGGCCGACTCCGTTCACGACGGCGGCTACGACACGCCCCACAACAAACCGATCACCTGGCAATTCCACGCCACGCAAACCTCCGAATGGCAGGGCGAAATGTTCGCCAAGACCGATTCCTTCCTCGGCGCCGAGGAATACGGCAACGGCGCCATGAAGCCGCGCGCTATCAGCGAGCCCGGCACCTATTTCGAATACAACGACGTCCGCATCAACCGCTTCTCGCTCTCGCTTCTGCGTCTCTGGAAGCGACCGCTCCCAGATGTCCTCAAGGCCGAGATCATGGATCCGATCGGCGCCTCGGGCACCTGGAAGTGGATTCCCTACAACAACGCCACCGTCCAGGTCCAGAACGCCTCGGGCGAGACCGTCCCCATGCCCTCAGTCTCCGGCGGCACGCGCTGGGGCGGCGGGCTCTGGATCAGCACGCTCGACCACGCCCGCTTCGGCTACCTCATCCTCCGGCAGGGCGAGTGGAACGGAAAGCAGCTCATATCACGATCATGGATCGAACAGGCCACCCACCCGCACCCTGACGTCGCTGGCGCCCGCACCGATTACGGCTATCTCTGGTGGCTCAACACCAAAGACTCTTGGCCGGCGGCACCCAAATCCTCCTTCGCCGCCATCGGCGCCGGCAACAACACCATCTGGATCGATCCGGAGCACGATCTCGTCGTCGTCTGGCGCTGGCACAAGCCCGACGCGCAGGCGGAGTTCTACAAACGCATATTGGCGGCGAGTCCTCCTTCGAAATAAGCAGATTGGCCTTGGCAATCGGGCGGTGGGCGGCGACAAAGGCCGCAAAGCAGCCGCAACCATCGCCGATGTCCGCCGAACAGGATCTCGATGTACCTGCTCGCCTACGGCCAGTTCCGATCCACTGAATTTAGCGGCATGTGTTTGGAGTGTTTGCCCTTCCTTCTTCGTTGGCTCATGCTCGGTGTCGCCGCATACGGATTGTCTTCTTTTCTGACAGAACGATGCAGGGCTCGAACCATTGGGATAGCGACATATCTGGCCGCGTTTTTCTGTTTGAGTCCTTCGTTTGCCGTCATGGGAGCGTGGGGCCCGGCCCACGTTGCGGCGAGTGTCGGCTTCCTGGTGTGGCCAATTTTTCTTCTATTGCTTGTCGCCAAAGTAATTTTCTGCTCGAACCGAGACGGCCGCCATGCTCGGTCGACGGCAGCAATCACAAGTCTCCCGGCATCGCCTGAGCTTTGAAGATCAGATGGCAAATGCACCCGCCTCAACGGCGGCGCTCACGCCTTCCGCGCCCACCTTAGCTTCGCCGAACTCGCCCGCGGATTCACTTTCTTCTCCGCCTCGTCCGCCACGATCGGATCGCGCCCGTCCGCCGAATACACGCCCGCCCGGAACAAATCACGAAAACTGTGCTTCACCGGCCTGTCCTCGCCGCTGTGAAACGTGATGATCGCCGCCATCCCGCCCGGCCTCAGCACCCGCGGCAGCGCCTCCAGCAGTGAATCCAAGTTCGACAGCTCATGATTCACCATGATCCGCAGCGCCTGGAACGTCCGTGCCGCCGGATGCAATTTCGCGCCCATCCCGCGCTCGATCGTGAAATCCCGCGCTTCGCACACGATCGCCATCAACTGCTCAGTCGTCGTGATCGGCTCCTTCGCCCGACGCCTGACGACCAGCCTTGCAATCTTTCCGGCATCTTCTTCATCCCCGAGTTCATAGAGCGCATCGGCGAGGTCCTGTTCGGTCATGCGGTTGATGATCGCCGATGCGGGTTCACCCCTGGTCGGATCCATCCGCATGTCGAGCGGCCCTGGCTTGCGGTAGGAAAAGCCACGTTCCGGCGTGTCGATCTGCGTGCTCGCGACACCGATATCGGCCAGCACGCCATCAACAGACCCCGGCGCGATGCCAAAGTCGGCCAGGATTTTTTCGATATTCGCGAAGTTCTCGTGCACGATGTCGAACCACACGGTCCCCTCGCGCCCTTTCACCTTTTGAAGCTGCACCCGCGCTTCGATGATGTTTGCGGGATCCAGATCGAGAGCGATCAGGCGCCCATCGGGCTTGATCCGCTCCAGAATTGCCGCCGCGTGTCCTCCCAAGCCCAGAGTGCAATCCACGACGGTCTGGCCCGGCCTGGGGTCGAGCACCTCAAGCACCTGCCTGAACAGGACGGGAATGTGCGGACTTCGCTTCATCGTTCGCCGCGATAGTACAGGCTCGCTCTCGGGCTCACACGCTCACAATCGCTTCCTGTCATCAGGGGTGCAACGATTCCCAAGTCCACCACCGGAGCGCACCATCAACCTCCCCGCATACTTCTCCCGCATCGGATACGCCGGACCCCGCGAGCCTTCCTTCGCGGTCCTCCGTGACCTGCAGCTCGCCCACGTCACCTCCATCCCTTTCGAGAATCTCGACGTCCTGCTCAAGCGCGGCGTCTGCCTCGAACCCGAGGCTGTTGAACAAAAGCTCGTCACCGACCGGCGGGGCGGATATTGCTTTGAACAGAACAGTCTCTTCCTCAGGGTCCTCCAGAGCCTGGGCTTTTCCGTGACTCCACTCGCGGCCCGCGTCCGGCTCGGACGCTCGAGAGAAGAGATACCGCCGCGAACACACCTTTTCCTCCGCGTCGATATCGCCGGGACAGCCTGGATGGCGGACGTCGGCCTCGGCGGTCTCAGCCTCACCTCACCAATCCGGCTGGATGTCTTCGAAGAACAACCCACCCTCCACGAAACCCGCCGCCTGGTCCCGGTCGGCCGGGGACTCATCCACCAGGCGCGCATGGGTGGCGAGTGGATCGACGTCACCGAATTCACCGGCGAAGAGATGTTCCCGATCGACCGCGAGCTCGCCAACTGGTGGACCAGCACAAGCCCGAATTCCAAGTTTGCCCAGAACATCATGGTGGGCCTCGCCCGTCCCGACGGCTCACGTTTCGCCCTGAACAACACCGAGTTCGTCCATCGCCGAGCCAGCGATGGCGCTTTGCTCGCAAACGAAACCATCACTTCTTCCGAGCGGCTCCTCGATCTGCTTGCGACCCGCTACGGCCTCCGATTCCCCGAACAGACAAAGTTCGGTCTCTTTGGCCTCTGACCCTCTCACGCCTGTTCGCCTGGTACGTTCCCCTGATCGCTGCACGAAGCCTTCTCGCATTCGATTAACCCATGCCCACTCCCGTCCTCATCGCCGGCGCCGGACCCACCGGCCTCACTCTCGCCATCTGGCTCAAGCGCCTGGGCATTTGCTTTCGGATCATCGACAAGAACTCCGGCCCCGGCCAGGCCTCGCGGGCCATGGTGGTCCAGGCACGCACCCTCGAGTTCTACCGTCAGATCGGAATCGCCGATGCCGTCATCCAAGCCGGCATCCCGATGGATTCCATCCATCTTCTCAGGGGCGCCCGTGAAATCGCCCACTACTTCTTCGGCGACATAGGCGCACAGATCAGTCCCTACCAGTACGTGCTCAGCCTGCCGCAGGACGACCACGAGCGGCTCCTCGTCTCGCATCTGGAAAAGCTGGGCGTTCAGATCGAGTGGAACACCCGCCTCGAATCCTTTGAAGATCTCGGAGATTCCGTCCGCGCCCGGCTCTCCCACGAAAAAGCGCCCGGCGCGGCCGTCGCGGAAACCGCGGAATTCTCCTTTCTGTGCGGCTGCGACGGCGCACGCAGCGTCACCCGCCAGAGTCTGGGCATCGGTTTTCCGGGCGGCACCTACGAGCACATTTTCTACGTCGCCGACGTCGCGATGGACCGCCCCGACTTTGAACGCAGGGTCAACGTCAGCATCTCCGGACGCACCATCTGCCTCGTCTTTCCCGTCCGAAGCAGCGGCATGTTCCGCCTCATCGGCATCGTCCCTCACAACATCGCTTCCCGCGACAATCTCACCTTCGAAGACGTGCGCGAGGGAATCCGGCAGCAAATCGGCGGCGAGGTCACCACCGTCAACTGGTTCTCGACCTACCACATCCATCATCGCGTCGCGGAGACTTTCCGCAAAGGCCGCGCCTTCCTCGCCGGCGATGCGGGCCACATCCACAGCCCCGCCGGAGGCCAGGGCATGAATACGGGCATCGGCGACGCCGTCAATCTCGCCTGGAAACTCGCCGCCGTGCTTCAGGGTCGTGCCGCCGAGGCCATCCTCGACACCTACAGCACCGAACGCACAGCCTTCGCGCAGGTTCTGGTCAATGTCACCGACCGCATCTTCGATGCCGTGGTCGGCCGGGGCCCGGGGCCACACCTCGTCCGTTCCCTGTTCATTCCCTTTATCGCTCCCGTTCTTCTCCGCATGCGGCGCATCCGTCGCTCTCAATTCCGACTTGTCTCGCAGGTCCGCATCCGCTACCCGCACTCCGTCAGCACCCTCTCCCGCGGTCGCGCCGGCGCGATTCACGGCGGCGACCGTCTCCCCTGGCTGGCGGAGAGCGACAACTTTGCTGCCCTTTCCTCGCTCGACTGGCAGCTCCACGTCGCCGGCGAGCCCTCGATCGAGCTTCGCCGGCTCGCCAAAGCACGGGGCATAGCGCTTCACTCTTTCCCATTTGACGCCGGAGCCTCCAGAGCGGGGTTTGAACGCGACGCCGCCTATCTGATCCGACCCGACGGGCACGTCGCGGTCGCCGCTTCCGGCGCCGATTCCTCGCAAATTGCCGATTTCCTCGAAGACTGGAAAATCGTGCCCGTGGACCCCGCCCGCTGATTACGCGCAACGCTCCCATCGCCCTGCCAAACCCGTTCCCACGCCGCGGTTATGCTGCACGCATGCTCAAGCAGCTCCTGATTCTCTCGCCGCTCTGCGTTGTGCTCACAGCTTGTGTGCAGCGCACCCTCGACAAAGTGCCCGACGACGCCCGCGTCGTTCGGGTCGTTCTCAAAACCTCCGAGGGCGACATCACGCTCGAACTCGATCGTGAGCACGCACCCGTTTCCACCGACAACTTCCTCCACCATGCCAAGGCGGGTCACTACGACAACACAACCTTCCAGCGCGTCATCCCCAACTTCGTCATCCAGGGCGGATCGCACACACCCGAACTCATAAATCTCCCCGAGTCCGATGCCGCGGCGGGCATCAAGGACACCCCCATCCGCGACGAATGGCACAACGGCCTCAAAAACGTCAAGGGCACCGTCGGCGTCGGACGCGACACCGATCCGGACTCCGGGACCCGCGAGTTCTACATCAACGTCGCCGACAACCCCAAGCTCGACACCCCGCGCGAAGTAAGCGGGAACGCCGGCTACGCAGTCTTCGGACGCGTCGTGCTCGGATGGGACGTGGTCGAGAAAATCCGCACAACCCCAACCTCGACGCGACCGGAATGGATCCGCAAGGGCAAAGAAACCGTCATGGGCGAAAACCTCAAGGACGTCCCGGTTGACCTCGTCACCGTGTACAGCGTCCGCATCACGGCGACCGAGTGACCGCCCGGCCACCCCCCACGAAACCCCACCTCTCCCCCCACCGCTCCCCCCACGGGCCAGCGTCCTGCGGCGACTCCCGAGCGGTCACGTGGCGCGATATCCCCTCCCGCACTCCGGGCAAATCCCACCGCGCGGCAGCCCGACCAGGTCATACCCGCACACCGCACAGGGCTCGCCGGACGCTTTGGACTTCCCAGGCAGGAGCGCGAACACGCTGAGCAGCACAACACCCACGACCCCGGCACCCGCATCCGTAAAAAGCATCCACTTCTCGCCGTAGTTCGTCTGCGCCCAGGCCAGAACAAGCCCCATGTACGTGATCGGCGTATTCGAAAGCGAAGCGAACGCGTTGTACTTTGTCGCCGCCGCTCCCTTGCCGATGACATCCAGGACAAAGGCCGTGAAAGCGGTGTACGACATCCCCACTACAAACGCGTACAGGAGCGAGTAGGAGATAAAGGCGGACTGTGTAAAGGGCGATATCGCCATCGCCGCCGCCACCCCGGCGAGCAGCAGCCCCACCAGGGCGTACACCTTGCGCGCATTGAGCCTCGCACAAATCTCGCCCGCAACCACGCACCCCAGAGCGGAGACGACCCCGTTGAGCACTCCATTCACCATCGCAACCGTGTCCTCGGTCGCGCCCCACTTCGCCGCTACCTCCGCCTGCGAGAGCACGTTGGTTGCCGTTCCGCTGTTCATCGGCAGCAGGCACAACAGTCCGCACAGCATGCCCGCCCGCGTCTTTATCATCCGCCACAATTCGGAAACAACCCCCACCATCGCCGTGGGCAAGGAACCTTCGCGAAAGTCCGCCGCCGCTTCCGGCACGAACATCAGCGCCGCGGTCCCCGCAAGAAAGATCAGCCCGAGCGCCGCGCCCGAGATCCACGGCTGAGGCGAAGCCTCCGTCGGCACATGCGTCGCGATCCACAACCCGAGCCCTCCCCCCAGCCCCGTCCCACCGAGATTCCCCGCCTGGAACATGCCCCCCACGCGCCCCCGGCGCTCCGGCGGCGTCGCGTGCGCCATCAAACCTTCAACGCTCATCCCCAGAAAGGTGGACGCAACGTTCGCGATCACAATCACCGCCTGCAGCAGATGCAGGTGCTCCCGCTCCAGCGGTATTGCGCTCATCCCCGTAATGCCGAGCGCACACAAAACCACCGAGAGCAGGTACCACCGCTTCCGCGTGAGCGTTGTGTCTACGACCGGCGCCCACAAGAACTTCCAAACATGCGGAAACATCCCCGAGGCGATGAGCAGCGCGCCATCCTCTACTGTCAGTTTGTGCCGGGTGCACAAAAATGCCATCGCCACCGAGACGTACCCGCTCATCGCTCCGAAGGGGATGATCAGGATCGAAAAGGCCCACGAATGCACGCGCCGTTTTTCACTCATGAAGGGCCGCATGGTACTGCCTGCGGCCGTCGCGCCGGCCTTCTGCCTTACAGGCCCCCTGTCGGTTGCGCATGCCAAACACAGACCTAGTAAACCCTCTCGCTAGGTCCGCGTGATTGTCACGAAACGCCGAATCGCGCCCAAACCCAGCAGTATAAACAGGTTATGTGATACCGGAAGCGTCTTGATAACTGTCAAAACGGGTGGCGTCTCCGTATTTCTGCGGCATAGTTGAAGTGGATCCAGAGGCCGGATCCAAAGCCCGGTGGTGCGGGCGAACAGAGAAGAGAGGGGATGCCTCAATGGTTCAGAATCGGAAAATGCGGGTGGGTGGCTCCGGCGGCACACTTTCGTGCGTGCTGTTTGCATTCGTGGCGATCGGCATCTACGGATCGACCATCGCCGCCGCGTCCAGGGAACGCTGGGTTGCTCTCCACGAACCCATGCAGAACACTGCGGCGGCCCGTGTCGCCTCGATCGCGAAACCAACGCTGCTCGCCAGCCGGTCTGCGGCGCCGGCTACGCTCGGCGCAACCCGCTGACCCACATTGTGATCGATCTCCCGCGCGGTAGTCTGCGCGGAGTATGCACATTGCACAATTCGCCCTGACCGTCCGCGAATACGACGAGGCCATCGCCTTCTACGTCGGCGTTCTCGGTTTTCAGCTGCTGGAAGACACCGATATGGGCGCCGGCAAGCGATGGGTGCGCATCGCCCCGCCGCTCTGCCCCTCCGGCGGCGCCGGAATTCTCCTGGCCCGTGCCGCCACAGAGGTTCAGCTTGCCAGCGTGGGAAACCAGACCGGCGGCAGAGTTTTTATTTTCCTCCACACCGACGACTTTGATCGCGATTACAAGCGTTACCTGGCCGGGGGCGTGAAGTTCCACGGCGTGCCCCGGCATGAGCCCTACGGCACCGTCGTCGTCTTCGAAGATTTGTACGGCAACAAGTTTGACCTCATCGGCCCGACGAAAAATGCCGCTACGCTGCCGGCATGACACTCACCCCCGAACGGGCGAACGCGTTCGCCGCACGCTGGTATGGCGCCTGGAACGCCCACGATCTTCCGGCCATCCTGGCCTGCTACGAACCGGAGATCCGGCACAGCTCTCCGTTCATCAAGCGCTACAACGAAGCGATCGGCAGGGGAGACGAAGCTGTGATCGCAGGGCTGGAAGATCTTGGAAGCTATTTCGGGCGCGCACTCGCACGGAACCCTCGCCTCCGCTTCGACGGCCAGCACCTGGCGACGGGGCTTGAGTCGGTCATACTGGTCTACCGCCGCCACAGCCACGACACGCCGCCCGGAGGCGAACTCTCGGCCGAGGTCTTTTTCCTGAGCCCGCGCGACCGGATAGTCCGCTCGGTGTCGCATTACGGGTGACAAAAAACCCGCAACCCCGGAGGAGTGGAACGCACTCCGGGGTTACGGAAGGGAAGGAGGCTCTTTGAAAGGGATCCGTCGCGTGAAGCGGCGGACCCCAGCGTGGGAAGGAACCGGAGTGGCGGCGGACGTCTCGCCGCGCCCCGAAGGGACTTCTAACGCTCGGGCTTGACCACCACGAACCGGGCGTTGTCGCCGCGTTTGATGCGGAGCAAGAGGCCTTTTTCGCTGGTGGCGCCTGCGAGTTCATTGAACTGCTCGGCGTTGGTGATTGCCTTGCCGCTCGCGGCAAGGATCACATCTCCCGGCTGCAGCCCGGCGGCTTCCGCGGCGGAACCGGCGGCAACGTCGGTGACTGCAAGCCCGCTCTCATCGTCCTTGAGCTTGAACTGCTCGCGCATCGACTTGTCGATCGACTGCACGGACAGGCCAAGCTTGTTGTTCTTTTCCGGCGCCGCCGCGGGGGTGGGCGCTGAGCCCGATCCCGGGCGCTTGGCGAGCGTGGCGGAGAAGGCCTCTTCTTTACCGTCACGCAGAACGCCGAGCTTCGCGGACGAACCGGGGTTGAGACGCGCGATCCGGCTCATGAGCTGCCCCGGATCGGTCACGGGTTGACCGTTGACCGAGGTGACGATGTCACCGGCGAGCAGACCGGCCTTGGCGCCCGGACCTCCCGGGACCACGTCGCCCAGGAGCACGCCCCGCTTGGGCTTGGTACCCATGCTGGCGGCGAGATCCGGAGTGAGCGGCTGGATCGACACTCCCAGATAGCCGCGTTCAACGTACCCCTTGGTCATGAGTTCGTGCATGACCGACTGCACCGTCGGGGCGGGGATGGCAAAGCCGATGCCCTCATTGCCGCCGGAGTTGGAACGGATGGCGGTATTGATACCGATGACTTCGCCGTCCAGATTGACGAGCGGACCGCCGGAATTTCCGGGATTGATGGGCGTGTCGGTCTGGATGAAGTCCTCGAAGGCCGCGGTGCCCACACCGCTGCGCCCCTTGGCACTCACGACGCCCGCGGTCACGGTGTGATCCAGGCCGAAGGGATTTCCGACAGCCACGCACCAGTCGCCGGGCTGCACCTCTTCGGTGTCGGCAAATTTGGCGGCGGCCAGGCCGGCGGCATCGATCTTGATGACGGCCAGGTCCGCATCCTTGTCTATACCAACAAGCTTGGCCTCGTACTCGGTGCCGTCGGCCAGAGCGACGGTGATGATGTCGGCCCCGTCCACAACGTGGGCGTTGGTGACAATGCTTCCATCGGCGGTGGCGATGACACCCGAGCCCTGACCCATCATGACCGGCGCACGGCGTGGGCCCTGCCCGGGGTTCTGCGGTTGCGCCTGGCCCTGGGATGGGTCCTGCATTCCGGGCATCCCGCCGGACCCACCAAAGAAACGCTCAAAGAACTTCTCTGTGCCCGGCGGAAGCGACGGAGTTTCCTGACCATTTTCGTTCCCTCCCTCGGCGCGGCCGCGGAACGCGGCCGGAGTGGTGCTCTTCTTGGAAACACGGATGCTGACGACCGACTGGCTGATGGTGCTCGCGGCGGAACGGAACGCCGTCGACAGGCTCTTGGCGATCCTGGTTGCCTCGTGCGTGTCCGGCGCGGCGGCGAGCGCGGGGGCCGCGAGCGTGGTGCCGACGGCCGCAAAGAGGGCCAGCGCGGAGAAACGCACGCGCCGGCCCGAGCTGAATCCTGCCTTGGTGAGTTTGTTTGTGCTGTTCATGTTCTTCCCTTTCGCGTTGTCGGATTGTCGTTGTCCGTCACTGCGACGGACACGTGCAATACCGGCGCGCACCGGAGCGTGTTCGCGGACGTTCCGTGCGGCGCGGCCCCCGGGCCTCCTCGCCGGAAAAACACCGAGCGCGCAAATGCCCTGTTTTTCAGGCCTTTTTCATCTGTTTTTGTCCCGCGCCCTGATTTCTACTGATTTGCGTCGGCAACGGGAGGACTTGCGATGTAAGCGTTTGACATCTCGCTCCCGACGGGCGCAATCGCGCGATCACCGCGTCCAGCGGTAGCAGTTGCGCTCAAAGAACTCGGCGGCGCCGTCGGGCCGAACCTCTTTGCGGATCGAGAAGGCACGGGCGGCGATGTTGTATGTAAAACGGAAGTCGGCGGGACGGTCGTCGTCGCGGCCGCGTTCCTCGGTGACAAGGCAGATCACGCCATCTCCGCGCTCTGATCGCGACAGTACCTTTTCCCCCGAGAGTCTCCTGCCGCCGTCTTCGATACGGACAACTTGTGCTGAGTCCATTTTCGGTTCGTCGGGGTACCCGATGCGGAACTGCCAGCCTGGCGCGACGCCGGCGTCCGCGAAATCGTTCCCGACCTGAGCGAGGCCCGGCTGCTGAACCACCTCGAGCGTCGAAGAGATCGTCGCTTTGCTGTTCGACTGATAGTCGAGGTAGGAGAGCGTGCCGTGCCAGGGCGATCCGACCAGGCGATCAAGATCTGCGGGGCGGACCAACGCAGACTGGCAGCCGGCGAGCAGGAGCGTGAAAAGCAGGAAGAAACAACGCATCGGAGTCTTCATATCGGCCTCGCCTTCCCGGATAGGCTTTGTCCAAATGCAGGAAAGGAATCTTCGAGTTTCATCTCCGCACTTCGCCGGGGCTCCGATCCTGGTTTCATGCCTCAGCATCGTTCTTGCCATCATCACGCTGCGGCTCATGGGGCGGATCTGGTGGTGCGAGTGTGGCGGGTGGTCGCCCTGGGTCTCCGACATCTGGTCCCGGCACTGCTCCCAGCATCTCGTGGACTGGTACACGTTCTCGCATGTTTCGCACGGGCTGCTTTTCTACGTGGGGCTGCGGACTCTCAGCCGCTGGCTGCCCGCACGCTGGCGGAACGCGTTCACACCCGGGTGGTGGTTCGTCGCGGCGATCCTCCTGGAAACGGGCTGGGAAATCCTGGAAAACACGCCGCTGGTGATCGAACGCTACCGCGCCGAGACCGCTTCGCTCAACTACACCGGCGACAGCATCATCAACTCGGTCGGGGACATACTGGCGTGCGCCGCGGGGTTTGCCATCGCACGTTGCCTTGGATGCGCGCGGGCGGTCATTCTCTTCGTGGCGCTCGAGCTTCTGACGCTCTGGTTTATCCGTGACAACCTCACCCTGAACGTCGTCATGCTGCTCTCTCCGATCGAGGCGGTGCGAGCATGGCAGATGCCGGCCGAGATGCGGTGAAATACAGCCTTGAAGGAGACACCCCATGACAAAGACATCGCGGGAGCTCATTTCACGCCTGTGGAATGACGCGTGGAAGGATGGGCTCTGGGCCGCATCCTGGTCCAAGTCGCTTGACGGCCTGACCGCCGGGCAGGCGGCCTGGCACCCCCCCAACGCGCCCGGAGTGAGCGGAGAGCGTCACTCGATCTGGCAGAACGTGCTGCACATGTGCCTGTGGCGCGAGCACTGGCTGCGCAAGCTCTCCGGCGGAACCACGGCAAAGGACGTGCTGGAGCGGGAGAATTTTCCGCCGATCACCGATCACTCCGAAAGCGCCTGGAGCGCAGCGAAGTCCCGGTTCCTCGAATCGCAGACCCGTCTAGCCGCGGCGCTGACCGACGCAATGACAAGCGACGAACAGTTCGAGGCGATCACCCACTTCCTGCCGCACGATTGCTACCACTTCGGGCAGATCAATCTGATCCGGGGGATGCTGGGGCTCATGCCGGTTGAGTGACTGAGATTGTCAACCAAAGCGTGGCGGCCCCGCGCCTGCGCCCCAAGCTGGATGCGGACTCCGATCGGAGCCGTACCGCGGCGCCGGGCCGACTTCAGCAGCAGCGGATCTCTCTCCGGTTGCACGACGCCCCGGAATCGGCTCTACTCTCGTCCACCTTTCTGGAGCGAGCGAATGGCATTGCATCGTGCGGGATTGCTGTTGATCGGGCTGGGGCTGATGGTTGGAGCGTGCGCGAGTTCGAACAAGCCGGCGGCATCGGCCGCGGCGGGGAATCCGCAGAACAAGGGCGTGAATGACTTCGGGCCGGCCACAAAGAGCGGCATCATCTCCGACTACGCCCGCCTCAAACCCTCTCCCGAGTTTCCGGGAACGCTGGTCTGGACGTCGGGAAAGCTCGGAAACTATGACAAGTTCATCGTGGACCCTGTAACGATTGTGCCCAGCGAATCGGCGCGCGGGATCCCCATCAGCGCCGCGGAGAAGCAGCGACTGGCCGCGGAATTCCGCTACGACCTTGTGGACGTGTTGCAGGCAACGCACAAGGTTGTCGTGACGCCGATGCCGCGCACGGCACGGATCAAGGCCGCGGTGACGCAGGTCGCACGATCAACCGGCACGGAGATGCAGTGGTTCCGTTGGGAGGGCGGCGCCGCGGCCGAAATGGAGATTACCGACGCGATGACCGGAGAGCCCCTGGCGTCCGCGATCGACTCGGATGTCGTCAAGGCAAGAGAGCCGAGCCCCGTCAAGGACCCGTACGGGGACACCAAACTGGTCTTCCGCCACTGGGCGGCGCGGCTGGGGAAATGGCTGATCACCGCCAGGTAGAGGCGAAGCCGAACTTCAAAATGAAAAAGGGCACGCGCCGGCGTGCCCTTTTCATGAATTCGCAGTGCATCAGGCAACGCGGACGTGCCTCTTCAGACGCAGCGCGAGCGTGATGAGCGTGATGCCCCCAACGATCGCGAATGCCCCCACGACCATCATCATGGCGAGGATTCCTTCTCCCGGACGGAGAACCACAAACGTCCCGAACGCCACATCGATGAGGCCGCTGATGATGAGCGACCACTCGTTCTGGATGACCTTGCGGAGGTGGACGGCGCCGGCGATTGTGATGATCCCGCGCACCAGCGCCCAGACTCCGACAAAGGTTGCGAGAGTGATGGCGGTGAGGGCGGGTGACAGGATCGTGGTAACACCGACGCCAATTCCCAGGAGCCCGACGAGAATCAGCCACCAGGTCGGAATGATGGATCTGGCACGCCCGGAGGCCGCCGCCGCGAGCGCGAAAACGCCGTCGAGGATCGCCAGGGCAGCGAACATCCAGAGCACAGCGGGCAGTGTTAGAGCGGGCACTGCAAGCGCGAAAACTCCGAAGAGAACAGCGCAAACTCCCCGGACCATCAGCGATTTCCATCCCGCGGCGAGCGCGTGCAGGTGTGCCGAAACCGCGGACGCGATCGGATTGGAAGCGAGTTGGGTCATGCGAACTCCTTTTTGGAGAGAGCCAGATCGAAGGCTCGGATGCAGGCAAGATCGGTGAGCGATCGTGCGGGCCTGCAATAAAGGGCGTTTTTCGCCCGCGTGCGCCTGCCTACTGTCTTTGCGATGGCAGCCACTGTCTGATCCAATCCCGTCGCCGCGAACCTGTGCACGGTCCGTCCTTTGGGCGGTCGAAACATGAAGCACACGGATCGCAATCCCGGGCCTTCTCGGTACCGGGTCGTGATTGCTCGCACCGAGCACACGGGCGGCGGAGGATCGCTCCGGGAATTCTCTGTTTTCCTGGGTGCCGCGCCGATCGCGGCCGTTTGTGGCTGTCAACCAATGTCTCACAAGAGCAGAACTGAATCGAACGGTTTTTGTTGTATTCGTTGCGGGAATCACGTTCCGGCGCAGGCGTGGGGAACCAGGCACCGGAATCACTGTCCGCTTTGCCTCTGGTCCCGGCACGTCGATGAGGAGCCGGGGGATCGCGCGTGCCCCTGCCGGTCCGGCATGGAGCCGATCGGGATCGAGGTGCGCCAGGACGGTGAATGGGCCATCATCCACCGGTGCACAGGGTGCGGCACGCTGGGGACGAATCGGGTCGCGGGCGATGATGAGGAGCGGGCGCTGCTGGCGCTTGCACTGCGTCCGATCGCCAACCCGGCGTTCCCGCTGGATGGATTTCGGGACTCGACCGGTAAGCCCGCGTCCGGAGGGCCGTGAAGTGGGGCATTTTCCGCCGGGCAGTGCAAGAAGTGGCGTTTTTCAAGAGATAAGAGGGGTGCACCATCCAAGACCTTTCCGGCATCGAAGGACGTAGAACATGGGGCACGGATTTCATCCGCGGGGCCCACAATCGGGAGTCGAACATGCGCGCCGTGATTCTGGTCGGGCTTTTTCTCGCCGCATTTGCGGGCGGAATCTTTTTGACCGCGTGGGCGGGCGGCCCGGGGCCGGGGAGCGGGTACGGAAACGCACCACTTCCGGAAGAATCCAAGGAGCAGATGAAAAGCATGACCACTGAAAAGAAAGATGGGCCGGTCTATTCCAAGAGCGGGTACGACGTCACGCGTCTGAGCGACCAGAAGATCAACGAACTGGCGAAGAAACTGAAACCCGAGGAACGCGACGTCATCCTGGCGAAGGGGACCGAGCGTGCGTTCTGCGGCAACCTGGTCGACAATCACAAGGAAGGTGTGTACGTCTGCCGGCTTTGCGGTCTTCCGCTGTTTGCGAGCGACGGAAAGTTTGATTCGGGGACGGGCTGGCCGAGCTTCTTTACGCCGGTCGATTCGGCCCATGTGGCGTATCACAAGGACAACTCGTTTGGAATGGAGCGGGTCGAAATCGAGTGTGCACGGTGCTCCGCGCATCTGGGTCACGTCTTCGAAGACGGTCCCAAGCCGACGGGCCTGCGTTATTGCGTGAACAGCGTTTCGCTGGAGTTTGTTGAAAAGAAGGACGGAAAGCTGGACTTGCCGCCTGCCAGTCGGCCGCTCGCGACAGAGACCGCATACTTCGCCGGGGGCTGCTTCTGGGGTACGGAGGATCTGTTCCAGCAGGTGCCGGGCGTGATCGATGTGGTCAGCGGGTACATGGGCGGCAAGCTCAAGAGCCCTTCCTACAAGCAGGTTTGCTACACGGACACCGAGCACGCCGAGACGGTGCGAATCGTGTACGACCCCGCGCGAATCTCGTACAAGGAACTGCTCGGGAAGTTCTTCAAGTTCCACGACCCCACGCAGTTGGACCGCCAAGGCCCGGACACCGGCCGCCAGTACCGCAGCGCGATCTTCGCGACCGACGAAAAACAGCTGGCCACAGCGAAGGCGTTCCTCGCCGAACAGAGCGAAAAACCCCGGTACAAATCGCACAAAATCGTGACCACTGTGGAGCTGGCGCAGAAGCCGGGCGAGACCGGGGGATTCTGGGAGGCCGAGGAGTACCACCAGGACTACCACGCCAAGCACGGCGGACACTGCGCCCTTCCCCGCGAAGATGAATGACAAATGAAGGGAAAAATAAGCGTTTTGAATCTGTTCGCGACGGTATAGGTCGGTAGGATTGCGTATACTTCACACATGACCGCCGGTCCTTCCAAGGATGTTGCGGGGTCGGGGGGCGAGCTTCCGAACAGTCAGCTCTTGGCCTTGGGTGCAGCCCTGGGTTCGGATCCGATGAGCGGTGTCGCGATCTTCGGCCCTGGTGGGCTGGTGATGTTTGCGAACGTGCAGCTCTCCAAAATGTTCCGCGGCCCTCAGGCTTCGCCCGCGCAATCGGTGGGCAAAAAGCTCGCCGAGGTGTATCCGGAGACGTACGCAAAGGAAATCCTTTCTGTGATTGACCGGTCCGCCGAGACGGGCAAGCCGGCGCTGATGCGGACGATCTGGCGCGGCGAACAGATCTACTCCTGGGTGCAGCCGATCATGGGCGAGGCGGACGAGACGCCGCCGATCGGCAAGTGGCGGGCACGTCAGGTCTTGGCGATCAGCCGGAAGGTGCAGGGGGACCAGGACGCCCGGGACCTCTTCCCCGGCATGGATTTCGAAAAGCACGACACGAACGTGATCGGCCTTGGGCCTCTGGACGTCTTGAGCACGCGAGAGCTTGAGGTGCTGGCATTGCTGGGCCAGGGCCTGAGCGCGGCCGAGATCGCCGAAGTGCTCCATCGGTCGGTCAAAACGATCAATACCCACCGTGAGAGCATCGGCAAGAAGCTCAAAATCGACGACCGCGTCAAACTGGCGGCGGGCGCCCTGCGGGCGGGATTACGCCTGACGGATGCCGCCCGGGCCCGGGTCTGACGCCTGATAGACTGCGGGCGGCATGACACACACCACTCCCACGATGAAGGCGGACCTCCTCGGCGGACTTGCCGCGGAGGAACTCAAGGGGCTCGTTGCGGCGATCGGCACCGATCCGATGATCGGCGTCGCGATCCTGGGCGAAGACGGTCGAATCTTCTGGAACAATCCGCAGATGTCGCGCATGTTCTTCGGCGAGCACGCGAACGTGAAGTCGTCGATCGGCAAGACGCTCTCGGAGCTGTATCCGGCGGCGTGGGCGGAGGAACGGCTCCGCCTCCTCAAGCAGGCCGCCGATTCGGGCAAGCCGATGCAGCTCCGCACGATCTGGCAGGGACGTCAGCAGTACTCGTGGATCCACCCTCTGGACGCGGAGGCCGCCGAGCCCATGGAGGCCCACGAGTCGCACGGCGGGGAGATGCCGCGTCGTTTTCTCGTGATCACCAAGCGCGTGAGCGGCGAGGGCAAGACAGAGGAACTGACGCCGGCCGAAGGCTTCGACAAGGTGGACAGCGAGGTCATCGACCTTGGCCCGCTCGACGTCCTGACCAGCCGGGAACTTGAGGTGCTCGCCCTGCTCGGCCAGGGGCTGGCGGCGGCGGAGATCGCCAAGATCCTCCACCGCTCAGTCAAGACGATCAATACACACCGCGAGAACATCGGCAAGAAGCTCAACATCGACGACCGCGTCAAGCTCGCGAATATCGCCCAGCGTGCCGGGCTGCGGCTGGCGGATGCGGAAAAAGAACGGGCCTGAGCCCGAGCCAGAAGCTCAAGTCGTTCCC
Organism: Planctomycetota bacterium; assembly: GCA_018242625.1. GTDB lineage: Bacteria > Planctomycetota > Phycisphaerae > Phycisphaerales > UBA1924 > JAFEBO01. The sequence continues at coordinate 248,080 of JAFEBO010000003.1, forward strand.
GGACCGTGCGTTGCATACTGCTCATGCAGCTTGCACCGATATTCTCAAATTGATATATTAGCTAGAACGGGGAAAAGGCGTGCTTCCGGAACGGGCGAGGTTCGGTGCGCGCTGTCAAATCGCCAAGCGAGGATGTATCAATGGGACGTGCGGGCAGTATCGGCGGTGTGATCGTGGTTTTGCTGATGATCGGCCTGGGCTTCGCGAATGCCTACTGGCGCAAGAGCCGCACTGGCGAGGAATTTCGCGTCGCGGTTCACAAGATGATCGCGGACAAATGCGAGGGATACAAGGAGAATCAGGAATACATCGACTGGCTGGTGGATGTTTCCCACGACGAGGCGTTTGCCAAGAACTACCACATGAACTACACGCCCAGATCCCGCTACCGCGCATCGCGTGATGAGAGCACGTTCGACCTGGACGCCTACGCGGATGAACTCTTTGCTGGAATGATCGCCCGCGCCCGAGAGGACAAGGCAGAGAACATCGTTGTGGCCATCGAAAAGATGAAAAAGACTCTTGAAGAAGAGGGCGACAAGGAGGAGGCCGCCGCCGCGAGCGCGAGTGCTTCGAAGGCGGCAGTTTCGCCGCAACGCGGGACCGCGGGCAAGCATTAGAACCGATCGCCAGGCCCCCTCCGAGTTCTGAGAAACTCAGCCTGCTCGGAAGTGCTCAAATTCAATGCGCAATCCCGCTCATCGCGAAGAAACATCCAGCACGTACACCGTGCGCGGCAAAAGCACATTGACCGGCACGTAATCCGCCAGGCCGCCCTTGCCAACGACCCTGGGCGCCGCCGGATTCACCACCGCCCCGCCGAGCAGGTCCTTCGGCACACCCGTTTTCGTGAACGGCCCGCTCCCCGCCCGGATGCGGCAGCCCTGCACCGGCTTGTCCGAAAGGTTTGCGATCACGATGATCGTCTGATCACCCTCACTCCGCGCAAACGCGTAGACGCTCTTATCGCTCGCATCAAGAGCCGCGTAATCGCCCTTGGCGAGCGCCGGGTTGGCCTGGCGCAGGCGGATCATCTTCTTATACCAGTTGAGCAGCGAAGCGGGATCCGCTGACTCGGCGGCCACGTTTTTGCTCGTGTAGTCGCTCTGCGCCGGGCGCCACGGTTTGCCGGCCGTGAAGCCCGCGTTCGCGTCCGCGCTCCACTGCATGGGAGTGCGCAGGTTTTCGTCGGGCTTGTCGCCAACCGTACCGAGTTCCTCGCCGTAGTACATGAAGGGAATGCCCGGCTGCGTGAAGAGCAGGGCCGCGGCCAGCTTGGCTTTGGTCACGTCGTTGCCGAATCGCGTCATCACGCGGGTCTGATCGTGGTTGCTGAGGAACGTCGAGAACTGGTTCCGCGGATACGCCGCCCACGCCTTGGTCGTCGCGTCGCGGAGCCGCTTCGCGTCCGCGTTGTTCACCGCGTCGATCGTCGCGAACGACGTGTCGAATTCAAAGCAGGTATCAAGCTGATCGGGGACGTACGTCGCCACGGTCCCGGTGTCGGTCCACACCTCTCCCACCGTGAACGCGTCCTTGTTCACCGACTTGTAGTAGTTGTGCCAGTTGTGCAGCCACTCGTGCGTTTCCTTTGTGTTCTCCTGCTGCTGGCCGTCTTCCACAAGATGGCGGATCGCATCGAGCCGGTAGCCGTCGATGCCGTAGTCCTTGAGCCAGAACTCGGTGACCTTGTTCATCTCCTTCGTCACTTCCGGATTGCGGTAGTTCAGGTCCGGCATGTACGAACTGAAAATGCCGTAGTAGTACGTGTTCGGATGGCCGTCGGGCGAGAACCACACTTCCTGGTTCCACGGCCCCTTCCACGCGGGCTTCTGATTCGCCCAGATGAACCAGTCGTGCTTCGGGTCCTTCGGGTCCCACGCGTTCTTGAACCACGGGTGACTCTTCGAGGTGTGATTCAGCACCAGATCAAGGATCACCCGGATGTTCCGCTTCTTGCACTCGGCCATGAAGCGTTTGAAGTCTTCGTTGTTGCCGAAGTCCTTCTCGATCGCGTAGTAGTCGGAAGTTTCGTAGCCGTGATACGACGGCCCCTCGAAGACCGGCATCAGCCAGATCGCGGTCGCGCCGAGGTCCGTCGTCGTGTTCGGGTCGCCGTCGTTGATGTAATCGAGCCTGTCGATCAGCCCCTGGAAATCACCCACGCCATCGTTGGCGAGCGGCCCTTTCTCAGAGTCTTTGAACGAGCGCACGAACACCTGATAGAAGACCGCGTCGTTCCACCAGTTGTCCATCCGCTGCGTGCTGCGGTTCTTCCAGCCCGGTGCGGGCGCGGAAGCGGGGACCGGATTCGTTGTTGCCTGTCCGATCGCAGATGCGGAAAGCAACGCCCCCGCAAGGAGGGCACCGGCTGCGGCGAGTGATCGCGACTGCTTCATACAAAATCTCCGGGCGAGACTCTGAGGTTAGCCGCCGCCGCCCAAAGCCCACCCAGGTCGGGCAGTTCGGGACAGCCGCACGCACCCAAAGACCCGATTCCGGGATTGATAGTCAGAATCAGATTGGACGCAATTCCGGTTCACACGCCGCGATCTTTGGACGCAACCCTTGAAGGCGTAGCGACTTGCGCACAACCGAGAATCTCTGCACCAAACGGGCGTGGACTGCGCTTGATGTGATAGAGTGTGATATGTGCGCTCGGACCGTGGCCGCGGAGTCGCGGCCGGGCGGCGCGGGACATGAAAGGGAAAGCAATGCAGACTCGCAAGATTGCCTGTGCACTGTTGGTCGCCGGCGTGGCCGGTTTGATCGGCGGCTGCGCGACGCCGTCGGGAAACACCACGGCGGAAAAACAAAGCAGCACGTTGACCATGCGCGACCAGGCTCTGGCCCGCCTTGAGAAGGACCATCCGGAAGCCAAGGCCCAGCTCGCCGGCGCTGCCGGATACGCCGTCTTCCAGACGATCGCGATGGGCGCGGGCGTCGGCGGAAGCAACGGCTTCGGCGTCGCCGAGGCGCACGACACGGGCAAGCACACGTTCATGCGCATGTCCAGCAACACGATCAACGCGGGCGTGAGCGCCCAGGAAAATCAGCTCGTCCTGATCTTCAAGGACAAGGCCACGTACGACAAGTTCGTCGCGGGCGGCTGGCAATGGGGCGGCTCCGCTTCATCCGGCGTCAAGGGCACCGACTCGGGCAGCATGAAGAACGAGGCCGGAGGTTCCAACGACAACGTGACCGTCTACCAGATGACCAAGACCGGCTTCGCGCTCACCGCCAACCTCGGCGGCGCGCGGTTCTGGCCCGACTCGAGCCTGACCAGCCCGATGTAAATCATCGGACTCGCGTGTAAAGCAAAAACCCCGGCCTTCGCCGGGGTTTTTTCGTCTTCCGAGATACCGCCGCCTCAGCGCTTCAGGGCCGCGATCGTCTTCTTCGGGTTGATGATCAGGCGGCCGGGATACCCCTCCATCGGGTCGGCGTTCTTCGTGATGAGATCGACGACCTGCGAAGGTGTCAGACGCGGGTCCAGAGCGAGAACCTTGCCGGCGAGGTTGGCGACATTGGGCGATGCCATCGAAGTGCCGCTGAACTTGAGACGCTTGCCGCCCGGAATGTAGGACTCGACCTCAAAGCCGTTGGCGTACAGGGTGACGCCCTTGCCGAAGGTGGTGAAACCCGTGGGCTTGCCGGAAGAGTCGATTGCGCCGATCGTGATCAGATTGGGGCACGTGAGCGCGGACGGGATCATCTCCGAGAAGTCGTTGTCGTTGTCGCTGTTGCCCGCCGCGGCGACAAAGAGAATGCCCGGCGCACCCGCGATCGCTTCCTGCAGCGCATCCTTGCCGATCTTGAAGATCTTGCGCGACATTTCCGCCCGCTCTTCCTTGTTCGCGCCGATGCCTTTCTGCTCGAGCTCGTTCTCGACATCCTTGCGGCTCCCGCCCCAGGACATGTTGACCACGCGAACGCCCGCCGCCTTCATGTAGTTCACCGTGTCGCGGTACATGGCGGCGATGGCCCGGGCCTGCTCCTCGCTCGGAGCCGTTTCAGGGATCGTGCGATAGTCAAAGGCCAGCCTGGCGACGAGGATCCGAGCGAACGGGTTGCCTTCCGACGCGATCCCCGCGACGTGGGTGCCGTGAGAATACATGCCGAAAAGGCCCAGATCTTCCTGGAAATCCTTGACCTGTTCGGGCTTCAGGCTGGTGATGTACTTCTTGAACTCGGTGGCTTCGGGCGAATCGACGCTCGCTTGCACGTCCTGCGAGCCCTTGGCGTACTTGGTCACCGTATCAAGAGGCGACTTCATGCCGCTCACCGAGTGCAGCAGCGCCGACTCGCGCTTTCCGTCCTTGTCGTAGGCGATGCCGTTCACGTCGCCGACAAACCCGTTCCCGTCGTTGTCCTTGCCGTTGGCTTTTTCTTTCTCGTTGACCCAGAGATTCCCGGAATAGAGCGACGTATCGACGCCCGAATCCCAGATGCAGATGACGACCGGAGTCGCTTTTTCCGAGGGATCAAGCCGGACCAGGTTGGGGGTCCAGGTGTCCGACCGCGGGGCCGCGTGGGAGGCGATGATCCCGGAATAGACCTCGGCAACCATCGGCTGCACCGGAAGGATGCGGTCGATGGTGACACGCATGGCGATCATCGTGTTCGCGAAATCGCCCGAAAGCTCGTTCTTGTTCATCGCCACCATCGGGTCGAGCTGCGCGGAAACCTGGCCCATGACTAGGTCCTTCCGGAGGATCTCGGCACGCCCCTTGGCGGACTTGACGTCCTCGCCGACCTTGTCCCACGGGAGCGCGCTGATGCGCTTCTGAAGTTCGGACTTGAACGCGGCCTGGAACTTGGCCTGGTCGGCGCCGGCGATCTTTTCGGCCTCGAAAAGCGAGAGGAGCACCTGTCCGTTCATCAGCTTTTTCGATTCCTTGGTCTCCAGCTCGCGGATCTTGGCGAGCAGAGCGATGGCATCGGCCTGCCGGTTCTCGAAGATGGCGATCTGCTGCAGGGTGGTGTAATAGGCCTGGAGAGTTGTGCGGTCCTGGATGTCGTACTTGTCCAGGTCGGACTGCAGGTTGGCCTTGACCTGGGCCACGAAGTCTTTGAACGGCTTGTCAGACAGCAGGAATTCCGAAGCCTTGCCCTCCACTTTGTAGCTGTGGCGGGGCAGATCGTCGGCGGTCTTGACCGGGATCTTGCCGGAGGCCTGATTCGCGGGTGCCGGCGCGGGCTCGGCGAGCACCACGGCCGGAGACAGGAGAGAGAGCAGGGCGCTCGCCGCGAGACGTGCATGGGTCGGAAGCTGCTTCAAGCTGAGATCCTTTCAAAGATGGGGGCGATCGCGGGTCTTTGGGGCAACAGACGGAGCCGGTTGCGAAATTGCCCGAACTGGGGCAGATCGCGCGGCACTGCAAAAAAGAAACTCCAAAAAGACATGGAAGTCCAGAATCCTGCAATTCTTGCGCGAGACGTGGTCCGATATCCCTGGGTGAACTCCCAAATTGGGTTTCCGAGGCCCGGAAGACGCCGGGAACGTCTTGTATTGGATACACTAGCCCCGGATTTTTACTGCGTTTGGGAAGGACACCGGGTCGTCTCCCGGTCCTTCGCAAGAGAAGTGGCGGGGTGACTTTCGTCGGTATGAAAAAGGAACCTTGGCAATTCGGGGCGTGGGCGTCGGAAGGCCGGCGCTTGAGCTTTTTGATGCGTCGCCGCGTGGGATCGATCGCGCGGCAGTGTTTATTCTGTCATGGTCGTCGCTTGCGGTCGAGGCCGGCATGCGCGATCGAATTTACCCATTCCGGTGGCGCTGGGGCCACCGGGAGCATGAGCCCGGTCTCGGCGTGAGAGGATTTTTATGAACACACTTTGCAGGCTGATCGGAACGGCTGCCCTGACCGCGATGGTCGGGTCAGGAATGATCGGGTGTCAGGCGAACGGTAAGCGTTTGCCCACGGAAGAAGCTCCGACGCGCGTTGGCGCGTACGGGTACTACTGGCGCAAGGAGCAGCCCAAGGCTGTCCCGGCCGCGGCTCCGGCCCCGGCCCCGAAGTCTGACCCGTGCAACCCGGTCATCGGCCCGGACATGATGACCACCAAGCAGGGCTTCCCGACGGGCGATATGGCCTCGTCGCACGTCATGCTGCAGGAAGTCTTCCCCTCGATGGTGAAGGCGAACAGCAACTTCCCCTACAAGATCTACGTGAGCAACCTCACGAACGCGACCCTCAGCAACGTGATGGTCACCGCCACGAGCATGCAGAACCGCCAGATCGTGACCAGCACCCCGCAGGCCACCTCGAGCGGCCCCAACGGCGAGACCCGCTGGTTCATCGGCGACCTTGCCCCGGGCAAGTGCGCTGTGATCGATGCCACGGCGAAGGCCAGCGGCGTCGGCAACAGCTCGACCTGCCTCACGGTCAGCTATGCCAACTCGCTCTGCTCGAACCTTCAGGTCGTCCAGCCTGCGATCGCTCTGACCCACAAGGTCACGCCGAACGCGACGGTCTGCGATGCCATCAACGCGACCTTTGAGGTCAAGAACACGGGTTCGGGCCCGGCCACCAACGTCAAGGTCGCGGAAACCCTCCCGGCCGGCATGACGACCATGGACGGCGCGACCACCTACACCTTTGACGCGGGCACCCTCACCCAGGGTCAGAGCAAGCCCTTCAGCCTCGGTCTCAAGACGACCAAGCCCGGCACCTACGTGATCCCCTCGAAGGTCACCGCCGATGACGGCCTGTTCGCTCAGTCCGAACCCCAGACGGTCAAGGTGACCCAGCCGGCCCTCAAGATCGTCGCCGAGTGCCCGCAGGGTGGCCTAGTCGGCCGCACCGGTCGCCCGCTGACCTTCAAGTTCACCGTGACCAACTCGGGTGACGCTCCGGCGGCCACCACCGTGTCGGCCACTGCTCCGTCGAACGCGACGTTCGTCTCCGCCGACAACGGCGGCACGGGCGGCCCGGGCGGCACCACCTGGAACCTCGGCAGCCTCGCTCCCGGCGCGACCAAGACGGTCAGCATGACCGTGAACGCGTCGGCCGGCGGCGCGATCTCCACCACCGCGACGGCCAGCGCTCCCTGCGCCACCGCCGTCACGGCTCCGTGCTCGGCCACCATGCAGGGCCTGCCTGACGTCGGCACCCTGGTCTCGGACGACGACGGCGTCGTCAACGTGGGCGTGAACCACGACTACGTCTGCGAGGTCAAGAACCAGGGCATGGTTCCCCTCACGAACGTGAAGATGACCATGGAGATCCCGTCTGCCATCACCTTCATCAGCTCGGCTCAGCCGAACAAGATGGAGAACGGCAAGCTGGTCTTCGAGGTCGGCACCCTGGCCGTCGGTCAGTCCAAGTCCTGGCGCTTCACCGCCAAGGCGACGACCCCCGGCGAGCACCTGGTCTCGGGCATCACCACCTGCAGCGAACTCAAGACGCCGGTGCGTGACGACGAGCTGACCAACTACGTCAAGGAGTAATCCCTGACGGGTTGAAACCCTGTACTCCGAAAGGCCCGCGTGAAAACGCGGGCCTTTTCTTTTGGGTCAATCATTCCGGGAGTGGCCGCTCTTCCGATCAATCCTCAGCGACAGGCAGAGCTCCTTACGCTCGCCGGCGAGGCTGTGGCGCGGGGCGAGCTTGAGCTCGGCGATCGCCTCTGCCGCGAGATGCAGGCGGTCGGTTGGCTGGACGAACGCGGCTGGCTGTTGATCGCCCAGATCGCCCTGAAGGTCCACCGCCCCGACGTTGCCAAGAGGGCGGCTTCGAACGCTGGGGATTCCCCCCAAACCCGCGCCCTCAGCCGGGCCATCGCAGAGATCGCTCCGCCTCCGATGGCACCTCAGGGAGCTGTTCATGTAATCCGCGCATGGGGGCAAGGTTTCTGGTCGGATGTGGATCATGTGATCGGGCAGCTGCTGGTGGCAGAGATCTGCGGTCGGAGTCCGATCGTCTTGTGGGGCCGGACCAGCCGGTTCGGTGCCGGCTCCGGCAATGCCTGGGATTCGTTCTTTGAGCCCGTGGGCGACGCCGCCGCGGCCATGGGCGATTTCTTCCCTCCCAAGTGGAACCGAGAGAATCTCTCCGGAGACGAAAACGGAGCGTTTTCCGGCCCGTGGTCGCGGATGGCGGCGTTGCCGTTCTTCGGACGTCCTGAGCAGGCGACCGTCAGCGATTTTCACGCACCCCCCGCAGGAGTTCTGCATTGGGTGCGGGCCGACAGTGAATTCTCCGGCCGACCTCTCGGCGACGTTTATGCTGGCCTGATCGCCAGGCACGTACGGGTGCGAGCTGAAATCATGGAGAAGGCCGAGCGAATGCGGCAACGGCTCGGGATCGGGGATGGGAGCGGAGTGCTGGCGATTCACATCCGAGGGAGCGACAAGGCGGTTGAGATGGGTGATCTGCGCCCCGTCTTTGCCGCCTACGACGCCGAAATCAAAGAGCAACTCGACACGATGGGCCCGGGCGCCCGCATCCTGCTGCTGACGGACTGGGAACCTGCCGCGACGGAATACCGCCGGCGGTTTGGGTCTCGCGTGCTCGAAACGGGCGCGCGACGCACCGCCGGAAAGGTCGGCCTTCACTTCCTTGCGGAGCGGGATGGGCGACAGCTGGGTGAGCAGGTTCTGATCGACACGCTTCTGGCGGCGGGCTGCGGGGCGCTGGTCGGAATGGCATACAGCAACGTCTCGCTGTTCATGTCGTACTTTGCCCGTCTGCGCGGGCTTGCGGCCCAGCGCATCTCGCTGGTCGGGCCCAATCTGCACGAGAATCTCAACTCGTTCCTGCTCCGGCGGGCGTGATTCGGCTCGTCAGGAGACGTCGGTGAGGAGCAGCGAGAGCTCGCCGGAAGCCGTGAGAACGGAGTGCTGGAGAAGAGCGGCGGGCACGAGAAGCGTGCGTCCGGTTTCGACCGAAACGGGCGAAAAGCCGGGCCCGCTCAGAGTGCCGCGCCCGGCGAGGACGGTGAGCACCTGTGCCCCGGCAGGGCGGGATGCGAGAGGCCTTGCCTCACCCGGCTTCAGTCGCCATTCATCGACGCGGAAGAACTCCGTTGTGACGAGGCGGCCCTGGGCAACGCCCGATTCGAGTCGGGCCAGGGGCGGCGGCGGGCCAAAGTCGGTGCAGGCGAGGGTCTGGGAGACGTGCAGTTCGCGACCGGTGCGGCCGTACTCCTTCGCCCAGTCGTAGACGCGGAAGGTGGTATCGCTTGGAGTCTGCACCTCGGCGACGACGACTCCGGCGCCGAGAGCGTGGATCGTGCCGCTGGGGAGGTTGTGACACTCGCCCACAACGGCGGGGAAAGCCTGCATCAGCGCGGGCACGTTCTGGTCCTTCACGGCCTGGCCGAGCTGGTCTCTTGTGACCCCGGGCTTGAGGCCCTTAAAAATGACGGGCTGCTGGCCGTTGACGCTGCTGGTGGCGAGTATGTACCAGCACTCGGTTTTCAGGTGCGCGTCTTTGTGCGCCGCGGCGTAGGTTGGAGAAGGATGGACCTGGATGGAGAGGTGCTCGCGGGCGTCGAGGAACTTGACGAGCAGCGGAAAGGCACCCTCGGGAGTCAGGCGTGTTTTTCCGAGCAGATCGCGGCCCCACAGACGGATGGCTTCGCGGATCGGGCGACCGGCGAGTTCGCCGTTTTCGATGAGCGAATGCTCCGCGCCGCCTCCGCCGCCGCTCACGGAAGTTGAATCAAGATCGACGAGTTCCCAGGACTCGCCGATATTGCCCGGCGGCAGCTGTTTTCCGAGAGCCATGAGAGCACGCCCGCCCCAGACTTTGTCCTTGAAGATGGGGCGAAACAGCAGCGGATAGCAGTTCATAGGGATTGGCGGCGCAGGCTGGATGCGAGCGCAAGAGGCCCATCTCGAATGAGGATCACATGCTCATGCCGGTGATCTGGGCCTGAAACGCGACCTTGCCCTCGACCATTCCCTGGATATCAGAGATGAATCTGCGGCGCGAGGCCTTCACTTCCTGGCAGAGAACAAAGAGGTCCTGGCCGGGCTTGACCATGGCGCGGAAAGAACAGTCCTCGATCCGAAGGAACACCGCGATGTTGGTGTTCTTCATCCGGACGTTGTAGAGGTAGCAGGCGAGCTGCGCCCCCACTTCAACCATGAGCACGCCGGGCATGATCGGGTTGTTGGGGAAGTGCCCCTCGCACCAGAACTCGTCCGGGCGGGCGCGGTGGACCCCGATACCCCGGCAGAAGTCGGGCGTCTGCCAGACGACGCGGTCGAGCAGGGCCATGGCGCCGCGGTGCGGATTCACGCTCTCCAGCATCTTCTTGGAAACGGCCTCGGCGGCGAGATCGATTCCCGAGAGATCAAAGAGAAGCTTGGTCTGCGCGCTCTGCGACTCTTCCTCGCCTGCGAGGGCCGGCGAACGGGTTTGGGCTTGTGCCTCAGCTGGGCTTTGGGGCATCGCGGACTTCCAGAACCTTTTCGCGGATTTCCTGAGCGGCGGCCTTGATGTCCTGCATGGACTTACGGACGCGCGTCCCGGCGGCCTTGTTGCCCCCGTCGAACTTGAGCACGTCCTCTTCGGCGTCGGCGATCAGCTTTTTGAGTTTTTCGAAGGCTTCCACGCGGTGAGCTCCCGGAGAGATTCCCTGTTGTCCCGCCACGCGGCGGGTGACGAGATTCTAGGGGGGTTCCCGGGACCGGGCGCACGGTGGTTGTTTGGTCCTTATCGGGCAACTTGCGGAAGGGTTTTTTCCAGCATTTCGAGTGCGGCCGCCAGGTACTTGGGATGTCCCTCGCGGTCCATAAAGGCGGGGGAGACAGCGGCCATGAGGACGCGCCGAATATTGGCCAGGTCGGCGTGATCGCTCTCGACTCGCTGCCCTTTGGCCTTACGCAGCCGCGCCAGCTCGGTCACCGGTTTGACGCCGTGCAGATAGTCGGGCGCAGCCCAGTACTGACGCTCCAGATACACCGCGTCTTCGATCCAGTGACCCGGATGAACCATCGCCAGATCGATCATGACGCAGGCGTGCGCATCGTTGCGTGGTGCGGCCAGCCGGAGGACGTTTCCGGGGTGCAGATCGCCGTGGCACCAGCAGTTGAGCGGGCGGGCGTTCCAGCGGGCCAGGAGCTTGGGGAGGGCTTTGACAGTGTGTTTGACGGCCTCGTTCCATCGCTGAGCATCGGCGATGGCAAAGGCATGGCAGACATCGCGGGCCTTGGCGAGAGTTCCTTCCCAGTCCAGCGGCTTTGCGGGCCCGATCTCGGGGCGGGCACGCAGGGCGGCATCGTGGAAGTCTGAGGCGGCCACGATGACATCGTGCACATCGCCCGGCTGCATGCGCGGCCGGATCGGCTCGCCGTGCACGCGTTCCTCGACGATCCAGGCAAGGTCGTACCCGCCCAGTTCGGATCCGCAGGCAAAGACGCGGGGCGTGGGCGCCTTGATCTCGGGGTTGCCCAGTTCCGATGTCCAGCGATATTCGGCCGGGCCAAGGGGAAGTTTAATGATGACTTCACAGCGCCCGCGGGCATCGGACCAGGTCGAGCTTCCCGTCGCGCTCCCGCTCGATGACCAGGCGGACTTGAACCACGTGATCTCGCCCAGGCAGCCGTTGCAGCAGTTCTTGAGGACTGGTTCGAGAAGATGGGCGAGAGAGGAAGCGTCGTTTTGCTGGTGATCGGTGTGTGGGTCGGTGAAGCTCATTGGAAGTGTGCGTCAGCGCGGGGTGACTTCGATCCGGGCGGACAGAATCGGTAGCAACACTTTGGGAGCGTGAGGAAATAGAACAATCGAGCTGGTGGGGTGCGGAGACGGGTTCGCCGGATTCGACGCTTTTGAGTGCAAGGCGGTGGTCCCTCGCGGAGGCACAGTCTCTTCGTTCACGATACCGCGCCGGTTCGCCCGCCGCCACCCTCGACCGCGAGAAGAAGCGTCAGCAACTGCGCCGGGGAAAGGTTCTCGGCCCGGTCCTTGGCGCCAATGCCGCCCGGATATGCGAATGGTTCGCGAACAGAAAATTTTTCCCGCAGCACGCCCCCGATCTGCTTGCGGCGCTGCTCAAACAGAACCCGTGCGAAGTCGGCCAGATCGTGAAGCCGGTGGGTGAGCGGAGGCACCCGGGTCAGCGAGAGCATCGAGCTCGTGACATCCGGGCGCGGCCAGAAGCACTCGGGGGGCAATTTCGCGATGCGATCGGCCCGGGCGGTCGCCAGGGCAATAACCGACAGGGGGCCGTAATCACCGGAGCCGGGAGCGGCGCCCAATCGGTCGGCCACTTCCTTCTGCACGGTGACAAAGAGCCCGGAGCAGTTTGGATAATCGAGCAGCAGCGTCGAGACAAGGGGTGTAGCCGCGCCGTAGGGCAGATTGGCGACCAGGCGGAACGGTTCTTTGGCGAGCATTTCCCTGAGCTGAGGATGCAGCGCTCTCTTTCCATCCAGGCAATCGCCACGCACAAGGGTGAGCTGGCCGGACTGGAGAAACGGCCCCAGGCGCTCCTGAAGAAGGGCAAACAAGCCATCGTCCAACTCGCAGGCGATGACCCGGACGCCCCTCCCGAGCAGTTCGTCGGTCAGGACGCCGGTGCCGGGGCCGATTTCGAGGACCAGATCGCCCTCGCGTGGCCCGGCGGCGTCGACAAGTTTGCGGATAAGGTTGTGGTCGACCAGGAAATTCTGCCCGAGGGATTTTTTGGGGGCGAGCCCCCGGGCAGTGAGCAACTCCTTGATCGAGGTCAATGATTGGGGCACGTTGAGGACTCGAAGCGCACGAGGGAACCGATGAACACAGACCGATCTCTGTTTGAGGACCGGGTTGAATTGTTGCTCGCCGACCGGGGTCACCCCAGCGTGGACAGCGAAGGATTCCGGGGCATGGATCTGCACCAGAAGCGGATGGCCGCCCTGTTTATCCTTGAGAACGAGGTCCAGCACGGCGGCTTTGCGCGTGCGTATTTCAACCAGACGACCGAGCTGGGCGTCTTCGCTGCCGACGGGTACGACGCCATCGGCGCGCCGGAGCACGCCCGGGTGGTGCGCCAGTCGATCGAGGCCGCGAAAAAGTCCGAGGAGTCGTCCAAGGCCAGCGGAAGCACCATGATGACGCTGTCGGAGGAGCACATCCGCTCGGGCTATGCCGCCGTGGATGCGGCGTGGGCGGTACTCTCCCGCGTGGATACGTCCTCGCAGAAATACAAATACATGAAGCAGCACGCCCGCTCGTTCGGCATCGTGCAATCGGCGTAAGGGCTACCAGTCGCCCGCGAGCACGCGATCGATGGCGTGGGCCACGCCGGACTCCTCGTTGGAAAGCGTGATGCGCCGGGCCGCGGCCTTGGTGGCGGGAATCGCGTTTCCCATCGCGATCCCTAGACCCGCACCCTGGATCATGGACAGATCGTTGATCTCATCGCCGATCGCGATGATCTGGGCGGGGCGGATGTCCCACTCCTTTGCGAGCCAAGAAATGGCCGACCACTTGGTCGCGTCCTTATCGAAGACTTCCAGGATGTTGAGAGTCTGACCGTCGCCGAGCGTCTTGACATGCTCGGGCGCAACGACGGCGGGAAAATTGTGGATTACTGCGTTGTCGCCGAGTGCGGCAATCAGCTGGCCCTTGGCATGATCGAGTATGTGGCCCATGCCGCACGCCCCGATGCGCACCGTGGCCAGCGGGCACGGATCTTCCGCGAGGCTCTGGGTGTAGCGGACCTCGACGTTCATCTTGGCGAACCACCACTGGGTAACCGGGTCGAGCGGGCAGTCGTCGGGATTCACGACGAGGTAGTCGAAGCCGGCCTGGAGCGGATCCTTCAACACGAGCGCCGCGTGCTTGCTGGCAAGAATGATCTCGACCGCGTCGTGCACCAGGCTCTGGTGGATGTTGAATCGGTGGATGGTGGTCTGCCGGACCGGATCGGCGATGATGGCGCCGCCGGCCACCACCACCGGCTCCTGCTGGTTGATCGCCTCGAGGCCGCCCGAGCACTCCAGCAGGCCCCGCCCGGTGCAAACGATGACCTTCAGCCCGGCGGCACGGGCTCGCTCAACCGCGGCGATGTTGGTCGGAGAGACTGATCCCGCGCGATTGAACAACGTGCCGTCAAGGTCGACCGCGAGCAGGCGATAACGCATCTCAAATGGTAGAGGAAGATGCCGCAGCATCAAAGCGCGGCAGCGAAATGGGGCGCATCAGGCGGCGGGAATTCCCATCGCTTCCAAAATCGCGCCCAAGTCGTCCGCCACACGGATCGGCCGGTTGGCGTAGCGGCCCTCGGGCCGGCTGTCGCCCTTCTGCTTGTCCGGTTCCATGTGGTAATGAACCGTTGCGTCCGGGTCTTTGAGCTGGTGGCCCGTGAGGATGCAGACGACCGTTTCGTGCGGCTTGATCACGCCCTCTTTCAGCAGCAGACGAGCACCGGCGACCGAGGCGGCACTGGCGGGCTCACAGCCGAAGCCGGTGCGCCCGACGAGCGCCTTGTGCTCCAGAATCTCCGCATCGCTCACGCTCCGCACGACGCCGTTCATCGCGTGCAGGGCGCGGAGCGCCTTGGGCAGATTCACGGGGCGGTTGATCTCGATGGCGGTCGCAACGGTGTGGGCCCGCTCGTTCGCGGAATCCATCCGCAGGTACTCGGCCTCTACCTTTGCACGGTCGTACTCGCCCGAGAGCAGCGAACCTTCGCCCGACTTCGACCATGAAACGCCCTGTTCATTGACGACCCGGTCGAGCGTGCGAGCGCCCTTGGCCTGGATCACCGCCAGCCGCGGCACCTTGGTGATCAGGCCCATCTCGAAGAGCTCGATGAAGGCCTTGCCGAAGGCCGAGCAGTTGCCCAGGTTGCCCCCAGGCACGATGATCCAGTCGGGAATCTTCCAGTCAAGACCTTCGAGCACGCGGTACATGATGGTCTTCTGACCTTCGAGCCGGAAGGGATTGACCGAGTTCATGAGGTACACGCCCGCCTGCGGCATGTTCTCTGCAATGTGCCTGATGCGGGCCAGGCACGCATCGAAATCGCCAGCGATCTGCAGCGTGATCGCGCCGTAATCGAGCGCCTGCGAAAGCTTGCCGTAGGCTATCTTGCCGTCCCCGATAAATACGTAGCAGCGCACGCCGGTGAGAGCACCGTAGACCGCGAGGCTGGCGCTCGTATTGCCCGTGCTCGCGCAGGCAACGCTCGAGGCCCCCACCATCGCGGCGTGTGTGAACCCGGCGCTCATGCCGTTGTCCTTGAAGCTGCCGCTCGGATTGAAGCCTTCGTACTGCAGGTAGAGCGGGCCGGACGCGCCCGCGCCGGTGGGCACATCAAAGCCCAAGGTCCGCGCGAGCTGATCGGCCCGCTGCAGGTTGGTGCGGCCCTCGCCAATCGTCACGATCTCGCTCTCGCGCCGGTAAAAGGGAAGCAGATCCCGGAAGCGCCAGACCCCGGAAAAATCAAGGGCGGCGGCGGTTGCTCCCTGGCCCACCGTGACTCCCGCGGCCGAACGCGGCCCGGTCGTCAGCGAACGCCGGGTGAAGGTCGAGAAGTCAAGATCCGAATGACGCGGCCGGTGATAGACGACATCCAGCAGGGAATGGCACCTGGAGCAGCCCACAAGCACTTGGTGCACCGGATACTCCGCCGCACAACGCGGATTGATGCAGCGTTGAAACGCGTGCGAGGCGTGGTCCGGGGCGATAGTCGGGGCGACTGCGGAAGTCATTTTGAATGGTACGGGTGCGCTGCACGATTCACCGCGTACATCGTCCCATCCAGCAGTTCACTTGAATAGGCCCCATCGGCCGTGCGCGGCTGTTCCTTCATGCCGCGACGACATGAGCGGACGGGAGAAGATCGTGGCACTCTCCGTAGCGCTCAAGATCGATGAGCGCACGACGACAATCTCCTGCCGCTCGGGTCCTCGCGTCCTGCTCTACTCCGGGGCGCCCGGCGCTACGCCATGAAAAGGCTCCCATCCGACTGTCTCTCGTGACAGTCGTGCGAGCATGCGAAGGTATTCCGCCCGTGGGAGTTCATACATGCCGAACCGCGCCGTGTGGTCGTTGGCGAGCTGCGCATCGAGCAGCTCAAACCCCCGCTTTCGCAGGTGATTGACGAGATGCACGAGGCAGACCTTGCTCGCGTCGGTGCCCCCCTGCGCCGGATTGTGAAACATCGACTCCCCGCAGAACACCTTGCCCAGGGCCAGGCCGTAAAGCCCGCCCACCAGAACGTGCGGGCGCCCCAGGATTTCGCGCCGGGCGTGCAGACTGTCGGACGCCGGCGCGGGCCCGGCGAGATCGCTCGCAAGCCATGCTTCGATGCTGTGCGCGTGCCCGTGCTTGTGAAGCGATAGAAAGACATCGATGATCGACGGAACGAGCCAGGCTCCGCCGTCCGACCGCTTCGCGGCGGCACAGTTGCGGATGACCGCCCCGAACGCAAGGTCGGAGGTCACGAGAAAACGTCCCGAACGGACTCGCTGCGCCAGCGACTTGGGGACGTGGAAGCGGCCGTCCAGCGGAATGATCGCCCTGCGGGAAGGCTGGACCCATTCAACCTCCGGGTCGCCCTCAAGATCCTGGCCCGGCTGAGGCGTGGCCATGGGAAACCAGCCCTGCCGGTAGGCATCGAGCACCTGCCGAAGCACCGCTTGTTCCTGAGTCTCCAGTTCGTCGGACCGGGCCATGCAACGATTATCGCGTGCCGGGTGCCAAACGACCGAAACCGGCGCGGGTCCAATCCCAATCAGGGGTACCGGAAAGGACCCTTCCCTTGCACGGTTAGGATGGGGCGAAATGAATCAGATCCTGGGGCAATCGGAGGTCGGCCAGTTCCTCACTCAAGTGATGGAGCGGGGTTATTTCCCCTGGATACTGATTGTGGGCGGCATCGTCATCTGCTCCGTGGTCAAATCCGTGACCGGCGCCATCGTGGGCGTTGCAAGGGAACGGACACGTCGGGAGATTGCGGCGTACATCGCCGAAGGAAATATGTCTCCCGAGCAGGGCGAAAAGCTGATGAAGGCCCGCGCGGAAAAGTGCTGAATCCACCTGGAGGGCTTTGCGATGATGCCTCTTACTCTCGGCAGCGAACTTGAAATGGTGATCCCGATCGTCGCGATCGTTTTCGGCTCGCTCGGCTGGGTCATTTCCATTATCGTGAGCGGGATCCGGGATTCCAAGGCCACCAGGCAGCGCGAGGAATCGCGTCGTGAGATCGCCGCCTATATCGCCGAAGGCTCCATGACGCCCGAGCAGGGCGAGCGCCTGATGCAGGCCGGCGAAGCCGCCGACAAGAAGGCCTAATGAGTCTCCGCGGATCTTCGAGCGACTGCGGCTCGCGCGGGGTGTCGGGCCGCGCCGGTCTTGCTAGGAATTCGCCAGCAACCACACGCGAAGGCACTCGGCCACGCTCCACGCCTGCGCAAAGCAGCCGTCGGGGCGCCGGGGTTTCTCCGCCGAATCATCGCCGTCGTAAATCTCGGGGATCTGTCCGAGCCCGGGGCCGCCCCCCTCGCCGGGCGCGATCATCTCGAGCAGCGGCCGCAGAGCGCTCACCGCGTCCGCTTTGGCGCGGTTGGAGAACTTGCCGATGCGGAGCGTCGCCTCGGCGTAGGGACCGATGAGCCAGGGCCAGACGGTGCCGTTGTGGTAGGCCCCGTCGCGCCGGAAGAGCGGTCCCTCGAAACGGCCCACGTAGTGCGGATCGTCCGGGCTCAGCGTCCGCAGGCCCCGCGGTGTCAGAAGCTTCTGCGTCACGACGCGGAGCACCGATTCGGCCTGCTGTTGATCCAGGGCGGAATACGGGAGGCTGCAGGCAAAGATCTGATTCGGCCTGATCTGGGAGTTGGGTGTCCAGCCGCCCGGGCCCGGCGTCAGCACGTCGTAGAGGCAGCCGGCTCCGGCGTTCCAGAACGACTCGCGCAGGCTTTGGCCCGCGCGCTGGGCGATCTGCCGGAACTGCCGGGCCGAATTCGGGCGATCGGCATCGATCATGTCGGCAACAAGCTGAAGGCCGGAAAACCAAAGCGCGTTGATCTCCACCGGCTTTCCGTGACGGGGCGTAAAGACCACGCCGTCACGCTTGGCATCCATCCACGTCAGTTGCGTCCCGATGTCGCCCGCGCTGATAAGGCTGTCGCGCGGGTCCATGCGGATGTTGAAATCCGTTCCCTCCTGGTACGCCTCGATGATCGAGAGGCAGGCGCGGCGGATGGGCGACTTGTCGTCCGTGGGGTCCGGCTTGCCCGCTTTTGCAAAGGCGAGTTGCAGAGACCTGGCGGCATGTAGAAACCAGAGCGACGCGTCGACCGTGTTGTATTCCGCCTGCCCGCTCCCATTGTCAAAGCAGTTTGGAACCAGCCCCCGCCGTGTCAGCCCCGCGAAAGTCTCGAGGACACGCTTGGCCTCGTCCAGCCTCCGCGTCACCAGCAGGAGGCCGGGCAGAGAAATCATCGTGTCGCGCCCCCAGTCGCTGAACCAGGGGTAACCGGCGATCACCGAGCAGTCCGGCGCGGCGGGCGGCCTGGGCGGGCCCACCGCCAGGGCCGGGCGGGCACGTTCAACCACAAACTGGTCCGCGGCGGCCACGAGCGTGCGGAGGATCGAGGGCCCGTCGGCCAGCCCCACCGACGCGGGCGATGGCGTCTGGGACATCAGCCTGCTTACACGCTCACGCTCTTCGGCCGCGGCAGAATCGAAGGCAACCGGAGACATCCGACGCGAGGCGCGGTCGCCGGGCGCAAAGACCGACGCACAGATTTCCAGCACCGCGGCCTTGCCGGGAACCAGATCGAGCGCGAACCAGCCCGGCGAGAAAATGTCTTCGGTCGAGTCCTGGCCACGCTCGGCATCACGCGGATACCGGAAATTGAACCACCACTGGCGATCCTGGGTGAAGGAGCCGGCCGAAGAGGAGAGGGAAAGTGTTGCAACCGGCGTGCTCACTTCGCACGTGCCCGGACCGCTTATCACGCTGTAATCGCCCTTCCGCTGGCTCTCACGGACGAGCTCGTGAAAGTCGCGGAGCGGCGTGAGCGGGCGGAGTTCAAGACGGGCCGCGTGCCGCGCAGATGTGGCGGTGTACCGCAGCACCGCGGTGTTGCGCCCGTGGGGCAGGATGAGTTCGCGGGTGAACTCCACCGGCCCGCAGCGGTACATCCACCGGCAGGCGACATCCTTTTCGAAGCGCTGGAGAAACTCGCGCCCCGGAGGGCTGAAGCAGCGCTGCACATTCGGGGCCTCGCCCTCCCGCATTGTCTCGGCGCCCGGAAACTCAAATGTGGAAAACTCCAGCCGCTGTTCTCCCTGCCCGGTCGGGGTGCCCGCCGCAGCCTTGAGAACCACCGATTCGACCATCGATAGAAGAGCGGCCACGCGGCCGACCGGGGGCTTGAGGGCGCCGATCAGCCAGGCGTGGTAGCGCCGCTGCGGGATGGCCAGGGGCGTGCCGCTCGCAAACCCTCCCAGACCGTTGGTCAGGAACCACTCCCGGCGCAGCGAGGCGTCGGGATCACCGGCGGGGGGAGTCCACGAGATGGAGGGCAGAGGATCGGACATCGGTCGGCCTAGGTTAGCGGTTGCTGCCGCCCGCCGCGGGGGCACCGAATATGAAGTTCGCGCGATCCGACGGGCCGCCGGGGGGGAAGATGGCCGGCCCGGCTTGATTCGGTGGGGATCGGCTCCAACGCTATTCCATGTTGCCCAAAGCACACGTGCGTCGGACGGCTCAGGAAAAGACAGGCGGAAAAACGGGTGGGGCCCGCGCCCGGCAGGCGGGCGAACGGCCGCAGGCGGCGCCGATCGATCCGTTCTCCAAAATCGTGTACGACGGGATCACGTTTGATGATGTTCTTCTGCTGCCCCGGCGCTCGGGCGTCATGCCCTCCGAGGCCGACACTTCAACGCGCCTGACGCGCTCGATCACGCTCAAGGTGCCGCTGATCTCGGCCCCCATGGACACGGTCACCGAGCATTCGCTCGCGATCGCCCTCGCCCAGGAGGGCGGCATCGGCATCATCCACAAGAACATGCCCGCCGAGGCTCAGGCGCGGGAAGTGGCGAAGGTCAAGCGCAGCGCCAACGGCGTCATCACCGATCCGCTCACGCTGGGCCCGACCGACACCGTGAGCCGGGCGAAGGAACTCATGCGGGCGCACAACGTCAGCGGTTTCCCCGTGACCGAGGACGGCGCGAAAAATCCGCGCGGCAAAGGCAGGATCCTGGGAATCCTGACGCGCCGGGACCTCAAGTTCGTTGAAGATCCGGCCACCCTGGTCCGGGAGGTCATGACCAGCGAAGGACTGATCACGGCTCCGCAGGGAACCACCCTCGAGCAGTCGGAGGTCATCCTCAGCAAGAACAAGGTCGAGAAACTGCTGCTGATCGACTCGCAGGGGAACTTGCGGGGCCTGATCACGATGCGGGATATCGAGCGCCTGAGCCGATTCCCGAGCGCCAACACCGACAAACGGGGGCGTCTGCTCTGCGGCGCCGCCATCGGCGTCGGCCAGCTCGACCGGCTCGATCAGCTTCTGTCGGCAGAGGTCGACGTCGTCGTCATCGACACGGCGCACGGACACAGCGAGAACGTGCTCCGCACCCTCCGGGACGTAAAAAAGCACTGCAGCGTCTCCGTGATCGTGGGCAACATCGCGACGCGCGAGGCCGCGATCGACCTGATCGAGGCCGGGGCCGATGCGATCAAGGTGGGCATCGGTCCGGGTTCCATCTGCACGACCCGCGTCGTCACCGGAGTCGGCGTGCCGCAGATCACCGCCATCATGAACGCCGCGAGCGGCGCACAGGAAGCCGACAAAGACGTGCCCGTCATCGCCGACGGAGGCATCCGGCATTCGGGCGATATTCCCAAAGCCATCGCGGCGGGTGCGCACAGCGTGATGATGGGCTCGCTCTTTGCAGGCCTCGACGAATCGCCCGGCGAACTCGTCATCAGCGGGGGCAGGCGTTACAAGACCTACCGCGGCATGGGCAGCGAAGGCGCGATGAGCGCCGGCAGCGCCGACCGCTACCGCCAGTCGGAAAAACTGGGGTCCGACGGCGTCCCCAAGATGAAGTTTGTCCCCGAGGGCGTCGAAGGAATGGTTCCCTACCGGGGTCCCCTCGCCGAGTTCGCCTACCAGCTCGTCGGAGGCCTGCGGAGCAGCATGGGGTATTGCGGCTGCCGCACAATCGAAGAACTCCGGCGCGAAGCGCGTTTCTGCCGCGTCAGCGGAGCGACGGTGGTCGAAAACCACCCCCACGACATCAGGATCACCAAGGAATCGCCGAACTACACCGGCGAAACCAGGCAGCGCGACGAATGATGCGTCAGGAGGCTTGAGCGTTGAGCAGCAATCAGAACATTACCCCTCTGAGCGGCGTCCGCCCGCTTTCCCCGTGGGACAACAACAAGGACCCGCGCCAGGATTTCCACTCCTTCTGGTACCTGAACCACACCTTCCGCGTGCTGGAACATCTCGCGAGCCTCAATATGGACCTTCGCAACAAGAAGGTCCTCGAGGTTTCCGCCGGCATCGGCGATTTCACCACATTCTTCCTCGACCGCGGCTGCACCGTCCATGCGACGGACAGCCGCGCGCCGAACATCGCGATGATGAAATGGCGGTTCGAAAAAGAACCGCGCGTGAAGACGTTTTTTCTCGACATGGAATATCCCGGCACGAGCGACCTGCCGCGCGGGGAGAAGTACGACGTGGTCTTTAACTACGGCCTGCTCTATCACCTCGCGAACCCGAAGGAATCGATCGAGTTCCTGGTGCCGTTCGCCAAAGACCTTTTCATGCTCGAGACGTGCGTCTCCCCCGGAACCGATGAGGCCATCAATCTGGTGAAGGAAGAGAAAGCCTATTTCTCGCAGGCGATGCACGGCACGGGCTGCCGCCCGACCAGGCCCTGGATCTTCAACCAGCTCAAGCGCCACTTCCCGCACGTCTACATGCCGAAAACCCAGCCCAACTGGAAGAACCACCCGATCGACTGGGAAAACAAGAGCGCCTGGTCGGACCTCACCCGGGCCGTGTTTGTTGCTTCGCACCGGCCGCTCGACAATCCCCTGCTCGTGCCGGAAGTTCCCATGCAGCAGACCCGGCACTGACGACGCCCAAGGACCTCGCGTGCGCGATTTCTCGTTCAAGTTCCTGGGCACCGGCACGTCGAGCGGCATCCCGGTGATCGGCTGCGAGTGCGCCGTCTGCACGAGCGCCGATCCGAAGGACAACCGGCTTCGGACCAGCGCCGCGATCGAATGGGTCGACGATTCGGGCAGGCCCCGGACGGTTCTGATCGACACAAGCCCGGATCTGCGCCAGCAGGCGCTGCGGTTCGGCATCAAGCGCCTCGACGCGATCCTGTACACGCACAACCACGTCGATCACACCTTCGGGCTCGACGAGGTGCGACGGTACAACGCGATGCAGCAGCAGGCGATCGACGTGTACGCGGAAGAGCACACGCTCGGCTTTCTCAAACGCACCTTCGGCCATATCTTCGAGAGCGAAAAGAACATCAACCAGAGCTTTGTGGCAACCCTGATCGCCTGGCCACTCCGGGTGGGCGTCCCCGTTGAGCTCCACGGCCTGCGATTCACTCCCCTGCGGGTGCTCCACGGGCGCCTGCCCATCGTCGGGTTTCGCATCGAGCCCGTGGAAAGCAGCCTTTGCTCTTCGCTTTTACCCCTCGCCTACCTGACCGATGTTTCGGCCATACCCCCCGAAACCTGGCCCGGGTTGCGCCATGTACGGACGCTGGTGCTGGATGCACTTCGTCACCGGCATCACCCGACGCACCTGACGCTCGGTCAGGCGATCGGCATCGCGCACGAGGTCGGTGCCGACAAGACGTGGTTTGTGCACATGACACACGACCTCGGGCACGAAGCAACGCAGGCCGAACTCCCCGAGTCGATGGGCCTGGCGTGGGACGGGCTGGTGCTGCGGTAATCGCTCCTGCGTCCGCTTGCGGCAGCCGCAGTTCCCGGATCAGCTGCTGCCCGCACGCATGCGTTCAACGCCCTCGGGGAACGGATAGCTCGGAAAGACGCCCACGTGCCCGAATTTCCACATCGCCGGCGAGGTGTAGACGTCCCCCCGGAAGCCGGCATGGTACATCGTCTTGAGCACCGACTCAAAGCTCGGCTCCTGCCCGCCCGGACCGACGAGCTTGTTGGCCCGCGCGTTGAGAAAACTGACGGAACAGACCGGCAGCCGGTCGCGCCGGTCCGCCAGCATCTTCGTCACCGTGATAAACCCGCGCGACAGATCGTCGGGAGTGAAGTGGTCCCGCCCGCGCGGCCGCATCAGCGCCAGGATCAGCACGCTGTCAAGGTCGAACTTCAGCACGTAGGGCTCGCGGTCGTGGGCCGCGTGCACGCTCACGCTCTCCTGGAACAGTTTGGCGTAACTCGTCACGCTCCGCGCCGACCACTGACTCGTCGCGACGAGCTCGCAAAGCTGCGCGATAATCCCGTGCGAGTTGTCGTGATCGTTGACGCCGCACACCACCGTCCGGTATCGACCGTCCAGTATGTCGCGCAGCATGTCCTGACCCCAGAGGATGCGCAGCCGCTGCCCCGGCGCAAGCTTGCCCCCCGCACCCGGAAACAGACTGATCCGATCGGGCGATGTGTCCGCGGCAAGGAGCGCCTCGGCGTCGCCGTCATAAAGGCGAATAGCCGGCGGTTGTGTCGAACGCGAGGGCGTGTTCATGCAGGAGTCTCCAGGGACCGGAAGATAGCAGCCGCGGCCCGGACTTTGCCCGAGAACATCACCGTATCTCTCCCTTCCTTCCCGCGGCGGCAGGTCGGTATTCTCGACGAATCTCACTTCCCTCTGGTTCGCTCCCCAAAAAGAACTCGCCCCGGCTCCCATTTATGCTAGTGTATACTAGCTTTGTTCCTAAGTCATCTTCCCGTGGGAGACCCGATGCCCGATCGCACCCTTCAACTGTTCGAACGGCTCGCACGTATCGAATCGCGGCTGGAGGCCTTGGAACGGGCGGCCGGACAGATCTCGACAAAGCCCGCCGAGCCAGACCAACTCATCCAAGCCGAACCGACAACCTACGAGGCCGTCGAAACCCCGGCGCCGCAGCCTGGTGTCTTGAGCGCCGCGTATTCCAATCCCTCAGAACGCACCGATTCACCGGCGCCGAGCGAATCCGATCGCCAGCCCGAAAACATCGAGTGGACCCCGGAGCCCGTTTTCTCAGAACGCCGCGCCAAGATCGACTGGTCCGGGGTCGAGGCGCTTGTGGCGGGCCGCTGGTATGCGCTGGTGGGCGGCCTTGTTGTCACCATCGGGGTCGCCCTCTTTGTGCAGTTTGCTGTGAGCCAGGGCTGGTTGCAGCAGATCCCCGGTGCGGTCCGCTGCGTCCTGGGCGCCGGCCTTGGAGTTTTTCTGCTTTCGCTGGGCGAAGTGGCACGCCGGAAACTGAATCCGTGGTCGGGTGTCGGACTGACGATCGCCGGGTTGGGCTCGCTCTACGCCTCTTCTTATGCCGCTTATGCCCTCTACAAGCTGATGGATCCGGGCGCGACGCTGCTGGTGCTTGCCGCCGTCGCGGCTACGGGCGTGGTCATCAGCGCGATCAGCGGGCTGGGTGTTGTCGGAGTGATCTCGCTGATTGGGGCGTATATCGCTCCGCTGATCGCGAGCGAGGGCGATAGCGGGTATGTCTACCTGCCCGCCTACTGGGGTGCTTTGTTTGTCGTGGGTCACGGGCTGAGCGTCTGGAAAGGGTCGACATTTTCTCTCTGCCGCTGGCTCACCAACGTGGCGACGCTCGCCTTCGGCGCGGGATGGATCATGCGTTTCGGCGAGCAGGCGCCGCGCATCGGCCTGGCCACGCTCGCGTCGACCTGGCTGCTCGTGCACGCCGAGGCGTGGTTCACCGCGCGCCGGGCAGACCGCAGCGATTCGGCGGAACTCACCGAAGTCGACCTTCTGTCCCTGCTCAACGACCCGAGCTTTTTCTCCAAGGCGTTCAAGCTCCGCCTGCGGCCAATCACGAGCTTTTCTGTCTCCGTCTGGTCGGTTGTCTTCGGGGTTTTCATTGCGAAGCAGACCGGACTGGTGCCGCAGAGCTCGGTGCCGGGCCTGACCGGGCTCGCGGCGTTCATCCTGGCCTGCTTCATGGTCACGACGCAGCGGGTCCTCAACCCGCGGCCCCACAGCCGTGTCGAACGACTTGCCTCCACGCTGGTTGCGACGGCGGGGGCGCTCCTGGTGGCCACGATCGCGATCGCCCTTTCCGGGTTTGCCCAGGCGCTGGCGATGACGATGCTCGGCCTGGGCGCACTGGGCGCGGGCCGGTGGCTGAGGACGCGCGTCCTCGACCTTTACGGCGCCCTGGTCCTGGTCTACGCAACGATCCGAGTCCTGATGTGGGACTCGTGGAATGCCGCGCCGGATGCGAGCGGGGTTCACTTCATCGGTTTTTATCTCACCGAGTGGACCGCGGCCTGCGCGGGGGTCGGGGTCGCGTGGCTGATCTACGGCTCGGTGACCCTGAGCAGTCGACGCCGGCTCCAGGCCGACCCCGCCGCGGAAAACCTGACGGCCGCTTCCGAAGAGCTGTTCGGCGAGTCCGTCTGGCATCACATCGTCAACAAGTCCCTCGCGCTCGGCTTCTTCTTGCTCGGGGCCGCATTGATCCATCAGAGAGCAACGGAGGAAGCCGTGGCGTGTGCTGCGGCGGCCACCACGCTCGTCCTGTCGATCCTGGCCGCCTGGAGGCGCGATAACGAACTGCGGATTGTGGCAACCCTGCTGCTGTTTGTTTCGACGGGGCTGTCCTGCCGCGTGGAATGGTGGCACGGGCTCGGCCAGACATCCCGCGTGTTCGGGCTCGTGCTGCGACCGGGGATGCTTGTTCCCATGGCGTGCGGCGCGGTCGCTCTCGCCCACGCACGCCTCTTGTCGCGGGCCCCAAACCCCTGGACCGTTGCGAGGGCTATTGCCGGGCTTGGGGTTGGGCTGTTTGCGGCCGGGATCTCGCATGTGGATTCGCAGGCGGCGTCGCTGTGCGTCGCTTGGCTTGTGATCGACTGGATCGTGATCGCCTCCTCGATCCGGGCCAGCGATCTCTCGCTGGGCGTGCACGCCCTGCTGGTCTGGTTCGCCGTGCTGCTGACCTGGGCGGTGAAATTCGCGCTTGATGGATGGGTCAATGAGCCCGGTCCACCGCTCAGCAATCCCGGGCTTTGGATCGCGTTTGGCCTTGCGGGCACGGCGGTGGGCATTGGCAGGTTTTCCACCGAGCGCACCGCGGGCGACCGGCGTTTCTTCCGCCTGCTGGGCTGGTGGGCCGCCGCGTTCCTGATCTGGATCGCCACGAGCCTGGAGGTGGCCCGGATTGCCGCTCACTCCGCCATGGACGCCACATCCAAGGGCGCGGCGGTGAGCATGTGGTGGGGAGTCTTTGCCGTTGCGCTGCTCATCGTCGGCTACATCCGGCGAAACGCTCCGGCCAGGGGCGTCGCGCTGGCTCTGCTTGCGCTGGGAACGGCAAAGGCCTTGCTCTTCGACCTTGCGAACGTCTCAACGGGCTGGCGGGCCGTGAGCGTCGTGATCCTCGGAATGCTCATGGTGGGCGTCGGCATTGCCTACACGCACATCAACAGGCGGCTTGCGGCCGCGGAAGAACCGGCCGAGCCAACATGAAGTTCCCCTCAAAGCGGCAGAAATTCCTTGACCCGAAGCCGAACAAGTGTTAAGAAATGGTAAAGACAGTGAGCCGGCAGGGTCGAAGTACCGGGACGGTCGACAGTTACACCGGATCGGCCGGTCGGGCGGAAGAGGGAATTGGGACGCGATCGCAGGCCGGTTTGGGGCGGTTTGGATCGCACGCGTGACGCAGCGAAACGGAAGCGCACGGCAGCGCACACCGCCGCGTATTCGCGCAGGATGGAGCTTTGATGGTCGAGTTTCTCCACGCCGCCGGCGGCATAGCACTTCTGTTGTTTGCGATGAGGTTCCTCCGCAAGGGGCTGGACCGGCTGGTCGGAGAACGGCTCGACGTCTGGGTGGGACGGGTCACCGGCAGCGCCCCTCGCGCCGCACTTGCGGGGGCGGCAATCGGGGCCGTGGTGCCCAGCAGCACTTCTGTCAGCCTGCTCTCGATCACACTTGTCCGCGAAGGTGAACTCGCCCTTGAACGCGCCCTGGCGCTGACGCTGGGAGCTTTCGTTGGGATCACCATCACCGTTCATCTGGTCGCCTTCAACATCTTCCAGCAGGCTCCGATCCTGGCGCTTGTCGGAGTCATGCTCTTTCAGGGGAGCGGCCGCGAAAAGGTCCGGGCCGTCGGCCAGATCGTGCTTTCGGTGGCGTTCCTCTTTATGGGAGTCGCGGTCATTTCCGACGCGACCAAGCTGCTCGCCTCCGCCAAAGAAGTTCCGCAGTTGCTGGAGATGGCCGCCGACCATCCGACTGTTCTCGTCCTCCTGGGCGCGGCCCTGACGGTCGCGGCACAGTCCAGCACCGCGACCATCGCCGTGATCGTCGCGCTTGGCCTGACGGACCAGCGCCTCATGAGCGACGGCGTCGCGTTGCCATTTGTCGTCGGCGCCAACCTTGGCATCTGCGTCACCCTGCTGCTCGCCGGCTGGAAGCAGATGGACTCGCGTCGGCTGGGGATCGGCGTGACGCTCGTACGTACCTCCGTCGCGATCGCGATCATCCTGGCGCTGCCGATTCCGGTGCTCTGGATGGAGAAGATCCCGGCAAGCCTTCCCGAACGCATCGCCATAGCGCACACCGCATTCAATTTCGTAGCGATGCTGCTGGCCCTGCCGCTCCTTGTGCCGGTGACGAAACTGGCGGCACTGCTGACGGGGGCCGATGGCCTGCGTCTCGGGTCTGCCGCGCTTCGTTCCAGCCGCTGGCCTCACGAGCCGGCGGTCGCACTTTCCCAGAGCAAGCGAGAGATCGGGCTGGTCACGCGTGAAATCGTGGACATGCTCGAAGAGGCGTGGGAAGCGCTCAAGTCCGGCGACGAGCAGATCTTCAAGCAGATCCGCGGCCGGGACGATCAGGTCGACCGCCTCGACCGGCAGATCAAGGTCTATCTCACAGCCACCATGGGCGACGCCCTGCCCGAAGACCTGGACAGGGAACGCGACCGGCAGCTGCGCTTTCTGACCGACCTCGAAACCATCGGCGATGTCATCGATCGCAATCTCGTGTCGGCGGCGATGAAGAAATCAAAGAAGGGTGTCCGGTTCAGCGAAGAAGGCTGGGAGGAGCTCAAGAGCTATTTCCGCGGCACCACCGCAACCCTTGAGCTCGCCAGCGCCGTCTTCGTGACCGATTCGGCGGACATGGCCCGCAAGCTCCTCGAACACAAGACGCGGATGCGTGATGAAGAAATCGCGCTCCGCGAAAAGCACTACGACCGCCTGCAGAAGGGCGGACAAAGCACGCTCGAGACCACCGACCTTCACCTGGAAATCCTCAGCCAGCTCAAGCACATCAATCATGTCGTGTGCGGCGTGGCATACGGCGTCCTGCGAAATGCCAGCGATGCGGCCGCCAACGCGGCGCTGCTCAGCGGCGAATCGCAATTGGCGCCCGGGCTGACCGGCTCGGCGTTTCCTCGCGAAGGCGCCCTGCACGGCGCGATCTGAACATTTCAGCGGGCCGCGGCGGTCAGGATCGCGCCGCGCATCTCCTCCGCCTGCGCCGGCGACATCTCGCCGATCCACATGTTCTCGACCTTGCCCTGGGGAGAAATAAGCACGGCGCTCGGCGTTGCATTCACTCGGGCGAGCCAGGTCCGGCTTCCCTCCTTCACTCTGTAGGTGGGAATCTCCGGATCGATCGGCGCCAGCTCACCCTGTTCAAGGGCGTCGGCGACGATCCCCGCGATTCGGACACCGGGGCCCTTGGCACCCGAAAGCGTGTCGCGGCAGTCGCGGAGCACCCGCGACCAGATCGGCACGGTTCGTTCGCAATAGCCGCACTCTCTGGCAACAAAGAGAACCAGCGTCGCGGGCCGGCCGGGGGCGAAGACGAGGGGCTCGCTCCTGCCATCGGACCCCAAGAGTTCGAGCGGCTCGACCACTTCACCGATGGCCAGCGAAGATGTGGCGGTCGACGCCTCGACCCGCTTCTTTTCCTCGAGCTGCGCCCGCAGGGAGCGGTTCTGACGTACCAGCAGGACAACCAGGACGCAAAGCACAACAACAGAGAGACAGAGAAACCAGAAGAACGCCCGCGAGTCTGGGGCACCGCTGGCCGCCGGTTCTTTGGGGGTTCGATCGGTCACGACCCAGATGCTATCAGGGACAGTTCGCCAGCCCTTTTCCACAAGGTTGTGGGAACGGACTTTCGTTCTTTCAAATCGTCTCAACGCAGTTGCCGCTGGCTGCACGAGTTGCGCACGCGGCGTTGCAATCGCTCGGGACGAGCCTTGCGGCCCCAATACGGCGCGGTAGGCTGATACTGCATCGCGATCGCTCCCGCGTGGGGAGTCGAACGTGTTTGCACGAGGAGCGTCAAAGTGAAAGCGAACATGAAGAAACTGACCATGCTGGCGTTGGGCGCGGCTGTCTGTGCTGTCGCGGGCGTTGCTTCGATGACGATCGCCGCCGGCCCGATCGGTGGCGGCTGCAACAAGGGCACCTACTGCCTCGACGTGTACAAACCCGTGCTTTGTCCCAACGGGCAGGTCTACAGCAACGACTGTTACGCCGCCAAGGCCTGCCAGAAGAACTGCGTGCCGTACGGCGCGATGTGATTTTTATCTTTGATCCATTGAACCTTCGGGCCCCGCTCCGCACGAGCGGGGCCTTTTTATTGGGTGATCTTGCCGGTGGCCACCGGTAAACTCTTCGGATGCGATCATGGCTCCTTGCAGGCATCGTGCTCCTGCAGATCTTCGCGCGCTCACCCGCCGGTGGACACTCGATACTCGCAAACGAACCAAACTCGCCGATGGCGGCACCCTCTACGCCGCAGACGCGGAGCTGGAATGACATGGTCGAGGTCGATGGCAAGCGGCAACCCAGGTGGCTGGTCTGGCTGAAGGTGATCGGATTCTCGTGCGCCATTCCCCTGGTTGCACTCTTCATTCTCTTTGCTTATTGGAGGCTCCACCTGCGCACAACGAGCCCCATCTCAAAGATGAGTTCGGAAGAGATGTGGAGTCGCGCCCGAGATCACGAAGACCGAATTTGAAGGTGACGGCCGCGGCAAAGGCATGCGTGACAACTTCCGTTCCTTGCTGCCGCGACCATTGCCTCAGAACTCAGGCGGCTCCGTCGCCAGCGGAAACAGGATGACGTCCCGCACGTTCTGTATGCAAGTCAGAAACGTCACCGCCTGCTCAACAGACTGCCCGAAGGCCGCGTGCGATACGAACGAGCTGTGAATGGAGTACGACCGCGGACTGAGTCGCAGGATCATCTGGGTGCGCGGACACGCTGTGAGCTTGACTCGGGCCAACTCGCTCCTTCCATGACATGAACGCTCTCGGGAATCGCATCGAGATGCGGGCGCGCGGAGCGTCGATCTCTATCGAGGAGCACGCCATGACTTCCAGCAGATCCATCATGTTCGTGACGGTCATCGGTGCGATTTCGTTCGCGGGTTCCGCATTGGCAATGCCGACTCTGGGCTCTCTCCGCATAAACAGCGGCAGCGGACAGACATCCGCTTCCAATCACTGGTACAACCAGTATCCGGTTGAGCCGCCCGACTACTGGGATACCAGATCTATGCCCTGGGCTCCGGGCTTCGCAGGCGCCAACTGCACGAACGGGCCCGCCTGGGCTGATCTCTCGGTTTCATTCTGGGATCTCACCTGGGATGCCTTCGGGGGCTGGACGAAGTTCGGCGACCCGGGCACGATCACGGGCTCTGCGAGCGTGGAAGTGCCGAACCAGAGCGGGGCCCGTTCTTGGGCGGACATTTCGTTCACAAATGTGTCAGCCTTCCTCTTTTCTGCACGCGTGACCGGACATGCGAGCATCTCTCTCCGCGGCGACGCCTCGTTCGACATCGTGAACGGACAGTCCCTTGACGTGTGGCTGTCGCCCGGCAACTACTCGATCTCGCTCGACGCCGGCGCGGGCGGATCGTTCTTCGCGGCCATTCCGGCGCCGGGCGCACTGACACTGGCGGCAGCGGGCGCACTTTGCGGCAGTCGCCGCCGGAGAATGGTCAACTAGATTGTGGAACAGATTCGAACTGATGCAGCGGCGACGGCCTGCTCGGAGGCCGTCGCCGTGCAAATGGACTTGCAGCCCCGCGTGCGGCTTGAAGTCCGCCGACGGCCCTAAAACTCACACTGCTTGGGCGCCCGCGGGAACGGGATCACATCCCGCACGTTCTGCATCCCGGTCAGGAACATCATCGCGCGTTCGAAGCCCAAGCCGAAACCCGCGTGCGGGACAGTTCCGTAGCGACGCAGATCCCGGTACCACCAGTATTCCTTGATCGGAAGCCCCATCTCGTTGATCCGGGAGTCGAGTTTGTCGAGGCGTTCTTCGCGCTGGCTGCCGCCGATGATCTCGCCCACGTGCGGCACGAGCACGTCCATCGCCGCCACGGTTGGTCCCGGAGCGCCGTCGGTGCCCGGGTCGTTCTCTCGCATGTAAAAGGCCTTGATCTGCTTGGGGTAGTTCATCAGCACGACCGGCTGCTTGAAGTGCTGCTCGGTGAGGTAGCGCTCATGCTCGGACTGCAGGTCCTTGCCCCACTCGATCGGATACTCGAACTTCGCCTTGCCGCTCGCGATCGCTTCTTTCAGGATCTTGACGCCGTCGGTGTAGGGCAGGTGCCGGAAGGGCTTGTCCAGCACTTCCTTGAGGCGCACCAGGAGCCCTTTCTCGATGCGCTCATCAAAGAACTTCATGTCGTCGGCGCGCTCGTTCAGCATCGTCTGGATGAGGAACTTGATGAAATCCTCCGCCAGTTTCGCGTCTTCCTGCAAGGACGCGAACGCGATCTCGGGCTCGATCATCCAGAACTCGGCCAGGTGCCGGCTCGTGTTGCTGTTCTCGGCGCGGAATGTCGGGCCGAACGTGTACACCTTGCTGAGCGCACAGCAGTACGTCTCCACGTTGAGCTGGCCGCTCACCGTGAGGTGCGTTTCCTTGCCGAAAAAGTCGGCGCCGAAATCGATCGGCGCATCCGGCGGCGTTGTCTTCGCGCCTTCCGGGCGCACGCGGGGCGGATTGGCCATGTCCAGCGTGCTCACGCGGAACATCTGCCCCGCGCCCTCGCAGTCGCTGCCCGTCACGATCGGCGTGTGAACGTAGAAGAACCCGCGCTGATCGAAGAACCGGTGCATCGCCATACTCAGCGTGTGACGCACGCGCGCTACGGCGCCGAACGTATTGGTGCGCACCCGCAGGTGCGCCACCTCGCGCAGATATTCAAACGAGTGCGGCTTGGGCTGGATGGGATACTTGTCCGGGTCGTCCACCAGCCCCACCACCTTCACGCAGGCACCTTCGCCCGCGCCGGCGCCGTCCACCAGCACCTCGTTCCCGCCCTTGGGGTTCTGGACGATCTTGCCCGTGGCCTCGATCGCGCAGCCGGTGGTCAGCTTGGCCACATCGGCGTAATTGGCGATATCGCCCTTGGCCACGATCTGGATCGGGTCGAAGCACGTGCCGTCGTGCAGTGCAATGAACGACAGCCCGCCGTCGGCCTTGCTGTCGCGCCGGGTGCGGACCCAGCCCTTGAGCGTCACGACCGAGCCGGGCGCCGCTTTCGCGGCCTCTTTCACACTGATCCAAGCCATCGCCAAGCCTCCTGAAATGCAGGGGCGATGGTAGGAAAGCCGTCGTTTCAGGCGTCAGGGCTTCGAAGTGATCAGCACCAGGCGATAAAACTCGCCGTCGTGCACGATTTCGCCGTCGCGCGCAAGACGGGAGATGTCCTCCCCGCCGCCCGGCGGCCCGCCGCGATCCATGCCGCCCTTCTTTTCGCTCAGCACATACACACGGTCGTACTTGGCGAGCTGCTCCTGTGTGGCGTGCTCCTCCCGCACCGGCACCTTGAGGAAGTAACCGGCCCACCACTGCAGCCCGTGGCGCGCGATCACGATCGCCGTGCCGTCCATCGGCACCTTCCCGCGCAGCGATCGGAATTCCGTCACCGCCTCATCCGCAACGACCGCCCCCCCACCCCCACCGCCACCCCCTCCGGGCCCACCCGGACCTCCTTGGCCGCCGGGACCTCCGCGACCATCGGGGCCGGGTCGGTCTGCTAATTCACTGTTCGGGCGGTTGCCCGGACCGCGGTCTTCGCGATCGGGCATGAACCGGCCGCGATCGGGGCCGAAGTTGCCGGGTTGCTGGAACGCCCGATCGTCCATCCGGGGCGGGCCGCCCGTGGCCCGGAGCACCTGCGGCACGGCGGCGAATGCAAGCCCACAGCTCACGACCGCTCCCACCGCAAGCCCGCTCCAGCGCACGACCGCGCGTGCGGCGAGCGACCAGTCGAGCAAAACAAAGGACGCGACGATCGCCAGCGGAATCGGCGTCATCAGCCCGAGCCGCTCGGCGTACTGCCCCTGGATGAGCGGGCAGGTGATGAAGATCGCAGCGATCCCGGCGCCCGAGACAATGGCTTGTGTCGCCGGCACCAGCAGGCGGGCCCGCCAGCTCGCCCAGCCGCCGAGCAGGATCAGTGCTGCCCACGCCGCGATGCGCATCGGCATGGCTCCGGCGGGAAATCCGCCGGGTGGTCCCTGCGGGCGCGAGCGCTCGTTCATGCGTCCGGCCTCTCGTTCGCCCGGTCTTCCCTCGGGGCCCATGGGGCGATCGAACTGCGGACCGCGGTCGTTCTCGCGGAAGGTCGGACGATCGGCCCCTCCCATACTCGGAGCTCCCTGCGGGCGATCGCCGACGGTGAACATTTTCTGCACGCCCTGCACCAGGCCCAGGGCCTTGGAAGGCGCGACCGCGTACATCAGGACCCAAAGCGCGCCCGCGGCGAGCACGCCGCCAGCGCCGAGCGCGATGATCGACCGGGCGCGAAGTTTCCACCTGCGCACGACATAGACCGCAAATGCAGCGCCGACGAGCACCAGCGTGACGCCGAACGCGCCGATGTGCGTGATCGAAGCAAGCGCGAGAAAAAGGGCGAGCGCCGCCCACCGGAGCAATCCACCCTTGGACATCGCACGTGCTGCCGCCCAGGCGCTGCCGGCCATCCACACAAAGCCCAGCGAGTTTTTCTGGAAATCGCCCGTCATTCGGAGAATCGGCGGGCTGAGCACGGCGGTTGTGCATGCGACCATCGCCGCGGCAACCAGCGCGAGCGAAAGCCGGGTGGGCGCGGGCGTGGCGACGCCGCGCGACCGCATACCAGCCAGCATCGATTCGGCGAAGGCGTAGACGATGAGCACGAGCAGGATCGCGGTAAACGGCTGCGCCACTCCGTCGACAATGCGGGAGGACAGCAGCACGGCATCGTCGGTATTCATGCCGCGGGAGGCCATGAGCACCCTGGCGAGCGCCGCATCCAGCCAGAAAATGAGCGGCACTTCCACGTAGGGCAACTTCCCGTTTTCAAGAATCCCGCGTGCCTGCATCGGGTAGTACGCCGCATCGATCCCCGGGGGCAGGATCTTCGAAAACAGGATCGATAGCCGCGCCGCGATCGCGCCGAGCACCAGCGCGAGCGCGACAATCCACGCCCACACCCGGACGCCGGTCGCCTGCTGCTCCACGCTTGCCGGATGTTCCATGCGTCCAGCCTAACGGCGGCAACGCATTCATGATGCAGATGCGCGGGGCAAAAAGAAAACCGCGGGGCTCGATGCCCCGCGGGATGGTCTTCTTCGGGCCGCTGTTGCCCGGGCTTCTCTTCTTATCCAGCCTTCGCGATGGCCTCGCCCTTTTCGAGCTTGGCTTCGATCGCCTTGACCAGGCCGGCGACGTTGCGGCCGGGGCCGAGGATCTGGCCGACGACCTTCTTCGCAGGGCTGATGACCAGCGCGACGATCTGGCCGATGGCCTCGTCCTTGGTCGGGAACTTCGAGAGTTCCGTGACGCCCGCCTTGCCCTTGAAGATCGTGCCGTCCAGCATGGCGGCGCGGAGCTCAACCTTGGGCATGCCCTTGGTGAGTTCAACGACCTCGCGGGTCAGCTCGATGATCGAGGCTCCGCCATAGGCAAGAGCGGTCGATTCCGAGAAGAACTCGGCGAGCGGCTTGAGCTTGCCGCCTTCGAAAGTCTTCTTCGCCAGCGAATTGCGGACGACGGTGACCTTCATCTGCTTCTTGGCAAGCCCGGCGCGGAGCTTGGTGGTGTCCTTGGCGTTGAGGCCGCGGACGCCGATCACCAGTGCCTCCTGCACCTCTCCCATGCGGGTCGTGTAGTCCCGCATGATCATTTGTTTCACTGTCTTCGACATGGTTCAGTTCCTGTGGTGTGGAGGCTTATTCCTCAGCGACGGCCGCGGTAACGTACTTGACCTGCACGCCCGGGGTCATGGTGCCGCTGACGGTGATTTTCTTGATATAAACGCCCTTGGCGGTGGCCGGGCGAACCTTTTCGATGGCGCCGATGAAGTGCGTCAGGTTCTCCACGAGGTCGGAGTCCTTGAAGCTCATCTTGCCGATCACGGCGTGGACGTTGCCGCCCTTGTCCGCGCGATACTCGACCTTGCCGGCCGAATATTCCTTGACGGCCTCGGGGACGTTGGTCGTCACGGTGCCGGCCTTGGGGCTGGGCATCAGGCCCTTGGGTCCCAGCACCTTACCGAGCTTGGAGACGACGCGCATCATGTCGGGCGACGCGATGGCGACATCGAAATCCATCCAGCCCTTTTCGATCTCGGCGACGAGGTCGTCGGCGCCGGCCTTGACCGCGCCGTTCGCCAGGGCCTTGGGGGCCACATCGCTCTGGCAGAACGCGATGACGCGCTTGGTCTTGCCGATGCCCTTGGGAAGGCTGAGCGAACCGCGGAGGGCCTGATCGGCCTGGGCGGTATCGATGCCAAGGTGGAAGCAGACGTTGACCGTCTGATCGAACTTGGTCGCCTTGAACTTCTTGACGGCCGCGATAGCCGCGGCGGGCTCGACGGCGCCGTCTACGCGGAGCTTGTCGTTGGATTTGGTGCGCTTGCTGACGTATTGCATGTGGTCTTGCTCCTTTAGCCTTCGACCACGGTGACGCCCATGGAGCGCGCCGTGCCTTCGATGATCCGCATCGCCGCCTCAACGCTCGCGGCGTTCAGATCGGCCTGCTTGGTCGCCGCGATCGCCTTGACCTGCGTCTTGGTGATCTTGCCGACCTTGTCCTTGTTGGGAACGCCCGAGCCCTTCTCGATCTTGGCCGCATCCTTGATCAGGACGCTCGCCGGAGAGCTCTTGACTTCGAGATCGAAGCTCTTGTCGCTGTACACAGTGACGACGCAGCCGACAACCTTGCCCTTAAAGCTGGCCGTGGCGGCGTTGAACTTCTGGATGAACTGGCCCGGGTTCACGCCTTTGGAACCGAGCACGGGGCCCAGCGGTGGCGCAGGAGTGGCCTGCCCGCCCGGGGCCATGATCTTGAAGATCTGAGTGACTTCTTTTTTCGCCATTTTTCCAACCTCCCACCGGCACCGTTCTCGGAAAGCTTCGCCTACTGGGCGGGCCTCCCGCAGGTCCCGGGGCGGCGAAGCCTCGGGCGGCGCGGTAGTGAACGCGGTCCTGAATGTCCTCCGGAACCGTCTGGCCCGGGTCGAGATTCTAGGCGGCTCCCCGGTAGCCCGGCCCACCCCTACTTTCCCCTTTTTTGCGTCCCAAACTCTGCCAAGCTGGCAGATGGGAGGCGAAAACGACATCTGCTTCTGGGCGGAGGGCTCGGCGTTGCCTCAATCCCGGGCCGGCATCCAACTTCTTCCGAACGGCACGGCTTGTGCAGACGATACAAGCGGTGCCGGCCGCGGCGGTTTTTCGCAAAGCGGCAAGAACGGCGCGTTGGCCGGGCCCTTCCAGCCACCGTAAGTGTTTGATCTACAGACCCTTCTGTTCCTTCATGGCAGTTTGAATCCGAAGATGCACCGTTTTAAGCCCCGGTCTGCGGCGTTGCCTAAGCCGGGGGCCCGTACGGTGCGAATATAAAGGAGAAGATTCCCCTTCTCCGGGAGTGCCAGAGATGTTTGAACGCTTTACCGATCGGGCACGCAAAGTCATGGCCCTGGCCAACCAGGAAGCCCAGCGCTTTAACCACGAGTACATCGGGACGGAGCACATCCTGCTCGGGCTCGTGAAGGAAGGTTCGGGGGTCGGCGCGAACGTGCTGAAGAACCTCGATGTGGACCTCCGCAAGGTCCGCCTTGAAGTCGAGAAGCTCGTCAAGGCCGGCCCCGAGATGGTCACCATGGGCAAGCTGCCCCAGACGCCCCGCGCCAAGAAGGTGATCGAGTACGCCATCGAAGAGGCGCGGAACCTCAACCACAACTATGTGGGCACCGAGCACCTGCTGCTCGGCCTCCTCCGCGAGCACGACGGCGTGGCGGCTCAGGTCCTTATGAACCTCGGGCTCAAGC
This sequence comes from Planctomycetota bacterium, assembly GCA_018242625.1. Classification (GTDB taxonomy): domain Bacteria; phylum Planctomycetota; class Phycisphaerae; order Phycisphaerales; family UBA1924; genus JAFEBO01. Next base: position 285,524 of record JAFEBO010000003.1, read on the forward strand.
TCGAGGAAGTCCGCGAGGAAGTGCTCAATCTCCTGGGCGCCGGCAACGAGCGCTCGGAGGAGATGGAGGGTGGCGTCTCGGGCGGTGCCGCGAGCGCGGGCGCTGCGGCGTCGGGCGGCAGTTCGGCCGCGGCGGCCAAGGGTGGCAAGAGCAAGACTCCTGCGCTCGACAGCTTCGGACGCGACCTCACCGAACTCGCCCGTGAAAGCACGCTCGACCCGGTGATCGGACGCCAGATCGAGATCGAACGCGTCGTGCAGGTCCTCTGCCGGCGCACAAAGAACAACCCCGTGCTGCTGGGAGAAGCGGGCGTTGGCAAGACCGCCATCGTGGAAGGTCTGGCTCAGCGCATCGTGAGCGGCGACGTTCCCGAGATCCTCCACGACAAACGCCTGGTCGTGCTCGACCTGGCAATGATGGTCGCCGGCACCAAGTACCGCGGCCAGTTCGAGGAACGCATCAAGGCCGTCATGAACGAGGTGCGTCGCGCCAAGAACGTGATGCTCTTCATCGACGAGCTGCACACGCTGGTCGGCGCCGGCGGCGCGGAGGGCGCGATCGACGCGTCCAACGTGCTCAAGCCCGCGCTCGCCCGCGGTGAGATCCAGTGCATCGGCGCCACCACCTTCGACGAGTACCGCAAGTACATCGAGAAGGACGCGGCGCTGGCACGCCGGTTCCAGGCGATCACGGTTGATCCGCCCAGCGACGAGCAGACGATCGAGATCCTCAAGGGTCTGCGCGATCGCTACGAACAGCACCACCGCGTGAAGATCACCGACTCGGCCCTCAAGGCCGCGGTCGATCTCTCGGGCCGGTACATCACCGGCCGCGTGCAGCCGGATAAGTCGATCGACGTGATCGACGAGGCGGGTGCCCGCGTGCGCATCAAGAGCATGACCAAGCCGCCGAACCTGGCGGAGATCGAGGGCGACATCGAGCGCCTCTCCGTCTCGAAGGACGAGGCCGTGAAGGCCGCGGACTACGAGCGGGCCGCCGAACTGCGCGATCAGGCCGAGCAGCTCCGCCGCAAGAAGGAGGAGTTGCAGAAGGAATGGCGCACCAAGGCGCAGGCCGTGGACGGCGTCGTGGACGAAGAAGTGGTCGCCGAGGTCGTCAGCAAGATGACCGGCGTGCCCCTCCAGCGCCTCGAGAAGAACGAGGCGCAGCGCCTGCTCGAACTCGAGAAGGAGCTGCACAAGAAGGTCATCAGCCAGGACGAGGCCATCAAGGCCATCGCCAAGAGCATCCGCCGCGCCCGAGCGGGCCTGAAGGATCCGAAGCGTCCGATGGGCAGCTTCATCTTCGTCGGCCCGACCGGCGTGGGCAAGACGCTGCTCGCCAAGGCGCTGGCGGAATTCATGTTCGGAGATGAAGAGGCGCTGATCCACCTCGACATGTCCGAGTACATGGAGAAGCACAACGTCTCGCGTCTGGTCGGCGCTCCTCCGGGATACGTCGGTTACGAGGAAGGCGGCCAGCTCACCGAGCGCATCCGCCGCCGTCCGTACTCGGTGGTCCTGCTCGACGAAGTCGAGAAGGCGCACCCGGACGTGTTCAACATGCTGCTGCAGATCATGGAAGAAGGCCGCCTGACCGACTCGTTCGGCCGCAACGTCGACTTCCGCAACACGATCATGATCATGACCAGCAACCTGGGTGCGGACCTGATCAAGGGCGGCGCCGGGTTCGGCTTCCAGAAGCGCACCGAAGCGGCGGACTACGACAACATCAAGGTCGTGCTCGCCAAGGAAATCGAGCGTTTCTTCCGGCCGGAGTTCATCAACCGTCTGGACGACGTGATCGTCTTCCGCCCGCTGACCAAGGCCGACATCACCAACATCATCGACTACGAAGTCGCGAAGGTGGCCAAGCGGCTCAAGGCTCAGAAGATCGAGATCGGGATCGATGAACTCGCCAAGGAGTTCCTGATCGAGCGCGGGTATAACCCAGAGTTCGGCGCACGTCCGCTGCGTCGCGCGATCGGGCAGTACGTGGAAGACCCGCTCTCCGAGATGCTCCTGCAGGGCGACTTCACCCCGCCGTGCAAGATCACGATCACGCACAAAAAACCGCCCGAGGGCGAGACGGCTACCAAGGCGGACGAGCACCTCTACTTCCACACCGAGCAGCTCGCCCCGGCAGAGCCTCCCGCTTCCGAGCAGAAGGAATCCAAGCCAGAGGCGGCGGGCCAGTCGACGTAAGGCCGGCTCTCCACGAAGTTCTCAACGCAGCCCCGGTTCCAAGCCGGGGCTGTTTCTTTTCACATACGCTTTGCGGCATGAACAAGCCGCTCGTTCTTCAGACCGAGGATCTCGATGAAGGCCCCGCTCGGTGGCTTGGCGAGCGGTGCGAACTCGTGCCCTGCGGCGTCTCGGACAAAGGATTTGATCTTCTTCTCTCCACCGCGCGGGCGCTCCTGGTGCGGACGTACACGCGCGTCGACGCGGCAATGGTCTCCAGGGCGCCGAACCTGAAGGTGGTCGGGCGCGCGGGCGTGGGGCTGGACAACGTCGACCTCGAGGCGTGCAGGGCCCGGGGCGTGCGGGTGGTTTACACGCCGGACGCGAATTCCGAGGCGGTCGTCGAGTACGTGTGGAAGATGCTCCTCGATGCGCTGCGCCCCCACCGTTACCTGAGCGAGGCCTTGGACGACAAGTCCTGGAGTAAAACCCGCAAGGCGATGCGTGCCCCGCGCGAACTCAACCAGATGACGCTGGGCATTCTGGGCCTGGGACGGATCGGCAAGCGGATGGCGCGGGTGGGAACCGCGCTCGGCATGCGCGTGCTGTATCACGATCTGCTCGAGATGGCGCCGGAGGTTCGCTTCGGCGCGGTCGCCGTGGGCCGCGACGAACTGCTGCGCACCAGCGACATCCTGACGGTCCACGTCGACGGGCGTCCCTCCAACCGGCACCTGCTGGGCCGCGGCGCTTTCGACCTGCTGAAGCCGGACGCGATTTTTGTGAACGCCGCCCGAGGCTTCCTCGTGGACAACGCAGCGTGCGCCGAGTTCTTCTCCGCTCATCCGGCGGCACTCGCCCTGCTCGATGTGCACGACCCGGAACCCTTCGGACCCTCGTACCCGCTTCTGGGCATACCCAACATCCGGCTTTCGCCCCATCTTGCCGCGGCGACCGCACGCGCCCAGGAGAACATGTCCTGGGTGGTGCGTGACATCTGGCGGGTTTTGAGCGGCGAACCGGCGGAATTTGCCGCTGTCTGATGGAAGGACCCCGCGGACAGGGCGGAGGCTCAAATCCCGCTACACTCGCGACCCATGCAGCGCTTCCGACGCCAATTCTGGCAGTACTTCCTGCTCGTCTCGACGCTGGGAATCCTTTTCCTGCTTTTGGTGTATCCGATTGTTCTGACGGTGGCGGGAGCGTTTGAAAAGGTGCCGGGCGGCGGGCTTTCCGGAACGGGGAAACTGTTCTCGAATTTCACGCTGGATCACTTCCACCTGATCTTCCAGAACCCGAACTTCTATCGCGGCCTGATCAATTCGACACTCCTGGCGATTACCACGACGACCGTTGCGACGGCGATCGCGCTGCCTCTGGCGCTTCTGGCCTCGAGCTACAAGTTCCCGGGCAAGGCGTTCTTCAACGCGGCGGTGCTGGTGCCGATGATCCTGCCGCCGTTTGTCGGGGCGATCGGAGTCCGGGCGATCCTGGGGCGGGAGGGCGCGTTCAACGCTCTGTTCGGAACGCACTTTGACGTGCTGGGCACGGCCAAGTTCTGGGGCGTGGTGGGAGTGCAGGCCTTTTCACTCTTTCCGATCGTCTTCCTGAACGCGACGGCGTCGCTGGCGAATCTGGACCCGGCGCTCGACGAGGCAGCGGAAAACCTGGGCGCCGGGTGGTGGAAACGGCTCTTCCGGATCACACTGCCGCTCGTGCGCCCGGGGATCTTCGCGGGAGCGACGATCGTTTTCATCTGGGCCTTTACGGAACTCGGCACGCCGCTGATGTTCGACTATTACTCGGTCACGAGCGTGCAGATTTACTACGGCCTCAAGCAGGTCGAGACCAGCGCCGAGCCGTACGCGCTCACTCTGATCATGCTGGTGACAGCTGTCGGCATGTATGTTCTCGGGAAATATTTCTTCGGCCGCGCGGGCTACGCCATGTACAGCAAGGCGAGCCGTGCAGGGGGCGAGAAGGAACTGACGGGATTCGCGGGGTGGGCGGCGGCCGGCACCTTTGCCGTCGTATTTCTCCTTGCGATCCTCCCTCACGTCGGCGTTGTTCTCACCAGCTTTACCGCACCGGGTCAGTGGTACGACAGCGTGCTCCCCAAGGCTTTTACGGTCTCGCATTACCGCGAGGCGCTGACTGCCCGCGAGTCGTTCGGAGCAATCACCAATTCGCTCAAGCTCTCGATCGCGGCGATGATCATCGCGATGGGCGCGGGCGTGGTGATCGCGTACGTGATCGTCCGGACACAGGTCAAGGGCCGGGCGCTCCTGGACGCTCTGTGCATGCTGCCGCTTGCGGTTCCCGGGCTGGTGATGGCGTTTGGGTATGTCGCGATGAGCCTGCGGTGGCCGTTCGGGAAAGATGGACCCCTGGGCGACTTTGTGAGCGTTCTCTCCGCCAATCCGAGCCCGGTGCCGCTTCTGGTTGCGGCGTATGCAATTCGCCGCCTGCCCTACATCGTGCGATCGACCGTCGCGGGCCTTGAACAGACGAGCGGCGAGCTCGAAGAGGCGGCGATGAACCTCGGTGCGTCGCGCCTGACGGCCGTCCGGCGTGTGATCGTGCCGCTCATCATGGCGAACATCATCGCGGGGGGGATGCTGGTTTTCAGCTTCTCGATGCTCGAGGTGTCCGTTTCGATGCTGCTGGCGCAGCAGAAGAGCCAGTATCCGCTGACACAGGCCATCTTCGCGTTTACCGAGCGTCTGGGCGATGGCGTTTACATCGCGAGCGCTATGGGCGTGTGGGGGATGGCGCTGCTCACGGTGACGCTGTTTGGGGCGTCGGCGCTGCTTGGGAAGAAGCTGGGTTCGATTTTCCGGGTGTAGTGCCCTCCTCGCGGAGCACCGCGCCTAGCGCAAAGAGCCACCCGACAACCATGGAGAGGCAGATGCCGCCCGAGTTGTGCCACGCCCGGATCAACGCGGGTGCTGTGCCGGCTGGAGGAAGTATCAGCCCCAGCCACCAGATAGTGATTCCCGCGAGGGCAAGGAGGCGGGTCCGGGTCTGCGAAGCGGAAACGAGCGGCGCCGCCAGCAGCATCCCGAGCGGCAACGCCTGAACAAAGTGGCGTGTATTGGTCTGGGGTGAGAAAGCCAGCGCCACGACGATGAGCCCGATGAACTCAACGAGGACGAGCCGGGGTCGACTCCTTTCCGCCGCGCCGAACCGGCCCCGCCACATCGGCTGACCGCTGCGGTGATAGAGAATCCACGCGGCCACGAAGACCGCCGCCAGTGCAGCAGCCGAGAGCACCGGAGCGAGTTGCGGCTTGCCCATTGCATCCGCGGCCCGCACCATCGCCGTCGATACAGAGACTCCAAAGTCGCGTGTGGACATCACGCGGGCCTCGCCGGCAATCGGCGTCCCGGGCGCTGACGAACTGACGAGTCCGCCCACGGCACCCTGCCAGATGGACAGGTTCCGATCCCAGCCGATGAAAACGGCGGGGAGCACGGCCCAGAACAGAAATCCGCCCAGAAAAGCCGCGGCGTCTTTCCATCGGCCCCGGATCAGGAAGTAGGGCAGCGTGATTGCCGTGATGTACTTGATGTTTGCCGCAAGGCTGAGGCCGAGCCCGCCCCGGAGCGGATGGCTGCCGATCGCCCACAATCCGACCGACCAGCACGCGAGCATGAGCATGTTGGTCTGCTGCATGCGCATATCGCTGATGATCTTGTCGGAGAGAATCGCGAGGGCGATCAACGCGATGACCGGAGCCAGGTTCTTTGAAAGCCCGAGGCGTGCGGCAACGACCCGGCTGCCGAGCCAGGCGGACGCTCCCAGCAGGAGCCCGTTCAGAAGCACCCAAGCCGTGGCTGCCGCGGGCATACCCAGATGCACAAGCGGCATGAGGAGCGTCGCCAGGAGCGGGGGGTAGATGTACCCAAGATCGCCCGCAGCAAAAATGTCGTTCCCGCGAACGAGAGCCTCAGCCCCCGCGAAGAACTCGTAGAAATCTCGGAACCTGCGTGTTGGCTCGCCGGGAGAATCGTGCAGCCGTATTGTGGAGTAAACGGACCACCCGACGATCGCGCAGCATGCGGCGGTAGAGACCACGCGGGCAGTGCGGCATGCAAGCCAGCGCGCAGGCCAGGGGGAGGCCTCGCTTGTTGGATCCGTCCCGGTCACGCTCTATTGAACGCCGACCAGTTCGATCTCGAAGACCAGATCGGCCTTGGGCGGGATGTCGGGCGGGGCGCCGGCAGCGCCATACGCGAGGGCCCACGGGATCGTGAGCTTGCGTTTGCCCCCCACTTTCATGCCCGGGATTCCTTCCTGCCAACCCTTGATGAGGTCCTCGAGCGGGAATTCGACCGGATCGGAGCCCCGGGTCGAGTCGAAAACCTTGCCGTTTGATTTCAGCATGCCGTGGTAGTGGACGGTGACGATCGACTCCAGCTCGGCCTGGTCTCCCTTGCCGACCGTGATCTCCTCGATGACGACGCCGCCGGGGGTAGTGGGCATGTGTGGGTCCTGCGTAAAAAAAGCGGGGCTTACTTGGAGGGCTCGGAAATCTGGATGAGCTCGATGATGAAAATAAGGTCGCTCTTGGGAGGCACAACCGGCGGGCGGCCGGCATCTCCGTAGGCGAGCTGATAGGGGATCGTGAGGCGGCGGATCCCGCCCACCTTCATGCCGGGCACGCCTTCCTGCCAGCCCTTGATGAGGCGATTCAAGGGAAAGGTGGCGGGCTGCTTGGCGCGAGTGGTGTCGACAAGATCCCCGTTGCTCTTGAGGGTGCCGTGATAGTTGATTGTGACCGTTGCGCCGGTCTTGCATTCGGCGCCGTCGCCCATGCGGAGCTCTTCGATCACGAGCCCGTCATCGAGCTTCTTTGTACCGAGCGCGGGGGAGGCGTCGCAGTTGAGGAAGGTCACGGGCGTTTTCACTTCGGGCTTGGGCGCCGCCTTGGTGTCGGGCGCTGCTTTGCTTTCGGGCGCTGGCTCCGCCTTGGCCTGGGGCTTGGCGTCGGCTTTCGGCGCGGCGGCCGCGGGCTGAGCGGCGGGCTGAGGTGCGGGTGAGGCGGCGGGCTGCGTTGAAGCCGCGCCGGCCGGTGTCCCGGCGGGCGCGGAATCCTGGTTCTTGGGCTGCGCCTGCTGGCGCATCTGAGCGTCGATCTGGCGCTCTTCCATTCGGCTGTCGGCGGCCTGAACGCGGGGAGCTTCGGCGTCGGCCATCTGTTCTTCGACGGCCCCGGAGTCTCCGTTTTCATTGGGTCGATCGCCGGGCGTGACCTGCGATCCGTCGGAGTTGCAACCGGCGATGAGGAGTACAGAAAGGAGCAATCCTGGAACCACAAGCTTTCGTTTATCCATATGTGTCCCTTCTTCTGCGCGGGGCTTCATTCTGCCGCTCGCGGAAGACGCGCCTCGACAGTGCGGCGGACCCCGATTCCTGCCGCTCCCTCATGCTAGCAGGAAAATTTGCCCGTGGGGCTGCCCGGACCCCCCGTCACAGACGCTACGGACGGCACGGCTTCACTCGCCGGGCGGCTATTCAGCAGGATCGGCAGACCCGGCGCGCCCCCTCATCCGATATCGCTTGGAATAGTCTGAGCGGGTTTGCGCGGCCCGCTTCAGGGGTGACATCGCATGCATCGCCTTGTGAACATTGTCGCGATCATGACTTTCCTGGTAGGGGTTGCGGTCGTTGGCGGCTGGCAGTACGAGCGTCTCCTCACCGGGGGGAAAGCTTCGAGTCTGCAGGAGGCCACCGTGCGCCTCAAGCGCGAGGTCGATCGGCGTGCGGCGATGGTTGAAACCGAGAAAACCGCCGAGGGATGGCCCCGGAAGGTGGATGCGGCATGGTTTGGTGACGCGCCGCCGCGCAATACATGGGTAACGGGCGGTCGACCCTGGCTGGAGATCGCATCTGCGGAGCAGGCGTCGCTCACAGACCCTGTGATGCGCGCCGTGGATGACCGGGTCGGCGCAGAGCTGGCGGAATTCTGGTACAACCCGGCGAACGGATCGGTTCGTGCGCGTGTGCCTTGCGGCGCGAGTGATCGCGAGACGCTGAGGTTGTACAACCGCGTGAACGGTTCATCGCTTGAGTCGCTGTTCGAGAGTCCAAAGTGGCGGAGCGCGAGCGCAACCGACAGGTAATCCGCGCGCTCGATGTGGAAAACTTTCCGCGACTTGAGATTTTGACTTGCACACTCAAGAGAAAGTTGTCACACTTCCGATAATCCAACGTGCGTCGGTTCGGCTTCGTCGCGATTCCGGACCGTCAAGGCGCACGCAGTCACTGATTGAGGAGATCTCTCTCATGGCCAAGAAGAAAGCAAAGAAGAAGGGCAAGAAGAAATCCAAGCGGCGCTAACGCGCCGTTGGTGGAACCGGTTTCTCCCTGGCGAGAGGAATCAGGGGAGGCACGCGGCGGTTCCCTTCAAATAGCCGCGATGCATTGAACCCTCTCGCAGTCGCCCGCGTGTTTCACGCGAGGCCGAGGCCGGAACGACCGGCCAAATGTTTCTGATCGAATTCTCTAAAAATCGCGAACGTCCACGGGGCCGCATTGCGGCCCCGCTGACGTTTTGGAGATCGTGCAAAAACCCCTTATTTCAAGGTCAATTTGCCCCGGAAGCCCCGCGGGCACACAATCCACCGGTGAGCGATTCTTCTACACAATCCGCCGAGCAGATGGTGCGGCAACACTATCGCGGAGTGCTGCTCGCCGACGACACGGTCCTCCCGCGGAACTATGTCATCGACGGCGCGACCGGCCGCCTGGTGATCTCGATCGCCGCGCTCGAGTGCGATTCGTATGTGATGCACATACCCGACGAGCGCCACGACGCGCTGCAACTGATGGTGGAGCCGGCCTGGCTTGATTCGGCTCGCGACGGCGCCTGCGACCGGCTGCTCATCTATCACCAGCGCGCCGAAACTCCGCGGTTCGCGGCGCTCGAGATCGTCGACTCGAAGTGGAGCGGGCCGCTCGATCACGGTCTGTCGCTGATCAATCGGCTGCGGATCGAAGAACCGCGCCTGTGCCGGACCCTCAACCAGGACCAAGGCCGGCTCGGCGCGATCGTGCAGCGCCGGCTCGGTCGCACCGTCATCGAGCCCCGCGCGGTCGGGGTTGATCAGCTCGGCATCGATATCCGTACACGGACGGGAATCGTGCGCATGCCCTTTGATGCGCAACTTCATGCTGATCAAGCAATTGCAGCGATCAACGACTGGATGGCAGCGTGATGAGGAGCGGACAGAAAAAGTGGCCCGCGGCGCTGCGCGAAGCGCACGCGCACCTGCCATGGCTGGGGAAAGCCCTGGGAATGACCAGCCTGGAAGGGTGCAGAGACAGGCGCGAAGCGCTCGAGCGGATTGCGCGGGCGGCGGAGACGGCGGGGAAGGGCGGCTGGGTGCTCGCGCACTCGGCCCGGGTCTCCACCTGGAGCGAGGGTCGGTGGTTTGAAAGAAGCGAACTTGACCGCGTGACCGGTGATCGACCGGCGGCGGTGATGAGCTTCGACCATCACGCCGTGTTTGCCAACTCCGCCGCGCTCAAAAAGGCCGGGATTGACAGTGCCAGACCCGATCCTGCCGGGGGAGTCATCGCGCGGGACAGCCGCGGCGAACCGACGGGGCTGCTGCTGGAATCTGCCGCGTTTGAGATGTGGGGAATGGCCCCCGAGCCCACCCCTGCGCAGTGGGCACAACTCATACCGCGAGCGGTTTCACACCTGGCGGGATTCGGGTACCGGGAAGTGCACGATCTGTTCGCCCCGCGCTGGCTGGGGCCGCTCTTGGCGGGAATGCACGACCGGGGCGAGCTGCCGCTCTCCGTTGGCTTGTTCGCACCACTCCAAGAGATCGAGTCGCAGGCAGATGAGTCTCGCACGTGGCAACGGCCTGGCGTGCAACTCCTTGGGGGAAAGATTTTTACGGACGGAACCCTGAGCAGCCGCACGGCCTCGATGCTGGAACCATTCGCGGACGCTCCGCTCGGCCTGGAGCGGGGCAAGCCGCTGATGTCCGCTCACGAAATCCGGGCGGCGGTCGAGCGCTGCGACCGGGCGGGTGTTGGCATTGCTATGCACGCGATCGGAGATGCGGCCGTGCGCACCTGCCTCGACGGCATCGCGATGCTGGACGCCGCGATACGCCGCAAGCTTGGCGCTTCCCGCAAAGTTCGGATCGAACACTGCGAAATCGTGGCGAGGGAGGACGTGCGCCGATTCGCTGAACTGGGCGCGGTTGCGAGCGTGCAGCCGTGCCATCTGCTTTCGGATATCGAAACGCTGCGGGCGTGCGTGCCCGACCGGCTGGATCGCGTGATGCCCTGGCGCGACCTGATCGACAACGGGCTCCGCCCGGGAGAAACGCTCCTGTTTGGAAGCGATGTTCCCGTCGTGGGTGCTGACCCCGAAGACAGCGTGCAGGCGGCGACTTTCCGCGGGCGCAAGGGCGACACGGTCTCAATAGGTTCCGGACAGGCGATCTCGCACGAGGAAGCCGCGGCGTGCTTCTCCTGCGAGAAACGGGCCCTCGATGATCGGTGAAAATACGAAAGAACCCGAACAAAGACCTGTCATTTGAGATTTTCCTTGCATCGGGCAAGCCGGTGCGGGTAGCCTCAGGTGTCAAGCGGGGTGCCCGCTTGCGATGCTGCGCATTCCGCGCGCGGCAACGCACGCGTGGGCGGGCACGACTGCAGTGGTGAAGGCCGCGGGGAGGAGATCGAGGCAAGTTTTTGTAGAAGTGTTTTTCCGCGCCGCGTGGGAGCAGCATGTGCTTCGTTTCGTCGGCCGGACTCAAAGTACATAAAGGGGCGCTCGCGCGCCTCTGACCTGGCGTGGGCCGCGGTGATCGCGGCTCACGCTATTTTTGTGACGGAACGCGCGGCGTGCGTTCGTAATTCTGTCGGTATACTGGTGTGCGTACAGAAATGGCGCGGAGCAACCCAGATGCGTCCAGACATTCGGTACAACAACATTATCGATTCGGACGAGGCACGAACGGCGCAGGCGTGGGCCGACAAAGCGCCCGACATGCCGCACGATGAGATCGATGCCGATCGCTTCTACATCCGGCAGCACTACACCAAGTACACGGCGCAGGATCACGATGTCTGGCGTGATCTGTTCGACCGTCGCTGGACCGTGCTTGAGCAGCAGGTGAGCCGACAGTTTATTGACGGCATGCGGATCCTCCGTCTCACGCGCGATCGGATCCCGCTGCTGGACGACCTGACACTCGATTCGGATATCGAAATCGCCGGCGGCGTGCGGCTGAAAAAAGGCACGCAGCTCGACGGCATCAACAAGTTCCTGCGACAGCAGTCCAACTGGGCGTCGTACGGCGTTCCGGGATATCTGCCGGCCAAGGCCTTCTTCGCCTGCCTCGCCCAGCGTGAGTTCCCCACCACCGTACTGATCCGCCCGCGCGAGGTCATGGACTATCTGCCCGAGCCGGACATTTTCCACGATGTGTTCGGACATGTTCCCCTGCATGCGCTCAAGGTGTTCGCCGACTTTCTGCAGACCTACGGCCGGGCCTCGCTTCTGTGCGAAGATGAGAAGCACATCAAGCGGCTTGGCCGCCTCTTCTGGTTCACGGTGGAATTCGGCCTGATCAAGGAAGACGGTCGCGTCAAGATCTACGGGTCGGGCCTGGTGAGCAGCCACGCCGAGAGCGAGTACGCGCTCAAGGGTGCCTGGGAAAAGAAGGGACAGACAGCGCCCGACTGCACCGAGCGTCCGGTTGCCGAATGGCGCCCGTTCGATCTCGAGCGCATCTGCGAGACCGACTTTGAGATCGATCATTTCCAGCCCATCTATTACGTGCTCGAGAGCTTCGAGCAGCTCCGCGACGCGATGAACCGCTATGCCGAGCGGGTGCTGGGCGAGGCCTGGTCAAGCTCGGGCAAAGCCGTGGGAGTGTAACGATCCGCAACAGACGGTAACCGCATAACGGGTTATCAGGCCTCGGGCCGGTTTCGATCGGCCGGAGATGTGCATCAATCCAACTTTCGAGTTTGACGAATCAAACTCTGGACGATAAAGTGGCGACGCCGATGGTTCATCCGCCGAAGAAATCCGCAGACCCCGCCGCCCCGGGCCTGGAACCTGGCTGGCGCCGGCGCGTGCTGACGCCATCACTTCCGGAGGTGAACGCTTCGATCGGGGTGCCCACCACGGGAGGGTTCTGGAAGAAGCTGCTCGCGTTCACCGGTCCGGGGCTCATGGTCTCGGTCGGCTACATGGACCCGGGCAACTGGGTCACCGATCTCACGGGCGGCGCCAAGTTCGGATACACGCTCCTGGCGGTGATCCTCATATCCAACCTGATGGCGATGGTGCTCCAGCACTTGGCGCTCAAGCTCGGGGTCGTGACCGGACGGGACCTGGCGCAGGCCTGCCGCGATCACTACAGCCGGCCGACCGCGCTCGTGCTCTGGATCCTGTGCGAAATCGCGATCGCGGCGTGTGACCTTGCCGAAGTGATCGGCTCGGCGATCGCGCTCAACCTGCTGTTTGGAATCCCGCTCTGGATTGGAGTGTGTATCACCGCCGCGGACGTGCTGCTGATCCTGATGCTGCAGTACCGGGGATTCCGGACGATCGAGGCGGTGGTGGCGGCGCTGGTTTTCACGATCGGGGCGTGCTTCGCATACGAGCTGGTGGCGTCCAAGCCGGACATTTTCGGAATCGCATCGGGGTTGCTCCCCCGCCCGGAGATCGTGACCGATCCGGCGAAGCTCTACATAGCGATAGGAATTCTCGGCGCCACGGTGATGCCCCACAACCTGTACCTGCACAGCAGCATCGTGCAGACGCGCCGTTACGAGCGGACCGACGAGGGCAAGGCGATGGCGGTGAAGTTTGCCACCATCGATTCCACCGCCGCGCTCGGCTTCGCGTTTTTCATCAACGCGGCCATCCTCATTCTCGCCGCCGCCGCGTTTTACGGAAGCAAACACGCCCAGCAGGACACGATCGAACTCCGCGACGCGTACGAACTGCTCACCCCCGTGCTGGGGGCGACAGGCGCCAGCACGGTCTTTGCAATCGCCCTGCTCGCCAGCGGCCAGAACAGCACGCTCACAGGCACGCTCGCCGGGCAGATCGTCATGGAGGGGTTCCTCAATATCCGCCTCGCGCCCTGGCTCCGCCGCCTGCTCACGCGCCTCGTTGCGATCGTCCCGGCGGCGATCGTGGCGGCAATTTATGGATCCAAGGGTGTCAACGAGCTGCTCATCCTCAGCCAGGTCATCCTTTCGCTTCAGCTCTCTTTCGCGGTGATCCCGCTGGTGATCTTCACGTCGGACCGTGTCAAGATGGGCCGGTTTGTCAATCCGCTCTGGCTGAAAGTCCTCGCGTGGGCTATGGCGCTGGCGATCGCGGCGCTCAACGCGTACCTGCTCATCGAGTCCATCAGGAACTGGCTGAGCCCGACCCCGGGCCACTGAGAACCGCGGAATTCCATGGCGAGCGAAACCGTCGAAAACTACCTCAAGGCCTTGGATGCGCTTTGCCGCGAATCGCCCACCGGCGAAACAGGAATGAAACGCCTCGCCACAGTCGTCGGCGTGACGACCGGGACGGCCACGAGCATGTGCAAGAAGCTCGCGGCGGCAAAGCTCGCCAAATACGAACGCTTCGGCGGCGTTTCGCTCACCGCACAAGGCCGGGCCGCGGCGCGCGACATCCTGCGTCGCCACCGCCTGATCGAGACATTCCTCGTTGAAACGCTCAAACTCGACTGGAGCGTGGTGCACGCCGAAGCCGAGCGCCTGGAACACGCGATCTCGCCCGTCGTGCTGGAAGCGCTCGACCGGCACCTCGGACATCCCAGCGTCGACCCGCACGGAGATCCGATCCCCGACGGCAAGGGGGGCGTGCGAGAAGCCCGCGGCCGATCGCTTTCAGAGTTTCCGACCGGATCCGAAGTGCGAGTCACCCGAATCGCCGATCAGGACGCGGCTTTCCTCGAATTCGTAGCAGGACATGGTCTCAAGCCCGGTGCTTCCGCGACAATCGTGAAGACCGATCTTGTCGGACAATCCATTGAAGTCGAACCCGGTGGCAAACCTCGCATTTGGCTGTCAACCTCGGCCGCGGGTCGCATCATGGCCGAGGAAGTACGCTAAGCGATGTAGAGCGCCAGCGACAAAACAAGTGAAACTCGCGTCGAATATGCGCCCGCGTAGAGGCAAGTATCCACCAAATCCAAGCTCGGATAACAGGACGCGGAACCCAGTTCGCTGTCCAGCGGCCACGTACACCGATCGTAATGCACGATTCTTCCGAGCCGGTCGGTTTGATTTCGTAAATGCAAACATGCGGAAATCCCGCCCGGGGCCCCCGACGTGAAAGGTCACTTACAACAAAGCCCGCGTTTTCACGCCACCGGACTATGCGACCGACTCGCACGACCTTCAAGCCCAGAAATCGGTGTGTAATCAACAGTTTGCCGCATTCGCCCGGCGCGGAGTCGATCAACTGATGAAGGGGGTCGAGGGTGAGAAACCGCCTCCAATCCCGCATCTGCCCCCAAGCAACGCGAGCCGGCAATGGGAGCCGCTGCGTGACCTGCGCCGCTACACGAAACTGGCCGTCGATGGTGATTTTCACCGGTTCGACTCCGTAAACGCGATCGGTAGTTCGTCCATCCCTGCACGAAGTTTCATCCCTTCCAGAACATGCCGGTGAAGCGTATGGATGCCGATCTCTTCGCCCCATCTCCAGCACCATCGCGGACGCAACAACGGCTCATACGTAGTCGAGAGCTTCACAAGCGTTCGGGAAGGTCCGAGGGGAACGAATTCAAAGGCGCCCCTCTTGAGGGCCACATCTCGCTCATATCCGATGCTCTGTTCGATCACATCGAAAGCCAGGACAACACCACGCTCGGCCCGCGTGATACGTTTGACGATGCGTCCCTTGTTGTAGAGGCAGGTCTTCACGTCGCCGACCGCGCGAGCCGAACCAGTTGTCGAAATCGGCCGTGCTAGGCCAATGCGCAAAATCCAAGGTGGAGGATGGGTCACCTGCTCGTAAAAGACAATGCTGTCATACGCATCGCGGGCCGGCACTTCGAATACGGCGGAAGTTGTCACCGTTTCTATTGCCGCTGGTGACGGTCGGTCGACGGCATATGAGGCCAGTTGACCAGCAAAAATCACGATCACCGGCAGATAAGAGCGCTGCGAGAACCCGGCGTTCTTGAGCGTGGTTCGCAGCAATTGTCCGAAAAGTACCCCAAGGGCGATCGGGCCAAGCACGATCGCGGACAGAACGAGCCCGCAAAATACCCCGCCAAGCCCGAGCATGAAAACACCAAGTACGAAGGTGGCAAGGCCGACGATGCACGCGAAGGCGGTCCAGATCGGCCCGGTGCGGAGCCGATAGCCCAGAATGCCGCCGATAGCTGTGGGCGTTGCCAGCCAGAGCGACCCGCCCCAGGATTGAAACCCAAACGCCCCGATTGCCAGCCCGAGGATCCCAAGCCCCGCCGCAAGTGCAACACCCGGAAACCAGAATCGCCATCCCAGAAAGGGCGGTCTGCGAGTGAACGACGAGGGGTCTGAAAAGTCAAAGCGAAGGCCGCACTCCGGACAAACCCCGGGCGAAAGAAGATCCTCGATGCAGTACGCACAGTACTTGCATCGCGCGGCCCCAACTGACGATGCGGGCTCGGGTCGAGACACGGCTGAAATGTACCCAATCGGGGCGTGTAAGGGCTTTCCAGGGAGATTCCGCCGGGATTCTGCAGCCACCGGGAAGGGAACCGAGGCACGATTTTGCCTATCCTTCTCCCCCTATGGGCAAGACCCGCGAAATCAAGAAACGCATCAAGGCTGTGGGCAACATCCGTCGCATCACCAAGACGATGCAGATGATCGCCACGGCGAAGTTTTCGGCGGCTCAGCAGCGGGCCGTGTCGAGCCGTCCTTACACCGACGCCCTCTTCGAGCTGGTCGCGGGACTCGCCAAAAGCCTCTCCGATGTTTCGCACCCACTGCTCACCGGCCCTCAGAAGGGCGGGGGCAGGCCTCTCACGCTGATCCTCACCTCCGACCGCGGCCTGTGCGGCCCGTACAACGGCAGCATCCTCCGCGCCGCCATGGCGTTCGCACGCGAAAACCCGGCGAACCGCGCCGGCTTCATCGAGCTCGTCGGCAAGAAGGGCGCCGGCTTCCTCAAGTACAACAACATCCCGATCTCGCAGCATCACAGCCAGTTCGGCGATAAGCCCACGTACGAGAAGGTCGAAGAACTCGCCCAGAACTACATCGACCGCTTTGTCTCCGGCGAAATCTCGAGCGTTCACGTCATCTACATGAAGTTCATCTCCGCCGGTCGCCAGGCGCCGACGGCGATGCAGCTCCTGCCCTTCAAGGCCGACGCTCTCGAATCCAAGGGCGACGCAAAGGTCGCGCAGGAGAACGCCGGCGCTTCGGAGGTCTACGAGTTCACGCCCTCCGCGGAAGATCTCCTGGGCGAGCTGCTGCCCGCGGCCGTCAAGGCCGTGCTCTTCCAGAGCTTCAACGACGCCATCGTCAGCGAGCACGTGGCCCGCATGGTGGCCATGAAGGCCGCCACCGACAACGCCGGCAAGATGGGCAAGCGTCTGACCCGCGTCTTCAACCGGGCACGTCAGGCGCAGATCACCACAGAGCTGACGGAGATCGTGGCCGGCGCTGCGGCCCTGGGCTGATTCACTCGTTCGCTTCGCGGATGCAGCCGCACTCGATGCGGATGTCGCCCCGCGCCCACATCTGCCTCACCGCCTCGTACCCCGCGGCGCAGACCGCCGTGGCCAGGTTCAGCCCACGCTCGCCCGGCATCATGGGAAACCGCAGCACGCGGTCGGGAGGAGCAGCATCCAAAATCTCTGCCGGAAGGCCGGCGGTCTCCTTCCCGAAGACCAGCCAGTCTCCGCGGGAAAACCCGGCCTCAAACACACTTCTGGTTCCAAGGGCCGAAAAAAACCAGGCGCTGCCGGGACGCTCACTCGCCGTGAACGCCCGCCACGAGTCGTGCTCGCGAACACCAAGACGGGGCCAGTAATCGAGCCCCGCACGCCTGCAGGCTTTCTCGTCGGTGTCGAAGCCAAGCGGCCGGATCAGGTGCAGCGACGCACCAAGCACGATCGCGGTGCGTCCGATGTTGCCGGTGTTGTTGGGAATCTCCGGCTCATGGAGCACAATATTGAGCAGCGGAGACCGGATTCCTCGGCCCGGAAGTTGCGGAGCGGAAGTCATTTCTTTTCTGAAGCCGCGTCCGCCTTCGCGGTGTTGGCCTTGAGGTAATCGGCTTCGGCCTTGCGCCGGGCCTGCACGCCCGGATCAACCTCGAGCACGCGGTCCAGCGCGCCCTTGGCCTCTGGCGAACCGGCAAAGCCCCACCAGCGGGCGTAGCCGTCCGAAGAAATGACCGCAAGGAACGGGAGCGGGATCGAATTTTCGCCGGTGACCGATTTGAGCACCGCACCCGACATGTCCACCACCATCGCGTGGTCGTACTTGCGGGCCGCCTGGAAATCCTTGGCCTTTTGCAGAGCGGATTCGGGCGTGAGCTGCTTCTTGGCCTTTTCCTCGTCGGTCATGCGGTCGAAGTTGACGTTCTGTCCCAGAGCCTGCAGGTCCGTCAGCACGCCGACAACAACCAGATCCCGCTGGTGCTGACGCTGCATGAAGTCGGCCGCCACCTGCATCTGCTCGTACGACGCGGTCACACCCGGATTCCAGAAGTAAACAACGACGGCACGCCCCGCCAGCGCCGGTTGGGACGGAACCCACGCCCCGCTTGGCAACGCGATCTTCTTCGGCTCGGCCTTGTTGCTGCTGTTGTTCTTGTCCTCCGGAAGGGCGGGCCACTTGGCGTCCTTGTACGCCTGCTCTTTGGGTGCTGTAAACGGAAGTTCGGGAAGATTGCGAAGCAGGTCGTCCTTGTTGTTGAGTGCGCCGGTGCGGGCCTCCTCCATTCGCCTGGCCTTCTCCGCATCGGCCTCGCGCTGGTTCAGCGTGGAAGCCGCGTCCCGGCTCTCACTGATGAGAAACTGAATCGCCTCATCCACGGATTCGTTCGCGACGTTCGCATACCGAAGCTGACCGGCGCGATCCACGAGATAGAAATTGGGATCCTGGTTGCTCAGGAGACCCTTGCGGAAATCTCCCTTGGCATCGACGCAAAGCAGCATCGTCGACCCCGCCGGCGCTGCCGGCTTGGGCGCATCTTTCCAGCCTTCCGCGTTGTGAATCGCGACCACCACCAGCCCGTCCTTGGCGAACTTCTCGGCCGCCTTCTGGGCAACAGTGAAAGCGCGGGCGGCAGGCCGGTACCAATCCGAGTACGTCACGAACAGCACGACCTTGCCGTCCGTCGATTGCGCCGTGGGCGCAGACCCGTTCTTCCAGTCACTCAGAGCCGAGACCAAGGCCCAGTCAAAGGGCTTGCGCTCCATCGCGTTCAGCTTGGCCCGCACTTCACCCGCGCCCTTGCGCAAGGGATCGAATGAGGAGGCAGTCGAAGCCGGAGCCGCGGCGCCGGCCAGGGTGGCGAAGAGACACACGGCCGGGAGAAAAGCACGCATCGATGCGATCATGGCGGTACTCCAGAGCCCGAATCGGCTCGCAGAGCATCATACGGATTCAGGAAATCAGGGGTTCGAACCGCCTTAATCCACGCCGCCGGTGAGGTGGCTGGGCAGTTCCTTGTCGTCCACACGCCGGATATTGGCCCCCAGGCGTGAGAGACGGTCTTCCATCCGTTCGTAGCCCCGGTCCAGGTGATAGACACGGTTGATGATCGTCGTCCCCTCGGCGGCCATGGCCGCCAGAACCAGCCCGGCGCTGGCCCGAAGGTCGCTGGCCATAACCGGAGCTCCGATCAGCCGTCGAACCCCGCTGACAATCACGGTCGGCCCCTGACGCATCAGCCGCGCTCCCATGCGTGAAAGCTCGGCAACGTGCATAAACCGCTCGGGGAAAATCCTCTCGGTAATCACACTGTTGCCGTCCGCCAGTGTCAGCGTGGCCATCATCTGCGCCTGCAGATCGGTCGGGAATCCCGGGTGCGGCTGCGTGGTGAATTCCACCGGCCGAAGGGTCCGGGCGCTCGTGACGCGCACGGTGGCGCGGAGAAGATCCGAACCCGATACCGCGAGGTTGATTCCCATCGCCGACAGCTTGTCCTTCACAACAAGCATGGCGTCGATCGGGCAGTTTTCCAGTGTGATATCGCCGTTGGTGATGGCCGCGGCCAGCATGAACGTGCCGGCCTCGATGCGGTCCGCCATGACGGTGTAATCGACTCCCCCGAGCGAATCGACTCCCTCGATCGTCAGGCGGGGCGAGCCATGACCGGAAATCTTCGCACCCATCTTGATGAGCATGTTGGCCAGATCGACGATCTCGGGCTCGCACGCGGCAGACTCGATGACCGTTGTGCCCTTGGCCAGCGTCGCCGCGCACAGCACGTTGGCCGTGCCAAGGACGGTCGAACCAAACTGCCCCCCCAGGAAGATCGTCGCGCCCTGCAGCCCTTTGCGCGGGGCCTTGGCGATGATGTCCCCCCCGTCGAGCGTGATCTCGGCCCCGAGGGCGGCAAGACCGCGCAGGTGCAGGTCGACCGGCCGGTCCCCGATCGCGCAGCCGCCCGGCATGGACACCTTGGCGTAGCCGCGCTTGGCAACCATCGGCCCGAGCGTGCTGATGCTCGCCCGCATCGTGCGCACGATCTCGTAGCGTGCATGGCTCTTAGTCGGATCCTGCGTGTGCAGTCGCATCACCCCCGGCTGCTCTCCCGTCTGGATGCAGCCAAGTTCCGCCAGCAGATTTCGAAGACTGCGGATATCCGCCAGGTTGGGGACGTCCCGGAGAGTCACGGGCTGGTCGGTCAGCAAGGGGGCGCACATCAGAGGCAGGGCGGCGTTCTTGCTGCCGTGCACCCGGAGCGTTCCTTCCAGCCTCTTGCCTCCCTCGATCACGAACGTATCCATCAGGCCGTCCTCCGTGCCCCCCAAACTACTCCCCGGTCCTCCGGCATCCCATTCCGGAGCTTCGCGATCGTATATCGGTCCTGCAATTGCCTGAACGTCACACCTGCCCGCATATCCGGCATATCGCGCCCAGACCCGATCGGTTCCTCGATTGCATCGCCGGATCGGTGGAAGCGTCCCCCGCCGAATCGCACCTTCTCAAGGTCGATGCCCACCGACGAATCCGGCTTTCCGCCCGGAGGAGAGAGAGACGGTGGGTCCCGACCGCAACCCGGCTGCAGCCGGGCAGGGATCGCGGCCCCCCACCCGTCACGCAGGAGCTCGGCCCATCCGCCCGCTCAGGCCTGAGCCGGCACCGGGTGCGGGGGCTGCACGATCCGGCACCTCACACAATCAGCATCGCGTCCCCGTACGAGTAAAAGCGATACTCCCGGGCGATCGCCTCACGGTACAGCCGCTTCAAATCAGCAATCCCGGCTGAGTCCTCGGCCAGGCTCCCACCCAGGAACGAACCCACCATCGCCAGCAGGGAGCTGCGCGGCAGATGGAAGTTGGTCAGCATCCCCGACACCCACCGCCACGGATACCCCGGCGTGATCAAAAGCCGCGTCTCGAGATAGGACGGGATTTCCCGGCCCTCGTGGGCTTCCAAGTGGGAGGCGTAGCTCTCGAGCGTCCGCGCGCTGGTGGTCCCCACCGCAATGACCCGCCGGCCTTGAGCGCGGGCACCCCGGACCGCCCCGACCGCCGCGATCGACATCGAGCACCACTCCGAGTGCATCGGGTGATCTTCCACCGTTTCGGTTTCGACCGGGCGGAACGTCCCTGTTCCCACGTGCAGCGTGACATCCACCCGCTCCACGCCGATCTCCTTCAGACGTGCCAGGAGTTCGGCGGTGAAATGGAGGCCCGCCGTCGGGGCGGCCACCGAGCCGGGGTCCTTCGCATACACGGTCTGGTAGCGATCCCGATCGAGCGCTTCTGGAATCCCCGCGTGCTGCTTTTCGCGTGCTTTCAGGATGTAAGGCGGGAGCGGGATATGCCCGGCGGCTTCAAGGGCCGCCCCGGCACCCGACTTTTCGACCCGCACAAGCCACGCGCCGCCTTCGCTCAAATCTCGCGAGACCGCAACCAGCAAGACTCCGCTGGGCTGCCCCTCTTCGGCCTCCAGGCTGAACCGCATGCCCTCCCGGACTTTCTTGGCCCGCAAGAGCACCGTCCAATGCTCCGTGCCTCCCACCAGGCTCGAGCCCAGAAACAGTCCCTCCACCTGGCCGCCCGTGTCCTCGCGGCGACCGATCAGCCGGGCCGGCAACACCCGCGTGTTATTGAACACAAGCACGTCGCCCGCCCGCAGGAAGCGAGGAAGATCGCGCACGATCGCGTGCTGGAGGACCTCTCGCCCGTCACGTCCGATCACCATCAGGCGCGCCGAGTCCCTTGGAGTTGCGGGAACCGTCGCAATCCGGCTCTCGGGCAGTTCGTAGTCCAAATCGGCCGTACGCAGCACGGGCGGATCGTTGGCGCATGCAGGCGCCGGGGCGAAAAGCAACGCGGCGCACGTTGCGTCAGGCCCACAGCCGTTACAGACGGAACTCCCCCACACCCGCGCGACCGGGCTGAAGTACCCCGGGCTGGCTTCCCCGGGCCCATTTATGGGCCCGGTGGGCTCGGTCATGCCCACTGGCACGCCCGTTGAACTCTGAGTCGCGTGATCTCGCCGGTGTCAAAGGTGGAACAGGGACCGACGCTCGTCCCGATCGTCATTCGAAATGACGGTCAGGCCGTGCCGGTCATCAGCCCCGGCGCGGAACCGCCGTTCGATATCGTCGTTTTGTCGCAGAACGAGTACCTGCGGGCGCTACTCGACAATCCCGGCCCGGCGCCGTTTGACCTCTACCTGAGCAGGAGCAACGCTCAGAGCAGCAAGCTCGCCTCACGCCTGGCCACCCAGATCGCTTCGATGCCCGAGACCCCGGCCAATGTCGAAGCCGACCGCACGCTTCGCACCGAGGGAGCCAAAACGCTCAAGGCCGCTCAGATCCTCACGAACTTTCAGCAGACGAGCAAGCTGATCGAAAACATGAACAAATCGCCCGAGCAGATCATTCAGGGAATGGTGCTCGATCTGTTCGGTTGAACAGATCTCATTGGCGCAGAGCCGGCCCCGCGGGACTAGTACGCCTTCATCGTCCCGGCGCCGGGGTAAAAGAGTTTCATCATGCTGGGCCAATCCCAGCCCTTTTCGGCCATGCCCTTGGCGCAGTACTGGCACATGCCGACGCCGTGGCCGAAGCCCTTCCCGTTAATCACCACTTCGCTTGCGGCAAAGGCCATTTCAAGATCGCCGCTGTTCACACGCGTATCGCGGGTGATATCCGCAAAGCCGGGCGCCGGCGCGTTGCACGCGCCGCGCAGCTCTTCGGCCTTGATCTTGAAAGTCTGCCCTCGATCGTCCGTCAGCAGGTAGCTCACCGGCCGGTTCGTGACGTTCCGCTCCGTCACCTTGCAGCCGGTCAGCCTGCCCATGTTCTTGACAGGGTTGCCCGCGGTCACGCCCCAGCCCCGGATCCGGCTCGAGAGCTCCATGTCGTTGCGCCGTACCTCCCATCGGTATCGCGGCGAAGACTGGCAGAAATGAGCCCGCTTCTGGGCCTGCAGGGGCTTGGCCAGATTGAAAGCGTTGGGCCCGTTGGTCGGAAAGACATCCTTTGCCGATGCTTCCTCGCCGCCGCACGTTGAGGAGTAGTACGTGCGAAGCAGAACGCGCGCTGCCGGGCCCGTGGTGCCCTCGGTCACAACGGTGCCCCTGGTCGAACGCGTCGCCTCGACCGCAACGGGCAGGCTCGAGAGCCCGCCAAACATCTGATCGCTCGTATTGCTCTCGACATCAAAGTACTCGCCGTTCCGGCGCGAACGGTCGCGTTCCTGCAGCGCGTAGGTCCGCGCGGCCACGGCCTGGCACTCAAACGCCTGACGCGGCCAGCTCGAGAACAGCTCCTTGCTGATCACGCCCGGCACATAGGTTTCGATCGGCATCACCCCGATCACATCCACCACCCCGCCCTCGTTGGACTTGGAGTGAATGAGTACGAATCCGGGATGGGTATCGCCGTCAACAACGATCGCATCGCCGGGCTTGTAACCGTCGCTCGAACGGCGTTCGGCCTCGGTCATTTCCCGCGGGAGCACCTCAACATCAGTCCCCGGGGCGAACTCCCTCTGGTGACCCGCACCGTCCGTCATGACCATGCCGTTCACCGTCCCCCGGAAGGTCAGGGGGCCCGTCACCGCCTCGGCTCGCACGGTCGTTGTGGGGCGCACGACCATCCGTGCCGGCCCTTCGATGCGGGTCTGCAGGACATTCTTCTTGACGCGCACGCGGATGTCCGGCTCTTCACGGAAGGCGACCGGCTTGCCGGTGGGCTTGGAATCAAAGCTCGAGCATCCCACCAGCAGGGGGGGAAGCACGGCCGCCAGCAACAGCAGGCCCGTGCGCAGGACAGACTCAGGCCAGGCACGAAACATAAAAAGGGCTCCGGAGCAGGCAGAAGGCGTTCCGGGGGGCTCCCGATCGGTGCCCCGGCCCGGCGGTTACCATCCGCTCGCATGTACAGAATCGTTCAGATGGGTCGGAAAACTCGCAAAGTGGCCCTGCTTTTCGGCGTCGCGCTGGCGTCGCTGGCGCCGGTCTCCTGCACGCCGGGCAAGTTCGTGCCCAGCAAGTCCAACGAAGCGTGGAAAGGACCGCCGGTCTGGGTGGAGTCCACCTCCGACTGGACAGTGGTCGCCGAACCGCCCATCGGCGGATGGCGCATCAACCTCGTCCAGATCATGGAAACGCTGGGGCATAACGAGGTGTTCATCACGCTGCAACCCCCCAACCCCACGTTCATCGTGACACCGGTGGCCGTGCAGCAGCGGATCGCGACCTCGATCCCCAATTCGACGCCGATCTGGGTTTACGCCCGCCAGATGAACTGGAAGGGTGAGCCCGCCTCCGGACCGTTCATGCTGGCCGCGAAGAGCCAGGACGCCAAGCCCCCGACACCCCCGCCCGAAAAGGCCGAGGGACAGACTTCCAAGTAAGGAGCATTCCTTGGCGAACATCCTCGTCGTGGGCCCGCACCCGGATGATCAGGAATTGGGCATGGGCGGGACGATCGCCCGCCTGGCGGACCAGGGTCACAACATCCTGCTGGTCGACATGACCGACGGAAGCCCCACTCCTCACGGCGACCGCTCCACGCGCCTGCCCGAGGCCCAGGCAGCGCTCGAGGCACTGCAGCCGGGTCCGGGCAAACCCCGGATCAGGAGGGTCCTCCTGGACCTTCCCAACCGTCGGGTCGTTCATTCGGTCGAAGCTCGCCACCTTGTCGCGGGTCAAATCCGTTCGCACCAGGCTTCGATCGTTTTCTGCCCCCATCCGCTCGACGCCCACCCCGATCACGTCGCCACCACGCGGATTGTCGAGGATGCCCGGTTCGACGCAAAGCTGACCAGGCAGCCCATGCCCGGCGATGAAGGCCGGCCCCCGCTCTACCCAAAGTGGCTTTTCCAATACTACTGCACCCATCTGCGCCGGATTCCAGATCCCATGTTCCTCATCGATGTCAGCGGATACACGCCCAAGCGCCGCGCCGCGATCGAGGCGTACCGCACGCAGTTCGCGATGAACCCGCTGGCCGCCGGGATGCTCGAACGGCTCGAGGCGGGGCTGGTCTTCTACGGATCGCGCATCGGCACCGGGGCGGCCGAACCGTTCTCCTGCCCCGAACCCCTGGGCCTCACCGGGCTGGACTGCCTCGCGCTGTGACGCTGAATTCTGACTCACGGGCTTGCGTGCCGTCGCGAACCGTGCTTTGATCCTCGCGTGAATCTGACCGCGGAGCTGCTCGCTCCCGACATCGCCGAGCTGGTCCAGGAGGGAGCCTTCTCCGAAGTGCGCAATGCGCTGCACGGGCTGCCCGCGGCCGACGTGGCGGACATCCTGGCGACGCTCGAACCTTCTCAGGCGGCGCTCGCGTTCCGTTTCATGCCGCGCGATGCCGCGGCCGATTCGTTCAGCTACCTCGCCCCGGAACTCCAGGAGCGTCTGATCAACGATCTGGGCGCGGAAGGATCGGTCCGCGTCATCGAGGCGATGAGCGCCGACGACCGCGCCCGCCTGCTCGATGAGCTGCCCGAGTCGGTGGCGGAGCGGCTGGTCGCGAGCCTCTCGCCCCAGACGCGAGCGAGCACGCAGGCGATACTGGGATATCCGCCCCGCACCGTCGGGCGTCTGATGACGCCCGACTACCTGAAGGTCAAGGCCGACTGGACGGTCGCGCAGGCGCTCGACCACATCCGCCGCCACGGCCGCGATGCGGAAACCATCAACGTCGTCTACGTCGTAGACGAGTCGGGAAAGCTGATCGACGACCTTCGGCTCCGCCAGGTTTTCCTCGCCGATCCGGCGGCGAAGATCGAAGACCTGATGAACCGCAACTTCGTGGCCCTCAAGGCCGATATGCCGCAGGAAGAAGCGGTGCAGCTCATGGCCCGCTACGACCGGACGGCGCTCCCGGTGATCGACAGCCGAGGAAACCTGATCGGCATTGTCACGGCGGACGACGTTGCCGACGTCGCCCAGCAGGAATTTACGGAGGACATCCAGAAGGTCGGCGGCATGGCCGCCCTCGAGGAAAATTTCGCGCAGGCGAGCGTGCAATCGCTCGTGAAAAAACGTGCGCCGTGGCTTGCGCTGCTCTTTGTGAGCGAACTCCTGACCAGCAACACGCTCCGTTTCTTCGACGACGAGATCCAGAAAGTCGTGGTGCTCTCGATCTTCGTGCCCGCGATCATCTCCTCGGGAGGCAACTCCGGGTCGCAGAGTTCGACTCTGGTGATCCGCGCTCTTGCCACCGGCGAAGTCGTTATGAAGGACTGGTGGCGGGTCATACGCCGTGAACTGGTCGTCGCCGTCATGCTCGGGCTCATCATCGGGAGCCTCGGCTTTCTTCGCGTGAGCCTGTGGGGGCTGATGGGTTGGTGGAAGGAAACCCACACCGACGCCGCCGGCAAAGTCATCGTTGATTCGTCGGTGCAGGATCACTACTTGCGCCTCGCCGCGGCGATCTCGATCAGCCTCATCGGCGTGGTTCTGTGGGGCTCGGTCATGGGAGCCCTGCTCCCCTTCGGCCTCAAGAAAATGAAACTGGATCCGGCAGGCTCCAGCACCCCGTTTGTCGCGACGCTCGTCGACGTCACCGGCATCATCATCTACTTCACTGTCGCGATTGTGATCCTCAAGGGCACATTGCTCTAAGCACGCGGCCAGAAAGAAAAAAGGCCCGGGACGATCCCGGGCCTTGAGTCCTTCAGCACCTTCGGATTCAGGCCGCGGCGGGCTGAGCGCCGGCCAGGCCCCGCACCGAGGCCGCACGACGCTTGAGTACCGGCTCTCCGGCTTCCGCCGTCACGAAGCTCTCGCCGAAGCGGAACAGCCGGAAGCTGTTGGCCAGCACGAAGATATCACCAAAGAAGTGATACAGGCCGGCGAGCGGAAGCCCGAATTCGCCCGCGCGGTTGAAGTTGCCCGTTGCGGCAAGAACAAGCCCGACGATCGCGATGATGACCGACGCCGCGATGTTCTGCGCGATGATCGATCGTGTACGACGCGACAGCTCAATGAGAAATGGAACACGCGACAGATCGTCGTTCATGAGCGCGACGCCCGCCGAGTTGGCCGCGATATCAGAGCCCGAAAGCCCCATCGCCACGCCGACATCGGCCGCCGCCAGCGACGGACCGTCGTTGATGCCGTCGCCGACCATCATCGTGCGGTACCCGAGCTTCTTGAGCCCGCGGATCTGCTCGTGCTTCTCTTCCGGCAGGCACTCGGCCTCGATCATGTCCACCCCGACGGCCTGCCCGACGCGTGTCGCCACGCTCAGACGGTCGCCGGTGAACATCGCCACATGCTTCACGCCCGCGTCGCGGAGACTCTGGATAACCTGGCGGCAGTTGGAGCGGACGGTATCTTCAAGACCGACGGCGCCGAGGTAACGGCCGTCCCGCATGACATGCACACCCGTCATGCCTTCGATCCGCTTTTCAACATCCTCCACTTCGCGGGCGGCGCCGGGGTTCTGCTCGAGAATCCAGCTGGCGCGTCCGACGCGGATTTCGCCGATCGAGGTCCGGGCCACGACGCCGCGCCCGTGGATTTCTTCGTAATTCTGCGTGCCGTCTACCTCCACCCGCGCGGCTCTCGCGGTGGTGAGGATCGACTGCGCCAGGGGGTGATTGGAGTGCTGCTCGCCGTTGGCCGCGGCACGCAGAAGTTCAGCCCCTTCCACTCCGCCGGCGGGCGCGAGCTTGGTCACCTGGAACTTGCCGGTGGTGATCGTGCCTGTCTTGTCGAGCACGACCGCCGTGATGTCGGCCGACGCCTCGAGGTAGCTGGGCTGCTTGACCATGATGCCCAGCCGTGCGGCGGCCGCAAACGCGGCCAGCATCGCGCTCGGACTCGCCAGCAGGATCGCCGAGGGGCACGCGACCACCAGCACCACAACGGCGGTCTTCATCGCGTTCTTCTGCATCATCTGGTCTTCGGACTGGCTCATGAAGAACCAGACAATGAACGCGACCGACAGGACCACCGGAACGAAGAACCCGGCGACCTGCTCGATCAGCAGTTGGCGGGGTGTGCGGCTGCGCTCGGCCTGACGGATGAGCTGCGTCACCTTGCCGATCGTGGTATCGGCTCCGATCTGGGTCACCTCGATATCGAGCCCGCCCGTGAGGTTGCTCGTGCCGGCGTAAACGATCGCGCCCGGCTCCACTTCCACGGGCGCCGCTTCACCCGTGAGCGAAGCCTGGTTCACCGTGGAACGGCCCTGGACGACCCGGCCGTCCACCGGCAGGTTTTCGCCGGGGCGCACCCGCACCAGCGAGCCGACCTTGACCTGTCCGAGCGGGACTTCGCGTTCCGCCCCGTTCTCGACAAGCCGGGCTACATCGGGAGTGAGCTGCACGAGTTCGGCGATCGCCCGCTGGGCTCCCGTCGCGCTGCGGCGCACGAACTGACCGAATATCACAAGGATGAAGGCGAGCCAGCCCGCCATTTCGTATTCGCCGATAGCGATGGCCGCGATAATCGCGATTGCCGCGAGCGTGGAACTGGAAAGGTTGACCGCCCAGACCTCTTTGGCGGCGGCGTACAGCAGGGGCAGCGCGAGCAGCACGGCGCCCAGCATCGCCGGAAGCTGGACGAACTCGGCGCTGCCGAATCCGATGAGCCGCGAGAGCGACGTGACGAACACCAGGACCCCGCCGAACAGGCAGAGCTTGATGTACCGTTCAATCTCGATCTCGTGATGCGAACAGCACACAAGCTCGTCGCTCATGTGGTCGTGGTCGTGGCTGTGGTCGTGCGAATGGGTATGGTCGGCCATGGGAGCCTGATTCCGAGGGGTATTCCCGCTTCCAGACGGTCCGGGCGCAGCCCGAAGTACGGGCAGAACGCCCGACTTGCCGAACACGTGTACCGGCAGGCCAACAATACGTCTCTTTCGCCGGGGCGGTTCGGCCGGGTATCTGGTATCAAATACCAAACGCCACCACCCACCTCTCGGGCCCCTGCCGTGCAGACACAGCCTCTTGACCCATCCCTCCCGAACGTCGTTGTCCTGGGCCTCGGCCAGATGGGTCTTGTTTGCGCGGGCGTTTTGGCCAGCCCCGCGGACTCTGGAGCGACGGCCTCTCTGGCCGCGCCGGGGCTGTTCCAGCGTCCGGTTAATACCCGTATTTGGGGCAGAAACCCTTCTGAAGCCGCCCAGCTCGCCCAAACCCGCCAAAGCCCTCGACTTACGCAGTTCCGGCTGCCCGCGCGGGTCGCGGTGAGCCTGGATCTGTCCGATGCGCTGGCCGACGCCTCCATGGTGGTGATGGCGATCCCGGTGCAATTCATGCGCACCGCCCTGGAGAAGGCGGCTCCTCTGCTCCCCAATCACGCCGGCATCGTTTCGGTTTCCAAGGGGATCGAAGAGGGCACCCTGCTTCGACCCTCCGAGATCATCTCGGACGTGCTCCGCCGGACCGGCCGCGACAACCCCGACCGCAAGCCCCGACCGATCGGCTGCCTTTCGGGGCCGACGATCGCGGCCGAACTTGCCCGGTGTCTTCCCGCGGCGATGGTTGCGGCCAGCGACGATCCTCTCTTCGCCAAGCAGATCCAGATCGCTTTTACGACCTCCTGGCTCCGGGTGTACTCGAGCAGTGATCTGCTCGGAATCGAGCTTGCCGGTGCGGTGAAAAACGTCATCGCGATCGCCGCGGGCATTCTCGACGGCCTTCGAGCCGGCAACAACGCCAAGAGCGCGCTCCTGGCTCGCGGCATGGCCGAAATCGCCCGGCTGGGCGCCGCGATGGGTGCTTCGACACAGACTTTCTCGGGCATCGCCGGGATGGGCGACCTGGCCACAAGCTGCTTCAGCCCCGAAGGCCGCAACCGCTCATGCGGCGAAGCCATCGGGCGCGGCGCGGATGTGGAGCAGTATCTCGCGCAGTCGCCCTATGTCGTGGAGGGTGTGTACACCTCCCGGGCCGTGCTCGCCCTGGCCGACAAGTACCGGGTCGAAGTGCCGATTACACGGGCGGTGCACGCGGTGCTGTTTGAAAAGGTCGATCCGCTCGCGGCGATCGGGTCGCTGATGACCCGTGCGGCCCGACCCGAGCGGGACGACGAGCCCCTCCGCGACCTGTTTTCGCGGTGAGCGAAGAGGGCCCTTGTCCGACGATCCGGCGGGGCGGGCCCGAACAAAGAACGATCTTTCTGTTTGCGGGAGGCGCTACGCTATTCCGATGCGCGTATTTCTTCGTGTTGTTCCGCTGATCTGCCTTGCGGGGATCCCTCAGACGTTCGCATGGGACGCTCCGGGGCATCGAGCCATCACGCGCGTCGGCATCGAGGGCTTCAAGGCCAAGGTCACCGATCCATCTGCGGCATGGCTCAGCGAGACCGACTGGTCGATCCGCATCGCCGATCTCGCGACGATGCCGGACCGCTGGCGCAACGTCAAGAACGCGTCCGTCGCCCACATCAACAACCCGGACCACTACATCGACACCGAAGATCTTGTGGACATCGGCCTGTCGCTCGAGACGATCGAACCGCTGCGCAACGACTTCGTGGTTCAGCTTGATCATGCCCGGGCCGAGCACCCGGGCGTGGGCAGGCAGTCCAATCCGAAGCTCGACTTCGCGCACACAGACATCTATCCGGGCTTCCTGCCGCAGGCCATCTGCGAGAACTACGGCAAGCTCCAGTCCGACTTCAAGACGCTGCGCACGCTCGAAAAGGTGAACGATCCGGCCCGAAAGCAGCAGGTCGAGGCGGTCCGGATCGCGATCGCGGCGCAGATCGGCTGCCTGGCGCACTTCGTCGGGGACGCGGCTCAGCCGCTGCATACGACGCGGCACCATCACGGGTGGGTCGGCGACAATCCCAGCGGATTCACGACCAAGAAGGAATTTCACGCCCAGATCGACGCGGAAGTGCTGCGGAAGCACAACCTTTACGAGGACGCCATCCGCAAGAAGGTTCGCTTCGACTCTCCCGAGTTCTCGAGTATCGATCCCGCGAACCCCTGGGTCTTCGCGATCTCCGAGGTCAAGCGCTCGAATCAGCAGCTCATCCCGCTTTACACGCTGGAAAAGTCGGGCGACCTCTGGAAGGAACCGGGTGCGGTCATGATCACCGAGCGCCTGGCGGACGCCGCCGGCACGCTCTCGGCGCTGCTGGTGGCGGCGTGGGAATCGGCGGCGCCGTCCGACGAAGACATCAAGCTGTTCGTGAAATACGACGGCTTCTCCGACGCGGCGGCGAACAAAGCTCCCAAGTAGATTCCTGCGGATCAAGCGATGACGCCCATAACACCTCAGGACATGATGCTGCGGATCGGGGCTGCGCTGGTCTTTGGTGCCATCATCGGCGCCGAGCGCCAGATGGGCAAGCACCCGGCGGGCTTTCGCACGATGACGCTCATCGCGATCGGTTCGGCGGCCTTTGTGCTCGTCGTGCTCGAGGTCGGCAACGCGCGCCCGGAACTATCGACCGATGCGGAGGCGCAGGCGACCAGCCGCGTGCTGCAGGGGCTGACGACCGGAATTGGCTTCCTGGGTGCCGGCACAATCGTTCGCAACGACAAGAGTGTTCAGGGCCTAACGACCGCCGCCGCCGTCTGGTGCATCGCGGCCGTCGGCGCCGCCTGCGGGCTTGGTCAGCTGATGCTGGCGGCGACTGTAACCGGCGCCGCGCTCGTGACGCTGGTTGTCATGAAGATCGCCGAGATGCCGCTGCACCGGGCGGGGGGCAGTTCGCACGATACCGATGCGCCCAAGCACAACGGCGGAGCCCCGCTCTAGAACGGCACGCCGTCGATCGTCTCGTCGGCATCATCGGGCGCGCCGCCCCGGTCGGGCCCGCCGCCGTCGCGATGACCTTCGACCGGGCCGGTCCGCGGCGCGGGCGCAAAGGCGGAACGCGCTGGGAAGCTCGCGGCCGCGGCCGCCGCCGACTCATATCCCGCGGGGGCGGGCCTCGGCTCGGCGAAAGAAGCCGGGCCGGCAAACTCGGGCGGCGGCTGGATGTTGGCGCCGGCGTAGTTCTTGAACCGGGTCGTGGCCGAATCCCAGGTGAGTTTCACGACACCGGTCGGGCCGTTGCGCTGCTTGGCGACGATGAGCTCGGCGACGCCCACCTTGTCCGGGTTGTCCAGGGCCCAGTCCGGATTCTGCGTGTGGTAGTAGTCCTCGCGGTGCAGCAGGATCACGACGTCGGCGTCCTGCTCGATAGAGCCCGACTCGCGGAGGTCGCTCATGCGGGGCTTGTTTCCCTCGCGCTGCTCGCTGGCGCGATTGAGCTGCGAGAGACAGATAACCGGCACGTTGAGTTCGCGCGCCAGTGCCTTGATGTTGCGGCTGATCGCCGAGACTTCCACCTGCCGGCTTTCGCGTGCCGCGCCCGGCGAAGTGAGCAGCTGCAGGTAGTCGATCATGATCGCCTTGACATTGTGCTGCGCCACCAGCCGTCTCGCCCTGGCGCGCAGCGCCAGGACGGTCATGTTGGGTGTGTCGTCCACGAACATGGGCGCCTTGGCCAGCTCGTCGCAGGCCGAAAGCAGCTTGCGGTACTCGCGGTCGCTGAGCTTGTGCCCGCCTCGCAGATTCTGGGAAGGGATGCCCGACCGCGCCGAGATCAGTCGCTGCGTCACGGCGCTCTTGGACATTTCGAGGCTGAACAGCGCCACGGCGCTCGGGCCGATGGTCCCGGTGCCCGAGGCCATCTGTTCCGCGATATTGAGGGCCAAAGCAGTTTTGCCCATGCTGGGACGGGCCGCGACGATGATCATCTCGCCCGGCTGCATGCCGCGCAGCAGATCGTCGAGATCCAGATATCCGGTCGGAACGCCGCTGATGCCCTTGCCTTCCTGGCTCTCGATGCGGTCGATCTCGAGCTGGAGCAGGTCCTTGAGCGCCTGCGGATCGGCGAGCTGCTGCTGCTGCGCGATCTCAAAGACCGCCATCTCCGCCTTGTCGAGCACCTCGCGGGCGCCGTCGGGGCCGAGTTCGCCCGTGTGATACGCGTCGTAGAGGATCGTGCCCGCCGCGTCGATCAGCTTGCGGAGCTTGGCCTTCTCCGCCACGATCCTCGCGTAGTGGGGCGCGTTGACCGCGCTGGGCACGCTCTCCGCCAGCTTCACCAGGTAATCGGCGCCGCCCACAAGCTCAAGCTGCCCCTTGTCCTTGATCGACTCGATGATCTGCACCAGGTCGCCCGAGTTGAACCGATCAAAGACCTCCACCGCGGAGCGGAAGATCGCCGCGTGCGCCTCACTGTAAAACTCCTCGGGCTTTCGCACGACCGCGAGCACATCGCTCAGCACCCGCGGATCGAGCAGCACCGAGCCGAGCAGGCTCATCTCCGCCTCGAGCGAGTGCGGCGGCAAGCGGTCAAACAGCTTCTCCGTCGAGACCGGGGGACGCTTCTCACGCCAGGGCCTTCCGCCCCCACCACCCCCACCACCACCGCCGGCGGCTCCCTCTTGTCCTCCGAAGCTGCTCATGCGTCCACGATAGTCCGGCCCGCGTGTCCCAATGGATCAAGCGACAGCTCATCCCCGCAATGTGGAAAAGTCGCGCCCCGGTTGCCGCCCGCTAGAGTTGCCCAATGCCCGAGCCCATCGATATCTCCGCCGCGTTCGCCCCGCATAACACCCTTCCGGACACACTCCCGGCGGACCCCTGGCCGCTCTTTAAGGGCTGGTTCGACGAAGCGGCCGCGGCCAAGGTGACCCCGAACCCCAACGCCTTCACTCTGGCCTGCCTGGACGAGCACGGCCAGATCACGGCCCGGATCGTTCTCTGCAAGAAGATCCTTCCGCAAGGCGCGATTGTCTTCCACACCAACTACCAGAGCCGCAAGGGCAAGGGCCTGACGGCCCACCCGCGTGCCGCGGCGGTCTTTCACTGGGACTCGCTGGAAAAGCAGGTCCGCATCGAGGGTCCTGTGGTCAAGAGTCCCGGCGAAGAGAGCGACGCCTACTTCCAGACCCGAGGATGGGAGAACCGGCTGGGTTCCTGGGCCAGCGACCAGAGCCAACCGGTCGAGTCCCGCGAGGCTCTGCTCGCGAAGGTCGGCGAGGCGATGGAGAAGCTGAACATCTCCCTCCTGGACATCATGGACAAAGGGAACGATGTCGTTATCCCGCGTCCGCCCCACTGGGGGGGTTGGCGGCTCTGGGCCGAGCGCGTTGAACTCTGGCTGGGCGGCCCCGGGAGGGTCCACGATCGAGCCGTATGGACCCGCACTCTCAAACCCGCCTCCAACCCGGCCGAGTTTGAAGGGTCCGCCTGGGCCTCGACACGCCTCCAGCCGTAAGTCTGCAAAAGGTCCGATATTTTCTGCGTTTTCATGCCGCTACGAAACTGTAAGCGGCACGACCTTT
The DNA here is from genome assembly GCA_018242625.1 of Planctomycetota bacterium. GTDB lineage: Bacteria > Planctomycetota > Phycisphaerae > Phycisphaerales > UBA1924 > JAFEBO01. Next base: position 319,670 of record JAFEBO010000003.1, read on the forward strand.
CGCTGTCGGATGTGCTCGGTGCCGAGCTGCCCGCAGGCGCCCATCAGGTCGCGGCCCTTCGTACGGCGGCGTTTGGCGTAGACCCCGAGTTCAATAAGCCGCGCCAGGAACCGCTCAACGTTTTCTTCGGACGGGGCCGGCCAGGGCGAGACCCGGCGCGGGTTGTACGGGATCAGATTGAGAAGAGTCCGCGGCGTGCTCGCGTTCTTTTTGACGCGATAGTCGTCGTTGATCGGCGCGAGAAACTCGGCGATCTTGCGGGCGTCTTCGTCCGTGTCGTTCACGCCGGGGATCAGCACGTACTCGACGCACAGTTTGCCGCCGCCGTAGACGGGGAAGTCCATGAGAGCTTTCTGAAGATCCTTCAGCGGCATCCCCCGGTTCACCGGCATGATGCGGGAGCGAATCTCATCGTCCGCCGCGTTGAGCGAGATGGCCAGGTTGAGCCGGTGCCAGCCGTCCTTGCGAACCTGCTCGCCCAATTTCACGATGCCGTCGATCCGCCCCACCGTGGAGATCGTGATCTTCGAGATCGGGATCGACGGTCCGCGATGATCACGGAGCACGTCGATCGCGCCGAGCACGTTGTCGAGATTGTCCATCGGCTCGCCCATCCCCATGAACACGATGTTGCGCACGGGGCCTTCCAGGCCCTGGGGCGTCACCACCGGTTCGGGAATCTCCGGGTGCTTCAGGAAGTGCGTCGCGGCGTACCACTGCTGGACGATTTCTTCGACCGTGAGCGAGCGGATCAACCCCATCTGGGCCGTCTCGCAGAACGTGCAGCCCATCGCGCAGCCGACCTGGCTCGAGACGCAGAGCGTGTAGGTGCGGACGCGGCGCTTGCCGATCATCGGGATCAGCACGCTCTCGGTGCGCAGGGTCGGCACCTGTCCGGCCAGCCTTGTCTCAGAGGCGGGGACGTCCTGCGTGAACTTGAAGATCTTTCCTTCGGCCCCCTCGTCGACGACAACGCTCGAGATCGGGGCGACGTTCGAGGCGAATTCCTCTACGCCACTCTGCGACCGGTCACCGCCTGTCCAGAAGAACCGCCGGTAGGCTTCGAGTGCGGCGGGCTTTGCAAGGCGAAGGCCGGTCCGCGCACGATCGACGAACGCCATCGCGCTGTACGCGAGCGGGGAACAGCCGTTGGAATCTGTGCATTCGTCCGTCACGGATGATCGTATGACGATGTTGACGCACTCACCCCGCCGGAAGCGATGGCCTCTTCTACCTCGGAGGCCTGGAATCGGGATTCCTCGGGGTCGGGCGGCTCGGGCTCTTTTTCGGGGAATCCCCCTGAGCCAGGCGGGCTCTGGCGGCTTCGACGGTGGCGGGAGCAAGCTGATCGAGCGTTTCTTTGGCGTGACGCAGGTTTTCTTTCGCCCGGATGCGGAAACTGGAACGATCGGTGTTGGCCGGGCCGGCGAGTACGGTCGCCCAGAAACCAAGATCGATCGATCGTTCGCCGTCCTCGACGGTGCGCGTGCCGACCAGTACGTTGTCCCGGTACACCGGCTCTTCATGAGTCGCGGTGTACGTGACCACGGGGAGCACTTCGGACGCCGGCCGGGGCTCGGGTCGGCGCAGTTCTTCCTCAACCTCGCCAGCCTCCGCTTTGGCCTGGTCGTACACCCGGACAGCCTTGGCGACGAAGTCAATCAGCGGCGTGGACTTTGCCTCGGCGAGCAGCTTGCGCTGCTCAGTGATCTGCTGGTTGAGCGAACTCTTGTCCTTCGCGGTCTTGAGCGCGGCGGTCAATTGTCTGGTGTTCGCCTCGAGCGCCTCGACTGCGGCGAGCTTCCATCCTTCGACTACCACGATGTCCCGGTACGGCATGGACTTGTCCATCGCCCTGAGCCGACGGATCTCCCGCGCGGCCGACTCGCGGACAAAGTCCACGTCGGACTCGGCGAAGTGGTCGAGCTGGTCCGGCGACTGACGAACGGCCCGGACGATCATCTCTCTCGCGCAGGCCGCATGCGGGTCCTTTTGGTCCGCGGTGGCAGCCCGGAGTATGGCGACGCCGCACTCGCTCTGCTGGTTGACCATGAACTGGCGCAGCAGACCCTTGAGTGCGCGATTGCGCACATCGACGGGGAGCGCCTCGCTGCTTTCCAGTCTCAGCAGCGCCGCCACTGCGTCGGCAGAGCCGGGGTCGTCGCCGAAAATGTTGTACGACTTGAGAACGAGCGTGTCCGCGTAAGCGCCGCGAACGGCCGGCGCCTGCTCGGCGTCTTCGAGAAGGTGCACGAGCGACGGGACAGCGGAATCGTCGCGCAGCAGCCCGATCGACTCGGCCGGCAATGCTTCCTTCTTGATGCGGATCCAGCGGAGGGCCTTCTCCATGTCGGCGGCCATCGCTTCCTTGCTGTCGCCGGAGAACGATCCGATGATGCCGACGGGTGGCCGAAGATCGGGCGCTTCTTCCTGCGGGACGGCGGGCGGTTGGGAGCTCGGGCGTGCGTTCGTGCGGACGGGAGAAGAGCCCGGTGGGGCTGCCGCAGAGAGGGTGCCTGCTGCCACGAGCGCGGTTGCGGCGGCGATGGAGCGGCACCGATCGAGCCCGAAGAATTGAAGGAACCCTGCGTTGCGAGCCATGAAAACTCCCCGCGTTTGCCGTGTTGGTAACAGGAGCGGAAGCGAGGGAGCCTGCATGCAGGAATTCTGCGCGGAACCGGAGGACGCAAGCATCGGACGCGCCGCGGGAATCGGGCTTTGTTCGGGCGGGCTACTTCGCGGGCTTCGCCGGCTCTTCCTTGGTCACCATGCTGTCGAGCATTGTTCCGATGAGGGCGGTCCCGCCGCCCGACTGGTGGTCACCGGTCACCATCACCCGCGGAGCGATCTGGATGTTCTTTTCGCCCACGATCTTGAGGATCTCGACGAGCGCGGCGTTGCTCTTGCCGATCTGCTCGGCGATCTGTCGATAGGCGTCGGCCTGAGCCATCGCCTTGATCTTGGTCGACTCCGCCTCGGCCTTGGCTTCGACGATCTTCTGCTTCTGCGCTTCATCGGCGATCTTGACGCTGTAGGCGGCCGTGGCGAGCTTCTTTTCTTCCTCCGATTCCTGCGTGACGCGTGCCAGGCTCTTCTTCTGTTCGGCGGCCTTTTGCTGCTCCTGGAAGGTCATCTGCTCCTGCTTGGCGATTTCGCGATCGGTCTGGGTCTTGAGCAGTGCTCCCAGTGATTTCTCGTCGCCGACATTGCCGATCCGCACGGCGGTGACGGTCACGCCGAATCTCGACATCTGCTTGACGAGCGCCGCCAGCGACTGGCTCTCCTGGTGCGAACGCTGCTGCACATAGTCGAGAGCCCGGACACCTTCGGCGTTGTTGCGGAAGATCGCCCGCACCGCGCTGTTGATCGCGTTGCGGAACCGGGCGCCCTCGTCATCGCCGAGCTTCGCGACCACGATCGGCGCATTCTGCGGCTCGATGACGTACTCCACCCGCACGTCCACAGGGAACGTAAACCCGTCGCTGGTGCGCACCGTGATCGCGTGCTCCTCGAGCGTGGGATCGTGCGATGCCTTGGTGCTCGACTGCACGTAGTTCTGCGTGGGGGGAGCGTTGATCGAGCCGGTCTGATTCGCCGTCGCCACGCCCCAGGCTCCCTCCGTGAACTGGGCGATCATCTGCGTGGTCCAGACCTCGGTCACGGTGAAGGCCTCGGTATTCAGCGGGTACTTACCCGGCGGCAGCGCCATCGCCTGCACGCCCATCTCGCCCGACTTGGCGAGTTTGAGCAGCTTGTCGTCGGGCAGATCCGTCCCGTCGAGCCCCGGCTCCAGGGCGCCCGCCACGCCGCGGATGACCTGCGACGGGGGCGCACCAAAGTTGGCCTTGAGCACCGCGACCTCGCCCGCGGGCACCTCGGTCTGCTTCACAGGACGAACTTTGAAAAGCTCGGTGTTGAGGCGGTACTTGCCCGGGGTCAGCACCGAAGTCTGCTTGCCTTTCTTGCCCTTTCCGGTCGTCAGGAAATACCTGGCATCGAGCATCTTCTGGAATTCATCTCTCTTGAATTCGGGCGCAAAGAGCTGCCCGTTGTCGAGGGGCTCGCCATCGGACGTTTCGAGCAGCCCGACTTCATCCGCCTTGATTTCCACGAGTTCCGTCGTGCGCACGCTGTAGACGCCCGGTATGAATCCGAAGTGCCAGCCCGGTGGCAGCACATCCGCCTGCACGCCCATCTCGCCGCTGACGGCGATGATCTTGCCGCCGCTCAGTGCGGCGCCCATGGCGTTCTTGGAAATGATCCCCACCTCGTTGGAGCCGACATATTTGACGCTTCCCAGGAGTATCCCGGCCGTCAGAATGACGAGCGAGATCACAAGCCCGGCGATCTTCATCGGGCCCGGGAGTTTGGGCAGGGCCGCAAGGACCAGCAGCGCCGCAACAAGACTGATCGAAAACAGCAGGGTTCCCAGCATGGAGGCCCACTCCGAATCGCGCCGTCAGGCACGCCGCATCCCGTCATCCGTGCGGAGAAAGTCCGCTCCCCCCGCACGCATAATGGTTCGGAGTTTATCAAAGTCGATTTCACACCCGCCCGCCGCCGGCCATGGGCCCGCGAAACGGGTTGGCGGCATCACGCAAACACCGACTTGGCCTTCTCGAACATCGCGCCGATCGACTCGGGCGTCTGAAGCGCGAACGACCATGTCCTGGAAAATGCCAGCAAGGCCTCGGCCCGCTGTCCGTGCAGCCGCGCGGCGTTGGCCTCGAGTGCGCCGAGCACGCCGGCGCCCTGCGATCGCGCCCGCTCCAGCAGTGCGTGCAATTCGGCGAACGCAGCGGCCGGCGTCTCTCCCGCCCGCTTGTGCGCGGCGATTTGCTCGAGAATCGCCGCCTTTTGGCGCCCGGCGGCCGCGTCGTTCAGCAGCGCCGGATCGTGGCGCGCGCGGTGGGCAAGCCAGACGGCGCGACCGATTTCCTGCTCGGTTGCGACCTGCGCCGTCGCCAGCGGCAGCCGCAGGTCGGCGCTCGCCACAACCATCGGAGCCGGCGCCCCGCCTCCACCAAAGTCCTGCGCGATGCGGGCAAGCTCGCCGGTCCACGATTGCACCCAGCGTTCGGTCGCCAGGTCGTACGCGCCGCCCCCCAGGCCGTGCACGAAGAGCTCGCATCCTGCAAGCCGCAGAAGAGCGGTCATGAGCATCCCGCGGGGAGCCAGAGTCGACGGGTCGAGATTCGGCAGATCTCGCGCCAGGACACGCTGACGTCTGCCCGACTTGATCGACCAGAGGGGCAGCTCGCCCAGGCTCTGGTCGAGCGCACGCATGCCCGAGTCATTCGAGCCGGCGATCGACCCGTTGTATCCCCCGATTGCCTCAGCCGTTTCCCGCGCGAGCGCCCCCACCACCGCCCGAAAAAGTTCGGTCGATGCAAGCCGCGATTCGTACACGAATTGGGGGACCGGAGCGGCATCCTTCAAAAGCTGCGCGGCGGCGAAACTCACCTGCCCAGACCAGCTCGAAGCCGCAGAGGCCCGCAGGGCCGCGCGGACCGCCGCCAGCCGTGCTCCGACCGTTTCTAGCGCCCAGCGTGAACCGTCCTCAAGCTTCGCTTCTTCGGGCTGAACCGGCTGCACCGCGGCCGCGACGCGACCGAACCCCTCCGCCCACTTCCATCGCCAGGCGCGGAGCTGACCGGCAGCATCACGCACCGGCACGAGGAGGGAAGGGTCCTCCGCCTCATCCTGATCGACGACCAGCCATGCCGTCGCCGCGCCGGATCTGGCGGCAAAGGCTTCGGAGGCGAAGTGCTTCGCGAGGATTCCGCCGTGCCACAGTTCTGCCTGATGACCCGAGAGGACCAGAGGCACGTCCACGGGCAGGCCCATTTCTTCGCGGAAGCGACGGGCAGGACCTGTCGGTTTGCGGCGTGCGAGCGCCCAGGTGTGAGGGGCGGGCTCGACGCGGAATTCGCAGAGTGACTTGCTCAAGGCTCAAGTATCGCACGCGGTACGCGACGATTTCTCGCACCCGTCACGTCCGCTCGTGACAGTCTTTGCGGTCGCCACGGCGCACGCGACGCTCTGGTTCTGCCAGGCCGGCTTCGCGGCAGGAGGCCGCGTGCCCGACATGGAGTTTTTCGCCGCTCAGAGAAATTTCGCGATGGAGCACCTCGCGGTAGTGGCGGAGCCTCGCTTCGGGGTCGCTCAGGGCGGCGCCAAACGTGCGGTTAGGGTCGTTGTAGATAAGGTCGACGGCAATTTCACGAACCCGCAGGCAGTGCGCCGCGGCACGCGCCCAGAGCTGCATCGGGAAGGCGTATCCGGATTCGGTGAGTTGCAGACGCTGGGTGGGCGCCACGCGATGCGCTTTGAAGCCGCAGAAAGAATCCGTCAGGCGGATGCCGAGCCGCGCGGAAAGAAGCGCGTTGATTTCCTCGGTGACGAGGCGGTTGATCCGGCGCCGGTCGGTTGGGGTTGTGGCCAAGGCCGCCGCCGTGGGTTCGCGGAGGTACCTGCTGCCGCTGATGATGTCCGCATCATTGCGGGCGATCTCGCGGAAGAACTCCGGCAGGCGCTCGGGCTCGTGCTGCTCGTCGGAATCCATCGTGATGACCCAGTCGTACTTCTCCGAGGCGGCGTAGCTGAAGGCATCGATGAGCGAGCGGCCGTAGCCGCGGTTTCCGCAGTGGCGGATCACGTCGACCGGAAGTGAGGCGAGGATGGCGGGCGAGTCATCCGTGGAACCGTCGTCAATGACCAGAACGTGCTTGGCGTAGTTGAGGACACGCTCAAGGACGGCCCGGATGTGGCGGGATTCATTGAAAACGGGGATGGCGATGAGAGTGCGCAACAGAGATCTCCCGCGACGGCCCGCCTGAGATTCGGCGGCGGGGGTTTGGATGATGCATTCCGGACGGGGATACGAGGCAGATGCGGGGTGGAAGGCCGGCAAAAAGAAAAACCGGCCGCCCTGCGAGGGGCGGCCGGTGAGACAACTCGTTCGGACTAGGCAGGGGCAGATGCCCCCGCAATCGAACCACCGGTCAGTTTCAGCTTAGAACAGGAGCTGGAACTGGCAGCGGAGGGCGATTTCGCCAGCCTTCGGGCTGCCGAGGACGCCAGCGTTGGTGTCCGGAGCGGCAACCGTGCTACCCGGGATGAACTGTCCGGTGGACGCGTTACCCTGGAAGTTGATGGCCTGGAGGTTCTGGTCCTTGTTCAGGCCGATGACGATGTCGGCGCTGATCTTGGCAGTCTGAGACTCGGGGAAGAGGTAGTAGTTACCGCCGAAGGTGAGGAAGTTCCAGCAGCGGGGGCTGAGCTGAGCGCCCGTGCCACCGATCTGGCGGCAGGCGTAGAGGGCGTCATAGCGGCCGTAGAGTTCGATCTGGTTCGTCGCGAACCAGCCGCCCTGGAGCTGCCAGCCGTAGCTGTTCAGGTTTGCACCAGCGCCAGCGGCCGTGTTGAGGGTGCGGGCGTTGCTGCCGATGAAGGCGCCGTAGAGGTTCCAGCCGTTGCCCTTGATCGAACCGTCGATCGTCCAGAGCAGGTAGTTGCCCTGGTTGAGGTTCGTCTGAGCGTCACCCGGAGTGCCGGTGCGGCCGCCCTGCTGCCAGTTGATCGCACCGCCGAGGAAGGCGGCGAACTGGCTGTTCTGCCAGCTGCTGAACTGGTTCCACTGGTTCCAGTCGCCGGCGAACTTGCCGTCGATGCGGAACGTCACGGCGTAATCCGACTCGTTGGGGTTGTTGTAGTCGGTGTTCTGCGAGCGCCAGCCGTCGCTGAACGCGCCGAGCACGCGGAAGGTGTCAGCGGTGTAGCCGACCTGGATGCCCTGGCTGCGCATCTGGCGGTAGACGTCCGTGGTGAACGAACGGTCGATCGCCTGCTGGTAGCCGTCACCGATGAGATCCTCGTACAGGATCGGCAGCTTGAACTGACCGAAGCGCACGTCCCAGTTGTTGTCGAAGGCGTACTTGACGAACGCGTCTTCGAGCTGGAAGTTGCCGTTGTTCGACGAGCTCAGGTAGGTGCCGGCCGGGTTCGGGGGGTTGAACGTCGGGTTGACCGAGTTCGAGAGGAAGTCACCCTGGATGTAGTAGGTGAGTTCCGGCGAACCAGCCATACCGGCGAAGTACAGCTGCGCGCGGGGCATGCTGAAGCCGATGGTGGCCTTGTCCTGACCGGTCAGACCGCCGCCCGAAGCCGGGGCCGGCGTCGTGTTCGCGGTCGAGCCGCTGCGGAAGTCAGCGGTGTAGCGGAACTGCAGCAGGCCGCCGATGCGCATGCTGAAGTTGCCCGAGCCGTCGGTGATCGTCAGGCCGTTGCTGGCCTTCGGAGCAGCGAGGCTGGTGCGAGCGGCCGTGTCGGCCGTCACTTCAGCGGCGTACGCGCGGCTCGTGTCCGTGCTCGTGTCAGGGGTTTCCGCGGAGAACGCCGTGCCCGTAAGGCTCAGCGCCGCGCCAGCGATAAAGAACATCTTGCTCGTGTGACCCATCTCGTAAGACTCCTTGTTCCCGGGCAAGCCGTCTCAAAGCCTGCCCATCTTCACGTCCGAACGAAAGAGAGGCCCCAAGGCCAGTCTTCCGGACCACGCTTTCTGCTAGAGCCGCGGACCGCCCACAGCCCTTCACTTCTCCGTCGATTCGCCCTCCGGGCTTTCAGGTCTGTCCTCGACCTGATCTCGACGGCCCTCCCCCACTCCGCACATTCCAAGACTTCGTCCCAGAATCTCAGCCGGGGAGGATTGAAACAGTACTCCCCGGATATTAGCAAGTCCAAACTCTCTTTGCACTTTTTCGGTCCAACCACCCCGAACTTCAACTCTTTTCGTCCTTCACCCCATGGTTATCCTGAATCTTTATACCATCCAAATACCGAATATTCGCGCATTTTATTCTTCGCGCAGTCTCAACATTCGTTTCCGCTCAATCAGGGCACCCGCGGATTACCCTCTCCGAGCGTTCATTTGACCCCGTATGGCGTTCGCAGACTGGCCGGGAAAGCCTCATGTCCGAGCTTCCGCACATTCTCGTGGTTGAAGACGAACGAGACCTCTCTGACCTCTTGGTCTACAACCTTAAAAAAGCGGGTTATCTGACGGCCACGGCTCACGCGGGGCGTGCCGCTCTGGATGCGGTGGCTCGCCACGCCCCGGATTTAATCCTCTTGGACGTGATGCTGCCGGAACTGCCGGGAACCGAGGTGGCCATGCGGCTTCGGGCCGACCCCTCCACGGCCTCCATCCCGATCATCATGCTCACGGCCAAGGGTCAGGAGCACGACCAGGTCGCCGGTCTCAAGCTTGGCGCCGACGACTACGTCACGAAACCGTTTTCAATGAAGGTGCTCATGGCCCGTATCGAGGCCCTGCTCCGAAGGAGCGGGCGGATGGGGGGCGAGCGCGGCAGCATGCGCCTTGGGCCGATCGAAATCAATACCGACACCCATCAGGCAACTCTGAACGGCGAATTCATCAAGCTCACGCTCACGGAGTTTCGGATTCTCGCCTCTCTCCTGCAGGCCGGGGGACGGGTGCTCTCACGCAACGCGCTGATGACCCGTGCGATGGGGCCCGGCGTGACGGTCACCGAGCGCACGATCGACGTCCACGTCACAAGCATCCGGAAAAAACTCGGCGATTACGCCCACGTCGTGAAGACCGTGCGCGGCGTCGGCTATCGCACATCGCTCGAGCCGGGTCAGGACGGCGAAGCGGACATGTCTTCCTTGGCCGCCTCCTAGGCTCCGACGCGCGGTTCTTCCGGACGAGCGATCATGGGCGGCTTGCAATCACCAAAGGGTCTTCATTTGCTGGCGGCGTCGCTCGCCCCCGGAGTGGCGGGTGCCGCGGCATGGCTTTCGGGCGCCACCAGCTTTGCCACCTGCGTCGTCTCCCTGGGGGCGGGCCTCGTAATCGCCGGCGCATTGAGGCTCTCAAAGTCCGCTGCCGCGAAGCCTGCTTCCCCGGCTCCCCACTCTCCGGCAACTGAGCCGGTCGCGAGAGTGCCGGACAGCGCATCGCTCGCCTGGGCGCTCGACGCGGATGCGGATCTGATTCTCCTGCTAAAAGCCGGAGTCGTGCGCTGGGCGAACGGCTCGGCGACCGCTTTTTTTGGCGGGCAGGCGCTTGCGGGCCGCGCGATCGAAGACCTGTTTGTGCAGCCGGAGATTCTGGACGAATTCCGGAGCGCGACGGCCGGCAGGCCGCGGGCCGCGGAGGTCGTGCTCACGGGGCGGCAGGGCCGCCGGAATTTTCGCCTCACCACGGAAGCTCGAACGAACGAGGGCCTTGTGCTGATGCATTTCCGTGATATCACGGACGAGCAATCGGCGCTCCGCCTGGGCGGAGACTTCGTAGCGAGCGTGAGCCACGAGATGCGCACTCCTCTCGCCTCGATCAAGGGCGCTCTCGAAACCCTGGAAGGTTCGGCGTCCGACGATCCTGCCATGAAGCAGCGGCTGCTTCAGATGATCGCGACGAATGCCGCACGCCTCGAAGCGCTGACCGCGGATGTGCTGCGGCTTTCTCAGCTGGAAACAGCCGGCACCCCGGCGGAGATCGGGGTTCTCGAGACGATGCCGATACTGGATTCGATCGCCTCCCTCCTGGATCCGATGCTCGGAGAACGCGGCCTGCGGCTGGAGTTTGATATAGAGGAAGGGCTCTCGACCATCCGCACCGACCAGCGGTTGTTCGAGCTGATCTTCAAGAACCTGGTGGAAAACTCCGCCAAGTTCGCTTTCGAGCAGTCGGTCATCCGGCTGCAGGGCCGTCGCCTGGGCGATTCCACTGTGTGGCGGGTGATCGACAAAGGAATCGGGATACCGCTGGACCAGCAGGCGCGGATCTTTGATCGCTTCTTCCAGGTGGACCCATCGCGCACGGGCCCTCCCAAACGCCGCGGGACGGGACTCGGGCTCGCGATCGTGCAGAACGCGGTGCGGGCGCTGGGCGGTTCGATCCGAGTGGAATCGGTCTGGCAGCAGGGAACAACCATGATCGTGGAACTGCCCGAGAGCGTTCCCGCCGGTTAACCGCCGCGGCTCAGCTTCCCCAGCCCGTCCAATTCGAGGGCACAGGAGCCGTCTTGAACGGCCCTTCGAGCATCGAGAGCCGGGTGCCAATGTCCTGGATGAGCTGCTGCTCGCGCCGGGTGTCGCCGAACATTCCCACCTTGACCGTGAGTTTGATCACGATCGGACCCTCCCGGCTCAGGCGGACCTTTGGATCGACGGCGGTGTCGCGGCTGGCGTAGATCGTCCCGCTCTCGCTTTTCGCGGTGAGGATGTTAAAGCGGAGCGTGGTGTCGTTGACCTGCTCATGGTCGACGACAGCCATCTGGTTCTTCTCGGTCGCCGCCAGTACCGCGGCGTCGATGTCCACCCAGTCCCCTGTCACGGCTCCTTTGGTGCCGGTCGGAGCAAACAGCCCGTCCGTGCCGCCGGTCGAAGAACACGACAGGGGAGCGACGGATAGTCCTATAACAGAAAGGGTTGCAAGGAGGCTTTGCCTGAATCCGAGCATGAGGGTCTCCGATGCTCCTAGTGGGTCGGTGCGGACGCGAACCTTAGAATAGTGGAATCGCGGGGACCGCAAACCTGCACGGGAGGCCGGAGCGCCGGCGGTGTGAGTGCCTCGAACTGAAAGAGTGGAAGTCACGGTGCATGTTCCGACCGGCCCTCGCCGGGTCGGTGTGCTGGGGTCGGCGGAGCGCAATCTCAAGATGCTGCGCGAGGCCCTGGGTCTCAACATCACGGCCCGCGACTCGACGGTCAGCCTGCGAGGCGAGCATGCCTCGGTCTCCATCGCTCGGCGCGTTCTGGAACGACTGGGTGAGGCCAGCGGAGAAAAGACGACTTTCACGCGTCAGCAGGTTCTGGACCTGATCAGCGATGAATCGGTGGCGGAAGAGAGGCTGGGACGCGTGGGGCCGGGCGAGCCGCTCGACGATCCGACGGTGCCGGCGCAGCCCCTCTCTGATTGGGACGGTCGGCTGGCGGTCTTTGCTTCGGGCCGACCGGTGCGACCCAAGACGGCCAACCAGATGGCCTACATCGAATCGATCCGCGACCACGACCTGGTGTTCTGCGTGGGCCCGGCGGGCACGGGCAAGACCTATTTGGCGGTGGCCGCGGCCGTGCACCTGCTCAAGACCGACCGCTGCCGCAAGCTGATCCTTGTCCGTCCGGCGGTGGAAGCCGGCGAAAAGCTGGGCTACCTGCCGGGGGATCTGCAGGCGAAGGTAAATCCGTATCTGCGTCCGCTGCTGGACGCCCTTCACGACATGATGGATTTCGGAACCATCCAGCGGTTCATGGCGAGCGACGTGATCGAGGTGGTGCCGCTCGCGTACATGCGGGGCCGGACGCTCAACGGAGCGGTCATCATCCTTGATGAGGCCCAGAACACAACCCGCGGGCAGATGAAGATGTTCCTGACCCGGCTGGGGCAGGGCAGCAAGATGATCGTGACGGGCGACACGACGCAGATCGATCTGCCCGACCCGCGGGAGAGCGGGCTGATCGACGCGGCGCGGCGTTTTTCGCGTGTGCCGGGGATCGGGTTTGCGCAGCTCGAGAAATCGGACGTGGTTCGCCATCCGATCGTTCAGCGGATCATCGAGGCGTACGGGGATGATGACGCGAAGGCGCGCGGGGTGAGCGACTGATGCCCGGTGAAAACGGAAAAACACAGTCGCGGGCGGAGTTGATCCGGCAGCGGCATCGCGCGGGCTCGAAGCTGGCCGAGGCCCTGTCGCGGATATTCGCGCCGCTTCTCGCGACGCCGCGCATTGTGAACGCCATCCTTGTGGCGCTCTGCTTTGTGCTGGTCGCGACCGCTCTGGCGGTCTGGGCGAGGCGTCAGCCGATGGTGGCGGTCGGGCGCGTCATGACCGATACGCGTCTTGTCCGCGTGAAACTGTCGCTGCAGGATCTGGACGCGACGAAGAACGCCCAGGAATCGGCACGCCAGCGGACGGCGCGGGTCTTCGCGGCCGACGTGTCGGTGCTGCAGGAACTGCGGGCGTCGCTGGAGAGTCTGCCGCGAACGCTCGCGAAGGTTGAGTCGCTCGATCAGGTGGACCCCAAGATCCGCGAGCAGTTCGGCCTGACGCCCGATGCTCTCAAGGCGATCAAGGCGGAAACCGCGAACGGCGAGCCGACGGCGCAGTGGCTGTCGATGGTCGGCGAGTTCATGAGCGGGCTGCGGACGACCCCGCTCCTGGATACCGCGACGTGGCAGCGTGCTTCTCAAGAGGGGCTTCACTCGCAGATCCGCCTGACGTTCGATGACCCATCACCGGAAAAGCAGACGACGGTCACCGAACTGGTGGCGCGATCGGAAATCCGCGACATCGGCGACGAGGCGAAGGTCCGCCAGACGGTCAACATGCTGGCGCGTGAGGCGGGCTTCCCCGTTGCGGTGCGCCCGATCATCTCCGAGCGCCTGCTCCATCCGATCAAGCCGACTTTCCGCGCGGACCAGGCCGCCACGGCCCTGGCGCAGGAGGCGGCCGCGAGCGCCGTGAAACCCGTGATCGCGGAGATCCCCGTCGGGCAGGTGATCTTCCGGCGCGAGGACATTCTCACCGACGCGCAGCTCTCGCTCTACAAGGCGGAAATGGCGGCCTTCGCCCGCGACGCCGACAAGTGGCGTGTCTGGCTGCGCGACGGTGCAATCGCGACGGTCGTGGCGGGCGTGACGCTCGCGATGATCGCCTATGCGGCTCTTTTCGCCAAGCAGATGAGGCGGAGCAGCGGCCGGATCATCGGCGTCTGCGCCCTTTTGGCCAGTTCGCTCGCCGTGGGCGTGATCGGCACCGCCCTCAAACCCGAACTGATCGCGGTCACGTCCGTGCTGCCCACGCTGCTCGTGGTGATCGTGCTGTGCGTGGCGTACGACCAGCGGGTGGCGCTCGCCTTTGCGGTCCTGCACGGCTTGCTGGTCTGTCTCGCGCTCTCGGCCGACATCGGGTCCTACGTCGTGATCTTCCTGGCGGTCTGCGCCGCGGTCTTCATGCTGCGGGACGTCCGGGATCGCTCCGCGGTGATCCGGATGTCGGTGGTGACCGGCGTCGCGGTGATGCTGGCGACCGCGTTTGTCGGCGCGATCGAAAGGCCGCTCATCCCGCAGGCGCTCTGGGAGATCGTGTCCGACTCGCTGATCGCGGGCGGCGCGACGGTGGCCCTTGGTGGCTCACTCCTGTTCTTCCTCCCGACCATCGAGCGAGCGTTCGACATCACGACCGGCATGACGCTGATCGAACTTCGCGACCCCAAGCACCCCCTGCTCCGCGACATGCAGATGCGGGCGCCGGGAACCTATAACCACAGCCTCTCGGTCGCGAACATCACCGAAGCCGCGGCGGACGCGATCGGGGCGAACAGCCTTCTGGCCTACGTGGGAGCTCTCTACCACGACATCGGGAAGATGAACAAGCCGGAGTACTTCGTGGAAAACCAGGGCGGCGGCCCCAACCGGCACGACAAGCTCACGCCGGCCATGAGCCTGCTCGTCGTGGTCGGGCATGTCAAGGACGGGATGGAGATGGCGCGGGCCTTCGGCCTGCCCCGCACGATCCAGCACTTCATCGAAAGCCATCACGGCACCACGCTTGTGGAGTTCTTCTATCACAGGGCGCGGAAACGCGCTCTCGACCAGGCGGGCCGCGAGGGCAACGACCTGCAGGATGTGCACGTTCCCGACGAGATCGAATACCGATACCCCGGGCCCAGGCCGCAGACACGCGAGGCGGCCATTCTCATGGTTGCGGACGCTGTTGAGAGCGCGGCCCGCGCCCTCTCCGACCCGACCCCCGCCCGCCTGGAGGCGCTCGTGCAGGCCATCGCAAACAAGAGACTCATGGACGGCCAGTTCGAGGATTGTGAAATCACGATGCGCGATCTCTCGCGGATCTGCGAGAGCATCTCCCGCACGCTCGTGGGCATGCACCACTCACGAATCGACTATCCCGAGCCCGAGTCGCCGCCCGTCGAGCCCAAGACCGGCTCGATCCGCGTCTGAGGGCGGCTCACTCCTGATAATCCTCGCAGAGCACGCGGTTCCAGTCGGACATGTCCTTCACCGCGATCATCTTGAGCCGCACGGCTTCCGCACGCGGGTGATGGGCGCTGAACCGCACACCGAACTTCCGCATAAGCCGCGCGGCGTGACGCTCGCTCCAGGTCGGCGAGCCGTCGGCGTTGAACTTGGGAGACCCGGGTCGCATGGTCCCGTTCACGGCGACGAGAAGGCGGAAATGTTCATCGAGCACCGCGCGCTGCTGCGCGATCGTCGGGGCAAGAGCGGGCTCTCCCCGCAGAAGCGAGCGGGCCTGCGTGAAAATCCACGGGTTGCCGATGCACCCGCGCGCAACCGAGACGCCGCTCACGCCCGCGTAGCGGATCATCAGAAAAATGTCCTCGGCCCGCCAGATGTCGCCCGAACCAAAGAAGATCTTCCCGGGGTGCCGCGCCCGCAGATCCCGCAGCACGTTCCATCGCGATGGTCCAACATACTTCTGCACAACGGTCCGAGCGTGAACCGTCGCCCAGGCGTACCCGATATCAAATGCGGCCGTGAAAATCCGTTCGAAATTCTCCGCCATCTCCGGCGTGTCATCGAAGCTGCGCCGGAGTTTCACGGTGCAGGGAATATCCGCCGGCACTGCCTCGCGCACGGCCTCCAGAATCCGGATGGCCCCCTGAGGTTCGGCGAGCCAGTGCCCGCCGCGCGCCTTGGCTTTGATCTTCTTGACGGGGCAAGCCAGGTTGACGTCGATGGCTTCGAACGATCGCGCAGCGTGCGGCTCGGACCCGGGCCGGTTTGAAACAGGCCCCATCTGGAAGCCCCCCGGGAGGCGCAGATGCTCTCCGGGCTCGGGAAACCTCCCGTCGACATACGCCAGCTCGCGGTACGCCCGGTCGCTGCGCGTGCCCTGCTCGATCATTTTCAGGGCGGAGGCCGCCATCTCGCGCGGATCGCTCCCCATGATCTGACCCGCAAGCGGATGGTCGTCTTGGCCTCCGGGCACGTTGTCGTGGATCTCACCCAGGTCGGCCTTGGCAAAGCCTCGCCCGCCGGCCAGAAGCGTGCGGTCGAGCAGCGCTTCGGTGACGCAGAAAGGGCAGCCGTGCTTGCGCGCGATGAGCCGCATGGCCGCATCGCTGTAGCCGGCCAGACCGGCCTGAAAAAAAGGTGCATCAAAGCCGGGCACGAGTTCGGGGATTCGCGGATCGATGCCAAGACCGCCGTGCGATCGGGCGACTTCTTCGGCCGCGTGCCGGGCGTCGATGGCCTCGATCCCCGGGGCGATGGCGGGGGTGGGAGCGGTTGCGTTGCGGGAAACGGACTCTTCTCCCCCTTCGCAGGAGAGATCGCCTTCCTCTTCACCGGGGATTTCGGCAGAGTCGGAATTCAAGGGGGCGACACCGAAAGGCTTTCGCCGGTTTCCAGTCTGCCCGCGCGGACGACCCTGGCGTAGAGCCGCGATTCGCCCGGGTGCAGCTCCTGCTTGATCCGGCGCGAATCCGAGTCCTTAAACGCGTTGCGGATCGTGGAGCAGGGCGCGCAGTAGGACGCGATCTCAAGCTCCACTCCGCCGAAAAACAGCAGGCGCCAGCCGGGGGCGATTGCGGCCCACTGATCCGGCGAGATACCGCCGAGCGTCAGGTTCTCACCAATGTCGCCCGGGCGGATAGGGTGGCCTTCGGCCCGCAGCCGGTCGATCAACGACTGCGGAAAGATGCAGACCGCCCGATCCGGACCGCCGTGATGCTTGCGGTCGTTCTGCCAGTCTCCCTCGAGCCCCTGCTCGCTCACGGCCGCGGACGCGACGGGCTTCTTGGGGACGCCGCCGCTCGAAACGCTGATCTGGAGGATGCTCGCCGTGGGCATGCGGGCAATTATTCGCCGTGAAACACGCAGCGCCCGGCACGCGTGTATTCTCTCTCCACGTTGAGGCTCATGAAACACCCGCAGCACACCACAAACCCGTCCGCCCGGTGCCCCGGCGCGGCCGGCGCGCTCCTGTTCTCTGCGGTGTTGCTGGGAACGCTCGGGGGCTGCGGGGGCGTTCCCAAGGTCGACTATGCGAGGCCGTATCCGGTTGAGTTGCCGCCGGGCCCGACCGTGAATGTGCAGGTCTTCCGCCAGAGCTTCACGCTCGAATTCACTAATACAACACCCGAGCCCCTGGGACCGGGAACCATCTGGCTGAACCGGCGCTTCAGCAAGCCCATTCCCAAAGCGATTGCCGTGGGTCAGTCGGTTTCGATTCCGCTCGAAGACTTCCGGGACGAGTTCGGCGCCCCCTTCAAGCCGGGCGGTTTCTGGGCCAAGGAAGCCCCCGACACGCTGGTTTTGTGCCAGTTCGAGGTCCCCAGGGAAGGAAAAGAGGCCGAAATCATCGGCCTTGTGACGGTGCAATCCGAAGCGGGCGAATGAGTCCGCCCCCTGCCGATGAACCCCCCGGGCGGATTTTCCGAATATTCACCTAGAATAGATGCGGGCGTTGAGTCCGATTGGCGAAACGCTCGGGGTGTGGTCGCCGTAGAACATGGCGGCGTTGCCGGGAGGATGTTCCATGCGTCAGGTCCACCAGGCGGTCAGGGCTGCGTCGGTCCGGTTGTTCGCGGCCCGCTTTTTTTCAGCGATGGTGGTCCTGCTCACCGCCGGTGCTGCCGGCTTGCTTCTTGCCACATTGCTTGAGCGTCTCATCGGGCTTGAGGTGCGCTGGCCTTCGGCGGTCTGGTGGACCCTGGGGAGCGCCACCGCTCTGTCCCTGGCGTGGGCAGCGCTCACGCACGAGCGCGGGCTGGCGGCGGCACGAGTTCTGGACGAGCGCGCCGGGCTGCGCGAGTCGCTGTCGACGGCTCTGTGCGTCGAGAAGGATCAGGATCCGTGGTCCCGCGCCGTTGTCGGGAGCGCGGTGGACAAGGCAAAGGCAGTCCGCGTTGGGCAGGCGATTCCGATCCAGGCGCCGCGCCGATGGTTTGTGCCGGTGTTTGCGGCGATCGGCCTGGCGATCGTGTGGATGAGCCTCCCGCGCTACGACCTGCTCGGGCTCTTCGCTAAACGTGAGGAAAAGAAGCAGCACGCCGCCGAGATCCTGCAGGTGAAGGCGGATGTGAAAGCCAAGGAAGACAAACTCGCCGAGATTCTGGCAAAGGCCGGCGTGGACTTGAAGAAAGAGAAGGACGAAGAGTCGGCGGCCGGCAAGCCGAGCCCCGAGATCGACCCCGACGAGATCCGCCGCGCTGCGGTGAAGCGTCTCACCGAGATCAACGAGAAGCTGAACCAGATGCAGAACGGCGAGCGCCAGCAGCAGGCGCAGAGCCTTCAGGAGCAGATGCGTCAGCTCAAGCAGCCGGGCCCCGGACCGCTGCAGGATCTTGCACGCAACCTCGCCAAGAGCGATTTCGCCAAAGCTCAGGAAAACCTCGCCGAACTCAAGCAGAAGCTTGACCAGTCGGCGCTCTCGCCCGCCGAGAAAGAACAGCTCCAGAAGCAGCTCGAAAGCCTGGGGCAGCAGCTCAAGGACCAGGCGGCAAAGCAGAACGATCTCAAGAACCAGCTCCAGAAGGCGGGGCTCGACCAGAAAGCCGCAGAGAAGCTGGCCAAGGAAGCACTGCAGAACCCCGAAGCGCTCAAGAAGGCGATCGAGCAGATGAAGAATCTGTCGCCCGAGCAGCAGAAGAAGCTGGCCGAATCGGCGATGTCGATGGCCAAATCGATGAGCCAGTGCGACAAGATGGGACAGTCGATGTCTCAGATGGCCAAGTCGATGTCCAAGCAGGGCATGGGCAAGGAAGGTCAGCAGAGCATGCAGGAACTGGCCCAGCAGATGGGCGAGCTCGAGCAGATGACCCAGGAATCCAAGGCCATGGCCGCGGCCATGAACGAGACAAAGAAGCAGCTCGAGGAAATGGGCTCCAAGTGCGAGACGCCCGGGGAGTGCGAAGGCTGCAAGGCCGGGGGCGAATGCAAGGGCGGTTCGTGCAAGAACGCTTCGCTCTGGGCTTGCGGCAACAAGAGTTCCAGCAACGGCATCGGTTCCTCCGGGCGTGACACCGTCCTGGGGGCCGAGCAGCAGGCATCCGACTACCGCACCGAATCTCGCAAGGCCGACAGCCAGGCCAAGTCGGGCCCGATCATCGGGACGCGCCTCGTCTATGGCGACCAGGTGCGCGGCGAATCGACCGCGGAATTCGCGACGGCCGTCGAGGCGGCGAAGGGTTCTGCCGCCGAAGCGATCGAGGCGATGCGCGTGCCGCGTGAGTATCAGGACGCGGTGAAGAAGTACTTCGGCACGCTCGAGAAGAAAGCCGACGACGCCAAGGGCAAGTCGGCCCCGTCCGCAGCCCCGGCCGCGCCGGCTCCGGCAGCGCCCGCCGCGGCAACGCCGAACGACGGCAAGTAATCCGCCCCGGTTCTTACCCCTGAGACCCGCCGAACTCAGACTCCCAGTCGTCGATCGTCCGTGGCCAGTCTTCCTTGAGCAGCCTGGAGAGCGAGCGGTCTTTGAGCACCTTGCCCCCCGTCTGGCATGTGGCGCAGTAGTTCGTCTCGTTCTCGGCGTGCACGATCCGCTGCACCGGACTGCCGCAGACCGGGCACGGCATGCCGAACTTGCCATGCACCACGAATTCCGGATGGAACGCGGTGATCTCACCGACGCCGGGGAAGCGGGAGGCGAACTGCTCTGTGAGCCGATCCATCCAGGTGGTCAGCACGGCCCGGGCCGCGGTCAGCAATCTCAATGCTTCTTCGTCTTCCAGGTCGCCCGTCAGTCGCACGGGGCTGAGCCTGGCTTCGTGCAGGATCTCATCGCTGTACGCGTTCCCGATTCCGCTGAACGCTCGCGGGTCTGTGAGACGGCGCTTGAGCGTGCGGTTTTCACGGCGGAGCACGGTCGCGAACTCCGCGACCGTGCAGCCGAGCACATCGATCCCGCCGGGGTCCTGCGAAGCGAGCGCGGCCCTTCCCCGGAGCACGTGCAGCGAGGCCCGCTTTTTCTGGCTTGCCTCGGTCAGCGTGAGCGTCCCGGAATTCTCAAACTCGAACGCGGCAAGATCGAGCTTTCCCCTGGGAAGCGCTCCGGACGCCTTCCAGAGAAACCTGCCCGCGATCATCAGATGGATGACCATGAACAGATCGCTGTCGAGGGCAACGACGATGCGTTTGCCCAGCCGCTCCACCGCGAGCACGCTCGCACCCTCCACAGCCTCAACCGGCGGATCAAAGGTGCGAACGAGAAAAGGGCTCCGGACCCGCACCCGTGCGACCTTTCTGCCCACAACGCGGGGAATGAGCGCGCCGACATACGCCTCGATATCGGGAAGCTCCGGCACTCCGAAGGCTAGACGGCTTACTGCGAGCGTGCATCGCCCGCGGCGACGATCGCCTTGTCCGCGACGATGTTGACCGCCACGACCGCCTCGCTGACGCCGCCCCCCACCTTGTCACGGACGATCACCTTGAGCGTGTACGGGCCGACGGTCAGCGTGCGTGGCAGCTCGATCATCTGCGTGATGAAGAAGTCGCGACGCTTGTTGAGCGACCGCTCCTGCACAGGCTCTTCGGGCCGGCGCCAGGCGAGCATGCTCCCGTCGGCGTTGTAAAGCTGCAATTCCTGCGAGAGCTCGACCGACCAGCGGGCGTTCTTCTCTCCCTGGAGTTCACGGAAGGCGTACTTGTCCACCTCGGTGTAAACGATGACGCGATTGGCTTCGCCGGCCAGGAAAGCGTGAGACTCAAAGGGCGTGTAGCGCCCGAAGGCCTCGACACGGCTGCACAGTTCGGCGCGGGTGATTCGCACGGTCTGCGAATTCGCGAGAGCCTCGAGCGAACGGGCAAAGAGGGCCGAGACTTTCTGCGGATCGCCCGCGGCACCCGGATCACGCGCCAGCGACTCGAGCAGGTCGCGAATGGAATTCAGAGCGGCCCTTTCCTTGTCGGAGAGTTTGTCAAAGGAAGGCAGGGCGACCGCGTCCGGGTCTATTCCCTGTTCGCTCGCGCTCAGCATCTCGAGCATGGCGAGCGCCAGATACCGGGGCAGGGCCGACTCCGGATCGTCATTCTTTTCCAGGAGCGTTTTTCGCAGTTCGGAAGCCAGCGCTCCGACGCGGTCACGGGTCGTCGGCTCCGGGGGCTTCGCCTGAGCGTTCAGGCCGACGTTCGGGGGCGTGACCGGAGGAGGCTCGGGCTGAGCTTCCGGCGCCGGCGTCTCCGGGGGGGACGGAGGCGTTTCGGGGAGAGTCGCCTGGGTCAGGCGCGCCTGGGCCAGCTTCCGATCGCGCTGGGCCTGGGCGTTTTTCAGCTCCTCCATGTCGATCGCGGACTGCTCGATGAAGCGCTGCAGTTCCTCCGTGGAGGGTTTTTCGTTGGCGGCAAGGGCGTTCAGACCGGCATTGACCGACGGCCCGCTCCCCGCCGGCTTGGCGCCCGAAGAACCCGCGCAGCCCGAAAGCATCAGCGGCAGCAGACCGGCAATTCCAAATGCAATTCGTGCGCGCACCGCAACTCACTCCCGCCGGAACTCCGCCCGGCAGAACAAACTATCGGCAAAGCCTGCGCGTTTGGTTCAATTGCGCCCGGGGCAAACCTGGGCGAAGCGGAGAGCGAGTATTTCCAGCGAGCGCTGGACATCACCCACTCCCGTCTTCTGGCGTACATCGGCCCGGATGCACTCATCCAGGACCTTGGCCAGTTCTTCGGGATTCGCCCGCGACCCGGCGCTGAGAATCGCGTCCTTCGCGGGACCGAAAAGGCGGAGCGAGCCCGCGAGCGCGAAGGGGTTCATGCCCGCCCGGGTGCCCCGCGCGACCCCGTGGAGTTTGCGGGCCAGATCGATCATCGCCCAGGAAATCATCACGGCCGGCTGGCGTGAAACTTCGATCAGGTCCCGGATATGGGCGATCGACTCGGCACCCGAACCCCCCACCAGCGTCGCCTGGAGGCCCCAGACTTCTTCTTCACGCGATCGCCCCACGAACCTGGCCACAAGCTCGGGTGTGATTGATCCGGGTGGATCGCCGGCAACAGCGAGCTTCCCGAGTTCTGCATCGATCCGCCCCAGATCCGTGCCCACATTCTCGACCAGCATGTCGGCCGCCCGCTGGTCCAGCTTGGCCTCGTGGCGCTTGGCCGCACGCCTGATCGCCCATGCGGCGGCGCTCGCCTCCGAAACGGGTTCGCACGGCACAATCGCGCCCGAAGCCGCGATCATCTCGTCCAGCTTCCCCTTATTCCAGCGGGCCGAACGCAGGATGAGCGTCGCGTTTTCGCAGGGATCCTGCGCGTAACGCTCGGCGAGCGACCGCTTGTCGTCCTTTACGAACTGGTCGGCATTGTCGACCACAATCAGCTTGTGCTGCTGCATCAGCCCGAAGCTTCTGCATTCGTCATAGACCTCGGCCGGCGAAGCACTTGCGCCGTCAAAGGTCAGAACATCGACCTCGCCAAATTTGGCGATCAGCTTGTCCTTGAGGGCGGCCGTGTGCTCGGCGGCAATGAACTGCACCGGGCCGGCGAGCAGAGCAATGCGGCAGTCCGCGTCCAGAGTTCCGGCCGGAGCGTCCTGCCTGGTCGTAGCGGCGGGCTTTTTCGCCATGCGGCAAGCGTATCGGATCCGGCCTCCGCCCGCGGCACGCCGCAACAATCATCAGAAAATCGCGAACCCGCCCGAGACCTTGGGCGTCCAACCCTTCCCACCCTTTCACCCGGCGGCCCATTCCGCCGGCCACCCGCATCTGGAGCCAGCCCACGAATCCGCACCCTCTCCCCAAGGGAAAACTCGGCGCCATCGTGTTTTCGCACGCCGTCGTCGACTTTTTTTCCGCCCTGGTCATCCCGATCCTGAGCGTTCTCGAAGGGCGGGCGAGCATGAGCCCGGCCGAGGGCGCGATGCTGATCGCCGCAGGATCGCTCTCGAGCGGCGTCATCCAGCCCGTCGTAGCGATCGTCGGCGACAAACGCGACACCCGCGTCTTGGGAACCATCGGCCTGCTGGTCGCCGCCGGCGCGGTCGGCATGATCGGCTTCGCGCACAGCTTCTGGCAGCTCCTGCTGCTCCAGATCATCAGCACCGCGGGCGTGGGAGCGTTCCACCCGCCGGCGGCCGCCGTCACGGGCCACCTGGCCGGGCGCCACCGGGCATCCGCGATTTCGGTCTTCTTTGCCGCGGGAATTCTCGGCGGGTCGCTCGGCAGCTTTCTCGCCCCGCGCTGGGTCAGCGGTTTCGGCGTGGAGTCGTACCTCTGGGGCGTGCTTCCCGCGATCGCGACGGCCGTCATACTCGCCTGGGCCACACACGGGTCGGCTCACCGCCACTCCCACGCCCATGCATCCCACCGGGCGCTCCCGGAGCGTGAGCGTGCGGCGCGTTGGAACGCGGTCTGGGTTCTCTACGCAGTCAACGCCCTGCGATTCATCGTGAATATGGCCATGGTCCAGGTCCTGGTGCGATGGAGCGAGCTGTACGTGCTGGCCCGGAGCGGCGTGGCGGGGCACATCACCCCGGAGATGAAGGCGAATCTTCTCACCCAGCAGCTCCGGCTCGAAGCCAGCACCGTCAACGGGCCGTTGCAGGCGGCGATGGGGCTGGGCATGGGCATCTTCGGGCTGCTCATCGGCTGGATGATCCCGCACAACCGGTCCAAGCTCGCGATGATCGTGACCCCGTGCGTCGGCTCGATCGCCGTGGTCCTCATGCCCACGATGACGTCGATGTGGTCGGCATTTGCTGTCACGGTCCTGGTAGGCGGGGCCTACGCGGGGACGATGCCCCTCTCGATCGCCGCAGCGCAAAGGCTGTTGCCCCACCGAACGACGCTCGCCTCGGGGCTCATGATGGGCGGCGCCTGGTCTTTGGCGTTCATCGGCCCTCCGGTCGCCCAATGGATTTTTCAGTGGACGAACGGAAGTCTGGTGGCGGTCGGCCAGGTCTTCGCCGTGGTGCTCTTTTTGTCCGGATTGCTGATTTTCCTTATACCAAAGCGGCTTTTGGACCAGGGAGAGACCGTTCTGCACGCCCGGGACGCCATCGCAATTCCCGATTCTGCGGGTGTGGCCGCGGAGTGACCCGGAGGGTTTGGGCAGGTATACTCGCGGCCCGGGATCGCCCGGGCTCCGATGTGCTCGCTGGCATCGGTTGGTAAAAGTTCGGGATTGTAGCTCAGCTGGCTAGAGCGCACCCCTGATAAGGGTGAGGTCGGTGGTTCGAGTCCACTCAGTCCCATTGTCTTGCGAGTCGTGCGGAGGGCGGGTATGAGCCAAGGGGCGGCCGCGAGGGTGCCCCTGTTTCGTTTGGGGCTCGCGCCGCGGCCCAAGGGCGGAGTGCATCATGCGGATAGACGTCATCGGGCGCAACCTGGAGATCACCGCGGCGATCAGGTCGCACGCCGAAACAAAGGCGCAGAAGCTGCCCAAGTTTTACGACGGCGTGCAGTCGATCCGCTTCACGATCGCCAAGATCGATCACCAGCACAAGGGCGCGTTCGATGTCGAGCTGGTCGTCGACGTCGAGAAGCACGACGACTTCGTCAGCCACTGTAAGTCGGAAGACGTCTACGGCGCGATCGACGAGGTGGTGCACAAGGGTTCGCGTCAGCTCGCCGAGTTCAAAGAGAAGCTGAAGATCGAGAAGAGGTAGAGCCAGCCGGACCTGCGTGCGTTCCCGCCGGAAGGTCCAGCCGGTTCTTCGCGGGTTCTACGCAGGAGTATCGCGCGTGCTCAAGTTCGCCCAACTCATCGCCCCCGGCGCCATCGTCCCGCAGCTGCGTTCCACCCAGCGCGACGAGACCATCACCGAGCTCATCGACGCCGTCGTCCAGTCGGGAGTCGTTCCCGCGAAGATCCGCGACGAGCTCAAGCTCAAGGTGCTGGAACGTGAACGGAAAGGTTCCACGGGCTTCGGGCGCGGCGTGGCCGTCCCACACGTCAAGCACAAGGCCATCACGCGCATGGCGGCCGCCATCGGGCTTTCGCAGCGGGGCATCGATTTCAACGCTCTCGACAAGCAGCCGGTCCATTCGGTGGTGCTTCTGATCAGCCCGGAAGACAAGCCCGAAGAACATCTCCAGGCCATGGAAGTGATTTTCAAGAACCTCTCCAAGGAGACGTTCCGCAAAATGCTCCGCCAGGCCGACACCGCCGAGGACGTGAAGCAGTTGCTGACCGACGCGGACAACCAGCAGCTGCCCGCGTGAACACCCTCCTCCTTCGACCGCACCGGCATCTCCCATTGACCACCGACGACTTCCGAAACTCCGAATGCCCCGCGCCGAAACTCAAGCCACGATCGTCAACCGCCTCGGGCTGCACGCCCGGCCGGCGATGACCTTTGTAGACCTGGCCGCGACGTTCGCGAGCGAGATCCTGGTCCGCAAGGACGACACGGAAGTCGACGGCAAATCCATCATGCAGATGATGATGCTCGCCGCGGCGCAGGGGTCCGTGCTCACGATCGTCGCCAGCGGCGAGGATGCGCAAACCGCCTGCGAAAAGCTCCGCAAACTGATCGAAAGCGGATTCGACGAAGACTGATCAGGCCCCGAAGGCCGCCTCGGCAAGGTCGATCGCGCGGGCGAGCGCCGCCGCCTTATTGACGGTTTCCTGGTACTCCGGCTCCGCCATGGAATCCGCAACGATCCCCCCCGCCGCCTGCAGGTGATACAGCCAGCCCGCCTCGTTCTTCATCGCGCACGGCACAACGATCGTCCGCAGCGCCAGAGCGATATCCATCTGTCCATCAAGCCCGACATAGCCCATGCCGCCCCCGTACGGCCCGCGGCGGACGGGCTCGAGTTCATCGATGATCTGCATGGCACGGACCTTGGGAGCCCCGGAGATCGTGCCCACGGGAAGTGCCGCGCGGAGTGCATCCCAGCAATCAAGCCCGTCGCGGAGTTCGCCGGTTACCGTGCTGCTGATGTGCATGACGTGGCTGTAGCGCTCCACTTCCATAACGGAGGGCAGGCCCACCGTTCCCGGGCGCGCAACACGGCCGACGTCGTTTCGCCCAAGATCGACCAGCATGATGTGCTCGGCCCGTTCCTTGTCGTCCGCGAGCAGTTCCGCCTCGAGCCGGGCGTCTTCTTCGGCCGTCTGGCCCCGCCGCCGCGTGCCCGCCAGGGGCCGATTGGTCACGACAAACGAACCATGCCTGACGCCGCCCCTGCGAACGCGACAGAGAATCTCCGGGCTGCTGGCCACGAGAATGCAAGGGCCGGTCTGCATGTACACCATGTACGGGCTCGGATTGACCGCCCGAAGTGCCCGGTAGACATCAAACGGATCCGCCTTTGTTCGCTTCTCAAAGCGCTGCCCGAGCACGACCTGGAATATGTCGCCGGCGCGGATGTACTCCATGGCACGCGCGAGCATCGCCGCGTGCTGCTCACGCGTCATATTGCTCGCCAGAGGACGGGGGAGCGCGTCCTGCCCTACAACGCCCGAAGCCAGGGGCTTGGAGTGCTGTTGTATCTCGGCGACGCGCCGGGCAATCGCCTCTGACGCGGCACGGAACACGCTCTGGGCACTCGATCCGGGCGGTGCGATCGCCAGCTGGATGACGTGCACCAGCTTGTCGACGTGATCAAAGATCACGACACCGTCGTAAAACGCGAACGAAACATCCGGCAGATCGCGATCATCACGCGGGGGGTGCGAGAGCTTTTCGGGCTCGGCGTAACGCACCGCGTCGTACGCCGCGTACCCCACCCAGCCCCCCAGAAACGCGCTGGGAAGCTCATCCCGCCTCGATGCCGGAGCCGGGATCACCAGCCTGAAGGAAGAACTGTGCCTGCGGACACGATCCAGAGGGTCGTCGGTGCCGTAGTTTCCCTTGCCGACAATCTGCTGGCTTGGTCGGCTTGAAAGGATGGAATAACGCCCTTGACGGTCCCCACCTTCGACGGACTCGAGCAGGAAGGATGGCGCGGTCCGCTCATCGGGCGCGACCAGCCTGCGGTAGGCCAGGACAGGCGTCAACTGGTCGGCCAGGAGCCGCACCCGCAGCGGAACGGCAAGCGTCCGGTCGGGAGTGACGGCGCGTTCCCGCTCAAGGAGTGCGGCAAACTGTTCCTCCGTCAGATTCAGGGGCAGCGCAGCCATTCGGGCCCATCCTACGCGGCGCGTAGACTGACAGTCATGCATCACTTCGCCTTCGGGTTCATCGCACCGTGTCTGGCGGGCCTGAGCGCGTGGGGCCAGCCCGCCGCTCCGGCACAGCCCGACCCGGCGCTGCCCGCCTCCGCCCGCGCCGCGATCCGTGCGGGACAACACTGCCGCGAGGATCTGAGGAAGACCGGCATCATCCCGATCGTCGTCATCGTGGGCGATGCGAACAGCTTTGTCCGTGCCATCGGCGCGTGGACTCCCAAAGTCCGCTTCCCGGTGCTTATCGACGATGGCAGCATTCGCTCGGCGGAGAACATCGCCCGCTTTGTACGGGCGTTTGCTCCCAAGGACGTTGTGCGGTTCACCGCGGCCGACGCGGGCGGGGGCTGGGATGCCAACGCGGAGGCCATCGCGGCAGCCCTTGCCGCCTCCAGCGGCGCGAAGGACCCAACTCCGGAATCGCTCCGCGCCGCGTGGGATGCGCAGTCGCACCAGCCCCCGGGGATCGTTGTTGCCAACAAGGCCGACGTGGCATGGCCCGCCGCCCTGGCGCTGGCGGCGGGACACGGCCAGCCGCTGCTGTGGATCACAGACGAGCAGGCTCCGCGCAGTCTCCATGACATGTGGAACGCCGACGCGGCCTCCGCCCTCGACAAATACCTGCAGAACGAATGCTCAAAGCTGGGATACCAGTGGAGCGATCTTGGTGACTCGATCGACGCGGTCACCATCTGCGCCTCGATACCAAACACGTATGAAGTCGCTCCCCGCGAGGTCCGCGCAACGACCGATCGGATCGGCCGCCTGCGCGCCGATGCGCCCGCGCGATGGGCGTGGTGCGGCCAGATATTCGGCGGGCCGGCCGAAGCCTGCTACCGGGCGATGTGCCCCCTCTTCCTCGACAACACCCGCTCCTGGATGTTCGACAGCTATCCAAAGACCACGCCCTGGAGCACGTACAGCCTCGCCCAGGCAAAGACCGGCCTTGGCCCCAAGTTCACAACCGAGCTGCTCGAAACTCCGGGCGCCAGCGCCGCGCTCTGGAGAGAGAAAACCGGCACGGGCATCGATGCCGGCCTTTTCTTCGTGAACTCCAAGGGAAACTCCGACTTTTTCGAACTTGAAGGTGGCTACGGATATTGCGGCGATGTTCCCATGCTCCTCCGCCCCGCCGCCCTGCACCTGATCCACTCCTGGTCGCTCCAATACCCGGCCTCGCGCAACACGATCGGCGGACGCTGGCTGGAGCGCGGCGTGTATCTCTACTACGGCTCGGTCAATGAACCCACGCTCGGGGCGTTTACTCCGTGCCCCCAGGTGGCCGAGCTTCTCGGCGCCGGTGCGTCCTTTGGCGGCGCGGTGCGCCGCGATCAGGGCGGCGCGTGGAAGCTCACCGTCTTGGGCGATCCCCTCGCCACAGTCAGCCCCGGCGCCGTCGGCGACCGGGTCGACCAGCCGCTCCCCCTGGAAAACGCCGGTTCGATCGCGGCCGGAACCCGCGAATTGATACGCAAGTCCGACTTCGCCGCGGCCATCCGTGAATTCATCCTCTGCGGCCAGGAAGAAACTGCGATCAAGCTCGCCGTCGCGCTTCTGCGCGACAGGCCCCAGGCTGTCACTCCGGCGGTCGCCCGCGCGATCATCCCGTCGCTCATGCGTGCAGGACGGAGCGCCGATCTGGTCGCCGCTATGCGCGCGGCACGCGTGACGGACGACGACAAAGGCGAGGACACCGCCTTCCTCCGCGATTGCCTGTGGACCGGCTGCGGGCTGGCGCTGCGGTCGAAAGTCTCGCCTCCGGACGTTCAAACTCTGGAGTTGCTCCGCGCCAACATCCGGCCCGAGCAGATCGATCAGGACCTCATCGATCTGGGCCTGGCATGGTCGCGGGCGACGGACTTTGCGACGGCGGTCGGTGTCGTGGACGCCACGATCGGCAAGCAGACCGACCCGGCGATCAAGAAAAAAGCGGCGCGGGCGGGCGAGGAATTACGCCGGCACCGGCGCTGATCACGTCATGCCGGCCCAGTCGGGCCCGGCGACTTCTTTCCAGCGGTCGCGGATGGCTTTGTGCTGATCGGGCGCGAGCGGGCCGGGACGGGTGAGGGCGGCGTTTTCGGCCCAGCGCTCGGGCTTGCTGGTGCCCACAATCGCGACATGCACGCCAGGCTGCTGCAGTGTGAAGCGCAGCGCCGTGCCCACCGGGCCGCCCGGCCCCTGCACCTTGCGGGCGTCGCCTGTCGCGAACGGGTACTTGAGCTGCTGGAGACGCTTCCAGTATTCGACGTGATAGCCCTCGGAGGGTGTGCTGTCGTAGCGCCACGCCGCGTTGGCGATCGGGCGTTTGGCGATGACGCCCATGTTCTTTTCCTGCGCGATGGGCAGAAAGAGATCGATGCACTGCTGGTCGGCGATATTGACCGAGGTCTGCAGCGTCTGGAAGACATCGAGCTTGACGGCGTGCAGCGCGGCCTCCCGATCACCCGAATACCCGACGAAGCGCGTCTTGCCTTGCTTCTGGGCTTCGAGCAGCCCTTCGATGCACTCGCCACGCTTGAGCGTTGAGAGGTCGCACGAATGGATCTGGACCAGCTCGACGGCGTCGGTCTGCAGGCGCTTCAGGCTGCGCTCGATCGAGGCAAGAACACCTTCCTTCGTCCAGCCCCACGAGGCGTCTTTGCCTTCGGGAATCCAGTGGCCGACCTTGGTGAACAGGTGATATTCCTTCCGACGGTGGCCGATGGCGCGGGCGATCTGTTCTTCCGAGTTGATGTAGCACTCGGCCGTGTCGACGACGTTGAGGCCGGCGTCGAGGGCGGCGTTGAGCAAACGCGAGACGGTCGCGTCGTCGGTGCGCTCGTACCCGATCTCGCTGCCCCCAAAGCCCAGCACGGCGACGGAAAGGCCGGTCTTGCCGAAAATCCGATGCTCAATCTCTCCTGGCTTCATGTCCGGCTCCTGTGCCGGGACGGTACGGGAGCAGGCTGCGAGAGCGCCGGCGCCTATCAGCTGCAGGAAGGTGCGGCGTGAGATCGCGTTCATCGGAAGACCTCCGCTGGCGGTCAGCGTACCCGGGGCCGCAAGAGGCGTTAGACTCCGGTCCTTGACGGCATCCTGGTTCATTTTGCTGCTGTGCGCGGCCTCGCTCGGGGCGGGATTTCTCGGCGCACTCACCGGGCTGGGGGGCGGCGTAGTAATCGTGCCGGTGCTGGTGCTGCTCTTTGGTGTCAACATGCGCTTTGCCGTCGGCGCTTCGCTGGTGGCGGTGATTGCAACCAGCTCGGGCGCCGCGGCGGCGTACGTGCGCGAGGGTTTCACGAATATCCGCGTGGGGATTTTGCTCGAAGTGGCGACGGTCACGGGCGCAATCGCGGGGGCGATCATCGCGGGATACGTGAGCAACCGCACGATCGCGATCATCTTCGTGTTTGCGCTCTTCTGGAGCGCGTACGCGACGCTGCGGCCGCCCAAGCCCCTGCCGCCGGATCAGGAGCCGGACGCGATCTCGAAGAAGTTCCGGCTCGATTCGACCTATCCCACCAAGGAGGGAATGGTCGCCTACAAGGTGCATCACGTGCCCGTGGGCGGCGTACTTATGTTTGGCGCGGGGATGCTGAGCGCGCTGGTCGGCGTGGGGAGCGGCATCGTCAAGGTCTTTGCGATGGACCGCATGATGCGGCTGCCGTTCAAGGTGAGCACGACGACGAGCAACTTCATGATCGGCGTGACCGCCGCCGCCAGCGCGGGCGTGTATCTGCACCGGGGCCAGGTCGAGCCGGAGATTGCGGCGCCGGTGGCCCTGGGGGCGCTGGCCGGATCGCTCGCGGGCGCACGGGTGCTGCCCCGGATCAAGACCAAAGCGCTGCGGTGGGTCTTTGCCGGGCTCGTGGTCTTTGCCGGGCTCGAACTTCTCCGGCGCGTCTGGGGAGGTGCGATGTGAGCACTCCCGGGAACACCCCCACCACACCGCCGCGCTCTTCTCCGCCATCCCCGGGGAATCAGCCCGGCGCGACGGTGCATAAGAAAGATCTTGAGGCCTCGCTCGCGACGCTGCTGACCGCGGGGACAGCGCTCGCGGCGGTCGTCCTGGTGCTTGGCATCGCCTGGTACCTGCTCCGGGATTCCGCGACGGTGCTGCAGTTTGCGACCTTTGAGCCGCGGACGAAAGGCGGCGTCCTCAGCGTGCTGCGGCATGCGTGGTCGAGCGGCGCGGGCTTGATGCAGCTCGGCGTGGTGCTGCTGATCCTGACGCCGATCACGCGTGTGTTCTTCACACTGGTAGCGTTCCTGATCAAGCGCGACTGGATGTACGTGGTGGTGACGATTATCGTGCTCGGCGTACTGCTGTACGGGCTCTTTGGGGAAGCAGCGCTGGAATAGCCCGGCGCGATCAAAACCCGACCCGGACTCCCCAATTCCCTCTCTCTTTGCGAATTCGTTGAGCATGCCGCCGGGCTCGCGCTCGTATCATTTGATTCCGCGGGGTATTCGGGAGCAGGCATGGCCGTTTCATTTTCTATGCGGGACGTTGTCATTGCCGGCGGCGTGATCGGCGCGCTCGGCACCGTTGCGATTCCCGTCTTGTCGCAGGTCCGGATGGATTCCGGCCGGCAGGCGTGCATCGGGAACTACCGCTTCATCAGCGAGCTCACCGGGTCGTACACCAACGACCACGGCGGGAAGATGTGGGCGCTCAGCTGGAAGCGCGGGATGCTCAATCCGCTCGCGCCGACCACGCTGTATTTCGCGAGCGACTCCGAAGCGCAGGGCACGCAGGCCGTGATGATCTACCGAAGGCTCGGCGGTCTGTCAGCGCAGCAGGCGCCGGTGCCGCAGAACTGGATGCCCCAGATTCTGAACTCGCACGCCGCGCTCCTGGACTACATCAATCAGCCGATCCCGCAGAGTTTTCTCGTATGTCCCGAAGACTGGACCCGCCAGAATTACCTGGAGGGCAATTACTCGCCGCTCCCGCCCAACGGCGGCGATGGTTCGACAACGACCTGGCGCTGCATCTTCTCGAGTTCCTATAGCTGGGGAAGTTCGTACTGGAGTCCGAGCCGCCAGCAGTGGTCGGTCAACGACCAGGGACGGGCCGCCAAGCTGCCGATTCCGTACGCGGTGACGAGCGATGTGAATTTGTGGACGGTGGACGGCGATACGACGATTTCCGGCTCCTTCGGGCCCCGGCAGGCGGCGGACGTCGCGTACCCGTCGCAGAAGATCTTCCTGTCGGATGAGTACGCACGGCACAACGGCCCCACGCGCTACTACGCCGTGCAGAACGCAGGACAGGATCTGCTCTTCTTTGATGGCTCGGTGCGTTACTACCGGCCGGATTCCACCAATCCCGGCTGGAATCCGCAGAATACGACCCAGCGCAAGAACATGGGAACCCGCTTCGCGTTCACCAAGAAGAACGACGTGTTCGGTGCTCTCGGCAACAGCGCGTTGACGGCGAATTTCACCTGCGGATGGTACAAGTGGACGCGGGGCGGCTTGCTGGGCTGGGATGTGCCGCGGCGGCCGGACATGGTGGGCAAGCTGCCGATCAACGGCCGTGTGGAGAATGAGCTGGTGACGACGCAGGGCGACTGGTAGTCGCTCACGATCTGGCTTCGAGTTCCTGCCAGCGCTCGAAGAGCTGCGTCACGCGTTCCTGCGCGGCGGCGAAGGCGCGTGAGATCTCTTCGAACTTGCGGAAATCGGCGATGACGGCCGGGTCGTTCATCTGCTTTTCCATCTCGGCGGCGAGCGCTTCGGCCTTGTGGATCTCCGGCTCGATGTCCGCCAGTTCACGCTGCTCTTTGTAGCTGAGCTTCTTCTTCTGCGTTGCCGGCGGCTGCGTGGCGGGCTGCGAAACAGCCGGCTGCTGCGCCGCCGGAGCGGAGGCCGCCCGGTCTGCTTTCCGGGACGCCCGAGCAAGCTCGTGCGCACGCTCCCACTGTTCGTAATCGACAAAGTGGCTTGCCCGGCCCTCGCCGTCGAGCGCGATGATGTGCGTGGAAAGCCTCGCGAGCATGGCGCGATCGTGCGTGACCAGGATCAGCGCCCCGGGAAACTCTTCCAGGCTCTCTTCGAGCACTTCGAGCGAGGGGATATCCAGGTCGTTGGTGGGTTCGTCGAGCACAAGCACATCCGCCGGCTCGAGCATGAGCCGCGCAATGTGAATCCGCGCCTGCTCGCCTCCGGAGAGCGAGCGGACCGGCTGCTTGAGCTGCTGAGAAGTGAACAGGAACTTCCGCGCCCAGGTGTTGATGTGCAGTGATGCGCCGCGGTAGATCACGGCATCAGCGTGCGGGCTGAGCGCCTCGGCCAGGGTGATCGAAGGATCGATCTCGGTGCGGTGCTGGCTGAAGACGACCGTCCGCAGGCGATCGGCCCGCCTGATCGTGCCCGGAGGAGGCAGGCCCGGCGGAAGATTGACGGCCCGCTCAGCTTCGGCCAGCGCTTCGGGCGTGGGCGGATCGGGCTCGATTTCGCCCGTGAGCACGCGGATGAGCGTCGATTTGCCCGAGCCGTTGGGCCCGAGCAGCCCCAGCTTGTGGCCGGGCGAGAGCACGAGATCGAGGTCGGTAAAGAGCGGCTTGCCCCCGAGGCTCTTGGTGATCGCGCGGGCCACTACCAGCTTCTGCGTCATGCGCCCGGTGGCTTCCCAGTCGATGGCCGCGGCACGGACGGAGGCGTTGCGCTCGCGGAGCGAGGCCAGCTCGGCCATGCGCTCGTGCGAGGCATCGATGCGGCTCTTCGACTTCGTCCTTCGAGCCTTCGCCCCGCGTCCGAGCCAGCGAAGATCCTCACGCACCTGGTTGGCGAGGGCCTGCTCCTGCCTGGCCTGACCGTCGAGAAACTCCTGCTTGCGCCGCAAAAATTCGGAGTAGTCTCCGTCGATCGCAAACAGGCCCTGCGGATACTGGCGCGAGAGCTCGGCGATGCGTGTCGCCACGGTCTCGAGAAACTCGCGATCGTGAGTGACGATCACGCTCGCAAAGGGACCGGCGCGCAGGACTCCCTCCAGCCACTCGATGCCCTCGACATCAAGGTGATTGGTGGGTTCGTCGAGGAGCAGGACGTCGGGTTCCTTGGCGAGTTCGCGGGCGATGGCGAGTCGCTTGCGCTGGCCGCCGGAGAGAGAGGACGCGGGAACCGAGAGATCGAGAAAGCCGACGCGATCGAGGATGAGATCGGCGGCAAGATCGGCCTCGTGGTCGTCGTGCAGGTGCGCGAGCGTGCCCGAAGCCATGTCGGCCTTGAGCGCATCGGCGACGGCGGAGTGGATCGTCGCCCCCTCGGGGAATTCGTCGCGCTGGGGCACGTACGCGGCACGCACGCCCTTGCGCACCGTCACGCCCCCTTCATCGGCGATGTTGTCCCCCGCCAGAATGCGCAGCAGCGTCGACTTGCCCGACCCGTTGGGCCCGATCAGGGCGAGACGCTCGCGATCGTGCACCGAGAGGCTGATGCCCTCGAAGAGCGTCTTGGCCCCGAAGGCCTTGGCGAGGTTGTTTGCGGTCAGCAGGACGGCCATGAGGAAGTGAACGTAGGTTGCCCCCTCGCCCCATCGCGATCCGCCCCGACGCCCCCCGACCGGCCGACGTACTGCTCGCTCTGGGAATGTCCTTCGTTGCAACCTCTGGCATGTTTGCGCTTGTGGAGAAAGCCATGACGAACGACCAAAAAGTCACACAAACACAAGTTACGGAACAGAAGTGGATTCCCGTGAAAGAGATTGCCAAGCCCGCAACAGAACAGCAGCCGGCGAAGCCCAAATAGACGCGGGAGCGAAGTTCAAACGCCTTCAAGGCATTTGTTCTCAAATCTGGGAAGGGTTTTCTTCGCTGTGAATGACGCGCCCATCAACACCGCAAAACCGCCGCCGGGCATCGGAACCGAAAGTGCGGCTTTGATCAGCCCCGGAAGCGGCGCACCACGATCGTGTCGTTCTGTCCGCCGAAACCGAAGGAGTTGCTCAGGCAGGCGTCAACGCCGCCCTCGGCGGTCAGATCGCGCGGCGCGTTGGGCACGTAATCCAGATCGCAGACCGGATCCGGCGTCTTGAGATTCATCGTCGGCGGGACGATGCCAGTCTCGATCGCCTTGATGCAGGTCATCAATTCCACCGCCCCGGCAGCCTGGATGAGGTGCCCGAGCATGCTCTTAACGCTGCTGAACGGCACGCGGGGCGCTAGCGGGCCGAACACCGCCTTCACGGCGGCGGTCTCGATCTTGTCGTTTTCCTTCGTGCCCGTGCCGTGCGCGCTGATGTACTGCACCGGGGGGCGTCCGTCCGGGCCGGTCTCGCGCGGCGAGATGCCCGCCTGCCTGAGCGCCTGCATCATCGCGCCGGCGGCGCCGCGACCATCGGGCTGGATGTCGGTGATGCGGAAGGCATCGGCCGTGCTGCCGTAGCCGGCGAGTTCGGCCAGCACCTTTGCGCCTCGCTTCTTCGCATGCGAGAGCGATTCGAGGATGATCATCCCCGCGCCCTCGCCCATCACAAAGCCGTCACGCGTCTGATCGAACGGACGTGCCGCCGTTTGCGGCGTGTCGCGGCGCTGGCTCATCGCGGTCAGGCGCATGAAGCCGGTCATGCCGAGCAGATGGATCATCGAGTGGCTGCCGCCGGCAAACATCACGTCCGCATCGCCGTGGCGGATGATCTCAAAGGCCTCGCCGATCGCCTGCGTGCTCGCGGCGCACGCCGTCATGCAGTTGAAGCTGGGCCCGCGGCAACCGAACTCTGCGGCCACATGGCTCATCGCCAGGTTCGGCTCCTGCTCGACCTCGCGCACGGCAGTCATCGTCGCCAGCGCACGCTCGGCCCAGCGATGCCCCTCGACCGACTTCTTCTCCGCGTTCCATCCCGTAAGATTCGCGGCCAGGAAGTTGGTGTAATCAAGCTGCCCCTCGCCCGATCCGAGGTAGACGCCAAACCGGCGACGATTGATCTTGTCTGTCAGGCCCGACTGACGCCAGGCAGTGGCGGCGGCGGCGAGAGCGTAATGCGTGCCGATGCTGGCCATCTGGTGGGCCGGAGCGTCGTCCACAAAGTCGGCGAGGCGGAAATCCTTCACCTCGCTCGCGAAGTTTGTGCTGCACGTGGACGCGTCGAAGTGGGTGACCGGACCGATCCCGCTCTCGCCCTTGAGCAGCCGCTTCCAGACGCCCTCGACATCGCTGCCCAGCGGCGTGACCCAGCCCATCCCCGTTATGACAACTCGCTCGCTCATCGGAAAAACTTCAAATCAGATACTTGGGCTCAGGAACCTGGATTTAGGCATCGGGCTTCAGGGATCAGGAAGAACCAGCAGCATCGGTCGATCACATCGCGCGGGCCTGCAGAACTTCTCGATCCCAGTACCCAATTCCGATGCTCCGGCACCAGTGCCCAGTGCCAAATGCCAAATGCCAAGTGCCAAGTGCCAAGTGCCGCCCGCCTTCCTCAGTTCTTCTCGTCAAAGTCGTACATCTGCGTGTCTTCGCCGGGCGCGGCGCCGTCGGCTCCGTCGTACGAGCCGGGAGCGATTCCCTTGGCGGCGTTGATCTTGTCCACGTTGAGCACGCGAACCAGGCCGTCTTTCAGGAGGCGACCCGCGAAGTTGATGATGAGCCCCAGTTCGAGGTCGGCGGCTTTGAGCTGGGCCCGCAGGACGGAGCGCTCGGCCCCGGAGACCTCTCCGTGCCTGGCCATCACGTCGACGATGAAGCGGTCTTCGATGAACAGATCGCAGATCGAATGGCCGACGACCTGGTCCTTGTACTTGACGGGGATGGAGTGATTGTGCTTGAAGTTGACGCCCTGGGCACGCATCTCCTGCTGCAGGGCGGTCATGTAGACCGATTCGTCGTACCCGCCGCCAAGCGCGATGTGCACGTCGCGTGCGCAACCGATGACTTTGTGGCTGATGGAGGTGAGCGCCGGATCGAGCTCTGAGAGGGGGATTCCGCGCCGGCCGCCGCCCTCGCGCTGATCGCGTCCGCCGCCGTAGCCACCGCGTCCGCGTCCTCCGGGATAGCCGCCGCGTGAATCGTTCCTGTAGTCACTCATTGGTCGCGCTCCGTAGTCTCAGTGGCCGCCGGCGTCCGGCGATCGGCAAAGTGTAGGTAAAACAGTCGAATCACATCCCGGCCCGGCCCAGCACGGCCGCTGCATTCTGCCCGCCCAGTGAAGGACTTAACACAAGAATGTTCCTGAGCGTGGCCCCGCCGCCAGTCCACTTGCCGGCGCGTATTCCGCCCGCGGCCGTCCCCCCGTGAAGGCGGGCGGGCAGTCGCTGTTCCCGCATGGCCATGGCCGCCGCCGCCAGTTGCAGCGCACCTTGACCAGCGACCGTCTGTCCGACGTTTGGGGCGATTGTGATCATCTCGATCTCGGCCAGCCTCTCGCCGAACACCGCCCGCAGGCCCTCTGCCTCGTCCGCGTCGGCAACGGCGATACCCGAGGCGCCGGGAACGATCGCATCGATCTCGCCGGGCCCGACACCGGCATCCGCGAGCGCGGCTTCGACGGCGAAGCGCACTCCGTCGCCGGGACGGTCATCGAACTTGGACTTCTGCACGTGGGCGATGGCCTCGTACGCCGGCGGGGGCGAGTGGGCCGCGCCGAACCCCTTGAGCTCGGCATAGACGCGGGTGCCGCGTGCCTTGGCCTTGGAAGCTTCTTCGAGAATCAGCAGCCCGCCGCCCTCGCCCAGAAGCGTCCCCGCGGATCCGCTCTCGAAGGGCCGGATGACCGAGCCGCCATCGGCCTGCGTGCCGACGGGCGCGAGGCGGTTCAGGAGCGTCCACCTCAGCCAGCCCATGAGATTCACCTTGCTCTCGCAGCCGCCGCTGATGCAGATGTCTGCCGCATCCCGCTCGATGACGCGCATGCCCTCGCCGACGGAAAGGATCGAGCTGGCCTCGGCGCAGGTGATGGTGTTGCTCGGCCCCTCGCAGCCATGGATGATCGTGACGTGACAGGCGAGCATGTTGGGCAGGTACTTGAGCATCCA
Organism: Planctomycetota bacterium; assembly: GCA_018242625.1. Classification (GTDB taxonomy): domain Bacteria; phylum Planctomycetota; class Phycisphaerae; order Phycisphaerales; family UBA1924; genus JAFEBO01. The sequence goes on from JAFEBO010000003.1 coordinate 357,749, forward strand.
GAGCGGCTGGAGGTTGTTCATGCCCCCGCCACCGTCGACTGTGCCCCACTTGCGGAAATCGAACTGGCCGGCTTGATCCGTGGAGGTGGCGAGGGCCGAGGTGAGCTCATCCGTCTCGGCGTTGATCAGCCCGGCACCGATCTGGCACCCCATGCGTTCGTTGGAATAGGTCGTCTCGCCGGGGGCTCCGTCCAGGGTGCCCCGGGTCACGATCCCGCCGTCTTCGGTGGCCAGGCGGGCGGCGGCGACCGCAAGCTCGCTGTCGCGTGCCATCACCTTGACGGCTTTGCGGTAGCTCTTGGGAACGAAGTCCTTGCCCGAAAACTCACCCGGAACTTGCCCGCCAAGCTTGGAGGCAAAGCCCGAGGCGTCGAACAACGAAGGTGCACCAAGCCCGGTCCGGCCGGCGCACAACCCATCCCAAAGGGCCTGCACGCCGATCCCGAGCGGGCTGACGGCTCCAACACCAGTAATGAATACCCGCCGACGCATGTGTCGTAGATGTTAGAAGTCGCCCGGGGGTTCCGACGCAAAATACCCCCTCTCCTTTACGCAAGACCCCGCCGGCCGCGAAAACTCCGCGCAGAACCGGCTCACGCCCGATACCGTTCTGATGCTCATGACCGCCAACCTGCCCGCCAGCCAGGAGTTGACGGACGAGCCTGCCAGGCAGGCTCCCGCCCTGATTGACCCGGGCTGGCTCTTCATCTTGGCCGGTCTGACTCTGCTGCTCTCAAGCGCCCTGATTCCGGCGGCCGAGCAAGTGCGGCAGGCTCGCTGGCAGCGCGACCGGGCCCTCTTGGTCGAACAGCACCGGGCCGAACGCATCAAGCGGTACGAGGAATTCACCGCCGCCCTTGAAACCGGCGAAAAGTCGCTGGTGATGTCCCTGGCCGCCAGCCAGCTCAACCAGATTCCGGCCGACCGTGTTCCGATCGGCGTCGGCACCGTGAAGGGCGGCTACACCGATATCAATGCGGGGAGCGCCAGCGTCTTCCCCAACCTTGAGCCCGACCCCATCGAACTGCCCGAATACCAGCCCTTCCAGAGCACCCTCAGCAAGATGGTTACGGAAGAAAAGACACGACCCTGGATCCTCGTGGTCGGGGCCGTCCTCGTCCTTGCCGGGCTGCTGCCCGCGAGCCGAAAACGCGGCTGAATTCCTGCGGCTAGCCTCTCTGGATGCCCCGCCGGCTGCTCTTTCGCCCCAAGCACCGACTCACGCATAAGCGTCAGTTCGACGCCGTGCACGAAGCACGGATGAAGACTCCCGTCGGACCCCTCATGGTCTATTCCCGGCGCAACGGGCTGGAGCACCCTCGCCTGGGGCTTTCGATCGGGCGCTCGTTCGGCAGCGCCCCCAAGCGCAACCGCCTGAAGCGCTGCCTGCGGGAGGCGTTCCGGCTTCTCCAGTTTGAATTGCCTTCCGACCCGGCTCTTGGCGCGTACGACCTTGTTCTTTCGACGCGGCGGCATGACGAAGCGGGGCTGGAGCAGTATCTCCAATGGATGCGAGAAGCTGCCCATCGACTCGATCGCGACTGGCGACGCCGGGAAGGCCAGTCTTGAATCCACGCAAGGTCAGCACGATTTCCCGGGTCTTCGCCATCCCCCTTCTGGCAGGTGTGCGTCTCTATCAATGGACGCTTTCGCCCTTTCTGGGCGGCCAGTGTCGCTACTGGCCCACCTGCTCGCATTACGCGATCGATGCCCTGAAGACCCATGGCGGGTTTCGGGGGGGGCTGATGACCGTCCGCCGCCTTTTGCGCTGCCACCCCTTCGCCAAGGGCGGCTACGACCCCGTGCCACCGGATTGAAGGGCCTTTTTCCGGGTCGGCCGGCACCAGAAATTGTCTGCCTTGTGATTCCTTACTAACCTTGTGCCCCAAGACGGCCGATAAGCGTGCGTCGGGTCCAGCTTTGGGCTGGGAATGAGGAGGATTCACGCCAGGCATGAGTCGGTTGCCCGCACAGCAACGTCGGTCGCAATTGCTCGATCATGCGGCGATTCTTTTCGCGCGGGTTGGCTACGCGAGGACCACCACGGCCGAACTCGCGCGTGCCGCGGGTGTGACCGAGCCCATCATTTACCGACACTTTGACTCGAAACGCGATCTGTTCATCGCGCTGATCGACCGTTCCAGCGAGCGCACGATTTCTACGTGGGAAAAGCACCTGGCAGGGGCGAAGGACCCTGCCGAGCGGCTGCTCCGGCTTCTGGGCGACAATCCGATGGTGAGCAAGGGCGGCCGCGACGACTACCGCGTCCTGCTGCAGGCGATCACGGAAGTGGATGACGAGGGGATTGCCGCGGCGGTGCGCCGCCACATGGACAACCTGCACGCCTTTATTTCAAAGGAAATAAAGCTCGCGCAGGATGAGCACAAAGTCACCGGGCGTTTCAGCGCCGATGTGATCTCCTGGCTGCTGATCCACATCGGCATGGGCTACGGCGTGGTAGCCGCCATGGGTTATGGCGATCACGGCGCGGATTCGCAGGGCGTCCACCCGCAGGACGTCGTGGCCCGCATCCTCGTCGGCAAGGCCGCCGAGAAGGCCTGAGACGGCGAACAATAAAACAGCGAACGCAATTGTGCCCGCCGGCGCTAGAGGCGAGGACTTTCTTTTTCATCCCGTTCCCGACGCCCCTCAGCCGTAATCCGACGGACTTCTCCCGGTGATCTACCTCGACAACAACGCCACGACCAGACCCTGCCCGGGCGCCATCGCCGCGGCGCATTTCGCCATGGAAGAGGCATGGCAGAACCCTTCGAGCACCCACCGGCCGGGCCAGCAGACGCGGGCGAAGATCGAGATGGCGCGCCGGTCGATCGCGGAGCTTGTGGGGTGCCTGCCACGCGAGGTTCTCTTTACCTCGAGCGGCACGGAGGCCATTCATCTGGCGATACGTGGCGTCTTGGGCGCCCGTCCCCGGACCGATCCGCCGCCGCTCGTGGTTTCCAGCCCGGTCGAACATTCCGCGGTGCGGGAACTACTTCCGGAACTGGAGGCAAGGGGGGAAGCGCGGGCCCGTTGGCTCAAAGTGGACGGGGCGGGCCGTCTGAGCCTCGATTCTCTCGCCGAAGCAATCGCCGAAAAACCCGCGATTGTCAGTCTTCAGTGGGCCAACAACGAGACGGGCGTGATTCAGCCGATTCACGAGGCCGCCCGATTGTGCGCCGCGGCGGGTGTCGTTCTGCACTGCGACGGGGTGCAGTGGGTCGGCAAGGAAGAAACCCGTCTGTCGGCCGACGGCCCGGCCGCCCCGCTGCTCACGCTTTCACCCCACAAGTTTCATGGGCTGAAGGGGGTCGGGTGCCTGGTCATCCGTCCGGGAGTACGCCTGAGGCCGCAGATGCCCGGACACCAGGAACTGGGCCGTCGCGCGGGGACGGAAAACGTGCCGGGGATACTGGCGGCCGGGGCGGCAGCCGACGAGGCGCGAACATGGCTTTCAGACCCGTCTTTTCGTGCTCAGCAGGGCGTCCTGCGGGATCGCTTTGAGAACGCGATTGTCGCCGGCTGTCCAGGCGCGGTGGTAAACGGGGCCGGCGCTCCACGGCTCTGGAACACCTCAAACATCGGATTCCCGCGTCTGGAAGCGGAGGCGATCCTGCTGGCCCTTTCGGAGCGCGGCGTTTGCGCGAGCGCGGGTGCGGCGTGCGCTTCGGGTTCGCTCGATCCCTCACCAGTGCTGCGGGCGATGGGCATTGCCCCCGAGGTTGCGCACGGATCTGTCCGCTTCAGCCTCTCACGCCAGACAACCCGCGAGGAGATTGACCGGGCGGTGGAAATCGCGATCCGGTGTGTGAACTCGCTGCGAGCTTCCACGTCGGCGGCGATTGATCCGGGAAGCTAGCCCCGCCCGCGGCGCTCCCCCCATATCCTCGTGGTTATGACAACGTTCAACGCCGGAGCGCCCGAGCGCGAAGTCAACTGGGGACCCGAACGCACCAGCATCCTCGCCATTTTGGCGCTGGTCTTCGCTCTTCCGTGCTTTATCCCGATGATCGGGATCATCGCCTCGCTGCTCGCGGTGTTTGCGCTGGTGGGAATTTCCAGCAGCCGGGGGAGGGTCGGCGGAACGGGGCTTGCGGTTTCTGCCCTGGTCATCGGCCTGTTCAGCACGGCCCTGTGGACGGCGATCGGCTACGGCGCGTACCAGATGATGAACGCGTTCCACACTCAGTTCGTCGCGCCGACCGCATCGGTCCTGACCGAGGTCCAGGCGGGCGAGTGGGACAAGGCCAAGACACACTTTGTCGCGAGCTCGGCCGCGGAACTGACACCCGAGCGTTTCGCCGCCTTCCGCGATGAGTACACGCAGAAAATCGGCGCGTTCCAGGGCGTTTCGTCCAAGATGTGGGAGGTGATCGCGGACTATGGCACGCTCGGCCCGATCATGCAGAACATGAAGCAGCCCCCGCCCAACTCCATCCCTCTGCCCATGCACTTTGACAAGGGCGGGGCGATGGTGATGCTGGAGTTCGAGCCGCCGCAGGGAAAGAAGAAGTCCACGCCGGGGGGCACCATCTCGGTTGAGCTTTTCCCCATACGCAACATCACCATCGTGACCGCGTCCAACGAGGCTATCACGCTCATCGACCCCGCCAGGCTCCCGTCCAACAGCGGCGTCCAGTTCAAGTCCGGGATTCAGATCAAGACCGATCATGGTGGCAAAGAGGAGTCAGCGCCCGAGAAGACGCCCGCCACGCCGGCTCCTGCGGAGAGCAAGCCCCAGACCCCCGGAGCCTCCCCGGCGCCGGCAGCACCTGCCCCGCCTAAGTAGAATGTTTTCTGAGGAGGCTTGCGCTTCAACGTGCCCGACCCGCGCCCGAAACCACCCGTTATCTCGTGCCAGCAGGTCGCGAAGATCTTCGACGGACGCACTGTGCTCGAATCGATCGATCTGGACGTCTATCCCGGCGAAACCATGGTCATCATGGGGGGCTCGGGCTCGGGCAAGTCGACACTGCTGCGCGTGATCATCGGGAGCTTCGCCGCCGACAGGGGCAAGGTCATGCTCTTCGGGCAGGACATGACACCGCTGGTTGGCGCCGGCGAGAGCAGGGGCGATGAGGACAAACTCGCCGAGATCCGCAAGCGATTCGGCATTCTCTTCCAGTCGGGCGCTCTGTTCAATTCCATGACGATCGCCGAGAATGTCGCCCTGCCCATGCGTGAGCACACGGATGTCTCGCCCGAGATCATCGACATCCAGGTCAAAATCAAGCTTGAGCTGGTCGGGCTTCGCGAGCACGCCAACAAGTACCCCTCGCAGATCTCGGGCGGCATGAAGAAACGCGCTGGCCTGGCGCGGGCCCTGGCGCTCGATCCCGAGATTCTCTTTTACGACGAACCGTCCGCCGGCCTGGACCCCGTCACGAGCGCGCAGATCGACCGCCTGATCATGGACCTTTCCCGGCAGCTGGGAGTCACGAGCGTTGTCGTCACGCACGAGATGGACTCGGCGTTCACCATCGCCGACCGCATGGCCATGCTCGACCGCGGCAAGATGCTCAAGGTCGAAACCCGCGACTGGTATGACAACTTGCGCAAGATGGCCGATGCGGACAGCCGGTCTTTACCCGACTCCGACCGGCTGATCCGGCAATTCCTGCGTGGTGATGCCGAGGGCCCGATCACCGAGCGTCGTTCCGAGGCCGCCTTCGAGGCGGATCTGCTCGGGGTGCCTGTCGAGCAGCTTCTCCCGACGCCGAGCGTCGAACCGTCGCGTGCCGGAGCACGATCGGGAATGTTCGCCCTTCGGAAATCCAAGGGCTAGACGCGCAGCGGGCCCGGGATCTCGCTATTCTCTCTGGGGATGTCATTACGGAGCCCATCTCGTTACACCGTTCTCGCGGGCCTCTTCCTGCTCGGAAGCGTCGCGCTCGCGATCGCGATCTCCTTCTGGCTCGCCAACGGCATTGAGTTCTTCAAGGACACCTACACGTTCACCGTCCGCTTCCCGCTGACGCAGAACACGCAGGGCCTCAAGCCCGACAGCCCGGTGAACCTGGGCGGGCAGAAGATCGGCAAGGTCGACAACATCAGCTTCGACCCGACGCAGCGGTACGTGCTCGCGCGCGTCCGCCTTGACGCCACGCACCCGGTCTTTCCGGACGCGGTGATCACGCTCGAGAAGCCCCTCCTGGGCAGCCAGGCCCTGATCAACATCTCGTCGGTGGGCACCACCGGCACCGCGTCGGACCCCAAAAAGCCCCTCACCAGCGCCGATTTCATCGACGCCGGACAGAGCCCGGGCATGCTCGCCCAGTTCGGCCTCTCGCCCGACGACATCAAGAAGCTCCTCGCCAGCACGCAGGAGACGGTGTCCAACATCAACGAGCTCATCAAGAGCAACCGCCCGAAGATTGACGCGATCTTCGATGAGGTTCACTCCATTACCCGCCCCACCGCCGAACGCTGGCCGGAGTGGATGAAGCAGTTCGACAACACCTTCACCAACGTTTCCAACTTCAGCAACGACCTCGCCCCGCTCGCCCGCAATTTCAACGACAAGGTGGACAACTTCGGCAAGCTGCTGGGCAACGTCAATTCCGTCATCGAAGAGAACCGGGACAACATCCGGCAGATCACCAGCGACGGGCGTGCCATTACTTCCGACATCCGCTCGACCACCCTTCCCGCGGTCAACAACATTGTCCAGGGGATCGAGGCTTGGTGCGCAACCGAGCTTCCCGAACTGCGCCGATCCGTGGCCAATCTGCGGATCGTGACCGATCAGTCCAAGCGCGCCATCACCGAAATCAGGGCCCAGCCTTGGCGGCTGTTCTTCCAGCCCAGCAAGAAGGAGATGGAGACAGACGTGCTCTTCTGGGCGGCCAACGCCTACGCAGACGCCGTCAGCGACCTCCGCTCCGCCACCGAGGGCATGCAGAACACGATCGCCTTGGCAAATTCTTCGAAGCCCGGCACCGGGCCCGATCCCAAGCTGCTGGACGCCCAGTACAAACTGCTGCTCGATTCCATGCAGTCCTACAAGAAGGCCGAGCAGGACCTGCTCGATGTGCTCATCCTCCGTTCCGGCGGCAAGCTGCCCGCGGCCAACGCGGCGCCCAATCTCGATGCGGCCAAGGAACAGCTCAAGGAAGCCAAGCAGCAGTCCAAATAGCCGTCCGGCGTAGAGCGGTCCGGCACGGAGGAAAGGGGGAAGCCTTTTGACGCAGCGGATTCACCACTACGAACGCGCGTTCGAGGATTACCTTCGCCTGAGGCGCATCCCGTATGTCGCTGTCGATGAAGCGAAGAAATCGGTCCTGCCTGCCGCACAGGAATCCCTGAAATCCTTCGACTTTGTGATCTATGGAGACGGGCTCAACCTGCTCGTCGAGATCAAGGGGCGGCGGATCGCATCGCGGGAGCCCACACGTTCGAGTTTTCAGAATTGGGTGACGGCTGAGGACGTCCAGAGCCTGCGCACCTGGGAGGGGCTCTTCGGCGCCGGATTCGAGGCCGCCTTCGTGTTTGTGTACGGGTGCGAGCACCAGCCCCCCGACGCCCTCTTTCAGGAGGTGTTCGAAAACCGGGGGCAGTGGTACGCCCTGCGCACGGTGCGTGTGGGGGAGTACGCCCGGGCCATGCGGCCCCGCAGCCCGCGGTGGGGAACGGTCCACGTGCCGACGGGCCTCTTTGAAAGCATCAGCCGGCCCTTCGCGCCGCCGTTTCCGGGCATGCAGGGTCCCCAGAGCCCGGCGCTGGTCCCGCACGTTGCTGTTGCCTGAAGGCCAGCCAGGACCGGAACTGCGGGGCGGCGGGCGCTGTACAGTACAGGCATGAACCGTTCTGCCCTCCATGTACCGGCCCCGATCGCCCCCACCGCCCCCACCGCCCCCACCACCACTACCGCCCCCACCACCCGCGTCAAGGCCGGCGCCTGCCTGATTGCCCTGTGCACGGCCCCTTGCGTGCTGCTCGCTCAGGTGCAGACCACCAACCTGGCCCCGCGCCCGACGCCGCCGATTCCCAAGGGGCAGGAGCAGCTCATGGGAGGCCACGGCGTCTTCATGATCCTCTTCGGAGTCGTGCTGCTCGCGATTGTGATCGGCGCGTGCCTGATCTCGCCCAAGCGCGGCCACATGGATTGATCCGCGAGCTTTCCGCATGCCACGTCTGCGCACACGCCAACTCCTTGGACTCAATCTCGCCCTTGCTGGTGCGCTGGGCGTGGTCTGGTTCCTCGCGCCGGCGTCCGCTCAGCCCGGCTCGGTCGCGCCCGGACGCGGGCGTGGCGAGTACCTGATGATCTCGAGCAGCATCCCGGGCTCCAACGCAAACTTGGTGCAGGTGCTGGATGTTTCCAACCAGGAGCTGCTCAGCCTCAAGTTCGATCAGGGCCGTCGGGCGTACATCGTCGGCGGATTCCGCAGCCTCGGGGTCGATCGCAACGCGCAGGGGGGCCGATGAAAGCGGCCGTCCGCCAGTCGATCAACGCGGCACTGTGCCTCAGCGCAGGCGTGCTCGGCGCGCTCGTCGTCGTGCGCGGGGCGGCCTTTTTCGAGAGGGCTCCTTCGCTCGCCGGCCTCCCCTTTGAATCGGTCGCCAACGCGCAGAATGCCGGCCAGATGGTCGCGAGCGGCAACGGATACAGCATTCTTTCCACAACCACGGGCGGTGAATCCAACGTGGTCGTGCACGACGCGCGGGCCGAAGAACTCGTGATTTACCGCACCGACAGCCAGGGGGTGCTCTCGCTTTCGCAGCGCATCCGCCTGCAGCAGGCGTTCGTCGAAGGGCGCGCCCGGTTTGCCTCCAGCCAGTAACGCCCTTCCATGCCTATTTACCCTCTCCCGCAATTCGAGGCCGATTCGGTTCTGAAGGAACAGGCCGACCGCGATGCCTACGCGGCGCTCGCCGCGCCCAAGACGATTGTCGTGCGCTTCGGCTCCATGAGGCTGGTGGGTGAATTCCCGTACGACGGATCGGCCAAGCCCGGCTGCGGGAGCAAGCTCGTTGTGCGGACCCACCGCGGCACGGAGCTTGGGGAGATGCTGACCAGCACGTGCTCCAATTCCGGGTGCTCCAAGAGCGTCAGCCGCAAGGAGATGCTCGAGTACGTCGAGAATTCGGGCGGGCGCGACTACCCGTTTTTTACAGAAGGGCGCGTTCTGCGGATCGCCACCGCGGAGGACCTGGACCGCCAGGCGCGGATCGAGCAGGGAAAGCACGAGCTCAAGATGCGGGCGCGTGCGTGCGCCGAGTCGATCGGGTTCGGTCACATCAAGATCGTCGAGATCGAATCGCTCCTGGGGGGCGAGCGCGTGATCGTTCATTTCCTGAGCGAAGAACGCATCGAATTCCGCGAGCTGGGGCCCGCCCTCGCCCGCGAACTGCACGCGCGCGTCGATCTGCATGCCGTGGGAGCACGCGACGAAGCTCGGCTCACCGCGGACTATGAAAAGTGCGGGCAGTACTGCTGCTGCAAGAATTTTCTCAAGGTGCTCAAGCCCATCAGCATGAAGAGCGCCAAGATTCAGAAGGCGACGCTCGACCCGCTCAAGATTTCAGGCCGTTGCGGCCGGCTGATGTGCTGCCTCCGCTACGAGGACCAGACCTACGACGAACTCCGCAAGCGCCTGCCGCACAAGAAGACCCGCGTCGGCACCCCCGAGGGTGACGGATTGGTCATCGACAGCCAGATCCTCACCCAGCTTGTGCTGGTTGAGCTCGATACCCCCGACGAAATGGGGCGGCCAAAGCAGGTCGCGATTCCGGTTGAGAATCTCACCCCTCCGGTGAGCGCGACTCCTCCGGCCCGCCCGCAGCCTCAACCCCCACGACCCGACTCCCGGCCCAACCAGCCCGGACGAGCTATTCCCGCTCCCCACCCGCACACGGGAGGCCATCGCGGGCCCCATTCTGGTCGGCAGGATCGTCCGGCGGGGAGCGAACAGCGTCGCCCGGAACGAAACGACCGCCCCAAAGGCCCACCCCCACCCCAATCCTCGTCCCAAACCCCACCCCCGCCTCAATCTCAGCCACGGTCCACCCAGCCTCCCCGGCCGCAACAGAACGACGTCAATCTCGACGACATCCCGACCGACGACGGCAGCATGGACGATCGCCCGCAACCCGGATCTGAAGGGGGCCAGCGGCGGGGCCGGCGTCGCCGGCGCCGGAGAGGGCCCGGAGGCCCGGGCGGGAGTGGGAATGGCGGAGGGGGCGGAAATGACCGGGGTGGACAGGGCTGATAACAGGCCGATGCGCGAACTTGGCGGGTGGAATCCGATAGAAAGAGCAGAATGACTTCGACATCAGCGCCTGCATCGGCCCACAACCCGGCTCCTACCTCGGTCAAGGAAACTGTTATTTCGCTGCTGATCGCGTTCACGATCGCGCTGATCTTCCGCGGGATTGTGCTCGAGCCCTTCCAGATCCCCACGGGCTCCATGGCGCCGACGCTGCTCGGCGCACACGTGCGGATCCGCGACAAGGAAACGGGGTACCAGTGGCCGATCAGCCCCTCGGAGTTTGTGGACGGGTCGATGGAGAACGCGCAGCCGCGGCAGAACGTGACCGCGGCGCACGAGCCAAATACCGACCGGCCGCTTCCGGCGTTTGTGAAAGATTCGAGCAGCGGCGACCGGATATTCGTTCTCAAGTACGGTTATCCGTACGGGACTCCCAACCGCTGGGATGTGGTTGTGTTCCGGAACCCGACCAACCCGCAGGTGTATTACATCAAGCGGCTGGTCGGACTGGAGAACGAGGAGCTCTCGATCGTGGGCGGCGACGTGTTTGTGCGCCCGCTGAAGGAGGGTCGCAAAGAGACTCCCGAGGAATGCTGGAGCAGCACGGAGTGGAAGATCGCCCGCAAGCCGATGCGGACGCAGAACGCAACGTGGCAGCTCATCTTCGACAGCCTGTACGAGCCGGCGAACCCGGTGCGAGACGGGAAGCGGTGGTTCTCATCGCCGTGGCAGCCCAAGACCGAGGGCTGGGACGTCAAGGACACGACGGTGTATTCGTACAGCGGGAAGGGGCCGACCACGCTTGAGTGGGATTTCCGCTCGCGTCCGATCGAAGACCTGAACCATTACAACGACACGCCGCAGCTGAACTACCGCAGAGGCGGACTGCCCCGGTTTCCGACGCCCGATGTGCGGGTGGCTTTCGGCGTGGAGCCCAAGGCGCCCGGAGAAACAGTGGCCGCCGTCGTGCGGGCGAATTCGCACGAATTCCGCGGCCAGGTGGGGGGCGGAAAGGCCCGTGTTGAAATGCGGCCGGCGGGCCAGCCCGACCAGCCCTGGAAGCTGCTGGCCGAAGCAAACGCTCCCGATGCGCTGACCCCGGGGCGCGTGACCGACTTTGATTTCAGGCATGTCGATCAGTCGGCGCAGCTTCTGATCAACGGCACGCTGGTGTGCGAGGGAACGTACGACTGGACACCGGCGCAGCGGGTGGAATACTCGACGGGCAAGCCGCTCGCTTCGATGTTGAGCCTGAATGTGCTGCCGCCTCCCCTGGGCGTTCCTTCCAACTACAAGCCGACGGAGGTGCGGGTTGAGGTGTCCGGACCCTGCGAGCTTCACCGCGTGACTTTGGCGCGTGATCTGTTTTATCAGCCGGTGCCTTACCCACCCGGGAGCCAGAGCGCGGGCGCACCTTGCCGCGGCTCGCATCCCTCGAACCTTGCGGTGCAGCGTGCGGACGAGTTTTTCATGATGGGCGACAACAGCCCGGCGAGCCTGGATGCGCGGTTCTGGGGCGAGCCCGATCCCTGGGTGCGGGAGCTGATGGACAAGCGCGGGGGCCTTGTGCCGCGTGACCTGATCGTCGGGAGGGCGTTCTGCGTCTTCTTCCCGGCGCTTGGGAGGCAGTGGGGTCTGGTGCCGATCCCGGACTTCGGGAACATGCGCTGGATCTGGTGAGATTCAGCTCGGCGGCTCTCGGAGCAGCGTATCCAGATCGAGCGGACGGGTAAAGAGCGCAAGACCGCCGGACGCGTCGCGTGGCCAGTTGGCCTCGGGGCGATCTCTGTAAAGCTCGACTCCGTTACCGTCGGGGTCGCGGAGGTAGAGGGCTTCGCTCACGCCGTGATCGGCGGCGCCTTCGAGCTGGATGCCGGCCTTGTTCAGGCGGCGGAGAGCATCGGCGAGAGCGGCGCGGGTGGGATAGAGAAATGCGACGTGATAGAGGCCTGTGGTGCGCGCGGGCGGCGGCTTGGCGCCCCGGCTTTCCCAGGTGTTCAGCCCGATGTGGTGGTGATAGCCGCCGGCGGAGAGGAAGGCGGCGGAATCGCCGAGCCGCTGCGTGATCTCGAAGCCGAGCACTCCGTGATAAAAGGCAATGGCGCGATCAAGGTCGGCGACCTTGAGATGGATGTGGCCGACCTGCACCTCTGGGTGGATGGGCTGATCGGGCACGGTGTTACTCGCGCCCGGTGAGGCGGGCGATGGCGTCGGCAAGCGGGACGACCGGGGACTGTGCGCCCGAAGTGAGATCCTTCACTGCGGCGGTGGAATCCGACTCCAGGATGAGCGCGAAACGGGCGGACTGGTCAACCGCTTCTTTCAGCAGCTTGCCGATGTTGCGGGTGGTCTTGGAAGTATGGCGCGCGTGCAAACCGGCGGCGCGGAGCCGGGCGACGACGGGCTTGACGAGCGCATCGGCGGCGGGGTTGGGGCCGGGTATCACGAAGACGTCGGGGGCGGCGCCGATCCGGCGGAAAAGATCGCCCGCCTTGGGCATCAGGCCCCGGTCTTCCAGCACGAGCCCGAGCACGACGTCGCCCATGCCGAAGCCGACGGCGGGCGTGGACGGCCCGCCGAAAAGCTCCACGAGGTTGTCGTAGCGCCCGCCGCCCGCGATGGCGCGCTCGGCCCCGGCGGCCTCGTGCACTTCGAAGACCATGCCGGTGTAGTAAGCGAGGCCGCGGACGATGGAGAGATCAAAGTCGACCCAGTCGATGATTCCGGCTGCCACCAGCTCTCGGGCGAGGGGCATGACGGCGTCGGAGAAATAAGTGAGGTCGAGAACATCGCGGACGGAGGGATCGACCGCCGGCGGGCGGAGCGGGTCGACCTCGTGCGTGCGCGGATCGACTCCGGCGGGGACCGTGATGCGGACGATGCCGCGGAGAAAGACTTCGGCCTGTTCGGCGCTGAAGCCAAAGGCGCCGATCCGGGACGCGAATTCCTGCGGGGGCATTTTTCCGCGGGCGTCGAGCAGCTTGAAGAGTTCGGGCTGACGCTCCGCGGCGAGTCCGCGCGAGGAGAGCCAGGCGCCGAGCGCGGCCCTGTGATTCACCTTGACGCGGACATCCCTGCTCGTCAGGCCGAGCGAGGCCAGGAGCGAGACGCAGGTGGCGATGATTTCCGCGTCGGCCGCGGGGGACGCATCGCCGAGGATGTCGGCGTTCCATTGAAGGAATTCGCGGAGCCGCCCCCGCTGCGGCTTTTCGGCACGGAAGAAGGGACCGGCCATGAACCACCGGGTCGGCTTGGGCAGAGATCCCGCGCGGGCGGCAAAGAGCCGGGCGAGCGTGGGCGTGAACTCGGGCCGGAGGGCGTAGTCCTTCTCGCCTCCCGCGCGGGTGAAGGAGAAGAGCTCGCTGACGATTCCTTCGCCGCTCTTGACGGTGTAGAGATCGAGGTGTTCGAAGATCGGGCCGTCGACCTCTTCGAAGCCGTGGCGGACGGAAGCGGAGCGCCAGGCTTCGGTGATAAAGCGGCGGCGTGCGGCGTCTTCGGGATAAAAGTCGCGTGTGCCCTTAGGGGCTTGGAAGGCGGATTCTGCCATTTGGTGCAACGACGGTATGCGTGCACTGTCGGGGCATTGTCGCGGGCGCACCGCCCGGGCAGGCGCGTAAAAAAGGCCCGGACAACCGGGCCTTTGGCCTGATATCTGCGGGAAAATTACTTGGTCGCGGCGGGCGCGGGCTCGGCGGGCTTGTCGCCGGTCGTTTCGGCCTTCTTGGCGGCCGCGTCCTTGAGCGCCGACTCGATGCCGTCGCCGATTTCCTTCATGGTCGTTTCTTTGAGGAAGCCGGGGACAACCTTCACGTTCGCGCCGTCTGCGCCCATGACGACGGCGGCGGGAACGGTCTGGATGTCGAGCTGTTCGATGAGTGTGTCGGCCTCGAGCAGAACGGGGATGTTGATGCCCGCTTCCTTGAGATACGCCTTGACGGCCTCGGGGTCCTTCTCACGAACGGAGGCGATGAAGAACTTGACGCCCTTGTCCTTGTAGCTCTCGGCGAGGGCCTGGAGCTCCGGATGGCTGCGCTTGGAGGGGTTGGACCAGGTGCCCCAGAACTGAATGACGGCGACGCCGCCGGAGAGGGAGGACTTGCTGACCTTGGCGCCTTCGAGTGTGGCGAGTTCAAACTCGGGCACGGCAAGGTGATCGAGCTTGACGGCCTTGGGCTGAGCGGGCTCGGCCTTGTCCACGGCGTAGCCCTCGGGCGTCGCGATCGCGATCCGCTCGGGGGGAATGGTCTGGTTGACCTTGACGTCGGAGAACTCGATCACGGTCGAGGCGTTGATCAGCTTGCTCTCGATGATGTTCTCGAGCTTGCGGGGGAGCGAGTCGGACTTGGCGATCCAGATCTTCTTGCGGTTGCCGTTGCCTTCGGTGGTTGAGCCGGCGATGACCACGTCGCAGGTGACGCCGCCGACATCGTCGGTGCCGTTGAGGACGATGGTGGACTGCGAGAGCTCTTCGGCGAGGGGGCGGTCGCCGGTGATGTTGGGAACGCGGAGGCCGTTGATGACCTGCAGGACGTTGCGGAGGCCCTTGGCGCCGCCGAAGGGGCGGGTATAGACGGTCTTGGCCTGGTCATCGACCCAGGTCACCGCACGCTGATCCCAGACAACGTCGAACGGCGTCGGCGAAGCGTCCTTGCCGATCATGGCATTGCCCTTGATCCGCATGACCCACTGGCCCGCGTCGTTGCGGCTCATGATCACGTGGGCCTTGACGTTTTTGGGAGCGCGGTCGCCGCCCATGAGGCCGATCTGCGGGGCGGAGATGTCGTATTCGAGGGTCTTTGCCGCGGCGATGGCGTCGCGGGATTTCTCAAGCAGCGCCTTGGCCTCGGGCTGCTGATTCGTCGTGTTCATCTGAGCCTGCCCGTTCTGCTGATGCTGGGCAGCGGGCCGGGCGGGCATGGTCGCGGGCTGACCGGCGGGCTGGGTGGCCTGCTGATTGGCTTGGGCATCGTCCTGCGCACGGGCCGAGCCGGCGCAAAGTGCGAGCGAGGCAAGAAGGGTCGGAAGTGCAGCCGGGAGGGTCATTTTCATGGCGGTCCTCAATGGTGTTGTGCCTGATGAGTGGAGAGCAATCTTTGGCCGGTTCATTCGTTCGGGCTTGATTCGGGGTTGAGCATCGTGGAAAGGGCCTGGCAGGGGTCGGCTTGACGCATGAGGTGCTCCCCGACGAGCACAATCCGAATTCCCTGGCTCCTCAAGCGCGCGAGATCGGCGGAGGTTCGGATACCCGACTCGCTGACCAGAATGCTCCGATCCTCGACCAGATCGGCCAAACGGAGGGTGTGGTTCAGGTCGACCTGCATCGTGGCCAGATTGCGGTTATTTATGCCCAAAAGGCCGTACCCGCGGTGGGGAAACCCCACGTGGGGACGGACGCGCAGGAGGTTTTCCATGTCGTGGACCTCGAGCAGCACCGTGAGCTGCAATTGCTGCGCGAGGATCATCAGATCGAGCATTTCGCCCTCGTGCAGGCACTCGGCGATGAGCAGGACGGCATCGGCCCCGTGGGCCCGGGCTTCCCAGAGCTGGTAGGGGTCGATGATGAAATCCTTGCGAAGGACGGGCAGCGGGACCGCCGCCTTGATCCGCTGGATAAAGGACAGGTCTCCCCCGAAGTACCTGGAATCGGTCAGGCACGAAATCGCGGCGGCCCCGGCGGCGTGATACTTTCTAGCGATGTCTTCCGGGCGAAAGGAATCGCCTTCATATTCAGGACGGATCAGCCCGGCGCTCGGGCTGCGTCGTTTCACCTCCGCGATGACGGCGGTGTCGAACGGATTGCGCTGCCGGTGGCTGACGGCGGCAAAGAAATTGCGCGGCGCCTCTTCCTGCGCGACCATGAGTTCGAGATCGGCGAGCGGCACCTTCTCTTTGGCGGCGGCAACCTCGATTCGCTTGTGCGCCACGATGTCGGAAAGCACGTTGCTCAAATCACGCTCCGTCTGGCCAGCGCTGCTGGTCTTCTTCGGCCTGATTCTTGCAGGGCTTGGGCCCGCGGCGGCGGAATCGCCCGGTTCCGGGCGGGCCACCCTCGCCGCGCAAACAGTTCCGACACCCAAGCCAAACGCACCGGAAGTGGGCAAGCCGAGCGTCGATCCTCCGAAAGTCACTTCCAAACAGTGGGTCTGGCTGCAGATCGGACTTGGTGCCGCGATCCTCGTCGTGCTGTGGTTCGGCAATGTGATCCGCCCGTCGGCTTTGGGGGCCGGTTCGGGCGACGGGGGCGACCGGCCGTGGTGGGCCTTCCTCTTCGCGGCGTCTGTCGTGTACCTCACGCTTGGTCTCGGGCATGAGCTCATGCTGAATCAGGTGAAGTCGGGCGCTTCGTGGCTCGGCGGCGTCTCAGCCAACAGCATTAAGGGCAAGGCGATCGTGCAGATCGGTCAGGCCGCGTGCGGCATCTTCGCCGGCGTGGCGCTGCTCGCGCTCGCCAGCGGCGGTCTCAAGCGACCCACCGGCAAAGACCTGCTGACGGGGGTGCTCGGAATCGTCATCGCGCTACCCGTGGTCAACGCCACCGGGCTGCTTGCGCTCGAGATCTATCGTGCGGTGAAAGACACCACGCCGCCGCCTATTGGGCACAACACGCTGCAGACACTTTCCGATTCGCGGGGCGATCCGTGGGCGTGGGCGCAGGGGGCAACGGCGGTTGTGCTCACGCCGATCGTGGAAGAGCTGATCTACCGCTATTTCCTTCAGACGGCGCTGGTGCGGGCATTCAACCAGGCATGGCTGGGCGTGGTGATCACCTCGGCGATCTTCACCTCGGCGCACATCGGTCCGGGCGCGGTGCCAGACGCGTCGCTCTCGACCGTCCTTCCCGTGCTCTTCGTGCTGGGGCTGGCGCTGGGCATCGCCATGCAGCGGACGGGCAAGCTCACCGTCCCGATCGTGATGCACGGGCTTTTTAACGCGTTCAATATCGCACTGACGATGTGGCGCTAAGCGGGTTCAAGCCGCTCCGCGTCTTTCGCATTCCCGTGATTGCTCGCAACCTCCGCGGAGCCGGAGCGGTAGCTTCCTCTATGGCATCCCGCCGCCATCGGGGATTTTCGCTGGTCGAGCTCCTGGTCTCGCTGGCGGTGATCGGGGTCATCATCAGTCTGGTGCTGGTGGCGCTGAGTTCCGCTCGCGACAGGGCGGCACAGGTGCGTTGCATGGCCAACATGCGCCAGGTGCAAGCGGGGATCGCGCTCATGGGAGGCAAGGACGGCCTGTTGCCGTACGCATCGTTCATCCCGGTGCAAGCCGATGGTCCGTCGAGATCGTTTCAAGACATGATGTTCGCCTTGTGCGACGCAACCGGCGTGGCGCGTCCGGTCGACACCGGCGTGAAAACTTCCAAGGGCTGGCGCGTCTACACGGTGTCGCCCGTCTTTCAGTGCCCGCGCGACAAGGCCAACACCGTTGACGTCAAGACGCTGGAAGATCTCGGCTACGCGCCCGAATTTCCGTTTGCGCAGCAGGTGTTCATGAGCGCTGATTACGTGCCCGGTGGGAAGATGAGCATGCTTGCGCGGCGCGGCATGGCCCCCGACGCCGTGCAGCGCACCATCACGCGCCTCTGGGAGCAAGCACCTTGGGTCCCGGTGCTGGACGAACTCTGGCAGTGGCACAACTACAAGTCGCGGACGGCGTACGGCAATGCGTCGTACATCGATGGATCGGTCCGGCAGAGCGATTGGGGGACGGTCGAGCAGCGGAAACGCTGGAGCGAGCAACTTTCACACTTCCTTCCCGGCGATTCGTAAGAACTTGCGCGCACTTCCATGATTCTTGAGCAAGGTATTGCAAGGACGTTTCGCGCGCAAATCTCCTTAGCAAAAGCGCGACGGAAACTGCAACGCGGGTGCATCTCACCGGGAAATGTCTGCACGCGCTGGGACAGCCGTAGGAGAAACCCAAATGATCCGTCACCCGGCCTCTTTCGGAGTGGTTTTCCTGGGGATTGCGGTAACGATGTCTGCTCAAGCGGGTGAAGTGGAGACCAAGGACGTTTCGTTCTTGATTGAATATGTCGAGCGCAACTACGCTGGCTTCTCGACAAAATTGAACGAGCGCAACCGCGAGGAGTACACCCGCCTTACCGGGCGACTTCGGGAGCAGGCGTCCATCTTCGGGGACGCGGAGATCGCAAGCCCCATCCGGGATTGGCTCGATTTCTTCCGGGACCGTCACCTCACCCTGGAGTCCACGGCCAACCCTGTTGACCCGCTCAAGTCCGCTGCGGTTGAACGCCTTCCGGCACCGTGGACCGCCGAATCTCTGCGAGCACATCTGGAAAAGTCGGGATCGCAAGATTCGCTCGAAGGTATTTGGTCCATTTCCGGCAGCGGCGCGCGTGTGGCCATTTTGCGCCGGCCTCTCGTCGGGGATCTAGAGGGCTCGATGATCGATACCCAAGCCACGGGGTGGGAACCCGGCGATGTCAAGCTGCGCTTGAGGCGGAGCGGCAGCGGAATCATCCAGGTGCGTTACTGGCCGGCCGACCGGAGAGTGGTGGAAGGCACGGCAATTCAACAATGCGATGGGAATCTGCTCTCCTTGTCGGCTCCCCCCAACGTCCGGCTCGTTCGCGAATGGCCCAAGCCCGACGCTCCCTTTGATGTCGATCGCGTGGTTCCCTCGCGCGAGTTCTTTGTGCGTCGGGTGTCGCCGACGACGCTCTGGGTGCGGTTTCCGGACTTTTTGTACAAGAACGCGGCGGCGGTGGCGGACCTGCTCGAGTCTCATCGCGGGATGATCGAGAGCACGCCGAACCTGATCATCGACATCCGGAATAACGGGGGCGGTGATGACAACGTGTACCGAGGATTACTCGCGCTGACCTATACCAGGCCGATCTACAAAATCGGCGTCGAGTATCTCGCGACCGAGCAGAACATCCAGGCCTGGGAGCGGTGGCTCGAAATCCGGGACCGCCTTTCGCCGGAATCGAAACGCTCGGTCGAGAAACTCGTCGCGAAGATGCGCTCAAATGTCGGGGCCTTTGTGGGTTGGGGGGAGCGACCTTTCTCGATTGAAAGATTCGATTCGGTCATGGCCACGCCGCGCCGCATCGGGATACTGATCGACCACGCCAAAAGCTCCGGCGAGCAGTTTGTTCTCGAGGCACGCCAGAGCAGAAAGACGACGCTCTTTGGCCGAGGCGGAACTGACGGGGTGCTCGACTTTGCCAACGTTCGGACCGTGCCGCTTCCCTCGGGGAAGTTCCTTCTGCACTATCCCACCAGCCGCTCTATGCGCCTGCCCGACGAGCCGGTGGACCCCGCGGGAATCGGGCCGGACATTCGTATTCCGGAATCGGAAGAGGACGACATCAGCTTTGTGCAGCGCTGGCTGGAGCGGCAGGTGGACTGATTGCCCCTTCTCTCGTCATCTTGATTTCTTAGGAAAGGAACGCCCGTGATCACGATCTGCATACTTTCGGCGGCAGTTTCACTCGGCACCGCCACATTCGTCGCGCAGGAACCGCCGACAGCCGCGGGTGCGACGCAGGGAAAGAAGCTCGACGATTTGGCGCGCGAGGTGGTTGGTGACGCAACGGAGGCAGAGGCCAAAGTCCGGCGCGTGGTGGACTGGGCGCACGAGAAGCTCAAGTGGACCTACACCGACTACCAGAGCCGCACGGTCGAGCAGATCCTTGAACGGGGAGGCGGCAATTGCGACGAGCTCGCACGCGTGGTCATCGCTGTGCTCAAGCGCGTCGGCGTTCAGACCCGGCGCGTGCACGAGATAAATATTCAGCCCGAGAGCCTTGATCGTCAGGCGAGCGCCGAGGCCAAGATCAAGGAAAAGGGGCCGTCGATGTCGGTCTTTGGAAAATGCCACAACGACCATGTCTGGTTGGAATTCGCCGACGGCAATTCAGACGATTGGCGCCCGGCCGATCCGACGCTCCGACTCGTCGGGGTGCGAGAATGGATCCGCGCGCGCGTCGGCTTTGGCGAGCGCCCGACCAGCGCCATTATTCCTTCAAGGGACATGATCGTTCCCGTGGCCATTTTCGCGATCACTCCCAGGGGTCTGGAGTCGCGCACGGAGCACTATCTTGTGCAAGAGGCGCCATCGGTCCTTGGCGTCGACACGGCCCGTTGCCCGGGATGGGAACGCTGGACGAATCTGGTACGGGCGTTCGACCCGAAGGCAAAGAGCGCGATGGAAGGCAAGGAGAATCTGCACGACGCGGGAAAGATGGTTGATGAGCTGGCGGAGGCATATGGTGCGCTCCGAGCCTGCGCTCCCCCTCCCGAGCTGGCGCCGACCAAGTAGCTCTTGTTACGCGACAACTGGCCTGTTGGTCCGGTCATCCGTCTGACCGCGCGAATGCGGCAAAGATCAGAGGAACGCGCGCCGACGCGAAGTGCGGGCTCCGCTACGCGCGAACGGTCAGCTACTCTTTGCGTTCCATGCCCACTGGAAAATCATCCCACCCACGCATCCTCACCGGCGACACCCCCACCGGCCGCCTGCACCTGGGCCACTGGGTGGGCAGCGTCGAACGCCGCGTCGCCCTGCAGGACAAGTACGACTGCTACTTCCTCCTCGCCAACATGCACGCGTTTACCACGCGGTTCGACAAGCCGGCCGACATCCGGCAGGACACGATCGAGATCGTCAAGGACTGGCTCGCCGCCGGCATCGACCCGAAGAAGTCCACGATCGTCCTCCAGACCGAGATTCCCGCCATCGCGGAGCTCACGTGGTTCTTCGCGATGCTGCTCTCGTTTAACGACGTGATGGGCAATCCGACGCTCATCCACGAGCTCGAGACCAAGGGCCTGGGCGATTCGCACTCATTCGGTTTCCCGATGTACACCGTCGGCCAGTGCGCCGACATTCTCGCGTTCCGCCCGGTCTACGTGCCCGTCGGCGAGGATCAGGCGCCGCACATCGAGATGTGCCGCAAGGCCGCACGCAAGTTCGACCAGCTCTATTGCAACGTGCCGAACCGGACGGAGGACAAGGACTACGTCACCGCCGGCGGCGTGTTCCCGATCCCCGAGGCGTTGATCGGCCGCGTCGGCCGCCTACCCGGCGTCGGCGACGGCAAGCAGAAGATGAGCAAGAGCCTGGGCAACGCGATCTTCCTCTCCGACAACGAAAAGGAAGTCCAGAAGAAGATCAACAAGATCACAACCGGCCGCCAGAGCCCGACCGAGCCGGGCGACCCGGACAACATCCTCTTCAAGTTTGTCGAGGCCTTCATCACCGACGAAGCCCGAGTCGCGGAGCTCAAAGACCGCTACAAGCGGGGCGACAACATCGGCGACGGGCACATCAAGCAGGAGCTGGCGGTTGCCATCAACACCCTGCTGACCCCGATGCGAGCCCGGCGCGCCGAGTACGAAAAGCCCGGCGGCGACGACATCGTCATCGACATCATCAAGGACGGCGTGAAACGGGCGAACGTGGTGGCGGAAGAGACGCTGTACCTGGCGAAGAAGGCGATGAAGCTGGATTTTGGCAAACGCAATCTCGGGTAGCATGCCTATGTGACGACCAACTCCGTCGACAATGAACACTCGGCTCGTACTCATGTCCGCGAAGTGAGCGACGCCGGGAATCGCTCTTCATCGACGGATGTCGCGGACTGGTCATTGGTATTCCTTGTCGCGTTTGTCGGGTCCCTAGTGGCTCTTCCGAGTCTGCTGTCGCTAGTCTTTCCCCGGTCATCAGTTTGGCCGGGGCTTCTCGGCATGCTCGGAGCGTCAGCGGTTGGGATCGGCCTTGCCTACTTCGGCTGGCGACGATCGTTGCACCGCCCCACACCTGGTTCGTATCCGGCCGCGCGAACCGCTGCCATTGCCCGATTGAATCGCGAATCCGCGCATTTGCTTGGCGCTCCGTCGGCTTCCGAGTCACTTGTTAACCTATGGGCGAGGTTCAGCACAAGCGACATTGTGTTTGGCGCCGATGCTCGGCACCGTCTCGACGATGTTCGGGCCTTCGAGAAAGCCTTGGGAATGCCGTTGCCTCGCGTGTTCTATTTTTCTCGTGAGGCATTTGCGAATGCTGGTTACGAAGACAAGCGGTCGCCCAATCAGTTCGTTGCGTACTCAGACTCTCGATATCAACTGAAATATTGGCTGATGGGTCTTTCCCCGCTATTGAGCTTCGCTCTTGTCCCGTTGCTGGCAATTCCAGTGTGGATTCTGACTCATTGGACGTTGAAGGGAATGTTCGTCGGTGCTTGGACATTCCAAAATGTGTGCGTTTCATTCGTCGTCGCGATCGGCCTTACTGCTGCCTTGATTTTCTTGGTTCGCCCGAATTTCGTCCTCGTTGTGCGTGAGGGACGTGTTTCTCTAGGCAGGCGTAGCCAAACTTTGGAGCCATTGAAGACGCTCGATCCCGCCAATTGCGTGGTCGTGGCTCGAATGGCTATGCGGCCGGGTTTCTTTGTCCGCATCCGTCCGGCAATTCGATGGGAATTCTGTCAGGGCAACGGATTACCTTTGCTGCTGGCAGACGATTTCAGTGTCGTCGGTACTCCCTGGGACGAATAATTATGCCACGAATTACTCGCACATCGCGCGAAGCCGACGAATGTGGTTACGGAGGAAACGCTTTGCCTCGCGAAGCAGGCGATAAAGCTGGATTTGGGGAAGAGAGTGCTGGGGCAGGGTTGATTCGTGCGTAGTGATTGCCGGAGAGCCGATTGAAAACCTCCGCAGTACTTATTTCACAGCCGCGTATTTCCCGGCCCGGCGAAATTTCAAAGCTTCTTTTTGCGGGATTTTTTTGCACAGCTTGGCTCATCGGCACAACGTTTTCACTCGCACAATCTGTCGGCAAACACTGAAAGTGATTCAGTTCCGCAGCAGCGTTTCGAGTTTTCACAGAAGGAGAGCGTGGCCGATACGTATGGCGAATTGTCTTTGAAGGAATCGCGAGTGTGCTGATCGGACCTTGCCTCTTGATCTTGGCAGAGCGGGCCGGCATGCTCGGGCCGCAATCGAACGGACAGCCATCGATCGCAAGGCAACTTGTTTTTTTTGCCGGAGTATTGATTCCCTTTGCCACGTTCGGAGGCATATTTCGACTGCTGCGCGGTTTGAGTGGCTGTCGGCTCATCGTAGATGAGAACCCGAACCTCGAACATCGAGATCGACAAGGAAATCCAACATCGAGGCTTGTTCTGGCGCTCGATGACTTGGTCATCGCGGCGAGTTGAACAAAGCGGATGCGGCAACAGTCCGCAATTACATGGAGGCTCTTGTCATTCAAGCACAAGTTCTGCATCGGAACGGACAACTTTGATCCATCCCGAACTCCGTGGGCGGAAGCGATACGCGATTTGGCGGCAAGGTCGAAAGACAAGGGCAGCGCCTTCGAAATGGATTGCGAGGGCGAGCATGAGCTAATTCGGTAAGAATCACAGCGGATTCGGCCCCAAAATCGTGATCCCGTGACTCGGAGCGTTGTCCTTCAGCCGCTGGATCATCTCCGCCTCGGTCGGCTCGCCGCCGGCGGCACCCGGAACGCCGATCTTCTGGAAGAAAGCCTCGAAATTGGCGCCGGGCGAAATGATGATGAGCAGCTTTGCGGGCTTGTCGGTGCGATTGCGGAAGGTGTGGGCCGTGCCGCGCGGGCCGAAGAGCGTCGAGCCCTTGGGCGCGACGACCGGCTTGCCGGTTGTTCCCCGGGCATCCCCGGGCTCGCACACGAAGAAGGTCACTTCGCCTTCGAGCACATAAAAGGTTTCGTCTTCCCGCGCATGCACGTGCAAGGGCGGGCCGCCGCCGGGCGCGAGTTCGTCCTCGGTGAGCTGGAAGGCGCCGCCCGATTCGGCGGAGCCGACTTTGGGGGTGATCCGGTCGCCGCCGGGCGAATGGAGCGCCTGGCCAACTCCGGGCTTCACAAATTTGGGGCGATTCGCGGATTCTGCCATGATCTATTCCTCCAAGCGGTCCATCGCATCGGCACATTCGTACGCCTTCTGTGCCGCGAAGCGGGCGGACTGCTCATCGTTCTCTCGAGAATAGCGGCAAACGAGAGCGATCCGGTCGCGCCAGGGGGCAAGAAGAACGGCGCGATCGTCCGGCGTGCCGCACGCAACAGAACGAACCGAGCGGAGCGTGATCGCGGCGGGGGCATCGGCCGGTATGGCGCGAGCGACTCTGGCGGCGAGCGCCACGATCGCGTTCTGTCGCTGGGCGCTTCTCGCCGCGGCCAGGGCCGCCGGACTCTGCGCCGCTTCGATTTCCGAAAAGAGCGCCGGGAGCGCCGCATCAGCCCGCCCGACGAGGGTCTCAAGCGTGGTGGGCTCAATCCACCAGCCCCCCCACTGCGGGAGCAGCCGGCCGGCGGCCTTGCAGTCGGCGGCATCGCGAGCGAGCAGCAGAAGCAGCCGCACCGCACCGAGTTTTTGTGCGTGCGCCTCGGCGCTCGCAGAGACCTTGCCGCCAAGATCCTTCCGCCAAGCCGCTCGCTCCCTGTCGATGAGCCCCAGCACATCAGCAGCCTTGCCGCCGAACTGAGCAAAGAAAGCCTGGTCGTTCGCACGCAGCTGCTTCTCGCCCGGCAACTCCCACAAATCGGCGATGTCGGAAGCGAGGATGCGCAGCGGCTCGAGAGCACGGTTGCGCTGGCGCGGATCGGCCACCTCCTTCGCGAGCTTGAGCAGCATGTCGGCGATCGGACGGGCGGATTCCGTCACCGCGGGCTCGGGACCGACCTTCGCCGGGTCTTCCAGCACAGCGCTGGCCCGTCGAACGGTTCGAAGCAGCGATAGATTCGCCTTGTGAAGGTTCACCGCCGCCAGGACCGCCGGCTCCGAGGCGGCGGCGGCGCTCGCAAACGCCCCCGACAGCGATTCGATCGCTTCCTGCTGAGTCGTCCGGCACATCTCGGCGACCGACCGGATCGCGGGGCGGAGCTGCCGGACAACATCCTTCTCGTCGGCCAGAGTTGTGATCGCCGCGATCGAGGTCAGCCACTGCTCGATGCGGGACAGCCGCTCTGATTCCTGGGGAGTTGGGTCCGAGAGGGTTTCGATGAAAGTGAGCAGGGACTTCTTGAGTTCCTTGCCGCCGGGCGCGGATTCGAAGGGCTCGAAAAGAGTGAGAATCCTCGCGAGCGTTGCGAGCCGTTCCAGCCGCGCGAGCGCTTCAACACCAGCACGATCGGCGTTGAGCGCTCCGAGAGACGCGGCGTATTCCGCAATCCATTTGGAGCGCGCGGGCTCGCCGAGCCGGCTGCCGTCGGGCGCGGCGGCGGCGATCAGGCGGGCCAGCGCTCGCGCGCCCGGGCGATAAGCAATCCAGGAATCGGCGATGAGTGCGCGGGCGTGGAGCGCTTCGAGCGCCGCCGACGCCTCGGGCGAAAGTTTGGGCGCGGGCCAGGCGGGCATCGAGAGCCCGGGACGCTCGGGCCAGGGCCACAGGTCGGCCCCCGGCGCCGGGCAGGCCTTCTGCAGGAGAAGCGACAGCGCGTTGCGGAGCGCGCGATCGAGCTCGGCCGCAGAAATCGAAGGATTCTGCGCGATCGATGTGAGGTCGGAAGAGGCGAGCTCAAGTTCGGCGTCGTTCAGCAACCCGCTCGTGATGGCAGAAAGGGCCGCGGCACGATCGAGCGAGAGGGCAAGGCCCGCGATGACCTGGTGCGTGCCCGCGGGGCCTCGCGCTTCTCCGGATTCG
This sequence comes from Planctomycetota bacterium, assembly GCA_018242625.1. Taxonomy (GTDB): domain Bacteria; phylum Planctomycetota; class Phycisphaerae; order Phycisphaerales; family UBA1924; genus JAFEBO01. The sequence continues at coordinate 383,622 of JAFEBO010000003.1, forward strand.
AGAAGAGTGCCCGCGCAGTGCAGATAGGCCGCCCGAGCCGCATCTCGCGGCGTCTTCGGGACGGCGGCCGTCAGCACGTCCGCCTCCTGGCGGAGAGTGCGTGCCAGTTCGATCGTGGCCGCGCCACTTCCCGGCTCGGGCATATCGCCCTTGAGCTTCAGGCGCTGCGCGATCGCGCTCGCAGAGGCCGTGCACAGGAGCAGCACAAAGCACAGCCGCCGGAGGTGCGCGGGTTCAGGCCAGCGCCCGGGCGTACACCTTTTCCAGCTCATCGACCATCGTTTGTGCGCTGAAGCGCACGCGGCAGAGGTCCCTCCCCCGTTCTGCCATGGCGCGTCTTTCATCGGGATGATCGTACATCCCCCGGACGGCGGCACGAAGAGCCGCACGATCGCCCGCCGGAACAAGGCGGCCGGTCTGTCCCTCGATGCAGACTTCGCGGGCGCCGTCCACGTCGTTGGCGACGACCGCAACGCCTCCCAGGAGAGCCTGCGGAACGGTGCGCGGAAGGCCCTCCCGGTAACTCGGGTGGACCAGGATGTCCATGGCGCGGATCATCTCGGGCACGCGCTCGCTGGGGACAAGACCGGTTGTGACCACCTGCGCAGTGAGTCCCATTTCGGCCACGCGTTTGAGCAGGCGGTCACGCCACCAGCCGTCGCCCACCCAGAGCAGCTTCCAGTTGGGGTGAGCCCGCAGGTCGTCGGCGAGAGCGTCGAGAAGGTCGTCGTGTCCTTTGAGTTCGGCAAGCCGCGCAACCGTGCCGATGACAAAGTCCAGGGGCGCGATGCCCAGCGACTCGCGCACAGACTCCTGGGTGACAGGCGCACCGTCCGGTCGCACCGGGCTGAGGTAGCGCTCGACCTCCATGCCGCTGTACACCGTTGAGTATTGCTCCGGCCGCCCGATTCCCGCGGCCAGAAACTGCTCGGTCATCGCGTCCGCCACCGACACGATGCGGTGACAACGTCGGGCGGCAAACCGTTCGCTGGCGATGTAGATCGCGTTGGTGCGCCGGGGGAGAAACTTGTGAAAAGGCGGACCGTGGATCGTGTGCACGACGCCCAGCTTGTGCCCCTGCCCGGCAAATCGCCGGGCCGCCTTCCACGCGGCAGCACGCCCCAGTATGCCCGCCTTGCTGCTGTGGGTGTGGACGATGTCGGGCTTGAGATCGCGGATCAGGCCCTTGAGTGCGCCGTAGCAGCGCAGATCCTTCAGCGGGCTGATCTCGCGGACCATGCTGGGAATTTCGTGCATGCCGATGCGCCGCTTCTCGCTGTGGGGCGAATCCGAGTGACGAAAACTGTCGGCCCGCTCAAAGAGAGAGCCTTCCGGCCCGAAGATCGGCCCGAACGCCAGATGCACATCATGCCCCAGGCGCGTCTGCCCCTCGCACGAGAGCACGGTGTTCTCCTGCGAGCCTCCCAGGATCAGGCGTGTGGAGATGTGGAGGATGCGCATGCAGACGGATTGTTGATGGGCGAGCCGCACTCGGGACAGACGTTCCCGCGGATGTTCAAGCTGCTGTACCCGCAGCCCACGCATTCCCCGGCCGCCGGCCGGCGAAGAGAATACAGCGACCAGGCACCGATCGCCCCGGAGATCGACAGAGGAATCCAGAACGGGCAGCTGACAATGAAAAGATCGAGCTTGTGCGGGTTTCGGACGCTCGGCAGAAACTCGGTGCCCCAAAACCACTACCGCCAGTCATCCTTCACACCCGCGTGCCACACCCAGACACTTTTCCCGTAGGAACCCGATGAGCTCCGCGAATACGCGAGTATTCCCGGCCCGAGCACGAACGTGTCAGAGCCCACCGTCTTAAAGCGTGTGAGCACCGCATAAAACATCCAGGAAATCGGATACGACGCCAGGCATGCAGCGGCAATCGTCCATGCGGCCACGCAGAGAATCGCCTTTGCTTTCGTTCGCCCCGCGCGGCTCATTCGTACCGCACCCACTCGAGGCACAACCCCGTCGCCGGCAGCGTCGGTCCCGCCCTCGACCGATCCCGCGACTCCAGGATCGCCGGCATGTCGTCCGCCGACTTGATCCCCCGCCCGATATCGACCAGCGTACCCGCGACGATGCGCACCATGTTCCAGAGAAATCCGTTCCCCTCGATGTCGATGCGCACGCGGTCCTCGCGCACTTTGACGACATCCAGCCTGTAGATCGTGCGGACCGTGGTCTGCCTTCCGTGCCCCGCGGCGGCAAAGCCCGCGAAGTCGTGCTCCCCCACCAGGACCGCCGCCGCCCGCTGCATCGCGCCGACATCGAGCGGATCCCAGACGTGGTGCACGAATTTGCGATCGAAGAGCTCACGCGTCCTGGCGTTGTGGATGGAGTAGGAATAGGCCTTGCTGGTGCAGTCGCCGATCGGATCGAACATTTCCTCAACCAGCGACACGTCGCGGACCACGACATCGTCCGGCAGTTTGCCGTTAATGGCTCGCATCAGAGCGAGCGGGCCGCGCTCGACGGGCCAGCCGGTCTGCCCGCCATCGGCCCCGGTGCAGGAGAACGCCGCCACCTGACCCCGCGCGTGCACCCCGCTGTCGGTGCGGCTGGCGCCCTTGACATCGACCATCTCGCGAACGATCTCACGCACGGCCCGTTCGACGACGCCCTGCACCGTCCGGAGCGCGACCCGCCCTTCCTCGGACGCCACAAGCGTCGGATCGACGTGCTTGGCGCTGCCGGTCTGGTTCGATTGCTCGAGCGTCGGTTCTTGCTTCTGCCAGCCGCAGAAGTCGGTCCCGTCGTAGGCGATGGTGAGTTTGTAGCGGGGCACGGGGAAGGCTATCGCGGCAGTCGCGAAAGTGCGGACTCTCTTCAGGCTTCCCTGCGGGCGCGCCAATCCCCGCCAATCGTCCTGATCACATTAGTGCGAACCGCCATCATGCCCGCCATGCCCAGCCCCGCAGTCCGCATGGCCCCCGGGATCACTGAAACCACCTTCGTTGTGGCTGTGGTGCCCGACATCCGAGTGGTGCCCATGATGGCCGTGCGCACTGGGATGTTCGTGCGGCGAAGTACTTGCGTCCCGGGAAAGATCAGAATGCGCGACAGGAAGGAACACCTCCTCGCCTCCCACGACTCGCCTCTCCCACCTCCTGCCGTGCGATGCCGATGTCACCGCCCAACCGACGAAGAAGCAGAAGAACAGGAGCGCCGCCGCACCGACAATCCCGATCACGATCCAACTCATCGCTTCCCCCTTTCGTGCGCCCGGAACCTGCAACACCTCAGTATTTTATTGGGAGCCCGATTTACCGCCTTTCGAATCGCGGGTTTCAAGCTATTTTGCAATGAAATATTCGCGCGAGCCACAACTGCTTGTGGTCACCCCAACGGCACCCTCGCTGATCAGCGGAACTTCCTGCTTATTTGGACCGCGTAAAGGTGTAGTTCGCCGTGGTCGTGTTGGTCGACGTGTTGTTGATGCTCGCCGTCCAGCGGTCCGCGTTCTCCACACGAATCACCAGTGTCAGCGGCACCTCGCCGTGCGCGCTGCGGAAGGTCAGCGTGCTGCCGGCATCCTCGTCGCGACCGACAAGATGCATGACCGAGGGCGACGCATCACCCCACGCCGTCAGCGTCAGGCCGATCCCCGGCTCGGCTGCCAGCAGCATCGAGCCGGCCTTCCGCCCGGTGCGCCCGGCCATTGTGCCGCTCGTCGTCTGAATATCCAGCAGGACGAAGTACTGGTTTTCGAGCACGCCCGCGGCACGCCCGGCCACCTGGTTGCTCGCTCCGTTCTCGCCGGTCCATGAGCCGGTGAACTCCCACGCGCCCACAAACTTGGCCAGATCCGCCCGCTGGGCGTCGGCCTGCGCGATCGCGGATGGCGACGCGGAAGGTGCGCAGCACTGGCAGCCCCCGGCCAGGAGCGCCACAACACCGAATGACCAAGCCGCGAGGAAAGTGCGAGTGTTCACTGCGAAGACCCTCCGTAGCGCATGTTCTGCTGACTCTGCTCGGCACGCCGATTCTGGTCGCCGATCACGCCGCCCACAAGTGCACCGGAAACCGCGCCGATCGCGGCGCCCTTGCCGGCGCTGCCCGTGACCGACCCGATCGCAAGGCCGCCCAGAGAACCAAGGGCCGCCCCCGAAACCGCTCCCTGAGCCGCGTTGTTGCAGCCCGCGCCCGAAACTGCGAGTGTGCCGAGCAGCCCCGTTGCGACAAACGCGGCGGCGCGCCGGTGGATGTGAATTCGCATGTTCGACTCCATGAAGTACCGGATTCTATCAACCCGTCACGCCCCCCAACTCCCGGGGCGCTTCTCAGTCCTTCCGCACCACGACCTTTTCGACCGGGCGCTCGGGTTTGGGCTTGAAGCGCTTGTGCTCGGCATCCGCCCAAGCATCCCCGAGCTTCCACCACCACAGCGTGAACGGCACGCCCAGCACCGCGATCAGAATGGTGATGATCCAGAACTCGGTCACGCTCGCACCATTCCTGGCATTTACCTTTGCTCCGCTTCACAGATTGACGAACGGCATGTCCGTCTGGGTGCGGACCTGCGACAACGGCAACGAAACCTCGGTCGCAAACGACCGCAGCGCCGGGTTGGCGGCCATCTCGGCACGCACGTTGCCCGCATTAAACAGCCTGCCGCGCGGCGGAGCAACCGTCAGACCGGCCGCGACCTGGCCGGGCGTCGTGCTGACGATGACGGTTTCGGGGTCACGCAGCTCGAGCGGCTCCTGCATCCATTCGGAAATCAGGTCCAGCGCGATCTGCCCTTCGGCCTTGCAGAACTCCACGACAGGGATGGCCTGCTCAAAGGCCTGCAGCTTGTTCTGCCAGTTCTCGAACGTGCCGGCCTTCTCCGCCCACGTCGCGCCCGGCAGCAGCACATCGCACTGCTCGACCAGACGCGAATTCAGCGTATCGATCAGCAGCACAAACTTGCCTTCAAGGCTCGAAGCCAGATCCTGCGTCGCCCAGTCGCTCGGATAGTTGCCCGTGACGATGACGGCGCCGATGTCGCTCCGGCCCGAACCCTTGCCCAGTTCGCGGAGGAAGTCCTCGAACGCGAGAGCCTGCCCGAAGGACTCGAGCACGCGCCGCACGCCCCGCGCATTGGGCGCCTTTTCCGCCGAGACCACAAAGGCGTTCTTGTCGCCGGCCTTGGCCCCAACCGGGAAGACCTTGTCCTGTCCCTTGCGGGGGATCGGCCCGATGCCCAGCACCGCCCCGGGATCCGCCTGTTTCGCCAGCCGCACGAGCGTGTACGCATCCTCGCAGGTGAGCATCGGGCTCACGAGCAGAGCGAGCTTCTTCCCGTCACGCGTCGCACGCCGGATCCCCTCGACCGCATCTTCATACGCCTTTTCATAATCGCTGTTGATCAGGGTGCCGAACTGACGCCTCATCGGCGAGCGCAGCCGCTCATCGCTGTGAATGAACTTCCAGCCGTAGCGGACCTCGTCGGTGATCCACCACTTGTTGATCGCCATGTTCTCGCGGGGCTTGATGCGGTAGACCTTGCCCTCGTTGTGCTCGATGTTGATGTTGTCGCCGCTGGCGGTGATGCCGTCGATCGAGGGCGTGCTCTTGAGGAACCAGACGCGCTGGGCGAACAGAAAGTCCTTGTCGAGCAGCGCGCCGACGGGGCAGAGGTCGATGACGTTGCTGGCGAGCTCGTTGTCGAGGGCGACGCCAGGGAAGACGTCGATCTCTTCCTTATTGCCGCGCCCCTGCACAGAAAGCTCGGCGGTGCCGGTCACCTCGCGGGTGAAGCGGACGCAGCGGGTGCACATGATGCAGCGGTCGCTGTACAGGAGCACGTGCGGGCCGACGTCCTTCTTGGGCTGCTTGACCTTCTGCTCTTCGAAGCGGGAGACGCCCCGGCCGTACTCGTAGGAGTAATCCTGCAGGAAGCACTCGCCGGCCTGGTCGCAGACCGGGCAGTCGAGCGGATGGTTGATGAGCAGATATTCCATCACCGCCTTCTGGTTGGCGACGGACTTGGGGCTGTCGGTATAGACCACGGCGCCGTCGGTGGCGGGCGTCTGGCATGTGGGCTGGAGCTTGCCGCCCATCTGAGCCGCCAGCTGGCCCGTCTTGGGGTCCGGCGACCAGATCTCGCCCAGGCAGATGCGGCACGAAGCGACGATCGAAAGGCCGTCGTGGTAGCAGTATTGCGGAATGTTGACGCCGTTGGCGTTGGCCACCTGAAGGATGGTCTGGCCCGGCGTGAACTCGCACTTCTTCCCGTTAATGGTGATCGTCGGCATGGTCGCCCGGATGGTAGCGGGCCGGCCCCCTCTAAAGCCCCCTGCGCCATGGACCTTGCAGGTCCGCACAGGCCGGTCCGGGAACGGCAGAGATTCCCGAGAACTCATTGCCGGCCATTCCGTGTGCGCCGCGCAAGCGGGCATGCCAAGCGCCGAATCCACGGCATCCGCAGAGGTTTCTCCGCCCCGGTCTTGTTTGGTGGCACCTTTGGGGAGACGCCCATCAGGGAAGGTGGGCGTCGGACCGGCCCAAGGAGAAAGACATGAACAAGACGTACGCCGCTGCCATGACCGCCGCCTCGATCGCCGCCATGAGCTCCCTGGCCGCCCCGACGATTTACGCCGCAAAGCCCGCGGGCACCACCTCGACGCTCCACGGGGGTGATCGCGAACTGCAGACGCTCGCGTTCAACGGAACACTCTCCACGATGACCGGCGCGGACTTCCTGCGCTGGACCGACGGATCCCTCACAAACAACAGCGGCACCTACAGCTGGAACGCCCTCGTGCCCCGCGACGTCAACGGCGCGAATGTCTACACGGGCAACCCCGACCGGTCGGACTCTTCAACTCCGCTGCCCGCCGAAGCCGCCAAGAAAGGTTCGCTGAACGATGTCTTCGGCTCGTTCAACGGGTACAAGAACATGTCGTACATCATCGACGGCGAGGACAACGGCGCCTGGTGCATGGACCTCTTGTACGCTCCCGGCCAGCTCATGAGCGCCGATGCGAGCAGTTCCACCGTCGAACTGTCAGTCTTGGAGCGCGGCGGGAACAGCGATTTTAATGTGTATGGCATTCGGGCCGACGGGTCCCTCACTTCGGCGCTCTTTGTCTCGCGATCGCAGGGGGGCAAGATCGGCTGGTCGCTGAACACGCTCGAGATCGACGGAGCGCAGGACGTTTACGGTTTCGGCATCTCCCTCGACAGCACCTGGAAGAACCTCAAGGGCATCCGCATCGAGGCCAAGAACGGTTTTAACGGGCCCGACATCGTCGCGGTCGGCAGCGCGGTACCCGCCGACCGCATCGTCCCGGCCCCGGGCGCTGCCTGCCTGCTCGGTCTCGGGCTTGTCGCCACCGGTCGCCGCCGTCGCGTGGCTTGAGGACGACCCCCCCTCCGACCTTCCGACCAAAATATTTCCCTTTTACGATTAGAGTCCTATCAGCGGCCCTTCATCGTGGATTCAAGATGGAGCCGCTTTTGTTTGGTTATAGGACTTTAACACTATGTTTGCGTACGCCTGGCCGTATTCTTCGAAGAAGTACCGCCGAGGCGTGCCGACCTCGAAATCAGCCGTAAACATAATCCAGAAAGCAACTTACAGAGATCGGACGCGAATGTTCCCGCCGGGAGAACCTGGGTTTGCGGAAATGCCAACAAAAATACGGACGAGACCAAGAATTTCTGCTTGGCGCGACATCTGAATCCGCTTAGGATGGTGTGCGAAGGTTGAGATGAGAGAGGCACCGGCCGCGTTTGCGCGGCAAAACGGATTGGAAGAGAGCGGTGACCTCCAGTTTGGCGAGGAAAAGTTTTTTCGACTTTTCTTCGATCTGAGTGTCTCGTGCACGACGCACGGGAGGTTCAGGATCCGGGAAGGGAGAGATCACGCACAGTGCGTGACGACCGGCCAGGTGGGACATTGGTGTTGTGGGGCCCTGTAGGAGGGGATATGAAGATTTCAGTACTTGCTTCCTTGGCTGGACTTGCTGGCGTTGGCTCGCTGGCATTTGCCGTCGATACCGTGACCGCGACGTATATCGATACGAATCCCGGCGTGTGGGGCTATGTGTCGCTTGACAGCGGCGCAAACTTCATGGGACCTGTGAAGGCCGGCCAGTTCAACTGGCAGCGCACCGGCGGCACGTACGCCGGTCTGCAGGGCGCCTTCGCGACGTTCTGCATTGAAGTGCACCAGGACATTTTCCCGGCTGGCAGCTATACGTACGACGTGAACACCGTCGCCAACGCTCCGCTGCCGATCAATCTGCTTTACGGGACGCCGATGGGCGTGATCAAGGCCGACAAGATCTCCGAGCTCTACGGCCGCCACTTCGCTGGCCTGTCGAGCAACGACCAGTACGCCGCCTTCCAGCTCGCGATCTGGGACTTCGTCTATGACGGCGGCGATGGGATCGGCAACGGCGTCTTCCGTGGCAGCGGCTTCGGCGCGGCCATGGGCCTCGCTGATGCGTGGATTGCCAGCGTCGATGGCACCGGCCCCCGCATGGCGGGCTTGGGCGCTCTGTCGAGCGATGATTGGCAGGATCAGATCTTCACCCCCACCCCCGGCAGCCTGGCGCTGATCGGCCTGGGTGGTCTGGTTGCGACGCGTCGCCGTCGCTAATGGAAAAGTCGGGTCGCGATGGCCGATCGGCCAAACCCGTTTAGCGTCGCGATCCGGCCCACGAACACTTTCGTCCAACTCCCCGGTGATGAGCCGGGGAGTTGTGTTTTTGGGACCTGAACAGGCGGCGGCACCGCCTTCGTGGAGCCGCTCCACGCCGCACAGCCGGTCCATGCGGCGCAACTTCCGGCGATTGACGCGACAACCCGCCAATGGGCGGGCGTCGCGTCTGGTCGCAGGGCATGTTTTCTCTAGAGCGTTGACTGACCCCGCCGCACCGGCGGCCACCCGCTCGAGGAGAGAATCATGAAGAATCGCATCGCCATCGTGATCGCAGCTTCCTTTGTTGCCGGCGGGGCCGCCCTTGGCGCGGAAACCATTCGGGCCACCTTCGACAGCGTTTCGCCGGGGGTTGGCTGCCAGTTCTCCACCGATTCGGGCAGTTCCTGGACCGGGACGATCGCGGGCGGGATGAACTGGACCCGCGACAACATGAACCCGGGTTCTTACGCCGGCCTTCAGGGCAATTTCACGACGTTCTGTATCGAGGTGACGCAGCACGTCGCGTTCGGCGGGACGTACGAGTACTTCCAGAACACGGTCGCCAACGGGCCGTTTCCTGCGGATATCAACTTCAACCTTCCCATGGGCGACACCAAGGCCGCCATGCTTTCCGAGCTTTTCGGTCGCTACCGGAATTCGCTTGCCAGCAACAGCGACTACGGCGCGTTCCAGATGTCTGTGTGGGAAATCGTTTACGACAACGGGGCGAGCGTGAGCTCGGGCGTCTTCCAGATCCAGGGGGCCGCGGCCGAGGAAGCCCTCGCCAACACGTGGCTTTCCTCTCTGGACGGCTCGGGCCCGATGATGGGCGGGCTCTTTGCGCTCTCGAGCCGCGAATACCAGGATCAGATTGTTCCGGGACCCGGGAGCCTTGCGCTCGCCGGTGCGGGCGGCCTTCTTGCAATGCGTCGCCGGCGCGTCGGCTGATTGTCCGCGGAATGCCGCAACGAACAACCTTCCAACGCTCCGCGCCTCCGGGCCGGAGCGTTTTTACTTTGCCTTGCCCTGGCAGCGGGCGGCGGCCTCTGTTGCCTTGGCGGCGCGCGGATCGGAGGGGAAGCGGGAGGCGAATTCTTTGTACTGGGTGGCCGCATCCCCGAAGCGGCCGACTTTTTCGAGCGTTTCTGCCAGGGAGTAGCGGCTGTTTACGGCCGCGGCGTTGATTGTGAGCACCTTGTTGTACATGGCGATCGCATCGTCCAGTTTTCCCAGAGCCCGTTTGGCTTCGGCGGTCAGGTACCAGGGAGAGGCATCATCGGGTGACGCGACGGCCTGGTACTTTTCGAGGACGACCAGTGCCGCAGCGGGGTCCTTTTTCTTGTTGAGCAGCGCCGTGGCGTATGCGCGAAAGGCGTAGCCCGTCGTGGCGCCCGGGGCTTTCTCTGCGAGCTGGTACTGCTCCTGGACCAGTTCCCACTGCCCCTTGTCGGCGTAGATGTCTGCGAGGAGAGAACGGCCGAACAATTCGCCCTTGCCCTCGGGGATCGCGATGAGGAGTCTGGCCTGCTCTTCCGCCTTCTTGTAGCTGCCGCCCGCGTAGCCGGGGGCCATGAGATAAAAGCGGCCCAGGCCGACATAAGGCTCGACCAGATTTGGATCCAGCTCGATCGCCTTCTCATACTCCGCTCTGCCCTTGGATGCGAGCGACATCTTTTCGAACGTGCCCGCGTCGTTGATGGACTCAAAGCAAAGTGTGCCGAGGGTTGCGTGATACTCCGCTCTCTCGGGATACGCCTTCGCGAGGGCTTCGACGGCTTCTTTGGCGGTCTTGGCGTTCCCGTTCGAACGATCGAGCAGTGCCCTGGCGTATTTCGCGCGGGGATCTGCGGGATCGGCAGAGAGCGCGGCGGAAACGGCGGCCTCGATCTCCTGCTTTTCGGAGGTCGCGACCGGGGTCTGGCTCCGCAGGCGGGCGATGGTCTGATCCAATGCACCCGTGCCGCCGGCGAGGGAGGCGGCGGTGCAGGCCAGGCAGCACAGAAACAGGAGAAGCGGGCGCATGGAATGGTTCCTCCGGCAAAGCCTATCTCGAGTCTCTTGGATTCGGGCGGTCTGATTTTCGCTTGGAGGATGCCGCGGGATTCCTGGCGGCAAATTGGGGGCTTTGGATATGCTGGGCGCCCATGACGATTCCGCTCGATCGGCGTGCATTCCTTGGAGCGATCGGCCTTCCCGGGGCGGGGGTGCTGCTGGCTCTGGCCGCGAGCCGCAGTCGGGCGGAGGCGGGGTTTGACGCCGACCGCTTTGAGAGCGCGCTGCGCGAGATGTCGGGCACACCGGGTGAAGCATCGGACCTGGCGTCGGACGAGTCGTTCTGGGCGCTGGCGCAGCAGGCGTATACGCCGGACCGGAGCATGATCAACCTCAACAACGGGGGCGTGAGCCCCTCCACTCGCGTGGTTCAGGAAGCGATGAAGCGGCACCTGGATCTCTCCAACACGGCGCCGTCGTACTACATGTGGCGGATACAGGAGCCACAACGGGAAACGGTGCGACAGCGGCTGGCCCGCCACTGGGGCGTGAGCACCGAAGAGATCGCGCTGACGCGGAACAGCTCGGAGAGCCTTCAGATCTGCCAGCTTGGCTTTGATCTCAAGCCCGGGGACGAGGTGATCACCACGACGCAGGATTACCCACGGATGCTCTCCACGTTCCGGCAGAGAGAGCGCCGGGACGGCATCAAACTCAGCCTGATCAAGATCCCGATCCCGTGCGAGGACGACGCGGAGGTCGTGTCCCGATTCGAGGCGGCCGTCACGCCCCGCACTCGGATGATCCTCATGAGCCACGTGATCAACATCACGGGGCAGATTCTGCCGGTCCGCAGAGTGGTGGCGATGGCGCGGGCAAAGAACGGCGGAATACCGGTTGTGGTGGACGGGGCGCACGCGCTGGCGCAGTTTCGGTTTCAGATCTCTGATCTTGAATGCGATTACTACGGCGTGAGTCTGCACAAGTGGCTTGCCGCCCCGCACGGGACCGGGCTTCTCTATGTCCGCAAGGACAAGATCAAGGGGCTGTGGCCGATGATGGCGGCCAGGAGCGAGCAGGACGAGGACATCCGGAAGTTCGAGGAGATCGGCACACATCCGGCGGCCAACTGGCTGGCGATCGCGGAGGCGCTCACGTTTCATCAGCTGCTGGGCGACGAGCGCAAGGAGGCGCGGCTCCGCTTTTTGCGCAACTACTGGGCCCGGGCGCTCCTGGACGCAGGGAAGGACGCCAGGCACCCGGCCAAGCTGCATACGAGCCTGGATCCGCGCTTTTCGTGCGCGATCGGGACGGTTCAGTTTGAGGGACTGGACAGCACGAAACTCTGCGAAGCACTCTGGGACAGGCACAAGATCCATGTCATCGCGATCAAGCACGAGGAGTTTGAGGGAGTGCGTGTGACACCGAGCCTGTACACGACGCGGGAGGAACTCGACCGGTTCATCGAGGCGGTTTTGGGCTTCATGCGAAACGGGTTGCCGGGCTGAATTTCCCGTATCCCGCGCAAGGCGACGGGCATCGAACAGCGCGGCGGATGATCCTTGGTGGCGGGGCCCCAACCAGGAATACAACACATGGAATTTCGCACACTCGGCGGCTCAGGCCTCAAGGTCCCTGTCTTCAGTCTCGGGACTGCCACGTTCGGCGGCACGACCGATCTCTTCAAGGGCTTTGGCACAAGCGACGTGGCCGAAGCCAAACGCATGGTGGATGTCTGTCTCGACGCCGGGCTCAACATGTTCGACACGGCGGACACGTACTCCCGCGGAGTCTCTGAAGAGATTCTGGGGGCTGCGATCAAGGGCCGGCGTGAGCGTGTGCTGATCTCGACCAAGGCGACATTCTCGATGGGCGAAGGGCCCAACGACAAGGGCTCTTCCCGCTTTCACCTGACCGAGGCGCTGCACGGCAGCCTCAGGCGGCTGGGCGTCGACCACATCGACATCTATCACATGCACGGATTTGATGCCCTGACGCCGGTCGAAGAAACGCTTTCGACGCTCAACGACTTTGTTCGCGCGGGCAAGGTGCGGTATATCGCCTGCTCGAATTTTTCGGGCTGGCACCTGATGAAATCGCTCGCGGTGTCCGACCGGTATGGCTGGCCGCGCTACGTGGCGCAGCAGTCGTATTACTCGCTCGTCGGGCGTGATTTTGAGTGGGAACTGATGCCGCTGGGCCTCGATCAGAAGGTCGGCTGCATTGTGTGGAGTCCCCTCGGCTGGGGCCGCCTCACCGGCAAGATCCGGCGCGGACAGCCCCTGCCGCCCAATACCCGTCTGACTTCGAAGGCGGCGGCGGACGCGGGCCCGCCGGTGCCGGAGGACTATCTGCACAGAGTGGTCGATGCGCTCGACGAGATCGCAAAGGAAACACACAAGTCGATCCCGCAGGTGGCGCTCAACTGGCTGTTGCACCGGCCGACGGTGAGCAACATTGTGATCGGAGCCCGCAACGAAGAGCAGCTGAAGCACAACCTGGGGGCGCTTGGCTGGAACCTGAACCCGGACCAGATTGCCCGCCTCGACGCCGCGAGCGCGGTGCAGAAGGTCTACCCCTACTGGCATCAGACTTTCTTTCACGAACGCAATCCGTGGCCGGTGCTCCGCTGGTGAGCGCGGCCGCAGCGCACGTTCATTTGAGATACACCGGGCTCACCAGGTACTTCCAATCTTCGTGCCCGTGCGGCGGGATGTTCTCGGGCAGCACCCCCTCGTACGGGTCGTCGTTGAGATCTCGACCGTTGTGCCAGCGGCAGTCCGGATTGCCGGTGTCCATGAATCGGACGAGTTCGACGTGGCCGTCGTTGAAGCCGTAAGTGCCTTTTTTGTCGTGCCAGAAGGCGAACCGTCCGCCCCGATCGTCATACATGGCGACGATGTAATTGATCACTCGGATATCCGGGAAAATGGCGCGGTTTTCGGCGAGCAGGATGGTGTGGCTGGGCCGGAGGATCTGGGACTCCGGACGGGCTTCCTCATCTTTTTCCTTTTTGAGCTTCCAGAGAAGGTGGCCGTTGAGCGAATAGTGCGATGCCTCGTCGCCGACGCAGGTTGTCCCGTTGTCAAACCACCCGATTTCGCTCTGGGCCGGCTGGATGGCGTTGCGGCAGGTCCAGCTCTTGCCGGGCGGGACGTAGCCCTCTTTGACAAAGTTGTACCGCCACGTGACGTGCTCGTCCTTCTTCCCGGCGACGAGCGTCCGGTTCTCGGGGAGCTGGCCGCGGTGCATCGTGCTGAAGGCGGTGATGGCCGCGACGATTTGACGGGAGTTGTTCTGGCAGACCACCGTTCGGGCCCGGTCCATCGCCCCCTTCAGAGCGGGCGCGGCCAGCCCGATCAGCACCGCGATCACCGCGATGACGACCAGCAGTTCGACGAGTGTGAAGCCGCGCCGGTTCATTTGCCACCATCCTGGAACGAGAACTGCGCGATCTCCCCCGTCTTCCCATCCAGGCCCGCCGGCCACTCGTTCAGCTTCTTGGCTTTAGGGTCGTTCCACGCGATGGTCCAGCCCTTTTCGTCGCGTCGCGCGAGCACCTTGACGCGCTGACCGACCAGCCCCATATCCATCTGGTTCGCGGCGAAGATGCCCTGGATCCGCACAAAGGGCCCCGCGTTCTCCCATTCGAGCACCCGGATTCTCACGGCCGGGAACGCCGAGCCGTCTTCCTGCAGCCAGGAGAGCGTCAGGAAGTCCTTGTCGAGCTCGAGCTGGCAATCGTTGACGAACCCCCACTCGCCCGCAATCGCGGGAATGCTCGGCGCGGAAGCCCCCGCCCGGGGCGGCCTGATGCGCCCGACCACAATCTTCGCCTCTTCGGGAATGAAGACCGTCTGCTGCTTGCCCGGCTCGGGCTCCGGCGGCTTCACGCCGACCTTGAAGTAGAACGTGAGCAGCTCTCCCTCAAGCTCGAATCGGCAGTCGCGCTCCTTTCCGAGTAGCGCATCCTTCATGAATTGCTGCGTGGTCGTCCATTTCTCCACGCGCACCCGCGTCGTTCCTTTCGCCGATCCAGCTTTGTTCGCGACTTTCTCGCCGCCAACGCTCAGAACGCGGAGCGCGATCTCTTCGATCGGGTGCTTTGAGTCGGGGCCAAAGTGCACGCGGATCATGTCGCTGTCGTGCTCGAAAACTCCGTCCGGCGTTTCACCCGCGGTCTGGGAAACGAGGCGCGCGGGCCGGGTGGCCGCGGCCGGCCGATCGAACCCGCCGGCCTTCTGCGGGTTGGGCGCGGGAGCCGCCCCGGCGAGCATCGTGTGCGCCTGCTTGCCGAAGAACCAAAGCCCGCCGCCGACGGCGCCGAGTCCGAGGATCGACGCGAGCGCGATTGCGCCGAGTTTCAGACCAATCGTCGCCGTTCCCACGCCCGCGCCGGCGACCCCGTTGCCCATCTCCGCGAGCCCGACACTCATGAAGGACGATGTCAGCGAAGAGCTCACCGGGCCCGCGCTCGCGTGCGTGAGCGCACCAGCCAGCGCCGGGCTTGCGAAGCCCGAAGCCCCCACCGCCCCCACCGCTCCCACCGCTCCGGCCACGCCCGCCGCCCCAAGCCCGATCGCCGGCGACACGCCGCGTTGGGTCAGTTCCTTCCGCAGTTTCTCGAGCGCGGCATCGATCCGCCGGTGCATCGTTCCGGGATTCACCTTCGCTTCGCGGGCCATCTCCACCTGCGGCCGCCCGACCAGAAAGCGGGAAACGATCAGTTCCCGGTCGCTCTCCTGGAGCGCCGCGATGGCATCGTCGAGCAGGGGCTTGATCTCGCGCCATGTGCGCTCGGTCTCGTCCTGCGCGACTCCTTCCGAAGCGGCCGCCCCCTCCGCCCGCTGCTGCGTCGCCCGAGCCCGAAGGAGGTCGATACTGGTGCGGAGCGCACAGGCGTGCAGCCATGCCGCGACGTTGGAGCGGATCTCTCCCGCCCGACGAGCCAGCTTCAGGAACGTTTCCTGGGCCGCATCCTCTGCGTCCGCCGTGGACTTCATGACCCGCGCACAGGTGTGCACCACCATGGCCTGATAGCGATGGACCAGCACCTCGAACGCGCGTGGGTCTCCGATCCGGGCGTAGCGATCCAGGGCCGACGCGTCGTCCAGGACGAGCACCTCCCCGCTGGACAGTCGGGGGAGCAGGCTGTGGGCGATCGAGCGGATGATCCGGGTCATGGGTTGCTTCCTTTCAAGATAGTCGGAAGCGGCTCTGTTAAATTGCGCGCCAACCCCACAAAATTGGCGCACCCGGCAGCCCTCTTGGCGGCTTTTTGTTTGCCGCTGAATGACCGGTTTGTACAATTTCCCCGCGGCGTTCAGCCGGGCTTTTTCCGGGGAGTTTTCATGCGTTGGACGAGTGGGGTCGTGATAGCGGCGTTTGCGGGCGGTTCGATCGGGTTTGCCAGTTTCGCGGAGGCGGCGTGGCCGCCGAAGTGGTTTGGGAAGACTTCCACGAACCATTCCGTCGGAGGCCGCGTGAGCGCGCAGACAATCGGGCCCGCCCAAATCGGGACTTACAACGAATCCACTTCCGACTTTGTGCCTTTGTCGCGTGCTGCCGACGCGGGCCGGGAAGCACTGAATTGCGACAACAGTCTTGTCGCGTCGTCATCGGCGAACTCGAACGGGTCCACATACTCCGTCCGACAGCTTCCTGATACGTCGTCCAGTCTGTTTTATGCGGGCGTTACCGCAGCCGCAGGGTTCTCGGGGAGCGCCGACAACTGGCCCTGTGAGATTGGCGGAACGCCCGCTTGCCCCGGTCCGCTTTACATTTACCCCAACTCAAGCTTCTTTGGAAGTGCGCTTTCAACGATCGAATTTGAGCTGCTGCGCCCCGCGGACCTCGCTCTCGCACAATATCGGGTCGAAGGAACCGAGTTGGTCTGGCTTGGCAATGCCTCACCGCAATTGGTTGCGAAGGTCAAGTTGACTGGTCCATCCGGCGTGCTGCACGAGAGTTCGGTTTCTCTCCCGACGCCCGGTGGGTACATCTCTCTTCCGTCGCCCGGCGGCTTGTTCCGCGTGCCGCCGGGAACGTACAAGCTGACCGCAGAGACGCACGGAAGCGGTGTGGGAACGACGGGTCCCGGTGGCATCACGCAGTCTGTGGGCTTCTTCAGCAACGCGGAGTTCGGCGTCGGCCTGAGTCCAGTGCTGTGCCCTGAGTCCGAGGGCCAGCCGACAGAGATCTTCTGGCCCGCCAACCAACCCGGTGGCACAATTAGTTTCGGCGTGGCTTGGCGAGCCAACAACGTCGCGTCCGTGACCCACCAGTGGTACCGAAACGGCGTGCCGCTCTCCGATATCGCGATCCCGGACGGACCCACAATCACCGGCTCCACTTCGACCGTTCTGCAAATCGACAACGCCACCCCCGCCTACGCCGGCGTCTACACCTGCATCCTCACCTGCAGCGACGGCTGCGACCCCGTCACCATCCTCGGCGGCACATTCCGCACCGAGGGCGCGGCGTGCGCGACTGAGCCAGAGGTCTCAACGCTCTCATCCGCTTCTACCAGCTCCTGTGTCGGGGGTCAACTGTCGATGTCGGTCGATACAACCAACACCCAATCCATCCAGTGGCTCCGCAACGGCGGCGTGCTCTCGGACGGCCCCACTCTCGACGGCGCCATCATCTCCGGTTCAAACACCGGCACGCTCACGATCACCGGCGCAAAAGAAACCGACTCGGGCTCCTACGGCATCCTCGCCACCGGGCCGTGCTCCTCCCGCGTCTTCAACAGCCTCTTCACTGCGACCGTCGCCGCAAGCTGCTGCCCGGCCGACCTCAACGGTGACAACTCCGTCGACGACGCCGACTTCGTCCTCTTCGTGAACGCGTACAACATCCTCGACTGCGCCGACCCGACCATGCCCGCCGGATGCGCCGCCGACTTCAACACCGACAAAGTCGTCGATGACTCCGACTTTGTCATCTTCGTTCCCGCGTATAACCAGTTGCTCTGCGATTGAACCGCGTCAAGCGCGCGAAACCCAAAGAAACCCCTCAAAGAAAAAGCCCCGAGGCTCGGTGCCTCGGGGCTTTGATGTATGGACATTCGGATGGGGGAATCAGCTCTTCCCGTACATGATGGCCGCCTGCGCCGCCGCGAGGCGGGCGATGGGCACGCGGAACGGAGAGCACGAGACGTAGTCCATTCCGACCTTGTGGCAGAAGTGGACGCTCTTGGGGTCGCCGCCGTGTTCGCCGCAGATGCCGACCTTGAGGTCGCCCTTGACCGAGCGGCCCTTGGTGATGCCCATGTCGACGAGCTGGCCGACGCCGGTCTGATCGAGGCTCACGAAGGGGTCGCCGGGGAGGATTTCGCGGGCGAGGTAGTCGGGCAGGAAGGTGCCGATGTCGTCGCGGGAGAATCCGAAGGTCATCTGGGTGAGGTCGTTGGTGCCGAAGGAGAAGAAGTCGGCGGACTCGGCGATCTCGTTGGCGGTGAGGGCCGCACGCGGGATCTCGATCATGGTGCCGATCTTGATGTCGAGGCGGGGCTTGTAATCCTGCTCCTCCTTGACCTTGGCGATGGTGGCTTCGACCTCGGCGCGGAGGACGGCGAGTTCCTTTTTGGTACCCACGAGCGGGATCATGATCTCCGGGAGGGCCTTGATGTTGCTGCGGATGCAGTCGATCGTGGCCTCCACGATCGCCGTTACCTGCATGTCGAGGATCTCGGGGTAGGTGACGCACAGGCGGCAGCCGCGGTGGCCGAGCATCGGGTTGGCCTCGTGCAGGGCGCTGACGCGCTGCTTCACGCGCTCGAGCGAGATGCCCATCATCTTGGCCATCTCGGTCTGGCTCTTGTCGTCGTGCGGGAGGAACTCGTGCAGCGGCGGGTCGATCAGGCGGATCGTGACCGGCTGACCCTTCATGGCCTTGAAGATGCCCATGAAGTCGTCGCGCTGATAGGGCAGGAGCTTGTTCAGCGCCTTGACCCGGTCGTCCTTGGTCGTCGCCAGGATCATCTCGCGCATCGCCTTGATGCGATCGCCCTCGAAGAACATGTGCTCGGTGCGGCAGAGGCCGATGCCTTCGGCGCCGAAGTCACGCCCGCGCTGGGCATCGTCGGGCGTGTCGGCGTTGGTGCGCACGCCGATGGTGCGGTACTTGTCGGCCCACTTCATGACCGTGGCGAAATCGCCGGAGAGCTTGGGCTCGACCGTCGGGACCGGTCCGAACATGACCTCGCCGGTCGTGCCGTCGATCGAGATGATGTGGTCGCGGCCGTAGACCTTGCCGTTGCACTTCATGGTGCCGCTGGCGGGGTCGATGTGCAGTTCGCCCGCGCCCACGACGCAGCACTTACCCCAGCCGCACGCGACAACCGCCGCGTGGCTGGTGCGTCCGCCGGTGCTGGTCAGAATGCCGGCGGCCGAGTGCATGCCCTCGACGTCCTCGGGGCTGGTTTCCTTGCGGACGAGGATGACCTTCTCGCCTTTTTGGGCCCGCTCCACGGCCTCGGCGGCGGTGAAGGCGAGCTTGCCGACCGCGGCGCCCGGCGAGGCGGGGATGCCGCGGGTGATCACTTCGATCCCCTTCTTCTTGGTGTTGTCGAAGGAGGGGAGCAGGAGCTGGGTCAGATCGCCCGCGGGGATGCGCACGATCGCGGTCTTCTCGTCGATCAGGCGTTCCTTCACCATGTCGCACGCGACCTTGACGGCGGCGGTGCCGGCGCGCTTGCCGGTGCGGGTCTGCAGCATGTAGAGCGTGCCGCGCTCGATGGTGAACTCGATGTCCTGCATGTCCTTGTAGTGCTTCTCGAGCTTGGCCTTGATCTTCAGCAGCTGCTGATACACGCTCTTGTTCCACTTGGGCATCTCGTCGACGGGGAGCGGGGTGCGGATGCCGGCCACGACGTCTTCGCCCTGGGCGTTGACGAGGTACTCGCCGTAGAAGTGGTTCTCGCCGGTGGCGGGGTTGCGGGTGAAGGCGACGCCCGTGCCGGAGTCGTCACCCATGTTGCCGTACACCATGGACTGGATGTTCACGGCCGTGCCGTTGAGGCCCTGGATGCCGGCGATGCGGCGGTAGCTCACGGCGCGCTCGCCGTTCCAGCTCTTGAAGACGGCCTCGATGGCCAGTTCGAGCTGCTTGAACGGGTTCTGCGGGAACTCTTCGCCGACGTGGCGCTTGTAAACGTTCTTGTACTCGTTGCAGAGGTCGACAATGCCCGCCTCGGGGACTTCGGTGTCCTCGGTGGTCTTGTACTTGGCCTTGATCGCCTTGAACGCGTCCTCGAAATGGTGGTGGTCCACACCCATCACAACGTCGCCGAACATGTTGATGAGGCGGCGGTAGGCGTCGTAGGCGAAGCGGCGGTTCTTCGTGCTGCTGGCGAGCCCCTCGACGGCGGCGTCGGTGAGGCCGAGGTTGAGGATCGTGTCCATCATGCCCGGCATCGAGACGGCGGCGCCGGAGCGGACCGAGACGAGCAGCGGGTTGGAGTTGTCGCCGAACTTCTTGCCCAGCTCCTTCTCGAGCATGGCGATGTTCTTGTGCACCTCGTTCATCAGGCCGTGCGGCAGGCGCATCCCGGCCTTGTAGTAAGCGGCGCAGGTGTCGGTGGTGATGGTGAAGCCGGGGGGAACGGGCAGGCCGATGCTGGTCATGTCGGCCAGGTTGGCGCCCTTGCCGCCCAGCAGCATCTTCATGTTGGCTTCGCCTTCGGTCTTGGACTTGCCGAAGTAGTACACCATCTTGCCGGGCTTGGAACGAAGCGTCGGGGTCGGGCCGACACCCATCCCCGAGATGCTGGCGACTTTCTTTCCCGCCTTCTTCGAGGCGGCGTGCTTGACCGAAACCGGCTTGGGCATGGTGCTCATTTCCTTCGCTCTTTCTCTGGCTAAAGCGGTCCCGCTTTCCTGACACGGGACCGAAGTGCGACTTCAATCTGCCGTCAAACAATGAAAACGATGCGCAGGGACACAGCCGAACAAACGACGACTGCACCTCATGAACCGTTTCGCACTGCCGCGGCAGGGACAAAGATTCTAGGTCACAAACACACGCCCGACGACCCATTCGATTCATTCAAAATGGCTGTTTTTGAGCCGTGCTGACCGGCATGGCGTTTCAAGGATCCGTGAAACACTCCCCCCTCCAGCTTCTTCCCGGCCCGGCCAGAATTCTGGCGGCATGGCCGGCCAAGGTGCCCCTGGCGGCACTGTGGCAAGGCCGGGGAGAGGGCCGCTTCATGCTGGGGGTTGCCGGGCGATCGACAACGGCCCGAACCGATCGCCAGCTGGATGAAGTGCTTACCGCAATCTGCGAACCGGCCGGCAAACCCGGCAGCTTCGGAACCGGCTGGCTCGGCTGGATTTCGTATGACGCGGGGAGGTGCATCGAGCCCGCGCTGGGTGCGAGGCGCAGCGATCCGGATCGCGCGTGGCCTTTTGCCGCGTTTCGGCGCGTCGATGCGGCTCTCTGGTTTGAGCGCGGCGAGTGGCGGATCCATGGGGATGAAGGCCTGCTGCCGCTCGAGCAGCTTCTTGCCGCGGAGGACGGGAGCGATCCCGGCTTCCGGCTCGGCACGATCCAGAGCGGAACGGGGCGCGATGGCTTTCTTCATCAGGTTGAACGTGCGCTCGAGTACATCCGTGCGGGGGATATCTATCAGGTCAACCTCGCCCACCGGCTGACGTGCACTTTTTCTGGATCTGCTCGCTCGCTGTTTACTGAACTGGTGACGGCGGCCCGACCATGGCACGGCGGGTTCTTTGAAAGCGAATCCGGCGAGGCGATCTGCAGCGTGAGTCCGGAGCTCTTTCTCGAGTTTGATCCGGCAACGCGGGTTGTCTCGACGCGGCCGATGAAAGGAACTCGTGCCGTGACAGGCTCGAATGCCGCCGCGGCAAGGCACGATCTGGAAGCGAGCGCCAAGGACCGCGCCGAGCTCGCGATGATTGTCGATCTGATGCGCAACGACCTTGGACGGGTCTGCGAGCTGGGCTCGGTGCGTGTCGAGAATGAGCGCGATTTTGAACGTCATGATTCGGGCGTTCTGCAGACCACGGCGACCGTGCGAGGGAGGCTCCGTCAGTCCAAGGGGCTCGGGGACCTGCTGCGCGGCGCGTTTCCGCCGGGCAGCGTGACGGGTGCGCCCAAGGTGCGCGCGATGCAGATCATCGAGGAGCTTGAGCCCTTTTCGCGCGGGCCCTACTGCGGCAGCATGATCTGGATCGGCGATGACGGGCGCATGCACGCCAATGTGCTGATACGAAGCGCGTGCATCAGCCGGATCGGGAGCGATCAGCAGATGCTGGATTACTGCGTCGGGGCGGGCATTGTCTCGGACAGCGATCCGAGAGCCGAGTGGGAAGAGACGATGGTCAAGGCGGGCATTTTGACGCGCCTCAGGCACTAAACGCCGGCCTCTCCGAACGTTCTTCGCGGGTTCGCACTTTCTACATGTTTCCGTGGGAACCGTCGGGAAATCCGGGCGAATCGCAGGCAGCGGGCATCGCGCGGGTTGGTGCCGCGGGCGGGAAGATCGCGGGAACGGCGCAATGTATGAAGAGCTGGACGCTGGGCGGTTGTCTTTGCGCGACGGTTGTGACGGCTGCAAACGCTCAGGTGCTGCATCACCGGGACCTGCTGATCGGGTTTTCGAGTGGCACGCAGTCGGGTATCTACGCGGTCGATCCGATCAGCGGGACGATCCGAGGGCTGGTTTCCGGGAGCAGCATGAAGTCCGGCTGGCCGCCGTCCGCTCCGCGCGGCTCGGGCGCGGTGCTTTCGACGCAGCCATCGCTCGTTACGACCCGGAGCGGGGGGATCTACGTAGCGGCGACCAGTTCATCCAAGCCGGCTCTGGCCGGTGTAGATTCAGAAACGGGGAACAGGTCGGCCGTCATCGGCGGGTGGCCTTCGTATTACTCCGAAGCCGGGGCGCTCGCCCTTTTGGATCAAAGAACGATCGTGGCGGGATCTCTTGTGGGTGTGCCTCAGAAACCCGGGACGTATCTTGGCGCTCTCTTTCAGATGTCGCTCGCATCGAACAGCTATGAACAGATTGCGGGCGGCCTGATGAGCGAAGGTCCGGCGTTCGCGTCGCCGATGTCGATCGCTCCGATATCCAGAAGCAGTTTCTACGTCGGCGATTACCCGTCCTTCGGAGCATCGGGACCGGCCGTGCTGAAAACATCGGTGCAAACGCACACGACGACGATCACAACGATCCCGTCATCGCAGCCGATCCTTCGTTCCACCGTCACGGGCGGGAACGTGTCATCTTCTCCCGTCCCTTTCCTTCCCGCGAACTACGGGAGCGGCCCCGTCTGCGATTCTTCCGCGTATCGGCTTGCAATCGTGGACGGATCGCTGGCGGTCTGCGTGAACTCGCAACTCTTCGGATACACGGGCGGCATTGTGAATGTTGACGATGCGGATGGCGGCCGGTCGCTCACCTACGGCTTCGCTCTCGACGCGCAGAACCAGACCGTCTCGTCGCTGCCGCTCAATGCGTCCGATACTTTCACGACAGATCCTTCGACGATCCTTCCGTATCCCAACGGAGAAATCATCATCGCCGAGTGGTATCCACTCAGCCGCATCATCGCGTTCAACCCTTCTACGCGTCTCTATCGAGTCGTTGCCGACTTCTCAACCTATTACGCTCCCGCAGGCTTTGGCGGAAGCGGCAAAGGCCTGGCGATCTACACCAACTGTCCTGCGGACATCAATCTGGACGGTGTCGCGGATGACAGCGATTTCTCGGAGTTCGTCGTCGCGTATGACATTCTTGACTGCGCTGATGCCGCCATGCCGCTCCCGTGTCCGAGCGATTTGAACGCCGACGGCCTGGTGGATGATTCGGACTTTTCGATCTTTGTTGTCGGCTATGACGCTCTGCTCTGCGAATAGCCGCTAAGCAGCGCGAATCAGCGTGGACGGCGCCTCGCCGAGGCGGCAGGGAGCCACAACTCTCGCATCCGACCGGCGGCGCTCGAACGCGTCCATCATGGGTCCGGGCGAGAGCGTGCCGATGACGAGCGCTTCGGCCTGCTCCTCTTGCACTTCGGCGATTCCAAGCTCCGCGAGCACCGCACGCACAATCTCCGCGTTTTTTCCGGGCTCGATCACGGCCGCGGTGCGCACCCCGCGCAGCGAGAGGTTCCAGGCGAGCCCCTCGCGTGCCGCGGCGGCGCCCGTGAATCGGCGCCAGAGGTCGGGCGGCATGGGAGTGCGGCGCTGCGATCGGATGGACCGAGCGAGTTCGCGAAGACCGTTCGCGAAGCCGGAGATCGCATTTTCTTTCGTCGCGATCGCCCGATATCGCTGCCGCATCGCGCGAAGCTGCCGGCGCCGGGTGGCCGGGGGCGCATAGCGCTGGATGACCCAGCCGTTGTTCCGCACCAGGCGACCCAGGATCGTGTTCATGTCTCGGCCCGCCGTCACCTTGCGGTGAAGAACTCGGAAGCGGCGATCGAATGCCACCCGGTATCCGTTCATCAGCATCCGGGCGGCAAGGTCGTATTCCTCGGCGTAATAGTTGAATGCCGCGTCGTACCCGCCCAGAGACGTGAAGAGGCCCCGGCGCACGGCCACGCCGCACCCGATGAAGACTTCGGGCAGTCCGCCCTGCTCGCGGCCGGTGATCGAGCGCGGGCACCCGCCAAGAAAAATATCGGCGCTCACGGCGCCGACATCGGGCGGCTGTTGCCTGAGAACCTCGATGAAGCGAAGGTCCAGAGGGGCCGAGTCGTCGTCGAGCATGACGAGCCATTCGCTCGCGGGGTCGGCGTGGAGCGAAGCGAAGTTCCGCGCGGCCGCTCCCTGGTTCGAAGCTCGACGCACGAGGTCGATCGGGATGCCGCTGCGAAGTGCGCGGGGAAGGCGCGGCAAGGCATCCGAGGCGTTATCGACAACGATAATCTCGGCGCAGCCGGGATGTGCGCCCAGAATCTCGATGCCCGCGAGCGTCTCCTGCAGGACTTCGGGCCGGTTCCGCGTTGGGATGATGTAACTGATCATTCGGGCCTTGAAATCAGCCGACGGCGCGTCGGGAGCCCCGCGACTCGAGCACCTCGGGCGTTGAAAACGTCAGATGAGCGCCGTGCACGCGGGCGACCATCTTGCGGACTTCCGAAGCCGAAACCGGGAGGTTGCCCAGCCGCTGCACCTGGATCGCGGCGGCGCACGCTCCAAGAAACGCCGCCGGGAGGAGTTCGCAGCCGGTCGAGAGAGCCAGAGCGGCCGTCGTCAGCAGCGCGTCGCCGCATCCAAGGGCGTCGATCGCCATGGGTGAAAGCGCGGGCACGTGCTCCCCGCGGAGACGGCGGGAGAATGATCCGTCCTCGACCGTCGGGCTTGCATCGCCGACCGAAAGCCGGTCGAACGCGATGAGCCCGTCGCCGCCCATGGTGACGATCGCGTTGCGGGATGCTGTCGCGTCGAGCAGGGTCCAGGCGGCCAGGGGAAGGCCTTCGCTGAGTTTGCGTGTCGCATCGCGCAGCTCGTTTTCGCTCGGGCAGACAAGATCCATCTGCCGCATCGAGAGCAGGTTCGAGCGGCGACCGCTCACATCACCGCAGAGAGTTCCGGCGAGCGGCCTCAATGCCGCGCACAAATCCGTCAGAAACGAGGCGGAAAAGAGGCCAAGGCCAAAGTCGGCCACGACCGCGGCGTCGCACGAGGGGCCCGCCGCGTCGACGGCGAGTGACATCAAATCGCGCTGCTGTGACGCATCGAGGACCAGCTGCTCCACGAGATCGATCTTGACCATCTTCTGCGTGCCGACCAGGTACCGCTGCTTTTCGGGAATCCGAGCTTCGACCCGAAGCGAGCGAACCTCGATCCCTTCGGCATGCAGCCTGGCCGCGAGCGCACGCCCTTCGTCGTTGTCAGGAAGCGCCGTGACAAGGGTGGGGATCGCGCCGAGCGCGGCGGCGTGACGCGCGATGATCGCGGCGCCGCCGTCATAGCGACGCTGCTCCAGCGGGCGAAGCGTCATCACCGGGCTTTCGCCCGCAACGTCCGGCCGGTCGCACATCGTGTAGGTGTCAAGGATCGTTTCGCCGACAACCACAAGCCGCTTCCCACGAATATCGGACAGGATCGTCCCGAGGTTTGTGGCCGAAAGTTCGGGCGCCCGCGTGAGCTGCGCCAGCCTCGCATGGAACGGATCGACAGACTGCTCCATGGCGGCGATCAGCGCGCTCGAGGAAAAAACGACATCGCCCGAACTGAAGACAACCCTGCCCCCGTGACGTTCAACCGTTGCACGCTCGGCGCCGAATCGCGGGTCGTTGTTGGTCTCGTATTCCTTGCCCTTGACATAGACATCGGGGCGCACCCACTCCAGAAGGTCCTGCGCGGTGGGGCCCGGTTCGATGTAGACAAAGTCGACAAAGTCGAGCGCGGCCAGGTTTTCGGCGCGGAGTTCCTGCGGGATCAGAGGCCGGCCGGTCCCCTTCTTCATCGTGTCGTCGCCGGTGATGCTCACCAGCAGCACGTCGCCCAGGCTCTTGGCCTGCCTCAGGTGACGGATGTGTCCGGGATGAACGATGTCGAAGCACCCGTGGCACTGGACGAGCTTCAGCCCCGCTTCTTTGAGCATCGAGCGGACGTGCATCATCTGCTCGCGCGAAAGGATGCCGCGCACGAAGCCCGGCCAAGGCATCGGGGAACGGGCCGACTGGCCCAACGGGTACGGATCGGTTACGCTCACGCCTTGGTTATCGGCTCTCCGGGATGCCTTCCTGAGGCCGAATGAAGGGCCATCCGTTTTTACCGGCCCCCAGGCGCAACCCCTTGCAGGCCGGGGGGATCGGCGCTCCAAAACGGCCGATCTTGAGAGGGGTACCCCGCCCCAACCCCGGGGAGAGCGCCCACCAGAGCCGCATGACCGCACCAGCCGCCAGCCCAACACGAATCGCAGACGCCCTGGCCGTGGTATTCGGCAAGACGCATTCGCTGCGCTATTGGGATCAGACCGGCACGCTCGAACGCGAACTCGCCCTCTATCGCGAACTGGCCCGGGCCTACGGGAACATGTTCTTCGTGACCGGCACGGGCGACGCCGGCCAGTCGCTTATCGACCGGGCGGGCATGAACGCCCGCGTGCTTGCGCTGGAGCCTTCGGATACCAGATCACTCGCCCAGACGGCCGACGCGATCGCCTCGCGCAACGTGAAATCCGTCACGGTGCTCACGGACGATCTGCTCGCTGGCGATGCCCCCATCCATCTCGCTTCACGATTGCGAATCTCCGGTCTTCGAGTTGCGCTGATCGCCCGCGGTGGATCGATCCCTTCACGCTTTCTGGCGCACACTCCCGGCGCTCAGACACCCGAGGCGAAGGATGCCGCGGCTCTGGAGGGACGCCTGCTCCGCGCCGCCGACCTGGTCATCGGCACAACCGAATCGATGACCGAAGATCTGAGCTGGCGCAACGCGATCGATGCCTCACGGTGCGAGGTCGTTCCGGCCCACGTTCTCGCCCCGCCCAACAACGACGACACCCAGCGCTCTCGAAACAGCATCCTCTTCTGCGGTCCGCTGATCGCGCGTAAGCGCGTCGACGTGCTGATCCGTGCCGTCTCGCTGCTCCCGGAGCCCCTCTGCCGCGAAACCACGCTCGACATCATCGGTGATGGCGATGAGGTGCAGAGGCTCCGCACGCTCGCCCGCGAACTGAACGTCAAGGCTGTTTTTCACGGCTGGATTGCGCACGCCCGCGTGATCGAGGCCATGTCGCGGTGCACGCTGTACGCGGATGCCTCTTCGCTGGAGAACCAGCCCAGGGCGCTCCTGGACGCCATGAGCGTCGGCGCTCCCATCGTCGTGGCGGATATCCGCGGACTTCGCGATCTCGTCCAGACCGGAATCACCGGCATCCGTGTCCAGCCCCAGCCCGAGGCGTTCGCCCAGACGCTCGACGGTCTGCTGCAAGACGAAGACTGGCGGCAGACGCTCGGCGCCGGCGCCGCCCGCTTCATCGGTTCGCAGCTCACGATCGAGCATGTGGCCAGGCTGCACCTCGAAGCGCACGCCAGGGCTCATATGTTCGCCGGCGAGCGCCCCAACCCCATCAGTGCGCTGTCCGCGATCCGGCTCCTGGTTTGCGACTTTGACGGCGTCTTCACCGACAACCGGGTCTACACCGATCAGGAAGGCGTTGAGTCGGTCGCGTGCTCGCGAGGCGACGGAATGGGCCTCGAAATGCTGAGAAAGTCCGGCCTTCCGATCTTCGTCCTCAGCAAGGAAGTCAATCCCGTGGTTGCGGCCCGCTGCCGCAAGCTCAAGCTCGAGTGCCTGCAGGGGATCGACGACAAACTGCCCGCGCTCGAGAAATTGGCCCGCGAAAGAGGCCTGTCGCCCCGCGAAATCGCCTATGTCGGCAACGACACGAACGATCTTGGCCCTCTCTCCTGGGTCGGGCTGCCCGTGCTTGTGAACGATGCGCACCCCGAAGTGCTTCCCAGGCTCGGCCGCCAGGATGCGCTGGTGCTATCCGAACGGGGCGGGCACGGAGCGCTCCGGGAGATTTGCGATCTGCTGCTCGCCGCCCGGACCAGATAAAAACACCCGGCGGTCGAGAGAACCGCCGGGTGTGTCAGAAACTCGCCCGGAACAACCGAGCGAATGGTCTTTGTACGCGTGGGGGGCTGGCCCGTTCGCGTCCTCCGCGGTTTACCACTTCAGCCAGCCATCATCCAGCACGATCAGGCCGCCCGGATACGCGGGGTCGTCGATCGTGATCGAGGCGACACGTCCCGTAACTTTTCCCCGGGACTGGCGCGGCGGGTTGTTGGAATCGCCGGCGCCACGCACGATGATCGTCGGGTAATAGCCGCTCGAGAGCGGCTCGGCGGCACGGCACCGGACCTCCTTGACGCCGCCCGATTCCTGCACGCCTTCGAACGTGACGCTCCAGGACTGGGGTGGAGTCTTGCCGAGATAAAACTCGGCGGCCTGCGAGCGTGCATCGCCCGACTCGGCGCGGATGACAGAGATCATCGCGGAGGGCGTGGTGGCTTTATCCATTGTTCCCGAGGCTCCCGACGACTGATACACAGTCCTGGGAGGCGCGGGAGGCGGGGTGTTGATCACCGGCGCCTGTTCCTGCGGGGCGGGTGCCTGCGCGACCGGCTGCTGAGGCTGCGAGGAATTCGTGATCACCGTCACAGAAGGAGTCTGCGACGTATAAACCACCGGCGCGGGAGTTGTATACACGACCGGCGCGGGCGCAGAATAAACCACCGGCGCGGGCACGTAGGTTGGCGTCGAATAGAACGTACTCACCGACGGCGCGGACGAGTACGAGAAGTACCCCGCCCCGTTGCTCCCCGCAACGCCGATCCCGAAGCTCACGCTTGGCTGATTGCAGGCATAACCGCTTGGCGCCACGTAAACGGGCGGCAGATAGGCGGGTGCGCACGGAGCGCCCCAGACCGCGGCTCGATAGGGCCGGTATCCCCATCCCCCGTAGTAGCTCGGGCCGCAGTACGGGCGCACCGGCGGGCAATATCCAACCGGGCCGCAGTACCGCGCGGGCGGGCAATAGCCGCGACCCCCGCCGTAAAACCCGTTGCTGTAGCTCCCGCCGACATATGTCCCGCCGCTGGCAAAGCCGGCAGAAACCGCCACCCGCGTGCCGCCGGCCATCGCGTTCGACGCGAAGAGCCCGGCACATCCAACGAGTGCGGCGACCAGCACGCGACGTGAGGAATTTCCGCCGGACGCGCGCGTGCGATCGCCCTGGTGGAACGTCTGAGACCCGAATTGACTGCTCATGGCTGCTCTCACAACCCCGTTGGCCGCTGATTCCCTCCGGGGAGCGCGGCGCGGTCGTGCGAACCGTGTCACAAGAGAATACGACCCGCGTCAAGCTTTGTTGCGGTCTTCGAACAAAAAGTTAGTGTTCGGAAACAAGTCGTCATGAGCATTACTGAGCATCCGAGGTAAATCTGTTATCGGACTTCGAATCCTTCTCCTCCGGGGGACATCAAAGCATCTGTTCGCAGAAAGAAAGGAACCTGTTCATGATCACCATCCGAGACGCGGCGACACGAGGGCACAACAAGTGGTCGTGGTTGGACACCTGGCACACGTTCAGCTTTGGGCGGTACATCGACCGCGAGCACGTGCAATTCCGGACGCTCCGCGTGCTCAACGACGACAAGGTGGACGCCGGCAAGGGCTTCGAGCCGCACCCGCACGAGAACATGGAGATCATTTCGTACGTGGTCTCCGGGCGCCTGGCGCACAAGGACTGGATGGGCCAGGCGGGAACGCACGAGCACGAAAGCGGGGCCGGAAGTGTTCAGGTCATGAGCGCCGGGACGGGGGTGACCCACAGCGAGTTCAACCCCTCCCCGACCGAGCAGGTGCACCTGTACCAGATCTGGATCTTTCCCGACCGGGAAGGTCACAAGCCTCGCTATGCACAGCGTGACATCCCTGAAACCGAGAAGCGCAACAAGCTGGCGCTGCTGGTCTCAGGCGAGAACGACGCCGCGCCGCTGAAGATCCATCAGGATGCGAGATTTTACGCCACGCTGCTCTCGCCGGGTCACTCGGTATCACACCGCCTTGACAACGGCAGAGGCGCCTATGTGCAGGTCGTGCGCGGGCACGTGGAACTCAACGGGCACGCGCTGCGCACCGGCGACGGAGCGGCGGTTGAGCGGGAAAGTGATCTGGTGCTAAGCGCGAAGGAAGAGTCGGAAGTGCTTCTCTTTGATCTTGCCTGAGGCGGCTACTTCTTGTTCTTCTTGGCCTTTGGGTCCGGCTCCGGGACTTTCAGGGTCTCCAGGAGGAAAGCTTGGACGAGAGCCTCTTCCCGGAGCGCGGCGAAACGATCGGCCATGCCGCCGTGGCCGGCGTCGAGTTCGACTTTGAACAGAATGCGTGTGGGGGCCTGGTTGTTTTCACGCAGCTTCTGGGCCCACTTGGCGGGTTCCCAGTAGCTCACGCGCGGATCGTTCAGGCCGCCCGTGAGCAGGATGCTCGGGTATTTGGCGGGGCGCGTGTTGTCGTATGGCGAATACGAGAGCATGTAGTCGAACGCGGCGACGTCCGCCCCGGGGTTCCCCCACTCGTCATATTCCGTGACTGTCAGGGGGAGCGTGGGATCGAGCATCGTGTTGACGACATCGACAAAGGGGACCTGGGCGACGACGGCGCTGAACAGGTCGGGGCGCATCGTGACCGCGGCGCCGACCAGCAGGCCGCCGGCCGAGCCGCCCCGGATCGCCAGCCGGTCCGCCGCCGCGAAGAGGTTTGCGTGCAGGAATTCGGCGCAGGAGACGAAGTCGTTAAAGGAGTTCTTCTTCTTCAGCAGCTTGCCGTCGAGATACCAGGTCCTGCCCTTGTCGCTGCCGCCCCTGCAGTGGGCCTGCGCGATGACGAACCCGCGGTCCAGGAGCGAGATCGCGGAACTGGAGAATCCGGGTCGGGCGGAAGACCCGTACGCCGCATATCCATTTAAGAGCGCCGGCGCCGTGCCGTTTCTTGGAGTGTCCTTGCGGTAAAACACGGTCAGCGGAACCTGCTGCCCGTCGGGTGTGGTGACCTGCTCGAGTTCGACGGTGTAAAGGCTGCGGTCGTATCCGATCACCGGCTGCTGCTTCAGGAGGGTGGATTCGCCCGAATCCATGTCGATCTCATAGACCGAGGACGGGGTAATCGGCGAGGCGTAGGTATACCGGAAGTGCTTGGTTGAGTACTCGGGATTGATCTCCGGGGCGATGATGTACGACGGTTCGGGTGTCGGGATCTCCCGCTCGTGACCGTTTAGGCTGCGGACCGACAGGCGCGGCAGCCCGCCCTGGCGGTAGCGAGTCACCAGGTAGTTCTTGAATGCCATCACGCCTTCGAGGAGCACTCCCGGGCGTTCGGACATGAGTTCGCGCCAGTTGTCTACGCCGGGAGAATCAACGGGGGCTTCCACGAGACGGAAGTTCACCGCGTTGTCGTTGGTCACGATGTAGAACCGGTTTTCGTGGTGCTCGACGGAATACTCGCGGCCTTTTTGCCTCGGCTGAATGACGACCGGTGCCGACTCGGGCCGCCTGGCGTTGATGACGTAGCACTCCGTGGTGTCCTTGGCGGCCGAGGTGATGACGACGAACCGTTCGCTGCGCGTCAGCCGCACATCCACATGAAACGCTTCATCCTTCTCGTGATAGACAAGCTCGTCGCGTGACGGGTCGGTCCCCACTCGGTGGAGAAAGACTTTGTCGGGACGGTGGGCGCTGTCGAGCGTGGTATAGAAGAGCACACGATTGTCGGCGGACCACGCGAAGTCGCCCGAGACTTCGCGGAGCTGCTCGGGCAGATCCGCATTCGCACGCAGGTCGCGGAGCGTCACCGTGTACTTCTCGGCTCCGCCGAGGTCCGTCGCGATTGCGGCGATTGTGCCGTCGGGTGAAATCTCGATCGAGCCGACGCGGAAATTGCGGTTTCCTTTCGCGGCGGCGTTGCCGTCGATGATGATCTGCTCCGGGGAGTTTTTCGTCTCCGGATACGGCTTGCGGCAGTGGATCCTGTAGGGCTTTCCCTCCTCGGTGCGGGTGTAGTAGGTCCATGCGCCCTTGCGATAGGGAACCGACATGTCGGCCTGCTGGATCCGGGCGAGCATTTCCTTGTACAGCACTTCCTGTCGCGCGGCCGTCGGGGCCAGGACCTGGTCGCAATAGGCCCGTTCGGCGCGGAGGAGATCGAGCACCGCGGGGTTGTCGCGCTCCCGGAGCCAGAAGTAGTCGTCATGGAGCGTGCGCCCGTGAAGAGAAACCTCGCGGGGGACCTTGTCGGCCTTCGGGGCGAGCTGCGCGAGACAGACACTGGCGAGCGAAGCCGTTGCGAGAATGAACTTGAGCATGTTCGCAGTCTAGCCGAAGGAGCTGGTTCTTCCGGGCTTTTCTGCCAGGATGCAAAACACAATCGCCACTACGAACATGACGATCAGCAGGGAGGGCGTCAGCCTTGAGTCCGCATCCCACGGGCCAATGCCGTGCGAAGCCGCGCCGCACCAGTACCAGAAGGTGCCGAGCGCCCCGACCGCCACAAACACTCCGGTGATCCAACGGCGCACGCCCGCCGCGCAGCGACGCATGCACCGAAGCGCCAGCAGCAATGCCAGGATCGAGATCACCGCCGCGGTGATCGGATACTCCGAATCGTTCTCTGCCCATTGCAGTGCGGTGGACCGCCCCACTCCATGCAGCCGGTAGACGAGGTAGCAGGCGGTCCAGGGGATCTTCGCGTAGAGCAGGCAGGGCAGAAAGGCCAGGAAAAGATCGAGCCAGGCACCGGGGATCGGATCGCGCTCGGCGATCGGGCGGCCACGGTGAGATGCCGGGGTGCCGCACTCCGGGCAGGCGGATTCAGCCGGCAGTCCGCTCAGGTCGTACCCGCAGGATGAGCAGTCCGCGGACGCTTCTTGATGTATCCGCCACGACGACCGCGAAAGGACCGATCGGATCGCGCACGGAAAGATCACCATCCCGGCCAGCACGCAGATGGGCACCGCCGGGTCAACCGGCTGAGTGCATGCAAGAAACGGGCAGAGCAGAGTTCCCACCGCCATGCTCTGCGGTTCGCGAGGAGATTGCGGGAGGTTCGCCGTATCCGGCGCGTGGCTATTTCTTTGCGGGCTTGGCTTTGAACACGCCGTTGGGCTGCACAAATCGCAGCTCCTGCACCGCATCGTTCTCGAGAACGAACTGAATGCTGAATCCTTCGAGCTCTTTCAAGCGGAAGGTTCTGTGGCGGCCGGGCACGAGCTGGTAGGTGGGCTGCCCGGGCAGGCTGGCTGTGAGCGTGTCGCCGGACAAACTGATCGTGCATGGCTGCGTATCGGAGACCACGTAATCGCCCGCCAGTTTGCTCAGGAAGGCCTTGTCGAACAGCTCCGAGTCCCCTTTACGCTTGAACACGAATGGCTCTTCCGCGGGTTCCATCGGCGCCCGCAGAGCATCAATCTCTCCGTCGAGGCCGGTCTCGAAGAGAAGTTTGAAACTCTCGAAAGTCTGATCCTTTTCGTTCTTCTTGCCGCTGAAGACGTCGTAGTGCCAATGTTCAAGAGGTGTGCGTATGCCGTTGTACGCGAAGGCAAGAGCCGGGTCGCTGCTGGACGAATTGTCCACAGTCACCGAAATGACGCCGTAACCGGGGTGTTCGTAGTCGCCGGCGTATTCGGCGAGGGGGTGCGAAGGATGCGTGCCCGATTTGCGGGTCTCTCCGAGATTTTCCTTTGCCTTTTTGCCCTGCTTTTCGGCCAGCTTCCGTTTTTCGAGCGCCTTCTGGCTCCAGTCCTCTCTCGGCAGTTTGAGCATGCGATCGGCGCCGTGACGCACGATCATGCCGGGGAGAGCGGAGCCGTTCATGTTCGTCAATACGACGAAGCCCACGTCATCCTGCGGGAAGAAAGCCACCAGGGCTGAGAACCCGTCGATGTTCCCGCCGTGATGAATGCGCCGATGGCCGCGGTAGACATCGACGAACCAGCCCATCCCGTAGCCGACGGGCACGACCTCGGGACTCTCTGGCGATCCGTCGCCCATCGACATGTGCGGCGCGTGCAGATCCTGCAGCGTGGATTCCTGGATCAGGCGTTTGCCGGCGAAGGTCCCGTCCGAGAGGTGCAGCCGGACCCAGTTGGCAGTTTCGGAGACGGATGAATTGATCGATCCGGCGGGGCCCATCGTGGCGATATCGCGAAAATCGATCCGCTCGACTTTGTCCGTGTCTTCGTCTTTGCGGTAGCCCAGGGAGAAGTCTGCGTCTTTCTGCGAATCCACAACCGAAAAGGTTGTTCGATTCATGCCAAGAGGCAGCAGGATGCGCGCGCGAATGTTTTCTTCCCAGCTCTTTCCGGTCAGCCGCTCTTCCAGGACGCCTGCGGTCAGGAACATCAGGTTGTTGTATTGCCACGCTTCCCGCAGATCTTTGTTGTTGGGGAGATACGCGAGCTTGTGCATGAGGTCTTCGCGGGTGCTCGAGGTGTTGCCGTACCAGAGAAGGTCATGCCGCGGCAAGCCCGACCGGTGGGTGACAAGGTCGCGCGGTGTCATGCGCTCGGTGGCGCTGCGGTCATAGAGGCGGAACTCGGGGATGTAGCTGATCACGGGTTTGTCAAAGTCGAGCTTGCCCTCATCCGCGAGTTGACCCATCACAAACGTGGTGAATGCCTTGGTCGCCGAGCCGATCGCAAAGAGCGTGTTTTCGCTGACCGGGAGTTTCTTGTCGACATCGCGGTAGCCGAAGCCTCTGGCGAACACGACCTTGTCGCCCTTGATCACGGCGACCGCAACTCCGGGCACATCCCATGCCTGGCGGGCCTGGTCGATGAACGCATCGAACCCTTCCAGCACATCTACCGACTCTCCGCTCGCGGGCTGCGCCTTCCTGACTTCGAACGGGAACTTGCCGCCGCCCTGGCTGAAATCTCCGCTGAGTGTGAGCCCGTCTTCCGAGAAAGCGCCGGTGAACGTCGGATCGCCGCCGATCCCCGCGGTTTCTTTGATCTTGAAGACCGCATGCGCCGGCGTCGCGGCATCCACGCTGATCTTCTCGAGGGGAATATTCCGAAGCTTCTGCACCGGGATCGAGATCGTGCCTTCGGTTGGCGATGCAAATTCCAGCTGTATTTCCAGCTTCATCCCCGGGACTGTGATCGCCCCGGACCAGCTTCCTGTGAGGTAGGCGGCGGCCGTTTGCGCGCGCTGATGTTCCCGGCCTATCGCCGGCGCCGGCGCAAGCAGCGACCCCGCCGCGCAAGCTACGAGCAAAGCAATCCCCGGCCGAAGAAACACAGCTTTGCGGACGGCACGCAATTGGGAATTCAGCATAATGACCTCTATTAGGAATTGCCCCGGGACGTTTTCAGCGTTCCTTCGCGGCAGGATACCGGAAGGCGGCCGGCCGGATGCGGTAACCCGCGTGGAATGGCCGCCGAGCCACCGGAACCACGCCGATGGCGGGCCGAACATATGATCTGTGAGCCGCTAGAACCAACTCCGGAGAGCGCGGCGAAAAAGGAATTATGAGATGAAAAAGTCGATGATCGCCCTGCTGATGGTCGCCGGTCTGGCCGTTCCTGCGCTCGCGGAAGATTCGCCCAAGCCGGCCGGAACTCCGGCGGCGGCACCGATCGTCGCTCCGGCACCCGGCTCGCTCACCGTCGGCGATGCCGCCCCCGCGCTCACGATCGCGAAGTGGGTGAAGGGCTCGGAAGTGAACGCCTTCCAGAAGGGCAAGATCTATGTCGTCGAGTTCTGGGCCACGTGGTGCGGCCCGTGCAAGAAGAGCATGCCGCACCTGTCGCAATTGCAGAAGGAATACGCGGACAAGGGTGTGACGATCATCGGCGTGACCTCGCAGGATCCGCGCAACTCGCTCGCCGACGTCGAAACAATGACGAAGGAGAAGGGCGACACGATGGGATACACCGTCGCATGGGACAACGCCCGCGCGACGAGCACCGCATACATGGAAGCGGCGGCGCAGAACGGGATCCCGACGGCCTTTATCGTTGACAAGACCGGACACATCGCCTGGATCGGCTCTCCCTTCGAGATGGACGAGCCGCTCGCCAAGATTGTGGACGGTTCCTTCGACGTCGCGGCCGCGAAGAAGAAGTTCCAGGCCGAGCAGCAGTCCGAAGTGGCCCGTGCGAACTTCATCCAGGCCGTTCGCTCCAAGAGCACGGCCGCGATGCTCTCGTCGGGCACGACCCTGGTGGACAGCGCCGCCGGTGACGGCGAGCTGCTCAACACCGTGGCCTGGCTGCTGGTCGACCCCAAGCGCGGCGTGGACTTCAAGGCCAACCCCAAGCTGCTGGCCCTTGCCGAAAAGGCTGCGAACGGAGCGGTGGAGGCCACGGGAGGCAAGGACCCGGGCGTGCTCGACACGCTCGCTCGCGTCCTGTTTGTGAAGGGTGATACCGCGGCGGCAATCGCCACCCAGACCAAGGCGGTTTCTCTTGCGGATAGCGATGAAATGAAGAAGGACCTCGAGTCTTCCCTCAAGGAATACCAGAGCGCCAAGTAAAGCACAGAATCGGGCGTGACCGGGGCGGTGCGAAAGCGCCGCCCTTTTTCTTGCGCGATCTGCACGCGGCCGGGAAGAAGTCGCGTCGCTCAGAACGGGCGCTTGGTGGGATTCACGACGAGATTATCCCGGCCCAGCACGAAGAGATCGGCGACTTCCACCGCATCCTGAAAGCTCTCTCTCGCCTTGTCCGGGTCGATCGCGCTCGGGAGCACCTGCCCGCGCTCAAGGTGTTCGACGGTCGGGATTGCATCGCCGGTCACAAGCACGGTAAACCTGGGGTCTTCCAGGAGAAGCCCGCACATTCCCGGAGTAACGCCCGGCATGGGGAAGAGCGAAACCCGCTCCGCGAGTTCGTCGGGTGCGGGCCGGCACCGCTGAAGGATCGCGACATCGCGCTCGAGGGCGTCGCGGATCAGTCTCTCTTCTTCGAGCTCGGGATCGAGTTCCTTCAGACGCTGCGCCATGGGCACTCCGAGCCCCTCGCGCTCGGCCTCCGCGATCCACCATTCAGCGTCCTCGAAGGCGCCCAGGCCCCGCCTGCAATCGCCCCGAAAACTTGTCAGAAACACGTCGGTGATCTGCGCGGGAGAGAGGTTTGCACGTTCCTGCAGGCGCGCCGCGAGGATGGACTCGGGCAAGCCAGGGTCCACGAGAATCCGCTTCTTCCCCGATGAAATAAGAGTCGTTGTCGCGTGGCCCGTGCGCACCGGAGCCTTTTCACCCCAAAGGGGATTGGCGGCAAGCGTGCCGATGCTGAGAACTCGAAACTCCACTCAGCCCTCCCCGCCCGGGTCGCGTGCGGTCCGGAGCTGCTCGAGCGCCGGGTGCCGTGCAGCCTTCTTCTCTCGGAGCCGCTCGATGACATAGCCCGGGACCATGGGCTCGAGGCAGGAGAGGTCTTCACCCATCGCGGCGATCTGCTTGATCAGCGTGCTGCTGGTGTACGCGAACGTCTGTCCGGCAACGACAAACGCGGTCTCGAGACCGGCCACTTCGCGATTTGTGACCGCCTGCTGGATCTCGTACTGAAGATCGGAGAGATTCCGCACACCCCTCAAGAGGGCGGTCGCGCCCGCCTTTCGGGCGAAATCCACTGTCAGGCCGTCGAACCCCTGCACGCGGACAGGTGCGCCGCCGGATTCGCGTGCGGAAAGGTCTTCGACGAGCTTGCGTGTCATCTCGACACGTTCGGAAGCGGAGAAGAGCTGGTGTTTCGCGGGGTTTCTTCCCACCGCGACAATCAGTTCGTCAAAGAGCCGTCGCCCGCGCGCGATCACGTCCAGATGACCGAAGGTGATGGGGTCGAAGCTTCCGGGATAGATCGCCAAGTGCTTCCGCGCGGGCATGGCGAAGGGTAGGAGAGAACGTCATCGGGTAAAGTGTTCCTATGCCCGGCGGTCAGGCCAAAGCTCGCGTGCTTCTCTTCACCGATACGCTCGGCGATGTCAACGGCGTTTCGCGATTTGTGAACGACCTGATCGATCGGTCCGCGCAGGCCGGCCGGGATCTCTCGGTGTTTACCAGCACTCGAATGCCCGTGCGCAGTTCCGCGGCGATCCTCAACTTTCGGCCCCGGTTCGCGACGGCCATGCCCGGATATCGCCACCTGGAGGTCGCCTGCCCGCCCGCCCGGGAAATGCTCCGCACGGCGCGTGCGCTGGCCCCGACGTGCATTCATGTGAGCACGCCCGGCCCGGTCGGTCTGGTGGGGCGGAAAGCAGCGAAGATCCTCGGCGTGCCCCTCGTCGGCGTCTATCACACGGACTTTCCCGCGTACATCGAACACCTGTTCAACGACGCGGCCCTCTCGTGGCTTTGCAGGTCGGCGATGGGCCGTTTCTACGGCGCGTTCGACCGGGTGCTGACGCGCAGTTCGCATTACACAAGTGAACTCCGGGGCCTTGGAATCGATCCCGCGCGCTGCCGCACGCTGACGGCCGGCATCCGGACCGAACGCTTTTCACCGCGATTCAAAGATCCGGAAGTCTGGCGGCCATTCGGCCTGCCCGCCCAGGCCGTCAAAGTGCTCTACGCCGGTCGCGTCAGCGTCGAAAAGAACCTGCCGATGCTGGCCAAGGTCTGGCGAACATGCCTGCCCCTGCTGCAACGCCGGGGCATTGACGCCCGTCTTGTTGTGCTTGGGGACGGCCCGTACCGCGAGGAAATGGAAGAACAGCTTCAGGGAAGCAGCGCCGCCTTTCTCGGATTCCAGACCGGCCGGACGCTTTCCAGTCTTTACGCATCGAGCGATCTGTTCGTATTCCCGTCGGTCACCGACACGCTGGGCCAGGCGGTTCTGGAGGCGCAGTGCAGCGGGCTTCCCGCACTCGTCTCAGATGTCGGCGGCCCCCGGGACATTGTGCATCACGGCCAGACGGGCTTTGTTGCATCGATCGCGAGGCCGGATGTCTGGCGTGACCGGCTCATCGCGCTCTGTATGGATGCCTCGCTCCGATCGGACATGAGCAGAGCAGCCGCGGCGACGGCAGCCGATCGTACATTCGAACGCTCCTTTGCTCATTTCTGGCAGGAGCACGAAGCGATCAGCGGCTTTCCCGGCTCGGACGGCCCCGAGATTCCGGCGGCAGATCGGATCAGCACCCCTTCGCCCGGCGTGTGTACTGTTCCGGCGTGAATTCACTGATCGTCGTGCTCCTGGTGGTTGGCTTCTCGATCCTGCGCTGGGTGGTCGAACAGGTCGGCGCTGCCGCCAAGAAACGCAAAGAGATGCAGGAGCAGTCCGTCCGCGAACACGAGGCGCTTCGGACCGGCCGCGAACAAGGTCGGTCATTTCAAGAGCAGTTTGCGGAGATTCCCGAAGCGCAAAGTCCCGAGAGCCGCCGCGCTCAGGAACTGGCCGACCTGCGTCGCAGAGCCGCGGCAAGGCGGAGGGGAGCTCCTGGGGCCGAGAATCCACAAAGCGCCTCCGCTCAATCCCCGCGGAACACGCAACAACCCAACCCGCTCGAAGTGCTGCTCGGACTGCCCCCGGGTGCTACCTCGGGGACGATCGTGCCTTCACCTCCGAGGAAGCAGGCGCAAACAAGCCGCAAGCGCGACGAAGAGTCTCGCCGTCGGGCCCAGCGAGAAAACGCCGCGCGGCTGCAGGCCGAGCGCCAGAAGCAGGCCGCGGCAGCAGCCCGCCAGGCGGAAACCGCCGCCCGCACAGCGGCGCAGGCAAAGCAGCAGCCCCGCCCATCCGTTGCGATTTTTCAGAACGCCGCCCCCGCCGCCGGCATCCCCGCGGCCGATCCCGCGTCCCAGTGGAAACGGGCCTTTATCATGAGCGAAATCCTGAGCGCCCCTGTTTCCTTGCGCCGGTAAGCCGGTCTTCATTCCCGCAAATTCCGCGGCGTTTCTCCCCGATTCCACCTTGCTCGATTTCCCGGCTTGACACCCGCGCCGGGGTCGATACGCTGGCATTGTCTTCGGTGCCCCGCTTTGCGGGGCAAAGAGGGAAGTGTGGTGAGGCTGGCTTCAGCCGATTCCACCGCGGACGCGCCGCCGTAAGGGGTTCGCCGCGATTCATGGCACGAACACTCGTGCCGGCCACTGTTCGCCGCCAGGCGATACGGGAAGGCGGATCGCGGATCACCCCGAGCCGGAAGACCTGCCGAATGACTCCGCGAGGGATGTTCCCGAGCGGGTGACTGGCGGCCCTCGCGATTCCGGGGCGGCTGGTGCGAGCGCTCCGGCAGCCCCCGGCGATTGCGCTCTCATCGGCACGCACGCTCCGGTTCAGGGACCGAGTCGATCGGGCGTTTTCGTACGCCCACGCTCGATCTCATTCGCCGGGACCGCCCTGCTTCAGGCGCGGGGGCCGTCTCGCGCGATTCGAGACGAATGCCCCTTTCCGGGCGGCAAGGAGTTCGAGATGCTCTTGTTTGGAAAAGTCTACTTCGGTGGAGCGGCGCTGCTGGCCGCGAGTGCTCTCGCTGGCCCGTATGCGGCGAGCTGGACGAGTTACAGCGCCGGCTCGAACGCGAGCGCGTCGTACCTGGACCCGAACAGCGCGATCGGTTCGCCAACGCGATTTACGGGGGTGCAGTCTGGCTATCCCAGTGTCGTAAGCCCCTTCAGCCCGCCGTTTGATCCCGGCGATGTCGTCAGCATCGGGCGCGGCGGACACTTGACGCTCGCCTTCGATCACGATGTCTTCAACCGCACCACAAACCCCTTCGGGATTGATTTCATCATCTTCGGCAACTGGTTCTACATCGACTCGGGCGGCATCGCGTCGGGCAAGTTTGCGACGCCCAACGGCCGCGTCGAAGTCTCGAAGGACGGTTCCGACTGGCGGACGGTCACCGGCGTTTCTCCCACCGACGGCTTCGCGACACTCGGATACAGCGACCTCGCGTCCCCGTACGAATCCACGCCCGGCAACGTAGAAACCGATTTCACACGGCCCGTCGATCCGGCCTTTAACCCCATCGGCAAGTCTTTCGCGCAGATTGTCGCCGGATACAACGGCAGCGGCGGCGGGACCGGAATCGATTTCGCTTCCACGGGCCTCGACTCGATCCGCTTCGTTCGGATATCGAACCCCGACGGAAACAGCGGGAATATCGCCATCGATGCGATCGCCGAGGTTCCTGCGCCGGCGGCGCTGCCGCTGCTCGCTTTCGCAAGTCTCATCGCGCCCCGCCGGAGGAGAAAGTGATCGGCCGGGCTCCAAGATCTTCCACAGCCCGCGCGAAAGCGCGTGCTGCGGCTTTGACTGCAATTCTGCCGCTCTTCTGCGGTGGGCTGACGGCCTTCGCCCAGGGCACATGGCCGACCGTGGCGGGAGATTCCTCCCGCACCGGCACGACCGCCCAGGCGTTTCCCTCGCTCGCGGCATCCGCCTGGATCTGCGGCAAGGATGAGAACGGACGCGCAATCACGTTCGTTCAGCGCGCCGGTGTGGCCGCGGGCCTGCACTTTGTCTATGCGGTTGGCTCTGTCGTTGAACCGTCGGGCACGAACTGGAAACTCTTCGCGATCGCGCGTCGCACGGGGCAGGTGGCATGGTCGGTGCCCATCGATGCGCCGGAGTTCGAGAGCACAGCGACGCCGGCGATCGATGAACGGGCGGCAACCGTTGTGGTCGCGGGGGGAAGCACGCTCTACTGCGTATCGCTCTATTCCCCCACCATTCGCTGGAGCGCTTCGCTCTTTGGACCGGTGGTCAACGCCTCGCCCGTCATCGCCCGATCATGGCGAGGCCCGGGCCGGCTCTTTGTTACCGATTACGACGGCTTCGGCGATTCTGCATCGCTGTACTCGATCAATCTCGATGCCTATTCCGCGCAGAATCCTTTTCAGCCCGGCGAGATCCTCTGGGCATTCCCGATCGGCGCCAGTTCCGGCAATTCACCTTCGTACGACCCCGCCACGGATCGCCTCTACGTCGCCACCGTGGGGCTGTATGCCAGCAATCCCGGGCAGATATTCGCACTCCCCGCACACGGCGGCACAAACGGTCAGCCGCCGCTCCCGCTCTGGACGATCTCGAACCCGGCCAACAACGGTTTCTTTAGCGGTCTTCTGCTCGACGCGTCCCACGATTCGATCTACGCGGCAAGTTACGGGTTTTATGGCGGCACATCCTCGGGCAATCTGGTCAAAGTCCGCGCCAGCACCGGCACACTTCTCTGGTCGGTGGCTTCCAATCGGTCGGCCGCAACGCCCATCCGACTTCCCGGCAACCGGCTCGGCCTCTCCACGGGAATCCAGGGGTTTGGTTCGCTCCCGGCGCTCCAGGTCTTTACGGATGGGGCGACGTCAGCTTCTTTGCTCTGGTCAAGCCAGACGCGCACGTGGTCGGACTCCAATCACAACGGAATCATCGATCCGGGCGAATTTACACCCATCGGCTGGTGGAACGCTCAGCCGGTCTATTCCACCGCGTCCGACCAGCTTGCCGTCTGCGGGGGTGACAACGTCCTCCGCATCATCGATGCTTCTATCACTTCGCCGACGTCGCCCCTCACGGTCGTGGCATCGGCCGCGGCCATCTCCGGCTCGCCTGCTGTGGCGGGCGGCAATCTCTACGCCATCGGCACCGCCGGCCTGAACGCTTTCGGGCCGGCCCCCGCGCTGGTTGATGTCAACCAAGACGGGAGCTTCGACATCGAGGATCTTTACGCCTGGGAGCAGTTGCGAGGCAGCCGCGATGTCAACGGCGACGGCACGGTCACTCTCGCCGATCACGATCTGCTCGCATCGCTTCTCCGCGCCAACGAAGCGCAGGAGCAGACGGAGGGCAGGCGATGAAACACATCCACCACAGCGACCCCGGGGCGCCGAGAAAGCAGGATGATGTGACTGCGCCGTGCCGCCGCACCGCGCCTTTCTCTTCTCCCTGGCTCCGTGCCTCGGTGGCGCATGCCTTCCCCGCCTTTACCCTCATCGAACTCCTCATTACGATCGCCCTCATCGTGCTGCTTCTTTCGATCCTCGCCCCGGCGCTGCGAGGCACGATCGCCGCCTCACGCACCACCAAATGCCTCTCCAATCAGCGCCAGCTCGGTGTTGCATGGTCGCTTTACGCCGGTGATTACAGGGACCACGCGACCCCGGCCGCGTACTGGCAGAACGCGTTCATCGGTTCCGGGCCCGTGGTCTACTGGTTCGGCGCCGATGCTCCCGACGCTTCTCCCGCTAGCGGCACGCTCATGCCCTATCTCAACGCATCCCGCTCCGATCGTTCCGCGCTCGAGTGTCCGGAACAGCCCGCGGGTTCGTACACGCCGCAGACAAAGAACCTTCAGTTCTCGACCACGTACGGCTACAACGGCTATTACCTCACGCCCGCGATGACTCCCGGCTGGGCGGATCAGATCGCCTTCCGCCCGTGGCGAAAGACAGCCGACATTCTGCTTCCTTCCTCTCTGCTCGTCTTCGCCGACACGCTCCTGGCCGGGTCGAGTGCGGCAAGCCTGCCCCGCAGCTCCGCACTGCTGGACCCTCCTCAGCTTTTCAGCAGGGCCGCCGGCTGGCAGACCAACAACTCCCCCACCACCGCGTTCCGGCACGGGCTGAAGCAGAAATCCAATGTCGCCGCCCATGCCGACGGCAGCGCGACGCAGACGATCGTCCCCACCGATCTGCTGAAGCGCGATTCAAAGGGCCGCTTCCTCGGCACGGGCAGCCTCACCAAAACTCCGGAACCGGGTTACGTGCCCGATTGGGATCAATGGTGATGCTTCGGAAACCCCCTCCCGGAGCGAGGGGGTTGTGGCTGAGTTTCCCTGTTTCTTTTTCGTCTCTCGCCTCGCCATGGTCACCCGCTGCGTCTGCCGAAACGTCCCGTTCACCGAACTCAAAGAGCTCGCCGACGCCGGCATTCGCGATCTCGACGAGCTCTCCCGGCGCACCGGCTGCGGCACGGGCTGCGGGATGTGCATTCCCTACATCCGTGTGATGCTC
The DNA here is from genome assembly GCA_018242625.1 of Planctomycetota bacterium. Classification (GTDB taxonomy): domain Bacteria; phylum Planctomycetota; class Phycisphaerae; order Phycisphaerales; family UBA1924; genus JAFEBO01. Next base: position 427,687 of record JAFEBO010000003.1, read on the forward strand.
ACGACGGGTCAGACCGATCTGCCGGTCATGTCGTTGATCGACATGGAACGGATCATGCGAGGGAAAGCACCTTGCTAGATCTCATCGCACATGACACCGTCGCTCTTCGCGGCCGCCACAAAAAGAAACCGGCCCGGGAGAATACCCGGGCCGTGGTTCATTTCAGTTGATCGCGAGGATTCTTACAGATCCGCCGTGGCGCCCGTTCCCGGGATCGTCACCTGCGGAGTCACCATCGAATCGCTCGGCGAAGCGCCCAGAGCCGCCGCCGCGGCAGAGGCCTCGGCCAGCATCTCTTCGTCGTCCTCCTCCTCCGGAGGAAGTTCGACGAGCGGACGCACCTTGATGTCCTGGTACGGACGGAAACCGGTACCCGCCGGGATCAGGTGACCCAGCAGCACGTTCTCCTTGAGGCCGACCAGCGTATCCGTCGCGCCGCGGAGCGAGGCTTCGGTGAGCACCTTGGTGCTCTCCTGGAACGATGCGCCCGAGAGGAACGAGTCGCTCGACAGTGCCGCCTTGGTGATGCCCAGGAGCAGCGTGCGACCCGTCGCCGGGCGTGCACGCTTGGCCTTGGCCCCTTCCTTGCCGGCGGCCTCCGCCTTCGCGTTGGCCTCCTTGATCTCGTCCTTGTTGACAAGAGCGTTGAGCGCCAGGTCCGTGCCGCCCGCATCCGTCACGCGGTACATCTGGCTGATCTCCGCGTTCTTGAGCTTGAAGTTGAACTTGTCGATGACCTCCTGCGGCAACAGGTCCGTGTCGCCCGGGCTTTCGACCTTCACCTTGCGGAGCATCGAAGACAGGATCAGCTCGATGTGCTTGTCGTTGATGACCACGCCCTGTGCGCGGTAGACGTTCTGGACTTCGTCCAGCATGTACGCCCAAAGCGCTTCTTCGCCCTTGATCCGCAGGATGTCGTGCGGCACGAGCGGGCCTTCGGTCAGCGGGTCGCCCGCCGCCACGAAGTCACCCGTGTGCACGAGCAACTGCTTGTCGCTGGGCACGTGGTGGTCCTTCTCCAGCCCGGAGTCAGAGACGACGCGGATGGTCATCTTGCCCTTGCGCTTGTCGGAGAAGATCTCGACCTTGCCCGAGATCTCGGCCATGAACGCCGGGTCCTTGGGCTTGCGGGCCTCGAAGATTTCCGTCACGCGGGGCAGACCACCGACGATGTCCTGGCTTGCCGCCGCCTGCTTAGGCTGACGAGCGAGCATCTGTCCGGCCTTGATCGCCTGGCCGTCCTTGACTTCCAGGCGTGCCTTCGCGGGCAGGAAGTGGAAGTCGAGGATGTTGCCCTGGGCATCGAGGATGTTGATGGCCGGGTGCAGGTCGCCCTTGTGCTCGATCACGATCAGGGCCTTGGTGCCGCCGCCCGTTTCCTCCTCGCGGACGGTCTTGTCGAGCTCGATGTCGACAAACTTCACCGAACCCTCCTTCTCGGCGAGGATGGGGGTGCGGTGCGGATCCCACTTGATGACAATCTGTCCCTTCTTTACGTCCTCGCCGTGCTTGGCGTAGAGGAACGCGCCGTAGGGAACCTTGTACTTCTCGAGCTCGCGCCCGGCAGAGTCGAGCACCGCCAGTTCGGCGTTGCGCTTCAGCACGACCGAGCAGTCGTGACCGTCGTCGTCCTTCACAGGGACTTCGTTGCAGTCACGCAGCTCCAGCTTGCCCGCGTTGAGCGCCTGGTACTGGGTTTCCTGGGCGGTACGCTGACCGATGCCGCCCGTGTGAAACGTACGCATCGTGAGCTGGGTTCCCGGCTCGCCGATCGACTGGGCCGCGATGATGCCAACGGCCATGCCCGGCTCGACCAGCCGTCCGGTCGAAAGGTCCATGCCGTAGTCCAGCACCGAGCAGCCGAACTTGCTCTCGCTCGTGAGCGGCGAACGCACCATCACCTCCATGATGCCCGCGTTTTCCAGCCGCGCCGCGATCTCCGGCGTGATCAGCTCGTTCTCGCGGACCAGGACCTCTTCGGTCTTGGGGTTGGTGATGTTGTTGACGCTGACACGCCCCACGATGATGTCGCGGAGCGGCACGTCGACCTGCTCGCCCTTGTAGATCGCGCGCTTCACGATGCCGCGGCGACTGCCGCAGTCGTACTCGCCCACGATCACCGACTGCGCCACATCGCACAGCTTGCGGGTCAGGTAGCCCGAGTCGGCCGTCTTGAGCGCCGTGTCCGCCAGACCCTTGCGGGCGCCGTGCGTCGAGGAGAAGTACTCCAGGATCGACAGACCCTCGCGGAAGTTGGAGCGGATGGGAGTCTCGATGATCTCGCCCGAGGGCTTGGCCATCAGGCCTCGCATGCCGGCGAGCTGCTGCATCTGGCTGATATTGCCGCGGGCGCCCGAGTCGCTCATCAGGTACACCGGATTCAGATAGAACTTGCCCTGCTTGGTGTCGATCGGCATCTCGTTGCCGTCGGCATCGCGCCGGTCGTTCTTCAGCGTCTCGAGCAGCTTCTTCTGCACGTTCTCGCGGCAGTGCGACCAGATGTCCAGAAGCTGGTTGTAACGCTCGCGGGCCGTGATGATGCCGCGGTCGTAGTTCTTCTCGACGCGGTCTACCTTCTTCTGGCTTTCGGCCAGAAGGTCGGCCTTCTCCTTGGGGATGCGCAGGTCGGTCACGCCCAGCGAGAGACCCGCCAGCGTCGACTGCTTGAAGCCCGCTTCCTTCATCTTGTCGAGCAGGTCGATCGTGCTCGGACGGTCGGCGAAGAGGTACGCATCGTCGATGACGCGGGCGCAGCCCTTCTTGCCCAGCACGCAGTTGTAGAACGGCATCCCCTTGGCCAGGATGTCCGCGAACAGGATGCGCCCGGCGGTCGTGATCAGGCGGCGATTGGCCGGCATGTCCTTGACCCCGCCGCCCTGGTTGTCGACAAACTTGGTGAACCCGTCCACACGCACGATGATCCGCTCGTGGATGCCGATCTTGCCCTGGTCGTACGCCAGCACAACCTCCCGGCGGTCCTTGAAACGCTTGAGGTCCTTGTCTGCCTTCTCATCGGGCGCCTGGTACGTCAGGAAGTAGACGCCCATGACGATGTCCTGCGACGGCGAGATGATCGGCTTGCCGTTCGCCGGCGAGAAGATGTTGTGCGTCGAGAGCATCAGCACGTGCGCTTCGGCCTGCGCCTCGACCGAGAGGGGCAGGTGGACGGCCATCTGGTCGCCGTCGAAGTCGGCGTTGAACCCGCCGCAGACCAGCGGATGGATGCGGATCGCGTTACCTTCGACCAGCACCGGCTCGAACGCCTGGATGCCCATTCGGTGAAGCGTGGGGGCACGGTTGAGCAGCACCGGGTGCTGATAAATGACTTCTTCAAGGATGTCCCACACCGCGGCGTCGCGGCGCTCGAGCATGCGCTTGGCCGACTTGATCGTGTCCGCCAGGCCGTGCTCCTTGAGCTTGCGGATGATGAACGGCTGGAAGAGCTCGAGGGCGATCTTCTTCGGCAGGCCGCACTGGTGCAGCTTGAGCTCCGGACCGACGACGATGACCGAACGCGCGGAGTAATCGACGCGCTTGCCCAGCAGGTTCTCGCGGAAGCGGCCCTGCTTGCCCTTGATCATGTCCGTCAGGCTCTTGAGCGGACGGTTCGACGAACCGAGCACCGGACGGCGACAACGGTTGTTATCGAAGAGCGCATCCACAGCCTGCTGCAGCATGCGCTTCTCGTTGCGGATGATGACCTCGGGGGCGTTGAGGTCCATCAGTTTCTTGAGGCGGTTGTTGCGGTTGATGATGCGGCGATAGAGATCGTTCAAGTCGCTCGTCGCGAAGTTGCCCGACTCGAGCAGCACCAGGGGGCGCAGGTCCGGCGGGATCACCGGGATCACGTCCATGACGAGCCATGCAGGGTCGTTCTGGCTGCCGCGGATCTGCTCGATCAGCTTGAGCCGCTTGGCAAAGTCCTTGATCTTCTGCTTGCTCTTGGTCTCGTTGAGGTTCTGGCGGAGCTGCGCCGCCTCGGCGTCAAGGTCCGTGCGCTCGATCAGGTCGCGCATCGCGTCTGCGCCCATCGAGGCCTTGAAGGCGTTGCCGAACTTGTCCTGCGCCGCGCGGAACTCGTCCTCGGTCAGGATCTGCTTGAACGTCAGCTCGGTGTCGCCGGCGTCGATGACGACGTAGTCCTGGTAGTAGATCACGCGCTCGAGGTCGCTCGTTTTCATCCCGAGCAGCGTGCCCAGGCGGCTGGGCATGCTTTTGAAGAACCAGATGTGGACCGAGGGGCAGGCCAGGTTGATGTGGCCCATGCGCTTGCGGCGGACGCGGCTGTGCGTCACCTTGACGCCGCAGCGGTCGCAGATGATGCCCTTGTACTTCGTGCCGCGGTACTTGCCGCAGGCGCACTCGTAGTCGCGCTCGGGTCCGAAGATGCGCTCGCAGAACAGACCGTCCTTCTCGGGGCGGTAGGTTCGGTAGTTGATGGTCTCGGGCTTCTTCACCTCGCCGTAGGACCAGGCGCGGATGTCGTTGGGCGAGGCCAGCGTGACCTTCACCGCCGAGTAGTCATTCACACGATCGTAAACAGTCTCTGCCATGATTCTGGTCTCCCGCGGCATCGTGCCGCAACACCAGGAAAAGTCTTCTTTGGACGCTTGAACAGATCTGCTGTCTTCTTGCCTTCCACTAGTGCCAATTGCCCAGTGCCAAGTGCCTGACTTACAGCAGGCTTCCGCCTTCCAGCTTCTTCTTCTCGAGCGTCACGTTCAGACCCAGACCCTTGAGCTCGTTGCAGAGCACGTCGAACGCGACGGGCATGCCCGCCTCGAGCTTGTTCGTGCCCTTCACCATGCTCTCGTAGATCTTCGTGCGACCTTCCACATCGTCCGACTTGACCGTGAGCAGCTCCTGCAGCACGTACGCCGCGCCGTACGCCTCGAGCGCCCACACTTCCATTTCGCCGAAACGCTGGCCGCCCGTGCGGGCCTTGCCGCCCAGGGGCTGCTGCGTGATGAGCGAATACGGACCCGTCGCACGCGCGTGGATCTTGTCGTCCACGAGGTGGTGCAGCTTGAGCATGTACATGTAGCCGACGGTCGTCCGCTGGTTGAACGGCTCGCCCGTGCGTCCGTCGTGCAGCTGGATCTTGCCGCCGCGCGGCATCTTGGCCAGAAGCTCGCGGGGCTGAGGCCACGTCGCCGTCGCCTCGTAGTTCGCCAGCTTCTGATCAACGCTCTCGTTGGCTTCCTTGATCGCGTCGTGCACCTGCTGCTCGTGCGCACCGTCGAATACCGGCGTGATCGCCTGGAATCCCAGGACGCGGGCCGCCCAGCCCAGATGCGTCTCGAGAATCTGCCCGACGTTCATTCGGCTGGGCACCCCCAGCGGGTTGAGCAGCACGTCGACCGAGGTCCCGTCCTCCAGGAATGGCATGTCCTCTTCGGGAACGATGCGGGCAATGACGCCCTTGTTGCCGTGGCGGCCGGCCATCTTGTCGCCGACCGACAGCGTGCGCTTGGTCGCGATGTAGACCTTGACCATCTCAAGAACGCCCGTCGGCAGCTCGTCGCCGCGCTTCATGTGGGCGACCTTGCGACCCTTCTCGGCCTCCAGACCCTTGATGCGCGGCCAGAACTGGCGATGCACCACCTCGGCCTGCTCGCGGGCTTCCTTGCTGCCCTTGGCCCACTTGATGTCGAACGTCTTGATCTGTTCGAGGATGACTTCCGCGATATCGCTGGCGCCGACCTTCTGACGCGTGTTGGGGTCGACCATGGGCGTGCCCATGATCTCGTTGATCTTCTGCGTCATTTCCTTGAAGAGCACGATGGCCTTTTCGTCCATCGTCTTCTCGTAGTCGGAAATGTCCTTCTTCAGCTGCTTCTTCTGCTCCTCGTTCATATGGAGCCGGCGGCTGAACTTGTTCGCCCCGATCACGATGCCCTCGACGCCCGCGGGCACTTCGAGCGAATCGTTCTTCACGTCCTCACCGGCGCGGCCGAAGATGGCGTGCAGCAGCTTCTCTTCGGGCGTCAGCTCCGTCTTGCTCTTGGGGCTGACCTTGCCGACCAGGATGTCGCCCGGGCCCACGCGGGCGCCCAGACGGATGATCCCCTGCTCGTCCAGATTCCGCAGCATCTTCTCGCTGACGTTGGGAATGTCGCGCGTGAATTCCTCGCGGCCGAGCTTGGTCTCGCGGATCTCAACGTCGAACGCATCGATGTGGATGCTCGTGAAGGTGTCGTCCTTCACCAGCTTCTCGTTGATCACGATCGCGTCTTCGAAGTTGTAGCCGTCGAACGTGTTGAACGCGACCATCACGCTCTTGCCCAGGGCGAGTTCGCCCTGACGCGTGCTGGCGCCGTCGGCGAGCACCTGGTTCTTCGCCACCTTCTGGCCGGGCTTCACGATCGGACGCTGGTTCTGGCAGGTCCGTTCGTTGAGACCGACGAACTTGCGAAGCACGTATTCGTCCGAGTTATCGATGATGATGCGCTGGGCGTCCACGAACGTGACGGTGCCGGCGTTCTTGGCCTTCACCACCATGCCCGTGTTGTGCCCCACCGCCTTCTCGACGCCCGTGCCCACGCACGGAGGATCGACCTTGACGAGCGGCACGGCCTGACGCTGCATGTTCGAACCCATCAGGGCGCGGTTCGCGTCGTCATGCTCCAGGAACGGGATCAGCGCCGCCGAAATGCCGACCACCTGCTTGGGAGAGATATCGACATAGTCGACCTTCTCGCTGCCGGTCTCGGCCAGTTCGCCCGCGACGCGAGCCAGGATCGAGCCCTTCTTGAGCCGGCCCTTCTCATCGAGCGCATCGGTCGGAGCGAGAACCTTCTGCATCTCCTCGTCGGCACGCAGATGGACGATCTTGCCCGACAGCTCGCCGCCCTTCACCTCGCGGTAGGCGGTGCGCAGGAAGCCGTAGTCGTCGATGCTGGAGTAGATGCCCAGCGACGCGATCAGGCCGATGTTGGTACCTTCGGGCGTCTCGATCGGGCAGATGCGCCCGTAGTGCGAGATGTGCACGTCGCGAACTTCGAAGCCGGCGCGCTTGCGGTTCAGACCGCCCGGTCCGAGGGCCGACAGACGCCGCTCGTGCACAAGGCTCGAGAGCGGGTTGGTCTGATCGACGACCTGCGACAGCTCGCTGCGTCCGAAGAAGAAGTCGATCGCGCTCGAGATGCTCTTGCTGTTGACGAGGTCCGCGATCTTGGCCAGCTCGTTCGGATCCTTGACGCTCATGCGCTCCTGCACGGTGCGCTTGAGCTTCAGGAAGCCCTTGCGGAGCTCCTCGACCGCCAGCTCATCCAGCGTCCGCAGACGCCGGTTGCCCAGGTGGTCGATGTCGTCGACCTGCGCCACGGGGCGCCCGGTCTTGGGGTCGAGCCGGTTCGAACGCAGGTCGAGCACGTACTGGATGACCCGCAGGAAGTCCTCGCTCCGAAGGAACATCATGTCCTCCGGAACGTTCAGATCGAACTTGCGGTTGATGCGGAAACGGCCGACTCGACCGAGGCGGTAACGGTTGTCGTCGAAGAACTTCTCCGCGAACAGCGCCTTGGCCTTCTCGACCTGCGGCGGGTTGCCCGGACGCAGCTTCGTGTACAGCTTCACGAGCGCCCGCTCGTAATCCGTCTCGGCAAACTCGGCGAACTGCTCCAGCTTCTCCTCCGCGATCGTGTTCAGGATCAGAACGTCGCTGGGGTTCTGGATGACCTTGATGTTCTTGAGGTTGCTGTTCTGGATCGCCTCGGCCTGCTCGCCGATCTGGCGGCCGACGTGCACAAGCTCCTCGCCCGTCTCCTTGTCGATCACCGTCTCCGCGGCCCAGTGCTCCGCGCGAACCTTGTCCGCGGGGATCGCCGAAACCTCGTAGAACAGCTGCAGCAGCTTGTCCGTCGGCGCCACGCTCTCGTCAAGACACCGCAGGAACGTCGTCGCCGCGAGCTTGGTGCTCTGGTCGATCCGCATCGCCAGAACGTCCTTCTTGGTCACTTCAAGCTCGATCCACGAGCCGCGCTCGGGGATGATGCGGGTCGAATGGAGCGGCCGGTCGCCTTCGCTGGAAACAATCGAGAAGTCCACGCCCGGCGAGCGGTGCAGCTGGCTCACGATCACGCGCTCGGCGCCGTTCACGATGAACTCGCCCCCGCCCATCATGATCGGGAACTCGCCGAGGTAAATGTCCTCTTCGGGCATGTCCGGCTTGCCCTCGCGCTTCAGACGCACCGAAATCCGGAACGGACGCCCGTACGTGAGCCGCAGCTCGCGGCACTCGTCCGGCGTATAGCGCGGCTCTTCGAGCACGTACGAGAGGTACTCGAGGCTCATCGTCTCGTCGTAGCTCTTGATCGGGAAGATCTCTTTGAGCAGCGACTCGAGGCCGATCAGCGGATCCCGCTCCTCCGGCCCCTTCTCAAGCTGCAGGAACCGCTTGTACCCGTCCGACTGAAGCTTGGTCAGATCGGGAATTTCCATCCCATCGCCACGCTTGGCGAAGTTCCTCACGTTCGCGATGGGTGTCACCGCGAGGTTGGGAGTCTGGAAAACGCGATAGCCGCCTGTAGAAGATGGATTTGCAGGCATCGAAGTCCTTTCGTCCGATAGATAACCCTCACCGCGCCGAGAAAATCGCCGCAGGGAGTCATACCCCGACCTGGTTCACAAGCCTTCTGTGCTCACGCCGAGAGTTTCAGTTCAATCGCCCAAGTGCCCGAGATCAAGTGCCGCCGCTGTGTTCAGGCTTTACCCCGAACCGAAAAGTATACCCCCGCCTAGATCAACCAAGCTGCCACCTCGCAATCGAAACTTGAGAATTTCATCAAATTTTCCGCCAAATGGCATGGAATTTGTTTAGGATTTGGTCGGGTTCATTCTGACCCCCAAAAGTAAAGAAGGCCCGGTCGCCCGGGCCTTCCTTGAGTTTCATTCCAACAAGAATCAGGCGAGTTCGACGGTGCCGCCGGCCTCGGTGATGGTCTTCTTGAGCTTCTCGGCCTCGTCCTTCGACAGACCGGTCTTGATCGGCTTGCCCGGAGCGTCGACGAAAGCCTTCGCCTCGGCGAGGCCAAGGCCCGTCGCCTCGCGGACGACCTTGATGACCTGGATCTTCTTGGCAGCATCAACCGCCTTCAGAACCACATCGAAGCTGTCCTTCTCTTCGGCCTTGGCCGCGCCGCCGGCAGCCGCGCCGCCAGCCATGACCACCGCACCGCCCGCCGCGGCCTCAATGCCGTAGGCCTCCTTGAGGTACTTGCCGAGATCAACGGCTTCCTTCAGGCTGAGGCCAGCCAGTTTGTCGCCGATTTCTTTCACTTTCGCGTCAACAGCAGTGTCAGACATGTTCAAACCTTTCAATCACAAGGGTTTGCGGCAAGCCGCCAAACCCGACTCCGTCCAAGAGGTCACGGGTCAATCCCGCTCTTTAACCCCGGCCTGATCCTTTCAGAGAGACCGTACGGGCCAGTCAGACGTGGAGAGGATTCTTGGCGCTCACTTTCCCCCGGGCAACCCCCCGCCCTTCCTTATGAACTCGCTTGGCCGCACCTCGCCGTCCATCCCCCGCCGGGCATCCTCCATATACCGGTCGAACGCCTCGATCCGAATAAGTCCCAACCGCGGGTACTCAAGGTCGAAAATCACAAACACCACAAACCCGATCGTCAGCGCAAACACGAGCTGGTGGGTCCAGCTGCGAAACTTGTCCGCCGCCATGTCGAACCCGGCCAGGAGCGAACAGCCCATCGCCAGTCCCAGGAGCGCCGCCATCACGATCCATGGCACATGCGCCTGCGCCGCGGCCGTCCTCCGGCTCGAGACGTCGATGAGCTCATTCACCGCAGGGATCACCATGGAAGTCACCGCCGGGCTCGGGGCCAGCTTGCACGCCCCCACGCAGGCTTTCCAGAGCTCCGATTGAAGCCGCATCGCCCGCGCGTTTTCCTCGTTCACCTTTTCGAGGTCGGGAATCGCGTGATAGGTCGCGATTCTCGCGTCGGTGTACGCGCGGAACAACTCCCGGATCTCGGGCTGCACATCTTCGGGAAGAAGGTCCACGCGCAGGTACGCGGTCCCGATCGCGTTGGCCTCTTCCACGATCTGAAGCCTGCGAGCATCAAACCGGGACGCGGCTCCGGAGAACGTAAATGCAACCAGCAGCCCAAGCAATCCAAAGACCGCCGCCTCCGTTGCGCCCGTCCCCGATTTGCTGGGATCGCTGCCGGCCTTTCGACGCCTGAGCCCGATCCTGCGGCCGCACTCGATGCAGATCAAAACCCCCGCCATCAGCAGCAAAACCACCATGCCCGTGTTGAATGTCACATTCATAAAGACCCCTTCGCGGCGGCAAGCATAACCGGCTTTGCACTCCCATAGCCTTGTCCATGCGCCGATTCGCTCTCATGCTGCTCTGCGCCCTTGGGGCTCTTTCCGCCTGCGAAAAACCCCGCCAGCCCGCGCCCGGTCAGCCGGCACTCCGCATCGTGGCGCTGAGCCCCGCTCTGGCCATCATCATCCGCGACTTGGGTTTCGAGTCGCAGATCGTGGGCCGGCACGCCTACGACCTCGTCCTCGATCCCTCCATCCCCTCGTGCGGCGAGCTCGGCACCATCGACTACGAAGCTCTGCTCAAGACCAACCCGACCCACATCTTCATCCAGTGGGGAGCGCAGGAACTTCCGCCTCGGCTACTCGAGCTCGCCAAGGAACACAACTGGGTCGTCCAGAATCTCAACCCGCTCTCGCTCGATCAGATCGAAGAGGCCGCCAACTCCATCGACAAATCCCTGTTCGCATTTTCCACCGGCGATCCTGCCGAACACCCCACTCCCCCGCCACCCTTCGAAGATGAAATGCGCCGTGCCTGGTCGGATCGCGGCCCGGCGATGAAGTCTGCCGGCAAGATCCTCCTCGTCTCCGGCACCAAACCGATCGGCGCGCTTGGACCGGGCAGCTTTCACCAGCAGCTTCTGCAGCGCCTCGGTGCCACCGCCGTCCCGCAGTCCGGCGGCCCCTGGATCACGCTCGACACAGAAGACCTGGCACACCTCGCCCCCGACGGCATCATCATTTTCGCCCCGCGGCCGCCGCGCTCCCCGGCCCCAGCCCCGGCGACGCCGGACCAGCTCATCGCTCTCTTCGGCCGCGCCGGGGAGCTCGACATACCCGCTTTCAAAAACAAGCACGTCGCGCTCATCGACGATCCGCTCTCGCTCACTCCCAGTACAGCCATGATCCCCGTTGCGGATGAGATCGCCCGCATCCTTTCCGATTGGGCAAAGAACCCCAGCCCCCCGGCTCGGGCAAACTAGATCCGCGCCTTGTCCTTTACGCGATGCCCAGGACCTCCACGTACACTCCCCTCCAATGTCCGAATCTTCCGACCCCATCGCACTGCTCGATTCCGCATTCCGCGCCGCCACCGCCGCCGCTTTCCCTGAAATCGGCGACGCAGACCCCCTCATCACCGCAAGCAAACAGGCCGCGCTCGGCGACTTTCAGGCCAACATCGCGATGAGCCTCTCCAAGCGGGTCGGCAAGCCGCCTCGCGATGTCGCCGCGGCCATCGTCGCCAAGGCCGGCGCGATGCCCGATCTTCAGAGAATCGCCGAACCGCTCACCGACAAGTCCATCGCCGGGCACGGCTTCATCAACATCCGCCTCAAGGGCGATGCACTCGCTTCTCTGCTTGCCTCGATGGACACGCCCGCGCTCGGCGTGCCGGCTCCAGAAGTAACAGAGACCATCGCCGTCGATCTGTGCGGCGTCAACCTTGCCAAGCAGATGCACGTCGGCCATCTTCGTGCCACCATCATCGGTGATGCTCTCGCCCGCGTCTTCGAACGTCTCGGGCACAAGGTCGTCCGCCAGAATCACCTCGGCGACTGGGGCCTCCCTATCGCGATGGTCACCGCCAAGATCGCCGCCGACGCCAAGGCGGGCAAGATCGATCTGGCAACACTCAGGCTCGACGATCTCGATCGTGCGTATAAGCAGGCGCAGCGCGAGTGCACCGGGGACGAGGCCGGGCTCGCCGCCGTGGAACGCTTCGATCTGGGCCCCAAGGCCCGCGCGGAACTCGAGGAGCAGGTGAGCGGCGCCAGAGAGAAACTCGCCGCCGCCAAGTCCACGCTCGTCAAGCTCCAGGCTCACGATCCCGAGATCTACGCGGTCTGGCAGCGCATCGCCCGGATCACTGTCGATGAGTGTGTGGCCGTCTGCGCACGGCTGCACGCCACCGTGCGCGCCGAAGACACCGCCGGCGAATCCAGCTATTCCAACGAGCTCGGCGAGATCGTCGACGACCTCGTCAATCGCAACATCGCCGAAGAATCCGACGGCGCGCTCGTCGTCCGTCTCGACGGGCCCGGCGATCTCGACGACCGGGGCCAGAGAATCAGCGAGCCCTGCATCATCCGAAAGTCGGACGGCGGTTTTCTCTACGCAACGACCGATCTCGCCGGCATCCGCCGGCGCGTCCGGAAGTTTGGCGCCTCCCGCCTCGTCTACGCCGTCGATGCACGCCAGAGCCTCCATTTCCAGCAGGTCTTCGCGGCGGCACGCAAGGCCGGATACGCCGACATGACCGGCGGCAAGGTCGCCACGCTCCGCCACGCCGGCTTCGGCATGGTCCTCGGAGAAGATGGTCGCCCCTTCAAAACCCGCAGCGGCGAGAACGTCAAGCTCACCGACCTCATCGACGAAGCTCATCAGCGTGCCAGCGCCGAAGTCAACCGCCGCTCCGCCGCCCTTCCCGACGCGGAACGCGATCGGATCGCGGAGGCCGTCGGCGTCGCCGCCATCAAATACGCCGACCTTTGCAACGACCGCATGAAGGATTACGTCTTCTCCTTCGATCGCATGGTCGCTTTCGAGGGCAACACGGGCCCATATCTGCTCTACGCCTTCGCCCGCATCAAGAGCATTCTGCGGAAAGCGCAGGCCGAGAAGCGGATCGACACGGGCCCGAACGCGCCGTTCCGCAAGGCCCCGCTCGCCATAGTTCAGCCGCAGGAAAAAACGCTGGCGCTCGCGATCTTGCGCTATCCGGGCGCACTCAAATCGATGGCCGAGGCCTGCGAGCCCCACCGCCTCTGCGGCTTCCTCTACGACCTCGCAGGCGCCTTCAGCAGTTTCTACGACGCCTGCCCCGTCCTCAGCGCCGACAACGAACAGACCATGCTCTCACGCCTTCGCCTTTGCGACCTCACCGGCCGCGTCCTTTACGACGGCCTCACGACGCTCGGCCTGCCCACCGTCGAACGGATGTAACCGTGTCTGTGCCTCCCCCGATCAGCCGACTCCTCGAAATCGCCATCCACGTCGCCGACGTTTCCGCCTCGCGTGCCTGGTATGCCCGCGTCTTTAGCTTTCGGCCGCTCAATCCCGACTCACGCGACGATCGCCTCTCTGCGCTTGAGCTCCCCGGCGGCCAGGTCTTTCTCCTATTCAAAGCAGGCGGCTCATCACAGGCGCTTGAGTTTCCCGGCGGCACGATTCCGCCACACGATGCTCACGGATCAACCCACTTCGCCTTCGCCATCTCAGAAACCGCGCTGCCCGCATGGCGCGACCATCTCGCATCACTCAACATCCGGGTCGAGGGTGAAATGAAGTGGGACAAGGGCGGCACCAGCCTCTACTTCCGCGATCCCGACGGCCACCTGCTCGAACTCGCGACCCCCGGGGTCTGGCCGACGTACTGAGAAACCCGCCGGAACGTGGTAATCTGCCCGGATGCTCTATCTTGCTTTCGTTTCGCTCTGCCTGCTGCAGCCCGCCCCACCCGTTCCACCCGCCGCATCTGCCCCCACCGGGGCGACCCAGCCCGCCGCTCCGCAGGTCAATTCCGCCGCCGTCCCCGCGCCGCGCCCGGACAAGTGGTGGCAGGAACGAAACGACTCCTTCAATGCCCGCGCCAAACAGGGTGCTGAAAAGGGGGACATCGACATCATCTTTGTCGGCGATTCCATCACCCAGGGCTGGGAAGGCGAAGGCAAAGCCGTCTGGAAGGAGCGCTTCGCTCCGCGAAATGCGGTGAACTTCGGTATCGGGGGAGACCGCACCCAGCACGTCCTCTATCGCGTCTCGACAGGCAATCTCGATGGTCTCGACAGCCCCGCCACGGGCAATTCCCCCCGGCTTGTCATCCTCATGATCGGGACGAACAACACCGCGGGCGGCCCCGGCGTCGCCAACTCCGCACAGCAGATCAACCAGGGCATCCGCGCCGACGTCCGCGCCATTCACGACAAACTCCCCCGCGCCGACATCCTCGTCCTGGGCATCTTCCCCCGCTCCGAAAAACCCGATGCAGCACGCGAGTTGATCGTCGAAACGAACAAACTGGTTTCCAATATCGGCCAGGGGATCGACGGCGAGCCGCCCATGCCCCGCGTGCGCTACCTCGACATCTCCGACAAGTTCCTCGAAAAGAACGGCACGATCTCCAAAGAGATCATGCCCGACTTCCTCCACCTCTCCGAAAAGGGCTACCGAATCTGGGCCGACGCCATCGCGGCCGAGGTCGATCGATCGGCGCCCGTGCGCGGCAAGTGATCGCGCCAGAACCAGGCTAGATGCACGACAGGTTGTCGTACGCGACCACGAAAAGCGAGAAATCCGCATCGTCCACCAGCAGATCCCCGTTCATGTCCGCGGGACACCCATCCGCCATCATCGGGTCCTCGCACAGCAGCAGGTTGTAACCCTGCACAAAGATCACAAAGTCCGCATCGTCCACCACACCGTCAAAGTTGAAATCACCGGGGCACGGATCCGGAGGCAGCGTCCCCGGTCCCCAGTCCTTTCCGGTCTGGCCCGAGATGATCCCGCTCACCGGCGTTGATTCCGCGTACAGGTTCAGAATGCCGCCCCACCGAACCGTCGCGGTGTCCACGAGAGCGGTCGAGCTGTCCCCGAATCCGCCGCTCGAGCGCATGCCCGCCACCGACCACGCGTACACCCCGAGCGTAAACGGAGTTCCAAAGGTGATCGGCACCGCAAAGGTCGCGTCACCCCGCACCACCTTTTCCTCGGTTTCGCCATAGGAAGCCAAGCCCCACTGCCCGTACTGCCGATCTGTGGAGAGCAAATCTGAATTTCCCGGGTCAAAGAACTCGTTCGCCAGAAGCTGAACGTTGTCCTTGTACACGGTCAGCCGAACCGTCGCGGCTCCGGTCAATCCGGTCGTTCTAAGAAATGCCGACACATTGATGCCGAACTGAAGGAAACCGGGCTCGCCCGTGTGGGCCGCGTTCGAGACGGTCATCGTCTCCTTCCACCCTCCGTTCGCCATCGCGTATGCGAACGGAGCCGCATCCGGAGCGGCATTGCTCGCGCTGAACACCAGATACCCCATCCCGACCTTCCCCTGCGCGCTGTTGCTTACGCCGCCTCCGGCCGATGACGCAGAGCGGGTGATCGTGCCCAGCCCCGAAAAGAACCCTTCGGCCAAGTTCGAGCCGGGTCCGCCGATTGCCAGGTGCAGGTCTTCACCGGGCCACCCGATCAATCCTGAAGTCACCGGATCGGCTCCGGCCTGCACAAAACCGCCCGAAGAAACCAGCACCGATTGCGAAAGACCCCCAGAGGCAACAAAACCTCCCGCGCCGCACGCCAATACCGCTGCAACGATTTTCATGGCATTTTCCTCCCTCACCAACGCTACTTGAATCATCGGGCTGCCGCAAGAGAATTCATTCTGTGCGCGGTCCATTCACGCGACGTGAAAAGGATCGAAGGGCACAGCGCACCGACCGGAAAAGAACGCCGCCGGGCGTCACCCGGCGGCGTGATTCCAGTCATGTCGTCACTTTCAGTTCGGGGCCGGGCAGAAATAGTCCACATACGACCCGACGAAGATCCCAAAGTCGACATCATCGACCACTTGATCCCCGTTGAGATCGGCCGGGCAGCCCGAGTCCATCTCCGGATTGTCGCATGCGTACAGCTCGTAGCCGCTCTCGAAGATCACAAAGTCCGAGTCGTCCACGAGTCCATCTCCGTTCAGATCTCCCGCGCACGATTTGATCTGAACGTTCACCATCGCGGTGCTCGGCGGCACCTGGTCGCACTCGAGCGCCACGCTCACGTCCGACGGACCGATAGCCATCGCCGCGTCGATCGAAGCGGACGGAATCACCGGCGATCCGCCGGGCGGGATGTCCGGCAGCGAATACGTCACCGAGGGCTGTCCACCGGTCGAGAGCAGCGCGTTACACGCGATCGTCACGTTCACGTTCGTCAGCACGAGCCCCGTGGTGTTGGTATACGTGGAGATCGTCGTGGAAGTGCCTCCCGGCGCAAGCGGGCCCGAAGGCGAGAGTGTCAGCGTGATCGGGGGCGAGGTCACACCCGTCGACCCCGTCGGGCCCGGCCCCCCGAAAAACTCCACCACGTCGATATCGTCACAGTTCACCGCGCCCTGCCAGCGGATGAACTCCTCCGTCTGCCCCATGAACGCCGCGATCTGCGCCCCGGGGATTGTCAGCGTCAGATCGATCGATTCGCCCGAAGCCAGCGTGACGGGCGCCCAGCTCGGATCGGCCAGAATCGTGTTCCGCTCGCCGTCGTAGAAATGAAGATCCGCGCCGAATGTGGTGTAGAACGTGCGGATCGATCCGGGCCCGTTGGTGATCCGGACCACGCCCGTCACGTCCTGGCCCACGGCCATCGTCTCGGGCGCAAAGAACTGCACGTCAAAGTACGAATTGGTAAAGACGCGGCCGAAGCTTGCCTCGCCCGCGCCCGACCCCGGGCGCGGCGCCGGCCGGTACTCATCCGCGATGTTGACCATGTCGGTCGTGTCGAGTTCCTTCGTCCAGACGCTCTTCGCGAATCCGCATTTGTCGTTGTCCCGCACCGAATCCACCGCGTACATCCCGGGGACGGTCTTGCTCTCCTTGAGTACTCTGTAATCCGACAGCGCGCTCGACCACATGAAGCCCGCGTCGTACGCGCTCACCGGCGGCGCGGCAGCCGCCCGAATGATCTCCCGCGCCGCAGGACCGATCTTCTTGAGCCCGGGTCCGTCCGACTGGCTTGTCGCATCGATGCACTGCCACCCGTTCCCGCCCGTCAGGTCCGGACGCGCCATCCACGCTTCGGTCCAGACGTGATAGTTCCACCAGCTGTCGATCGTCTGCGGCCGATCGAACGCATATGTCTTGGTAACCCCGTTGTAATGGAAGAATGAGTCGATGTGCCCGTCGGGCGGACCCGAATTGTCGATCGCGGTCAGGAACACGCTCACCGTCCGCGCCGGAACACCAGCGCATCGCAGCAGGCTCTGCGACACGTTGGCGAACACCCAGCACTGCCCGTACTTCACCGTCGCGTAAGGCGGGCCCGCCTTGGTGTATTCCTTCAGCACCTCGTCGGTGCCGTTCCAGGAAAGAGGCGACTTGCCGCCGGGGAATGTCGCGGCCCAGCGGCCTTCAAGGATCCCCTGCCCCCAGTACCGCCAGTTGCAGCTCCCGCTGATTTCGCGAGTCACCTGCACCGGGCTCGTCCGGTCCAGCCCCGGAGTCTGGTCCAGGATGTAGTTCAGCACGTTCAGAGTCTTCTCATCAAACTGCGCGACGCGCCACGGCCGCACCATCACCCCGCCGTTTACCCACCTTCCCACCTCGTTCTCGACATACTCCTGCCGGTCTTTCTGCACCGGCATGTATGTCCCGTCTCCGCTCGCGTAGGGATTGAAAAGTACCACGAGCTTCTTCGGAAAGTTTTTGGTCACGGAGATCGCCGGGATCGCCAGCGCCGTCGGCGGTGCCGCCACCATCGCCTCGATCCGGAACTCGTACGTTCCCACCTCCGCGTTCGTCGGCACATACACCACCACCGTGAATGAATATGTGGTCGGCCCTTCCGTGACATTGTCCACCGCGTAATACCAGTCCGTCGGCGAATAGGGCGGCGGTCCAAAGCGGCGCGGAATCGTTACTTCCGAGCCGTTCCACCCGCGTTTGGCCTTCACCGACATGGTCCAGGACGCGGGAGGCGCTTCCTTGTTGGTCACCACAAAGAACGTGTACTTCGCCGCCCGCCTCACGACCAGCCGCGGATTCGCCGGAGTCGTAAAGTCCGTCGTCTTCGCGACAAAGGTGTTGGATAGATCGTTCAGATCGATCGACTTGATATCCGGCGCCGCCTTCGCCAAGAACGACACCAGCGCAACCGCCGCCACGACCAGCTTCCAGAGCTTCATGTCAATCCCCTTTCGGCGAAGCGGAGCCTACAGCGAATCGGGTGACATCGATACCCAAACGTTGTGCAAAAGCCGAGATTAATTTGCCAGCCTGAGGCGTATGCCCCAATCCCTCCCCCAAACCCGGGCGAACGCCGCGTCTGCTAGCCTCACACTTTTTACGCCCCGGAGACCGCATCTATGCCCTTCCACACCTTACAGGCCGGCAAGCTCCGCGCCTCCATCGCGCCAGAACTCGGCGCCGGCATCGCAGATCTTTCTATCCTGGGTCCCAGCGGCTTTTACTACCCGCTCATGCGCCGGGCGGCACCCCAGGAAACTAACGCATCGCTCCTGGCATCTTTCATCATGGCCCCCTGGGCCAACCGCATCCGCAACGGCTCATTCAGCTTCGGCGGCAAACCGATCACCCTCCGCACCAACACCGGCGACGCGATGGCCCAGCACGGCGATGTCCGCAAACGCCCGTGGTCCATTGTCGCGCACAGCGCCACAGCCATCTCTCTCGAATACGACAGCAGGAACTTCTCCGATTCCAACTGGCCCTGGTCCTTCCGGTGCAAGGCCGATTACTCCCTCGACGACGATTCGCTCCGCGTGCACCTCGCCGTGACCAACACCGACACAACCGCCTTCCCCGCCGGGTGCGGCCACCATCCCTACTTCTCACGCCGACTCTGGGATGACAACGACATCCTCGAAGTCGAAGCCCCTGTCAACGGGCGCTATCCGGTCGACTCGGGCTGCGCGATCGGCCCCGCAGCGCCCGACGCCCTTTCGCACAGCCTCGCGGCCTCCGCCCGGTTCCCCGATGAACATATCGATGCGGTCTTCTCGGGCTTTACCGGCAGAGCCCGGCTTCGCTGGCCAAAGAGCCGCGTCACCCTCACCATGCACGCATCACCAAACATGACCCACCTGGTCGTCTTCGCCCCGCACGCGAACGGCAAGAGCGGGACACCGCTCCCGTTTGTCGCCGTCGAGCCGCAGACACAGGCCAACGACGGCTTCAACCTCGAGAACCGGGGTGTGAGCGGCACGGGCACGCAACGGATCGAACCGGGAGCGTCGCTCGAGACCGACTGCCGCTTCGAAATCGGGCAGGACTAGCTCTCAGGGGCAGATGAACTGGTTGTACGCCACAACAAACAGCGAGAAGTCGGCGTCGTCGACAAGCCCATCCTTGTTCATGTCGGTCGGGCAGCCCGCCGGCATCGCGGGATCGGCGCAGTCAAGCAGTTCGTACGCCGCCACGAAGATGACAAAGTCCGAATCATCCACCGGACCGTCACCGTTGAAGTCTCCGGGGCACGGCGTGCAGCGCACCGAAACATACGAACCCGGAGAGCCCTTATCGCCTCCCGTCGATGCAAACGAGCCGTACGCATCGCCCGCTTTCGAGAGCACCCACAGCGAGACGTTGTCCATGCCGATGCCGTCGCGGCAGGTCTGGCCGCTGGCGTTCTGAGCGCGGATGGTGCCGGGGAAAGTCTGATCACCGAAGCGGAGGCGATCCACCAATGTGCCCGCCGCATTGTAAAGATTGACCTGATCATTCCGCGCCAGATTGTTCCCCACGCCGCCCGATCCGAGGCTGCCGAGCACCTTCACGGAGGGACTCAGGTTCCAGGCCGTTCGGAAAGTCGCGGCCGCTGTCTCCGTGATGACCACCGATTCGCCCGGCTGGACGACCCCAAGAGCGGTGAGACTGAACGCCCCCGCGATCGCGTGATCGTCATCGAAGCTCCAGCCGGTCATGTCTATCGGGCTTGACGAGAGGTTTGTGAACTCGACAAACTCGCCGTTGGTGCCGGAGTACATGAACTCGGTGATGCGCATGCCGCCGCTGGCAGAAAAGGTGTAGTTGATCGTCTGCGGGTCCCACTCGGTATGCGCCGGGAAGAACGACATCGAGCCGTAGGTGTTCCCGGCTGTTGCGGCGACGTAGTAATCGACGCGCTGGCCTGGCGAGGCGACGATCGGCAGCGTGATGCGATAGAGACCGCTACCGATCGAGGACATCAGGGCTCGCTGGTACGTCCCCGCCTGCGAGGGGCGATACCACAGTTCGACCTTCGAAATGGTCCCGCCCGAAGCCGGCGCGACCGCCGCGGTGATCGTCACCGGGTCGGTGGGGTTGGGCGTCTGGCTCGAAGGCACGACGGAAGAGATGACCGGTCCCTGCGCCGCGAGTTCGGCGTAGCCGGCCAGGACCGAGGATCGCGTGTCGAGGAATTCCTGGATTCCGGGCACACTCCCCCCCGCCGGGCCGGGGTATGCCAGATTGACGCTGACGGTGAAGTTGCTCACAAAATTGGAGTAGGTATACAGCTTCTTGGGGTCGGCCTGCACAGCAGCATCTATCTGGTTTCGGAGCGCCGTGGCCGCCGGGGAAGTCGAAGCCCACGTGAGATCCTGAAGCGCCGTCCGGTAGTGCGCGAGGTACCGCTGGCGCAATTCCGGCACCGCGAGCACGCGGCTGAGAAAAGGCTTGGTGCTGCTCGTGAAATTTAGAAACGGGGTCCAGAAGTTCTGCGTGTATGTTTCGTTTGCGTCAGTCTGAAGCAGGTACGTCCGACCGTCCGTCGGATTGCGGTAGGTCATGAAGTCCGCGCCCTTGTTGATGTAACTGTCATCATCCGTGAGAATGTTCTCAAAGACAACCGACCAGATGGACGCGTCGATCGCAAAGACCGGATCGATCGTTGTCTGCCAGGAAGCTGTCGGCTTGTTGGTGAGTGCATCACAGACAGTGATGAGGGCGCTCCAAGGATCGGCCAGCCCGCCATCGTCTTTGATCTCGTAGCCCGTGTATCCCGCGGCGGTTGCGCCGTTGTACTTGAGCCCGGGTCCCTGGGGGTTGTTGGCGCACTTGATCCGAACTCCGCTCGTGTCGGCAAAGTGCGTCGCGAGCATCGTCTTGTTGAACTGCTGCACGTTGTTGTACACACCCCAATTCTGCCCGTTGAGCGTCACGAGCACGTGGTTGGCCCGCGGGTTGGGCATGTACTGCGCTACGTAGTTGTTGTAGAGAACCTCGCGGCAGAACGTCGGATCGTGAAAGCCGTTGTTGAGATTCAGCGAGGAATATCCCAGAAGATCCTGATTCGCGTCGACCGCATCTAGTTCAACGTTAAAGGAGAACTTCTGCGACCCGGCCGGCAGGGCCGTGTACGACGTGTTGCCGCGGATGCGCACGCCGACGTTGGGGTACGTCACGCCGTCGACGGTGAGATCCGCGAGGATGTTGGTCTGGGCGGCGTAGTTGGCTTTAAGCAGATTGAGCCAGTCCGCATCGTGGAACTGAAAGTTCAGCGTCCTCAGGACGGAGGCGTCGTAGAGGTCCTGGGCACCGGCGCGGCCCAGACACAAAAGGGCCAGGGCGCCGGCCAGGATGAAAATCCGATTCGTCACGTGCACCTCCGCGAAACTCAGCAATGGGCCCTCCCGGCCGCACTTCCCGATGCCGTCCGGCCCGTGATCAACCGGGGAAATTCGTCGAAGAGGGGCCTTGGGTTGAGCGAATACGAGGAGAAAACGCCCCCGATTATGGGGTATTGCAGTTTCAGCGGATATTCGACGTTCCGGGAAGGCAGGGCGCAGGAAATTCAAAAGCCCGCGGCGGTTGGCCGCGGGCTTGGGTCGTTCCGGACAGATGCCAACCTTTTCCTGGCGGTTGGGTTACGAGCAGAGGAACTGCGAGTAGGCATCGGCGAAGAGCACAAAGTCGCTGTCGTCGACGATGCCGTCGGAATTGAGGTCTGCCGGGCAGCCGGCGGCCATTCCGGGATCGGTGCAGAAGAAAAGGTTGTAGGCGTTCGCAAAGGCGACAAAGTCGCTGTCATCGACCTGCAGATCGCAGGTGAAGTCGGCGGCGCAGTAGCTGAGGCTCGCGTTGTTGCTGGCCGAGCTGCCGACGGCGTTCGAGACGACGCAGTTGTAGTTCGAGCCGGCGTCGGCCGCGGTCAGGCCGCTGATCGAAAGAACGGGGGAGTTGACTCCGCTGTAGTGGCCGTTGTTGGTGAGGTTAGTGGCCCCGCGGCGCCACTGATAGGAAAGGCTGGGCGTTCCCGCGCCGGTGACGGAGAAGGAAACCGAGCCGCCGGGGCAACCGACCTTGTTGCCGGGATTGGAAGCGACCGAGCCGGGCGCTGCCGGATCGGAAGCGAAGCCGTTACCGACAACCACAAGCTGGAAGGAACCCGCCGGCATGGAGGGGAATGTGAACTCGGTCGAGAGGACCTTGTTCCCGGTCATAACGCTGGTGGAACTCCAGTTGAAGGTGCGCCCGTAGTAGGTGTTGCCGTTGCTGTGCAGGCAGCGGACGAGCGGATAGTTGGAATTCATCTGAAGGTCGTCGCCGTACGAAGCGCCTTCGGAAAGCCCGTTGAGGCCCGTGCCGGTCAGGTGATAGGAACCGTCTCCGTTGGAGGTGATGCTCTGGATGACGGGCTTTCCGGCGGCGAGCGGCGTGCCGCCGGGCTGATAGACGTACACATCCGTCCCCATGTGGGAATAGAGCACGTTGCCGTCCGGCAGCGTGAGCATGGCCGTCGTGTACGTGGCGCGATTGTCCGAAGCTCCAACGGGCGCGTTCACTGATGTGAAGGAATTCGAGGTGTAGTCGAACTCATAGAACGTCGTGGGGCTGGGGAAGTTGTTGGCGGCGGTGGGAATGGGGCTGACGGCGCAGAGGACCTTGCCGTTGACCATCATGGCGCAGGGGGCGTCGGGCGTCCCCTTGCCACTCGGAATATCCGGGCCCGCGATCCAGGTGCCGGGGCTGGTGGTGCCGGTGGGCGTGTAAATCGCGGTGTGACCGGTAGAGCCGAGGAAAAAGGCCTTGCCGTTGGGGAGCAGCACGGCGCCGCCCAGTTCAAAGACGATCGAGTCGTAGAGCGAAACGGGGACGATGCCGTCGTTGATCCATGTGTTCGAGACCGGGTTGTATCGCTCGCTGAAAGTTCCGAACGGGTCGATCGTCAGGATGGTGTCGTCGGGCAGTTTGACCCAGCTGGCCTCGTCCTGATAGCTGCCGCGGAAAATATTGGGACCCTGAGCCCAGGTGTTAGTGGTCGGGTTGTAGATGAGAGACTGACGCGAAGTCTTGGGGCAGACCGGCGTGACGATCACGTTGCCGTTGGGCAGGATTTCGCTGTTGGAGTCATAGAAGCACTGCGCGGAACCCGTCACCGGCGAGTTGAGGCTCGGATCCATCAGCGTGGTGGGAACGGGCGCTGCGGTCCAGGTGTTGGTGAGCGGGTTGTAAACCTCGGACTTGGCGGTGCCGGTGCCGTACTCGCCGCCGGCGACAAAGACACGTCCGTCCTTGAGGACCTGAGCCGAGTAATAGAGGCGGGTATCCGCCATCGATGCGAGCGTGGTCCACGTGCCGCCGATGTAGCTGCCCGCGGCGTTGGGAGTGAGCCTCACCCAGCCGTTGCCGATGGTGCTGCCGTTGTTCTTGGCGCACATGACGGTGCCGTCGGAGAGCAGCAGCATCAGATTAACGGCGCTCGGCGCGTTGTTGGTGACTTTGGTCCAGGTGCCGCCGTGGGCGGCGGCGGTGAACAGCGCAAGAGCGAGCGAGCAGCGGACAACGCGTCGGGACGACAAACCAATATGCATAAATGTCTCTTTCCTGATTGCGAGTTCCGCCGGTTCTGCCGCGCGCAGGCCGGTCGAGCTCTCTCCGCGAGACCACATGATAACAATCGCCCGCGTGGCGCCAAAATCAATTCTGGACAAACGGGCCGTCCCGAAACAGGGGGGCCGAAAAACAACGCCCCGGCCGATGGGCCGGGGCGATTGTCGAAAAACAGGGGTGTCGGAAGATCTCAGGGGCAGAAGAAGGCGGAGTAGGCGTCTGAGAAGAGGACGAAGTCCGAGTCATCGACGAAGGTGTCACCGTTGAGGTCGGCCGGGCAGCCCGCGGGCATGGACGGATCGGAGCAGATCAGGAGGCTGTAAGCGTCGGAGAAGAGAACGAAGTCGGAATCATCGACGGTGCCGTCGCAGTTGAAGTCGGCGGGGCAGAAGATGATGGCAGCGTTGGTGCTGGCCTGGCCGCCGCACGAGTTGCTCACGAAGCAGTTGTAGTTTGTGGCAACGTCGGCGCCGCTGATGGAGCTGACGGTGAGCGTGGGCGTGTTCACGCCGCTGTAGTGGCCGCCGTTTGCGAGGTTGGTATTGCCCTTACGCCACTGATAGTTGAGCGTCGGGGAGCCCGCGCCCAGTGCGGAGAACTGACGGGAAGACCCGGGACAGGCGTGCACATCGACAGGGTTGACCGAGACCGTGGCGGCAACGCACGGATCGGCGCGGTTGTAGATCACGAGCGCGAAGTCCTGATCAAGAGCGCCACCGACATTGGGGACGCCGTCCGCGACGATGTTGGTCGCGGTCACGGTGACGGTGAATGAGCCGGAGGTTCCCGCGGGGAGGAAAACACTCTCGACGTTGTTGACGGCGTCCGCGGAGCCGCCGGTGGTGGAGGCCGAGCCGGAGAATACATTTCCCTTGTAGGTGTTGGCGCCGACGGTGACGGTGAGATCGAGGTTGTTCTTGTAGGCGGCGCCGCCGGTTGCACCGGGCGCATCGGTCCACGCGAGCGTGACGCGGAAGGGCTTGGTGGAATCGGCGATCGTTCCGGTGAACACGCGGGACTGGCCGGAGGCGGTGAACATATCGCCGGCATCCTGATCACGGATGACGGTGTTCGCATTGCGGAGGAAGAGCTCCCCGAGGTTCATCATGCCCATGCCCTGGCTGTTGGACCAGAGGTTTCCGGCGGCGCCCGTGCCGGTCATGTAGCGGGCGGAGTTCATGAGCACGGCCTTGGTCATGGCGGGGCTGGGAGGTGTCAGGCTGTTGTTGATAAAGAACTGGCGGATGAGGGCGCACGCGCCGGCAACGGCCGGGCACGAGTGGCTCGTACCCGAGGAGGCGGTATAAAACTGCTGGCCGCTGTTGGGGAAATAGTTCGAATTGAACCCGCCGCAAACTCCGTTGGCGGTGTAGCACGAGTCGGCCGTGCCCGTGGCGGACGGGCTGGCCACCTGAACGACGCCGCCGGACACGTGAGTACCGGGGGCCACGATGTCGGGTTTCCTGCGCGTGTCCGAGCACGGGCCGCGGCTGGAGAAACTGACGATGTCGTTGGCGCTGTTGGCCTGAGAATCGGTCGTAGCGCAGAGGTCCGAGCCGCCAAAGGGCTGAACGTTCTCGGCAGCGCCGACGGTGATCACGTTCTTGCCCGTGCCGGGCGAGCCGATGGTGCTCGAACCCGAGCCCGCGTTGCCGGCGGAGAAGACGATGACCATTTCCTGGTTGCCGGCGGTTGCGAACGTGGAGCCGGTGGGCTGAGCATCGCGGACGAGCGCGTCGTAGGACTGGGCGTCGGTGTTGTACGCGCCCGCGACATTGGCTCCCCAGCTGTTGGTGCTGATGCGGGCGCCGCTGTTGTACGCCTGGGACTGGAGGTTGGCGTAGTTGGGGCTGGTGAAGGTGGACGGGTCGAAGATGACCGAGGAACCGGCCTTGACGAAGGGGCAGACGCCCAGGCCGTAGTGATAACCGGAGGAATCGGCGAAGGGGAAGCCGGCGAGATCGTCGTAGCCGAGCACGATGTGCGTGTTGAGCGTGCCGTGACCGTCGCAGCCCTTGAGGGTGCTGCCGGAGTGCGCCGTGCCGATGAGGCGGTTGTAGATGATGCGGCTTGCGCCCGGGCGGATGCCGCCCTCGTACAGGCCGAAGTGATTGGGAGAGGTGGTGGCGTTGTCGATGCCGCTGTCCGAAACGTCCACCGCGAAGTTGGAAGCGTTGAACTGCGCCTGCGTGAAGCCCTTGGAGCCGAGCCAGGCCAGGTAGCCGGGGCCGGAGGGGACGTTGCCGGAGAGATTGCCGGCGATGATTTGATCCTGGCGCTCGTCCATCTTCTCGGGCATCAGGTACGGCTGGATGGAGACGACATCGGGACGGGCCGCGATAGCACCGAGCATGGCCGGCGGGATCGGGGCGATGATGTTGTGGTAGTTGAGCAGCTCGTACTCGCTGACGACATCGCCGTTGCGGACGGCGTTGATCGTGCCGACGGTGGCGGGGTTTGCCGCGCCGTCCCTGACAAGCTGGATCGAGAAGAGGGGAGAGGATTCGCCGTTGCGCTGCACCGCGATCGCGGGATCGGCCATCATCGCGCCCGCGGCGGGATCGATCTTGTATTCATCCTCGTAGCGACCGTTCCACTGGAACTCGGCGCGCTGCGCCGCGACTTCCTGGAGCTTTGCGATCTGCTCGGCAGAGCCGTAAACAAGGTACGCGTTGCTGGGCAGGTAGGTGACGACCTCGACGCCCGACTCGGTCATGCGGCTGAACCACTCGGGCTGGACCGGGCCGGCGAACTGGACCAGGTGGAGCGAGCGCCCGGCGAAGCTGCCGCGCGCGACAGGAGCGGCCGATCGCGTCGTGTCGATGGCGCCCACATTCAGGAGAATCTTGTTTTCGTTTTCCAGGATCTCCGCGCCGCTGAGCTGGGCGGCGTCGGCGGCGGGAAGTTCAAGGACGGAGAAGCTGCCGTAGTCGGCCACCTGGCGGGCCTGCAGCTTCGAGACGCCATCGAAGTTGGCCGGAATGCGGACCTTGACGGTGCCGGGCTGGCCGAAGTGCGCCGTCTGGGCGAGCACGGCAGATGCGCTGCCGCACGCGGCGAGAAGCGCGAGAGCGATCGAGATACGGAGCTGCTGCATTCCTAATTCCTTTCGTCTTTGCCAGCCAATCGGTCAGTTGTCGTGTTTATTGGGAGACGGGACACAATTCCACAAAGTTGTGTCAGAGAAACTGACACAGGCGAGACGCAACGCAGCGTCCTGTTGCACGGACAAGAAGAACAAAGTAGATCGATATCTCCCGCGCCGATGAGGGCGCCGCTTTCTCTCCCTGCGACTCCACGTCCATTTTAATGGAATCACCAGACGGACGCAAGAGAGAATGATCGCCCCTCCGCGGGCGCGAGCCCCTTGTTGAGGGGTCGTTCTGGCCTTTGGCGGCTCGGGGAGAGCATGTCGGCCCGCCGAAAAGGGCCGAGAGGCCGGACGCAAAGTGCTATTCGTGACCGCAACGCTGGTGCACTTCCACTGAAACGCGACCGCGTCCTCAAAGTCATACCCCGAGGCGCAGGTGGTCGAAAGCGCGAGGGTCTGTCCCGGGCTGGGTGACCGGCTGGCGGGCTGTCTGGCGACGCAGGGAGCCCGTATCGGACCAGCGGGCGCAGCCATACGAGAGAGGACCGCCCGCAGAGACAAAGGACCCGCCGACGATCAACTCGCCGCTCGGCAATGGATCGGCTAGGGACAAAGGAGATTGTCGTACGCAACGGCAAAGATGCTGAAGTCGGCGTCGTCGACGAAGGTGTCGGCGTTGAGGTCCGCGGGGCAGCCGGCGGGCATGGCGGGGTCGGAGCAGAGGAGCAGGTCGTAGGCGCCGGCGAAGAGGACGAAATCGGAGTCATCGACGACGGCGTCGTGATTGAGATCGCTCGGACAGGCGGCGGCGACACTGATAGCAACCGCGGCGCTGGTGGCGCTGCCGCAGGGGTTGGAGAAGACGATGGTGTAGCTGCCGGCGTCGGAGGGTTGCGCGGAAGAGATGGAGAGCGGCGCGGGGGTTCCATCTGTTGGTGAAGCGAGCGTGCCGGAAGCGCCGGAGACTGTGCCGCCACCGGGTGATGCGCCGCCGGGGCCGTTGCTAATGGGAGCGCCGTTTCGCAGCCATTGATAGGAGACGCCGCTGTAGCCGGTGGCGGGAGTTGCGGTGATTTCGATGGATTCGCCGGCGTGGATGCTGTCTGCGGCGGGCGGGACGGCGATCCAGGGCTTGGGCAGGTCGGTCCAGCGGGCGAAGCGGCCGGAGGCAACTCCGCCAGCGAGGGTGAATGAACCTGCGGCGATGATTTCCTTGTCGGCGAGAGCACGGACTGCATAGACGGCCGGATAGCGGCCCGACGTACCGGAGCCGAGCGCCGTCCATGTGGAAGCACCGCTGCGGCGGATGAGGTTATTGACGTTCATTCCGCCGAGCATCGTGAACGAGCCTCCGGCGATGAGGCCGTTGGAGGGGAGCTGGTCGATCGCGTTGACGGAGAATCCGGCGCTTGCGTTCGATGAGCCCAGGCCCCAGACGCGGAGCCACTGCGTGCCGCTCCATCGCGAAATGCCGCCAAAGCTTGGTCCGCTTGCGCCCTCGCCGACCGTAAGGAATGGCCCGCCTGCAATGAGGCTGCCGTCTGCCTGCAGCGTCAACCCGTTGGGAGGATTATCAAGACCGGTGTTCATCTTGGACCAGGCTGTGCCGTTCCAACGGGCGACCATGTATGCAGCGACGTTGTTCACTTTGTTGAATTCGCCGCCGATGACCAGGTCACCGTTGCCCATAACGATCGCGGAACACACGTAGCCTGGCGGATTCCATGGGCCGGTGGTGCCGCCGCCGATGGCGGACCAGGACGAACCATTCCAGCGGGCGATATTGCCGGCGGTGACGCCGCCGGCGGTGGTGAAGAGCCCGCCCGCCGCAATGTCGCCGTTTGGATAAACCGCGAGGGCGGCGACAGTCGGAGCAGTGCCGCCGGTCATGCCTGTGCCGAGCGACGACCACGTGCTTCCGTTCCATTTGGCGATGCGGTTTGCGCTCGTGCCGCCGGCTGATGTGAATTCTCCGCCGGCAACGACGTCACCGCTCGGAAGCACCGCCAAGGCATTGACGGCGCCGTCGGTTCCTGCGCCCAAGGGGGACCAGCTCACCCCGTTCCACCGGGCAACGTAGTTCGCTTCGATATTTCCGATGGTGAGGAATCGACCCGCGGCGATCAGGTCGCCGTTTGGAAGAGTGACCGCCGCCAAGATGTCGTTGCTGATGCCATTGCCGAGAGTTGACCAGGACGAGCCGTTCCAGACTGCGGCGCTATCGGCGCCTTTTCCGTTCAGGACGCGGAAGTTTCCCCCGGTGAAGATTTTGCCGTCGGGCAGGACCGTCACGGCGGTCATGGCGCCGGAGAGAGGGTTTTCGCCCTTGACTCCTTCGCCGAAATTCACCCACTGCGCGCCGTTCCAGAGCGCCGCGCGTCCCTTCTGATTGGGATATTGGCCCACATATCCAACGGCGACCAGTTCACCGCTCGGAGCGGCGGCAACTTCATCGATGATGTACCACGAATTGCTGGGATAGCCGAACCAGGTCGAACCGTTCCAACGGGCCATGCGCGAGGCAGTGACGCCGTCGACGCTTCCAAAGACGCCGGCGATGACGAGGTCGCCGCTTGGCGTGACGGCCATGGAATTCACGATGCCGCTGACGCCGGTGCCGAAGAGAGACCAGGACGATCCATTCCAACGGGCGAGCCCGTTGGCGTTTGTGTAGTTGTCGGCCCACATGAAGTTGCCGCCGGCGACAATGTCGCCGTTTGGAAGCAGGGCGAGCGCGTAGACCGTTCCGGCCTGAATGCCGAGCGTGACCGGGGCGTGGAGGCCGACCCAGGTGGTGCCGTTCCAACGTGCAACGTCGTACGCCTGATCGACGCCCTGACCGACCAGGAAATATCCGCCCGCGACAACATCGCCGTCGGGCATCGCGAGGAGCGCATAGACCGTTGCATTGAAGCCATCTCCCATGCCGGACCATGCGGTTCCGTTCCAGCGGGCGACACGCGGGCTGGTGGCGATGCCTCCGGCGGAAAGGAAGTCGCCGGCGGCGACAAGGTCTCCATTGGCCGCGACGGCGAGAGTTTGGATCTCGCCATCGGTGCCGGAACCGAGCGGCGCCCAAGAAGAGCCGTCCCACATTGCGATGTTGGAAGCGGCGACCGTACCGGCGTGGGAGAACCCGCCGGCGACGACAAGCCGCGGGGCGAGCGGGCCAGCGCCGTCCGGATCCCACATGACCGAGGAATAGATGTGACCGTCGACACCGGGAATCCCATCACCGGGCAGCCACTGCGGCTGGCATTGGGCGTGCGCGGCGCTCGCGCCGGCGACGGAAAGAAGAAGGCTCGCAGAGATGAGCCCGGCCGACACGGCGCTTGTTTTCATGTGTTTGAACCTTACCGACCCCATCGAAACCGCCCGAAGATACCACAAGAGGGGCCGGCAATCCATAGTCATGAGGAATAAAGATGCCCTGCGTAGATGCGGGGCAGGGGTATGTTCGGGCGACTATGCGGCCCGGGCGCATCACGGGCAGAGCAGTTGGTCGTACGCAACGGCAAAGATGCTGAAGTCGGCGTCGTCGTCGACGATGCGTGGGGAGCAAGGGGCCATTGTCTGCCCGCTCCGCTTGGTCCGTGCGCTTCTCCGGCCTGTTGGGAGAACTCTCCGGCTCATCCGGACAACCTTCCGGGGCGGCTGTCTCACTCTCCGGTCGGGCCGGAGAGAAATCCGGACCGATTGTCGAGGCTTGCGATCAAGTGGTACAGCTCTCCGGTCGATCCGGAGACAAGCACCCCCACACCCCGCCAAGGCACCCCCACACCCCGCCCGAGCTTCGCGGCACGGCGGAAGAAGGCCAGGGCAATTCACCACGGAGAACACGGAGAGCACAGAGACGGATTGGGAAGAAGGGAAAGGCAAGGGACATTTCACCGCGGAGAGCGCGGAGGATGCGGAGAAAAGCTGATGGGCGAGAGAAGACCGCGAGCATCGCACCGCGACGGCTACGAAGGGCACGACGAAAGGCAGAAAAGACAAAGCACACGCGCGGAGAGGGGGGACGTGCACCCGACAGCTCACTCGAACCCGCGAAGCGACTTCCCTTTCTTGTTCCCCCGTCTCGCTCTTTCTCCGTGTCCTCTGTGCTCTCGGTAGTCATCCTCTTTCTTTTCCCGCACCCGCAGGAGTTTCCCACATGGCGGCCTCTCGCTCGAATTACATCCCGCGTGCCGATGCCGAGTTCAACACGTGGCAGAACGGCTTTGCCGGTCCGGCGGCGGACTTCCTGATCAACAACCTCATCTCCGAGGACCTGGCGATCAAGCTGCTCAACGCGCAGATCCTCTGGCAGGCGACCTACGCGCAGCACGTGCAGAAGCAGGCCGCGGCGGCGGCGGCGACGCAGCAGAAGGATGAGGCCCGCGCGGCCTACGAAGCGGCGGCGCGCGAGGCGGCCCGCGCGATCCAGGGCTACCCGGGCGCGACCGATGCCGACCGCGCCGCGATGGGCATCACGGTGCGACAGACCGGCCGCACCCCCACCCCCACTCCCACGAGCGCACCGCTGGCCCGCATCGAGGTGCGCGACCGGCTGCGGCACACGATCCGCTTTACCGATTCGAGTTCGCCCACGCGCCGCGCCAAACCCAAGGGCACGCTCGGCGCGGAACTGCGATTGAAACTGGTGGACGCCGGAACCCCCACCCCCACGGACCCGAACGCGCTGCAATTCCTGTCTCTCGCCACCGACGGCTCGGCCACGGCCGAGTTCGACTCAAAGGACGGAGGCAAAACCGCCGTCTACATGCTGCGATGGGTCGGCCCGGGCGGAATCGCGGGGCCGTGGAGCGAGCCGGTTTCGGCAACGGTCGCCGCTTGAAGAGAAGGCATTCACCACAGAGGCACAGAAAGCACGGAGGAATCGGGGAACCGACAGGCAATGGCACCGGGGAACCCAACGAGCCCGACGGTGCTGTATAATTCGAAGCATTGGTGGTAATCAACCGGGGTGCTTCGAATGACGCAAACGGCCACGAAAGCAGGCGAGGATGCTCAGAAGCACATTGACGAGGCGTATGCCGCGTACCTAACTCATCGAGAGCTTCTCGTAAAGCAGGAATTCGATACCTCACGAGACTGCGACCGCTGGACGCTCACGGTCAGCGCAGGCGCGTTGGGGCTTTCCTTTACCTTCTTAAAGGACGTCGTAAGTCCTTCACATGCTCACTATCTTGCAGTTCTGGGCACGGCTTGGGTCTTATTGGTTCTTTCCGTCGCGTCGACGTTGGTCAGCCTTCACCTGGGCCATTTCGCTTACCACGCGTTTCGCGAAGCACTCGACAAAACTGCAAGTAAGCACCTGGGTCCAAGTTTTTGGGACGAGGTCCCCAAAGCGCATTCCAGATGTTGGCAAACAAAGGCTTGTAGGTGGGCGGCATGGCTAGGAGCCACCTTCGCGGTGTTCGGCCTACTGGCGCTGCTCGCCTTTGGGATTCTCAATTACGGTGCTCAAGGAGCAAGGAATGGCGAAGCAGAATCGTCCGATCCGGCCCGCTCAGCCTCTGCAACCGCCACAAACACCGAAGCCAGCGCGACCGCAACCTCTACCGGAGGAACGGCAACAGCGACCGCTAAGGCCAAGCCCTGAGATCGACGTAACGGGGGGACGGGGCAAAACGTCCGCGGGCGCCGTGCCTTCGAGTATGCCGGTCCCCAAGCCATCGATTCCGAAGCCCACAACTGGATCAGAGCGTCCGGCGAGCAACAAGCCCGACTGAGTTAATCGTGTGCGCCCGGCGACGTGAGGACAGCCAGTCCCACGCACACCGAGCCCGTTCCCCTGTCGGCGGAGCATGGCTGACGCGTCCGCCGCGCGGTGCCAACTCACGCACTCCCGACGGGTGGGCCGTCACGGTCCATGTACAATCTGCCGCCGGCAGGGGAACGGGCGGCCAATCGCGCGGCTCCGATCGGGTAATCTCCGGGCATGGCGAAGAAGTCCGTAACGAAAGCTGATATCCAAGCGAGCAAGACGAAGGCTGCCCCGGCGGCGGGACGGCCATCGGCGCTGCTCGACACGCGGGTAATTTACTGCGGGGACAACCTGGAGCAACTTGCGAAGCTCCCGGACGCTTGTATAGATCTGATCTACATCGATCCGCCTTTCAACAGCAACCGCAATTACGAGGTGTTCTGGGGCGAGACGAAGGAGAAGCGGTCGTTCGAGGACCGGCACGAATCGACGCAGGCGTACATCGACTACATGCGTCCCCGGTGCGTGCAGCTAGCCCGGGTCTTGAAGAAGACCGGCTCGTTTTACTACCACTGCGACTGGCACGCGAGCCATTACGTGAAGGTGATGCTCGACCAGATTATGGGCGAAGGGAACTTCGTCAACGAGATCATCTGGAAGCGGCAGAGCGCGCACAACGACGCGAAGCAGGGGAGCAAGCACCTTGGGCGGGTCCACGACTCGATCTTTTTCTACGCGGGCACCGGCGATTACACATTCAACCATCAGTACAAGCCGTACGACCCCGAGTATGTCGAGGCGTTTTACAAGCATGTGGAGCCCGAGACCGGCCGTCGGTACAGACTCGGCGACATTACCGCGCCAGGTGGAGCGGCGGAAGCAAAGGGCAACCCGTATTACGAGTTTCTCGGAGTGAAGCGATACTGGCGATACAGCGAAGAGAACATGCACAAATTGTACAAGGAAGGTCGCATCATTCAGACGAAGCCGGGCGCTGTGCCAGCGTACAAACGCTATCTAGACGAAGGCAAGGGAACGCCCGTCGGCACGGTTTGGGACGACATAGGGCCCATCCAGTCATCTGCCGAGGAATCGCTTGGATACCCAACGCAGAAGCCGCTCGCCTTACTCGAGCGCATCCTGAGCTTGAGCAGCAATCCCAACGATGTGGTGCTGGACGCTTTCTGCGGATGCGGGACGGCCCTAGTCGCTGCACAAAGTCTCGGTCGCCAGTGGATTGGTATCGACATTTCGCCCACTGCATGCCGAGTCATGGCGAAGCGCCTACGTGATGTGTGCAGGTTGCCGGAGAATGAAAAACTCTGGCTTGAGGGCAGGGGCTTTGTCGTCCGCGACCTGCCTTGGAGTATCGCCAAGCTCAAGGAAATCCCGCCCTTCGAGTTCGAAAACTGGGCGGTCATCGCGCTGGGCGGAATCCCCAACAAGGTGCAAGTCGGCGACATGGGGATCGACGGTCGCATCTTTCCTGTCGGCACCAAGCCGAGCGAGACCGGCCCCAAGAAGCTCAAGGGCGAGGGCAAGGGCGGGCACACCGGCGCCGACATGTTCGCGGGCGACTGGTTCCCGATTCAGGTCAAGCAGATGGACAAGGTCGGCAGGCCCGACATCGACCAGTTCGAGGCCGTCATGGCACGCGAAGACCGCCAACGCGGCTTCTTCGTCGCCTTCGGCTTCTCCTCGGACGCCGAGGCCGAGTGCAACGCCTTCCACAAGAAGACCGGCCGCATCATCAAGCTGATTACCGTGCAGGAGATTCTGGACGAGCAGCACGTGCAGAAGATGTAGACGCCACGGGATGCCGCTCCGCCTCAGGCAGTTTTTCGGCTTATCGCCCTAAATGGCAGACCACCATTCAAACAAGGAATGTTGAGCCATCTGGTGCTTACTTGGCCGGGCTGCATTTCGGCGAAGTTGGTGACATCACACAATCGCCTCGAATGCGCCCAGTCGAGCGTGGCTTGGTCTGAAAAAGTTACGACGTAGCCGAGGGGAGGACGGCCGACTTGGCAGTAGATTCCGGCGGTTGGACCGCCCGTTGTGTCGATCGCAGAAAATCCGCCCTCATGAACTGCCCGACCGAAATGGAAGTACACAAAGAGCCGAAAGTCCCCGAGCCCGCCGGTTGCCTTTGGATTGAGAACAAACCCCCGCAATCGCGGATAGTCGCCCCATCGAATTGACGGCAACTCGGCAGCTGCGATAGCCATGATCGCGATTTGCTTGCTGACCGCGAGAAAGTCAGCGGTGACTGCCAGTAGGGGAAAGTCGCCGGGCCTCAGTTTGGAGTGCTCGGACAGGAGTGTCCGGGTCCACTGGGCGAACGGGCCGACATAATGCTTGTTTCCGAAATTGTTGCACCGATGGCAGAGCGAGCGCCGTGTCAGACCTTGTCGCAGAGTCGTTCCGGTTCGAAAGCCGTCCGCCAAGGATTGGAAGGTATCGAGCTGAACAGATGCTTTGTTCTCAGCGGAGCGCGGAATGACGTGCTCTTCCGTAAGGTCGCGAACTCTCGCACACAGCCGACAAACGTCACTGGTAGATGCCAACATGTTGCATTCCTTTCCGCAGGCTGCTCGCGGGTTCAACCATCGACACGCTTCTCCCTGTCTTTCCCAGCCAACCCTATATGCAGCAGTCTGCCAAGGCTATCGCATTAGACTAGATATTGTGCTCCAATCCTTGTGTCTGCGGGAGGTAATGCTCCGCATGCGGATTGATGGCCCGGGCGGTGGGGCAGGTTTGCTCCCGTTGGGCGGGGCGGCCATTTGTTCGATTCATTGGTCATTGCCTTCAGCAGGCGGGGTGCCGGGGAGGGCGGCCAGCCCTCCCGGCGCCGGCGGTGCTCGCGGGAAGGGCACGCACGCGTGGGAATCGCGTTCGCGGCGTTGATTTTCCACAACTTTGTGGAGCGAGCCCCCGCGCCCTCGCTCGCGCGTCGGGTTCGAAAAGGCGGCTTTCCCATCTCTTTCTTTCTTTGCGTTCTCTGCGCTCTCCGTGGTGAAACGTCTTTTCCTCTCTTCCTCTTCTCTGTGCAACTTTGTGCTCTTTGTGTCCTTTGTGGTGAAATCCGGGGTTCCGCTCCAGTCGGGTCGGCGATCCGTCGAAGCCGTGAGGAAGTATCTCCGCGTGCCGATTGATGACCCGGGCAGCGGGGCGGCATCGCTCCTCTTGGGTGGGGCGACCGGACGAGCGGGTCAACGAATCCACACAAGCGAGTACAAGAGAATGGCTGATTACATCCCCGGTCCGGACGCGAATTTCCAGGCGTGGCAGTCGAACTTTGTGACGTACGCCAACGCCAACCTGGCCGCGCTCGGCCTCGTCGCCGCCGACATGGCGCCCATCACCGCCGCTCAGACGACGTGGAACACCGCGTTCCCGGCGCACGTGGCCGCGGTCAACGCCGCCAAGGCCGCCAAGCAGACCAAGGACGAGGCCCGGCAGGCGTACGTCGCCGCGATCCGCCCGCTGGTCCGCCGCCTGCAGGCCTCGGCCGCGGTGAGCGATGCCGAGCGCGCGGCGCTGGGCATCACCGTCAAGTCGGCCCCCAGCCCCATCGGCCCCCCCACCGCGACGCCGCTGGTCAGCGTCGACACCGGCAACCGCCTGCAGCACACGATCAAGTTCGTCGACGCCGCCAACCCGACCCGGCGCGGCAAGCCCGCGGGGGTCATGGGCGTCGAGATCTGGAACAGCGTCGGCACCACGCCGCCCGCGAACGAGGATGCGCTGCAGTTTGTCGCCGTCGATACCAGCTCGCCGTATGTGCTGAACTTCGACTCGGGCGAGGGCGGCAAGACCGCGTACTACTGGCTCCGCTACGTCAGCCCGACCGGCGAACGCGGGCCGTGGAGCGAGCAGACCGCGGCGACGATCGCGGCGTAAGAACGCCGCCGCATCCGGCGGAGCCGGAGTACAAACCAGAGCAATGAAAAAGGGAGACGCCCGATGCGTCTCCCTTTGTTTATCGTGGGTCGGAGCGACCGGCCTCGGAGAGGCGGGCCACCAAAGGCCGGGAAGAAGGATTACTTCGCCTTGAACGTGCTCTTGTACGCCTTGATCGCGTCTTCGAGCTTTTTCTCGAGTCCCGCGTCGAGCGCCTTCTTCTGGTCGAGCTCGTCGCGGATCGGCTTGCCGAGGGTGCTCATGTACTCGAGCAGGCCCTGCTCGAACTGGCGGACGGCGGTCACCGGCACGTCGTCCAGGATGCCCTTGGTGCCGGCGTAGATCGAGATGATCTGGTCGGTCACGTGGAACGGGGTGTACTGGCCCTGCTTGAGCAGTTCCACCATGCGCCGGCCGCGGTCGAGCTGGCGCTGGGTGGCCTTGTCCAGTTCCGTGCCGAGCTGGGCGAAGGCTTCGAGTTCGCGGGCGGCGGCAAGGTCGAGTCGCAGCGAGCCCGAGATCTTCTTCATGCCCTTCACCTGGGCGTTACCACCCACGCGGCTGACCGAGATGCCGACGTTGATCGCCGGACGCACACCGGAGAAGAACAGTTCGGGCTCGAGGTAGATCTGGCCGTCGGTGATCGAGATCACGTTGGTCGGGATGTACGCCGACACGTCGCCTTCCTGCGTCTCGATGACGGGAAGAGCGGTCAGCGAGCCGGCGCCGTTCTCATCCGAGAGCTTGGTGGCGCGCTCGAGCAGGCGGGAGTGCAAATAGAACACGTCGCCGGGGAAGGCTTCGCGGCCCGGCGGGCGGCGGAGCAGCAGCGAGAGCTGGCGGTAGGCGACGGCCTGCTTGGACAAGTCGTCGTAGATGCACAGGGCGTGCTTGGGGGTCTTGCCGTCCTTGCCCTGCCACATGAAGTACTCGCCCATCGCGCAGCCGGCGTAGGGAGCGATGTACTGCATCGGGGCCGGGTCGGAGGCGCCGGCGCTGACGACGATGGTGTAGTCCATCGCGCCGTTCTTCTTGAGCGTTTCGACGACGGCCGCGACGGTCGATTCCTTCTGGCCGACCGCGACGTAGATGCAGACCACCGCGTCCTTGGTGCCCCAGTACTGCTTCTGGTTGATGATCGTGTCGATTGCGACGGCGGTCTTGCCGGTCTTACGGTCGCCGATGATCAGTTCGCGCTGGCCCTTGCCGATCGGGATCATGGCGTCGATGGCCTTGATGCCGGTCTGCACCGGCTCGGTCACCGGCTGACGCTCGGCGATGCCGGGGGCGATGATGTCGACCTTGCGGAACTCCGTCGCGTTGATCGGGCCCTTGCCGTCGATCGGGCGGCCGAGCGGATCGACGACGCGGCCGAGCATGGCCTCGCCGACGGGCACTTCGAGCAGACGCCCGGTCGCCTTGACCGTGTCGCCTTCCTTGATTTGCTTGTAGTCGCCGTACACGACCGCGCCGACGGTGTCTTCTTCGAGGTTGAAGACCTGGCCCATGACCGCGCCGCCGCTCGTCTGGAACTCGAGGAGCTCGCCGGCCATGGCGTTGGAGAGCCCGTAGATGCGGGCGATGCCGTCGCCGATCTCGATCACGCGCCCGACTTCGGACACTTCGAGCTGCGAGGCGAACTGCTGGATTTCCTGACGGATAACGCTGGCGATCTCGTCGGTCTTGATCTTCACGGCGGGGTCCTTTTGGCCGCAGCCGGGAATGGCCCTTCGGGGGCTCCCGGATGGGCTGCAACGATAGGTGGTTCACCCCGTCGGGTCACCTGCCGGGGGAACCGAAAGGGGTGGAAAAGGACCCTTCCAAATGCCGGATTCGAGGCTCCGGGAAACAAAAACCCCGGGCGGCAAAGCCCGGGGATTGGTGCGTTCTCGTGTTGGGGATCAGGAGCAGACGAGGCTGTCGTAGGCCGCGGCGAAGATCACGAAATCGGTGTCGTCCACCACGCCGTCGAAATTCAGATCGGCCGAGCAGTTGGATGGCATCTGCGGCGTGCCGCACTCAAACGCGTCGTACTGGCCGGCGAAGACAACAAAATCGTTGTCCTGGACAAAGGAGTCGCTGTTGAAGTCGGCCGGGCAGCTGAGCACAACCGGCTGGACGGCGGCGTCGGTGTAGATGGTGTTGCTGCCGCCGGGCATGTTGGCGACGAACGTGTCGCCTCCCGTTTCGGGGTTGATCGTGCGGAGCGATGGAGCGCCGGTGCCCTGCAGGGGGTTGACGATCTGGTACGCGGTGTACCAGATCTTTCCGGTGGAGAAGTCCGTGCCGAATCCCTGGTTGTACGCGGGGTGGAAGGTCAGGTTGGTGCCGAGCCAGATCGCATCGCCGTCAACAAGGTGCGAGACAAAGCCGTT
This sequence comes from Planctomycetota bacterium, assembly GCA_018242625.1. Classification (GTDB taxonomy): domain Bacteria; phylum Planctomycetota; class Phycisphaerae; order Phycisphaerales; family UBA1924; genus JAFEBO01. The sequence continues at coordinate 466,588 of JAFEBO010000003.1, forward strand.
GTAGACATCGAGGAAGATGAACTCGCCGCTCGGGCGGCAGGTCAGGCCGACGTGCAGAACATTGACCAGCGAGTTGACCGGCACAACCGACGCGACGGCGCCACTATGAACATCAAAGTTGATAAGCCGGGACGTCGTGCTTCCGGAAGTCGTCGTGGCCATGCCCGTGAGGCGATGGTTGACCGGGTTCCACGCAAGGTCGGTGATCACTTCATTGGCGTTCAAGCCGACCGGGGCGCCCACCTGCGTGACGCCGCCGGTCGCCTGGTTCACGCTGTAAAGACCCTGCTGCATCGAACCGGCCGGACCCTGCACTGTGGCCCAGAGGCGGCCGTCCGGCGTGAACTCCAGACCGGAAATGAAATGGTCCGCCGGAACAGTCATCGTTCCCTTGGAGCTTTGCGCAGCCACGGAGCTCGCGTTGAAGGAAATCAGCGTGGCGACAGCGTTTGTGCGGCTGACCTTGGGCGTCCAGATCACCTGCGCGGATGCAGACAAGGAGATCGCAGTCACGCCGAGCAATGCAGAAAACCGGACCATGAGACACCTCCAAAGTGCCCGCTGACGCGCGGAGCAGCGCCCCCCAAGCGGTCTCTTCCCCTCCCACTGTTTTTAGTGTAACAGATCGTGTTGCGGCAAGAGCTTTTTTTGAGATACGAACGCCGCACGAACACCGCTCACCGCTTCTTAATGGAGACACGCACCAAACGCGTATCGGTTTCGAACTTCAGCAGCGAAGGCAGGTCGCAGAAAGTGATCTCCTTCTGACCGATCCCCTTTTCAAGGTCTTCGAAGGAGAGGCTCACGGTGGCGACGATCTTGAGCTCTGATCTTTTGATCTGATCAATGAGGTCCGCGGGTCCGCTGACGGTGACCTTTGGGATAAACCGGTCCTGCTCGGGCATCGAGATCTCCCAGCGTGAGAGTTCCCCCGGCGCGACGCGGACCTGCACCGGGACACCCGTCAACTCTGTCGTGGCCTGGCGTGCGCGGAGCGTGAGAGTGACCTGGGCCGCTGGGGGCTCCAGCCGAACGCCGGGCACTCCCTGCAGCGCGGCGGGCGGCTCCAGGCGGACCTGGGGGATCACCTCCTGCTTGCCCGGGACCAGACGGCCGATGTCATCGGCCCGCAGCGTGGCGAACACCTCCGGCGAGGATCCGACCCGCGAGGCAAGCTCCGCGGGGAAGTAGAGCTTCGCGGTGGCGGGCTTGGCTTCGGGCACGCCCTCGAGCGGAGTCTCTCCCGCCTTGACCGCGATGTGGGCGATCCGGGCCTCCAGATTGTCGATGCGGACACGCAGGCTCGGCGGCTCGACGCGCTCGATCGAAAGGCCGAGCCCCGCGAACTGCGGCACATTGCGCAGCGCGTCCCGCAACTCGACCACGTTCTCTCCGGGCGTCGCCGGAATGGCGGGATTTCCGATCGAGAGCTTGACCGGGTTCTTGTCCGATGCTGCAGCGAAACCCTCGGCCTGCGAAAGGGCCGCGGCGCTGCCGGAGAAGTACACCTTGAGGCTGTTCTGCCCGTCCGGGGAAGAGTCCGACTCGATAAAGCGGTCGGTCGGCGCATCGGAAACGAACTGGACCTTGAAGTGAAGCTCGCGGCGCTGCAGGCTCTCGGCCTCCGCAAAGATCCAGACCAGCAGCGTGACGATCGAGACGAGAAGGATGGTCTTGATTCGGTCGAGCATGGAAGATCAGGCCGCGCCCTTTCCAAATTCCTCTTCGGCCGATTGATCGGCGCCGATCGCTTCGAAGGCGTTGGTCGCCTCGTTGGCGGGATTGAGCGCCACGGGTTCGGGCTCGCCCGTGAGCACCGACGAAGCGCCGGCGGCGGCAACGGCGGCCTCGATCGCCTGCTTCAGCGCCTGCGGGTGGAGCCGCTTCTTGAGCTCGATCTCGAGCTCTTCAGAATTGACCAGTTCCATAAGCCGCCCGCGCTCGGCGATTCGGATCCTGCCCGACTCTTCGCTGACCACAACAACGAGCGCATCGCACTCTTTCGTGACACCAACGGCCGCGCGGTGGCGCGATCCCAGCCTCTTGTCGGGCATGTCCTCGGGCTCGGCCAGCGGGAGCTGCACCCCGGCGGCGGCGATCCGCTTGCCCTTCACCACAACCGCGAGGTCGTGCAGCGCCGACCCGGGAAAGAAAATCGTCTGGAGTAGACGGGACGTCAGCTCGGCGTTCATCGGGGTGCCGCCCTCGACCACGCCGGCAACGGGGATCGACCGCTCGATGACGATGATGGCCCCGAACCGCGCCTTGCTCAGGTACTTGCAGGCCTCGCAGATCTCGTCGATGACCAGCGCGATCTCCTTGGGCGACGACCGGAAAAAAGGAGTCTCGCCCAGGCGGACAAGAGCACGGCGCAGCTCGGGCTGAAAAATGACGACCAGGCCGATCGCCAGGAACGCCAGGAGCCGGTCGTAGAGAACGCCGATCCGCTGGAAAACATCGGCGCCGCCCAGCACGCGGGCCGCCACTCCGATGATCACACCCAGCAGGAGCAGGCCCTTGAGCGCACCGGCGGCACGGGTGCCCTGCACAAACCGGATAATGGCATAGACGCAGATCCAGATGATCCCCAGTTCGAGCGCGACCACCAGGGGCGGATAGCCCGCGAGGCGGACGAGCAGATCATGGACGCGATTGAAGAACATCCGGCCGCAGAACTCCTTGCATGAGCGGTCGAGACCGCCCCAGAGTCTACTCTTCGGCTTCTATGGGCTATCGAGTGCGAGAGTTCCAGGAAACGCCGAATCCGGGCGCGATCAAGTGCCTGCTGGAGCCGGCAATCGCTCCGCTGGCGCCCGGTCGGGCGGGGCCGCGGTCCTACCGGTCCGCCGCCGCCGCAAGCTCAGACCCGCTGGCCGCCCGGCTCTTTGAGGTAGCGGGTGTTGAAAACGTGCTCATCGCGACCGACTGGATCACGATCGGAAAGTCACCGTCGGCCTCGTGGAAAACGGTCAAGAAAGACGTGGAGCGGGCCCTTGCGGCGGCAAGCGACTGAAAATCGGCGTGAAGAGCCCCGCCAGCGCGGACGTGACCGGCGCATCGTGCGGTTGCTCTCGGGGTGGTTCTCGAAGGCGGCGCGCCCCTTGCCCTGGCGCACGGACCCTCGCGACCCCTATCCCTCCCTAGTCAGCGAGTTCATGCTCCAGCAGACCCAGGTTTCGCGGGTGCTGGAGAAATTCGGGCCTTTCCTGAAGCAGTTCGGCTCGCTCCGGGCGCTGGCCGGGGCATCGGAAGCAGAGGTCCTGGCAGCATGGTCGGGTCTGGGCTACTACCGGCGGGCCAGGCTGCTGCACGCCTGCGCCAAGGCCGCGGCCCGGCAGCACGGGGGACGGATTCCAAGAGATATAGAAGAACTCCGCGAACTGCCGGGGGTAGGCCGCTACACCGCGGGGGCGATCGCCTCGATCGTCTTCGGGGACAAACACCCGATCGTCGACGGCAACGTCTGCCGGGTGCTGCAGAGACTCGAGGCACGCGAAGGGCACGCCGGGGGAAAGGATGTCGTTGGCTGGGCGTGGAAACGGGCAGAAGTACTGGTTGGGCTGACCGCGCGGGGAAAGGAGGTCGCGGCATTCAACGAAGGCCTTATGGAGCTCGGCGCGACAGTCTGCCTGCCCGGAACGCCCAGGTGTGATGAGTGCCCCCTGGCGATCGAGTGCGAGGCCCGTCGGGTCGGGGCGCAGAGGCGCATCCCGGCGCCCAAACCCCGATCGCCCCGCCGGAGGGTGTTTCACAACTGCCTCATCGTGCGAAGTGAAACGGGTGAGCTGCTGATCGAGAAGAGGCCGGGGAAGGGGCTCTGGGCATCGATGTGGCAGGCGCCGACGATCGAGACTGATGGGGCGGCCTTGGACTCGGTGGGCGAACTGCTGCGCGAGCTGCGATTGCCCCTCAAGGGATTGAAACTCGAAAACGAGAAGCCCGAGAACAGCGTCTTTCACACGACGCACCGGGCGGTTCACTTTTCGGTATGGAAGGCCCGGATGACCGGCCGCATCGGTGCGGGCAGAACACGCCGATGGGCAAAGCCGGCGGAACTCGATTCGCTCGCGCTGGCGAACGCTCATCGGCGGCTGCTGCTCGATTCCTGAGTACCCTACCGCCGTGCTGCTCGCGATCATCATGCCGGTGTACAACGAAGCGGGCCTGCTCGAACGGGCGGCCGAACGCGTGATCGGCTGCGCACCCCCGCGCGACGCGGCGGGGCGCGAACTGAACCGCCTCCTTGTTGTGATAGACGACGGATCAACAGACGGAACCGCCGACATCGCCCGCCACCTCGGACAGCGCGACGGGATCCGGGTCGAGTGCCTGCCCGCCAACCGGGGCAAGGGGGCGGCGGTGCGGCGGGGCATCGAACTGGCCATTGAAGCGGGCGCCGACGTTGTTGTCCTGCACGATGCCGATCTGGAGTACGACCCGGCGGACCACGCAGCGCTGCTCGCCCCGATCCTGGACGGACGCGCCGATGCGGTGATCGGCTCGCGCTTCCTGGGCCAAACGCACAGAGTGCTTTATTACTGGCATTCGCTGGCCAACCGCGCGATCACCACGCTCAGCAACATCCTGACAAACCTGAACCTGAGCGATATCGAGTGCTGCCTCAAAGCGTTCAGCCGCGAGATCGCGACGAAACTGTCTCTGCAGGAAGACCGGTTCGGCGTGGAACCGGAGATCATCGCACGGCTGGCTCGCCTTCGCCTGGGTCCGGAGTATCGCCCGGTGCGCGTGTACGAGGTGGCGGTGAGTTATTCCGGACGCACGTACGCGGAAGGAAAGAAAATCAGATGGCAGGACGGATTTGAAGCAATCGGCGTCATCCTGAGGCGGAATCTCTGGGATTGAGCGGCGGCGTGCATCGCGCGTGCCGCCTCCGTCGAACTACCCTGCGCCGTGTTCCGCATCGCTCTCCGCATGCTCTTTGGTGACCGCACGAAGTACCTGACTCTGGTGCTCTCGCTGGCGTTCGCCACGATGCTCATGAACCAGCAGGGTGCAATCTTCCTCGGCCTGCTCACGCAGGCGACAGGGCCGCTCCAGAATGTCGGGCAGGCCGACCTCTGGGTGGTGGACCCGGGCACGGACTGGGTCGCCGAGTACCGGCCTCTGAGCGACCAGAAATTGGCGCGGGTGCGGAGCGTGCCGGGGGTCGCCTGGGCCGAGCCGTTCTTCAGCAACTACGCGATCACTGAACTGAAGAACGGAAGCTTCAAGCGCGTGCAGGTGCTCGGCCTTTCGCGTACGACACTCGCCGGCCGCCCTCCCGAGATGGTCGAGGGCCGGCTGGAGGACCTCTGGACGCCCGACGCGATCGTCGTCGAGATCAAGAGCCGCGAGAAACTCGGCGGAGTCAAGATCGGCGACACACTCAAAATCAACGACCGCAGGGCCGTTGTTGTTGGTTTCTGCAAGGCCAGGCAGGGCTTTGAGAGCAACGCGATCATCTACACGACGTTCGACAACGCCATCCGGTTCACGCCCGTGGGCCGCAAGGCGATCAGCTACATACTGGTCAAGGCGAAGGACCCAGGATCCCTCGAGCGCGTGAAAGAGGGGATCAACGCGCTCGGGGATGTCACGGCCCTGACGACCGAAGAGTTCCGCTTCCGGACCATGAGCTACATCACCGTCGCGACGGGGATCGGCTTTAACTTCGGCATCACCATCGCTCTCGGCTTTGTTGTCGGCCTGCTTCTTTCCGCCAGCGTGTTTTATCAGTTCACGATCGAGAACCTGCGGCAGTTCGCCACCCTCAAGGCGCTCGGCGCATCGGGGCGGCTGCTGACGGGCATGGTGCTCCTGCAGGCCATGACGGTGGGCCTCATCGGGTACGGGCTGGGCCTGGGAATGGCGGGACTCTTCACCATCTACACCGTGCGGAGCGAGAGCGAGCTCTCCGCCAAGCTTCCCTGGCAGCTGCTGCTCATCTCGCTGGTGTCCATGGTGCTCACGGTGATGCTCGGGAGCGTTCTGAGCCTGCGCCGTGTTGTGACAGTAAGCCCGGGCAGTGTTTTCGGAGCGACCGCGTGAAGCGAGCGAACGCAACCTACCCCGGGCGGGGGAATCCTGGAGTCGAGCGATGCTGCGCTGGGTGACAATCGTGCTGTCGGTGATCGGCCTGCTCATCGGGATCGCGGCGGTAGCCACGGGAAAACGAGAGATTCCCGATGCCCCCCTCGCCCGCCCGGCGAGCGTGAACCCGTTCACCAAAGGCGTGGCCGCGCTCGGGATCGTGGAGCCCGCCGGCCGCGCGGTCGAGATCGCGGCCCCCGAACCCGGTCTCGTTGTGGAAGTGCTGGTGGGCGTCGGCGACAAGGTCCGCACGGATCAGCCCCTCATGAGGCTCGACGCCCGATCGATCGACTCGCAGATTCTCCGCGCTCAGGGCGAACTGAGAGCCCGGGAAGCGGAGATCGATCGCTGGCATGCGCTCCCCAGGGCGGAGGATGTCCCGCCGCTGGAGGCGGGCCTCGAGCGCGCCAAGGCGGCCCTCAAAGACGCGCAGGACAAACGCCAGCGCACGACCGACGCCGTCAAGTCGGGCGCCATGTCGGCGCGCGATGTCGCCGCGGCCGAGGCGGCGGTCGAGATGGCGATCGCCGAGGTCGCCTCGGCCGATGCTTCGCTGGCTCGCCTCAAGGCCGGCGGATGGAAAGCAGATCTTGAAGTGGCGCAGGCCAACGCCGCCGCCATCCGCGCGCAGATTGCCGCGCTCGAGATTCTCAAGGACCGTCTCACCGTGCGCGCCCCGCGCGACGGCACCGTGCTACGCCGCGAAGTCGAGCCCGGCGAGTACGTGCTCGGGCCGAGCGCTTCCAAAGCGCCCCTGGTGATCGGCGATCTTTCAAAGCTGCACGTGCGCGGCCAGGTCGATGAGGAGGACTTTGCCGCCATAGGACCCGGGTCCGCGGCCGTCGGCCGGACCCGGGGCGTCCAGCCGCACGAACTGAAATTGAAACTGCTGAGAATCGAGCCGTTCGCCCGCCCCAAGCAGACGCTCAGCGGCGCCAACTCCGAGCGCACCGACACCCGGGTCATCGATGTTCTGCTCGAAGTGGAACCGCAGGACGGTGTGGTGCTCGTGCCGGGTCAGGCGGTCGATGTGTTTCTTGATTCGGTGAAATGAAACGTCAGGCCGGGTTGAAGAGGGCCGACATCGCGATCGCGCCCGCGACCATCACGTTGAGAGAATCAACGCCCGGCCGCTGCGGAATCCGGCAGCGGATCTCGGCCTGCCGGAGAGTATCGGGCATCAAGCCCGGCCCCTCGGCGCCCAGCAGCAGCGCCACCTTGCGGCCTTTCAATCGCGTGTTCAGTTCCCGCGCGCAGCTCTGCAGATCCATCGAATCGGCCGAAGGCGTCAACGCGATCGTCACAAACCCGGCGCGCCCCAGCTCATCAATCGCGTTCTCACCCATCGCTGCAAACGGCACACGCAGAGCGTGCCCCATCGAAACGCGGATCGATTTGCGATACAGGGGGTCGCAGCAGCCCGGCGAGAGCGCCACGGCCGAACCAGCCGGACACAGCGCAGAAGCGCACCGGAAGATGCCCCCCACGTTGTCAACGTTGGTCAGCCCCTCCAGAAAAATCACCGCCGACGATTGCTCAAGCAGGACCCGGCGCCCCGTCTCATCGAGCGGGGCCTTGCGTGCGCCGGCAGCAAGGATCCCGCGGTGGAACCGGAGCCCCAGAAGCTCGGTCATGACCCTCTCGGACATCGTGTAGATGGGCGCATCGCCGGGCACCCGGGAGAGCAGCGGCGCGAGAGACTCGAGCTTCGTGTCGGCGACGAGCACGCTGCGACAGTCAAACGTCGACTGCAAAAGGTGCTCTACAACGAAATGGCCTTCGCATATGAAACAGCCGTGGGGAGAACGGGCATCGATGCCCCGGCCCAGGTCCCCCTCTTTCAGGCGGAAATACTCGCGAACGCGCGCATCGGCAGAATCGGAAATTGCAATAGCCCGTGACATGTGGGAAGCGATCTGAAACCCGTGCGAGGACGGAACCGATCCGCCGCGAAAATGGAAGCGACGGTGTTCGTCTTTTAGACTAGCGCCGGCAGAGCGTACGGTTTTCTCAAGACCGGACTCACCCCGCACCCCGATCCTTGATGTTGGACAGCCGGGCACGCCGTCGCCGATATGCTGGGCGGTGCATTGGATGCGGGTACTGCCTCGGCGGCGTACCAATCCATGCTCCTTGCCCCAAATCTGGCGGGCGAGCACCACACGGCCCACCTCCTGGATAAACGATGGAACTCTGGCAAGCGATTGTTCTTGGACTGGTCGAGGGAATCACGGAATACCTGCCGGTCAGCTCGACCGGGCACCTGATCATCGCGGGCGACCTTCTGAAGCTGGATCGTCCCGAAACAAAGGCCTCGCTCGACGCGTTCTGCGTCATCATCCAGGGTGGGGCGATTCTCGCCGTGCTCGCTCTTTATTTCCCACGCTTTCTCCAGATGCTCAAGGGCCTGGCCGGTCGCGACCCCGCCGGCTTTCGCATCTTTGTCAACATCGTCGTTGCGTTTCTCCCCGCGGCCCTCGTCGGCATCGTGCTGAAAAAGCACATCGAAGAAAGGCTCTTTCACCTGGGGCCGGTGGTTTTCTCGCTCGTGATCGGCGGCCTTTACATGATCGGGGTTGAGCTCTGGCGTCGCTCGCGCAAGCCGATGCGCGGCGGGATCGAGGGCAAGCGCGTCGAGGAGATGACCCCGGGAGACGCGCTCGTGGTCGGACTCCTGCAGATCGTCTCGCTCTGGCCCGGGACCAGCCGCTCGATGATGACAATCACCGCAGGCTATTTCCGGGGTCTGAAGCCCGCGGCGGCCGCGGAATTCAGCTTCCTGCTGGGAATGCCCACCCTGCTCGCCGCAACTCTCTACACGCTTTACAAGGATCACGCCCAGGCCAAAGCCGCCGGCACCAAGAACATGCTGGAGGTGCTGGGGGCAAAGCCGGTCCTCATCGGCATCGCGGTGGCGGCGGTGAGTGCCTTCATCGCCGTGAAATGGCTGGTGGGTTTCCTCAACCGCCACGGCCTGACCGGATTCGGCATCTATCGAATCGTGATCGGCGCGGCGCTTCTGGCTCTGGCGCTGGCCGGCGTTGTGACCGTCAACAAGTAAGGCCGAAGATCGCCGCCACCCGCCGGGGACGGGCCCGCCCCCCAACAATCCGCCCGCATGAGTTCCAAGACCTCGTTTCCGAAGGCCAAGATCAACGTTGTCCTCGTGGAGTCCATCCATCCGCGGGCCGTCGAGCTTTTCAAGGCCGAGGGCTTCCAGGTGCAGACCATGGCCGGTGCGCCCGACGCCCGGAAACTGGCATCACTCGCGGCCGACGCCCATGTCCTGGGCATCCGATCCAAGAGCGATGTGACGCGGGAGATCCTGGACGCAGCGCCCAAGCTTCTGACCATCGGGGCCTTCTGCATCGGCACGAACCAGATCGCGACCGATCACGCCCGCAAGAAGGGTGTTCCGGTCTTCAACTCACCTTTCAGCAACACGCGGAGCGTGGCGGAACTCACCATTGCCGAAGCCATCGGGCTCCACCGCGGCCTGGGCGACAAAACGATGCAGATGCACCGCGGCGAGTGGGATAAGTCGGCCGCCGGATCGCACGAGGTCCGCGGACGGACGATCGGCATCGTGGGCTACGGACACATCGGCTCCCAGGTCTCGGTTCTGGCAGAGGCGATGGGCATGCGTGTGCTGTTCTTCGACATCGTGCCCAAGATGGCGCTGGGCAACGCCCGTTCCGTGCGCGGGCTCAAAGAGTTGCTCGAGGCGAGCGACGTCGTCTCGCTGCACGTGCCGGCGACCAGGCAGACAGAAGGCATGATCGGCAAGGCGGAACTCGCCCGCATGAAGAAGGGCAGCTACCTCATCAACAACGCCCGCGGAAGCGTTGTCGATGTGGATGCGCTCGCCGCCGCGCTCAAGTCGGGGCACGTCGCGGGCGCCGCGCTCGATGTCTTCCCGGACGAGCCCGCCGCCAAGGGAGATCGGTTCACCAGCCCGCTGCAGGGCCTGGCCAACGTGCTGCTCACGCCCCATGTCGGCGGCAGCACCGAAGAAGCCCAGGAAGCGATCGCCGAAGACGTCTGCGACAAATTGATCAAGTTCGTGAACGTGGGATCGACCGGAGGGGCCGTCAACGTTCCGGAGGTCGAACTCCCCGAGCAGATCATCCGCGATGGCACCCGGACCGTGCGCCCCCACCGCATTCTCCACTTCCACAAGAACGTGCCCGGCGTGCTGAGCAAGATGCACTCGCTCATCGCCCAGATGAACGCCAACATCAGCGCCGAATACCTCCGCACGAGCGACGACGTGGGCTACGTCGTGCTCGACGTGGATCCGAGCGACGCGGAGGCGATCCGCCGCAAGCTCGCGGATATCCCCGAGACCATCCGCGTTCGCGTGCTCTGGTAGCCGTCAATTCCGGACCGGAACAAACGCGGCGAGATTTCTCTCGGCGTCGCGCAGCTCTTCGAATCCGATCCCAAACAGGCTCTCGAGCGCAGGCGCACGGAGCACCTCCGCGCACGGCCCGCACGCCAGCAACCGGCCCGAAGCCCCCAGCAGCAGAACCTCGTCCGCAAAGCGCAGCGCAAGCGCCAGATCGTGCAGAACCACAACCACCCCGGCCCCGCGCCGGGCCGTCCGCCGCAGCAGCTCCATCGCGCCCAGCGCGTGCACGGGATCCATCGCCGAAACCGGCTCGTCGGCAAGCAGAAACTTGCCCTCTGGCTTGGGCCCCATCTGCGCGAGCGTGCGGGCAAGTGTCACCCTCTGCTGCTGCCCCGCGCTCAGCGCCGCAAAGGGCTCTTCGGCCAGCTCAAGCACACCCACGCTCCCAAGCGCCTCACGCGCCGCAGTCGGCCCTCCACGCGCGCCGTAAAGCCCCATCGCCGCAACCTGCGCCACCGTGTAATCAAACGCGACCAGCGAATTTTGCGGCATATACGCGATGCATCCCGCGCGGGCCGTCTCAGTCATGTTCACCACGGGCGCCCCACCAAAAAGCACACGCCCACGCGTGGGCGCGCGCAACCCCGCCAGCAGCCGAAGCAGAGTCGACTTCCCGGCCCCGTTCGGACCCAGCAGAACGGTGAGGCGGGCGGGAGCAAGGGAGGCGGTCACGGCGTTTACCACGGGGCGCGCGGGGGTGTAGCCGAAAGTTGCTTCCTCGAGGACGAGCATCCGTTCAAGGGTACCGCACCGGGGTTTCAGGAGAGGGCGCGCAGCATCTGCCGCCACTCGCCGTAGCGGTATTCGATCTGGTGGCGGTCGTGGAGCCCCCGGATCAGTTCGAGAGCCCTCTCAGTGAGGTCGTTCTGCCACTGTTGAGCCGAAGCATCGCAGAAGTACACGCGGCAGCCGCTGGGCTTGATCCGGTGCACACCGCAGAGGTTCTTTTCCTGAAAGACACACCCGGGAAGATTGCCGGCCGGGAGCGCGAGCGGGGCCGAAAGCCGGGAGACGCAGTAAGCGGCTTCGAGCCCGGTGGTGTAAAGCAGGTGCCCGGCTTTTTCAAAGTTGCAGCATCGGCCGCTCGCCCAGCAGGCGGGGCCGCGGGCCTCGATCTGCTCGGCGATGAGCTCGTAGATTGCCTCGAGCCCGAGCGCGACCTCGGGTCGCCGGGCGGCGGCCAGCCAGTGCGATGGAAGATCAGCGTCGGTCACGGCGGTATTGAAGGTCGATCTAGATATCGACCGTGTCCCGGCGACGGGCGATTTCCGCGGGGTCAAAGAGCGGGCCTTTCCCGATCCCCGGGCACATGCGCCCGGCGAGTTCCCACCTCTTCCGGCTCACGAGCAGGCTCTTCCAGAAGGGCCAGGTGCGGCATTGGCGGGGTCGCAGTTCGTACAAACCGCAGACGGCCTTGCCCGGAATCTTCTCGCGATCCAAGAAGACGCAGTCGAGACCGAACGATGTTGTCTTCTCGATCAACGAACGGCCGGCGCTGGTCATGCGGGTGTATCGCTCGATGAACTCCGGAACGGAGATGCCCAGATGCGCCGCAAATGCTGCCGCTTCGCTGTCGTCAACGAGCACATAACCCTCGGGCCCGGAGCAGCAATTGCCGCACATCGTGCACTGGAATCGCAGCCCCGCCTCTCCGGAATGCGGATCGGGCTTTTCGAACCATTCCAGTTGAGGGAGCGGGTAAGACAAGGCCAAGAGTATGAAGCCGGCCGCCGACTTACCCAGAGCTTCGTTGCCGGCACTCCTCTTTGCCCATGTACTGAAGAGCGACAAGCGTCTGGTCATCGGCACGGGTCCTGGCGCCGGTGTGCTCGAAGAGGGCTTTATGGATGCTCTCCACAATGGTGTCGGGGCAGCCGCGGGAACCCAGGATCGCGGCATCGAGCCGCTCAACCCCGAACATGTCCGGGTCGCCCGGGCCGGCCTGCTTTCCGAATGCTTCCGTGATGCCGTCGGTGTAGAGCACGATCGAGTCGCCCGGGGCGAGCTGAAGATCCTCGCTCCAGATGCCGAGGTCCTCGGTGATTCCGAGCGGAAGCCCGGCGCCGTCTTCGATGCCGCGGATGGAATGTGTCGCCGCGTCGAGAAACCTGGGCGGGTTGTGGCCGGCGGAGGCGTAGTTCAGCCGGCCGGTCTCAGGGTCGTAGACGCCGAAAAACGCTGTGACGAAATTCCCTTCGAGCCGGGACGCGACAAGCCGGTGGTTGGCGTAGCGCAACACGCCGGCCGCGCTCCCATCACCTCCCGAGTAGCAGTGCAGGATGGCGCGGAGCATGGCCATGATGGTCGCGGCGCCCGCGCCGTGACCCGAAACATCGGCGACGAGGATGCCGAGCTTGCCGCCGGGCATGGGCAGGAAGTCGTAGTAGTCCCCGCCCGCCTGATCGCTCGTGAGATAGCTCGTAGCGACACTGAGCCCCGGCACCTCGGGCAACTGCTCGGGAAGCAAAGACTGCTGGACGCGCGCCACTTCCTCGAACTGCGCCGTGAGCATGCGGTTCAGCCGCTCGACCTCCCGGATGGCGACGAGGTTCCGCGTGATGGACCCGATGAGGTTCCCCAGCATGAAGGCGTCTTCGAACCGCTGCTCATCGAAAGCGTCGGGATCGCGCCGGAGCTGGATGGACCAGTTCTTGACCTCACCCGAATCAAAGAGAGGGCACGCGATCGCGCTCCGGTAAGGAGCGAGCAGCGTGCCGAAAACGGGGTCGTCGTCTATCTTGAGTCCGGTGAGAATCTTGGGCGTGTCGCCGCGAATGCACTCGCCGACAAATCCGCCCGCGTGAGTCGGCAGAGTCGAGAACGTCGACCAGGGGTCGGGATTGACGGAGGGAGGAAGACCCTCGCGCCCCGCGGCCTTGTGCTGCTGAAAATCGCTGACGTTGTAGAACCGGGTGATCTTGTAACTGCCCGCGGGCAGGCCGCGGGTGGAAACAGAGATGAAGAACTCGATGGGGCGTATCTGCCACATCCGGGGTCCGAAGACCTTGAACACGTCCGATGGATGGCGCGCGCTGCTCGCATCGCGCAGCAGATCCACCACTATTTTCAGACGCGGGTGCTCGGACAGGTCCCGGATTTGCACGTCGGAGGTTAACACGCAGGCTTGGATGCTTCCCGTCGCCGCCGGATTCGGCCCCGGTCATCGCCCCTTGTCGCGTCGCCAGTTGGGCTTGCCCTTATCGCGTGTCTTGCTCTTCTGGCTGCGGCGCTGGGAACCGGTGCGGCCAAAGCCCCCGTCGCCGAATCCGGCGCCCTTGCCCTTCGCGAAGCCGCCGCCCAGATTGGGATTCGGCGCAACCAGCTTTGCCTTCCCCACGGCCCGGCCGTCGCCGGCATCGACAACCAGGTCCATGCGGCGGGTGGGCAGATCGACCGCAACAACCTTCACGCTGACGGTGTCGCCCATGTTGTACGACCGGCCGGAGCGCTGATCAACCAGCGCGCCCGTGCGCGGATCGACCTTCCAGAACGGGACCAGGTTCTCACGGGTCACATCCCCGGGCAGGTCCTCCTTCTTGACAAAGCCCTCGGCGAGATACTTGTCGATCTGAACGAAGACTCCCTTGGGGCTGATGCCCGTGATGACCCCGCGGAAACTCTCGCCGATGTGCTTTTCAAGCAGCTGCAGCACGAGGAACTGGCGGAGCGACCGCTCGGCCGATTCGGCATTTTCTTCGCGAATGGTCGCGTGGCGTCCGATCTGCACGAGGGTGGACTCGTCGGGGCACATCTCCGAATCGCGGAGTTTGCGCCCGAGGGCCTTGCGTTCGCCGTCGGACTTCGGGCGCTCCGTGGCGTTGCGCGTCTGGCGCAGATACTCGGCGAGCGCCCGGTGCACCGTGAGGTCCGCGTAGCGACGGATGGGGCTCGTGAAGTGCGCGTACGCCTCGCTGGCGAGAGCGAAATGCCCGATCATCGCCGGCGAATACTCGGCCTTGCTCATGGTTCGCAAAACGGCCATGTGGACGGCCCGGCTGGCGGGTGTGCCGCGCGTGGCATTGAGCAGGCTCTGCAGTTCTTCGCGGGTGGGATTCTTCGGGATGCGGAACCCCGCCACCATCGCGGCCTTGCGCAGGTTGTCGACGTCTCCCGGGGTCGGATCGGGGTGCGTCCGGCGGAGCAGCGGAACATCCATGCGCTCAAAGAGCCGGGCCAGCACCTCGTTGGCCTCCACCATGAACATCTCGATGAGCTTGTGCGTGTAGGCGGAGTCTTCGCGTTCGGCATCGACGACATGGCCGTTGTCGTCGTAGATCAGGACGACCTCGGGGAGTTCCAGGCTGATCATCCCCTGGCGGTTGCGCCGGCCCTCGATGGCCCGGGCGCACGCGTTCATCTCCTGCAGCGTGGAGAGGAGCTGGTCGGTGTACTTCGGCGGGGTCTTGGCGTGACGCCTGGCCTCGCTGAAATCGCCGTCGATCAGGGCCTGCGCCTCCAGGTAAGTCAGCCGCTTGGCGCTCTTGATCAGGGTGTTCTGAACCCCCTCAGACCGGCAGACGCCCTGCTTGTCATACGTCATGAACGCCGACTTGCAGAAGCGGTGAACGCCTTCCTGCAGCGAACAGATCCCGTTGCTCAAAAGCTCGGGAATCATCGGGATGACGCGGCGCGGCAGGTACACGCTGTTGCAGCGGTCCTTCGCTTCCTCATCAATATCAGATCCCGGCGGGATGAAATACGCCACGTCGGCGATGTGAACACCCAGCTTCCATCCGCCGTCGGGCAGCTTTTCGATCGAGATGGCGTCGTCGTAGTCCTTGGCGTCGGGCGGATCGATCGTGATGATGAAGTCCTGCGTCAGATCCGCCCGCCCGCCCCAACCTTCCTTGTCGAAGCTGGCGGCGCCGTGTTTGTGATACTCCGCCATGCGCCGGTCATACTCGACGGTCACATCGCGCGCCTGATCGTTGCACTCTTCCGGAAACTCGCCCGGTAGGTCGTAAGCGGCGATCACCGCCTCGGTCTCCACATCGGGCCGCCCCGCGTCGCCGAGCACTCTGGTGATCACGCCCTCGCCCAGCTGCTGCCCCTGGGGATAGACGACCATCTCGATGACGACCTTGCTCCCCTCGGGAGCGTTCTTGGCGGCAGCATCGCGCACGACGATCGGTTCCGTCACCTCGCGCCCGTCGGGGAAGACGATCCACTGCCCGCCCCTGCGGACCAGTTCCCCGGTGAATCGCGATCTTTTCCGTTCGACGACTTCGATGATCTCGCCGACAAACTGAGGGCCCTCGCCGAAGCGGTCGCGCGACTTGTCGCGCCGGACCGCAACCCGCACAACATCGCCCGAAAGAGCGTCCTTGATGTCTTCGGGAGGAATGAAAATCGAGCCCTCGCGAACCGCCTCGAGAGGTTCGACGAAACCGAAGCCCTTCATCGCCTTCCGGAATTTGCCGAGAACCGTGCCGCCGCGCGTGCCAAGGGATGGAAGCCCGATGGCGCCGTTGGGGGCGACTTCGAGCAGTTTTTCCGATTTGAGAGCCTCGATCGCCTCGTCAAACTCCGCGTGATCCTGCTCTTCCACTCCAAGGTCATCCCGGAGCTGGGAGACGCTGCGGGGCGTGTAGTCGTCGTGTTTGAGATGTTCGAGCAGACGCTTTCGGAACCGGAGACTCATGGATGGAGCGTAGCGGCACTCTCAAACCACCGGAACCGGAAGATTCTGACACGCTCAGAGCGATCCCGCATAGCTCGCGAAAGAACGGCGGAAGGCGGCCGGCTCAAGACCGAGGTGGGCCCGGACTTTCGAGAGCTCCGCCGTGCTGTCCTGGCCTCCCATGAGGGCCATGCCGCGGTCAAATGGCAGGAATGAACCCAGCCCGACAAACTGGGCGACCGAAGCCTGCGCCGCGGCGGCTTCCGCGGGAATTCCCCAGGGCTGGATGTACTCGTTCGCGCTCGGGACGTGATCGCGAATCTCGTTGAGCATTTCGGGCCAGGTGATCTTCTCCGATCCTACGAGGTTGTACGTCTCGCCGACAGTCTCGGCCCGTGAGAGCGCCCGCACGAACGCGGTGGCGACATCTTCGACCGCGACAGGCTGGACGGTGGGGATCACCCGCGTCAGGCCGCCGAGCGGCACTCCCTTTTCTTCGACGCCCCGGGTGAAGTACGGCATAAAGAACCAGGGCTGCGCTTCCCCCTTGGCCCAGAGCGATGCCATCTTGACGAACTCGCTGTTCTGCCCGTGGATCAGCCCCGGCCGGAAGATGGTCCAGTCCAGCCCGCTGCGCCGGACGTATTGCTCGGCCTCCCACTTGGTGGTCTGGTAGTCGCAGATCCCGTTGTCGCCCACGCCCAGGGCGGACATGTGCAGGTATCTCGACACGCCGCCGCCGCGGCAGGCATCGACGATCAGCCGGGTAGCGGCGACGTGCATCCGGTGAAAGGTGACGCCGTTTCGCTGCTCCCGCAGGATCCCGATCAGATGGATGCAGGCGTTGGCCCCGTCCACCAGTTCCTCGGGAGAGCGGCCATCGTGGATATCACCCTCGACGACCGTCACGCCGGGGAGGCGCGACAGCCCCGCGGCCTTGATGCGGTCGCGGGCCAGCGCACGAACGGAATAACCCGCGCGGACGAGCTCCCCCACCACCGCGCGTCCCACAAAGCCCGTCGCACCCGTCACGGCCACTGTCTTGATCGATCCGCTGGTCATGATTGATCCTCTGAAAGAGGCTCAAGCGTAGTTCCCGAAACCCCGCGACAGGACCCCCGCGACCGCTAGACTTGCCGCGGCGAATCCGATGCGGAACTTTCTGCTCTTTTCTTTGCGGATGGCGCGGTATCCGGTGACCCTGGCCCTGGCCACGGTGCTGGCGTTTTTCTCCGCGCTCGGGCTGGGCACCGCGATCCTGGCCATACAGCCCGTACTGCAGAATGTTCTGAGCGATGGCAAGCCGGTTCGCGACCTGCCCATCCTTGCCGCCGATCTCAACGCGAAGATCGCGAAAGCCCTGCCCTCGGCGATCTCATCGCACCTGGTGATTCCGCAGACCATCATCGATCGCCTGCCCCGGGGCGCGTACGACACCGCGCTCTGGATCTTCATCGGGCTTGGCGTGCTCACGGTGCTCGGAGCGACGTCCACATTCCTGCATTCCTACCTCACCCAGACTCTTGTCAACCGGGTGCTGACCAACCTGCGCCGGGAGACGTTCCGGCGCGTGCTCAAACGCCCTCTCCGGGACATGATCACGCAGGGCCCGACGGACATGGTCAGCCGGGTGATCAACGACACCGGGAACATGGCCGGGGCCATGCTCAACCTCGTGGGCAAGGGTTTCGCGGAATTGACCAAGGCCGTTGCCGCGGTCGTCGTGGCCCTGATCATCGACTGGCGGCTCTCGATCATCGCCGTTGTCGCCGGAGGGGTGATAGGGGTGATCATCCGGCAGCTCTCTCGCCGCATCAAAAAGGGCTCGCGCGGCGCGCTCGAACGCCAGAGCGACCTCTACCGCGTCGCGACCGAATCCCTGCAGGGCCTGCGGGTGGTCAAGGTGCACACGGCAGAACGTGCCGAGGTCGGCCGGTTCCACAAGGCGAATAAAAAGATGCTGCGGGAGCTCAACCGCGTGCGGCTGGCGCGGTCCTTGGCCAGCCCCCTGGTCGAGGCCGTGGCGATCATCGCGCTCGGCACACTCGCTCTCATCGCGATCAAGGCCATGATCGACAACGCCCTCGATCCCGGCAGCTTCATCGTGTCGCTGGGCGCACTGGGCGTGGCAGGCGGAGCTCTCAAACCGCTCACGGGCATTCTGACCGACGTCCAGGTGGGCGCCGCCGCGGCCGACCGCCTCGCGGAACTGCTGAATTCGGTCCCCGAACCGGGCCACGGACTGGGGCTCGCCAAGCTGCACCGCCACGGCCGTTCGCTTGAGTTCAAGAACGTCTCGTTGACCTACCACAACCAGGTGCGCCCCGCCGTCGACGACATCTCGCTCAACATCGCCCACGGCGAAACGGTCGCTTTTGTGGGACCCAACGGTTGCGGCAAGACCAGCTTGCTCTCGCTCGTACCGCGTCTGTTTGAACCTCAGGAGGGCGCCGTCCTGCTCGACGGGCAGAACATCCGCGATTTTTCGGTTCGATCTCTGCGCCGGCAGATCGGGGTCGTGACGCAGGAAACCGTCCTGTTCAGTGCCACGATCCGCCAGAACATCGCCTACGGGGCACCGGAAGCCAACGAGGACGACATCATCGAGGCCGCCCGCAAGAGCCGGGCGCTCGACTTCATCCGCCGGCTTCCGCAGGGCTTTGACACCCCCGTTGCCGAGCAGGGGATGAGCCTTTCGGGCGGGCAGCGTCAGCGCCTGGCGATCGCCCGCGCCATTCTGCGAAACCCGGCCATCCTGATTCTCGACGAGGCGACAAGCATGATCGACGCCGAGAGCGAAAGCCAGATCGGAGAAGCGATCAGCGAGTTCACACGCGGGCGCACGTGCCTGATCGTCGCCCACAGGCTCAGCACGGTTGTGCAGGCCGACCGGATCGTGGTGATGGATCAGGGGAAAGTCGTCGACATCGGGCGCCACCAGGATTTGCTCGCCCGCTGCCAGACCTACCAGCGGCTGGTCCGAACGCAGCTCGTGGGAAGCGAACCCGCACCAGCCTGAGAACGCCAGCATGCAGCGCCCCGGCACCGACGACAACAACGTGCAGATGTCCGACATCCTCTGCGACTTTTGCGGGAAGGAGTGGACGCTCGAGCGGCCGATGGTCGAGGGCCATCGCGGGGCGTGCATCTGCGGAGAGTGCCTCACTCTCGCCTACACGGCGGTTGTGATTGACGGCTCGGCCACGGCCCCCGCGGGCTTCATGTGCGAGCTCTGCCGCGAAAACCGCCCCGACGCGGGATGGAAGAGCCCGGCGACTGGGATCGCCGCCTGCTTCCGCTGCATCAAGCAATCTGCCGGGGTCCTCCAAAAAGACGCCGAGAGCGGCTGGAAAAAGCCCGCCGCAAAGAAATAAGTGGCCGCTTTCACCCGATTTGACGCACGTACTTGTGTGTCCGCGCTCCCTGGGAGGGGAAAGCGGTGGCCCGACCCTCGGCCGGGGCAAAAAGAACGACGGAATCGAATCTTTCGACTCGATCCCGCCGGTGGTGTAGAACAGGCAGCTTTGCAGCCGGACGACGTGGCCTTGTGCCTGCGGCGTCTCCCGGCGGGTTGGGGCATTTGCTCCCAACTCAACAACCATGCCACCAACGGGGGATTTTGCCACTTTTTTTCCCGGACGATGGCGACATTGGACTTGACAACCTTTCCGAAAATCGCTAACCGACAGGCCGGCAAGGCCTTTCCCTAGTTACGCGGACCTCCCGCCTCCTGTTTTTCAGGGGTTTTGCGTAATTCTCGGGCCTTGCCTCCACCACGCCCAATGCCTTTCCGGGCGGCATCCCACCGTCTCCATCGAGCTGGCAGTCGTTGCCGGCGCTGCCGCAAGGCGACATCCGGCGGCGCTAGAATCGCGCCACTGAGGGATCCCGCTCGGGCCCGCCTGTTCGGATTTTATTTGGAGCGATCCATGTTTACATCAGCCAACCCCACAACCAATGTCCGCGAAGTTCTTGGCAATGACGCGGCCAGCCTTCTCAGCTACGAGTCCAAGACCGTCTCCAAGAACCAGCTCCACCTGCCCGGTCCGGACTTCATCGACCGTGTCTTCAGCCAGACCGACCGCAACGTCCCGACCCTCCGCAACTTCCAGACGATCCTCAACACCGGCCGCCTCGCGGGCACCGGTTACGTCTCGATCCTCCCCGTCGATCAGGGCATCGAGCACTCCGCCGGCGCCTCCTTCGCCCCGAACCCGGCGTACTTCGACCCCGAGAACATCGTCAAGCTCGCCATCGAGGGCGGCTGCAACGCCGTCGCCTCGACGATCGGCGTCCTGGCCGATGTCGCCCGCAAGTACGCCCACAAGATCCCTTTCCTGGTCAAGTTCAACCACAACGAGATGTTGACCTATCCCAACATCTTCAAGCAGTCGTATTTCGGCAGCATCCGCCAGTGTTACGAGATGGGCGCACTGGCCGTGGGAGCGACGATCTATTTCGGCAACGACTCCAGCCGTGATGAAATCGCCTATGTGTCGGACATGTTCGAGGAAGCCCACAGCTACGGCATGGTGACCGTGCTCTGGTGCTACACCCGCAACGCCCACTTCAAGGTCAAGGGCGCCGACGGTAAGAGCGTCGATTACCACGCTTCGGCCGACCTCACCGGCCAGGCCAACCACATGGGCGCCACCATCAAGGCCGACATCATCAAGCAGAAGCTCCCGACCAACAACGGCGGATACGCCGCCCTCAACACCGGCGGCAGCTCCTACGGCAAGTGGGACAAGCGCGTGTACACGCAGCTCTGCGGCAGCGACGAGACCGGCAAGGGCGGCCACCCGATCGATTTGTGCCGCTACCAGATTCTGAACAACTACATGGGCCGCGTCCCCCTCATCAACTCCGGCGGCGAAAGCCATGGCGCGACCGACCTGGCCGAAGCCGTGCACACCGCCGTCATCAACAAGCGCGCCGGCGGCATGGGCCTGATCTCGGGCCGCAAGGCGTTCCAGAAGCCGATGGCCGAGGGCGTGAAGCTCCTGAACGCGGTGCAGGATGTGTATCTGGATAAGAGCGTGACGGTGGCGTAATCACTACTCGTCCGATTTCAGCAGGGTCACATCCAGGCGAAGCAGCCGGGATCGGTCCGTCGAGGGACCGCACTCAAGGGCGCTCTCGATGAATTGCATCGCTTCAACGGTGCGCGCTGTTGGTCTTTCTTCGTCGCTGAGCAAAAGGAGAGCGTCGTCTGCGGCGTTCATCGCGGTTTCCCATATGCCGCACCGTGACGCTACCAGAGCGAGCCGAGCGAGCGATATTGGAAGGAGACCCTCGACTTCCTTCCTGACATTGAGCTCCACCAGCCGCTCAGCGGCCGGGAGCGCGTCATTCCACATCTCAAGGTCGATCATGCAGTCAAGCAATTGAGAGAGACCTGATTTCGCGTAGCGGTGTTCTGGTCCATGGCTCTCGACTGCCGCGTCGTACTTTTCCTTGGCGATCGGCAGGGCCTCACCCGCCCGCCCCAGCGCGAGCAACGAGTCGACGAAATACGAAGCGTGAGGACCATCAAATGCGGCGGTGCCTCCACCCAGCCTTTTTTGGATCTGGAGCCCACGGCCAAGTTGTTCGGCCGCAGCCGACCAGTCCTCACGACGCCGAGCCATCACTCCAGCCTGAAGAAATGCACTCGCGGTTCGCGCATCAGCGTCTCCGAACTCTTTCAAGCAAAGCTCGATCCGCTTGTCACACGTTGCGACCGCCATTTCGTCGTCATCCTTGCGCTCGTATGCACTCGCCAGCTTTGCAAGAACACGAGATCGAAACCCGGAATTTGGAGGCTTGAGCTCCGATGCCATGTCGAGCGAAGCAGCCAGCAGTTCGCAGTAGGAATCAGTTGTTGGCGGTGCCGCGAGCGAGCGTCGGAACCTCGCGACCGCCGGGCTGTTTGGCGGGAGGAGCGCGGCACAGTCGTCTGCACGGAGGCGCGCCGCGCGAAACTCCAGATCAAACGAATGATCGTCGCCCGTATCGATGTCGAGAATGGCCGCCTGGTTGATGGCAACGCATTTGATATCCAGAACGTCGGCGAGCATTGAACGAGCCGCCACGCCAACACCTTCGAGCGTCTCAATCGATCGGTCCAGGTGCACTAATGCTTCTTCGACTTTGTCCTGAGCGATCAGGGCGGAGGCGAGAGATGTGGATACCTTGGCAAACTCCACAGGCTCCGATGCCCTGTCGATCCGGGAGAGCGCCTCCCGCCGAGCCGATTCTTCGGGTTTTCGAAGCCCGATTACCCGAAAGCCGTTCGCAAGGGCGAGCATGACCTCGCGGCGAAGCGTGTCTTCCATGGTTGCGTCTTGTTTGGCAAAGAGCATTCCGCGCTCAAGGGTCTCACGGAGCGTGATGTTTCTCCCAACCGTGATTGGGTTGTCTGCCACCGGCGAGTTCCACGAGAGAGTCTCCGCCAGAAAGCGGGCGTGCCGTTTCGCGTGAGTCTCATTTCTGATTGCAAGAAGCCGCTGCTCCAGGGCTTGGTTCCGTTGAAAAAGCGAGGTTCCGAGTCCGATTCCAAGGGAAGCGACAATCAGGCCGGCCGCCGTCACCGGGATCCGATGTCGAACGACGAACTTTCGCAGTCGGTACCTCCTCGACTCGGGCGCGGCGTCAATCGGGCGCTCGCACAGATAGCGTCGAACATCAGCCGCAAAGGACTCTGCGCTCGAGTACCTTCGTTCGCGTTCCTTCCGCATCGCCTTCAGCGGGATCCATTCCAGTTCCCGGCGCAGTTCGCGGATCAGCGTCGCGGGCGAATGGTGATGCCGGCTCAGCGCGATCGTGCTCCCCTCGGCACCGATCGTGCTCAGCCTGGTGCTCGGCCGGGGCGGATCGTCCTCGCGGATGATGCGCCGGATCTCGTCCATGCCGCGCTGGCGGAGCGTTGCCGGGTCAAAGGGCAAGCGCCCGACCAGCAGTTCGTAGAGCATCACGCCCAGCGAGTACACATCCGTCCGCGTGTCTATATCGGCCTGCCCGCCCGCCTGCTCCGGGCTCATGTACTCCGGCGTCCCGATCAACTGGCCTTCCATCGAGAAGACCGAGTTCTGCACCTCGGATGTATCCATCGCCTTGGCGATGCCGAAGTCGATGACCTTCACCAGCGGCTTGCCGTCCACCATCTCCGCCAGCACGTTGCTGGGCTTGATATCCCGGTGGATGATCCCCTTCATGTGCGCGTGCTGCACGGCGTCGCAGACGGACGTGAACAGCTCGAGCCGCTGGCGGATCGTGAGACGGTGCTTGTCGCAGAAGTTCGTCAGCGGCTCGCCCGCGACGTGCTCCATCACGAAGTAAGGCAGGCCGCGCTCGGTCACTCCGCCGTCGAAGACCTTCGCAACATTCGGGTGGTCCATCACCGCCAGCGCCTGGCGTTCCTGATCGAACCTCGCCACAACCGCCTTCGAATCCATCCCCGGCTTGATGATCTTGATGGCGACGCGCTGGACCATGGGCTCGCGGCGCTCGGCGAGCCAAACGGTGCCGAATCCGCCCTCGCCGATCAGTTCCAGCAGGGTGTACGGACCGACGGTCTCGCCCGGCCTGGGCATCCCACCGCCCACCCCGCCAACGCCGCGCGATCGAACCCCGGCATCCTGCGTCGGTGCTTCGCTCGACCAGTTTCGCTGTGGGCCCCCACCGTCCGCGGTCGGCCCGGATGACGCCGCGTCGTTCATTTCCAGAGCTTACCGCGTTCTAGCAAGCACGCAATTCGGCTTGGGGCGCGTGCTTTGACAGCATTCCGTACGAACCCGGAGAAAGACCGATTCTCCGACCCGCCGCGGCATGCGACTCGCCGCAGCCTCGCCCCCGCCGCCTACACTCCGCCTCGCATGCAGTTCACCGCGTCCAAAAAAGGCAAATCGAAAAGGCTGAAACGGCCGGCGATTGCCCTTTGCGCGTAGTTGATCTGATCTGAATCAACAACCCCACGGGCTCGCCGGCAGCGGCGGGCCCGTTGTGCTTTTGGCACCGGCGGCCCGCGGGAGGTCTGCCGCGGCCCACCTCGCCCATCCACTAGCTCGAACCGCTTCCATGCCCCGCACACTCACCGAAAAACTCGCCGCCGATCACGCCGAACCCGGTTCTTCCTGCCGGCCCGGCGAGTACATCCGCATCCGTCCGCGCCACGTGATGACGCACGACAATACCGCCTCTGTGCTCTCCAAGTTCCGCTCGCTGGGCGTACAGGCAATCCACGATCGTGCACAACCGGTCATCGCCCTCGATCACGACATCCAGAACCAGACGCCGGAAAACCTCGGCGCGTACGCGCGGATCGAGGCATTCGCCCGCCAGCACAGGCTGGCCTTCTACCCGGCGGGAAGCGGGATCGGGCACCAGATCATGATCGAGCGTGGCTTCGCGGCGCCGGGTTCGCTGGTTGTTGCGAGCGATTCGCACGCGAACATGTACGGCGCGGTGGGCTGCCTGGGCACGCCGGTCGTGCGAACCGATGCCGCCGCCATCTGGGCCACGGGGGTGACCTGGTGGCGTGTGCCGCCGGTCGCTCGGGTCATGCTGCGGGGTCGCCTCTCGAGCGGCGTGACCGGGAAGGACATCATCCTTGCCCTCTGCGGGATCATCAACTCGGATCAGGTTCTGAACCACGCCGTTGAGTTTGCCGGCGGCGGGCTCGCATCACTCTCGATGCCCGACCGTCTCACCATCGCCAATATGACAACGGAATGGGGCGCGCTCTCCGCGCTCTTCCCGGTCGATTCGACCACGATCTCCTACCTGCGCTCGCGCGGCCACCTCTTCACCGAGTCCGACTGCCCGACCGCGGACCCCGACGCGACTTACGCCGTGGAGATCGATCTCGATCTCTCAACAGTCCCCGCGCTCGTGACCGGCCCCAACGACGTCAAGATTGTGACCCCCGCGCGCGAGCTCGAAAACCGGCGCATCCGCGTCACGAAGGCCTACATCCTGAGCTGCGTCAACGCCCGCTACGAAGACCTCGCGCAGGCGGCGGGCGAACTGCGACGACGTCGCGTCGCCTCACACGTCGAGCTTTACATCGCGGCGGCATCGGCTTCCGAGCAGCAGCGCGCCGAACGCGACGGGCACTGGAAGACGCTGCTCGATGCCGGCGCCATCCCGCTGCCGAGCGGGTGCGGCCCGTGCATCGGCCTGGGTCAGGGCATCGCTCAGGCGGGCGATGTCGTCATCAGCGCAACCAACCGCAATTACCGCGGCCGCATGGGCCACGTTGATGCGCAGGTTTACCTTGCCTCTCCCGCAGCCGTTGCGGCGTCGGCTCGCGAGGGTTTCATCGCAGCCCCGACGGGATCTCCCATGAACTCGACCATGCCGCAGGCGCCCCTCCGGGCGATGCGGCGGGCCACTCCGGCCGAGTCGCCAGCGCTCGTCGACAACTTCCCCCGCCGGCTCGCCGCCCGTTCGGTCTTGCTGCCACAGAACGACATCAGTACCGACGCCATCTACGCGGGCAAGTGGACCTACCGCAATGACCTGACGCGCGAACAGATGGCCGCGGCAGCGTTCGAGAATTACGACGCCCAGTTCCAGTCACTGGCAATCAGCGGCGATGTGATCGTCGCCGGGCGCAATTTCGGAACGGGGTCCTCACGCGAGCAGGCGGCGACCGCTCTGCAGGCCTTTGGCATCCGCGCCATCATCGCGGCAAGTTTCTCCGCAACATACGAACGCAACGCCCTCAACAACGGATTGCTGCTGCTCGAATCGCCGGACCTGGCCGACTTTCTGTTCACCGGGTGCGGCAGCCGCGTTTCCCGCGGCCCAGACCTCGCCATCGATTTCGAACGCTCCGTGATCGAGACCGGCGGCCACTCTTTCCCGTTCGCCCCGCTCGGCCCGGTCGCGCAGCGCCTGATTATTTCCGGGGGTATCGAGCAGCAGCTTCGCGCGGCGCTCGCGCAGGAGATCAACGCATGAAGTACTCCATCGCCTGTCTCGGCGGCGACGGCATCGGCCCTGAAGTGCTCGATGCCACACGGCTCGTGCTCGATGCAATCGGCTTCGAGGCCGATTATGTCCCCGCAGATATCGGCTGGCGCTTCTGGTGCGAAGAGGGCAACGCGTTGCCGGGGCGCACGCTCGATGTTCTTCGCTCCACCCGCTGCGCCATGTTCGGCGCGATCACCTCGAAGCCCGCGTCCGATGCCGCACGCGAGCTTGCCCCCTCACTCCAGAGCCGCGGCTTCACCTACGCCTCGCCGATTGTGCAGCTCCGCCGGGAGTTCAACCTCTACGCCAACATCCGCCCCGGACGAACGCTGCTTCCGGCGGCCCAAAGCGTCGACGTGATCGTCGTGCGTGAGAACACCGAGGGTCTTTACGCGGGCCTTGAGTCGCATCCCACCCCGCAGTCGCTCGTTGCGGCTCTCGATCCGTCACGGCGACTTTTGCATCTGCGCGAGATCGATCCGCAGGACCTCGCACTTTCTGTGCGCGTGACCACCCGCGCGGGCTGCGAACGGATCATCGCCCGCGCTTTCGAGCTCGCGGCCGGCCTCGGCCGCCGGCGCGTCACGCTGGTGGACAAAGCCAACGTGCTCCGCGCCACCGGCGGGCTCATGACCGAGGTCGCCCGCACCGTCGCGAAGCGATACCCGCAGATCGAGTTCCGTGAAGCGCACATCGATACCGCCTGCATGAACCTCGTGCGTAAGCCCGGCGAGTTCGACGTGATCGTCGCGGAGAATCTCTTTGGTGACATCCTCTCCGACCTGGTCGCCGGACTCACCGGCGGACCCGGTCTCGCGCCGAGCGCCAACATCGGCGACCGCTACGCCGTCTTTGAGCCCGTCCACGGCTCAGCACCCGACATCGCCGGCAAGGGTGTCGCGAACCCCTGCGCCGCGATTCTCTCCGCGGCGATGATGCTCGACTGGCTCGGCGAGCACGAGCGGGCGCAGCACCTGCAGCGTTCGGTCGCCCGAGTGCTCGCGGATGGCAAAGTCCGAACCCCTGACCTCGGCGGCACGGACACCACCAAACGAATGGCGACGGCCATCATCGCCGCCGCCAACTAACACAGCCTCCGCCCTCATTCCCCATCACTCTCGATCGTCACAACTCGCCTCCCCTCCGCATTTGGCCCTTTGGCCCTTTGCCCATTTGAACCTTTTCCCTATGCCCACCAACAACCAGACCCAGATCAAGCCGTTCTCCATCATCGATTCGACTCTCCGCGAAGGCGAACAGTTCGTCAACGCTTTTTTCTCCACCGAGCAGAAGATCGAACTCGCCACGCTGCTCGATGAGTTCGGCGTGGAGTATCTCGAGCTGACCAACCCGATGGCATCACCGCAGAGCCGCGACGACTGCGCCACCATCGCCGCGCTCGATCTGCACGCCAAGATCCTGACGCACACCCGCTGCCACCTCGACGATGCCCGCGTCGCGGTCGAGACCGGTGTGGACGGCGTTGATGTCGTGATCGGCACGTCTTCTCAGCTCCGCAAGTTCAGCCACGGCCGCTCGATCGACGAGATCATCGGCATTGCGCGCGAGGTCATCCCTTTCCTGCAGGAATCGGGCGTTGAAGTCCGCTTCAGCACGGAGGATTCGCTCCGCTCGAGCCCGGAAGATCTGTTCCGCGTCTATGAAGCCGTCGATGCGCTCGGCGTGCACCGCGTCGGCGTCGCCGATACCGTCGGTGTCGGCTCGCCCAGGCAGATCTACGAACTCGTCGCCGAACTGCGCAAGCGCGTCCGGGCCGACATCGAGTTCCACGGGCACAACGATTCGGGCTGCGCCATCGCCAACGCCTTCTGCGCGCTCGAAGCGGGAGCGACCCACATCGATACCACCGTGCTCGGCATCGGCGAGCGCAACGGCATCACATCTCTCGGCGGCCTGGTAGCGCGTCTCGCCGTTGTAGATCCGCAGTCGGTCCGCAAGTACAACCTGCAGCTGCTCCGCGAGCTCGATCAGACCGTCGCCTCGATGGTCGGCATCGAAGTCCCGTTCAATAACTACATCACCGGGTTCTGCGCATTCACCCACAAGGCGGGCATTCACGCCAAGGCGGTCCTGAACGACCCATCCACCTACGAGGCCCTCCGCCCCGAGGATTTCGGCCTGACCCGCTACGTGCACATCGCCCATCGTCTCACCGGCTGGAACGCCGTGCGCAGCCGCGCGGATCAGCTGGGTCTCTCGCTCAGCGACGAACAGTGCAAGGAGCTCACGGGCCGCATCAAGTCGCTCGCCGACGCCCACGCGCTCACGCTCGAACAGGTAGACCTGCTCCTCCGCTCCGAACACGAGCGGGCGCTCGTCGCGCCGAAGGTCTAAGCCTCGCCCTTGATGGTCTGTGATCTCACCAGATAGGACACAAGGAACGCGGAGAAGACAAAGAATCGAAGAAGAGATGGAAATGCGGCGCTTTCAAGCGCCGCCGATGCTTTTCGCTCTCCTGTTTTCTTTGTGACCTTGGTGCTCTTGGTGTTCTTTGTGGTCAATCCGCCAACGCCTTATGTTCAAGCCTCTGCCACGGGTTGGGGCATCATCGCCGGCAGCCGGTCCGGCATCCACTTCCGCCGCGCCGCTCCGATCAGAAGCCCGCACTCGCAGAGCGCCCAGACGCCCGCGAGCGGCAACAACCACCAGCCGTGGGGGTCGAGCGCCCGCGCCGCCTGCCGCACCGCCTCCGGCACGTTCCCTTTCCAGACTCCCTTTCCAAGACCCAGAATCCAGTGCGGGCGGGTCAGCACCCGCGCCGCGGGGCTCGCCAGAAACTTCGCACCGGCGGGGCCCTTCCGGGCCGCCGCGATCACCACGTCATCGCTCGCCCGAAGCGCAGCTCCCGCCGCCGCCGACTCGCCGCGCACGAGCGCCGCTCCTTCCCTGCCGGTAATGAGAAGCGCCGCGCCGCCCTTGACGCCGTTGCGCTCCGCGAACGACGCGAGCTTTGCCAGTTCCGCCTCGGTTCCCGCAAATCGCATAATCCGGATCGCGCCCGCGGGCGAGGCCCTGGACGCCAGCTTCGTCACATCGCCAAAGGCTCCGGCAAGCGCCTCGGTCCGCCGGAGCTTGATGCCGTTCAGAAAAAAGTCCTTGAGCCCCTCCGAAACCGCCCCCGCCTTGCGTGCCGCCTTGACCACCGCCGGAGCCCAGTCGATTTCGGGCGCAACCGTCAGCGCGATCCCGACCGACGAGAGCGCGATGATGAGCGGATCCGTCTCTCCGCCGCTCGCCCACGTCGTCGCCTGAATGACAAGATCGCGGATGTCGCCGATCACAAACATGTCCGCCGCGATCGCGCCGATCAGTTCCTCGAGCGATTCGCCCCGCCCGCTGAGCGCTCCCCAGCCCACGTCCTTCGCGCGTCGGATCCAGCTCGACTGCTCGTCGACGGTGAGCTGACGCTGCCGCTCGATCTCGGCCCGCCTCGGCCCGTTGCCCGGCCCGTCCATCCATGCGAGACCGGCATCCGCAATCACAATCGCCTCGGCATAACGCCCCTGCGCGCGGAGCGTCGCCACTTCCGAGGCGTAGTCCATTTCCGGCAGCGCCGCGAGCGTCAGCCGCGCGAGCCGCGCCGGCGTGTCCGCCGCCAGCACCACCACAACCGCGAGCGCAAGAGACAGCCGCGCCAGATTCCACCGGCGGCCCCAGACAAACGAGATCAGCCGTATCGATCGCATCGCACCCCCACCGGCCCGACCGCCACCCGCACTCGATCCAATGCCAACGTTTCTACTGCGGCCCCGAGGCGACAGTTCCCTTCTCTTCGTCAAAGTTCACCCGCACCACGACGCCCTCCCCCACGATCCTGCGCACCAGGTCGGCGATTTCCTCTCGCGCGTTCTCACGCATCCGCGCCAGATCCTCCCCGACCAGCCTCATGCGCAGCGCCCGGTCGTGCAGGTTCGCGCGGGCCTGCCCCAGCTGCTCCTCTCCCGCCAGAGCCCGAAATCGAAGCCCCGAGATTTCCACCATCGTCTTTTCCTCGCCGGTGAAAACCTCGGTCGCGATCCGCCGCGGCTCCGGAACCCGCACCGTGCAGATCCCCCCGACCGGGCTGAAGACCACGCGCGATGCCTCCAGCTTGGAAACATCAACCCCGTAACTCAGGCGCGCGGGCGCTTCGACCGTCGCGACCACACTGCCGAACCAGTTCTCATCCGCCTCCTGCGCCCGAACGGTCGTGTCGATCCGGCTCGTGATCAGCTGGCTCGTCTTGAGGTGCTGGACCACCCGCGCCGCCGGATCTGGAGGAAGGCTCTCGACCACCCGGGCGGCACGGTCAATCGCTCGTTCCTGCTGGGTCCGCAGCGCAATCGCCACCACCAGCCCCACCGCCGTAAACCCGCCCAGCCAGACCGCCCGATCCAGGCTCCCTCGACGCGTTCCTTCCTGTGGCGGCGGTGTGTCCATGTCTGTTGCTTGGAATCGGCATTTCCCCTGTTCACCCTCGACCCACTACTTTTACCGATGCCCGCCACCGTCCGACTCCGCGCCCTCAACGGCACTCCCCTGCAAGATCCAGCCACCCGCCGCACGGTCGAAGCCTCCGCCCGCTCCCTGGCCGACCGCGAAGGAGTGAAACTGCTGGCTCTGGAGATCGCCCCGGACGGCATCACCATCACGCTCGATGCCGAACGGATCGTGGGTCTCGGTTTCCTGGCCGAGCTGCGCCGGTCCACCAACACCTGGTACGAACAGAAATACCGCGACGGCCCGCTCTGGGGAACGCCGGCTCCGGGAACCGAATGGGAATGAGCGTTCGCTACAGTGACGCGATGCCGGGAGTTTCCAAGCCTCTTCGCCTGCTGGTGGTCTGCCCTTCCTGGCTTGGCGACTGCGTCATGGCGACCCCGGCCTGCAGGGCGCTCCGAGAAGAACTTCCCGGCGCCTTCATCGGGGCCCTGGTTCGCCCCGGAATGGAAGAGCTCTTCGCCGGCCTTCCTTTCTTTGATGAACTCCACGTCGCCCGTTCTTCGGGCGTCATGGGACCAAAGTTCGTGGCGGCAAAGGTCCGCCCCCGCAGGTACGACACCACCCTGCTGCTGACCAACTCGTTCTCGAGCGCCCTGACCGTCCGGATCGCCGGGATTCCCCGGCGCGTGGGTTACGACCGGGATGCCCGCGGGCTGCTGCTCACAGACCGGCTCAAGGCGCCGCTCCGGGCCAACGGGAAGTTTGCGCCGATCCCCGCTGTGGAGTACTACCTCGCCGCCGCGGGGCGCGTGCTGGGATCGGATGTTTCGAAATACGCAAATCGACTTTCACTTTTCGTAACACCCGGTGAGGAAAACGCGGCCGACGCCATCCTCGCCAAGGCCGGAATCTCGCCCCAAACCCCGCGCGTGATCCTCAACCCGGGGGGGAACAACGAGGCCAAGCGCTGGCCGGGCCAGCGCTTCGGCGCCCTGGCGCGGCATTTATCAGGAAAGGGGTTCGCGGTTTTGATCAACGGTTCGCCGGGCGAAGCGGATCTGGTGGACCAGATCGCGGCGGAAGCCGGCGTGCCCTGCATCTGCCTGCCCCGCCTTGGGATAACGATCGGGGCGCTCAAGGCCCTAGTTCGAGGTTCGCGGCTGATGGTGACCAACGACACCGGCCCACGCCACATTGCTGCCGCCTTTGGCGTACCCCTAGTCACCCTGTTCGGCCCGACGGACCCGCGGTGGACGACGATTCCGGCGAGGGAAACCGTGCTGTTTTCGAACCCGGACCTGCCCCCTGAGGAGGTTGCGGACGAGCATGCCGCCGAGTGCCGGATCGAGCGGATCGGGCTGGAGGCGGTGATTCGGGCGGCGGAAGAGGCCCTGGCGGGGTAAAAAACCGTCTTTTGCCTATTTTCTTGATTCGGGAAGGCTTGGAACTACCATCTTGGCCCGTTCGGGACGGAATTCCGTCGTTTGAGCGGGCTTACAACCAAAGACCCTCGGCCGCGCGGCCGAAAAACGACCAGGTCCGGAAGGACCGATCAAGGGGGCGTAGCTCAGTTTTGGTAGAGCGCTTCCATGGCATGGAAGAGGTCACGAGTTCGAGTCTCGTCGCCTCCACTTGAAGGAAAAGACCCCGCGATTGCGGGGTTTTTCTTTTGGGGCCGGTGAGGGGCGAGAGTCGCCGCAACACGAGCGGCCCGCCTGCCATTCCAATGCCAAGAGCGACATCGACACTTCAGCAGCCATAGACGGGCTCGTAATACATGTCGGCCGTGCCGAACTCTTCGAAGAGTTTCTTTACCTGGACCGAGACCAGGATGAGCGGATTGGCGTAGCCGATGATCCGCCCCGGCCGCGGCGTTCGGACGGAAGCGCCGATCCGTTCCCATGTTGCAGCAAAGTGCGGGAATCTATCAGGAAGCTGGCTCGATTTGTACACGAGCTGGAATCTGCGCCCAACTTCGCCCGAGTATCCGTCCTGCTTGCAGATCGGGCATTGCCACCCTTCGGCAATCTCGTAGCCCCTGGTCTTGGAATGCCAGCGCGGGAGCGTGTAGGTGGGCAGGACTTGCCACCAGCTGAGAGGCTTCTTCGTGCGGCGATCCCGCACTTGCCGCAACTGCCGCTTGCAACTGATTCGTATCAGCAGGAAGTCTGCGAGCGCCTTTGAAAACAATACCTCGTCGCAGTAGGTTGTGACAATGTGACGGGTTTTTGCAAAGTCCGAGGGCCGAACGTCCAAGGGTGAAATCTGCTTGGCCCCCGTGCCGCACCGAGGGCAGGCGTCCGTGAGGTCGTATTGCGTCCCAAAGCGCGGCCCCGTTTCTCCGGCGGATCCTTTCTTTTGTACCAAGCAGTAGGCGAGTGGTTCGCGTTTGCTGGGATTCATGGCAGATTGACCTTTTCATTGCGAGCGAGGAACGCATTCACGGAAGCAGTTCGTCGGGCACGACCATTCTTCGTCTTCTCTTCGCGGAATAGCGATCAGTTCGTTTGCGTACTTCCGGTTCCACGGCCGGGACACTTCTCACTGCCGCTTCTTTTTTGGTTGGCGCCACTTCACAAGCTGAGGCCAGTCATCAAGACTTCTTGGGCGGCCGTCGAGCGGCTCATCTAGGACCTCGTATTTGTAAAAGCCAACGGAGCGAAATTTCTCAGCGGCGATCCTGTCGCGAATGGCATCATCAACAAGTATTCCACGTCGCGTGCTCATGACCGCGCGACGTTGTGCAAGCTCGTCTCGGATTAAATACATCGTCGTGTCTATATCTACACATTTTACAGATCCACAATGCTTGCAAACAGCATATTTTTTCCTACCGCGTAAAAATACACGATCAATCACTGGCACATATACAGATACAAAATCTTCGAGTTTAATGATCGAACTATCACGTTTCACGATTTCACATGTCCCAACAATCGCACCCACAAGGTGCGGAGAAATCAATTTCCAAAGGTCCTTATGGACCGCTTCCGCCCGGGGCGCCCCTTCCAACATTCCCGTCGGCTTCTTGACAAATCGCAGCGCAACAGGCTCTCCTTCAAATTCCGTTGGAATGCCGCCGCATCCGTCTGGACACCGAAGACCCCTTTCCAGCAGATCGTCGTTCCACTCGGGATCAATCCGGCCTCCAAACTCAGAGGTCGTGTAGTCGAGATAGTGCATCCATTTCATCATCGGCGTCGGACACCCCGAATCTTTCTCTTAATGTTTTTCACAAACCCATTTACCTGCGGCGATTTGAGTGCCGCTCGTGTACGCTCTCGTAGATTTCCGCGTCCCTGAACAGCAGTTTCCTTCCGGTAGGTTTATCCACGCCCACGCCGCCTTCCGATTCATGTTCGCGCCGGGTCGGGCACGACGCCCTAGGGCCACTCGGCCACGCGGGCGGGCAGGCCGTCCATTGGCTGATCGACCTCAACGACGCGGAACAGTTCAATATCCTTGAACGGTGACCAGTCTATCTTGTCGGCGAGTTCTTTGGCGACCAGAAGCTCTTTACGGGGTCCGTTGTAGACTTGCACGCGCGGCAGCAGATCCTGCCGGAGCACCATGGGATGCCCGGCGTGTGCGTATTGAGGCTGGCCACACAATTTGCATCGCCCGCGATAATTACTTTCTTTGTTGCCGCGAATCCACAGGTATTCCCTTGTAAAACAAGTCTGGTGCGTTTCGATCAGCTTCCCTGCGGCGGTGAAACACCGGCCCCAGGTGAAATGAGGCATGTGCGCCCGAAGCACCGCTGCCAGATCATTCCGGATCGCGATACATCCTCCGTGGTACACACTATTGACCGATTGCCGCCCCGGAAGGACGATCAGCCAGGGCTCGATGGGGGCAGTCTGAAATGATGGAAGACGCTTGGTGCATTCGGGACAGATGATTTTCCCGAATCCGTGGTCCCTTGCCCACTCCTTGCTGGCGGTAATGAACGCGGCACGGTTTCGAGGAAGCAGTTCGTAGAGCACGACACAACATTATTGCTTTGGATTATCAGCGACGAGACTATTGAGTAATTGTTCAAAATTAAGGGCAACTGGGAAAATCGCGGCTTCCAAGTCATCCGGATCAATTTCTTGGAGTTCAAAGTAGTAAATTGCTCCGTGATCCCTTTGACGACACGATATAACTAATTTTGCACCTCCTGAAGCTGATGCAATCGGAATCAGCCCATCAGGAAGATCCTGTTTTAGTCTTCGATAAACGGATTCAATGTTTGAATAATTTTCAAATGAATTAATCGACAAAAAATATTCTATTTCGGATGTCCGTATTCTGTAAAACCCTAGAATAGGGAACATTGACGGACAAGGAACACCTCCGTTGTGTTCTAGCAAAAAGGCAACGTATTGCGCTGGTGGCTTCAAACCCAACCGCCCAAACACTTCGCCTACACTTTTGACATCAATACGAGGACCGTCATTGATAATAACCATAAATTACCTAGAGCCCCTCTTCATCAATCAATCTCCACAGTGAAGCGCCCCCCAAATGCCTGACTTCGTCGTTTACTTCTTCTGGTATTAGCTCCATGTGTTGCAAATCTTCACTGTGATGCCACAAATAACCTTGCGGTCTTACTTTGCCCATTTCCTTGTATGCCAAATCTGCCAAACGCTTGTCAGTTGTATTGTCGCCTGTCATTTTTATTGGAACCTTCCCAATCGAAAATTGGCTAAAATCGGGAAATCCATGACTGTCAAATTTTATTTTTCTGCCTGCGATTTCTATTTCTTTATTGAAATTCTTGGCGTATCTTTTAATCCTTACCGCCATCTTGCCGGCCACGGAAAATATTTTGTCTCCTATGACTCCAGTAACCTTATTCATTACAAAATCTGCGGCAAGCCCCATCACGATTGATTCCATTTCAACGCCCGCAACTATTTGCCGCGCGATATTTAGGGCTTTTTTTCCTCTTTCATATGCTTGTTGCCAGCGAATTGCTTCTTCGCTAGCCTCCATAAGAGTGTCAAGCATGAGACCTAAATGGTCTGAATTCGCAACTGGATTAGACGTCGTGTATTGGAAAAAATGTATTGTGCTTGAAGCGCGCCCTTGAACGGAAGCAACAGATGGCCTAAACAATTGTGTGCAGCCATGTGAGACAAGCGTATCGATTACTCTAATTGCGGTTTCGTTCGGATCCATCTGCAACCACCGTCCCTTGTCGATGTCGAGGGTGCGGTTGCGGGCGTAGGCGATCAGCCGGCCATCCGGCACGAGTCTTTGGTTTTCAGAGATCGCTCCATCTTGCCATACCAGGGCCGGCGCGTCAAGACGATCGACGGCGAGTGATTTGTGGCC
>JAFEBO010000004.1 GCA_018242625.1 Planctomycetota bacterium
CGATCGCGACGCCGGGCACCGTGACGCTGCACGGCCCGGTGGGAACGTCTGCCGACCGGCTGGCCTCGCTCACCCGCACCGGCTCGGGCCTGACGGTCCTCCAGGGCGACACCTTCACCTCCGGCGTCCAGAGCTTCGCGGGCGACGTCCGCTTTGACAACGCACTTGATGTTCACTCGGGCGGGCTTTTCAACATCGCGGGCAATTCCCTGCTGGCCGGCGATGTCAACATCCTGGCAAACGGCGCCAACTTCAGCGGAACAGTTGATTCGTCCGGAGCCGCCCACAGCCTGCACGTCACGAGCGCCGCGCCGGTGGTTTTCGGTGCGGCCATCGGTTCCGGCCTCGCTCTTCAGAATCTCACGGTTGATGGCGGCGGCGTCACGACTCTCAACAACCTCGTGCACGTGCTTGCGGCCGCCAACTTTGACAACGCCGTCCGCCTCGGCTCAGACCTGAATCTGCAGGGTGGCACGTTCCGCTTCGGCGATACGGTCGATTCCGGCGTCGGAGGCCCCTTCGCGCTGGCCTCGATCGGCACCGGCACCATCGAGTTTGTCGGCGATGTTGGCGGCCTGGCGCGCCTCAAGAACGTCGATACTTCGCTCGCGGCCAACACCAAACTGCACGGCGACCTCCTGGCACGCGATTCGATCCGGTTGAGTGAGCTGCATCTGCTTGGCCCGGGCGGCAAGCTGGTTTCCAGCCAGACTTCGACGATCGACTTCCTCGGTGCGGTCGCGGCAGACTCGGGCGCGGCCCTTGGCGTCTCGGCGCCCGGTACGGTCGAATTCCACTCCACCGTCGGTTCGGGAATCGGCGGGCTGGGCGCCCTGGGTTCTCTCACCCGCACCGGCGCAGGGCTCACGATCCTCGACGGGAACACCCTGACGAACGGCGTGCAGTCGTACTCCGGAGCGCTCGATGTGAACGGCGCCCTCACGCTCACGAGCGGCGGAAAGTTCTCCGTGGGGGGGCTGACCCGGCTCTTTGGTAATACAGTGCTGAACACCAGCGGCTATCAGTTCGACGCTTCGGTTGATTCGGCCGGCGGTCCGCGTTCCCTCATCGTGCACAACTCGGGTACCGGCTTCTTCGCCGCCGGGCTTGGCGACGGCGGAGCGCTCTCGGCACTGACGATCGACGGGGCGGGCGTAAGCCAGTTCGCGGGGAACGTCCGGCTGGTGCCGGGCGGAGTCATGACGCTGGATCAGGCGGCCGAAATCCGCGGCCCTGCCGATTTCCGCGCCGGAATCATCAACTTCAACTCGACGCTGGACGCCTCGATCGGCGCCGCGAACTCGTCGCTGCTGCTCGTCGCCGATGCGGTGAATTTCAACTCCAATGTCGGTGCCGCCCGCGCCCTTTCTTCGCTCAACGCATCCGGCGTGACGCTCACACGCGTTTCGGGGAACGTGCGTACGACGGGTGCCCAGGTGTTCGCCAACACACTGCTCGCTGGACCCGCCGGCACACGCACGTTCACGGCTTCCAGTGCCGCCTTCGGCGTGATCGACGCCCAGGCCACCAATATCGCGATGCACGTCGCAACGACCGGTCCCGTGCTCTTTGGCGGTTCGATCGGGCTCGGCGGCCTGGGCGGCGGGGCGCTGGCCTCGCTTTCCACCGGCTCCGGAGTTTCGACGGTTTCGGGCAACATCAAGACTGTGGGCCAGACTCTCTTCGGGGGCTCGCTGATCACGACCGGAATCCGGACTTTCAACGCTTCGAGCCTCGTTGTCAGCGGCACCACCACACTCGGCAATACGCTCAATTTCAACGGCGTCAACGCCCGCTTTGCCGGAGCCGTCGACACGGCGGTGAGCGGGCTGGGCGCGCTGAACATCAACAACACCGGCGAGACCAGGTTTGAGAACGGGGTCGGCCAGACCCGGGCTCTTGCCAGCCTCCGCACGACCGCCGCGACCACGCTCCTGCGCGGCAGCATGCGGACGCTCGCCACAGGACAGACATGGTTCTCCGGCCTGCTGCGGGTCGACTCGGCTCCGACCGGAGTTACCACGATCGACACCGGGCGCATCTTTGTCGGAAAGGATCTGTACACCGACGGGGCGGCCGCCGGCCCCGCAAATCTGAGCCTCATCGCCCGTTCGGACCCGTCGATCTATACGGCCCCGATCCGCATCGGCGGCAACATTGGTGTTTCCAGCACATCGCCCGACTCCGCCCAGCGCATCGGCGCTCTTTCGATCGGCGTGGGCGGTCCGACTCCGCAGACCTCCACCATCGTGCTCGCACGCACGTTTGATTCGCTCGGACAGATCCGCGCCGCCGGGGTCACTCCGGGCGAGCAGTTCACCATCGCGGCCGATTCGTTCTCCATGGCAGCGGGTCAGAAGCTGACCGTCCTGGGCACGCTCAACCTGAACGTCGCCGGCAACGCGACCATTGCCGACATGACGACCCTGGGCGATATGAACGTCACCGCGGGCGGCACGATCACCATCGTCAGCCGCGCCGCGTACAGCGTTCTGAACAACACGGGCGGAGCGATCAACGACATCGGCACCGATCTGGTGGCCGGCGGTGCCGTCCGGTTTAACAAGGTTCCCATTCTCGCGCCGGGCGCGGGCAAGTTCAGCTATTCGGCCATCGCCGGCCCGGACCCGATGCTGCAGACGTTCAGCTACCGTCAGTATCCCGGCACGATCACGGTCAACAACTTCCGGGATGAAGTGCCGGGCAGCCTGCTGGGGCCGACCTATCTGCTTTCGCTCGACTTTGCATCGCAGGGACCGACGAGCACGAACACTTCTCAGACGCAGGTGGTGCAGCCGCCGCACCTGGGCGAAGTGCAACAGATCCCGCAGAGCGTGACGGTGGATCCCGCCGATCAGGAACTGCTCAAGAGCCTTGGCCTCTCGGTGCAGGGCGCCACCATGACCGAGATCGTCTCCGCGTTCGTCGGGTACAGCTACTACGTGAACGTGCCGAAGACGCCCCATCCACGCGTCGACCATCGGGATTACGTCGTGACCGCCGACCGGCTCTGGATGAAGGCGGTGCTCGATCTTGTCAAGGCTTACAAGACGACCATGCAGCGCGAGGCCGTCGATTCCACGGGCAAGGCCACCTCTCAGCCCCGCGACGCCGAACTGCGCCAGCTCTTTGCCGAATCCTGGGACAGGTACACCGCAGGGCAGAAGGGCGGCAGCGCCCGCGAAGAACTCGAGGGCTACAAGGCTTACCTGCTCTCAAGCGATGAGGAGAAGGCGACGCGCGAAGAAATCGCGTCGGTCGCGGTCGTCGTATCCAAGCTGCAGAACCTGGGACTGACAGATCTCGAAGCCAGCATCCCGGAAGAAAAGCTGCTCGAGAAGGTCTGCCCGCCCGCGCTCTCGACCGCGGACATGCGGGAAGTCATGCGTTCGGTTGTTGCGGCGGGCGTCAAGCCTCCCGAAGTGCAGCCCGCGATCCCCGATGTGCCGGCCGCCGCTCCTTCCGCTCCCTTCGCGGAACGTTCCAGCGAACTGCTCAAGGTTTCGCAGCGCTGAGCCGCGGCGGGCAGAGCAGGTTTTTATCGACAGCGATAGCTCGTGCACGCGATCTGTGAATCAGCAGCGTGCCCGACGTATGTTCCCTGCTCACGGGTGAGCTGGGAGTGACGCCAGAAACCAGGACCGGTCCGGACTTCAAAGCAGCCGCTTACCGGCCATCCTGGGCCACCGAAACCTCTGTCTTTGCGCCCGCCGAAGCCGTTTCCGGCCTTGCGACATACCGCCCCGCCGCGGTGCTTTCCTTCATCAGCAGGTTAGCAAAGACCGCCAGGACGATCACGCCGCCCGCCGAGAGAAGCCCGGCGAACCGGCGCGAGACGAACGGGTTGTCCACGGGCGCCGTCGCGCGGAAGGATGGCTCCTCGAGCAGGGGCATCGCCATCAGGCGGAGGTAATAGAACGCGGCGATCGCCGAGTTGATGCCCAGCACTAGCACAAGCGGAATCTCCCCGGCGCCGATCGCGCTTGTGAACAGCGGAAGCTTGCCGAAGAAGCCAAGCAG
Source organism: Planctomycetota bacterium (assembly GCA_018242625.1). Taxonomy (GTDB): domain Bacteria; phylum Planctomycetota; class Phycisphaerae; order Phycisphaerales; family UBA1924; genus JAFEBO01. The sequence continues at coordinate 4,021 of JAFEBO010000004.1, forward strand.
CGGCGGCATGCCGAGCAGGCTCAGCGAACAGAGCACCATCGTCCAGCCCGAGACCGGATGCGTGCGGCACAGCCCGCGAAGGTCGTCAAACGAATCGAGCTCGCGAGGTTCGCCGCCGTCCGAAGCCGGCTTCTCAACCGACGCAAGCACCGCGAAGGCGCCCAGGTTCATCACGCCGTAGCCGAGCAGATAGAACAGGACGGCCGAAATGCCGTTGCGGGTGAATGAACCGTCCCCCGGCCCGGCAATCACGCCGACGAGCATGTAGCCCGAGTGAGCGATCGACGAATAGGCCAGCGTCCGCTTCGCGCTCGACTGAAGCACCGCCAGCACGTTGCCCACGGTCATCGTGAGCGCCGCGATCACCCAGAGCAGCAGCCGCAGCGGCTCGGGCAGGCTCGCGGCGCCGGGGCCCGAGCTCCAGCCGACCGTCGCCAGGATCAGCAGCATGGCCAGGAATCCGGCGGTCTTGGGCACGAACGCGAGCATCGCCGCCACGCCCGCCGAAGCGCCCTGGTAGACGTCCGCCGTGTAAAAGTGCATCGGCACGGCGGCAATCTTGAAGCACAGGCCAAGCAGCGAGAGGATGAGCCCCGCGATGGCCATCGTGCTGATGCCGCGTGAGAGGAAGGATTCGTGGATCGCGTTGAGGTTTGTCGTTCCCGTTGCCCCGTAGAGCAGGGCGAAGCCGTACAGGAACACCGCGGCCCCGAGAGCGCCGAGGAAGAAGTACTTGACGCCCGCCTCCTGCGCCCGGTGCCGCTCGGAACTGATCGCGACCATGATGTACGTCGGCAGGCTCGTGAGCTCGAGCGCCAGGAAGAGCCAGATCAGGTTGTCCGCATCCGCGACCAGCAGCAGGCCGGTGATGGAGAAAAGAAAGAACGAGTAAAACTCCGCCCGGTTGGACCGCAGCGGATTGAAGACGCCCGCGCCCGTCGCGATGCGATGTTCTTCGGCCCGGTCCACCGTGCCCGCCAGCAGCGGCAGCAGGAAGAGCGCGACCAGGCAGATAAGGCACTTGGCGAAGGGGGCCATCCCCGGCAGCATCGCCTGACCTCCGGACGCGATCACCGTCGAGCCCGACGGGGTGGTCGTGATCGAAAGTCCGAGAGCGGCAAGCAGCCCGATGCCGCACACCCAGGCCGAAGCCTTGCGCATCGGCAGCGAGCGTGAAAGGCCAAGAACCATGACAATGCACGTCGTTGCGAACAGTGCAATCTCAGGCCACAGGTAGGCAAGGCGCCCGATCATCGCGAAGCCTCCTTGGGCTCGTGTTCAAGTGTGCGGAGGTCCGCCGCCGCGGTCTGGGTCGAGGGAGTTCCGGGGGGAGGAATCTGCCGCGCGGTATCGATCAGGGCCACGGTCTGGTCGACCGGGCCCTTGAGAGCGCTCAGCAGCGGCGCGGGGAAGACACCAAAGACAAGGCACGCAACGGCGAGCGGCAGGAGCGCCGTGATCTCGCGCGCGGTCAGGTCGGCCGGCAGGTGGGCCTCGGTAGCGTGGGCGTCCTCGTGCCCGTGATGTTCGTCATGGCCGTGCGCCCCGCCGTGCCCGGCCGGCTCTTTCAGCGGTCCGAAGACCACCTTGCCGACCATAATCAGCAGGTACATCGCGGCGACAATCACGCCCGAGCCGGCGACAAGGGCGTACCAGGGGCCAAGGTTGCCCGCGGTCGCGCCGGGAATCGCGGTCCCCGCGCTGCCCCACACGCCCGTCGCCCACTTGTCGCTCGCCTGGAACGTGCCCAGGATGCAAAGGAACTCGCTCACGAAGCCGTTGAGCCCGGGCAAGCCGACGGAGGCCATCACGAAAAAGACCATGAACGTTGCCCACACCGGCATCTTCGCCGCCAGCCCGCCGATCTCTTTCATCGACCGGGTGTGATACCGCTCGTACATGAAGCCGACCAGCAGGAACAGCGCCCCGGTCGAAAGCCCGTGATTGATCATGTACAGGATCGAGCCCTGCAGGCCGGCAACATTGAGAGCGGCAAGGCCGAGCACGCAGAAGCCAAGGTGCGCCACCGACGAGTACGCGACGAGCTTCTTGACGTCCTCCTGCACCCAGCAGATCAGCCCGCCGTACAGGATGCCGATGATGCAGAGCGTCGCAATCACCGGTGCGTAGTGCATAAACGCATCGGGGCAGAACGGGATCGCAAAGCGGAAAATCCCGTAGGTGCCCAGCTTCAGCAGCACGCCCGCGAGGATGACAGACCCGGCCGTGGGCGCCTGGGTGTGCGTGAGCGGGAGCCACGTGTGTACAGGGAAGAGCGGCACCTTGACCGCAAAGCCCGCGAGCAGCGCCAGGAGCACCCACGACTGCTGCGAGAGCGTCATGTGCTGACTGGCCGTGATCTGAAGCGTCGCGATCTGGAACGTCCACGAGCCCGAGCCGGCGTACAGCCCGGGGGCCATGCCCGCGTTGATCCACGCGACATAGACCAGGCCCGCGAGCGTGATCACCGATCCGGTGAAGGTGTACAGGAAGAACGTCGTCGCAGCTCTCTTCCGCTCCGTCGAGCCCCACTGGCTGACCAGCACGTACATGGGGATGAGGGTGAACTCAAAGCAGATGTAGAAGAAGATGATGTCACGGGCGATAAACACCCCGACCATCGCCGCCTGCAGGATCAGGAAACTCACGAAATACAGGCGGACGCGTTCGGTGATCGCGGTCCACGAGGCAAGCACGCAGATGGGCCCCAGGAGCGCGGTCAGCGCCACCAGGAGCATGGAAACCGAATCCGCGCCCATCGAGACCGAAATCCCCAGCGAAGGCAGCCAGTGAACATCGTGTTCAAACTGGAACGCCGCCCCGTTCGACCAGCTGAAACGCGCCAGCGCCACGACCGTCAGCAGGCCAGCCGCCAGCGTCCCAAGCAGCGCCGTCGCTCTCGCACGCTTGTCCGGTGAGAACGCCACCACGAGGGCAAACGCGAGCGGCACGAGCACGAGCAGGCCGAGCATCCACTGATCGAGCAGCGATGCCGCGTCCGGAGTTGGTGCTGTTGTGTCGGGATTCAAATTCGAAAACTCCGTCTGGAAGGCTCAACTACCGGAGCGTCAGCATGAACACGATGAACAGAAGAACGGCGATACCCGTGGCCATGCCCGCGGCATAGCCGTGCAGCTCGCCCGACTGCGTCGGACGGATCAGCGTGCCGAGCCAGCGCGGGATCGCGCCGAACATCCGCACCAGCCCGTCCACGAGAAGCTTGTCGATCAGGTGGAACGTGTGGGCGAGCGCAAGCAGCGGCACCCGGACCACGAGGTTGTAAAACTCGTCCACATACCACTTGTGCTGCGCCCAGCGCGGGATCGGCCCGAGCATCGGCAGCAGCGCATCCGCCCGGGCGGTGGCGGCAGTCGTGCGTCCCGCGTAATGGAGCACATACGCCACGAAAATCCCGATGAAGCCGACCGCGCCCGACACATAGAACAGCACCGCGTGCGGGTCCCACCCAAGGAACGTGCCGGCGTTCTCGTGCGGATGCTCGACCGCGTGCGGATCTTCCATGGCGATCGAGGTCGGGACGTACGACGGAACGGTTTCCGCCGCATGGTCGGGCCCTTCATGCCCGCCGTCGCCCGCGCCCTCCGGAATGGCGTGATGCGCGAACGGAGACTGGTACGCCGCCGAAGACCGGTCCACCATCGCCGGCACGGCGCCGCCGTGGACGCCGGTTGGCACAAAGTACAGCCCGCTGGCCGCCAGCGAGAGGACCGAGAGCGTCAGCAGAACCGTGTTGATGGCCCATCCCGGCGCGTGCGGGTGGAAGTGGCCCCCGTGGCCGTGGTCGTGGTGCTGATGATCATCTTCCACGTGCGCGTGCTCGTTGTGCGAGTCGCCGTGCGCGTGCTCGTTGTGCGAGTCGCCGTGCGCGTGCTCTTCGTGCGCCGAGTGCAGTTCATCGCCCGGCTCGTAGTGCACGGGTCCCACGATCACACGGAAAAAGACCCGGAAGGTGTAGTACGCGGTCAGCCCCGCCGTGAGAAGCAGAATCCAGCCGATCGGCGCCGTGCCCGGAGTGACGAACGCCTCACCGATCAGCATGTCCTTGCTGAAAAAGCCCGAGGTAAACGGGAATCCGGCCAGGTTGAGACAGCCCACCAGCATGCCCAGCGACACGATCCCCCAGCCCTTCATCCGGCGAAGGCCGCTGAGCTTGCGAAGGTCGAGCTGACCCGCAAACCCGTGCATGATCGCGCCGCACGAAAGGAAGAGCAGTGCCTTGAAGAACGCGTGCGTCACCACGTGGAACGCCGCCCCCGTGCTCGTCAGCACGCCCAGCCCCGCGAACATGTAGCCGAGCTGGCTCACGGTGGAGTACGCCATGATCCGCTTGATGTCGAACTGCGCCATGCCGATCGTCGCCGCGAACAACGCCGTCAGCGCGCCCACCCAGCCGACGAGCGGCAGGGCGATCTCGCTCAGCAGGAAGAGGGGATACATGCGGGCGACCAGGTACACGCCCGCGGTCACCATGGTCGCCGCGTGGATCAGGGCCGAAACCGGCGTCGGGCCTTCCATCGCGTCCGGCAGCCAGACGTACAGCGGCAACTGCGCCGACTTGCCGAACGCTCCCACCGCCAGCAGCACGGGGATCAGCTGCACGATCGCCGGGATCTCCGAATACCGCCCCGCCTTGGCCGCGTCGATGTACGGCTGCGCCTGCGCGAAGATGTCGCGGTATTCGATGCTGCCAAAGTGGACGTACGTCAGGCAGATGCCCATCAGGAGGCCAAGGTCGCCGATCCTGTTGAGGATGAACGCCTTCTTCGCCGCTTCGACCGCCGACGGCTTCTTGTAGAAGTAGCCGATGAGCAGGTACGAACACAGACCCACGCCTTCCCAGCCCAGGAAGAGCATCAGCATGTTGTCGCCCATCACAAGGCAGGACATGCTGAATACAAACAGGTTGAAGGCGGCAAAGAAGCGGCAGTAGCCGGTGCCGACGTCGCCGCTCATGTACTCGCTCGCGTACAGGGCGATCAGCGTCGCCAGCCCCGTCACAAAGAGCATCCACAGGACCGTGAGCGCATCGAGGTAGAGCGAGAAGTTCGCGATGAACTGGTGGAAGGGGCTGTTCTCGCCGGCGGAATCCCCCCACGAGAGGTTGATCCACTCAAAGCCCGACGTGATCACGGGCGCGGGGCCGCTCTTGAGGTACAGCCCGACGGTGATCGCGAACGCCGCCGCAAGGCAGCCGACCGTCAGAAACGCCGGCATGCGGGTGCGCACGCGCATGATCGCGCACAGCGTGCACAGGATCACGCCCAGGATGGGCAGCGCCAGGACCAGGAGGGCCTCGGGAGGACCGCTCAATATGGGCGACATCGGCTTGGGGGCCGCCGTCGCCGCGAGCATCGAAAGGGAGGAGAAAATCGTCACGGGTGCTCCGAAGGAGAAAGTTCAGGCCAGGCCGCTCAGCCCTTAAGCTCCGTCCATTCCTCGGCGTCGAGGCTCTCGCGCTTGCGGAAGAGAAGGACCACAAGCGCCAATGCCATCGCGGCCTCGGCCGCCGCGACGGTCACGATGAAGATCACAAAGCTCTGTCCCGTCATGTTCATGTGAAAGCGGCTGAAGGAGACCAGCGCGATGCCCGCGGCCTGAAACATCAGCTCGGTGCACAGGAACATGATGATCAGGTTCCGCCGGGTCAGGAACCCGATCAGCCCGATCACGAACATCGCCGCCGAGACAAACAGGTAGTGCGCCAGCGTCGCCTCGGGCAGCGCCGCGGGGTAGCCGGCCTGGGCGAGCGTCCAGACAGTGTTCATGGGTTGGTCTCCGCGCCCTGCGCGAACTCGGCCGCGAGGCTCTTCGCGTGTCTTTCTTTCGCGTCTTCATCGAGCTGAACCTGCTTGCGGCTCAGCACCACGGCCCCCAGCATCGCCATCAGCAGGATGACGCCGGCGATCTCGATCGAGCCCGGATGATCGCGCAGCAGGTTGAACCCGACCATCTCGACGTTCGAGACCGCCATATCCGCGGGCAGCTGCACCGAAACTGTTTCGCCCCCGGCGGTCTTCACCTGCACGCTCCGCGCCGCAAAGTCGATCGTGGCCTCGCCCTTCTCGTTCGTGATGACCTTGCCGCCCTCGGGCAGTTTGCCCGACGCACGAAGGCCCGATTCGATCTTGCGGGGCATCTCAGCAAGCAGCGACTGCCCCGCGTTGTTCTTGAGATGGGGCAGATCCTGCACGCCCCGGAAGAGCAGTGTGCTCAGCACGGCCAGGAGCACGAACCCCGCCGCCGTCGCGACGACCGGCTCCCGCGCCGACGCGTCGTACTCGGTCAGGGCGTTCTCCATCTCTTCCGTCGGGGCCTGGGTCGCCAGCATGATCACGAAGAGGTAAGTGATCAGGATCGCTCCGGCGTACACGATGACGAGCGCGAAGGCCATGAACTCCGCCGAGAGCAGCAGGAAGAGCCCGGCCGTCGCAAGGATGCTCAGCACGAAGTAAAGTGCCGCGTACACCGGGCGCGGATGGGTGATCACCCGAAGCGAAGCACCCAGAGCCAGGAACGCGAAGACATAGTAATAGATAGATGGCGACAACCCGGCGCCAAAGAAGCCGCCCGCCGCCAGTCCCATCGAGATGAGCACAACCGCACCGGCCAGCGATGCGATGACCGCCCCGAGGATCTGAGGGTTCTTCCCCTCCCGCCGGGGCAGCGCGATGCACACGCCGATCGCGCCGATCCCGCACGCCGCGTAAAGAGCCAGTGGATGAATGTACTGCAGCAACGCCGACCCCTCGGGACAAAGCCCGTGTGATCCGAGGGACGCATCCCTCGCCCGCCCGACTGGGCGACGACATGTCGCCGAACAAACCCCGCCAGCGAGCGGGCCCCCCAGCCCCGTCGGGCGAAGGGCAGAGGATAGTGGGAACCGGTGGGGGGTTCAACCCGATCCCCCTCTCCCGGAACCGGATTCACGCGCCCGAACCGGGTACGCTTGCCCGTGAGCCCCGACCCCGGAATCGCCACGCCCCGCGCGTCCTTGAACGCCGGGTCGCGCGCAACCGGCTGGTGGGTCGAACTGCCAAACATCCTCACGGTCACCCGCCTGGTCCTTGCTGGCGCCCTGATCGTCCTGCTCTCTCTCTGGCGTTATCCCAAGCTCGACGGGGCGTTTACGCCTCCGACCACGGTCATGCTCTGGTCCGCCGGTCTTTTCTCGCTTGGCGCGCTCACCGATCTGCTCGATGGCCTGCTCGCCAGGAGGTGGGGCGTCATCAGCAAGTTCGGCCGCATCATGGACCCCTTCGCCGACAAGCTCCTCGTCGTCGGCGCTTTCGGTCTCATGGCCGGGCCCGCCTTTGATTGTGCGCTGCCCAGCGGCAAATCGCTCCAAGTCAGCGGCGTCCTCCCCTGGATGGCCATCGTCATCCTCTCCCGCGAACTTCTCGTCACCACCATCCGCACCGTTCTGGAGGCCCGCGGCATCGATTTTTCGGCCTCCCTCAGCGGCAAGGCCAAGATGGTCGTGCAGTGCGGCTGCGTCATCGGCGTCTTCCTCATCCTCTCATTCGCCAACCCCATGCCCGGTATGGCCGCCCGCGCCGTCATCGATGTCCTCGTCTGGACCGCAGTCATTGTCACCGCTCTCTCTGTTGTCCCTTACGCCCTTCGGGCGATACAGGTCAGCGCGGCCACACCCTGAGCCAGGCGCTCCACCTTGCAAGCACGCCCTCCAGCCCGACTTTGGTGGATCACCACGCTGGGACTCGGCCACATGCGCCCCGCCAGCGGCACATGGGGATCCCTCCCGACCGTCGTCCTCGCTGGTCTTCTCATCTTCGCCGGCAAAGGGCCGGCAGAGGCTCCCGGCGTCTATCACGCAGTCCTGGCCGCGTGGCTTCTGCTCTGGTGCGCCGGATGTATCTTTGAAGGGCAGGCAGCCGAAGCCGTCTACGGGAAAAAAGACCCGTCTCAGGCAGTCGCGGATGAAACCGCCGGTCAGGTTCTACCCCTGCTCGCACTCCCGGCCGCGAGCCTGAGTTCCCCGACGCACATCGCGGGCGTGCTCATGCTGGCTTTCGTCGCGTTTCGAGTCTTTGACATCGTCAAGTTGTGGCCCGCCAGGGGTTTACAGCGACTTCCGGCGGGCTGGGGTATTCTCGTTGACGACCTCGTGGCCGGAGCCCAGGCTTTGGTGGTGGTGCAGCTTGTGACCCGCCTCTGGTTCTGAACTCACGGACAACGGTTTCCCAAGGAGACGGGTATGGGATGCATTCTCGTCATTCTGGCGTTGTGCGTGCCGCGCCTGACGCTCTTTTGCCTCTGGCTTTTCGGCGATTCGCTCACGCGTGCCTTTCCCGGAGGGCTCTTCTGGCCCCTGCTCGGTTTCTTTTTTCTGCCGTACACCACGCTGGCCTGCACCTACGCCAATCTCCATCCCGGCGGCGGAGCCTTGAACACGGTCCTGATCATTCTCGCCGTGCTCATGGATCTCGGAAGCATCGGCGGCTCATCCCGCCACGCGCGCAAAAACCCCGCTCCCTAGACCTTGCGATCCAGCAGCCGGTACTGCACCGCCTCGCCCACGTGCTCCGCAGTCACGCCCTCGGAATCGGCCAGGTCGGCGATGGTCCGCGCGATCCGCCGGAGCTTGTCAAAGGCCCGGGCCGAAAGCCCCATCTCGTTCATCGCCTGCCCCAGCATCGTCAGGGCGTTTTCATCCAGCCCCGCCATCTCATCGAGCTTTTTTCCGCTCAGGCGAGCGTTTGGAACATCGCCCTGGCGCCGGCGCTGCCTTTCTCGAGCCTTTGCCACCTGCTCGCGCATCTGCGCGGTCGAAGTGCCGGTGGCCTGTTCGCTCCGCCGCGAAAGCTCCCGGAATGGCACGGCGGGCGCCTCGATGTGAATATCGATTCGGTCGAGCAGCGGACCGCTGAGCTTCGAGAGATACCGCTCCATCTCCATCCGCCCGACCTCGCCCGGGGCAATATCTCCCCGTGGCGTCGGGTTCATCGCCGCCACCAGCATGAAATTCGCCGGGAATCGCACCGCCGAGTGCGAGCGTGCGATGGTCACGACATGGTCTTCCATCGGCTGGCGCAGCGTCTCCAGCACGTCGCGCGGAAACTCGGGCAATTCGTCGAGAAACAGCACGCCGTGATGCGCAAGGCTGATCTCGCCCGGCCTCGGAATCATTCCGCCGCCCACGATCGCCGCGCCGCTGGCGGTGTGGTGGGGGGTGCGCACCGGACGTGTGGTCACAAGCCCCTGCCCCGGCGCAAGCTGCCCCGCGGCGGAGTAGATCCGCGTCACCTGAATTGCCTCGTCGGGCGTCAGCGCCGGCAGAACGCCCGGGAGCGCCTTGGCCATCATCGTCTTGCCGGTGCCGGCCGGGCCCAGCATCACGAGATTGTGCCCGCCGGCCGCGGCAACAACGATCGCCCTTTTTACCGACTCCTGCCCCTTGATCTCGGCAAAGTCGATTGGGGCGGAAGCCTGCCGCAGCAGGTTTGCCACGTCGGGCGAGGGAAACGGCCGGGGCTCAAGATGGCCGGTCAGCAGCCCGACGACTTCCGCCAGAGATCGCGCGCCCAGCACGGCGATTCCCTCCACGACCGCCGCTTCGGCCGCGTTGTCGTAGGGAATGACGACTCCTTCAAAGCCCTTCTCGCGCGCCAGAGCCGCCAGGGCGATGGCGCCCTTGATGGGACGGAGCCTCCCATCGAGAGCGAGCTCTCCGGCGAAGAGGTAGCGCCGGTGATCGATCCCCGCGCTGTCGACCGTCTGCGTGGCGCTCTTCTGAGGCGCTTTGGCCGGTTTCACTGGCGCCGCGATCCCCTGGACCAGGAGCGCGCCGATCGCGATCGGCAGGTCGTAGACCGGCCCCTCTTTTCGCACATCCGCGGGGGCAAGGTTGACGATCGTGCGTCCCGATGGGAAGAAGTACCCGCTGTTGGTCAGCGCGCTGCGCACCCGCTCCAGCGATTCCTTCACCGCGGCATCGGGCAATCCCACGATCGCGGCAAACGACTTTGCCTCGTCGCCGTCGCCAAGGTCGGTGTGATCGACCTCGACTTCGCAGGACAAGGCATCGATGCCTTGGAGGAGAGAAGATTGAACGCGGGCGAGCATGGGCGGCGAGTATACCGAACAGGGTGCGATCATGCAGCCGCTCATCGCTCACCGCCCACGTGGTGCCCCGCCAATCGCGCGTCAAAGTCCGATAATTTCTGGTTGGCACCTTACCAAAGTAAGAACTTCCGTTTCTGCCACCGAAACAAGGGAATTCGCCCGAACTTTTTTGGGGTTTTTGAGCAGAAGGGTTTGGAGCGGCCCGGTTCTCCGGTAAACTGCCTGTTCGAGTCAAGGGGAGAGAGACAAGACGCTTTGTTCAGCCGGCCGCGTTTCCGCGCGGCAGGGATTGCCCGGCGGGCCTGCCAAAGAAATGTTCTCTCCTTGCGACCGCCCGAAGCTCTTGATGAGCGATGGGATGCCGTTGATTGGGCTTGGAGAGAAGGCTGAACATGCATGGCTCCCTTTCGCCGCGTTTCCGCCGCGGCGGATTTTCCGGGGCTCACCTTCTCTCTGTGTTCATGTGTGCGCGAACTCGCTGTGAGTTCGTGCGAGTGGGTCTTCTCGAGAAGGAGAGAGAGATGAAGCTTTTTGTTTCCGCAGCCGCCGCCCTGGCAATCGCCTCGGGCGCTTCCGCAACGATCATTTATTCCACGGGCTTTGAGGCGCCCTTCGTCGGCTCCGCCGGCGGCACGGCCATGAGCGGCCAGCAGGGCTACACCACGACGGCCGCGGGCTTCGGCATTTCGAACGTTGCGGCTAATGCCCACAGCGGTTCGCAGTACGCCAAAATCGCCGCCAACAGCGTCGCGAGCACCTCGGGTGGCTCGGCCTGGGCTTACAACTTCTCGGCCGCGGCTGTCGCGACCCCGAGCGTGATCACGGTCACCGGCTGGGTCAACATCGCCGGCACGGTCGGCACCCGCGTCTGCTACGCCGGCTTTGACTGCTACACGAGCGCTGTGAATCGCGTGGGCGCTCTGAGCATCGGCACCGACGGCTCGATCCTGCTCCTGAACGGCGTGGACAACGGCAGCGGCGGCACGGGTTCGGCCGCCACCGGCGCCGGCGTTGTGAGCGTGGGCCAGTGGCACCAGATCGGCATGAGCTTTGACTACAACACGCACCTCATCACCTACTCCGTGGACGGCGTGGCTCTGACGACCCCCTCGGGATTCAACACCTTCGACGCGACGAGCACCGACTTCGGCGGCGCTCTGGTCTGGGGCGTCCGCGGCTCGACCGGCACCAACGGAACGGGCGTTGAGCTCCGTTACGACGACCTGAGCATCGACTCGACCATTCCGGCCCCGGCCACCCTGGCCCTCGCCGGCCTTGGCGGGATGATCGCCGGCCGCCGTCGCCGCTGATCCTTTGGAAGCATCCTGTTTGACTCCGGAAGGGGCCCTTTAGGGGCCCCTTCCGCCTTTTTGGGGGTTCCCGGGGTCTTTTCCTACCAAAATCCAATAATCCAATCGTGCCAGCGGTTTGGCGCGATTTTTGACAAAAAACTCAAAAACGACACCAAATACGGTTTGCTGCCGAGGGGAGTTGGTGTAAGCTCCGTCTTCGGATTCGGTGGGAGAGAGACAAGACGCCGGTTGTTTCGTGCTCGCGATTTCCGCCGCGAGTCGGGACGCAAGATCGGTTCCTCTCCCTCTCAGTCCAAGCCCGGCGCAGGCTCAATGGGAGTCCTGCGGGGTGGACCGTTTGTTTGAAATTGGGAGAGAGAGAAATGAAGAAGTTCCTTTCGGCTGCTGCTGTGTTGGCCATCGCCTCGGGCGCCTCGGCCGGTCTGATTTACTCGACGAGCTTCGAGAGCCCCTTCGTCGTCGGCAACCTCAACGGTCAGCAGAACTGGCTGGCCGACGCGGGCACCGTCGCCAACACCGCTGGCAACGCTCGCACGGGCACGCAGTACGCCCAGATGACCGGCAGCCAGATCGGCACGACGGCCAAGTGGGCCTGGAACGGCGCCACCAGCCTGAGCGCCGCTCAGCTCGCCGTGAACCCGATCGTCCGCGCCGGCGTCTGGACCGCTCAGGGCGGCAACCTCGGCACCCGCACGATCACCGCCGGCCTTGACCTCTATGACTCCAACGTCGCCCGCATCGGCCTCATGTACATCGGCAGCGACGGCTCGGTGAGCGTCCTGGACGGCAACGGCCTCGGTGGCTCGCTCGCCGCCGGCTCGGTCGTTGTCAGCCAGTACCACCACCTCGAGATCGAGGCGAACTACTCCGACATGTCGGTCAAGTTCTACATCGACAACACCCTGATCTACACCGGCACCCACGTCTCCTCGGACTTCGGTGACGCGGACATCCGCAGCACCCGCAGCTCGACGGGCACGGGCGGCACGACCTACATCACCGCCTACGACGACTACACCATCGAGAACAACGCCATTCCGGCCCCGGGCGCTCTCGCCCTCGTCGGCCTCGGCGGTCTCGTCGCCGGCCGTCGTCGCCGCTAAGTTTGAGTGATTCCATCTGAATCCGAAAGGCCTCGGTGAAAACCGGGGCTTTTTTCTTTCCAGCGTGCCGCGACCGCGGGCTCTCACGCCCGCTGAGGGGAGCTGATTGCTTTGATGCTCACACGCCCGCGTGCGTGCGGCCCGCCGTGCGGCCCGTGACGCAGCGTTCGATCGCCTGCGCCGCCGCCGGGATCATCGAGGCGTGCACATCCAGGTGCGTGACGCACCGGATCCGCCTGGGCCCTGTTGCGAGCATCAGCACGTTCATGGACTTGAGCCTGTCCGAGAGTTCCTGGGCCGTCAGCGGGACATCCTGCGCGATATCGAAATAGAGGATGTTGGTCTCGACCGGCCCGAGCGCGATCGAAAGCCCCGGGATATTGGCGATCATTTCCGCCAGCTTCTTTGCGTTGGCGTGGTCCTCCGCGAGGCGGGCGATGTGATTCTCCATCGCGTACAAAGCCGCGGCGGCCAGGATGCCCACCTGCCGGGTCATGCCCCCGAACATCTTCTTGAACCGCTGCACCCGCATGATCGCCGTCGCATCACCGGCCACCGCCGAGCCCACGGGTGCACCCAGCCCCTTGGAAAAGCAGCATGAGATCGTGTCGAACGGGGCGGCATAGTCCTTCATCGCAACGCCCGTTGCGACGTGCGCATTCCAGAGACGCGCGCCGTCCAGGTGCAGTTTCAATCCGTGCCGGCGGGCTTCCTGGGCGACGCGCTGCACCTGCGCGAGCGGCCACACCGTGCCGCCGCCGCGGTTGTGCGTGTTCTCCATCATCACCAGTCGGGAGTGCGGGAAGTGGTACGCATCCTGGCGGATCAGCGGCGCGACGTCCTGCACATCGAAGAGTCCCTTCGGTCCCGGGATGGTCCGGATCATCACGCCCGAAAGGGCCGCGGGCGCGCCGGTTTCGTAATGGATGATGTGGGCGCCCTCGGAGCAGATGATTTCATCTCCCGGCTCGGTGTGAGCACGGATCGCGGTCTGGTTGGCCATCGTGCCCGTGGGGACAAAGCACGCCGCCGGCTTGCCCAGGAGCGCCGCGAATTTCTCCTCAAGCCGGCGCACGGTCGGGTCATCGCCCAGCACTTCGTCGCCGACTTCGGCGTTGGCGATCGCCTTGCGCATCTCGGGAGTGGGGCGGGTCACGGTGTCGGACCGCAGGTCGATGGGAGAGCTGTGCATGGCGAATCCTAATCGTCTACGAACGCGGGCGACGCCCGATCGTCTTGAAAGGCTGCTCGCCTGCCAACTTGGCAAGGACTGCCGCGGAGGCTGCAAGATTGGATGGCGCGGCACTGAGAATCGGCAAAGTGGCGGGAGTTACACCGGACGTTGCGGCTGGCATGGAGGTTGCCATGTAACAGGTGAGAGCGTCGGGCGCGAGGGCACCCCGCTCGGAAAAGGAGATCTGATCATGAACATTGCATTCCGTCGTCGTCCGAGCCAGCTGTCGAACTACGAAGGCAACACCGCTGCTTGCAGCCCGCTGGGGCACGTGCTGAACGATCCGTTCTTTGGCGAGTTCTTTGGTTCCGTGGTGAACGCGCCGGCGGCTCTCATGCCGCTCGATGTGATCGAGAACGAGAACGCGTTTGTCGTTCGCGCCGACGTCCCCGGCTTCCGCAAGGAGCAGGTGGCGCTGGACATCGAGAAGGGAGTTCTCACGGTGCGTGCCGAGGCGGCGCAGGAGAAGGAGGAGGACAGCGAGCGCTATCACCGGCGTGAGCGGCGTTCGCAGAGCGTCACGCGCCGGATTGCCCTGCCTGAGGGCGTGGTCGAGAGCGAGATCGCCGCCGATCTTTCCGACGGCGTGCTGACGATCACGCTACCCAAGGCGCCGCAGGCGCAGCCGCGCAAGATCACGATCAAGTGATGATCCATCACGTCCGCGGGTTTGCGCACCCATTTGCGTGATTGCGGCGGCCCCCATCAGCGGGGGCCGCTGTCTTTTTTGCGGGCGGGTTTCAGGCGGAGCGGGCCCGGGCGAGGGTGGCACGGTCGCCCATGTGGGTGAGCAGGCGGCCGAATCCCGCGGCGCCTACAACGCACATCGCGGCGCTCACGGCCAGCACGGCGGCGGCCGCGGTCGCGGTGACTCCGATCCCCAGTGCATCAAGGCCCGACGCGACCAGCACGCTGTACAGGCCGACGGCCATGAACGGCGCGAGCAGGCCTCGGATGCCGTTGAGCGTGACGTGGCTGGCCATGTACTGGCTTGTGTGCGTGGGCGGCGCGAAGTCGACGTGGCCGAGATTCCAGGCGAGCGTGCCGCCTCCGTAGGCGATTCCCTGGAGCGCAGCGGTGAGGTAGAGGAGTTCGATGCGGTGGAAAAGCACGCCCAGGCACGCGGTGCTGGCGGAGCCGACAAAGACCCACGTCTGGCGTGCGCGGAACCGGACGACGTGCGAGCGGTCGAGATAGCGAGCCCAGACCGGAATCGAGAGGGGCATGACAAGCGCCGTGATCGAGCTTGAGATCAGGATGCTGCGGAGATACCCAAGGTCGAACTGCTCGCGGAGCACGATCGTCAGGATCGGGCCGACGAGCATGTTTCCCAGCCCGAGCACGAACATCCAGAGCATGAAGCGGGCCCAGAGCGGGTCCTTCCGCAGTACACGCCACACCACCGCCGGACCCTGCCAGGGCTTGAGCACGGGCTCGGCCGTGAGTTCTCCGCGGAGGATCCGCCTCTCGCGCCGGACTCGCTGGCGGCGTGTCGCGAAGAACGCGCCGAGTCCAACGGCCGCGATCGCGAGAACGAGCGGGGGGAAGTAGCGTGGGTAGAGGTTGAGCACCGAACCCATCACCACTCCCACGATGCCGGCCATGATGTACTGGACGGTCTGAAAGTTGCCGACGGCCGAGGCCCGGACGGTTGCCGGGTAATTCGCCCGCCAGACGGTGGGGCGCAGGGTGATGATGCCCGACCAGCAGATGCGGGCTCCGATCGAGAGGAGCACGATGGCCACGAGCCCGAACATCGAGACCGGCGCGACCGCGATCAGGCCGATCAGCAGGATTACGGCCAGCTGCAGGGCGTTGATGAAGGGGATCTTGGCCCGCCCGTGGCTGAGGCCCGACCAGAAAAAGCTGAGGATGTTGGCCATCTCGGGCGCTGCGAAGAGCACCGCGACGAAGAAATTCAGGCGCTCGGCATCGGTGACGTGCTCGAAGCGGCGCTTGGCGATGTTGGAAATGACGCCTCCCTCCACGATCCCCAGGGTGGTGGAAAAGCAGATTGTGGTGAGGAACTCGAGCGCGTAGGAACGCCTGGCGAGGCGGGGGAAGGCGCTCGGAAGGAACGATCGGAAGTAGCCGGAGAGCGGGCCCATGCGATCCGTGCAGGCGTCGCGCCGGTGCTATCTGACGGGCGCGTGCCCGATGCTAGACCAAAGCCCGACTCTTTGGGTGTCATCGGCTTGATGCGGCGGAAAAGGCCCTATTCTTTTGCATGTCCACCGCCGCACCCTCACCGACGCCCGCTCCCAGGGAACAGTCTTATGTGCTCGGGACCGGGCACGATGAAACCTTTCGCCTGGGCCTTCAGCACAGACTCTGGAGCAACGCCGCGTTCGATCTGTGGCTGCGCGCGGGGCTGCAGCCGGGCATGCGCGTGCTGGATCTTGGCTGCGGCCCGGGGCACGCGAGCCTGGACATGGCCCAGATCGTGGGCCAGCAGGGACGCGTGGTGGGCGTGGATGAATCGGCCGCCTTTCTCAAGCAGCTCGGCATGGAGGCCGAGGCGCGTCGCCTGAACAACATCGATCGGGTGCTCGGCGATGCGCAGAAGCTCGACCTCTGCCTGCCCAGCCCCGCGACCGACGACTACTTCGACCTCGCCTACGTGCGCTGGGTCTTCTGCTTTGTCGCCAGCCCCGACGAGATGGTGAAGGGCCTGCGGCGCGTGCTGCGTCCGGGCGGAAAGCTCGTGGTGCAGGACTATTTCAACTACGAGTTCGGGATCACGCTCGCCCCGCGCGCCGAGGCATTCTCCCGCGCGATCAAGGCGGTGGGGCAGTCGTGGCGGTCCCGCGGGGGCAACCCGGACATCATGGGCGAATTGCCGCGGCTGCTCAAGCGTCACGGCTACGAGATCGAGCACATGGACGTGCGCCAGCGCATCGCTCGGCCCAACACCAGCATGTGGCACTGGCCCTGGACGTTCTTCAACTCCTTCCTGCCCAAGCTGGTCGAATCGGGCTTCCTGAGCCGCGCCGAGTGCGATGCGGCTCTCAAGGACATGGCTTCGATCAGCGATGACGACACCGCCTTCATGCTCTTGCCGCCGGTGTTTGAGCTCATCGCCGTGAAGGCATAAAAAAACACCCCCCGGCCGGCCGGGGGGTGCACACAGAACGCCACGGATTGTCGGGCTCTCTCCCTCGCTCCGTGGGCGGGAATCTGTTACGGGCAGATCAGGTCGTTGTAGGCCGTGGCGAAGAGCACGAAGTCGGCGTCGTCGACCTGGCGGTCATCGTTGAGGTCCGCCATGCACAGGGCGGGCAGGTCGGCGCAGATCAGGTCGTTGTAGGCGTTGGCGAAGATCACGAAGTCGCTGTCGTCGACCAGGCCGTCGTTGTTGAGGTCGGCGGCGCAGGAACGGTTGGCCATGAGGGTGTGGTAGTCCTCATCGAAAACGATCCCGTTGCCGGTGACATCACCTTTGGCCCAGCCGGCGGGGCTGGAAGCCGAACCGGTGCCGTAGTTGGCGGCCCAGATGTTGAAGTCGTTGATGTCGGTGCGGCGGTCGAGGTTCACGTCGCCGTAGCTGGTCTGCAGCGCGGTGATGACCACGTAGTCCACATCCGACTGGTTGACGACGAGGTCGCCGTTCATGTCGGCCGAGAGGTCGAAGGTGACGGCCTGATCGAGGTTGGACCAGGTCGCGGCGCCGTAGCCGGTGGCGGCGTTGGTCTTGAACTGGGCGTAGACGTAGTCGATGTCCTTGGCGTTGATGACGCCGTCGGCTCCGACCGGGGCCCAGCCGCGGGCGACGCCGGCCGCGCCGGCGATATCGGCGCGGGAAGCGCCGGTGGTGTAGGTTGCGCCGCCGCCCGCTGTGGCGAGCGTGGTGCCGAAGAAGTTGGCGCCGTTGCCCTGGGCGTTCCACTGCGTATCGACCTCGTTGAAGGCGTTGTCACGCCGCAGAGCGCCGCTCTCGATGAGCAGGCCGTCGGCGAAGTAACGGACGTCCTTCTTGTCGAAGCTGCCGTCGCCGTTGAAATCGCCGAGGATTTCGATGACGGCGTCGGTGCCGGGTGCGCCGGCGATGGAGTTGGATCCCGCGGGGGCGACCCAGGCCGGCCCGCCGTTTCTCTGGGCGAAGGCCTTGAGCATCTCGGCGATGTCGCCGAGGTTGCGTGCGCCGTTGCCGTCAAAGTCGCCGGCGATGCGGTTGCGGGTGGAGAGCGCTGTGCCGTAGCTGACGTTGGCGCCTCCCTGGCTCTTGTAGTTGGCGCCGGTGGCGATTACGCCCTTATCGCTGTAGGTGTTGGCGAGAACCTGGCGGGTCGGGACGACGCCGCTGACGGTGGTGTTGAAGCTGTAGTAGGCAGAGTTGGCGAGCACGTTGTTGGAGCGGGTGTAGCTCTGAACGTTCGCGCTGAGGTTGGGGTTGGGGACGAGCGTGAGCGGGTCGGTCTTGCTCTGGATGTTCTGAGGAGCAGCGCCGAGAACCAGCTGGGTCGCGATGTACTCGCCCGGCATGCCGTCGTTGTTGGGGTTGCTGGGAACGGAGGTGAAGGCGGCGATGCTCTGCGTCATGTTGTTGATGAACGAGGCCGCGTAGGGGTTGTTCATCTTGGGCAGGACGGCGCCGGTGCCGCCGTCGGCGACCGACTCCGCCGTCGGGCTTCCCAGCGTGACGAGCTGGGCGAAGGTGCCCAGAGTCCAGCCGTTCACGGTGTTATCAAGCACCGCGTCGATGTTGGGGCGGCTGTACGCGCTGCCGCCCTGGAGATCGTTCTGGACCGCGAGGAGTTCGAGCTTCTGCGGCGTGGCGGTGAGCCAGCTGTTGAAGCCGCGCTCCGGGCCAACGTAGCCGATGGCCAGACGCGAGTTGATGGTCGTGGTTTCCATCTGACCCGAGCCGCCCTTGTTCGAAGGAACGAAGAGCGGTCCGAGGATCTGCTCGTTGGCGGCGTTGGACGGAGTCACGCCGTTGCCGCCGACGTTTTCGCCGACGCCGAAGGAAGGATCGAGACCGATCGCGTTGTTGAAGCCGTTGCGGGTGCCCGACTCGACGTCGCGGGTGACGGCGACAAGGTTCTCGCCCGAGGGCAGGCGGCCGGTCGCGAACAGGAAGCGCAGCTCGGACTGCTTGATCTGCTGGAGGCCGACGCCGAGGTTGACGATCGCGCCGATGGGCTCGAGGGCGATGGCGTTGTTGAAGAACACGTTGGTCGCGTTCGTGGGGGGCGGATTGTTCGGGTCATAGAAGACCGCGCCGGTGAGCAGGGGCAGATTGCTGAAGAAGCCGGCGCTGGCCGAGGTGCCCGAGGTGTTCACGCTCAGGCGGGCGTTGCTGCCGTAGCCGAGCTGGCCGGGCTTCTTGGCGGGGGAGCCCGCGGCGCCGGTGTACTGCTTGGCCCACTCGACGAAGACGTCGGACGGGGCGATATCGATGCGGATGCCGCCGGCCGACGCGGTGTTGGGCGTCGCGTAGGTCGCTTCAAGGCTGCTGGTGTCGGAGCGAACGGGGAAGCCGCCGGGATTGGCGGTGTTCTGGATGCCGCCCGCGACGTAGGGCTGGAACTTGATGCGGTTGTAGTACTCGAAGGATGCGGCGGAGATCGGCAGGCCGGCGGGGTCGCTGTCGCCCGTGGTGACGAAGGAGTTGCCGAAGGAGAGCAGCTCGGCGATGCCGCGGACAGAGCCGACGCCGCGGTAGTGGACCGCCCAGTACTGGTCGGAGGGGAAGTTGCCCGAACCGTCCACGACGGTGGTGGAGGAGGGGGTGGGGGCAAGCTGCTGGGGCGGGAAGTCACCGAACTTGCCGGCGTAGTTGTTCTTGTCGACGTCGATGTAATCGTTGGTTGCGGCCTTGGCCTTGAGGGTGTTCTCGAGCAGCGTTGCTCCCGAGAGGTTGACGACCTTCGGCCCGGCGAAGGCGATTTCGACAACCCCCGTCGCGAGCCCGCAGGCGGCAAGGACGACGACGACTTGCTTCTGACGCTTTCTCATATGCAATCTCTCCCGAACGATGAACGAAGTGATACCGCTCGCGCCCGGCACAAGCCGGGCACCTGCGTCCATGCCGAATGCAGCGTGCGCGATTGGGGCGCGTACGCATGAATCCCAAAGCCAAGAGAAAAGAGTGAGCGCGCCCGAGGGGCGGGCCCGCTTACTTCCTGTCCGCGCCGTCGGGGTCGTAGACGCGGTTCTTGCCGCTGATGCTGTAGAACTTGTTGCCCCAGAGGCGCTTTGTGATGGTCGTGGTCACCGAAAGCCGCTCGACATGTCCGTCGACAAAGACGTAGTTGCCCGCGCCGACGTTGGCGTCATCGCCGGCGTGGTGGCGAGCGGCCCCGTCGAGGCTCGTGCTGCCGCCGGTCGTAAAGGCGTAGCGGGGGACGCTCTGCTTGGGGTTGATGTCCTTCTTGGGATCGGGATAGAGGAAGCGCGGGCGGGTGGTGGTTCCGTCGGGCTCGTCGTACACAGCGTTCGGATCCGAGCTGCCCGAGAGCGGGAGAAAGGGCGTGAAGGGGCGGTGGCTGGCGGAGATAAAGCCGACGTCGGAGCTTCCTTCATCCTGGCCTTTGGCGCAGATGGCCCATCCCTGCTGCTTGGAGTAACCGAGCTCGCCGGCGAGGATGAATCGGGACATGCCGCCGGGTTCCGAATCGATGGACCCGGGGGTTACGAGCACGTTTTCGCGCCGCGGCTTGTTGACGAACTTGTTGCGGGGGAAGATCGCTCCGTTGCCCGCGATCGAGATGCGGGGGGCCTGCATGTCCGCGAGCGCGGTGGTGGGTGAGCCCGGGATCTGGCCGATCTCCGCGTCGTTGGGGTTGTCGCCCGGATTTGTCCGGGGTGCGCCCTTGCCCGGCACGGAAGGGCAGGTGAACGCGTTGAGCGGCACCTGGCCCGAGTTAAACAGGAAGTAGGACCAGTGGATATACCCCTGAGGCGGGTTGTCGCCGGTCTGGTCGCTGAATCGCCACTGGGCCTTGGGGGCGTTGGGGTCCGAGGGCGGGTAGATGTACGACGGCGGGAAGTACTTGTAGTCGGATGTGTACTGCATCACAGCGACGCCGACCGACTTCATGTTGGAAGAGCAGATCACCGCACGGCCGGCCTCGCGCGCCGAGGCCAGCGAAGGAAGCAGAATGCCGATGAGCAGCGCAATGACCGCGATGACCACCAGCAATTCGATGAGTGTGAATGCCCGGGGTCTTGCGATGGGGTTTGCGTTCTCGGCATCGATCCTGCGGTTCATCAGACTTTCTCCGTGTCGTGCGGCGACCGGCGCGATTGCCTGGTGCGGTCGCAAGGAGACTAGGAGAAAGTGCCCTCTTTGCGGGCAGTTGCGCGGGTGAAGAGTTGGCCAAGGAATGATGAAGAAGCATGACCACCGGTGCGCGTTGTGCGCATGGCGCCCGGTGCGCCGAGCGCGCGGGCGCGGCGCAACTCCATGAAAAAGTGCGGTTTGCACGCCGAGTCGCTCGGAAGATGCGATGCCGGCGTTCGTTCAGAAAGTGTTGCGATTGCGCAAAGCCGCCGGTGCGGCTGCGCCCGGCGATTCACTCAATCTTCGCGGGTTCCGAGCGCTGTCTTGACGCGCCGGACTTCAGCGCATCGCGAAGATTCGGCGGATGGCGAGGAAAACGCGCACTCCGTGGATGAGCACGGTGACGCTGACGAAGCAGAGAATGCCGAGATAGAACGTCGCGCCCACGAGCGAGTTCGTTCGATTGCCCGTCAGGCTCGCGGCCCCGGCGGTCATGAACTTCGACATGTCCGAGCCCATCGCCCACTTCATGATCGCGGCCTGCAGCCACATCATCGCGACCACGATCGCGAACAGACCCCAGCGCGAAGCGATGAACATCCACCGCTCCACGCTGCTCTCTCCCTTCATGGCACGCCAGATTTCCTTGAAGGGCATGAACAGGACAAGCGCCAGGTAGAAGATGCCGCCGATGCCGGTTGCCGGGATTCCTGCGAACATGACTGACTCTTTCTCGCGACGGTTGTCGCGGTCAAGGCTGAAGGAAGGTCGGTGGGGGGAGGTTTTTTAGTGGCCCTTCTCGAAGACGTGGATCCTGCGCTTGCCGACGAACTCGTTCCAGAACGCTCGTGAAACAAACCAGGTATTGACGAAGCGCAGACACCAGAAGGCGGGGATGCTGGAGAGGGCCTTCCAGAATTCGCCGCGCTTCCACGCGTAGATGAGCACGGGGACGACGATCGTGGGCAGATCAAGGAAGTAGGCGAGCAGGAACCCGGGGTGGACGAAGATCGCCAGGAGAGGAAGCAGCAGGAAGAGGGCAAAGGCGCTGATCGCCACGTCCCAAAGCGCCGTCGCGACCATCGATCGCAGCACGGGCGTCTCGACGATGGTCTGCCAGTGCACCTGGATGCACTGCGCAAAGCCGGCGCACCAGCGGTTGAGCTGCTTGCTCATGAAGTGGAAATTGTGCGGCTCCACCGGATAGCAGACGGCTTCAGGGCTGAAGCGCACCGCCATGCCGAGCTTGTACACGCACCAGGTCAGGTCCATGTCCTCGCCGACCGTGCGCGTGCTCCAGCAGCCGATCTGGCGGAGAACATCCGTGCGGTAGGCGCTGAAGCAGCCGCTGGCGATGAGCGGGCGCTCGTAATAGTCCTGGATCGGCTTGTAAAAGAGGAACGCGTACAGGTATTCGATGTAGCGGCCACGCTCCCACATGGTGCGGACAAAGCGCGGGATCACCATGCCGCACACGACCGCCGTGTTGGGCTTGTCGAAGTGGGGCATGAGCTTTTCAATAGCGTCGGGCGCGAGAGTCGTGTCGGCATCGATCGCCATCGTGTACTCGGTGGAGACGTACTCCATGCCGAAGTTGAGGGCGGTCGCCTTGCTGCCGCAGTTCTTGGGCGGGCGGATGACGACGATCTGCGGGCCGCAGGCGCGGGCGACATCGCCGGTGTTGTCGGTGGAGCAGTCGTCGATCACGATGATGTGGTCGACGTGAACGCTCTGGTTCATCACGCTCTTGATCGTGTCGGCGACGAACTTGCCCTCGTTGTACGCAGGGATGAGGATCGTCAGGCCGCCCATCAGCCGGGGCTTGTCGCCCGGGCGGATGCTCGGGCGGACCGTCGGCTGGACCACCGCCCGTGCCGGTGCGGGGTCAAGGAGCATGCTCTTGAGTTCTTTCCCGACGCGCACGGCGGGCTCGGTCAGTGATTCGACCAGGAGGCCGGAGCGCCGGATGCCGTCCAGCACGCGATCGGCGCGGCTGGTGGATGACTGGGACGGTTCGATCGAGGTGGGGCTGGGTTGGAAGGTGCTCATAGGGACAGTGGTCACGTGGCGGAGCCCGGTGGTCGCACGGTCAGAAATCAGCGCGCAGGTCCGGCGCATCTTTCAGACCTCGGTTGTGGAATGTGCGACGTGCTTGTCCGCGAACAGCGGCGGACTGTGTTCTTCGGGCTGACTTGCGGGGCGGAAGCCTCACAAGACGGCGTGCGTGCGGTTGACTGCTCGGCTCTGGTTGCCTCTTCAGCAACCTGCCGACAGCGGATCGCGGTGACCCGAGTTCCCCTTGACAAGGGAGACTCAGTACCCGCTTCCCGCCAGGACCGGCGGCCCGACCGTCACGTTTCGGGCCAGCATCAATGTTACGCATCGGTCCGACGTCAGTTCCGCTCCTGTCCGCGCTTCTCTCCACCCACGAGTTTGCATCCGCCGATCGGCTCGTCCTATAAAATATAGATTTTTTCGGATTTATTGGCGATTCATTGCGCTCAAAGGCCTGATCTTGGTCCTATAACAAAACATGAGGACTTCCGCTCGTCCGCCGACCAGCGCGGATTAAAATCGAGGTTCGGGTCTGGGCGTCGGGCCGCCGGCGGAGCGGGTGCGCCAAACGAGCTCGGAGTTGGGCCGTTTCGTCCGCACGGAGCGGGCGTGGGCGGCGTTTCGGGGCGCGCTGAGCTGGCTCGATATGCTCGCCCCATGAACCGATCGGACATGGACCGTTTTGCTTTGGATGCTGCCTACGAGCAGGCTCGCAAGAGCCTTTCGGAGGGGGGAATTCCGATCGGATCGGCGCTGGTGAATCCGGCGGGGACGATCGTTGCCCTGGGTCACAACCTCCGCGTGCAGTCCGGCGACCCGACCGCCCACGCCGAGACCGTCTGCATCCGCAACGCGGGGCGCCGACGCGACTGGCACATGCTGACGATGGCAACCACGCTGAGTCCCTGCGCCATGTGCAGCGGGACCGCCGTGCTCCATCGGATACCCCGCTTGGTGATCGGCGAGCACCACACTTTTCAGGGGCGCGAAGACTGGCTCGCGGCCGAAGGCGTGGAACTGGTTCTTATGAACGACCTGCGGTGCATCGCGCTCATGGAAGAGTTCATTACAGCCCGGCCGGAGCTGTGGAACGAGGACATCGGGGTGCCTCCCAAGTAGCCGCCAGCGGCCGGAACAGGCCGTGGAGGTCCGTCGGCGGGCCTTGAGGAGGCGGCGGTCGGGCGTGGGGCCGGGCTATAATTTCTTCGCAGCGGCGGTCCCGGAAGGGCCGCCGCTTATCACTTTGAGACCGTGCGTCCGGGGTCGGGCAAGGACGGTCCGGAAAGGCCCAACATGAGCGAGAACGAAAACAACGCAGCATCATCCGCACCGGCTCTCGACGGACGCCCCGACGAGAAGGTGGGCCTGATCAACGCCGACGAGCCTATCCGCCAGGAGGGCATGAACTGGTTCGTTCTCCGTGTCGCGAGCAACAAGGAAAGCTCGGTGCGGGACACCCTGCTCCGCAAGGTGCAGATCGAGAATATGACGCACCTTGTGAACCGCATCCTTGTGCCCACGGAAAAGACCAAGACGGTCAAAGGCGGCAAGCAGAAGATCACCGAGACCAAGCTCTATCCGGGTTATGTCTTTGTCGAGATGCGGCTCGAGCCCGACGGGCGAATTCCGCAGGACGTCTTCTTCCTCATCAAGGAAACGACGGGCGTGGGCGATTTCGTCGGCACCGCGGGACGCCCCACCCCGATGAAGGATCATGAGATCGAGAAGATGCTCAAGGACTCGAAGAAGCCCGAGGACACGCCCAACGTCCGCATGGTCTTCGAGAAGGGTGAGCACGTCATCATCAAGGAAGGCCCGTTCCAGAGCTACGAAGGGACCGTGGACGAACTGCTTCCCGAGAAGGGCGTCGTGCGTGTGCTCGTCACCATCTTCGGGCGGCAGGCGCCGATCGAGCTCGAGGAATGGCAGATCGGCAAGGCCGAAGGGGCCTGAGCCGGCCGGAAATCCGATGAATGCGTTTTCAGCGCCTGAGGCATTTCCCTCAGGCGTTTTCTTTGTTCCGCAAATGTGATGGCGGAAGTTTGGGAATCGCTGGCATTTCCGGGCCTGCGGGTTATCGGTTGAAGTGTCGCACGCTCAGTGCGCGGCGGACTGGATTTCGCGAGTTCGCGCCGAGCGCGGTCGCCCTTTGTGGGTGCGACGAAGGGAACGGAAAAGGGTGCCCCGCTCGCGCGGGGTCAAGCGGGCGAGGTGAAATCATGAAAATGCTGAAGTTGCTTGTTCCGGCGGTGATCGCCGGCGGGTTGGTTTCCGTTGCGTTCGCGGATGATCTGAATCCGCCGCCGTGGCGTGGCCTGCCGGACTCGACGTTCCAGCACTGGACCTTCGGGCCGAACTCTCCGTCGGGCGCTCCCGACGGCGGCGTCAACAACCCAAACGGGACGCCCCTGATGTTTCCGAGCGATGGCGGCACGTTCTATTCGCCGACGGTGGGGAACCGGGGCGGCGTGTGGGGCATCACGGGTGGCGATCTGCGTTTCCACGTCCCCAATGACAACGACATGGATTCGGAAACAAAGCTGATCTGGATCCAGGTCACCTGGCAGGGGCAGTCACTGCCGGGCGTTTCGGGCGTCAGCAGCACGGATCACAGCATGTCGCCCGTGGGCGATCCGCACACGGTGCTCCTGGCCGACGGCTGGAATCACACGACCTGGGAATTCTCGCTGAAGGAATGTCCGGAGTGGGAAGATATTTTCATCTCGAACTCGATTCCGACGGGAACCACCCTTCTGATCGATCAGGTGGTGATCGACACGATCTGCATCGTCCCGGCGCCCGGCGCGGGTGCGCTCGCGCTGGCGGGTCTCGTTGCTGTCGGCCGTCGACGCCGCTGATTGCCTTTTTCTGATCCAGCTCTCACGCACCCCGGCTCGTGGCCGGGGTGTCTTCTTTTGCGCGCCGACGTACGCTTGCCCGATGCGAAGCCTCCTGGCGATTTCGATGGCGGCGGGTTGTGCGATGCTCGCGGGCTGCCGCGCGGGTGGCCAGTCTTCGGGCGACGTACTCCGGCAGCAGAACCTTGAACTGCAGAAGCAGGTCGATCAGCTGCAGAAGGACGCGTCCGAACTGCGCGCGAAGTTGGCCGAGCTTGTGGGGGGCAAAGACGCTTCGGACGCGAGCAAGAGCAAGGAAGTTGCGGAAGCGACCCCGCGCGTCGCTTCCATCGAGATCGACTTCCTCTCCGGGCCGACCACGGATTCCGGTGCGCCCGCTCGGAGCGATCGCCAGCGCACGGTTGCGGTCTACATCAAGCCGATGGACGGGCGGGGCCGCTTTTTGCAGGCCACTGGCACGCTCCAGGTTGAAGTGTCAAGGCTGACCACCCTGCCGCCGCTCGGGGAAGTTTCAAAGCCGGACAGCCCGGCCAAGCTCCTCTCGTCGAAGACTCTGACGCCGCTGGAACTTCGTGATGCGTACCGGTCCGGCTTCACCGGAACGTACTACGTGGTGGACCTCAATGTGCCCGACGCCGACCTCGCGCCGCCCGGTCAGCTGCTGCTGCGCGCCCGATTTCAGGACGCGATCACGGGCGCCAACCTCGAGGCCAGCCGCATCGTGGGCCTTCGATAGAGCGAACTCCGGCGTCCCCGATATCGCGCGCCGATCGCAGTTGCGGCAGAACGAGAGAATTGTCTTGAACCGGCGGCCGGTTCCTGTTATTGATCAGTCGCAGAGGAGGCAGCCATGAAAATCCCGGCAGTGATGATGTGTGCGATGATCGGCGCCGGCACCCTGGCGGCGGGACCCGTCATCACCGGATTCAACGCCGCCCGAGGCGGAGCGCTGTCGCTGAAGGAGGGGTCGGCCACGGCCACGCTCCGGGCGTCGATCGCTGCGTCATTTCCGAACGCGACCCTGCAGGCGGTCGGCACGGTCACCGCCGGCGGTCTTTCGGGGTGCGATGTCGTCATGCTTGCTTCTCCGACGGGCGGAGTTTCTGCGATCGCGCCTCTGACAAGCCAGGAACAGACCGAACTGTTGAGCTTTGTGCTCTCGGGCCACGGGGCGGTTATTTTCTCCGACAACGACAGCTTTGCGGGCGGCGCCAGCCAGCCGGCGAACCTGTCTTTGCTGGCGCCCTTCGGGATGACCTGCACGGGAACTGGTCCGGGCTGGATGCGGGCTGCCGCCATTGCGAATCCCTCGGGCTCCCCTGTAACCGATGGCCCGTTCGGCGTGGTCAACTCCTACGCGGTCGGCTGGTCGGGCTGGTTTCAGAGCCTGGGGTCTTCCACTGTTCTTGGCCGGCTTGCGGACAACAACACCCCATCGCTCGCGGTGATTCCGCGGGGTGTGCTGGGCCCCGGCAGCGGACCGGTTGTCATCTTTTCCGACTCAACCATGATCTATGACGGCTACTACCCGAGCGTGAATGTGCCGGTCGTCATGAACGCGATCGCGTTCGCCGCCGGCCCGGGATGTCCCGGCGATTTCAACAGTGATGACGTCGTCAACGACGCGGACTTCTCCATATTTGTCCGCGGCTACGACCTGCTCGACTGCTCCGATCCGCTCATGCAGCCGGGATGCCCGGCCGATCTCAACTCCGACGGGATGGTCGACGACGCCGACTTTGTGATCTTTGTCGCGGGGTACGACCGGCTCGTCTGTCCGTGACGCGGGCCGCCCGCGCCCGGCGTTACTTGCGGCCGATCAGGAAGTACAGAAGCACGCCGAACAGCGGCAGCAGAAGGATCAGCAGGATCCAGAGGAGCTTCTCCATCACCGCGCGGCCACTCTGCAGAACCTCGACAATCGCGATGAGGTCGAGAATCAGAACGATGATGCTGATCAGCCCGCCGCCGATATACATGTGTCCTCCCTTTCCTGCAGAAAACTTCTCTCCCCTTTCAATGGGGGAGCGGAAATTTCTGGCAGAGGCTGCGGACATCATTGCGGATTTCGGCGCTGGCGTGGGTGAATTCCGTCTCACCTTTCAGGCCGGCGCTCAGGGCGCGATCGATGAACGAAGCGACGGTGGCCATGTCCGCTTCCCGGAGGCCGCGGGTGGTGATGGCGGGGGTGCCCAGCCGGATGCCGCTCGTCACCTTTGGCGGGCGCGGGTCGCTGGGGATGCCGTTCATGTTGCTGATGATGCCGGAGCGTTCGAGCCACCTGCTCGCGTCCGCGCCGGTGAGTGCTTCGCTGCGTTTGCGCAGGTCGACGAGCATGAGGTGATTGTCGGTGCCGCCGGTAGTGATGCGGTAGTTGAGCTTGATGAGCGCGTCGGCGAGTGCCTTTGCGTTCCTGACGACCTGGGCCGCGTAAGTCTTCCACTCGGGACGGAGGCATTCGCCGAACGCGATCGCCTTGGCGGCAATCACGTGCATGAGGGGCCCGCCCTGCATGCCCGGGAAAACGGCCTTATCGATTTTCTTAGCGAGTTCCTCGTCGTTGGTGAGGATGAGGCCGCCCCGCGGGCCGCGGAGGGTCTTGTGCGTCGTGGTGGTGACGATGTGCGAATGGGGGAAGGGGCTGGGATGAGCGCCGCCCACGATCAGCCCGGCAATGTGGGCCACGTCGCTCATCAGCAGCGCACCGACCTTGTCCGCGATCGCGCGGAATCGGGCGAAGTCGATCGTCCGCGGATAGGCCGAGTAGCCGCAGAGCAGCATCTTGGGCTTGTGTTCGAGAACAACCTTTTCCACGGCGTCGTAGTCGATGCGTTCGAAGTCTTTGTGCGAAACGTCGTAGTGGAGGGGGTAGTGGACGGGGTTGTAGTAGCGCCCGCTGAAGTTGATCTTCATCCCGTGGCTGAGGTGGCCGCCGTCTTTCAGCACCAGGCTCGCGAACGTGCTGCCGGGTTCCATGCACGCCATGAACGCCGCGGCATTCGCCTGCGCGCCGGAATGGGGCTGCACGTTGGCAAACTTGCAGCCGAACATCTGCTTGGCCCGCTCGATCGCCAGCGTTTCGACCTGATCATGAAACTCGCACCCGCCGTAGTAGCGGGCGTTGGGATAGCCCTCGGCGTACTTGTTCGTCAGGCAGGTGCCCATCGCCGCCATGACCGCGGGGGAGGTGTGATTCTCGCTGGCGATCAGCTCGAGCGTGTTTTCCTGACGCTGGGCTTCCTTCACAATCAGGTCGGCGATTGCCGGATCGGTGGCCCGGATCGTTGCGATACCCGGCACAGGGGGGGTGGAAGCCGGGCTGTGCGGTGCGTGTGCGTCGGACAGAACAGAAGGAGTCATGCGTGCCTCCGATTTGGCTTCAGGAGTCCAACTGTAGGGAAGCGGGGCGTGTTTTCGACGGTGCGCCAGGCCGGCCACCGCGCCGATCCGTGTCCGAATCATCCTTTCCGGATGCGGGGTTTTCGCTTGCTTTCACTCCCATTTGCATGCGAGAATCGATCATCAAGCCGCACCCGAAAGGTTGAGAGATGAAAACCGCCACCTGCACCCTGCTCACGATGTTGGGATTTGTCTCACCCGCAACCGCCGGCGTTCAGTTTTACGACCTTTTCTACTCCACGTTTTACAACCAGACCTCCGCCCTGCCCCCGACGGACTACGCGCTCAGCAACTTCTCTTCACGCGTGATCGCCGATCCCGGAGATTTCGGCACGGCGAATGTCATCTTGCCGACGGTCGAGCAACTGCCTCTCAATGAGATCGGTCCGGGGTACTTCCTCTACCAGCAGGACTTCGCGACGCAGGGCGACTCGCTGATCGCATTCCCCCCCGGGGCTTACGTATTTCTGCTCGCCGGCGGCAGCCAGGGCGAGCAGCTCGGTGTCATCAACCGGCCGCCCGAGAGTTTCTGGTGCGAGGAGATTCCGGCGTTTACCGAGAGTTCGTACACCGCGATGCAGAGCGTCGACGCGGCCTCGGACTTCTGGGCCGAGTTCAACACCTTCTCCGCGCCCGCTCCTGCCAACCTCGCCGCCACCTTTGTCTATGTCTACGACATGGACGGCAACTTCGTCTACGGAACTTTTTTCGGATCGTTTACAGGAACGGTGCAGATCCCGGCGGGCACGCTCCTGGCCGGCACGCCGTACCGGATCTCGCTGTATTTTTCCTCACGCATCGAAAAATTCTCGGAAAACTTCGGCGGAAGCACGGCGATCGTGGGCTTTGATCGCGTGACGACGGCGTCCCTGTTCACCTTGCTGGCATGCACCGGCGATCTAAATAAGGACGGATTCGTCGACGATGCCGACTTCTCGATATTCGTAAACGCCTACAACACGCTCGACTGCGCCGATCCGATCATGCCCGCGGGCTGTCCCGCGGATTTCAATCGCGACGGGGTTGTTGACGATACCGATTTCGTCCTGTTCGTCGGGCCGTACAACGACCTGTTGTGCCCATAACAGGGGTCCAAAAGTCTCTTGCATCTGGGGCTTCATTCTGCGAGAATAATGCACCCGACAGGAATTCGTGTTTCGTAAGGAAGTACGGGATTTGCCCGATTTTCCGCAGTTCTGGCGGGAATCGGCCGACCGTGACGCCGGTTCGATCGTTGAAGCCGTGCGGCCGAGAATACGCGTCGGGGTGGCAGGGAGGAGCTTGCGGATGAATCAGAGAAACTGGCTGGCGGTCGGTATCGTTCTCAGCGCGACGGTGCTTGCCAATGCGAGCGGCCAAGTGCCTGCGGACGGA
Source organism: Planctomycetota bacterium (assembly GCA_018242625.1). GTDB lineage: Bacteria > Planctomycetota > Phycisphaerae > Phycisphaerales > UBA1924 > JAFEBO01. The sequence goes on from JAFEBO010000004.1 coordinate 34,686, forward strand.
TCAAAGACAAACGGGCAGCGCTTCGTGGAGAGGCCCGGCGACGTCGCCTTCACCGGCCGCCTCATCGTCCGCCCTCTGGGTTCGATCACGACCGAATCAATGCCCGGAGTCAGCGCCCTGCGGTCGGCCGTTGCCCGCGCCAGCCTGTCCAAAAACGGGATGTCGATCGTCCGTTATTACCCGGAGACCGACGAGTATCTGGTGGAGGTGACTTCGCCAGAAGCGATGGCGGCGCTCAAGGGTGCGGCACGGGGTCAGGATGAAAACGCGCGTGCCGACGAACTGATCGCAACGGGCGGCTTTGAGTACGTCCAGCCCGACTGGAAGTGCTGGCCGGTCGCCATTCCCAACGACACCTACATCAACAGCATGTGGCACGTCAATACGATGAAGATGCCGCAGGCCTGGGATATCACCACCGGGCTCAGCACCCTGATCGTCTCGACCGTGGACACCGGCGTCGACAAGACGCACCCGGATCTGGCGGCCAAGCTGCTGCCCGGATACGTCTCCACCTCGCGTCTGACCGAGGCGCAGGGCGCCAGCGTGCAGGACGTCAACGGCCACGGGACGAACACGCTCGGCTGCGCCGGCGCGATCGGCAACAACGCGCGGGGCGTCACCGGCATGGGCTGGAATTACAAGCTCCTCCCCGTGCGATGCTCCGACAATGAAGACGGCACCGCGGCGCAGAGCGCGATTCTCGATGGCGCCCGCTGGGCCGCCGACAATGGAGCACGCGTCATCAGCGCGAGCTATTCGGGTGTGGACAGCCCCGCCGTCAACTCCACGGGCACCTACATCAAGAGCAAGAACGCCCTCTTCCTTTTCGCGGCAGGAAACGACGCCGTCAACTGGACCAACTTCTCCTGGCCCGACACGATTGTCGTCGGCGCGACCAACCCGGGCGACACCAAGGCCAGCTTCTCGGGATATGGCAACGGTGTCTCGGTGTTCGCTCCGGGCGTCAACATACTGACCACGTTCGACGGGGGCGGCTACGGATACAACTCGGGCACCAGCTTCGCGACGCCCCTTACCAACGGCGTCGTCGGGCTTATCTGGTCCGTCAACCCGGGCCTGACACCCGACCAGGCGCAGCAGATCCTCTACAGCTCGTGCGACCGGCTGGGCAACCTCTCGCTGGTCTATCCCGCAAAGGACGCGGTCTTCTCCTACGGACGGGTCAACGCCTTCAAGGCCGTGCAGCAGGCCCAGGCGAGCATCGGCGCGCCGACCGCAACCCCCGACTCGTCCGCGATTTTCGCGCCCACAGCACGCAACATCGACGTTCTCGCCAACGACGTCGACAGCAGCGGCCTGGGCCTCACAATCACGACGTTCGACACCACGACCGCGCTCGGCGGCACAGTCACCCGCATGGTCGGCGCCGGGCCCAACGGACGCGATCTGCTCAAGTACACGCCGCCTTCCACGATCCCCACCGGCACAACCTATCCGCCCCAGGACTCCTTCCAGTACTCGATCAAGAACGCGGTGAATGCCGTTTCGTCCACGACCGCGACGGTGTCGATCTTTGAAACCGCCGACATGCGTCCGGCACTGACGCCCTCTTCGCTCTCGGCAAAGGTCGAGGCCTCCTACTTCAACCTCTCCGCCCTGACCCCGCTCTCGGCTCTGCCCGACTTTGCCAACGCGTCGCTGGTCGTCAACCGGCTCGATCAGGGCCTTGTCGTGAATCTGGGATCCACAAGCCTGGGCGGTCTTGGCCTCACGACCAACAGCGGCGTGCTCTTCAGGGGCTATTTCAGCGCCGCGTCCGACGACATCTACAAGTTCTACCTCAGGAGCGACGACGGCTCGCGGATGTACATCGACGATGAGCTTGTCATCGACAACGACGGTGCTCACCCGTCCTTTGAGATCAGCAGCTTCGAGCCCCTCAAGGCCGGCATGCACAAGGTCATGATCGAGTACTTCCAGGGCAACGACGCGACCTGCGTTCTTTCCGCCTCGTACGAATCGTTCGGCGTGCTCGGCGGTGCGGTCGTCTCCAAGCGGCTGATCCCCGCGAGCATTCTCAAGCACAGCTCCTGCCCCGCCGACCTCAACTACGACGGCGTCGTGGATGACTCGGACTTTGCCATGTTCGCCGCGTCCTACGACCTCTTCTCCTCCTACGGAGGCGACATCAACCTCGACGGCAAGACCGACGACACCGACTTTGTGCTCTTCGCCGCGGCTTATGACGAACTGCTCTGCCCGTGACGCCTCGAGGGCGGCGGGAGCTATCTAGGGCGGCTAAAAAGGGGCTCCGCAGCCCCGCAGGGCCCCTCTTTGAATGCGGGCGACAGGACTTGAACCTGCAAGGCCTTGCGGCCACGGGAACCTAAATCCCGCGCGTCTGCCATTTCGCCACGCCCGCGGAAACGGATCCTAAGAGCCGCCCGGGGAGGGCGCCGGGCGCGAATCTTGCAGCCCACCGGAAACCATGGCCGACGAATCGGAACAAAGCTCCGGTTCGGCGTGCTTTTCCAGGAAGGATGCAATGGCTGGCGAGAAAATGGCGGTTTCGGTCGCTCCCTTCTTTCTGCGCGTCGCGCTCAGTGTCACCTTTATCTGGGCCGGGCTCGGCAAGCTCATGTCGGAGATGCCCGTTCAGGGTGAATCGGCCGCCGCGCTCGCCAATATGGGTGTCGGTTCCGTGCAGGCCCGGGCGAAGACGGCCGACATGCCGCCTCCAGTCGCCGAACCCAAGGCCCCGCCGGCCAAACCCGCCGCCGCAAAGCCCGAACCCGCCAAGCCGGCCGCGGAGAAACCCGCGAAGGAAACCAAGCCCGGCGGCCCGCCGGCGCTGGTTCAGGTCATTGCCCAGCAGGCCGGCGTCACCACCGCCCGAACCTTTGTTGCCGCCGAATTTCCGCAGGAAATCCGCGTTTCGGCCCTGTACGGGATCGCCCTGGCGCTGCACAACGGCGCCCAGCAGACCGGACCCGATGGCAAGGCGGTCTCGTTCCCGCTCGTGCCCGCAGTTCTTGCGGACGGCGCCAAGCCCGTCTGGCTCGCATGGCTTGCGACGCTGACAGAACTGATCGGCGGCATACTGATCCTCTTCGGCCTTTTTACCCGCCTGGCGGCGCTGGGTATCGCCTGCACGATGGCCACGGCGATCTGGCTGACGCAGGTCGGCCCGGCCATCCAGTCCGGCAACAGCACCCTGGGATTCCTTCCCAACCACCCCGCCTTCGACCTTGTGGCCTGGCAGACTCCCCTCTGGCAACTGACGCTCCTCTGTGCCGCACTGAGCCTCCTCTTTGCAGGCCCAGGCGGGCTTTCGATGGACCGCGTCCTGAGCGGCCGCCCGGTCGTGAACAAGTCCAAGCCGGCTCCCGCAGTTGCCAAGTAGAGATGAACTTCTTCTAAGGCATTGGCAATAAAGAGCTTGAAAACATTCCTCATCGCCGAGCCAAAGACTGCCGAAATACAGTTCTCGGACAGTCGGTTATGAGCAAGAAGCATCCAAGCCGGAAAAAGCCGGGCGTGAAGGCCTCGGTGTGGCTTCAGCCGCTGGTTGTGCCGTTGGCGGTCTCTGCCGCTCTGCACGTGGCGGTGCTGGTGACCTTTGTATCGATGGATTTGCGGTTCGGGAGCGACGGTCCGATCGCGGCCCACAACGCGGATGAGGTTTCGACCTCCATCGAACTGGCCCCCCGCCCCGCTCCCGAACCGACGCCCGCCGCACCTCCTGCTCCTGCGGCGGAGCCGGAACAAGCCAAGGCTCAGCCGGAGCCGGAAGCAATAAAGACGCCCGAGCCGGCGGTCGCGCGCGAGCCCGAAGCGTTCGATGCGCCCGTCACAAAGTTGATCCCGCCCTCTCCGGTGGTTGAGCGGCCCCAGCAGCCGGCGCCTCCCAAAGCGCCGGAGCCTGAGGCCGCGCGACCCGAACCGGTTGCGAAGCAGGCGGCGCCGTCGGCGGGATTTGCCGGCGTGAAAGTGCAGCAGGCCGGCCGCATCGTTTATGCGGTGGACGTCTCGGGGGCGATGGCCGCCTGCCTGGACAGCGTCCTGACCGAATTGAGGCGCTCGATCGGCCGGCTTGAGCCCGGGCAGCAGTTCCAGATCGTCTTCTTCCGCCAGGAACTCAATGGTTCGCAGCGTGCCGTTGCGATCGACGATCAGGGCGGCAAGGCGACCATGATGAACGCGACCGAGACGAACAAGCGGAGGGTGGATCAGCTCCTGCGATCCGCTCGCCCGCTGGGACGCTCGGCCCCGCTGGCGGGATTGAAGCGTTCGCTCGACCTGGCGCCCGACGTGGTCTTCCTGCTCACCAGCAACATTCGGCGCAGCGACCAGGGAGCGGGTTCGGACGCGGAAGTTCTCAAGGCGCTCGATGATCTCAACCCGCGGAGCCGGATTTCCGGCCGGCGACCGGTTGTCATCAAGACGCTGCAGTTCGTCGAGGACGATCCCACGGGGCTGATGCAGTCGATCGCGGCCGAGCACGGCGACGGCGCCGGTTCCTACGTGCTGCTCAAGGTCGCCGACATCGAACGGGCCCGTTGAAGGCCCGACCCCTGCTAGCATTTCGACCTATGCCACACGTGATTGCCGAGCCCTGCCTGGGAACCAAGGACACTTCGTGCGTCGAGGTCTGTCCCGTCGACTGCATCCATCCGACCAAGGCCGAGGCCGAGTTCGCGCCGTCCTCGCAGCTTTACATCGATCCGGACACCTGCATCGACTGCGGGCTGTGCGTCGATGAATGCCCGGTCAAGGCGATCTTCCCGCAGGAAGACCTGCCCCAGGAATGGAACAAGTACATCCAGATCAACATGGATTACTACAAGTCCAAGTCCTGAGCGAAGAGATTCAGCCCGCGGCGTTTGGCGCGACTGGCGGCGCGGGTTGCACCGGCGGCTGCATGGCGAGCCTGATTCGGGCCGGGCGCTGCATCCATATGCCCACGAGCGTCAGAAACGCCCACGGGCCCAGCAGGCGGGCCGGCTCGGCGGCCAGCTGCATGGAGCCCGGCGAGTGCAGCACGGCGGCGAGCATCAGCCCTCCGGCGATCATGCCCGCGGCACCGATTCCGGCCGTCGAAAGAGCCGCGATCCCGCGCGGGAACAGCAGGCCGATGAGAATGCCGAACATGGCTCCCACCGCGGTCGAGGCCGAGACAAAGAGCTTGCTCTGTTCGGGGAGCGCCTCGTAGCGGGATTTCACCCCGTCGCGCAGGACGGCCGCCGCCTGAGCCGCCCGGGACTGCGAGGCAAGCTCGGACGCGGAATCCTCGGTGTGTTCACCGCGCAGCGTCCGCTGCCAGAGATCAGACGCATCGTGAAGCACGGATGCTTCGTCGGTGGAGAGAGGAGCGCGGGCTTCGGGCGGGATGGCGTGTTCCTGGCGGTCCAGGTAGATGATCGAAGCGCCGAGTGCAAGAGATGCGACGCAAAGCCCCGCCACTCCGGCGCTCAGAATCCGGAAACTCAGGTAGCCCGCCAGGCCTCCCACAAGTGCGCCCGCCGCAAGGCCGACGAGCGTGGAGGCGACGGGCGTCGCGAGCGCACCGCCGGCGGCGGCGCCCAGCAGCGCGCCCGTGCAGGTGAGGGCCGGACGCACGAGCCTCGAGCCCTTGCTCCAAAGAACGATCGCGCAAAGGATGCCCCCGACGAGCACCCACGGCGTGGCCGGCGTGACATTGTGAAAAAAGTCCACGATGTGGGACTGCGCCCCGGAGAACCAGGCTGGCATTTCAAAGGTTGAACTGCCGGTCTCGGTCAAATCAGTTCCTTCCCGGAAACAGGCGGGCCGCGGGGCGGGGAGCCCGCGGGTGTCTCCTCCAGCTTGCTCGGAATCGGAGCCGACGGGTTTTAGCCGGTTCCGAAGCGAAACAGGTCGCAAACCTGACGCCAAGCTCCGGATCGACCGAACCGCCGGATTCCTTGAGCCGATAATTGCGGGTCCGGGAGCGGCATCCGCCGCCTCGGTTATCAGACGGTAGTCCGTTTTCGGCAGAATCGAGCGTCTATGGCCAAGCGTTCCCCCAAATCGCGTTCCAAGCCCTCCAAGCCCAAGAAGAGTGGGGAAGGCAAGTCGAGCGGCAAGATCTCGGCGGCCGCCGCCAGGCACCTCTCGGCGGTCCGGGTCAAGATCGATGCGATCGACAAAAAGCTGGTGAGCCTGCTCAACGAACGGGCGGCGCTGGTGGTCAACGTCGGCAAGTACAAGCGTGCCGCCGGGCTGCCGATCTACGCCCCGCACCGCGAGGCCGAAGTGCTCGACAAGGTGATCCACGCCAACAGCGGTCCGCTGCAGGATCGCACGCTCGAGGGCGTCTATCGCGAACTCATGTCGGGCAGTTTCCAGCTGCAGCAGCCGCTGCGGATCGGCTTCCTCGGGCCGCTGGGCTCGCACTCGCACGTCGCAGCGGTGCGCCACTTCGGTTCGTCCGTTGCCTTTGAAGACCTGCACGAGATCGCGGGCGTCTTCACCGAGGTTGCGCGCGGGCACGTAAACTACGGCCTCGTGCCGATCGAAAACTCGACCGGCGGGGGCATCGTCGAGACGCTCGATGCGCTCAAGAAATACCACACCGCGACGCATATCTACGCCGAGGTGCTGCTCGAAGTGCACCACGCGCTGCTTGCCAACTGCGAGCCAAAGGACGTGCGGCGCATCCACAGCAAGCCCGAGGTCTTCAGCCAGTGCCGCCAGTGGCTCGCGACGCAGTATCCCAAGGCGGAACTGATTCCCGCCGCCAGCAGCTCGCGCGCCGCCCAGATCGCGGCGGATGAATGCCGCAAGGCGATCGAGATCGGGGCGATCCCCGGGACGGCCGCGATCGGGAGTGAACTGGCCGGGCAGATCTACGGGCTGAAATCGCTCTTCTCAAAGATCGAGGACAACGTGAGCAACGTGACGCGGTTCCTCGTGATCGCGCGATCCAAGGCAGTGCGCAGCGGCGACGACAAGACGAGCATCATGTTCACCACCGAGGACAAGCCCGGCGCGCTCGTGGACGTGCTCGCGGTCTTCCGCGATCGCGGCGTGAACCTCTCGCACATCGACAAGCGGCCGAGCGGGCGCACCAACTGGAGCTACTCGTTCTTCATCGATGCCAAGGGCCATCGGGACGATCGCGAAGTCTCCGAGGCGATCACGGAAGCGGGAGAGCACTGCCAGGAGCTCATCGTGCTGGGGAGCTATCCAAGGGCGCGCCGGATTTTGTGATTCTGGTGGTCCGCGGCTGCGACGCGGGTCTTGTTGTATGGCTCGGACACGCCTCGGAGAGGCGTGCCACCAAAGTCGGGCGGCCCGGATCAGCCTGCAATTCGCGGCGATTTATCGCCCGAACCGTTGATCTGCCCGGCGAGTCTCTCGGCGTTCTGGTTGAGCTGCAAAAGACGTTCGCCCAGCCGCGTCGTGTAATCGTGGAAGGCCTGGGCATCGGCACGCAGCTGATCAATGCGGGCTTCGACGATGCGCTCGATCTCGCGGGCGGCGTCTTTGCTTTTACCGACGGTGTCGACGAGTTCGTCGGTCTGCTTGAAGAGCAGGTCGATCTTGTCCGCGCCTTCGAGGATGGCCTTGTCCATCGAGCGGCGTGCGATATCGACCTGCTGCTCGATCGTTCCGAGTTCGCCGGCCGTGGTGACCAGGCGTTCGTGCACGCGGGCGGCCCGTTCGACGACGTTCGCCAGCCCGGGGAAGTCCGGGGCGTCGGGAGGGGGGAGCCCGAGCGCGGCGGAGTCTTCGGGGCCGAGCAGGCTTGCTGCCTGGCGGCAGAGCTGTTCCAGCCTCTGCATGCCCGGGCCGCTCGCGGCTTCCACTTCGAGCCGGGCGCGACGCAGGCGCTTGTCAAGCTCGCGCACGTCGTAATCAACCTGCTCGTGGAGGGGTGCGAGGCGGTCCTCCATTCCCCGGATCAGTTCGTCGAGCTTGCCCTGCACCTGCCGCTCGCGCTCGAGGATGGCCGCTTCGCGGGCGGCGGCATCGACAAAGCGCTGCTGGGCGCGCCGTTCGGCCTCGCGCGAGAGTTCTTCCAGCTCGCCGATGCGGGCCTTGAGCGCCGTTTCGGCTTCGCGGGCGCGGGTCTCGAGCGAGAGCACCGCGTCGGCGCGTACACGCTCGATGTGTTCAAGGCGGGCGTCGCCGTCGGCGGCGATCCGTGCCGCACGCTCGTCCAGATCGTTTTCACGCTGAGCCAGACGCGCGAGGGCTTTTTCGAGCGCCGTGGTGCAGGCGGTCTCGAACTCCGCGACCTGCTGCTGCACCAGCGATGCCAGGTTCGTCCGGATCAGGTCTTCGAGGCGGGAAGGATCGCTCGTGAGCCGGGCGACCGAGTCGGCCGTCTGCTCGGCGCGGGCGATGCGCTGTTCGAGCGAGGGCACGAGCTTGGTCGCTGATTCGACGCGCGACTGAAGATCGCGGGTCAGCGTCTGGACGTTGTCCCGGAGCGTGCGCACTTCCAGGCTCGTGGTTTCGAGCGTGCGTCCGTGGCCGCTCGCCTCGCGGATGAGCTGCTGGAGTGTGAGCGAATATTCCTCGAAGGTCTTGCGATCGACAACCCGCGGCGAGACGAAGACTTCCGAGAGAGCCGTCTCGGGCCCCGGGAGCTGACGCCGATTCCCCGGCGCGATCGCCCCTGCTCCCCTGGGAGTAGTTGTGGATGGCTCCGCCATGCGGGGTCAACATCGGCAAAGCGTGCGCCCCGGCTGCCCTTTTTGCCCGATTATCCGGACTCGGCATGCGCCCGAGTTCCCGCTCCGTACACTGACTCCATGGCCCGAACGCCCCAATCCCCGCCGCCCCGAAATTCCGAGCGGGTGCGTCTGCAGAAAGTGCTTGCAGATGCGGGGGTTGCCGCTCGCAAAGAGTGCGAACGGATGATCGAGACCGGGCGGGTTGAGGTAAATGGGGAGCGGACGGACCGGCTTCCTGTCTTTGTCGACCCGCACAACGACGATATCCGCGTCGACGGACGCAAGATCAAACCGACCACCCGGCACACTTACGTGATGTGGCACAAGCCCGCCCGGGTTCTGGCGACCCCCCCGATCGACGAGCTGGAGTCCCGGCCGTCGATCGCGGATTATGTCGATCACCCGACCGCCGCCCGGCTCTTTCCGGTCGGCACGCTGAGCTTTGAGGCCTCGGGATTGGTGCTGCTCACCAGCAACACCAAGGCGGCAAGCCTGCTCGGGAACCCCCGTTCCAATATTGAACGGGTCTACCACGTGCGAGTGAAGGGAAATCCCAACGGGGCATCCCGGGCCAAGCTCCGAAAGGGCGTGCATGTGCTCCTGCGGGAGCGGACCGTGGCGCCGCCCGCCCAGCCCAGGGCGCCCAAGACGATTTCCAAGGCCGCCCCCCGCGATGACGGACGCCCCAAGTCCAAGCGTGTCAAGCTCGAGGTCCGGGCGCTCGATCCGGCCAAGCGGGAAGAGGGTGCGGAGGGCGGAGAAACAGCGGGAAATACCAGCGTGGAGGTTGTGACGACCGAGCCCCGCGACGAATTTGTCTCCCAGGCCCTGCACCTGGTTGGGCACCCGGTCCGCAAGCTCACGCGGGTGGCGATCGGTCCGGTGCGGCTGCGCGAAGTGGGGCCCGGCGCCTGGCGCGAGCTGACGAGAGACGAGATGCGGGAACTTCGAGCTCTGCTGGACGGCGTGGCGCCGTCTTCGGGACGTTCGGGGTCGGGCAAGTCCGAGCGGCCGGGCGGCAGGCCGGGTGCAGCCGCCGGCCCGGGCAGGCGTAAACCGCGCGTTCTGACCGGCGAAAAGAAAGCCGCGGACGGTGCGCCCGTGAATTCCCAAGAAGAACAGGAAGAGCGGGGCGTCGACCCCGAAGACTTGGACGAGTAAACAATCGTCGGGGGACGGCTTTGCACGCATGACGCAGGCTTCAGACAACAACGGCGCACAACGGCCCCGCCGGCACTGGATGCTGGAGTATGTCTTCAGCACGATCGGCTGGCCGACGGATGAGGACGATCGCCCGGACCTGACGGCGATCCAGGCGCTCAACCTGCCTCCGGGCACCAAGCCGAGCACGCTCCACCTGCTGGGCGTCTCCGTTTCCGGGTTTTACAAGGCGCAGATGCCGCTGATGGCGGCGGCGCTCGCGTACCGCACAATCTTCGGCCTGGTGCCGGTGTTGATCATCGGGCTCTCGATGCTGGGCGCCTTTGCGAAGGAACAGGACATCAAGTGGGCCGTGGACAACGCGCTCAAGTACACGGGCCTGAGCGAGGTCTTCCAGATCCATGAGTCTGAGAAACCGGCCGACGGGAGCGTCCCGGAGCTTCGTGCGGCTCCCGAGGTCTCCTCTCCAAAGCCTGAGTCGAGCCTGCACGAAGCGGCCTCCGGGTCCAGCAAGCCCGTTGTGCCGCGCGAGTGGCTGGACGACTGGATCCGTTCCCTTACGACGGGGGTGAAGTCGATCAGCTTCACGGGCATCGGCATCGCAGCCCTTTTGCTCCTGGTGTACGCGGCGGTGTCGATGGTGGTGGAGGTCGAATACGCGTTCAACCGCATTTACGAAGCCCAGGCGGGCAAGAGCTGGGCCCGCCGGATCATGCAGTACTGGACGCTCATGACCCTGGGCGCGGTCTTCCTGCTGGGCACGTTTTACCTCGGCAACGCCATCAGCACCAAGATGCAGGCCTTCATCACGAGCAATGTCCACGGCCAGGTGGCGGGCTTCCTGCTGCTCATGCTGGGCAACCTGATCCAGATCTGCATCACGGGAATCATCCTGCTGGTGGTCTACTTCACCGTGCCCAACGCCCGTGTGCGGATGATCCCGGCGGCGGTGGGCGCTCTGTTCGCGGCGATCTCGTGGGAACTCCTGAAGTACGCTTTCCGCGAGTACGTCCGGTTCGCGATGCAGCCGACGAGTTCGTATTCGCGGTTTTACGGCTCGCTCGCGCTCCTGCCGCTGTTCCTGTTCTGGATCTACTGCACCTGGCTGATCGTGCTCTTTGGCCTGCAGATCGCTCGATCGATCCAGCTCTTCTCGCGGCTGCGATCGCTGGGCCCCAACCTCTTCGCGCTCGCGGCGGCAAGGGGGCCGCAGGAACCGGCCATCATCGATTCGGGCGTCATCGTTCCGATCATGGTGGCCGTGGCGAAGAATTTCGATCAGGGCAAGCCCTCCTCGGCTTCGGGCCTCAAGAACGAGGTTCACCTGAACGAGCAGGTGCTGGCGGAAGTGCTGCGTCAACTGGCGCGGGCGGGCCTGCTGCTCCCCGTCCAGGTCCTGGCGCCCGAACGCCGGGGAACGATCCTCTTGCCGGGCGCTCTGCCCCACGTCGAGGAGCATTTCACGCTTGCGCGGTCGCCGGCGCAGATTCCTGTGGAGCAGCTGCTTACGCTCGGATATTCGCTCAGCGACGGCGTGAGTGCCCTGTCGGCCGACGCGGATAAATCACTGCCCCCCGCGCTGGCGCGGCTGCGGATGGCGCAGAAGGAAGCGGCAAGAGGAATGTCGCTCGCGGACCTGCTCGCGCCCGCCGCCCCGGCTTCCGCAGCGGCGACGATCGCACCCGTTGGAGGAGTTGCACCGGCATGAAGCGTGAATACGAAGGAATGATCCGGCGGACCGGATCGATCGCGTGCGTGGGCCTTGTGACCGGCGTCGGCGCCGTGCTCGGCGGCTGCTATGAGCGCGTGATCGATGCCAGGGGTATCGGCACCGATGGCATCGCCGTGCAGAAGCCATACCGCAGCGAAACGGCGCTGGATCAGGCGGTTTTCCCGGACAAGCCGGGCAAGGACAACGGCTTCAGCAGTTCCGGCAGTTCGAACAACTTTGACCGGTCCTATCCGGAAACCCCCTCGACTCCCAGGACGCCGAACTAAAGCTACGATCGGGCGTCATGGGAATTGAAGCAGCACTGCCAAACGACTGGGTCCTGACCACGCAGTTCAAGCGGGTGATCAACTGGGCGCGCCGCAACAGCATGTGGCCGATGCCATTCGCCACCGCCTGCTGCGGCATCGAGCTCATGGCGACCGCATCGAGCCGCTACGACGTCGCCCGTTTCGGCATGGAACGCATGGGCTTTTCGCCCCGCCAGGCCGACCTGATGATCGTCGCCGGACGCATCGGCATCAAGATGCTCCCCGTGCTGCAGCGGATCTACATGCAGATGACCGAGCCCAAGTGGGTGATCAGCATGGGGGCCTGTGCGTCCACCGGCGGCGTGTTCGACACCTACGCGACGGTGCAGGGGTGTGATCAGTTCATTCCTGTAGATGTGTACGTGCCCGGATGTCCGCCGCGCCCCGAGCAGTTGCTCGAGGGCATTATGGCGATCCAGCGGCATATCGATCAGGAAGGCATGCCGCCGACGGACGGCAGTGCGCGGCGAGCCCCTCTTGGGATCGTGGTGCAGCCGAACCAGTCGCTGCGGCCGCAGCCGGTCGGCTTAACGATTTCCTGATGAGCGGCGTGACGCTGTAAGCCCTTGAACGGCAATGCGCAGCGCGCAAAGCCCGGGCGCAGGCCGCCGGCGATTTGTGAAGATCACGTAAAGGGTGTTCACGGATTCTTCGCGGATCCTTTATTCATTCTGAACGCGATCTGCACGCCGCAAAAACTAGTGTTTCCGCGTAAAAAGACCGGAAGGGTTCCGGTCCGACTCGCGCGGGGACTTCCATGCACAAAGCACGATCCGGACGCGCGGCGGCGTTCACGCTCATCGAGCTTCTCGTCGTTATCGCGATCATCGCGATCCTGATCGGCATTCTGCTCCCGAGTCTTGGGGCGGCGCGGGAGGCGGCACGTCAGACAAAGTGCATGGCGGGGCTGCGGCAGATCGGCGTGGGGTTTCTTGCGTACGCCAACAGCAACCGCGGCTGGTATTGCAGCGGGCCGCAGGACGGGAGAGTCAACAACAACTGGGGCACCGCCGCGGACATACAGGCGGGCAAGGTGGGATGGATGTCCGACGCCGTGCAGGGGGGCTATTACGTGCCCGGCAATCTGCTCTGCCCGAGCAACCCCGCGCGGTCGACGCAGTCGCTCCAGAACGACAAGCTCCCCAAGTCGTTCGCGGGCATTACCGACACGATGAAAAAGCGTTCGGCGATGTTCCAGGCGGGTTACAACACGAATTACACGCCGTCGTGGTACCTGGCGTTTACTGAGCTTGTCAACCTGCGCGACAATCCGGACGTTGACGTCAAACGCCCCTACATGGATTCCAAGCGGACGGTGCAGGCGATGCGCGGCACGATGAACGAGAAGTTCATCGGCTCGGTCCCTTCGAACCTCGTCCCGCTGATGGCCGACGGACGCGTGAATGATGCGGGCGATGGCGAGTCGACGGTGCTGGTCGGCACCGACACCTACCGCGTCGTCAAGCATCTGACCGACGGGTACGCGGGCGCGCCGGTGGACGGCCTGTTTGGCAAGCAGTCGTGGAGCGATTTCGGACCCGCGCACGGGCGTGCTCCGGGCGGGAAGCTGCGCAATTCGGCGACGGGCATCAATCAGAAGGATCTGGACAAGTACTACGGATCGTGGCTCTTTGCGGACGGTCACGTCGATTCGCTGCGGGATTCCAACCTGGACGGAGAGTTCGGCTGGCTCGACGGGAGCTCGATTATCGGGGACGACCCGTACGACGACGACGATGTGGAGCGCAAGGTATTCGGCGGTCACCTGACCACGTCCCGCTTCGGGCCCGATCCTTCCCGCAAGCGCGTCCAGGCATCGAAATGAGAACTTTGCCGGCGGGTTGTTATGCGCCGGATGTCAGTGGGCCTTTTCAGGAGAGTGAACTTTGAAAAAGCGGATGATCGCGGTCATGGGAGCGGTGTCGCTGGTGGCGTGCGCGGGGCAGGCACAGCTGGTGCTCAACGAAGTCTGGGCGAACCCGGCGGGCGGGGGAAGCTCCGGTGACGATCGCTACGAGTACATCGAGATTTACGGCACGCCGGGCATGAAGCTCGATGGTTACATGCTCGCCAGCGTTTTCGGCGGCGCGGACGACGGGAACAACATCCCCGGCCCGCTTCCCGCGGGCTGGGACCAGGGCGATGAACTGCCCGAGATCGACGAAGCATGGTCGCTCGACGGCCTCACAATCGGCAGCAACGGCTTCTTTGTTCTTTACAACAACAACGGCAACAACTCCAACATTCCTGCGCTGCTCCCCGCGGCCACCACCCGCGCCACCTTTGTCAGCAAGCACATCCCGACAAGCGACGTGGCGGGCCGCATCAAGAACGACGGCAGCGCAACGTTTGTGCTTCTCCGCAAGCGTCCGTTTCACACGCTCGCTCCCAACGGCGCGGGCGGGTTTGTCAGCGTGTATGACGGAAGCACGTCCTATTTCAGCGGCAGCCGCTACGCCTGGCGTAAGGACGTCAACCCCGACGTGAACTTCGACGGCAAGCTCGATCTCAACGGCATCGGCACGACCGGCGGCATCGCCAACACGCCCGAGATTTCGATCGACAGCGAGGATACTTCCTACACCGTGATCCCGACCGGCCCGGCCATGAGTCTGGAGCCTTACCAGATGGTCGATGACATCGCCTGGTCCAACGGCGGTGGCAAGGAATACTCCCGCTCCCAGCAGCAGGAACTCAGCGAGACCTCCGGCTTTAACCCCGATGCAGTCACCCGGGTGGCCTATTACGGCACCAACCCGAACCTGGGCGATCGCCTCAACAGCCAGAACCAGGTCGTCGCCACCAACACGGCGGACGAGGAGTTTTTCTACGGCGACATCCTCACCAACAGCACCCGGGCTTACGACACGGTGAACTCCGCGGGTCCCACGGTGCCCGGCCAGACTCCCGGATCCCGCTTCACCCGGCGGAGCGCCGGCGGCTTTGCGATGACGCCCGGGAATTTCAACGACGGTGCCGCCACCGGCGCCGGCGCGGGACCGGTCACGCAGTTCCGCTTCGTCAAGGGCGACTTCAACTTCGATGGCGTCGTGAATTGTGCCGATCGGGAATTGCTCGTTTCCCGCCTTGGCGCCACGCTCGATGACACCACAACCTACGTCAACGACCGGGGCACGCCCGAGATCATCGACGACATTGTTATCCCCAACTGGTGGAAGTGGCAGGGGCGCGAGTTCAACGGCATCCTCGCGATGCTGAACATGAACATTGCCGACGGCCTGTCCGGAGCCAACAGCGCGGCGGTAACCGGCGCCGATCTCGCCGCGTTCGATGCGATGTTCCCCGGTCTGTGCGCTTCGCCGTGCCCGGCGGATCTCAACGGCGACAAGGTGGTCGACGATTCGGACTTTGTCATCTTCGCGAGCGCGTACAACCTCCTGGACTGTGCCGACCCCACCATGCCGGCCGGATGCCCCTCGGATCTCAACGGTGACAAGGTGGTGGACGATTCGGACTTCGTGATCTTCGCGGCGGCGTACAACGATCTTCTCTGCCCGTAACTGGTCCGCCCGTCCTTGGCCTCAACAAAGAACCGGGCCCGCGCGGATGCGCGGGCCCGGCTTGTTTTTTGGCGTCAGCAAGGATCCCCGCGGCTTGCGAAACGGGCGGGGAGAGTTGCTTACTTGTCCGCGACGTTGAGGCTGCGTCCGACTCGACGCTTGCGGTTCATCATCTTGCGGCCGTTCTTGGTCTTCATGCGGGCGCGGAAGCCGATGGCCCTCTTGCGCTTGATGCGGCTCGTGCGATGGGGGTAATGCATGGTTGCTCCTGGCCCCGAAAGTGGCCCAAAACTGGCCCGTGCGGCGGGTCAAACTGTCCGATCAGGCCTTCGGGCCCGAAAAAATCGCCCCTTTTTCCGACCGAAAACTCCGCCGGAGGGGTCGAGATGATAGCCGGGCGCCCGTGCAAAGGCCACAATGCGCAAAGTGAGCCGTTTCAACGGCTTGGAACGTCCGAGTGGTCTCCCGCTTGCGGGTTTTTGCTTGGCGCGGGCCGGCGTTCCCGGTAGGATGTCCGGTGGCCCCGAGGAGAGGGGTCGCTGGTCGTGGTCGGTGTTTCGCACCGATCGGGAGCGACCGGCTCGCTGGCCGTTCAGGGCGACGCCCCGGACGACCGTCGAGCCATCGCTGCCAAGCGCGAGTTGTGAGGGAGATCGCCGGGCATTGTTGTGCCCGCGCGAGCCTCAACGCCTGCCCAATGGTCAGGCCGGAAGTCCGCGGCGATGGAAGAAACGATTCGCACAAAGCTGGAGCAGAAGATCGGACATCGATTTGCCGATCCGTTGCTGCTTTCGCGGGCGCTCATGCATGCTTCGCTGGTCGATGCCCGCGTCGAATCGAACGAGAGGATGGAATTCCTCGGTGATTCGGTGCTGGGGCTGATTGTGTGCGAGCGCGTTTTTACGCAGTTTCCGCACATGCTCGAGGGCGAGATGACCAAGATCAAGTCGATGGTGGTCAGCCGGCAGAGCTGCGGCGCGATCGCCAAGGACCTTGGCCTGCCGTCTTTTCTCAAGCTGGGCAAAGGGATGAAGGGGGGCGAACAGCCCGCCTCGCTGGCCGCGGCCGCTTTCGAGGCGGTTATTGCCGCCGTTTTCCTCGATGCGGGGCTCGATGCCGCACGCAGGTTTCTGGCGCCGCTGGTCGATCCGCTCATCCAGCGTGCGGCGGGGAGCAGCCATCAGCAGAATTTCAAGAGTTTCCTGCAGCAGCACGCCCAGTCGATCGGTTCGGGGCTTCCCTCCTACCCGATTCTCGACGAGAAGGGCCCGGATCACAGCAAGTGCTTCAAGGTCTGCGTGGAGATCGGGGGCAAACGCCTGGCGGAGGCCTGGGGCCAGAGCAAGAAGCGGGCGGAGCAGCTTGCCGCCCTTGCCGCTCTGGTCGAACTCGGGGCCATGAGCCGGGAGGCCGCGGACGAAGCCGCGCGTCAGGCGGGCCTGGTGGACCTGAACGGGGACTGGATCGGGGCCAAATCCGCCTGATGTTTCAGCGCTCGCCGGGGCGGCGTCCGATGGAGGATCTGCGCCGCGGCCGGCGTAGGCTGTTGACCACGTGCCCCGCACCCTCAACCAGATCGTGCTTGCCGGATCCCCCGCCCGTGCCGGGCTTTGGGATCTCTTCAAGGCGGTCGTACGTCCTACCAACCCGGCCTGGCTCACGGTGCTTGCCTCGATCGGCCTGTCATTGATCGGTGTGTACGGAATCGATCTGGCGCGGCAACTCCGCCCCGAGACGGCCGGCGCACACTTCGACCCGATTGCGGTCAAACAGCTTCAGCTCATCGGGCTGGGCGTCATCACGGCACTTTTGATCGCCCTCATCGACTATCGCTGGCTCAGTTACATCGCCATCGCCATCGCGGTGTTCGTGCTGGGCTTGCTCGTCTTTCTCATGCTCCCGGGCGTTCCGGAGTCGATTGTCCGGCCTCGGAACGGCGCGCGCAGCTGGATCAACCTCGGCGTCTTCGACATCCAGCCGAGCGAACTCGCCAAGATCGCGTTCGTGCTCATCCTGGCCAACTACCTGCGATTCCGGGATAACCACCGCAGGCCCGGCGGCCTGATTCCGCCCGCGATCATCGCGTTCATCCCGATCGCCCTGATCACGCTCCATCCGGACCTTGGGAGTGCGATGACGTTCGTGCCGGCTCTGTTTGCCATGCTTCTCGCGGCGGGCGCACGCAAGCGTCACCTGATCATCATCGTGGCGTTCGCGGCTCTCGCGGCCCCGCTCAGTTATCCCCTGCTCAAGCCGCATCAGCAGCAGCGGATCAACGGGCTGCTGGCGCAGATCCAGGGGAACAAGCGGCTGGATCAGGACATCAATTTTCAGCCCGTCACGGCGCAGTCCCTGGTGGGGGCCGGCGGGATCAACGGCGCGACCGACGAGCGCAGCCGCGCCCTGGTGCATTTCAGCCGCCTTCCGGAGCGGCACACCGACATGATCTATTCGGTGCTTGTGAACCGGTTCGGCCTGGCGGGCGGTGCCGCCATCATCGGGCTGTACGGCCTGTGGATTGCCGGGGCGCTGCTCACCGCCGCCGTCGCGAAGGAGCCCTTCGGGAGGCTGATCGTGGTAGGTTTGGCGGCGTTCGTCGCCACGCAGGCGATCGTCAATATCTCGATGAACGTCGGCCTGGCTCCGATTGTGGGCATCACGCTCCCGTTCGTTTCCTACGGCGGATCGAGCATGATCGCGAGCTGGATGATGGTGGGGCTTGTATTTTCTGTGAGCGTTCGCCAGTCGCGGCTTCCGCAGCGCAAGAGCTTTGAATACTCTGACGACGATTGAAACCGAACCCCAACAGCGCACAGCCTCCCGGCAATCGCCCGGCGCGAGAGAAGCTGGATATCTCGGCCGCTGCCGTGCAGCCGCTTCCGTCTCCCCCGCAGTTCGTTTCGGATGCGGGCGCGCTGGGCATCGAGTTTGAGCCCGGCGACGTCGAGAAACTGGGGCTCTACCTCGCCCTCCTGATGAAGGCCAACGAGACCCAGAATCTCACCGCCATCCGCGACGCCGCGGAAGCCTGGAGGCGGCACATCCTGGACTCGCTGACCCTCCTCCCGGCTCTTGCCGAGTTTCCCGAGGGATCGCGGGTCATCGATGTGGGGAGCGGGGGCGGACTGCCCGGTCTGCCGCTTGCGATCGTGATGCCGCACATCGGTTTCACCCTGCTGGAAGCGACTTCAAAGAAGTGCGATTTTCTGACGCAAGCCGCCGCCCGGCTGGGGTTGAGCAACGTCAAGGTGCTGTGCGGCAGATCCGAGCGGGTGGCGCAGGATCGCGGCGTGCGTGCCGACAGCTTCGGCACGGTGACCCACACCGGCGGCCATCGTGAGGCGTACGACGCGGTGGTCTCGCGAGCGGTGGGGCGGCTGGCGACGCTGGTGGAACTGACGGCGCCGCTCTGCCGCATCGGCGGGAGCGTGCTGCTCATCAAGGGTGAAAAGGCGGACGAGGAGCTCAAGGAAGCCGAGCGGGCGATGCACCTTCTCAAGGTGGTGCACGTCGAGACGCTTCCGACGCCGACCGGCCGCATCGTGATTCTCGAGAAGCGCAGCGCAACGCCCCGCGATTACCCGCGTGCGGACGGCGAGCCGGCACGGGCGCCGCTCGGTGTCACGACGGAGTGATTTTCCGGGCCGTTTACGGGCAGGCGAAGTTGTCGTAGGCGGTGGCGAAGTACGCGAAGTCGGTGTCGTCGACCGCGCCGTCGCCGTTGATGTCCGCGGCGCAGTTGTTGGGCATCGTGTTGTCGTTGCAGTCGTAGATGTTGTAGGCGTTGGCGAAGAGGACAAAGTCGTCGTCGTCCACCTGCCCGTTGCAGTCGATGTCGCCGAAGCAGATGTTGATGACGCCGAGCGGGCTGTCGGTGTATGTGCAGACGTTGTACACGCGGCACTTGTACCGGGTGTTGTGCGCCAGCTTCAGCGTTTTGCCCGGTGCGGCGGCGATCGTCATTCCCTGCGCACCCGAGCCCGTGACGATCCCTCCGGGAACGCCGAAGGCGATCTGTGTCGAACCGTCTGCGAGGGGCGTCCAGTTGTTGCTGAACTTGGGATTCTCGAAATACCACTGGTGCGTGAAGGGGCCCGCGCTCGGGTTGGTCCCGGTGACAGACCAGCCGAAGGAGCCGGGCGGGCAGATCGAGAGCGGCAGCGGCGCGGGCCCGGGAATCGGCGCCGCGGTGATAACGGTCACTGTCCAGATCTGCGTCGCCGAGTCGCTGCACCCGCCGCTGACCACGCAGTAGTAATTGCCCGCGACATCGGGGAAGCCCGGGTTGAACGTCATGAACGGCGACTGCGCGCCGCTGATGACCGACCCGCCGCCGGTTGTGCCGTTGAAGATCGGGACACTGGTCTTGCCGACCTTTTTGTACCACTGGAAGTGCAGCGTCACCGACGGGTGGGGCGGCTCCGCCGTCACGCTCAGGAATCCGAATCCGCCGGAGCAGAAAACCGCGGGGGCGGAGGAGTTCTGGTAGATCTTGGGCGCACACACCGACGGGATATCGCGCACGATCCAGCCGCGTTCCTGTCCGAGGAACGATCCGTTGCCGCAAAGGACCGTGCCGTCGGCGCTCACGCCGGTGGTCTCCCAGAGGCTCCATCCGGTGAGGTTCACGCCCACGGTGGGCAGGTAGTCGTTGAGATTGACCAGCCCTGCGCCGCTGGAGATCATCGCCGCCCGGTTGGAGAGCGTGAAGTCCATAGAGCCTGCGCCGACGACGACGAGGCCGTCCGGAGTCATGGAGTGCGTGCGTGACCAGCCTGTGCTGGGGTTGGTGGTGGGCAGGGTGCCCAGGTCCTCGATGCCTGCGCCGGTCCACCGATAGGCGCGCTGGCTGGCAACGCCGTTGTCGGCCGAACCCGCAACGACCTGGCCGTTGTCGCTGATGGCGATGCCGGTGGACCATGTGCCGCCGGGGAGTGTGCCGATGGTGAACCACGTGGTGGGATTGGTCCACACGCGGGCGATGGGGTTGTAGTTGTTGCCGAGCATGCCCACGCCGGGGCCGAAATCGCCGACGATGTACTGGCCATCGGGCGTGATCTTGCTGGCCACCGATGCGATCGAGCCGGCCTGCGCGGAAAGCGTTGTCAAGCTGGCGCCCGTCCAAAGCGCGGCGCGGGGGTAGATGCCCAGCCCGGCGATGACGTTGTACGTTCCGACGTATTTGCTGCCCAGCGAATCAACGCCGGTGGCCCCGTTCAACTGGATCAGCGACGGTGCCGCGGCAAGCGCCGCCATCGGCCCGGGGCTCGCCCACTTGAACGCCATCTGACCATTGACGTTGTCATTCGCGTTTCCCGCGACAAAGAGCCCGTTGGGCGAAACGCCGAATGCCTCGGAGGACGTGCCGGTGCCGAGGTAGCCAAGGCTCGAAAGCACGTTCGCATTCCAGCGGACGGCGGTGCCGTTGGTGGAGGGGGTGCGGCTTACGCCCACCACCGTCTTGCCGTCGGCGCTCAGCGACCAGGCTTTGGAGATGGAGTCCCCCGGCAGGACGCCGATGCTGGTGATGTTCTGACCCAGAGCAACGAAACCAAATCCGAGTCCGCAGAGACTGGCGATCAGGCGTTGGGAATCCATACAACCTCCTCGACTTCTCGGGCCTTCAGGCAGGCGCGCACCCGTACCCCGCACCATCTTCCCAGAAGTTGGGCGAACCTTGCACCCAAGAAGCGGAAATCGGCTTCAATAGGTGAAATTCTTCTGACCTGTTCGGTTGGTAGTGGGAGGGGGCCCGGGGCATCAGACGGGTTATTCTCTGGGGCCCGTAACCCTTTTGAGCATGCACCCACCATGACCAACGTCCAGACGCTCCTCAAAGAAACCCGGACCTTCCCGCCCGTCTCCGCCGAAAGCCTCGGATTCGCGAGGTGGCACGTTGGCTCGCTCGACGAGTACAAGAAACTCCACGCGAGGTCGATCCAGCAGCCGGAAGCTTTCTGGGCGGAGGAGGCTCAGAAGCTCGCCTGGTTCCAGCACTGGGAGCACGTGCTCTCGTGGGAGGCGCCCGACGCAAGGTGGTTCGTCAACGGCAAGCTCAACGCCTGTTACAACTGCGTCGATCGCCACGTGCAGTCCGGCCACGGCGACTGCTGCGCCCTGGTGTGGGAAGGCGAGCCGATGGCGCCGCGGACGAGCCATCCCGCCCCGGACAGCAAGTACGCGAAAGAACCCGAGATCAAGCGCGTCACCTACCGCGAACTGCAGGAGCAGACCAGCCGCGTGGCCAATGCGCTCAAGCACCTGGGCGTCAAGAAAGGTGACGTCGTCACCATCTACATGCCCATGGTGCCCGAACTGGTTGTCGCGATTCTGGCCTGCGCCCGCATCGGGGCCGCTCATAGCGTGATCTTCGGCGGCTTCGCGCCCCACGCCATCAGCGAACGCGCGATGGACGCCAACAGTCGCGTCATCATCACCGCCGACGGCGGCTACCGGCGCGGCGAGGTCGTGCCGCTCCAGAAGAATGTCGAAGAAGCCGTCAACCAGCTCGCCAACCACGGGCACATCATCAACCACGTGCTGGTGGTGAAGCGCACCGGCCACGAGCCGCCGAGCACCCGCTTCGAGAGCGGCACCACGCCCGCCAACGTCAAGGCCACCAGCATCCATCCGCCGACGAAGTTCCACTGGTGGCACGACCTGGTGGCACGCGTCTCCGACGCGTGTCCCTGCGAGGTGATGGATTCGGAGGACATGCTCTTCCTGCTCTACACCAGCGGCTCCACCGGTAAGCCCAAGGGCATCCAGCACACGACCGGCGGCTACCTCACCTTCGTCAACACAACCGCCCGGATTACGTTCAACCTCGTGCCCGATTCCGGCCAGATGTTCTGGTGCTCCGCCGACATCGGCTGGATCACGGGCCACTCCTACGTCCTTTACGGCCTCTTGATGAACCGCGTACCCACGCTGCTCTTTGAGGGCGCACCCAACTTCCCCGACAACGGCCGCTTCTGGGACATCATCGCCCGCCACAAGGTCACGCAGTTCTACACCGCGCCCACCGCCATCCGCACGTTCATGAAGTGGGGTACTGAATGGCCGGAGAAGTACGATCTGTCTTCACTGCGCGTGCTCGGCACCGTCGGCGAACCGATCAACCCCGAGGCGTGGATCTGGTATCACGAGCACATCGGCCGGAAGCGCTGCCCGATCGTGGACACCTACTGGCAGACCGAAACCGGCGGCCACGTCTGCACGCCGCTGCCCGGCGCAACGCCCACCAAGCCCGGCTCGTGCACGCTGCCGATGCTCGGCATCGACGCGGCGATCGTGAACGAGCAGGGCGAGGAACTGGGCGCGAACCAGGGCGGGCTCTTCTGCATCCGCAAGCCATGGCCCGGGATGCTCCGCGGCGTCTACGGCAACCGCGAACGCTTCATCAGCAACTACTGGGGCCGCCTTAAAGACCCCAAGACCGGCACTCCCTATTACTTCAGCGCCGACGGCGCCCGCCGCGACGAAGATGGTTACTTCTGGGTGCAGGGGCGTGTCGATGACGTCATCAAGGTCAGCGGACACTTGCTGGGCACGATGGAAGTCGAGAGCGCGCTGGTGAGCCACCCCGCAGTCGCCGAGGCGGCGGTCGTCGGCGTGCCGCACGAGATCAAGGGAAATGGCATTGTCGCGTTCGTAACGCTCAAGGGAGCCTGGGCCGCCAACCACCCGGGGCGCCAGCCCGACGATGCGCTGCGGGCCGAACTGACCGCTCATGTCGCGAAGGAAGTAGGCGCACTTGCAAAGCCCGATCAGATCCGCTTTGCCGAGGGCCTTCCCAAGACCCGCAGCGGCAAGATCATGAGACGCCTGCTGCGGGACGTCGCGGCCGGCGTCGAGAAGATCACCCAGGACACCACGACGCTCGAGGACTTCTCCGTTGTGGCCAAGCTCCGAGCCGATGAAGAGTGAATGGACAAGGGGCTGAAAAGAGTCGCTGGCCTCATCCTCTTTGCGGCGGGCATTTCTCTGCCCGGCTGCGTGACGCCCTTCGACTTTGCGGCCAACGCCGGCCTGGGGATCGCGCAGGCCGGCACGAGCAGTTTCATCCAGGGCACGCTTCAGGCCGCCGTCGATCGCTCCATGAATGACGTTTTCGATGCTGCGAAGAGGGCGATGAAGACTCTGGGTTACGAGAGCTCGCGGGAGGATCTCGGAGAGCACTACGCGCAGCTGCAGGCAACGCAGAGCGACGGCAGTTCGATTGTCATCAAGCTCAAAAAGAGCAGCCCGGTGGTAACGGGCATTTCGATCCGCGTGGGGCTCTGGGGAGATAACGCCGTCAGCCGGCTGATCTTCCACGAGATCGAGAAGGACCTGGGAGTGAAGGACGCATCCCAGCCCGAGAAGGGGCAGCCGGCCTTCTCAACGCCTCCCTGACGGTTCCGGCAGAACGACTCCTAAAGTTGCGACACGCCCTGCGGTCCGGCAGGTGCACGAGGAAACTGGATTGGCCGAAGGGAACGGGAACATCCGCAACGCGGCCGCGCTCGAGCGTGATGCGCAGGCGATCGATCCGGGTCTGCTCGCCGCGATCCGGGATGGCGAGCAAGAGCATGCGGTGCCGGGGTGGGGAGAGGGCGGGAGCGTGGCGCCGTTGGGGCAATTCAACGGGCCGCGGGTTTGCGTGGCTCTGCCGCTGTACAACGCGGTGCAGTCGGTTCCGGCGGTGCTCGATCGGATCGCGATCTTTGCCGCGGCGCACCCCGGCTGGGAGTTTGTGTTCGTTGATGACGGCTCGCGGGACGGCACGGGCGCCATGCTCCGGAAGCGGATCGCTGCGCTGGATCTGATTGAGCCGGAGCTGGCGAGCCGCCTGGGCGTCATCTGCTATTCGCCCAACGCGGGCAAGGGGCACGCGGTCCGGGTCGCGGCGATGGAGTGCGACGCAGACTATTTCCTCTTCACCGATGGAGATCTCGCCTACTCCCTTGAACATCTGGACAGGCTTTTCGAGCGGCTCCAGAGCGCCGATGTCGTGATCGGCTCGCGGCTTGAACATGAAGACGGGTACGGCGCGGCCCCCCTGCGGAGCGTGATGGGGCGGGTCTTCAACTATCTTGCCGGAATTGTCCTCAGCATCCGGTACCGCGATACTCAGGCGGGGCTCAAGGGAATACGCAGCAGGGCGGCGCACGACATCTTCTCCCGGCTTCGCATCCGGGATTTTTCGTTCGATGTCGAACTGCTTTATGTTGCGCGGAAGCTTGGGTACTCGATCGCCGAGATTCCGGCCTATGTCGACCCGGCGCACAAGAAGAACTCGTCAACCGTCAATCTGCTCCGCGACCCGCTGCGCATGTTTTACAGCCTCTGCCGCATCCGCATGAACAAGATTCTGGGTCTTTACCGGCTGGACGAGCGGGATATGGGCGAAGTGAAAGCGCCCGTTCGTCACGTTGTTTTCGGCGGCGGCCTGCACCGCCGGGGCGCGTGAAGAGCAGCGCCCTCCACAAGCCCGTCGTGCTGCTGAGTTTCGATGCGGAAGAGTTCGACATCCCGCTCGAGTACGGGCATCGCATCTCCGAGCCCGAGCAGTTCCGCATCGGGGCCGACGGCTTCGAGCGGACACTTCTTCTCCTGCGGCAGCTCTCCGTCACCGCGACGTTTTTTACGACCGCGGCACTGGCTCAACATCGCCCCGATCTGGTGCGGTGGGCCGTGCGGGACGGTCACGAGATCGCAAGCCATGCCTTTTATCACAGCCGGTTCGAAGCGGCGCACCTGCGGTCCAGCCGGGAAACTCTGGAGAGGCTCTCGGGCACGAGCGTGGTCGGATTTCGGATGCCGCGCATGGCCCCGGTCCGGGCGGATCAGTTGCGAGAGGCCGGGTATGTGTATGACTCATCGATGAATCCGATCTGGCTGCCCGGGCGCTACAACAGGTTCTTTGCGCCAAGAAAGCCCCGAAGACGGGATGGAATCCTCGAGATTCCCCTTTCGGCTGTCCCGTTCATCCGCTGGCCGCTCTTCTGGCTCGCGTTCAAGAACCAGCCGCGCTGGCTCACGCGTGCCAGCACCGCGGCGGTGCTTTCCGGCGATGGGCATGCGGCGCTTTACTTCCATCCGTGGGAACTGATGGAAAATCACAGCTACGGTCTCCCGCGGCTCGTCGCTTCCCGGAGCGGTCAGTCGATGACCCGAGCGCTCGCGGAGCATCTGCTGTGGCTTCGCGACCGGGCCGAGTTCCGGACGTATGCCTCCTTCGCCGCGGGCTTCGGAGGGGTGTAACGCGCCGGCGAACGATCGGGCTCAATTCTGTCGGGCGCGGAACGCTGTTGCAATGGACGCACAATGACGAGTGATACAGCCAAGCTTTCAGAAGCCATTCCGGCGGAAGCCGGCGTGTTCGACCGACTCCCCGGGCATTGGCAGCGGGCATTGATCCGGATGGCCTGGGCCGGTTGGGTGATCTTCGCGATCGTGATCGCGGCGAGAGCGGCGGTCCACCCCGACAAAAACTCGGTCTCGGGCGTTTACAGCGCTGCGTGCCAGCGGTGGTGGGGCGGCGAAGAGATCTACAACGACTACCACAACGGCTTCATCTACCTGCCGCACGCCGCGCTGGTGTATACGCCCTTTTACCTCCTCCCCCAGCGGGCGGGGGAGTCGCTCTACCGGGTCGCGATAATCGCGATGTTCGCCTGGTCGGTCTGGCGCATCACGCGTCTGGCGGCCACGCATCCGATGAACGAGTATTTCCCGATTGTCACGCTGATCTCGATCGGTGTTGGCGCGGGCTCGGCGCTCAATGGCCAGTACAACCTTCCGCTCGCCGCGACGCTCATCTTTGCGACCTGCGCGCTTGTCGAGAAGCGATGGTGGTGGGCGTGCTTCTGGCTGACGTGCTCGATACTGCTGAAGCCGATCGCCATCGCATCGGTGCTGCTCGCGCTCGTGCTCTACAGGCCCCTCTGGTGGCGGATGCCCCTTGTGGGGCTATTGGTGCTCGGAATTCCGTTCCTCTGTTCGATCCGCGATCCCGGTTACGCGGCGGGGGAATACAAGACGTTCTGGGATACCGTCATCCGCGCCACGCTTCCCCTGGAGCGCCGGTTCGCCGAGTTTTCCACGGTTCTCTACTGGTTCGGGCTGGACCTTGGGAATGGTGCGCGGCAGGCCGTCCGCGCGGTGGCCGCTGTCGTGACGCTCGGGCTTTGCTTTGTTGCGACCAGAAGATCGGACGCGCTTCGGGCAGGTCTGCTCATCTGGGCGTTTGGTGTGACGTATCTGATGATCTTCAACCCGCGCACCGAGGGGGCAACCTACGCCATCATGGGGCCGACCATCGGGCTCTTTGGCGCTCTGGAATTTGACCGCCTCTCGAATCCCGCCTGGAGGCGCGCGGTTGGGATGTTCTTCCTGGCGATGGGGATCCTCATGATCTTCGTTCACGAGATCCTGCCGCGCTCGGGCGCGTACTACGAAATGGCGCAGGGTTCGAAGGACCTTCTGGTCCGCCCGATCATCTGCATGGTGTTTTACTCGTGGCTGGTGTGGCTCAGCGCCTTCGACCGGACCGCCCGCAAAGCGCGGATCAGTCCATCCGCTCCAGCGTTTCCTTGACGGTGCTTGTCACGCTTGCGGGTTTGCCCTTCCAGATGTAGTCGCACGTGTAGATATGCGTGACGTTGCCGGATCGAACCTTGTTCGAGGCCGCGTTGACAAGGTAGTGCGCTTCGTAAGTGCTTTCGCGGAACTTGAGTTTCTTGGAGCCCGACTCCGGCGCGGACAATCCCTTGCCGGTGATGTCGATTTCGAGCGTGACGCCGTCGCTCTTGGCGAGCTTCATCGAGCGCTCCGTGCTGATCGCGGCGCCGCTGTTGATGCGGATATCGCACCGGTCCATCCAGATTTCGCCCAGGTGCGCCGAAGGCGCGTACCAGCCGAAGAGCGGGCCGAACCGCGCCGGGAATGCCTGATCGCCCACGGTGTTGTCCATGAACGTCGTGCCGTCGGGATTCCACGCGCGCAGCCGCGGATGTTCCTTTCGCGAGTAGGAGTAGGAATCGGGCGCGAATCCGAATTCGACCGGCTTGGTCAGCAGGATCTGGGCGGGGTTGGCGAAGAAGCCGTTCTTGGTCCTGGGGTCCTTGCTGTCGTAGCGCTCGCGACCTTTAAAGACGGGTCCCTCGATGACAACCCGGTTGAACGTCATCTCGCAGTGGTAGACCGGCCCCGGGAGTATGCGGAGGATCTTGAGCGTGAACTCCAGCTCGGTGCTGCTGGTGTTCTTGCGGAGGTCTTCGGTGATCGTCTCGCCGCTGTGCAGGTCCTCTCCCGTCTGCGTCCAGCGGTACTTGATCTCCTCACCTTCGGTGTACTTTGGCTGCAGGTCGATGAGAGGCCCCGAGAACACCTCCGGAGGGTTCAAGGGCGCGGCGGCTGGCTGTGGGGTCGGCGCGGGAGCCGGCGCCGGCGGAGCCGCGGGGGCAGGGCTGGACCCGGTGACCGGGGCCGGGGGGGTCGCTTGAATGGGATCGGCGGCCACAAGGGCCGCGGCAAGGATTGGCCAGATCATGTTCTTCTCCATCAGGCAGAGCGCTGCAGAACTTCCCCTGGTTCATTTTCGACCGTTTTCAGCCCCGGGGTCGGGACTCCCCGGTTCGCAAACCGTAAACCGGCCTGGCGCAACAGACTGCGATCCGTGGGCGCAATTCTGGTGCTTTTCGGCAAATCTGACCGATGTTCAGCCGGCGCGATGGAGCGCGCCCGGATGGTTTGCCAGCGCCCGTTCGGTTCGGGCGGCAAAAACCATCCTGTTATTCACCCCGGGGGACGGCGGAGCACGACCCATGGCAGAAGAAGGTCAAATCACGGTTATCGGCAGGGACGCAAAGATCAAGGGCGAACTGTCGTTCGACAATTCGGCCAAAATCCTCGGCGGTTTCGAGGGGAAGATCTCGGCCAAGGGCGAAGTGATCATCGGTGAATCGGCCGTTTGCCGGGCCACCGTCGAGGCCGGAACGGTCATCGTGGACGGCCCGATCGAGGGTGACATCATCGCCCGCGACCGCATTCAGCTGACTCCCAAGGCACGCGTCAAGGGCGACATCATCGCCGCGAGCCTCAGCGTCGGGGAAGGCGCGAGCTTCGTCGGCCACTGCAAGGTTGGCCCCGAGGCGGTCAAGCTCTCCGAAGACACGCCTTCGGAGGTCGAAATCAAGACCGGACGTACTCCCCGGCTGGCGACTGGCACGGCTCCTGCGAATGGCAGTGCGTCGTGGCTTGCCGGCGCCCGCGCGGAGTAGCGCGAGCGGCACGCGTTTTCGGAGCGGAGCTCTCGAAGCGCCAGTCCGCGACACTGGGCCCCTTTCCGGGGCAATGCATCCATCCGACGCCGCGGAGCGGGCCGGGGGAAGAGGTGTCGCATGGCCTCGCTTCGCGATGAAATCGTTCCCGATGGCGGCCGCATGGTCGCCTGTGTTCATTGCCGCACGGGCATGAGAGTCGGCCTGAAGGCCGAGACGGCGACCTGCCCCGCCTGCTACAAGCGCCAGACCGTGCGGGATGTGATCGTTGAGAATGACCGTACGGGGGCCCGGGTGGAGACTACGGGGATCCTCTTCGTCAAGCGAAAGGGCCGCGTCTGGGCGCCGGGAGTTCGAGCCGGGGACGCGGTCGAGGTGCTGGGCGAACTCAAGGCGGACGTTGTCACGCACGGGCACGTGGTGATCGGCGAGACGGCGCGCTGGCGGGGCGACTGCACGGCGAAGATCCTCATTGTGGAGGACGGGGCGAGGATTGACGGGGGCTTTTTCTGTATTGATCCGCGGGGCGAACTGCGGCAGGAAGAAGCCGCTCGTAGCCTTGCCGCCACCGAGGTGAAGGCGCCCGAATCGGCGGGCGATCCGCCGGCTCCGATCCCGTTTTCCGAGATTGCGGGCTCGCCAACCCCGCCGGCCCCTCCAGCATGGGTCGGCGAAGCGATCTGAATCGCGAATCACGTTCTGCGGCGACCATCGGCTAGTCTGCGGGTATGAGCAGCACGCAGCGCGGCGGCGAATACGTTCATGGCACCCACCGTTCCGAGCAGGAGCGGCTGTCGCTGATGAACACGATTCTCAACGAGCGGACCCTGCGTGAGCTTGCCGTCCGCGAGGGTGATCACGTTCTGGATGTCGGATCGGGGCTTGGCCAGATGTCGATCGCGATCGCGAAGCAGGCCGGCACGGGCGGCCGGGTGATCGGGGTGGAACGCAGCGCGGAGCAGATCGAGAAGGCGCTCGCCGCACTCCGTATCTCGGGGCTTGGACATCGCCAGGTTGATTTCCGCCAGGGCGAGGCGGCCGATCCTCCTCTGCTGCCCGGTGAGGCGGGGTCGTTCAACCTGTGCTTCACGCGGTTCCTGCTTGAGCACGTGCCCGACCCGCTGGCGGTGGTTCGACGCATGGTCCAGGCGTGCGTGCCCGGCGGACGGATCGTGCTCGCCGATGATGACCACGAGCTGCTGAAGCTCTACCCGGAACCCGCGGGGTTCACGGAGATCTGGGGCGCGTACATGGAGCTCTACCGGCGGAACCGCAACGACCCGGTGATCGGGCGCCGGCTGGTGCAGCTGCTGCACCAGGCGGGCGCAACGCCAACCCGGAATACCTGGGTGTGGTTCGGCGCGTGCAGCGGCAACGACATGTTTGAACCGGTGGTTGACAATCTGGCTGGAATCCTGCGGGGCGCAGCCCCCACGCTCGAAGCGCAGGGGCTCGTGGACGGCGATGCGATGCAGTACCTTTGCGGCGTGACATTGCCGGAGTTTGCGCAGCGCCCGGACGCGGCGGTCTGGTTCGCGATGTCGCTCGCGGAGGGGACCCGACCGGCTCAGTGACCTTCATCCATCTGGTTGAGCTGCGCGGGCGTGGGCATCGGGAGGGGGTCGCCCTCGCCCGGAAGGCGGGGCTTCTCGCCCGCGGGGATCGACATGCCCGGAAGGGGCTGGAACGTGCCATCGGGCGCGACGCGAAGCTGGTCGGATTCGAGCAGGTAGTTCAGGATTGAGTTGCGAAGATCGGTGAGCGCCTGGTCGCGCCGGTTCTCGGCGTCGAGAAGGGCGTTCTGCGAGTCGACAACCTGTTTGGCATCGACCTCGTCGATCTTGAGCAATTGTTCCTCGAGGCGGCGCTTGTTGATCTCGACCTGCTGCTCGGCGAGCTTGAGGCGGAAGCTGGCCAGGTCGATGTTGCGCAGGGCGCTCCGCACGCTGACGACGATGTTGTCGCGCAGCTGCTGGAACGAACGCTCGCTCTGCTGAAGGTTGATCGTGGCACTTCGGAGGTTGAGTCGCTCGATGTCCTTGTCGAGCGGCAGCGAGAGCGTGGCGCTTCCCTGCAGATTGGCATCGAGCGGGCTGAACGCAAACTGCGAAACGTCGTTGTCGGGGTTGGAGGGGAGGGTTGAAGAGGCGGCAAGGTTCAGACCGGGGAGCAGCTCGTTCTTTGCGTTGGCGACCCCGCGGCGCGAATCGTCGACGCGGTCGCGTGCGTTCTGAAGATCGAGCCGGTATTCGAGCGCCGCAACGGTTGCCTGATCGAGCGTCTCGTCGGGGGAGGGGAGCTCGAGCGCCAGGGGCCGTATGACCACACGCGTCGACGGATCAAGTCCGAGCCGCACCTTGAACCGGTCGAGCTGGAGGATGTACTGCTCGCGGAGATTGGCGAGCCCGGCCTCGGCGTTGAGGACGTCGTTGGACGCGATGTTCACCTCGAAGGCGCGGATGCGCCCGGCATCCACGCGAGCCTGAGTCGCCTGCTGAAAGAGTTTCAGGCTTTCCAGCGATCGCTCCTGATTCGAAATCGCCGACTGTGTCTGCACAAGCTGGAAGTAGTCGTTGGCGATGCCGACCAGCAGCTGGCGCCGGAACCGCTCGAACGTGCGGGACTGGTACACAAGGTTTCGTTCGGCCTGGATCAGCGGCTCCCGGGCGACCTCTCCCGCGCCGCGGAGCAGGGGAATGGTGACCGCAAATTCCATGTCGGAGCTCTGCGTGTAGCCGCCGGAAACAGCCTGGCGGAGCTGCTGGCTCAACTGCGTCACCCACGCCGCTTCCACCTGCCCGCCGTAGGGGAGCTTCTGCTGAACCTTGAGCGTGTTGATGGCGTTGAGGGCGGGAGCGTTCGATCCGTCGTTCCACTGGCTTCCGACGCCAAGTGTCGTGTCGTTGAAAAAGCGGGGCTCCCAGCGGTGCTGCTCGGCGAGCAGGCGGATCACCGCCAGCATGTAGTCTTCTTCCGCGGTCAGGTAGTCCCGGGACGACTGCTGCGTGGTGCGCCAGGAGGAGGCCAGATTCAGGACCAGCGGGTCCTGCAGCCCCTTGCCGGAAGTGTTCTCGCCGTAGGCCTCGGTCGCATAGGAGTTCAGGCGCTGAGAGACTTCGCGGGCCTCGCCGGCCATCTTGTACTTGAGGGCCGACGCCTCCGGGTTGTTGGTGGGGGGCTTGGTGGACAGAGACTGCTGGCGGACGGTCGGGTCGTCGTTTTCCCGTTGCTGGTTCTGAAGATCGAGGTTGGGAACCTTGTTGGCGTCGATGGCCGCCGCACGGTTCTGCATCATGCCGGCGATGCGTTCATCGATCGCGTCCATGCCCGAATTGCACGAGCCAAGCACGAGTGCCGCCGCGGCGAGGCCAGCCAGGCCGAAGAGGCGCAGGGCACAGGCCGTTTGATGGGACACTCGCCTGGGCAAACGACCTCCGTGTTTGTAGTTTGATTGGGTTTTCGGCCGCCTTGGAGCAAACAGCAGGGCAGTAAGTGTATCCCAATCCGGGTTCAATTGTTGCGAAGCGGTCCCGGCGCGCATAAGGTTCCTCATCGTCGAGCGGACGCCCGATCTCGTTAGGGATTTGGACGGATGTGAGGGTGGACCTCTCCGTGGCCTCCCGGGTGTCAACGATCGCAAAGCGATGTCCGCAAGCATTTTGCGGCATCTGCGGCGACGACCGTGCGTGGCAGTTTCCGTTCGGGAACTCCCGCCCTCGAGGCCTTCGAGCTTGGACGCTCAACCACGTTCCGCGTGCCGCGCAGCGTTGTGCGCTGTGCTGTGTGCTTCGCGGCAGCTCTTCGCTCCGGAAATCGCCGGGGAAGGGACCCGATGGCTTCGATTACCTATGACGGCCGCAGCCTGCTTATCGACGGCAAGCGGATCTGGCTCGTGTCGGGGACGGTTCAGTACACGCGCGTGCCGCGCGAATACTGGGCGGACCGGATCCATGCCGCGAAGCTGGCGGGTCTGAACACGATCGATACGAGCATCGTCTGGTCGCGCCACGAGCCCAGGCCGGGTCACTTTGACTTTAAAGGCGACAACGATCTCAAGCACTTCATCGACCTGATCGGCAAGGCGGGGATGTACTGCACGGTACGGATGGGGCCGCACGTTGGGGCCGGCTTTGACATGGGCGGCATGCCCGTGTGGCTTGTGTCCAACAAGAGCGCGGAGGCCAAGGCAGCGGAAGCCAAGGTCGCCGAGGGCAAACTTCCGACCAAGCCCGACGGGGACGACAACGCGGAGACGCGTGCGATCAAGGCGAAGGTGATGCGTCTGCGCGCTCCGAGCCAGCCGTTCCTCGAGGCGGCCTCGCGCTTTATCAACGCCGTCTCGGCGCAGATCCGTTCGCTGCAGGTCACCGCAACCGCCAAGGGCGGGCCGCTCGTGATGATCCACAACGAGGCGGGCTGGACGTGCGGCGATCAGTTGATCGCCGATCACTACCTCGGCGAGATTCTGCGGTACATCCGCGAATCGGGCTTCGAGGTGCCGATCGTCAACAGCAACAACCTCTGGGCCGGAGTCGAGGGCGAGATCGACGGCTGGTCGGGCAGTGATGAGATGCTCAGCGCGATGCGGCAGTTCGCGATGGTCCGGTCGCTGCAGCCGCGCTTTGTCACCGATTTCCAGACCGCGCCGCGTGATTCCTGGGGCGACGAGCCGCAGGCCGCTCGCCCCGCCTGGCTGATCCAGCGGCAGCTCGCCGAGATTCTCGCGGGCGCCGGGCAGTACAACCTTTCCCCGTTCCACGCCGGGACCAACTGGGGCATTTCGGGCGGGCGTCTTCCCGACGGGCCCGACCGATTCGCCGCGGCGAACGTTTCGGCGCACGCGCCCCTGACCCAGACGGGCGGCGCGGGAGAAACGCACTCGTTCCTCCGCAGGATCAACACGTTCGCGTCTCGTTTCGGCCGCGTGCTGAGCGGCTTTGATCCGACGTTCCACCCGGTCATGGTCGCCCCGCGACTCGCGACGGCGCACACGAAGAAGGGAAAACACGATCCGCACGAGCCGCCCGCGACGGTGGTGCACGCCTCGGGCAGCCAGGGCGGCGTCGCTTTCGTGTTTACGCCCGGGCCCGCGGATAAGGGCGAAGTGCGCACGGTCGACCTCATGATGCACGACGGCACGACGCTGCCGGTGCATCTCACGAACCAGTCGGTCGCCTGGTGCCTCATCAACGCCAGCGTGGGCGGCCGGGCCAATATCGATTACTGCACCGTGTGCGCCCTGGGCGCTGTGGGTCGCACGCTCGTGATCTTCGGTCCGGCGGGGACCCGCGGCACGATCTCGATCAACGGTTCTCCTCTCGAGTTTGAAGTTCCGGCGCACGGCGTGCGGAATCCGGAGGTGGTCGAGCACGAGAACGTGTACCTCGTCGTTGTGAGCGAAGAGCTCGCCGACAGCACCTATTTCTCGGACGACGCGGTGTACGTGAACACGTCGGGCCTGACCACCGACGGGCGCCCGATGCCCATCGAGGGGCAGCGGCTGATCACTCGCATCGACGGCGAGGGCGACGTCCGCACGGTCGACACGGCGAAGCTGTCGCTGACGCGCAAGCCGGAAAAGGCGCCCGAGAAGATCGCGCTGCATCAGTGGACCAGCGCCGGGCTCGAGGAGTACATCTCCGGCGAGAGCGCGCGGTTTGCCGCCGTCGATGGCCCCTCCGATCTGGCGACCCTGGGCTCGACGACGAGCTACGGCTGGTACCGGATCAAGCTGAAACCCTCCAAGGCGGAGAAGGTTCTCATCGCCTCTCCCCAGTCGGGCGACCGGCTTCACTTCTTCGACCGCTCGCGCGAAGTCGGCGTGCTCGGAGTCGGACCCGGCGCTTCCCAGACGCTCGGGCTCCCGCTGCACAAGCCCGAGCAGACCCTGGTGGTGCTCGGAGAGGCGCTCGGTCGGTACAGCGACGGACGCCACATGGGCGAACCCAAGGGCCTTGTCTCGCACCTGCTCGAGGTCTCGGCGATCAAGACGCCGGCCCCCAAGATCGAGATCGGTGAGCCGCTCGACATCCTGCGGTTCAGCAGCCCCATTTTCCAGGTGCGTTCCTCCGACGCGACGCTGCCCGAGCGCATCACATGGCATCTGGGCAAGCGTTCCGGCGGGCCGATCCTGCTGGTGAACAAGGGGCTCCCGTCGGCGGCGCTGCTCGTCGTGAACGACAAGCCCGTGACCGTGGTCGACGAGTCGGGTCCTTCCACCCTGCTCATCGAGCAGGACAAGCTCGGCCGCGGCAATGTCACGATCCAGCTTGCCCTTTTCCCGATCGAGGGTGTCGAGGGCGAAGAAGGCGACAGCGTGCTTGGCCTGGTGGACGAGGCGGGCGCGGCGCTCGAGTTCTTCTCGGTTGACGGCTCGCTGACCGCCAAGGCCGAGTGGGCTTTCGCCAAGTTTGATGTTCCGGCGGCCTCGCACTTCAAGGCGGGGAACAAGGCCGAGGAAGGCCCGACGTGGTGGAAGACGACGTTCCAGGCGCCGCACACTTCGGTGCCGATGTTCCTGGAGCTCGACGGACTCACCAAGGGCCAGGTGTACCTGAACGGCCGCCACGTGTGCCGCTACTTTGTCGCCACCCGCGCGGGCAAGGACATCCCCACGCAGCGACGCTACTGGCTGCCCTCCTGCTGGCTGAAGAAGGACACCGATCCCAAGCACCCCGGTATCAACGAGCTCGTGATCTTCGATGAGCATGGCGCCAAGCCGGGACGCGTCAAGCTGGTGTTCGACGATATCGGGATGCCCGTCACGACGGGCGTCGCGACGGAGAACGCCTGATGTCCGGCGTGCCGGCGCGGGATCGCGTGCTCTGGCGTGAGGCCGCTTCGTTTTCCGCGCGCAAGCACGCCGGGCAGCTCCGGCGCGACGGGCGCACGCCCTACTTTGCGCACGTTGTCCGGGTCTCGATGACCGTGTCGGAGCTCTTTGGCTGCCACGACGAGGAGACGCTGGCCGCGGCGCTGCTGCACGACCTGATCGAGGACACCACGACCGACTACGACGACATCGAGGAGCGTTTCGGCCGGACGGTGGCGAAGATGGTGGCCGCCCTGACCAAGAACATGGCCCTGCCCGAGGCGGGGCGAGAGCGCGCTTACGACCGGCAGATCGCCCGCGCCGACTGGCGTGTGCGGCTCATCAAGCTCGCCGACGCGTACGACAACCTCGCCGACAGCCCCACCGATCCTCGCAGGCTTGAGCACCTTCCCAAGCGGATCGATGCGTGCCGGCGCGCCATCGCCCTCGCGAAGAAGGATGCGGCCTCACGCCGGGAAACCAGGCGTGCGATCGCGGTTGTGGAAGCGCTGGTACGCGATTCGCAGCAGAAAAACTAGGGGACGCGCAGCATGTTGCCGAGCTGATTCACCCGATTCTGGACCAGCGTCCGCTGGTTCTCGAGGATCTGCACGTATTGGAGATTCTCGGCGCGCTCCGCCGGAGTCAGCTTGGGATCCTGCAGCGCGAGCCGCACAATATCGAGCCGGTTCTGAAGGTCACGCAGTTCCAGGCGACCCTGCGTCAATTGCAGAACAAGCGCATCGCGATCGTTCTGCACCATGTTGCGACGGGCAAAGGCCCGGTTGGAGGCGGCCTGGTTTTTGACCTTGCCGCGCGGGCTTCCGGTCGCGACCAGATCGGCCTGCGGGCCCGGGGCCGCTTCTGCTTCGAGTTGCCCCGCCCCCTGCAGGAGCTGAACCAATTGCTGGCCATCCGCACGCACCTGCAGGTTGGCGTCGTGCGCTTCGTCGACCTTCTCGGCAGCGGGCGTTGAAAGCCGGTCGGCCTCGACCCAGGCAAGCGTCCCGGGCAGCGGTTCGAGAGCCGGCTCGGCAACCAGGCCGGCCGTCACTCGCGCCGCGCGTGCACGCCACGCCGCCTGCTTCACCGAATCGGCCAGGCGGTCGGACGACTGGTTGACGGGATTGCGCAGATCGTCCCAGCGGCCCAGGTGCAGCGTGACGAACATGGGCCGCCCTTCGCGTTCGATCTCAAGCCGGACCTGCTGACCGGGGTCGTAGGAGATGATCTGCACGCGGCATTCAAGGTTGGTGCGGACACGGACCCCGCCGATCGAGCGGAGCAGGTCGCCCCCTTTGAGGACGTTGGCGGAATCAAACCCCTGGATCGTGCCGTCGATCGGAATCCCTTCCTCGAAGACATCGTCGTTGAAGGCGACGCCGCGCAGCGCGGTCTGGGCAAAGGAAACGCCCATCGCGCCGCGGTCTGAATTCATGAAGGCGTTGCGCCCCAGTTCGAGCAGACGTTCACGCTGCTCCGGCGTGGAACTCGACGTGATCAGTGTCAGCAGCTTGTCGGGAGAGTTCTTGGCCCAGGCCTTGAGCGAGGTGCTTGCCGCTTCGCGCGTCTGGATCGAATCGCTATCAAGATCGCGCAGGCAGGTGGTCGTGAAATCCGGGCTGCCGCTCAGGGCGCCGGGAGCCATCAGGCATGCCGCGGCGCCCACGAGCGCACGAAAACTTCGGTGGATGGACAGACCCGTACCCATAGGTAATAGCGCAAACTACCCGCTGAATGATACACGCCGCCCTGCACGACCGCGGGGGAGGGTGTGCGGCCCACTTTGCGCACGCCCATATTCAGCGTGAAAGTGGCTTCAGAAACCCACGATGAGGCCATGCCGCCGGTTATCCGACGCTGGCTATTCGACGTTCTGGGCCTGTTCCTTGATCCGGTCGATTGCGCCCTTGATCTCTACGGCGTGGCGGGAGATTGTGGCGTCGGGAGACTTGCTCGCGATGGTGTTGGCCTCGCGGAGCATCTCCTGGGCCAGGAAATCGAGCGTGCGTCCCAGCGGGCGGGATTCGTTGCTGGCCAGAAGCTCGCTGAACTGATCGAGGTGGGCTCGGAGGCGGTTGATTTCCTCGGCGATGTCGGTGCGTTCGGCGTACGCCGCGATCTCGCGGACAAGGTCGACCGAATCGATCTTGACTCCCACGTCCTTGAGCAGAGTGTCGATCCGGGAACGCAGCCGCTTCTCGTAGTCGGCGATGACTTCGGGCGCACGCTCGGAAACAAGAACCAGCCGGTCCGCGATGAAGCTGTGGTGGGAGCGAAGATCGGCGATCAGCGCCTGACCCTCACGCTCGCGCATCGACTGGAGCTGCGTGACCGCCTTGTCCAGCAGCTGGAACATCGCGGCCTTAATCGCCTCGAGCCGGCCCTCAGCATCTCCGGGCGGCTGCAGCACACCGGGGAGCGCAAGCAGTGCCGCAAGATTGATTCCCGGCCCTCCGGAAAAGTCCTTGAGCTGCTCGATGTAGCGCTGCAGAGCCTTCTTGTTGATTTCGTAGGCGGCGCTCTCGGATTCATCCGACATCGAGGCGCTGATCGTCACCGTGCCGCGGCTGATCTTTTCGCGAAGTCGCGACTCGAGCTCGGCCTCCAGGCTCTGCAACTGCTCGGGGAGGCGCAGAACAACTTTGAGGTACTTGTTGTTGAGCGAACGGATGTCGAGGAAATAGTGCGCTCCGCCGACGTTGATGGTCGCCTCGCCATAGCCGGTCATGCTTCGGATCAATCGTTATCTCCGGAACTGTTTCGGCCAGCCTACTCAGTTCTTGGGCTTTTCGGGGGCGGGGGCGGGGGCAGGGGCGGGAGTGGGGGCGGGCTGCGGGTTCGACTGAGCGGGGCTGGTCGCCGGCGTGCCGCTCGGCATCGGCTGAACCGGCGCCGTGCTTGCCGGCGTGACATTCGCGGGCGCGTTCGTTGAGGCCGGGCTCTGTGCCGGGGTGGCCGGATTGGAGGTGGGGGTAGAGGTTGGGGTGGGGGCAGGAGCCGAGCCGGGCTGATCGGCCGGCGTTTTCTCATCCGTGGGCTGGGCCGGAGCGGCGGGATTACCGGGGGAGACGGCGCTGGCCGGCTGCACCGCGCGGGCCGGAGCCGGGGCCGTGGCGTAGTTCAGCACGATCCCGAACAGGATGAAAGTGGCAAACACGGAGATCGTGAACCAGGTCAGGGCGTCACCTGTTTTGGTGCCGAATGCCGTCTGGCCCGATCCGCCCGAACTGCCACCGAAGGCGGCAGACAGGCCGCCCCCCTGCGGACGCTGGATCAGGATGGCGAGCACCATCAGGGTGCTGACACCAATGAACAGCACCATAAGGACCGCTGTTGCCCACGGGTTATCACCGAACCACTCGAAAATCCTTGCCATACGAGCTCCAAGCTTGGTCGGGATGATAGGTCGAAAGAGCGGCACAAACACACGCTCAAAACAGCCCGGCACGCATCCTGCCGCTCCGGAATCCGGTAGGATGCCGATCCTGCCCCGCTCGGGGAGATTTCTCGGAGGTTGTTTCAGATGAAATTCGGAAGGCTTTTGGCGTCGACTCTCTCGGGAGCGGCGATTCTCGTTCTTGCCGCCTGTTCCACGGCGTCCAAGCCGGTCGCTGCCGCCAACGTCGAGAAAGCCGGCCTTGCGGTGACGATCAAAAGCCCCGATCAGTGGGTGAGTGTGGTGGATGGCAAAGAAGTGCCCGTGCCGCCGATCGCGATGGGCGACGATGCGACCGTGCGCCGCATCATGGAAGAAGGCGCGTACCGGTCGCAGGTGATGGACATGCTGCAGGCCGTGGCAGTGGAGCGTGGCCCGCGCCTGACCGGCTCGTCGAATATCCAGAACGCGCAGGACTGGGCGGCCAGAAAGTTCCGCGATTGGGGCCTGACCAACGTCCACATGGAGCAGTGGGGGACCATCGGCGTCGGCTTTGATCGCGGCGTCTGCTCGGGAGCCGTCTACATCGCCCGCCCGATGCGCCCGGAGACGCGCCCCGGAACCAACACCCGCGCGGGCAACGACCAGAACGCCCAGCCGGCGGCAAGCGCCCAGCCCGCCGCCGATGCGCCGCCCGCCGAGCCCAAGCTCGAATGGACCAAGGCCCGCGAGGTGGAACTCACCGCTCTTTCCTGGAGCGTTGGAACGCCAGGCGCGGTGCGCGGACCGGTGATCCGGGAGCCCAAGACCGACGAGGAATATGCCGCGGCCAAGGACAGCCTGAAGGGCGCGTGGATTCTGCTGCAGGCGCCGCCGGCGCTGGGAATGCGGGGTATCCGCTCGATGATGTCCGCGCGGTACGAGATGCGCAAGGAAGCAAGGAAGAAAGTCGCCGAGGGCAAGCAGGTCTCCGAACTGCCAATCGCGGAGCGTCTTGCGTTCGAGCCCATCGCCGGCTACATCTCATCCAGCCGCGACGAGCGCGTGTGGACCGGTGCTGTGGCCGGGTGGCGGGACCTTTCGATCGATGAACGCGGGCCGGGTTCGGACCAGGTGCACGTTCAGGTGCGTCTGAGCGACTACGACTTCCTCAACTCTCGCCTGACCGACGGTGAAAAGGTGGAGGTCGAGTTCAACATCGATCACAAGTTCCGCGCCGGACCCGTCCCGGTGTACAACGTCATCGCCGACATCAAGGGCAGCAAGTACCCCAACGAGTACGTGATCATCTCCGGCCACTGCGACAGCTGGGACGGCCCGGGCTCGCAGGGCGCCACGGATAACGGCACCGGCACCTCCGTCACGCTCGAGGCCGCCCGAATCCTGGCCACCACGGGCGCCAGGCCCGAGCGCACCATCCGCTTCGTACTCTGGTCGGGCGAGGAGCAGGGGCTGCTCGGGTCCAAGGGCTACGTCGAGGCGCACAAGGATGAGCTCGACAAGATCAGCTGCGTCTTTGTGGACGACGGCGGCACGGGCTACGAGGCCGGCGCCCAGTGCGCTTCGGCGCAGGTCGAGATGCTCGCAGCGGCAACCGCCCCGATGAACAACGTGTTCTACAGCAATTTCGACAAGAAATTCCTGAACGTCGATATCAAGAACACCGGCGAAGTGCTCAAGAGCCACGGCGGTTCGGACCACGCCAGCTTCAACCAGGCGGGCGTGCCCGGCTTCTTCTGGGAAGAAGGAGGGCGCGCCGACTACGGCTACGGCTGGCACACCCAGAACGACACGATCAAACTGGCGATCGAGGAATACCTCATCCAGTCGGCAACCAACGCCGCGGTCGCGTCCTATCGGCTGGCTTGCGCACCCTCGCTCCTGCCCCGCACCGCATCAGACTCTGGAGAAAGACCCAACGTCTTCCGCAACGGCGCGAGGCCCGACCAGCCCGCCCCCGCGAAGAACTAGGACCCGGGTCCGCCGGTCTTCTGCACAGCGACCCAGGAGCCGAGCCGTAATCGGCCGGGCTCAGGTTTCTTTGCAGCACCTGTGATCAG
Source organism: Planctomycetota bacterium (assembly GCA_018242625.1). Classification (GTDB taxonomy): domain Bacteria; phylum Planctomycetota; class Phycisphaerae; order Phycisphaerales; family UBA1924; genus JAFEBO01. Next base: position 75,592 of record JAFEBO010000004.1, read on the forward strand.
GAAAAATGGAGCGGAGGAGACTCGAACTCCCGACATCCAGCTTGCAAAGCTGGCGCTCTACCAACTGAGCTACCGCCCCGGACGCCGCCGAGCGATCGCTCGGCGGGGGCAGAGTTTAGGGAGAATGGGCGGGGGAATCCCGGCGGCCGGGCGGGGATTCCGCTAGACTTTGGCCGGCTGGGCAAGGATGGCCGCCGGAACTTGAGAACGATGTCTCGATTCATCACTGTTGTTGCGGGTTTGACGCTGGCGAGTGCGGGAGCGCTCGCTCAGGAACCGACGACTCGGCCGCGCCAGGACATCCAGGGCGCGGCTCCGGGCTTTGATGAGCGCCAGCCCACACTGCACGTCCTGCTCAACCTTGATACGAGCTACCGCTTCACCGGCAATCTGCAGGATGCCCCGGGCGATGTCGGAATCTTCCGCACCGGCGGCTCGGTCACCATCACCTCGCCCGTCCTCGAGCGAAACCGCCTCAGCGTCACGCTCGGCTCCGAGCAGTCCTGGTACAACTTCTCCCCCAACGCCGCGCTCATCCCCGGCGATCCACAGCCCTGGAGCCACATCCAGTCCTACACGCTGGGAGGCAACTTCTCCACTCAGTGGTCCGAAACGCTCTCTTCGTTTGTCCTGGGCAGCATCAACTTCGCGGGCGAAGGCGGCGCCGCGTTCGGCAACGGGTTCACGGGCGGCGGCGGCGGCGGCGTGGTCCTCAAGCTCGCCGAAAATTTCGATCTCACCGCCGGCGTGTTTGTGCGCTCCCGGCTCGGCAACGGTGTCTACGTCTTCCCGATCCTGGGCATCGAGTGGCAGATCGACAAGCAGTGGAAGCTCTCGAGCGAGAACCAGTTCGGGCTCTACCTGAGCTATCAGCCCTCCGAACAGTGGCGACTGAGCGTCGGCGCCCGCTACGACTTCTACGAGTTCCGGCTCGAGAACGACAACGCGGTCCCCAGCGGCATCGGCAGCGATGCCCGTGTGCCCGTGACCTTCGGCGTCGACTGGACGCCCATGCCCAATCTCACGCTCCAGGCGCGCGTCGGTGCCATGGTCTTTGAGAAGCTCAAGCTGCGGGATTCCGGGCGGAACACGCTGGGATGGTCCGACGTGGACGTCGGTCTTTTCATCAGCGGCGGCTTGGTTCTGCGATTCTGAAAACCGGCTCAGCGGGCGGGCTGATTGCTCTCGGGCGCCGACTTGCTGTCGGGGCGCGAGACAGGCTTGGGGCCCGTCCCGTACGGAGCGGCATCGACGAGACGCGCAGACTTGATCCGCGGCATCGGATCGATCGGACGATCGCCCGCGCTGGTTGGGGCGGCGGCGATGGCCTGGATCACGTCGGCGCCCTTGATGGCCTGCGCAAACGCGGTGTAGCCCCCGTCGAGCGCCTTGGTTCCTTCGCGGCTCAGGCAGACAAAGACCTGGGAGCCGTTGCTGTTGGGATCGCCCGAGCGTGCCATCGAGAGCACCCCAAAGTCATGGGGAAGCGTGCTCTCTTCCAGATCGATGGCATAACCGGGCCCGCCGCTCCCGGATGCGGTGGGATCACCGACCTGAATGACAAAGGGGTTGCCGTTGGGCAGCTTGGCGACGATGCGGTGAAAGACGACGTCGGTGTAAAAGCCGCCCCCCGCGAGCTCCCGGAAGTTCCAAACCGTGTTGGGCGCCATGTCCGGACGCATCCGGAACAGAATGGAGCCCTTGTCGGTGTCGAGCTCAACGTCCTTGTCTACATAAATCCGCAGGCCCGAGTAGGTATCGGACATCGCCTGAAAGACGGGCTTGGGGTTGCCCGGCTGCATGCCCGCGTATTTGGGGTTGGTCATGGGCTGAAGGACAAGCGCGGGCCCGATCTTCTCCCCGCCCACACTGAGCTGGGCGTAAAGAAGAGAGGGCGTCTTTGTGTTCCAGAGGTTCGGGAAAAGCGTGGCGAGGTTGACCTTGCCGGGGAGCACCGAGGCGGTCGCGACCTTTTCGGCGGTCTGCGGGCGGAGGAGTTCGATCACCGCCTCGCCCTGCTTGCCCTCGGGGACCTTGACGACGATCGGGATCTCTCTGCCGACGCCGTAGTACAGGCGGTCGGGGGTAAGCTGGGCAAAGCAGAGAGAAGAAAGAAGCACCGCGGCGCAACCGGCGATTCGCGAAATCATCATCATGCGCGGAGGGTAGCGCTCTTCGCAAGCGAAAAGTTCATTTAGCGGTTGCCGACAATGAAGCCGACCGCCTGGTCCATCAAAGGCCAGGTGTCACCCACCGCTTTGTCGCGACTGCCGGTCTGCGCGACTTGCGTGAGGATCTTCTTGTCCACATCGGGCACCCAGACCACGGACAAGTCGCCCTTTGTCACGTTCAGTCCGAGCTTGTGGCTGAAATCAGACACGGTGGCAAGACCATCCGAAAAAAGCGCGCCAGCCGCGGCATCGGCCGAAACGTTCAACAGGCGGCTTCCATCGGCCAGTGCGCCGCGGAACTGGTAGTTGCCGACGATGGTGCCGGGTGAGCCCGCCCAGTTGGGGGCGTACTTCGAGAACGGATTGGCGCCCTTGTGCGAGGGGCAATAGAAGATCTTGGGAGCCAGCAGATATTCACGGGCAAACAGGAGGCCAAGGCCGTCATAGTCGGTGGGCCGCGGCTTACGGGTTCCTCCCGATTCGTCGACGCGAAGGGTCATTGTCGACGCCGCACGGCCCGAGCCCCCCGCCGTGGAGACATACTGCGTGCGCGGGAGGAACTGGAAATTGTCCGTCGCGTACATTGAGATGCCGATCGAGATCTGCCTCATGTTCGAGCGGCACATCACTCGCCTGGTCGCTTCGTTAATCTTGGCGATCGAGGGGAGCAAAATTCCGATCAGAATCCCGATGATCAGGATCGACACGAGCAGGTCGATCAGGGTGAACGCTGCGCGCGCTGCGATTCCCTTTCGCGAAATTCGCGAAGAAACGCAAACAAGCTGGGTCAGCGGACCCCGCACATGCACCTCCACGCAGGGCGTTTGCCCTGCTCACTGTCCCAAGGTATCAGAATCGACCATTGGCCGCAAGTGATTTTGAAGTAATCGGACGTTCAGGATGAATACCGATGATAGTCCTATAACCAGTCTTTGGCCGCGCCGTATTTTCTACGGGACGGCCTTGCGAATTGATCGAGAATCGGCGAATCTGGCATCATCTTCGGGATTCTTCCCGTACAGGTCCGCGTGGGCACTTTCGTCCACGGGATTCGTGTCTGGCGGAATCGAAGGTCGAGGTCTCGGCCATGGCCGACAGGCGGATCAATCGAGAGCAGGCGGCGCAAGACGTCTCGCTGATGCAGCGTGTGGCTGCGGGCGAGGAGGCCGCGGTCGCTGAGCTCTACGACCGTTTCGGCAGTCTGGTCTACAAGATGGCGTTTCAGTCGATGCCGACCAGGGCAGAAGCGGAAGATGCGGTTCAGGAGATATTTGTCCGCCTCTGGAAGACGGCAGACCGGTATGACTCGGAGAGGGCGGCGCTGGTGACCTGGGTGATGCTGATCTCGCGGCGCCAGCTGGTGGATCGGATGCGCAGGAGCAGGGCGCGGATCAAGCCCTCGGTGCTGGATGAATCAACACCCGTGCCGGCGGCGGATGTTTCGGACGAACGGTCCCGCAGCGAGCGGGAAGAGAACATGAAAGAAATGCTCCGGAGGATCGATGCACTGCCGGAGCTGCAAAGGACAGTTGTGAAACGTGCGTACTTGGGTGGACAGACTCTGCGACAGATCGGCGAGGAATTGAACACGCCGCTGGGAACCGTGAAATCGGCGTTGAGCAGGGCTTTGACGAGATTGAGAGAGCGTGGAAGCGAGGAATTTGCCGTATGAAGACCGAAGAACTCTTTGAAGCCGCTCAGCTTGACGCACTCGGCCTGCTCGATGAGAAGGAGCAGGCGGAGTTTGAAGCCGCCTTCCGCGCCGCCTCGCCGGCGTTGCGTGAGCAGATCCGTGCCGAGCAGGATCGCTTTGCGCGGCCGGAGCGCTTCCGGCTTGACGTGACTCCCGCCGCGGACCTGCGTTCGCGGGTGATCAAAGCGGTGATGTCTGACATGGCCCAGGTTGCCGGCACGATTCGGCGTTCGCACGCGGCGGGGCGTGAGCTTCCCACCGTGCACCCGGTCCGTCGGGTCAGCCCGGTCTGGCGTGTCGCGACTCTTGCCTGCGCCACAATGGCGATCGTGCTTGCCGTTGTCACTCTGCAGCAGAACGCCCAGATGACCAGCCTTCAGGTGGCCCAGGGCAACGATCGCACCATCGACAAGCTCGTCGAGCTCTTTGGTCCGGCCGATCTGACCAAGGCCGTCTTCAGCGCCAGCACCAACAAGCTGGTTTTCTCCCCCGCCGATGCCTCGGTGAAGGGCGACGCATCGCTGTTTTACGACAAAGAGACCCAGTCGGCCCGGCTGCTCTGCCGCAACATCGTGACCAACCCCAACGAGACGGTGCGTCTGGTCGCGACCGACGACAGCGGCAAGATCGTGCAGATCGCCGAATTCGCCTCGGCGGGCGAACTGATTACCAAGAAGGTCGACATGGGCGGGCTGCACCCCAAGCAGCTTGCGATCTATGTGGCTTCGAGGGGCACCGATGCGTCGACCGGGCGCAAGATCATGGTCTGCCTCAACGCCTGAATCACGCACATTCAGTTTGAACATGGGGGGCCGCCGCAGGGCGGCCCCTTTGCATAGCGGCCCGGCCGCCTCACGGACGCTGGGTGGTGGTGGCGGCGGTGAACTCGGCCCACTTGGCCTCGTCGAGCACGCCGTCGATCTGCGTGCCGAACTCGAAGTCGTGCTTGGCTTTGGAGAGCGAGCGCCACGCGAGCCCGCCCAGACCGAAGGTCACCACGGTTGAGCAAGCCAGAAGTATCGCGCTGTGAAGCAGACGCTGGTCTTCGACGGGGCGTTCGCCGGCAACGGCGGCGGTCTTGATCAGTGTGACGGCGCCGTCCGCCCGCCGTTCGCGGGCCGCGTTGGCCTCGCTCGCGAGGGTGGTGGCGATGATGTCGAGCGAGCGGGTGGCGCGTTCGGCGCCGGGCAGCCGCAATTCGAGGTTGAGGGTGCCCGGAGAGGGTGATTCGTGCGCGAGCGCATCCGCGAAGAGGGCCCGGACGGCGACGGCCGTGCCGAGCGATTCGTATCCCCGGCGCTTCATGCGGTCGGCCACGAGATCGATGAACTGCGGCTCGGCGAGGGAGGCTTCGAGCGAGTGCTTCCATTCGTCGAATTCGGCGTCCGAAAGTTCGCGGCCCCGTCCGTCGGCTACAAGCTCGGCCCTGGCGGCGAACGTGCCGGGCATGACCTGTCCGACAACGGCCCAGCTCAGCGCGCCCAGAATCGCCAGGGTTGTGACGACGCTGAGCACAAGCACGCCCGCTTTTCGCCCCGCCTGCCGTCGTGCGAGCGTGGCCGCGCCGACGTCGAGCTGGCGCTTGACCGCCGCGAGCTGGGCCCGCTGGGCAAGAACCTGTTCGCACTGCTCGAAGCGCCGCGCGAGAACTTCGCTGGCCTTGCGGACCTTGCCCACCTGCTCGCGCAGGATGGCCCGGCAGCGCTTCAGCCGCTTCAGGCGGAGAGCGGAGACTGGTGCGGGCGCGCCGGGCTGACGCACGTTCACGGGCTGCGTGGCCTGACGCTCCAGCTTTGCCCGGATCTCACGCTCGTTCGCCAGACACCGCTTGAGCTCGGCCAGATCCGCCTTGAGCTGCTGGGGATCCGAGTCCGAGCTGCAGATGGACTCTGTAAGCGTGTGAACGTGCGAACGCTCGACGGCCAGGAGCTGTTCGTACTCCGCCAGGACTTCCTCCTGCGCGGCGCACCGGCGTGCGACCCGTTCAAGGTCCGACCGCAGCTGCTCGGCCTCCTCGCACGCGGCCCGGAGGCGTCCCTGCGTCTCCTGGTCGGAGCGCTCGCCCTGGGCCTCGATGTTCTTTCGCTGCTCGTCGAGGCGGGCCGACTGCTGAACGAGCTCGGCTTCTCGTGCCGCGATTGCGGCCTCGCGCTGTTCAAGTGCGGCAAGCTCGGTTTCGCGGGCTTTGATTTTGTCCGCGCCGGCGAGCACCGCCGATCGCTGCGACTGGAGGTCCTGCTTCTCACGCTCCAGATCCGCCTGCAGCGTCTGAAGCTCCGTGGCGAACGCATCAAGTTCCGCGGCAAGCGTCTTTGATTTGTCGGATTCGGCCTTGCGTGCCGCCTCGGCTTCTGCCTGGTCCTTTGCACGGGCTTCGAATTCGGACCGGAGTGTGGCAAGGTCTGCCGTCGCCTGACGGGCCTCTTCATGGTTCACTCGGACCTGCTCGCGCAGGGCGGCGATTTCATTTTCTTTCTGTTCGAACGCCGTCCTGGTTTCCGCGAGCTCGTGCTCCCGCGTGCTGAGCTCGGTCTCGCGATCCATCAGCCGCGACTGGACCTCCGCGAGCTTCGTTTCGATGAGCTTGCGCTCTTCGTAGAGTCTCTTGAGTCCCTGCAGGCCACGTTCCAGATCGCTGAGCGCTGCGAGCGGTTCGGCTTCGGGGGCTCCCGGCGCCGCGGTCGAACCTTTGGTTGTCTCGGCTTGCTGGCTCATTGCGTTCTCTCCGGTCGGCGCAGGGATCGCGCCGGCCGCTCGCCGGACGGGATCGGACACGAACGCTTATCGGCACCGGGAGAGGGAGCCTGAAGTGGATGTGGACAAAGCGGCACGCATAGTGTGCCGCCGGGCCTAAATCACGAATTCTCAAGGGTTTGAAACGCCGGATCTAGGGGCAGAGCAGGTCGTCGTAGCGGACGACGAACCTCTGGAAATCCTGGTCGTCCGCGACGCCGTCGCCGTTGAAATCGGCGCCCGTGTACTTGCCGCCCGGGGAGAGGTAGGCGTTGTAGAAGCCAAGAAAGATGGAAAAGTCCGCGTCGTCCACGACGCCGTCGCTGTTGAGGTCGCCGGCGCAGCGGATGCGGCCGGCCAGGTAGTCGCCGGCTTTTTCAGCATTGATGATCCCGTATCCAAACTGATTGTTGCGGGGCGGCGTGCCGGGATTGTCCGCCGTTCTTTCGAGCACCCAGCGGACGGTTGCGGGTGGCAGTGGGGGGAGCCCCGCCTCGGGCACAAAGGCGCCAAAGAGGAGCGCGGCGCTTGCTGAGACATGCGGAGTGGCCATCGACGTGCCGTCCCAGGCCTCGTAGCCGTGACCGTTTGCCGTCAGGGCGATGGCGACCGTGGCGCCATCGTGCGCGATCAGATCCGCGCCGTCCGCCTGAGAGATCGTGATGCCCGGGCGGAACGTGAGATATCCCATATCGGCCTGCCACGAGCCCGATGTGTTGTTGGAGATGATGACCGCGTAGGCCCCCGCATCCCACGCGTTTTCGATGAAGTAGGAAACGCCGAGAAACTGCATCCAGAAGCTGCGCTGGATGTGGGCGATGTTGAAGGCGACCTGGTCCGGGAAGTCCAAGAACGTCAGACCATCGCCGCAGTCGTAGGCGGGCGAGGTGTAATCGTGGTAGGGGGTATTGGCGATCAAATCGGCGGCGTGCTGCTTGCCGCCCCATGTTGCTTTGAGCCCGAGCTCGGGAACCGTGGAAAGGACTTCCACGCCGGGAGCCGCGACCGAAATGTGAGCGCCGGTATTCGAAAAGCTCGCATGCGCACGGTTCTGATCGACCGCAGCCACGGCCATCACCGACGGATAGCCACCGGGGTAGATCACCGTGTCGTCGCCGTCGTTTCCGCCGGCGGCCACCACCAGGACGCCGGCGGCAAGAGCCGCATCGCACGAGTCGTGGACGGCTTGCGATTGCGACGTGCCGCCCAGCGACATGTTGATCACCCTCGCGCCGCTGGCGACTGCCCAGTCGATTCCTGCCGCCGTGTCGCTCCACTGGCCGAATCCGCTGTTGTCGAGCACTTTTCCCGCCAGAAGCGAAATCTGCGGGGCGACGCCGACAACCCCCTCTGAGTTATTGACGGCGGCGATCGTGCCGGAAACATGAGACCCGTGCTGGTAGACATCGTCGATGGTTTCGCCGACGACGAAGGATTTGGTCAGCAAGGGCGCCGGCAGGTCCGGGTGTGCCTGGTCGATGCCCGTGTCGAGCACGGCGACGCGCACCGGGCCCTTTGGCCCTGATCCCGAGCCGTACTTTGTCCAGTGCTGCGGCGCGTGCACCATCGTCACGCCGTAAGGAATCGTTTGAGCCAGGGCGCGACAGTCGCCGTCGGCTTCGGCATACAGGACCCCGGGCAGAGCACGCAGCCGCTCGGCGACGAGCGCCTCTTCACCGGGCGCGACCTGCACCACAAACAGCCCGGGAACGAGCGAAATTTCACGTTCGACCCATTGCACTCCGGTCGCGGCCAGCTGCTCCTGAGACGCACGGTCGGCGAGCGGGTCGAAGCGGACCAGGACGCGCGGCGTGACGCTGCCCGGCCCGTCCAGCGGGCGCATGTAAGGCGGAACAGCCCGACGAACGTACTGAAACGACCCCGCCGGGTGTGCTGGCGTGCCGGCCATTGCCGGAAGTACACAAAGCATGACACAAGCAATCCGCCCAATGCGGAGAACGGCTCCTCGCGCCGCGTTCGCAGCCATGTTCGACTCCCCTTGCGCCTTGCCGCCCGAACGGGCGGACCCATCAATCAGAACTGTCCCACGTTGCCGGATTCGGCAAATCTCTGTACGTCCGCTTCTGGCCTCCGGCTGCGTGTGTGCACGAAATTCGCTTCCCGGCCTCCAAGCAGGCGTGCCTCACGGGCAGAAAAAGTCGCTGTAGCTCGCCGCGAAGCGCACAAAGTCGGCATCGTCGGTCACACCGTCGCCGTTGAAATCGCCACCGGTGTAGGCACCGCCCGGAGCGACAAAGTCCTCGTAAAGTGAAGCAAACGCGACGAAGTCGGTGTCGTCGACAATGCCGTCAAAGACAAGGTCGCCTGGGCAGCGCACCCGGCCGTGCAGGTATTCCGAGGCTTTGCGCACGTTCAGAATGCCCCACCCGAAGTTGTCGTCCTTGCCCGGAGCGCCCGCGTCCGTGGCGGTGCGCTCGATCACCCAGCGGGTGGTCGAGGGCGGAACGGCGGGCAGCCCCGTTGCCGGCACAAAGTCGCCCAGAAGCAGCCCGGCGGCGCCGGCCACGTGAGGCGTCGCCATCGAGGTACCGTCGTAGTTGGCGTAGGTGTGGCCGTTATTGAACTGGTAGATATTGACGGTCGTCCCGTTGTTGGTAATGAGGTTGTCGCCGTCGGTCTGGAGGCAGCCAACGACCGGTATGGCGAACGTCGTTGAAACGTTCAGTGTTCCGCTGAGGGATCCGGTTGTGTTGTTCGAGATGATGACGCCGATCGCGCCCGCGTTGAGAGCATTGGTAGCTTTCGTGTTAAAAGAGACGGATGTCGTATTCGGTGACCCGCGGCGGATGTGGGCGATCTTGCCGCTCACGCCCGCGGGGAATGCGGCGGCGTTTTCGCCGAACCCGCAATACACGACCGGGGCGCTGACCGCGCGGATCACGCTTCCCGTCATCGGATTGGCTTCGTGGTCCGTGCCGAGCCACTTCGCGCTCCACGCGACGACCGGGATGCTCGATTGCACGCTGACTCCGGGGGCGGCCACGGAGATGTGCGAACCAAAGTTCGAGAATGAAGCAAAAGTTCCGGAGGAATCCACCGCCGAGATCGCCATGACGGATGAATAGCCAGACGGATAGCGGGGCGTTCCGGACGACTGGTTTCCCGCCGCCGCCACGAGCAGCACGCCGTCTGCGAGCGCGGCGTCACACGCGGCCTGGAGCGAAGGGTCTCCGACCGAGCCCGAAAGAGACATGCTGATAACCCGTGCTCCGTTGGCGACGGCCCAGTCAATCCCGGAGATCAGATAGCTCCAGGCTCCGCTGCCGCTGTTGGCAAGAACCTTGCCGATCATGAGCTGCGCTGCTGGCGCAACGCCCACCACGCCCTGATCGTTATCCAGGCCGAGCACGGTGCCCGAGCAGTGCGTGCCGTGCGTGTTGTAGTCCTCGACCGTTTCGCCGGGGACGAAGGAACTCATGATTGCGGAGGGCAGATCGGGGTGCGTTGTATCCACGCCCGTGTCGAGCACGCAGACTTTGGCGCCGCTGCCAAAGCCCCACGCCGGCCAGACGGTGTCGGCGCCGATCATGGAAATGCCGTACGGAGTTGTCTGCGCTTCGGCGTGCATTTCGTAGTCGGGCGTCGCGTACAGCACGCCGGGTTGCCGGCTCAACTTGGCGACAACTTCATCAACCCGACCCTCGTCTGTCGAGACAATGAGCAGGCCGGGAACCAGGCCGATGCGCTGGATGAGGCGGGTCACTCCGGCTTCGGCGAGCGTCTTTGCCTGCTCGTCGATGCCCCGGCCTTGTGCGGTGTCGAAGCGAACCAGAATGCGGGAAGGATGCCGCCCTCCGGGAAACTCGGCGCGCGCGGGCGCAATGCCGACGCCGGGAACAAAGCCGTTGAGGGACTCCTGCGAAGACGTCAGCAAAGCGCTCGGGCCCGGGGGGCCGGCGAGGGCGGCGTTGGTCAACAGCGCGAATCCTGAAAGTACCGCGATCTGCTTTGCGTTCATGGGGCAAGTCTCCTCGTCGGGCTTCCCAGCGTAACAGAATTTGCCGCAAAAACTATCCAATTCCTGGCGGATGGTTACGGGCAGGCCAGCCCGTCATATCCCGGCACAAACGCCACAAAGTCGGCGTCGTCGCAGACGCCGTTGCCGTCCAGGTCCCCTCCCGTCCAAGGTCCGCCAGGGCCGAAAAAATCGTTGTAAAAGCCAACGAAGACGCTGAAATCGCCATCGTCGATCAGGCCGTCGTTATTGAGATCGCCGGGGCAGCGGATCCTGCCCGCGAAATAGTCCGCGGCGGCCTTCGCGTTCACCAGGCCAAAACCCGTCGACAGATCGAAGCCGGGCTCGCCCACGTCCTCCGCGGTCTGTTCCAGAACCCACCGGATGCTCTCCGGCGAGATCGATGCTGAACCAAAGGCTCCGATGATCAGCGCCGCGACACCCGCCACGTGAGGCGTCGCCTGCGAAGTACCGGTCAGCACGCCGAAAAAATGTCCCGAGTACGACTGCGTCAGTGAGATCGTCGAGCCCGCGGCAGCCAGGAGCGAGTCCCCGTCGGCCTGCGAGATCAGGACGCAAGGAACCGGGAAAATACTCGGCTCGAGCGAATCCTGTATGAGCGAATCCGGCTGGTTGTTCGAGATCACCACGCCGATGGCGCCCGCGACAACGGCATTGGCGAACTGCTGGGCGAAAGTGATCGAATTGCTGCGCCGGATGTGCGCAACTTTGCCGGAAGCGGAGCCGGGAATGGCTCCGATCGAACCGTCGCCGCACGTGATCACAACGCCGCTCACGGAACCGCCGAAACTGCCCGTCAGCTGGCTCGCCTTGTGCGTCGCGCCGCTCCAGCTAACGCCCGAGGCAGGGATAGGGATCGCCGAGGGCACATTCACGCCCGGCGCGCTCAGAGAAAGATGTGCGCCCGTGTTCGAAAAGGAAGCGTGCGTCTTGTCCGCGTTGAGCGCTCCCACGGCGATCACGGACGGATACGCCGCGGGAAAATGAGGCGCATCCGAGCTTTCGTTGCCCGCGGCCGCAACCAGCACAACGCCCGCATCGCGTGCCGCGGCGCAGACGGCCTCGAGCGCCTGCGAGCCCTCGGGGCTTGAGAGCGACATGCTGATTACCTGAGCGTGGTTGAGGGTGGCCCACTCGATTCCCTCGATCAGCCACGCCAGTTCGCCCCAGCCTCCGTCGCAGACGACCTTTGCGGCCAGCAGCGACGCATCGGGTGCGATCGAATACGAGCCGATCAGGGCGTCCTTGCCGACGATGGTGCCCGCGCAATGCGTCCCGTGAAAGTTGTAGTCGTCCGCGGTCTGCCCGGGCACAAATGTCGCCGTTGCCGCCGGCGCCGGCATGGACGGGTGTGCGAGGTCCAGCCCCGTATCGAGCACGCAAACGCGCGAGCCCAACCCCTTCCCGTAGAGCGGCCAGGCGAGCGGGGCGCGCACCATGTTCAGGTTGAAGGTGGCGGTCTGAATCGTCTCATACGCCGGTGCGGGAATGGAGTCCGGACGGGTCTCGATTCGGAACAGGATGTTGGGTTCGACGCTGATCGTGCAGGGGAGGGCAGCAAGAGCGCTACGCGTCGCGATGGCGTCGTCGAGCGAAGTTGTTGCCGCCATGCGCACGATGAACAGCCCGGGCACCAACTCGGATTCCCAGATCCCGGTACCCCGCGCCGCCTTCGCGACCAGAAGCGAAGATTCGTCCCGCGGCGGGATGGTGCGTACCAGGAGCACGCGTGGATCAGGTGCCGGTGCCACATCGTTCAGCGGAATACCGGGATCGCCCAGCGCAAACGCCCCGGCGAGGCACAAAGCAGAAAGCCACAATGGTCGCATCTCAAGCTCCCGCGGACCCCACGAGAGAATTCTCGCAAGCCCTACGAGAAATTGCAAGAGGATTCGGTGTTGAAGTTTCCCGCATCGTGACAGGGTCGCCCTAGAGATTCCATTTGTCGCAGAGCGATTTGGAACAACGCGGCGGTTCAGGGGCAGACAAGCAGATCGTACGAAGTGGCAAACAGCACGAAATCAGAATCATCGGTGAAGCCATCGCCGTTGAAATCACTTCCGGTCCAAGGTCCGCCGGGCGAAGCGAGAAGATCGTAATCGGCGGCAAACAGGACAAAGTCCGTGTCATCAACGATGCCGTCGGAATTCAGGTCGCCCGGGCAGACAAGGCGGCCCGCGAGATAGGCCGCGGCGGCATCAACGTTCACAAGGCCCCAGCCGAAGATGTCATCGCGTCCCGGGTCTCCAAGATCTTCCGCCGTGTGTTCGAGCACCCAGCGAACCGTGAGCGGAGGCAAGCCCGCGACTCCCGTCAGAGGTTTGAATTTGCCAAAGAGCAACGCGGCACAGCCCGAAACGTGCGGCGTGGACATCGAAGTGCCGTTATTCAGCAGGTAGGTATGTCCGTTGTTGAACTGCGAGATCGTTCCGGTGATTCCCGGATTCGCGATCAAGTCGTCACCATCGGCCGTGGAAACAGAAACCACGGGAACCAGGAAGTTGTTCAGCAGGTCGGCGGTGAATGCCGCGCCGCCGACGGTGTTGTTGGAGATGATGACGCCCGCCGCACCGGCCGCCACCGCGTTGGCCACCTTCGTCCCGAGCGGGATGTTGCCCCGGCGGACGTGCGCGATGTTGCCGGCGACCTGCGGCGGGAAATCGCCGGGCGCGAGCCCCAAACCCCCGTACCAGATCGGCCCCGTCTTGTTGCCGCCAAAGCTGCCGGTGAGCTGCGCCGCGGCGTGCGTCACCGAATTCCACGTGACAGAGTTGCCGACCACCGGAACAGTCGACAACACTCCGACTCCGGGAGCCGTGACGGAAACCTTCGGCCCGAAGCTGCTGAAAGAGGCCTTGGCCTTGAGCGAATCGACCGCCGCGACGCTCATCGCGGAATCAAACCACGCCGGGTAGCGAGGGGTATTGGTATTGGTGTTGCCGGCGGCAACAACCGGCAGAGCGCCCGCCGCGAGCGCCGCATTGATCGCATCCTCGAGCAACGCGTCGTACGCACTGCTGGAAAACGACATGCTGATCACATCGGCGCCCTGCGAGACGGCCCAGTCGATCGCGGCGACGGTCCAGCTCGAATCGGCGAAGCCGCTGGAGGAAAAGGCCTTGGCCGTGATGAGTTGTGCTGCCGGCGCCACGCCGACCACGCCGAGATCGTTGTCGACCGCGAGGATGGTGCCGGTCACGTGGCTGCCGTGCTGCCGGAAATCGTCCACGGTCTGTCCCGGCACGAACGATTGCGCGGCAACCGGGACGGGCAGGTCCGGGTGCGTGAGATCGACGCCGCTATCAACGACGGCGACACGTGCGCCCGTTCCCTGCGACGCCGTGCGCGTCCAAGCCTCAGGAGCGTTCACCATGTCGATGCCGAAGGGGGTGTCCTGGGAATCGAGGGTGTAGATCGAGAGCAATTGCGCCCGCGCGATGCCCGGCTTTCCGTTGAGCGCCGCGACGGCCTCTTCTGCGCCGTCGTTACGGACTCGGACAATGCGCCAGTCCGGAACGAGCGCGAATGACCTGGTCACTTCCTGAACGCCCGCACGGGCGAGCTCCGAGTTCACCCTGCTCCGGTCGGCATTGGCTTCGAGCTTCACCGCGATGTACGACGGGTTGAACGCCGGAATGGCCCGCGTGCGATCGAGCGACGCGATACCCATGCCGGGCGCGTATCCGTCGAACACGCTGTCGCGCGACGAAGACACCACGCTCACAACCTGAGCCTCGGCGCTACCCGCAATCAGTGCCAGGAACAACGCGCAAGAAAAAGACTTCATCGTGGCCACTCCCGCCTGGAACGGAGCTCTGTCTCCGGATCAGGAGCACAGTAGTTCGTCGTAGTTCGCGGCAAAGATCACGAAATCCGCGTCGTCCGAAGTATCGTCTCCGTTGAGATCGCCCCCCGTCCACGCTCCGCCGGGTGCGACCAGGTCGTTGTAGAAGGCCACGAACAGCACGAAATCGGCGTCATCGACCAATCCATCGCCGTTCAGATCACCCCCGCAGATCGCCCGGCCGTACACGTATCGCGACGCGGCCTGCACATCGACCAGGCCCCATCCGTAATAGTCGTCGCGGCCCGGCTCGCCGAGGTCCCCCGCGGTGCGCTCGATGATCCAGCGCAGGCTGCCGGGCGGCAGCGGCGCCGGCTGTGGTTTGGACTTAAAGAGTCCGATCACCATCGCCGCCGCGCCCGAGGTGTGCGGGCACGACATCGAAGTCCCGCTGAGCGAGGCGTACGTGTGAGCCGAGATCGCCTGATTGATCGTGACGGTGGGAAGCGTCAGGGCCTGCAGCGTGTTGCCGTCATTCTGGCTGATCGAAACGACCGGAATCAGGAACGTGTCGTTGAGCGATCCGGCGAACTGCGCCGTGCCGCCCGTGTTGTTGGAGATAATGACGCCGATCGCGCCCGCATCGACGGCGTTCTGCGCCTTGGTCTGAAACGTGATGCTGTTGCCGCGGCGGATGTGCGCGATCCGCCCCGCGACTTCCGGCGGGAAATCGGCCGACGTGCTGCCGAATCCGCAGTAAACCGCCTGGCCCGTCACCGAACCGCCGCGTGAACCGTCAAGGTTGCGGGCGTTCTTGGTCGAGCTCGAAAAGGTCACGGTGGTTGAGATTGTGGGGGTGGTCGAAAGGACCGACACGCCCGGCGCCGTCACCGACACCAGCGGACCGAAGCTGGAAAAGTTCGCGAGCTGCGAAGCGGAGTCCACTGCAGAGATGGACATCACACCCGGATACGAAGCGGGGTAATTCGGATTCGCGGACGCATCGTTTCCGGCCGATGCAACCACCAGTACGCCGGCGTTGAACGCGTTGAGACAGGCATCCTGGAGCGCCTGATCGGTGGTATCGCCGCCCAGCGACATGCTGATCACGTCGGCGCCCTGCGCGACGGCCCAGTCGATGCCGCTCGCGATCCAACTGTCGAGCCCGTAGCCGCCGTTATTCAGAACCTTGCCGATGATGAGCGATGCTCGGGGTGCCACACCGACCACGCCGTCGGTGTTGTCGAGCGCCAGCACGGTGCCCGAGCAGTGCGTGCCGTGCTGGTTGAAATCGTCGACGGTCACGCCCGGCACAAACGAGGAGGTTGCGATCGGTGTGGGCAGGTCCGGATGGGAGAGGTCCACGCCGGTGTCGAGCACGGCGACCTTCGCGCCCAGCCCCTGGCCGTACGAGGGCCATGCCGCCGCCGCGTTTACCAGATCGATCCCGTAAGGGATCGACTGGGCCATAGCGTGGCGCACGTAGTCCGGCGATGCGTACGCCACGCCGGGCGTCGCGTTCAGCTTTGCGCACACCGCTTCCACCGTTCCGGGTTCAACACGGACGACTTGCAATCCCGGCACGATTCCGATCGAGCGGATCGTTTCTTTGGCGCCCGCCGCCGCCAGCACATCGGCCTGCGAAGCTCGATCGGTGAACATCTCAAACTTCACCAGGATCTGCGCGGGGTGGAACCGCGGCAGGGACTCGAGCGTTTGCTGCCAGGGCAGGCCGGATCCGTCCTGCATGCCTTCCAGCGCGAGTGCGGACTCTGACCGAAGAGCTCTGGGTATGTCTTCGCCCTGCGGCGCGGCCAAGGCCTGCGAGGCGAGAATCACCGCGAGCGCCGGGGCGGCACTCCGCACAAATCGCACATCTTTCATGCTTCCTCCTGACAAAACCGGTTCATCCATATTCGCAGGAAAGTGTCTTCAGTGCAATGGAATTGCGCGAAAGTCCGGAAAGACCGCGCGAGTTGACGTTCCTCCGCAGTTCTTCCGCTCCACCGAACGTCCGGTGGAGGGGGTATCCTCCCGGTTTTGGGGCCGGCTTTCGGCCCTTTCCGGTCGGAACTTTGCAGGAGCGAGCACGTGCGGGAGCGAAAGCCCTTTGTCGGCGGCAACTGGAAGATGAACACGAATCGGACCACGAGCGCCGATCTGACACGCGGCGTGGTCGATGCCCTCGCGCCGGTCACGGGCGCCGAAACCGCCATTTTCCCGCCTTTCCCCTACCTGCTTGCCGTGCGATCGATCCTCAGAGATCGCGGAAGTTCGATCCGCCTCGGCGCCCAGGACTGCTATCACAAGCCCGACGGCGCGTTCACGGGCGAGGTGTCGCTCGACATGCTCAAGGACTGCGGAGTCGAGATCGTGCTCGCCGGGCACAGCGAACGCCGCCACGTCATCGGCGAGAACGACGAGATCGTGAACACCAAGCTCAAGGCGATTGTCGATGCGGGCCTGACCGCTGTCCTGTGCATCGGCGAAACGCTCGATCAGCGCGAATCCGGTCACACCGACCCGGTCAATCAGCGCCAGCTCCGGGCCGGCCTCGCCGACGTCTCCGCAGACGCTATGGAGCGCGTGATCATCGCCTACGAGCCCGTTTGGGCCATCGGCACCGGCAAGACGGCAACGCCGGAAGATGCGCAGGACGTCCACGGAAAGCTGCGTAAGTTGCTCGGCCAGGTCTACAACGCCGATGTCGCCCGGCGCACACGCATCATCTACGGCGGGAGTGTCAAGGGCGCAAACGCCGAAGAACTCTTCCGCCAGCCGGATATCGACGGGGGACTCATCGGCGGTGCTTCCCTCAAGGCCCCAGAGTTCGCCCAGATCGTCAAAGGGGCCGCGGCCTCGGCCAAAGCCTGAAGACTCCGACTTTCTCTAACACGTCAGACGCGAGAGCGCGAACAACGGCGCTCGATCGCCCAGCATGGCATCCACCGCCTCGTGCGCGGCCTTGTACCCCATCGACATCCCGTGCCCTGTAAATCCGCCGCAGAACCAGACCGGCGGAGTTGCGCGCGGAAGCGATGAATTCCCTGTCAGCGCGACATCGCTTGCGCCCGCGTGACCGCACATCACCGGACCGATGAGCGGCAGGCCGTCGGGCGAAAACCCCATGGTTCCCGACCAGCGAGATGTAACCGGCAACTCCTCGCGCTCCCCATATTCGAGCAGGGCACGCGTAAACGACTCCAGCGCATTCTGCACGTTGGTCGTCACGCGATCCTCGAACCCGATTTCTTCTTCCACGAAGTACGTGCGGCAGCCCCCGACCACGATCGTCCCGTCCGCCGCCTGCCGGAAATACTCGCTCCCGTCGTTGCAGTAGTACGAAGCAGAGAGCTTCCGCCCGGTCGCCGCCAGCCCCAGCATCTGCCCCCGGCGCGGAAGCACGATCTTTTCCAACGCCGGAAACAGCAGCGACACGTACGCGTTCGTGCACACCAGCACCCGCTCGCACCGGATCGCAAAGTCCGCGGTGCGCACGGTGACGCCGCGCGATCCGCTTCCTTCTTGGATCGCAAAGACTTCCTGATTCTCCATGACCGGCGAAGGGAGCAAACGCCCCAAACTCGAATGGGCTTTGAGCTTTGCCGCCAGCGTGCGCATCAGTTCGTAGGAATTCACGCTCGCATCCGCCGGGTTCACGAGCGCACACGCGATCATGCCCGAGCGCCACGCGCTGTCGTCCGGCGCGCTCCGCGTGCCGGGCTCCAGCCAATCTGCTTCCAGTCCGTCCTCCCGCATAAGCGTGAGAGAACGCTCCAGCCCCGCGCGATTCGCCGCGGCAAACTCCGGCGACGGTCGCCACGGCTCCGTTCCCCCGCTCCCTCCCTTCAGCGCGAGCAACATCGAGGGCACGCGCCGATAGCTCGGCAGCGCCTCGCAGCCTTCGCTCCGCAGACCCTCCAGGTTTTCCTCGGTGAACCGCCACAACGCCCGTGCCCGTTCGCGTCCGTACAGCTCGATCGCCTCCGCGTAGTGGCACGCGGCGCCGCGCATGAGGAAGCCGGCGTTGCGCGTCGAAGCGCCGCAAGCCAGGGCCCCGCGCTCGAGCACGACAAAGCTCCTGCCACGTCTCTGCAGCGCCAGCCCCGCCGAGATGCCGCAAACGCCCGAACCGATCACGCAGACGTCGACTTCGAGCGTGGTGGGGGACGAGCGGCGCCAGTGGGAAACAGTCACGGCCGAAATCTAGCATGAAATCTGACCGAAACCAGTTGCCGATCCGATTTAGTTAGTGTATACTAACAGTATCGGGAGGTTTCCATGAACACCGTGCCGGTTCCGCAGAATCGTCCGGGCTTTGGGGAAGGGCTGGCGGGGGATACAAAGGGGATGGGGCCATCCGCGCCGCGAAGCGGCGCGGGAGAAATGGTGCTCCGCTGGCTCGGCCGCGGCACGGGCGTGCTCTTCGCCATCTTCTGGTCGCTCTTCTTTTTCGAGCATCTGCGCGAGTGGTACATCCACCGCCCGGCAGAGGGCTTCCCGCCCCCGTGGGTCACGCTTGCGATGGTGGCGCACGCTGGCATGGTGCTCGGGCTTTTCGCCTTGATGCGCTGGGAAAAGTCCGGCGTGATCATCGCCACGATCTCGACGCTCGCGTTCTTTTTCCTGTGCATCGCGGGCGCGCGAGCGCCGTGGATCGTGCTCATCAACTTCGTGCCGATCGGGTTCGTGGCGATGTCGTGGGCGGCACACGCTGGTAAGCGATCTTGAATGGTCGAAGTTCGCGGCACGACGCAGAGCGAAGCGCTCTCAGTTCGGGCGAATGACGATGCGCGTAGACATATGGTCGACAAGCACAGGAAAGGAGTACGCCAGAAACGATCGACCTTGCCGTGACGCCAGTTCGCAGCGCACATCGACGACGCTCCAGTAGCTATTGCATCGCACGAGCGGCCCCGCCCACAGCACGCGAGCTTGATAGTCGTCGGATTTCAACTCCGAAAGGAAGTTATCAACAGTTGGACCATCCGTTCCGCTTTGGGAGATGGCGCATGTCGGCTTTTCGCCGACGAAGTCGAACTGGCTGTAATCGCACTTGCCGGCAAGCAATGACTGCAAATGTGTCGCCAGGAGCCGCTCGATCGCGGGTGCGGTTTCGATCAACGTGGGCGCCGACCAGCAATCCCATTCGCCGTCGTCGGCGACGCCGTGACTGACGAGGAGTCGATCTTTGTTCATCTCGTACCACGATCGTGCCCAGGCAACCGCTTGCGGTCCCGAAAACCCCGTTCCTCGCAAATAAAAGGCGAGTTCGTGCTGAATCCGCTCTTCAATGGACGCCCGCCGAGACGGGGATGCGGAGTCGTATGCGTCGAACAGCAACTGAACGCCGCCGGCCGTTTTGCCCGCGAGACCGAGGGCGTGTAGTTCTGACACCAAGGGAATTGTCCAAGGGCTGCACGAAGTGTCCCGCAAGAGCAGAAGTATGAGATCCGGGCGACCGTCCTCCGCGAGAGGCTCAAACAAATAGTCAGCGACCTCGCGCAGCGGGGCGCTCGGGTCATCCTCGTTGGAACCTTTGCATACGGCCCGCACCAGAGACTCCCTCTCCGCGGCAGTGAGTTTGCGGGCGAACGCGCTCATGCAGTGCAGGCGGGCATACATCTGGCTCTTGGGCCCTTGCGTTCCCTCGAGCGCTGCTTGCTGCTCCGTTTGCAAGGTTGCGACTGTCCGTGCGATAAAAGACGCTTCGGTGTCGGTCTTCGTGCTGATCGGAGCCGGTTTCTCGCATGCGCCAAGGAATAGCCCGCAGCAGGCGATCATCGTCCAGCGGGCGCGATGAGCGTTGCCGGCGAGGAATTGAACAGCGAGCATCAAGAAGCGGTTCGCACGAAAAAAGTGACGGTTGCAAGCGTTGCCGGAATCAGGCGCTGCCATGCTCGCGCGGGAATTGTTGGAAAACATGTTCTTCAAAAAACGAGGGCAGCGGACGCTGCCCTCGGTAGGATTGAACATCGAATTGCGGTCAGACCTTCGGCCCCGCCCCGCGCACCGCCTCCGGCATCTCAAACTGCTTGTCGTTCTCGCGGAACCCCTTCGCCAGCTTCGCGGCCTGCGCGTCGTAGGCCTTGCCGTCCTTCCACGTGTTCTTCGGCATGAGCACTTCGCTCGGCACGCCGTGAACAGCCTTGGGGACATGCAGGCCGAAGACCGGATCGGTCGCGAACTCGGCCTTGGCGAGCGAGCCATCGAGGATCGCCGTGACGAAAGCGCGCGTGTACGCGAGCTTGAATCGCTGGCCCGTGCCGTACGGGCCGCCCGTCCAGCCGGTGTTCAAGAGCCACACGTTCGCTCCGTGTTTCTTGATGTTCTCTGCGAGCTGCTTGGCGTAGCTCACCGGCGGGCGGGGAAGGAAGACGCCGCCAAAGCACGGGCTGAAGTTGGGCTGGGGCTCGGTCACGCCCGCCTCGGTGCCCGCGAGCTTGCTCGTGTAGCCGTTAATGAAGTAGTACATCGCCTGCTCGGGCGTGAGCTTGCTCACCGGCGGCATCACGCCGTACGCGTCCGCCGTCAGGAAGATCACGTTCTTCGGATTGCCGCACACCGACGGGATGATCGCGTTGTCGATGAAATCGACCGGATAGGTGACGCGGGTGTTCTCCGTGATCTTCGCGCTGTCGTAGTCCGGGATGCGCGTCACCGGGTCGATGACGGTGTTCTCGAGCACGCTGCCGAACTTGATCGCGTTCCAGATCTGCGGCTCGCCCTCTTTGCTGAGCTTGATGCACTTGGCGTAGCACCCGCCCTCGAAGTTGAACGCGCCGTGATCGCTCCAGCCATGCTCATCGTCGCCGATCAGCTTGCGGTTGGGGTCGGCCGAAAGCGTCGTCTTGCCCGTGCCCGAAAGGCCGAAGAACAGGGCCGCGTTCTCGCCCTTCATGTCCGTGTTGCACGAGCAGTGCATCGGGAAGACGCCCACATCGGGCATGTCGTAGTTCATCGCGTAGAACAGGCTCTTCTTCATCTCGCCGGCGTACTCGGTGCCGATGATCACCACCAGCTTGCGTTCAAGGCTCTGCAGGATCAGCACGGGGCTGGTCACGCCGAACTGCGCCATCTCTTCCTTGGTCAGGCGCCGGCGCCCGGCGTTGATCACCGTCCAGTCGTGCTCGAACGGCTTGGTCTGCGGGCCCGCCGCCTTTGTGCCCTGACGGATGAACAGCGTCGAGCAGAAAAGGCTGTGCCACGCCTGCTCCGTCACCACCCGCACGCCCAGGCGGTACTTCGGGTCCGCGCCCACAAAGCCCTCGAACACAAACAGGTGCGGCCTAGTGTTCAGGTGATCAACCGCGATCTTCAGCCCGAGATCAAACTTCTCCGGCGTCATCGGCTTGTTGACCTTGCCCCACCAGATGTTCTTGTGGATGCCCGGGGTGTCCTCGAGGTACTTGTCCGCCGGGCTGCGGCCGGTCCGGTCGCCCGTCATGCACACCAGCGCGCCATTCGCCGCCAGAGCTCCTTCCCCCGCCGCCACCGCCCGCTGCACCAGTTCCGCCGGGCAGAGATTGAAACTGGTCTTGTGAGGAGCCAGATCCAGCTTGCTCAGATAGCTCGTCGACGGCGTGACTTTGGATGAGGCGGTGGTGCTGCTGGACAAGGTTGATACCTCCGTGTTTGCGTCTCTTGGGCCGCGATGAATGCGTTACATCCCGACAAAATCCCGCGGCAGGGCGGACCGCCGGTCCGCTCAGGGGGTAACGCAGAGCCTAGCCGCAAACCCGGCAAAAAGCGAGCAACACCCCCCCTTCCCCGGTCGCCCGGTTCCCGGCTTGAAGAGGGCGCGGAATACGTTTTCATAGCCCGAAAACCGCGATTCCCGGCTCAGGAACGGGCCGCCGGCTCGGGCTGCGACACAGTCTCATTGCTCTGTGCCACAAGCGCCACATCCGGGTCCACGGGCAATTCATCGAATTCGTCAATCGGAGCCACGCGGCGCTGTTTGGCGGCCAAGTGCTGCGTGACAAGCATCGTCGCCGCTCCTGCCACCGCGATCAGCCCGGTCGCCCACTGACCGGCGCTCAGATGCTCATCCTTGGGAAAAAGGAAAGGCGCCAGCATCGAGACGGTGATGGGCTGAAGCTGCACAACCCCCGCCGCGACCGCCAGGCCGAGCGCCTGGATGCTCTTGAAGTAGGCCGTATGACCGATGCCGATCCCGATGATCGCCGAGGTGAGAAGCATGGCCAGCTGCCCGCCCGAAAGGTACACAACGCTCCAGCCAAGGTCGTGCGCGCCGGTGCGGATGTCTCGCGCGAAGATGAACATCAGCAGCAGCATGAGCGCCGCGGTGTACTGGCTCACCGTGCTGAAGGCCAGCAGCGGGTTCATACCGTGCATGCTCGAGCGCACCGAAAGTGCATACCCCGCATAGAGAAGCCCCGCACCGATCGAAAGCCACACTCCAAGCGCCGTCCCAGCGCCCAGGCCCCCGGGCCGCAGCCAGATCGTGAGCAAAGTGCCGAGCGCCACCATCGCGATTCCCGCGATGAACCCCGGCTTGCGGATGATCGCCCGCTCGCTGGGGAACATCAGCGCCGCGCCCACCGTGACGAAAATAATCTGCAGCCGCAGGCTGAAGGTCATCAGCCCCGGCTCGACGTAATACGGGGCGATCCCGAAGCAGACCTGGGCGCCCGTGTTGAACAGGCTCGGCACGATCGCCGCCTTCCACATCTGGCGCGGCACGGTGCCTCTTCGCGTCGCCAGCAGCAGCACGGGCAACCACATCAAAGCGGAAAAGCCGTACCGCCAGCCGTTGGCGCTCCAGGGATCGATCAGTTCCCTGAAATGCCTGAGGAAGAGGGGGATGGTCGTCCAGCAGATCAGCGAGGTCAGGATCAGCGCGATCCCCGCGCCGGTTCCCGGGCCCGCCGCTGCTTCACCGGTCGTCGTATTTGCCGTAGAACGCACCCGCCAGAGTATGACGGGGCCGGGGGCCTACGCACGGGGCACGCCGACGTGATTCTGCACGACGAAATGGGCCCTTGCGCGATAGACAGCCAGGAATTTTTCGAACGTCGGTTCCGCGACAGTATGGAAAAACTCCCGTGCCACCTCGACGCCCCAGCCCCGCTGCCCTGTCCTCTCCAGATACTCCCACCGGCTCCAGCGCACGTCCGGTGGCGCTTCCACATACACGCACAGGTCAAGGTGGGGCAGAATCTCGTCGTGCAGCGCATGGATTCCTTCGACTACAACGAGCGTCGCCGGGGCGGCGGTTCGGTATCCCGTGCGCGAGTGGGTCTGGAACGACCATGTGGGAACCTTTGTCTCGCAACCGGCCCGCAGTGCGGCCAGGTTTTCACTCAGAAGCGCCGTGTCGGCCAAGCGGGGGTCGTCCCGGTCTTCGTAGCGCACCTTGTCGTAATCGGGAAGGTAGTCATCCGTGGCGAGGTGACAGCCATCGCCGCCGCACAACGCCCGCGTCAGATACGACTTTCCCGCACCCACCGGGCCCGTAACGCCGACGACGCCGACCCCGGGCGCAATGTTCCGGAGCCTTTCCCGTATTTCGCGGGGCGCCTCCTCCAATCCAAGAGTTCGCTGCGGTTGTCTCACCGGAAGAGTTTACCGGTCCGGCGAAGGGGGCTCGCCCGCAACCGGAGTCGTCGTGAGCGCTCTGGAGCGTGCCTCGTAAGCGGCTGCGCCCCCCGCATCTCCCACACTCCTGGATTGCCACGCGAGCCGGTCGAAGCACCGGCGCACAGTCGATCGCGGCGCGCCCCGTCCGGCGGCGATCGGCTCCGCCGCATCTTTCATCATGGAAACGCCGGCCGGATCGCCGGCCGCCGCCATCGCGCTCCCGAGTGCGCTCTCGGCCTGCCAGAGGAGCCAGTCGCCCCGCGGCACCACCTTGCGCCGGATTTCTACCGCTCTGCCGGCAAGAGCCCGGCCCTCTTGAGCCCGCCCGGTTCGTACAAGCACATCGCAGAGCACGAGCATGGCGCCCGTCGACTGCGCATCTTCGCTCATTCCCAGCTTCTGATAAACGTCGATCGCTTCGCGCGCCGCCTTTTCCGCACCCTTGAAATCTCCCCGTTCAACCCGGACATCCGCCAGGCCAAACAGGCACCGCGCCGTGGTGCTGTGCGAATCACCCAGGATCCCGCGAGCTTCCGTCGCCGCTCGGTCAAGGTCAGCCTCCGCCCGCTCGAGCTGCCCGAGTGAGAACCGGCAGAACCCGACGTTCATAAGGCCGAAGATGGTTTCCGGGTGCTGTTCTCCGAGCGCCGTGCGCGACATCGAGTAGGCCTCTTCCAACAGCGGAATCGCCTTTTCCGGACGCCCGGTATCGGAGTAAAGGATCCCCAGGTTGTTGAGCGCGGTCGCGACTTCCTTGTGTGGACCCGTGAAGAACCTGCGCTGCATGTCGAGCGCTTCCACAAAGAGCGGCTCGGCGGCCTCATAGTCCCTTTTGTCCTGCAGGATCGACGCGAGATTGGAGATCGCCCTCGCCACGCTCGGGCTGCTCTCTCCCTCGCTTTTGCGCAGAATCTCGAGCGACTCGCGGTCGAGCGCTTCCGCCTCGTCGAGCCGGTGCTGCTGACGGAGGCACAGGCCCAGGTTGCCGATGGTCTGGCCGAGCGTCGGGTGCTCCTGCCCCGGGACCGACCGCATGAGCTTGAGCGCATCTCGCCACTGCGTTTCGGCTTCCTCGAGCCGGTTGGTGCGTCGCAGCAGCGTCGCCAGGTTGTTCTTCGCCGTCGCGAGGTTGAAAGGTTCCTTGTCCCGCATCTTCTCAAAGCTGGCCACGACCTCGCGGTAGTACTTCTCCGCTTCGTCGTATTTCGCAAGGTCGTCGAGCAGGAAGGCCAGGCTGTTGAGCGCTTCGGCGTAGCCCACGCTTTCTTCGCCGCCGGATTGCCGGCGCAGATCGATCGTCTTGCGGATCTGGTGCTCTGCCTTCTCCGAAAGGCCCAAGCTCAGGTACGCATCGCCCAGCGTCTGGCGCACCTCCGCCTCGACCGAGGGGCGGTCCTTGAGCGAGCCGGCATCGAGGCGCTCGGCCGCCTGGTCGATCACACGGCTCACAGTCATGTCCGGCGTCGCGCCCTTCTCCGGATCGCCCGCCGCGATCATTTCCTGAAGGAAGTTCCGGACCGCAAGGGCTGTCTCCGCCTCGTGCACCGCCTCCGCGCGGGCCCGGGTGGCGGCCTCTGCCTGCTGCTCCGCCTCGCTCTTTGCCCGGCGTGCCGCCGCCGCCGCAAGTTCGCTCTTTTCCCGTTCCAGGACCGCGATGTCGCGCTGATGCCGGGCCTGCATGAACCCGTAACTCGCCATTCCAAGTCCCACCACCAGCGCCAGCAGCACCGCGCCGGCCGCCGCGAGCGCGAGCCGGTGCCGCCGCGCAAACTTGCCGGCGCGGTACAGCGCGCTCGGAGGCCCCGCCAGCACCGGACGCCCGGTGAGCGCTCTCTCAAGGTCGAGCGCAAGATCTCTCGCCGATGCGTACCGGCGCTCCCGGTCTTTCTCAAGTGCTTTGAGCAGGATCCAGTCAAAGTCTCCCCGGAGTTCCCGCGCGAGTGTCGCCGGCTTTTCCCTCCGGCGCTCCGCGATCGGACCGATGTTCTTACCCGCACGCGTCCCGAAGCGATCCGAAGGACGAACCGGATCTTCATCCCGCACCCGCCGCAGCATCTCCATCGCCGCGCCCTGCGCGGGCGGCTCGATCGGAAGAGATCCCGTTAGAAGCTCATAGAGCGTCACCCCCAGCGAATACACGTCCGAACGCACGTCCGCGTCCACTCCGCCCGTACCCGCCTGCTCCGGGCTCATGTACTCGGGCGTTCCCAGGCAGTAACCCTCCAGCGTCTGCGCCCGCACGACTCCGGGTGTCGTGGCCTTCGCGATGCCAAAGTCGATGATCCTCGCCCGCGCCCCCGCGTCGGGCCGGTCCGACTCGCGGTGCACCAGAATGTTCGACGGCTTGATGTCGCGGTGGATGATCCCGCGCTGGTGGGCGTGCTGCACCGCCTCGCACACCTCTTCCATCAGCTTCACTCGATCCCGCAGCGTCAGCTTCTCGTCGTCGCAGTACCGTGTGATCGGCACGCCCGAAACCAGTTCCATCGCGAAGTACGGACGTCCGCCCGAGGTCACCCCCGCGTCCAGGATCTTCGCGATCCCCGGATGATCCAGGAGAGCCAGCGCCTGCCTCTCCCCCTCGAAACGCACGATGATCTCCCGGGTATCCATGCCCGGCTTGAGCACCTTGAGCGCGACCGTGCGCCGGATCGGTTCGTGCTGCTCCGCCTCGTACACAACCCCGAAGCCGCCCTCGCCGATCACGCGCTGGACGAGATAAGACCCGACTCTGTCCCCCGGCGCCAGCCACCCGGTGTACCCGACCGCAGGCGCCGACGACTGGTCGAGCGTCGGCGAATCCGGGCTGACCGGGCGTGTAGACCCCGGCGGCGTCGTTGGCGCTTCGCGCGTCCGGTCTGCCTCAAAATTCGGGCGTGTTTCCTCGGGTCCGGACATGCCGCAAGCGTATTGCTGCCGACCATCAACGGCTCTTTCGCACAAGCCAGCAGGCAGGATGGGCCGGGCCGCACAGCTTGTTCATCCCCGCTTCATAACGCGCGAGGCACTCGCGAAAGACCTCGGCATCGCGCGGCCGTGCCGCCGCAAGCGTCCGTGCATGCCGCTTGAGCCTGGTCAGATTCCTCCGCTCACGGCGCAGGACCTCGGCAGGGGTCCACACACGCCGCGCGAGCACGCGATCGCCCGTCCTGCGAACGAAGTGATCGACCTCTTCCACAAGGGGAAATCCGCCGATCGGATCGTCCGATACTGCATCATCAAAGAGATAAACCCCGCCGGGTCGCGTGCGTGCGCGAGCCAGGTGCACCGCTTTCTCAAAGGGAAAAAGATTGAGCACCACAACGGCGTCGAAATTTCCCCTGATCTGCTCCGCAAGCCCGCACCGGAACGTGCATCGGGATTGAACCCGACGGCCTCTGGCCCTGAGTTCCGCCTCGCGCACAAACCCCGGGTGCGCATCGACCCCCTCAACCAGGCAGCCAAGTGCGCACGCCGCGGCCACCGACACCGCACCCTTTCCGCAACCAACATGAAGAATCTTCGCTCCCCGCCGAATCCCCGCCCGCCTCAGCCAGCCCACCACATGCCTGGGATGAGCCCCCAGGCTCGGAAGAGGCCTGAAAAAATCCTCCAGGAGCTCAAACGAGCCCCTCGGGACCCCAAGCGAAGCCTCCACCGCCCGCCGCGACATCAAGCTCGCCGTTGCCATCTGCCCGAACCGTACGTTTCCTGCCCGGCCCCGAACCGCGCCCGGAAGGGGTAGGAGCCCTTCGGCTCAACTGCAGGGTGTCAGGATGGCAGTCCTTTCAGCAGACATCGCCGTAGTGCCATGCGGGGAGGCTTTTTCGGCGGGTTTCATGCCGGGGCCGTACGCTCCGCTGGGCCCGGAGGCTGGCACGCGGGTTGCCACGAAACTCGCGTCTGAATGATGGAGTCAGAAGGAGTATCACCATGTCAAAAATCATCGGAATCGACCTCGGCACCACGAACTCGTGCGTCGCCGTGATGGAAGGCACCCAGCCCAAGGTGCTTATCAATAGCTCGGGCAACCGCATCACCCCCTCGGTCGTGGCGTTCACGGACAAGGGTGAGCGCCTGGTCGGCCAGCCGGCTAAGCACCAGCAGGTGACCAACCCCAAGAACACGATCTTCTCGATCAAGCGGTTCATGGGACGCCGGCGCGCGGAAGTCTCGGGCGGAGCCGACACGTCGTACGGCAAGTCGGGTAATGAAGAGTCGAAGGTCCCGTACACGCTCGTGGGCGGACCGGAAGACTTCGTGAAGGTGAAGGTCAATCAGGGCGAGTTCACGCCCCAGCAGATCAGCGCCTTCATCCTGCAGGATCTGAAGAAAACCGCCGAGGACTATCTCGGCGAGAAGGTGGAACGCGCGGTCATCACCGTGCCGGCGTACTTCAACGATGCGCAGCGTCAGGCCACCAAGGACGCGGGCGAGATCGCGGGCCTCAAGGTCGAGCGCATCATCAACGAGCCCACCGCCGCGGCACTCGCGTACGGCCTCGACAAGGGCAAGAAGAACCAGAAGATCGCGGTCTTCGACCTGGGCGGCGGCACGTTCGACGTGTCGGTGCTCGACATCGGCGACGGCGTTTTCGAAGTGCTCTCCACCAACGGCGACACCCACCTGGGCGGCGACGACTGGGATCAGCGCATCATCGATTTCCTCGCCGAAGAGTTCCGCAAGAAGGAAGGCATCGACATCCGCAAGGACCCGATGGCCCTCCAGCGCCTGAAAGAGGCCGCTGAAAAGGCGAAGATCGAACTCTCCACGATGCAGGAGACGACCGTCAACCTGCCGTTCATCACGGCCGATCAGAACGGCCCGAAGCACCTGCAGGTGACGCTCACCCGGGCGAAGTTCGAGGCGCTGTGCGCCGACCTCTTCGACCGGCTCAAGGGGCCGTGCCTGAATGCTCTCAAGGACGCGAAGCTCGACGCCAGCAAGATCGACGAGGTCGTTCTGGTCGGCGGCTCGACCCGCATGCCCAAGGCGCAGCAGATCGCCAAGGAGATCTTCGGCAAGGAGCCCAACAAGAGCGTGAACCCCGACGAGGTCGTTGCCATCGGCGCGGCCATCCAGGGCGGCGTGCTCACCGGCTCGGTCAAGGACATCCTCCTGCTCGACGTCACCCCGCTCTCGCTGGGCGTCGAGACTCTCGGCGGCGTGATGACGCGCCTCATCGAACGCAACACCACGATCCCGACGAGCAAGAAGGAGACCTTCTCCACCGCGGCCGACAGCCAGACCAGCGTGACGATCCATGTCCTGCAGGGCGAGCGCGAGTTCGCCAAGGACAACCGCACGCTCGGCAACTTCGATCTCACCGGCATCCCGCCGGCGCCGCGGGGCGTCCCGCAGATCGAGGTCGAGTTCGCCCTCGACGCCAACGGCATCCTGACGGTCACCGCGACCGACAAGGCCAGCGGCAAGAAGGCGGATATCAAGATCACGAATTCGGGCGGCTTGTCCAAGGACGAGATCGACCGGATGAAGCGCGACGCCGAGGCGCACGCCGCGGAAGACAAGTCCCGTCGCGAGGTCATCGACCTCAAGAACAAGGGCGAAGCCATGCTCATCCAGACCCGCAAGGCGCTGGAAGAGCACGGCGGCAAGGTCAGCCCCGAAGTGCGCGGCAAGGTCGAGAGCGCCCTGTCGAATCTCGAGAGCAAGCTTAAGGGCGACGACAAGGCACCGATCGAGGCCGCCATCAAGGAGCTCGACACCGCCAGCATGGAGCTCGGCAAGGTGATGTACGAAGAGGCGTCCAAGAAGGGCGCCGCTCCGGGCGAACAGGCGGCCGGCGCAACCGGTTCGACCGACGGCGCGAAGAAGGACGACGTCATCGACGCGGAGTTCAAGGTGAAGGACGAGAAGTAATCTCGCCCGACCGGTAAGAAGTGCAAAGCCCCGGGCTCATCGGCCCGGGGCTTTTCTCTTTGTCAGGAGCTTCAGAGGCGTTTGAGTTCGCGCACCGTGCGCTCGTTCCGGGTGTTGCCCGTGTTCAGCGTGCTCGCCGGCTCGAACAGAATGACTTCCACCTCTTCGGGCGCCACCGGCCGATGCTCCACGCCCCGCGGCACGACCAGGAATTCACCCGCCCGCACCTCCACGGCGCGATCGCGGAACTCCATCCTGAACGAGCCCTTGTGGACCAGGAACATCTCGTCCTCGTGCTCGTGGCTGTGCCAGACGAACTCGCCCTGAAACTTCACGAGTTTGACCTGCTGTCCATTGAGTTCGGCCGCGATGCGGGGCGACCAGTGCTCGCGAAAAGTCGCGAACGCCTCGCGGAGGTTGACAACTTGGTGTGCCATCTGACGATCGTAGTTTCGCACGTGCCTCTCGCGCGGCATATCGGCGGCACGTACGCTTTCGCGAATGCCCGCTCCCGACCTTGGCCCGCCACCTCCCTCTCATGCGCTGGAACGTCCGCTGGCGGTTCACCTGCTGCCGGCGCTCGTGCCCGCCGCCGCTCTTGCCGGCGGAGTCGTGATTGTCATTGATGCTCTCCGTGCGAGCGTCACGATTTCTGCGGCGATCCGTGCGGGTGCCCGGTGCATCATCCCTGTTCTCACCGTGGACGACGCCCTTCAGGCCCGTACGCGGCTGGTAGCCGGCGGCACGAAGCAGGATCAGATTGTTCTTGGCGGCGAGCGTGGGGGGGTTCTCATCCCCGGATTTGACCTGGACAACTCGCCTCTTTCATACACGGCCGAGCGCGTGAGATCCCGTGTCGTGGTTTTCACAACCGCCAACGGGACGGCGGCGATGCTGCACGCTGCCAACGCCGCGCGCGTGCTTGTCGGTTCGATCACGAACCTCTCGCGCGTCGCAGGTTCGGTGGCATCCGACGGCCGACCCGTTCACATCCTCTGTTCGGGAACGCGAGGCGAGATCACCCTGGACGACTGCATCGCGGCGGGCGCTCTGACCGAGCAGTTCCTCGCCGCGGGGCGGCAAATGGTTTCGGATGACTCGGCGCTCGTCTGCCTCCAGGCGTGGAAGCGGGCCAAGGCCGAGGGAATCGAGAAGCTCTTCGCGGAGAGCCGAGGCGGGCGAAATCTCTTGCGCCTGGGTTTCGGGCCCGATCTTGCTCTCTGTGCCACGATCGATGCGATACCCGTCCTGCCGGAGTATTCGCCGGCGCGGGGCGACCTGCGGGATTGCGACTAGGCCTTACTTGCCCCGGATCTGCGATTTGATCTTTTCGATCCGGTTGCGGACTTCGACAGCGTTCTCGTTTTCCATGGCGACGAGCAGCGGGACCAGATGCAACTGCTTGGCGCGATCCTTGAGCGTGCCGATTCGGTTGGTATAGGTATTCACAAGGTCGTCGATCTTGCGGATAACCGCTTCGCGGTCCTTGGAGCTCCTGGCGGTGTCCGCCAGCTTCTGGGCGGATTCTTCGAGCTGTTCGCGCCAGGATCGGTACTGCTTGCGGAGGGCATCGCAGGAAGACTTCGCCTGCTGCATCAGCTTCGCGCCCTGATCGCCGGCGCTCTTAAGGTCGCCCAGCGCGTGCGAAATCGCCGATTCGCTCGTGTTGGGGATCGAGCGAGCGATCCCGTAGGTCACGCAATCGGTTCCGGTCAGCGTGAAGATCTCGCCGGACCCGATCTGCCGGGCGTCGGGCGCATCGGGCTTTGTCGAGGACAGCTTCCAGGCACCGCCGCTGGGCACGGCCCAGACCTGCTGGCCCGACATCATCATCGCCTTTGCCACCGCGCCGCTGTGCCCGTGCTTCTCGGCCATCGCCGCCACTTCGGCGGCAAGGATGGAATTCATCTTCATATCAACTTCGGCCGAGCCGGTATTGGTCATGTGATAGACAACCGCCCCGCCGAACGTGCCGCCGGGAGTGATGTAGATGTTGTCGCTCGCAAACGTCGGCCAGATCGAGGCGCTGATCGAGTTCTCGATCACCATGGTGAAGTTGAGCTTGTCGTCGTATTCCTTGATCTTGTCCGCCATGTAGCGGGAGGCCCAGACATAGCCGCCGGGGGAGTCGATGACCATGACGATGCGGGGGACCTTGTGCTTGACGGCCCAGTCCATCGAGTTGATCAGGCCCAGCGGATAGATGTCCTCTCCGAACTCGCCCTTGAGCGGCACGATCAGAAAGTCGCCCTTGGCGTCCTCGTCCTTTGAATTCGAATCCACCTTGGAGGGCGTAGACGTCGAGACGTTCTTGATCACCGACGCGATCATCGCGCGCTTAAAGGTCGAATGGATATCCACGCCGTTGATCTTGCCTTTGGCCTCGATCTCGTCGTCATTCTCCTTGATGATCTCTCCGAGCAGCACACGCCCGTCGCTGAAGTAGATCATGTCGTCGGCCACGGCCGGTTGCGCGGCGAAAAAGCCCAGCACAGCCAGGACGATCAAGAACCAGCGTTTCGGGTGCATGCAAAATCTCGCAACGGTGCTGTCCGGCCCGACCCCGCTCTCCGCGAGCATTGTGCACGCGGGAGGATGCAACATATTAGAGGCTTCTGAGAAACTCCGCCATGGAGACGGCGGCACGCCGGCGGTGGCTCAGGCGGTTCTTTGCAGCGGTGTCGAGCTCAGCGCTCGTGCTGGCAAAGTCGGGAGCCACAAGAAACAGCGGGTCGTACCCGAAGCCGTTGTTGCCCCGTGGCACCTGTCCCTGCCTCCCGATGAGTCCCTCGAAGGTGCCGCGGGAGGTAAAGCGGATGTGCCCGTCGGGCGCGCTCAGGGCCATCACGCAGACAAAGCGTGCGGTCCGCGCTGGATCTTCAAAGCCCGCCAGCTCAGCCAGGACACGCTGGTTGTTGGCAAGGTCGCGCTGTTCTCTTGTCATCCCCACTTCACGCCCGTCGGAGCAGTAGTGGCTGCTGATCACCCCCGGCCGGCCCCGGAGGGCATCGATTTCAAGCCCCGAGTCGTCCGCAAGGCACATCCGCCCGGTCGCGCGGGCATAGGCCGTAGCTTTGATGGCCGCGTTCTGCTCGAAAGTGGTGCCGGTCTCGGCGGGTTCCGCGGGAGTGGGGCCCTGCAGGTCACGCAGCCCCAGGAGAGAGACCGCGGGGGCAAGCTCCGCGAAGATCGCCCGCATTTCGTCGACTTTGTGCGGGTTGCCGGTTGCGAGAACGATCGAAATCATGGGGCATTCTTGCCGGCGCTCGGAATCCTCGCCGCGGCCTACTTTCAGCCCATGATCCGAGATCGAAACTCCATCGCACGGTCGGCTTCGCAGGCACTCCGGGAGCGGGCGGCAAGCCTTCGGAACGCTTCTGTGCTCGTCGGCTTTGACGGCTTCGTGGATTCCATCATCCACGCCGTCGATAAGCGCTTTTCCGACCGGCCGGAGGACTATTCCCCGTTCAAGACCATCGACCAGTTTTCCCGGCGGGTCGGTGCTGCCGCGGGAAAGAGCGCGAACATCGAGCTTGTTGTGAAGGAAGACCGCTTCGGCGGGAACGGGCCGCTCATGGCCGGCGCGCTGGGGTGTGCGGGCGCGGGCGTGACGTACATCGGCGCTGTTGGAAAGGAGAGCGATCCGCGCTCGCTCCACCCGATCTTCGGCGGATTTGCAAAGCTGTGCCGGGTGGTCGAGTCCGTGGCTCCGCCCGCGCACACCGATGCGCTCGAGTTTGACGACGGGAAGATCATGCTGGGGCGTCCTCAGAATGTGCGGGCGATCGACTGGCGGTCGCTCTGTGATTCGCTGGGGCGGGAAAATCTGGTTGGGGCTCTCCGCCGCGCCCAGCTCATCGGGATCGTGAACTGGGTGATGATGCCCGGTGTGGAGTCCATCTGGAAGGGCATGTGCGAGGAGGTTTTCCCGCCGGGTATGCGGGGGGAAGCCGGCCGCAAGATCTTTCTCGATCTGGCGGATCCGACGCGCCGTCCGGACGCCGATATCGCCAACGCGCTGACCCTGATTGCCCGCCTGGATCAGAGCGTTCCCACAACCCTCGGGCTGAATCTCTCCGAAGCGCAGCGGGTGGCTTCGGTGCTGGGGCTTTCGGTGCTCAAGGTCGATAGCGGGCGGGAACTGGGAGATTCGACGCTGGAGGGTGCGCGAGCGATCCGCGGCGCACTGGGTATCGATTGCGTGGTGATTCATCCCCGCGAAGGCGCCGCGGCGTCGACTGTACAGGCCGCGGAATGGTTCGACGGCCCGTTCATCGAAAACCCGAGACTTTCAACGGGCGCGGGCGACCACTTTAACGCGGGCTTTGCGCTCGGCCGCCTGCTCGATATGGATATCGGACAATCGCTCGCCGTGGGATGCGCCACCAGCGGGGCGTACGTGCGGGACGCGCAGAGCCCATCGGCCGAGCGGCTGATCGAATTTCTTTCCGCCCTGCCGGCGCCGGTTGCGCAGCAATGAGCACGCTGATCGTGCGATCGCTGCTTTCCACGCCTACAGTCACCTCCGATGTGTTTCACGGCGCAGTCGGCAGACGTTGATTCGGGCACGGAGGTGCTCTCAGTGGACGCACTCGCACGCGCGGCAGTGGCTGAAATCCAGTCCGGCATGATCGTTGGCCTGGGCACCGGCATGACGGCGGCCCGCGGCATCGTGGCCCTGGCTCAACGCGTCAAGGACGAGAAGCTCTCGATCCAGTGCGTTCCGACCAGCCACGCTTCCGAGACGGTCGCCCGGAGCTATCAGCTCCCGATCATCGACTTTGCGATGGTCGAGAAGGTCGATTTCATCTTCGACGGCGCCGACGAGGTCGATCCCCAGCTCCGGATGCTCAAGGGCAAGGGCGGCGCGATCGTCCGTGAACGCATCGTGGCGCACGCTTCGACCCGCTCGATTTACATGGTCGGGCAGAACAAACTTGTCGAACGCCTCGGACAGACATGCACGCTGCCCGTCGCGGTGATGGCATTCGGCCTGGCTTCGGTCCGCACGAGGCTCCGCGACCTCGGCCTCAACGGCGTCATCCGGCGCACGCTCGACGGTCAGTTTTTCCTGACCGACAACGGCCATCTGCTGATCGATGTTTCCATCGAGAATCACGATCTTGATGAACTCGCCGCCGAGCTCGATCAGATTGCCGGCGTCGCCGATCATGGTCTGTTCCTGACCGAGTGCCAGGAACTCCTCGTCGAGACGCCCACCGGTATCGAGAAGATGACGCGCAAGGTCACCGCCTGACCCCCGCCTCATCTATACGGACATCCTGAATTCGGGTATCGTGGTCCCCGCCGGACTCGCTTGTGCGCGGGCACTTTTCCGGTCATTTGGGAGTCCACCATGACAAGCATGCTGCGCCTCGGAGTGGTTCTCTGTGCCATCGGGTTGTTCGCGACGTTTGGAGCGGCGGCACGCCAGCCCAGTGCGCCCGGTACCGCGACGCCGACAGTTGCGGTCCCTGACACGGCGTCGGGCAAGCAGCTTCGTTGGGTTCTGGATTTCCTCAACGGCGCCGCGCCGCTGGGAGAGGTGCACGAACGGTTCAGCGAAAAGTTCCTTGCCGCGGTGCCCCCGGACAAGCTCACGGCCGTTCTCGATTCGCTCAAGTCCGGCCCGTTCAAGGGCGGCGCGCGCCTCGTGAAGATCAGCGAAGGCTCTACCGACTCATCGCTGGTTGCGACCGTGCAGGGCGGGGACGCTCCGCTCGAAGTTTCGATCAGCACCGACGGGGCCGGCCTTATGGACGGCCTTCTCTTCCGGCCTTCCTCGCCCCCCAAGACGGCGCTCTCGTCCTGGGCCGACTTCGACAAGGCCTTTGAGGCCTTTCCCGGCGCCAAGAACTTCGCGGCGTACGCGCTCTCGAGCACTCCCGGGTCGGAGCCGGCGCTCCGGCCGGTGCACACGCTCGCGCCCGATCTGTGTCTCGCCACCGGATCGACCTTCAAGCTCTACATCCTGGGGACCATCGCCGAGCAGATCCTTGCAGGAAAGGGCAGCTGGGAAGAGAAGATCGCGATCCGCGAAGATCTCAAGAGCCTTCCGGGCGGCGTCATGCAGAACGAGCCCGCGGGCAAAGAGTTTCCGCTGAGCGAGTTTGCCGCCAAGATGATCTCGATCAGCGACAACACCGCGACGGATCACCTGCTGACGCGCGCCGGTCGGGGCAATGTCGAAAAGTACATGGCGGGGTTCAACTCCTGCGCGTCGCGCAACTTGCCGTTCCTCGGGACGATGGAGATGTTCCGGATCAAACTGGCGCCCGATCGGACGCTTGCCGCTCGCTTTGCCGCGGCCGATGAAAAGACGCGAAGGTCCATGCTCGAGTCCGAAGTGGCAAAGGCGGCTCCCGATCTCGCATTCGCCGAGAAATGGACAGTCCCGATCGAAATCGAACGGGTCGAGTGGTTCTCTTCGGCCGCCGATCTGTGCAAGGCGATGGTCCGGCTGCACGAGATGGAGGCCCGGCCGGGCATGGCCGAACTCGTCCGAGTACTCCGCATCAACGGCGGCATTCCGTTCGACAGGAAGATGTGGGTCAGCGTTGCGTACAAGGGAGGCAGCGAGCCGGGCGTCATGAACCTGACATGGCTCCTGGAGCGAAACGACGGCGCAGTCTTCGTGGTGTCGATGGGATGGAACGACACAAAGGCCGAAGTGGACCAGGGCCGGCTTGTCGGCCTTGCACGCGGCATGGCCGACCTTCTGGCGAAGGAAAAGAAGTAAGCCTACTTGTCCGCTTCGAAATGCACCCGCGCCGAGTCGGGAGTGATCTCAAAGACCAGCGTGCCCGCGCGGCTGGGGTCGTACGCGGATCCAACGTATGCACGCAGCGTCTTCTTCGTGTTGTTCGCGAACTCCACATCAAGCGTCGCGCTCTCCGAGATCGGGATCACGAAATACGAGAACTCGCGCCGGGAATTCGTCAGCACGACACCCGAGTGCAGGTCGCCCTTCTGGAATCGCACGGCGCAGTCCTTGATCATGACGCCGGTCTTGTTCTCGACCGCGACCGTGATGTCGGCGCGGTTGCCGCACCCGCCAAGCAGCAGAGCGCCGAGCAGAAGGATGGAGCGTGCGCGCGGTATCACGACCGGGGGGATATCGGTCCGATCCGGGTGCCGCTGGCGTAGAACTCCGGCGTCTCTCCCCGCGGAACGACGGCCCCGGTCCGATATCCGTTGCCGGGCCGGGTCTATTCGTACACTGGCGGCATGATTCGGGACGTACTTGCATCGCTCGGCCTTTCCTCCGATCCGCGGGTGGTTTTCGGTTCTCCGTCGGGTGGCGCGGCATGCGCCGTTGTGAACGACCCGACCACCGGGAGACCCCTTTGCTCGGTCCGTCTTGATGACGAGCATTCCTACGCGCGGACAATCACGCAAAGTGTCGAAGCCTTCCGGCGCTGGCGTGAGGTCCCGGCGCCCGTGCGGGGCCAGCTTGTACGTGCCATCGGAGAGGAGTTTCGGAAGCGCAAGGCCGCGATCGGCGCCATCATCACCGCGGAAGTCGGCAAGATCACCTCCGAGGCCGTCGGCGAAGTGCAGGAGACGATCGATATCGCCGACTTTGCGGTCGGACTTTCGCGCCAGCTCTACGGGCTCACGATGCCGAGCGAGCGCCCGGGCCATGCCATGCGGGAGCAATGGCTTCCGCTCGGCCCGGTCGGCGTGATTTCTGCTTTCAACTTTCCCAACGCGGTGTGGGCCTGGAACGCGATGATCGCCGCCGTGTGCGGCGACAGCGTGGTCTGGAAGCCCAGCCTGCTGGCGCCCCTCACCGCTCTGGCGACCAACGCGCTGGCGGAGCGCGTCGCGGCCGGGATGGGGCATCCGGGCCTTTTCTCTCTCGTCATGGGGACCGACGACGTCATCGGCGAACGACTCATCGCCGACGCGCGGCTCCCGCTCATCAGTGCCACCGGGTCCTGCCGGATGGGAAGACGAGTGGGGCAGGCCGTTGCGGCCCGCCTCGGGCGGAGTCTCCTGGAACTCGGCGGCAACAACGCCGCCATCGTGCACAGCGACGCGGACCTCGCGCTCGCCTCGCGCGCCATTGTCTTCGCGGCGGTCGGAACGTGCGGCCAGCGCTGCACGACGACCCGGCGACTGATCGTGCACGAAAAAGTCGCGGATGAGCTCGTGACCCGGCTCTCCAAGGCGTACGGCTCGATCCGGATCGGAAATCCGGCGGAGGAGGGCACGCTGGTCGGACCGCTCATCCATCCGCGCGCGGTCGAAGAGTTTCTGGCCGCCGTCGCGGCGGCGAAGTCCCAGGGGGGCCAGGTCATCGTCGGCGGGACACGGGCGACCGTGCCATCACTCGCGGGCAACTTTGTTCAGCCGACGATCATCCGGGCACCCGCGAACAACCAGCTTCCGATCGCGATGCAGGAGACCTTTGCGCCGATCCTGTATGTATTCACCTACCGCGACCCCGAAGAGGCGATCGCGCTTCAGAACTCTGTTTCGCAGGGTCTTTCGTCGGCAATTTTCACGAGCAACGCCTCCCTCGCCGAGCGATTCCTCTCTCCGGCGGGAACGGGTTCGGACTGCGGGCTCGCTTACGTCAATATGGGCACAAGCGGGGCGGAGATCGGCGGCGCCTTCGGAGGCGAGAAGGAAACGGGAGGCGGCCGCGAATCCGGCTCGGACTCCTGGAAGGCCTACATGCGTCGCCAGACATGCTCCATCAACTTCTCGGGAAAGCTTGAACTCGCCCAGGGCATCCGCTTTGAATAAACCGAGACTCAATCTCTTTACGTAAAGTACCGGATTCGGCAGGCGGCGCAGCCTGCCTTTGGCTAGTGTTTGTGTCCGCGCGATTGACAGCGCGGTGTCCTGACCGCCCGTTCCCTTGCGAAACGCCTCATGACAACCTCAGCCACCCGGCCTCTCCCGCCGCTCGCTCCCCCCGCGGCCCCCGCAGCCGACATCCCGATGGACCCGGAAACCGGCGCGCCCGCGACCGTCGCCCGCAAACTCGATCTCCCCGAGGGCGTGCGTCCGTACGTCTACCGCTGGCACGTGATCATCGCCATCGCCCTGATCCATCTCGCGGCCGTTCCCGCCTTCTTCCCCGCGTTCTTCTCCTGGAGCGGCGTGGCGCTCATGGCCTTCGGCATCTACTTCTGGGGCATGATCGGCATCAACGTCTGCTATCACCGCCTGCTCACGCACAAGGGCTTCGTCACGCCCAAATGGTTCGAGCACCTGCTCGCGATGATCGCGGTCTGCAACCTCGAAGGGACGCCGGCCGCCTGGGTTGCCGCACACCGGCGCCACCACCAGCACTCCGACCATCAGCCCGATCCGCACTCGCCCCTCGTCAATTTTCTCTGGGGCCACATCCTGTGGCTGTTCGTTGAAAACCCGCACGTGGACTCCGCCGAGGG
Source organism: Planctomycetota bacterium (assembly GCA_018242625.1). Lineage (GTDB taxonomy): Bacteria > Planctomycetota > Phycisphaerae > Phycisphaerales > UBA1924 > JAFEBO01. The sequence goes on from JAFEBO010000004.1 coordinate 114,839, forward strand.
CGTGAAGAAGTACTGCGTTGATCTGCTGCGTGATCCGTTTTACAAGTCGATGGAAGAGAACAAGCTCTGGCTGCTGCTCTATCCGGCGCACGCGGTGCTCATCACCGCGATCGGCTACGGCGTCGGCTACTGGAGCACCGGGACCACCGCTGGCGCCTGGTCGCTCGCCTGGTCGTGGCTCTTCTGGGGCGTATTCGTCCGCACCGTCGCTGTCTGGCACATCACCTGGAGCGTGAACTCGTTCACCCACACCTTCGGATATCGCAACTACGAGACCGACGAAGACAGCCGCAACAACTGGTGGGTCGCGATCCTGTCGGGCGGCGAAGGCTGGCACAACAACCATCACGCCGATCAGCGTGCCGCCGCCCACGGCCACAAGTGGTGGGAGTTCGACCTCACCTACTGGACCATCCGCGGCTTCCGTGCCGCGGGGCTCGCCAAGGACCTGGTGCAGCCCAAGGAGTGGGGCGAGCGCAAGATCTGAACAGGGCCCGCGGCGAACACCGGCCGCACAATGATGCGAGCGAAAGCCCGCGCCGTTGCCGCGTTCCGCGCTCAATGCATTGCCGAGCGGTTCACTCGCGGGACATCTCGATCGTTTTCGTCTGGCCCTCGCGTTCCACCACGATCGTCACCTTCCCGGCACGCATCGCGGCAAGGATCTCCGGCTGCGTCCTGGTCTCCACCCCGTTGATCGACCTGATCGCGTCCCCCTCGAGCAGGCCCGCCTTCTCTGCGATCGAGCCGTCGAAGATCCGCACGATCCGCGGCGGCTGCTGCTCCGAATCGAACGCAACGCCGTACCGCAGCGGTTTCACCTGCCCGTCCGGCCTGGCGACCCGCAGGCGGTTGTTCACCAGATCAAAGGTGAAGGCGTAAGGCTCCATCGCAATCAGGCCCATGTTGGGCGCTTCCCACACGCTCAGAAACTCCACGCCCGTCGCCCCGGTGGAAAGCCCCGCGATCGTCATCGGAGTCTTCAGGCGCCCACGCTTGATCGCCTGCCCGTTCCCGATTTTTCCGCTCGGCCAGGGTTCTTTTGTCAGTTCGACCGATTGCATCATCGCCAGCGGAAGCACCATCCCCATCATGTTGCCGCTGTTGAGTGTCGCCCGCATTTCCTTGCCGCTGATCACCGCCGGGACCGACGGGCTCTGCTCCTTCGGATCAAGTTCGATGGTCCCCGCGGCCTTGGCGTCTGTTAGCGGCTCATCGTCGATGATGAGCTTGCGGTTCGCGGCATCGACCGTGTAGACCCGCCCTTTCAGCAGCTGCCAGCCGATCGCGCCGTCGATGCGCTGCTCGGGCGGCTGCGCCAGAGCGCCCAGAGGCAACGACCAGAGCGTCACTCCGCCGATGTCGATCCCGCCCACTGAAAGCTGCTTGGCCTTCACCAGCGGAATCCCGTTCCCGTCCGCGTCCGTCTCCAGCACGCCCCCCGATGCAAGCCCGATTTCCTTCGCGACGTCCGCATCGATCCGGCCGTCGCCCGGCAGCGCGGTGTCGAATAGGAAACGGAGCGGCTTGCCTTCCACGATCACATTGATCAGCAAAGGCCCCGTCCCGCCAAAGTCGATCACCGTTGGCTTGGCCCAGGCCCCGGTCACTATTCCGCTCACCAGCGCAACCGCAACGATCCGTTCCATGTTCGATGCTCCTGCCGCCTTCGAGGCGGCAACGCCTACCGCCCGCCTCCGTTCCCGTTGCGAAACCCGCTTCTGCCGCCAAAAAGGCCTCTTGACACGCCATCCCATTTCTGTTTGAATGTTCATTCAAAGCCTTGAGTGATCATTCAATGTCGCCCCCGCCCACCCCAGCCACCGACACCCGTTCCCGCATTCTCGATGCGGCGGCAAGGCTCTTTCACGAGCAGGGCTTTAACGCCACCGGAGTTTCCACCATCCTCCGCGAAGCCGGCGTCAATCCGGGGAGCCTTTACAACCTCTTCCCAAGCAAAGACGCCCTGCTCGCGGCGGTGCTCGAGCGCTACACCGAGCTGCTGCACCCGGTTGTGATGGCTCCGGTGGAGGCGAGGACGTCCGATCCCGTCGAGCGGGTCTTTGCGCTCCTGCAGCAGTACCGCGAGTGGTTTTCTCCGCTGGACTTCCGGCTCGGCTGCCCCATCGGAAATCTCGCGCTCGAAGTCGCCGACTCGCACCCGGAGATCAGGCCTCTCATCAAGGCCAACTTCGACGGCTGGATCGCCTACGTGCGCAAATGGCTCGATGAAGCCGGCGACCGATTGCCCGCCGATCTCGATCGCGACCAGCTCGCCGGCACTGTGCTGACCATTATGGAGGGCGGTCTGATGCAAGCGCGTTCTTCTCGCTCCGCCGCGGCGTACGACGCCTCGGTTTCCCAGCTCCGCTCCTACTTCGATTTTCTCCTCACCCGGGGGGCCGCACGCCCGGGCTGAACCCATCCCCCAACTCTTACCAGGAGAACACATGCTCGAGAAAATTCCTTCGGTTCACTGGCTCGCCATTCTCGCCGCCGGGGTCGCCATGTTCCTGATTGGCGGCGTGTGGTACGGGGCCCTCTTCGCCAAGCTCTGGCAGCGTCTGCACGGCTACACCGACGAACAGGTCAAGGCGATGCAGCAGGCCCGTCCCCCGCACGTCTTTTTCGGGCTCATGATTTTCTCCTATCTCGTCGGCGCGTTTGTGATGGCCGTGATGGTGGTCAGTCTTGATCTGAACGGGGCGTTCGCGGGAGCGGTGCTCGGAGCGTTCCTCTGGCTTTTCGCAACCACCGCGATCGGCCTGACGGATCACATCACCCGGACACGCCCAATCGCCGCGTATTTCCTCGACAGCTCCTACCAGCTCGTCGCGTTCATGGCCGCCGGAATCATCCTTGCCTGCTGGCGTTGACTCGGAGCACCAATGAAATTCCTCTTAATCCTCACCTGTTTCATCTCGCTCCTCTGCCACGCCGGCGAAGATCGGGTTCTTCGCAACTCGGGCGTCGTGCAGGCTCCCGCCGCGGCGATCTGGAAGGAGTTCCAGACGGCCGAAGGCATCAAGAAGATTTGGGGGGTCTCCCTGGCCGATGTTGACTTTCGCATCGGCGGATCCATCCGAACCAACTACGACCCGGCCGGTCAGATCGGCGACGAGGGCACAATCACAAACAACATCCTCGCCTACGAGCCCGAACGCGTGCTCGTGCTGAAGTCCGTCGCGCCCCCAAAGGCGCCCGACTTTGTCAAAGCCATCTGCGAATCGGGATGGTGGGTCATCCGTCTTGATCCGATCTCATCCTCCGCCACGACGCTCACGGTCACGGGAATGGGCTTCAAGGACGGGCCGCTCTACGACCAGGCCTACGAGTTCTTCAAGACCGGAAACCAGTCCACCATCAGCCAGACACAGGCCGCTTTTGACAACAAGTCCAGGCCCGAGGAAAACAGGAAAACCGCCGAACGCATTAAGTCGCTCATCGGATCGTGGGAATTTTCGCAGCCCGCGGCCGACGGAGGTGTTTTCCGCGGCAAGACCGATGTCCTCCCGCTCTTTGGAGGGAAGATCCTCTTTGGCACCGGCTTCCTCGGCAACGAGCGCCAGCTCAGCCAGCACAGCCACATGACGATCGCCCAGGACCCGCGTTCCGGTGAATGGACCGTCTGGAACTTCGACCAGGACGGCGCGCTCACCGTCGGGCCGATCTATGCGCAGGGCGAGAACAAGCTCATCATTGACTGGAACACCTACGACAAGCAGGGGCTCTATCTTCCCTTTCGCGTCGAATACACCATCGCGGACAAGGACACGATCGACACGCTCATACAGGGTCCGCCCGAAGCCAACGGCTCCCGGGGCACCATCGCGAACGTGCACTACAAGCGGGTCGCGCGGACTGTTGAGCCTCAGAAGTAAATCGCGCCCGGCGGAGGCGCCGCGCCTTCCCTGCTACCCTCTTGCCCTATGCCACTCCTTGTCACCGGCACTATCGGAATGGACGACGTTGTCACCCCTACGGGCCATGCCCAGCAGGTGCTCGGCGGCTCGTGCATGTACTTCTCCGCCGCGGCGAGCTTCTTCGGGCCCGTCCGGCTGGTCGCGGCGGTGGGGGAGGATTTCCCCCCGGCCTTCCGCGACAGCTTCAAACAGTTCCCCAATGTCGACCTCGCCGGTCTCGAAACCCGCAAGGGAAGCAAGACGTTCCGCTGGGGCGCCAAGTACCACGCCAACATGAACAGCCGCGACACGCTCTTCACCGAGCTCGGAGTCGTCGGCGAAGCACCGCCCAAGGTCCCCGCGGCTTACGCCGATTCCAAGTTTCTCTTTCTCGCCAACTCTCCCCCGGCCGTGCAGGCGCAGTTTCTCGAGCAGGTCCCCGCGCGCAAGCTCACGGTTGTCGACACCATGGATATCTGGATCGACACGGCCAAGGCCGACCTGCTCGCCCTGCTCAAGCGCGTCGACGGCCTTGTGCTCAATTACGACGAGGCCGAGCTGCTCACCAAAAAGCTCAACAGCGTCAGCGCCGGTCGCCACATCCTCGATCTCGGCCCGCGCTTTGTCATAGTCAAAAAGGGCGAGCACGGCTGCCTGCTCATTCATCGCGACGGCATCTGCTCGCTCCCCGCGTATCCGACTGAGCGTGTCGTCGATCCCACCGGTTGCGGCGACACCTTCGCCGGTGGCATGATGGGCTCGATCGCCGCCGATCCTTCGGCCCAGAAGGATCCCGGCAGCTTCGCATCCATCCGGCGCGCACTCGTGCACGGCACGATCGTCGCCAGCTACACCATCGAGGCGTTCAGTCTCGACCGGCTCAAGCAGATCACGCTGGGTGATCTGACCAACCGTTTCGATGAGTACGCCGGCATGGTGCGGATCTGATCGGGCTTTTCACCTCGTCCGGGCGCCCGGCGTACGCGCCGCGGGGAGCCTTGCGCTGCGGAGCGATTCGGGTTTCCCAAATCGCCATACCATCGCCTCCCATGGCAATCATCATCCTTCAGCACGGCGAACTCATCGGCCCCGGCCGCCTCGGCGTCACCCTCCGCGATCACGGTTTTAAGCTCTCCGTCCGGCGGCTGGACCTGCCCGTTGATCACGCTCTCAACAGGACAGCGCTCGAGGGCTTTCCCTCCGGTCAGCTCATCCCCCCCGATTTCGACAACGTGCACGGTGTCATCAGTCTGGGCGGCTCTCAGAACGTGGGCGAAGAACATTCATGGATGGCGCCCGAGATGGCGTTTCTCAAAGCCACGCACGAACGCCAGCTCCCGCTCATCGGCATCTGCCTTGGCGCGCAGATGATCGCGCAGACACTCGGCGGCACGGTCGGTGCAATGGACAAGCCCGAGCTCGGCATGAAGACGATCACGCTCAACGCCGCCGGACAGGTCGACCCGCTGCTCGCCGGTATTCCATGGGACGCCCCGCACTACCAGACGCACGGCTACGAGGTCAAGCAGCTCCCGCCCGGCGCCACGCTCCTGGCCTCCAGCCGCGAGTGCAAGAACCAGATCTTCAAGGCCGGCGTTCGAACGTACGCATTCCAGTCTCACCCCGAGTTCGACAAGGCCATGATCGAGGCCCTTATCCCCGGTGAGAAGGACTTCTGTGTTCGGGCTGGCACCACGCAGGGCGAGCTCAAGGCCGAGCTCGACCAGCACTACCAGATGTTCGCCCGCGTCGCGGATCGCCTCTGCGTCAACATCGCCAGTTTCCTCTTCCCCCTGGAACGGAAGCTGACGGCCTGAAGACTTGGGCCGCTCGCCCCAGATGCCCTCTTTCTCTCTCCAAACGCCGTCGGACTACCTGCTCTCCCGCGACGTCTGTTCGTACGGCTACTTTCTGCTCGCCCCGAACTTCTGGAACGTTTCCGAGCAGTCGCTCGCCCGCGGGCTTCTGCTCGGAGGCAAGCCCGTCGGCGTCCTGATCGAGCAGTCGGGCCGGCGCGGCAGCCCGCTCCGCATCCGTCTTGACCGGGCACTCGCCGGGCGCGACCGCGCCCTCGCGGAAGCGCAGCTCCGCCGCATGCTCCGTCTCGAGGAAGATCACTCGCACGTGCGGGACTTCCACAAGGTGGACCCGCGCTGGAAGCGTTCGGGCCGGGCCCGGCTGTTCCGCTCGCCCACGCTCTTTGAAGATGTGCTCAAGACCGTGACCAGCTGCAATGTCACGTGGCCCGGCACCGTCACCATGAACCGGCGGCTCTGCGAAGTCGTCGGCAAAAAGACTCCCTCGGGCCTGCTCACCTTTCCCGACCCGGCCGCCCTCGCCCGCACCCGCCCGCAAACGCTCCGGGCCCGCTGCCGCGTCGGATATCGCGACCTTCGCATCATCGAGCTCGCCCGCATGTTCGCCGGGCGCGCCGCCGAAGTCCGCACGATCGAAGATCCGGCGACGCCGGACGAACTCCTCCACGAAACGCTCCTGTCTCTGCCCGGCGTCGGCCCGTACGCCGCCGCCAACATCATGCAGCTGCTCGGCCGTTACGCCCGCCTTCCGCTCGACACCGAGAGCGTCCGTCACGGAAAAACCGTGCTCGGGTACACCGGCTCGTCCGCACAGGTCATGCGCCGAGTGCGCGATCACTTCGCCCCCTTTGCCGACCAGGCGTTTCGCAGCTACTGGTTCGAAATGTGGGAGCACTACGAAAAACTGCAGGGCCCGGCCCACACCTGGGAACGCGATACCACCGGCACCATGTTCACGGCCTCCACCCTGAAAAAGCTGGCCGCCGGGCAATCCGCCCCAACTCCGCCCCGCCAGGCCCGCAAATAACCGGCTTTCAGACCTTCCAATCCGGTCGCCACCCTGAACGTCCCATCACTTCGGGCCGATAGCCACAGGAGTGTTGAGGCTCCTGCGACAGTTTGATGAACGCGATGCCACGCGCTGGCTCGAGCGACGAAGCCGGCTCGACGTCCTGTCGCTCTCGCTGCTGGCTCTCATCCCGCTCGTTGCCATCGACCTGAAACTCGGCCCGCACGTCTCGCTCAATCTCCTGGAACTCGCTCCGGTCTTTCTCATCGCCTGCTACGGCGGGCGCACAGTGGCCTACACCTATTCCGCGATCGCAGGCTTCTGCTGGTTCGTGGACAGCCTGCCCATACTTCCTCTCAACGCCGGCGCGACGATCTTCATCTGGGCCTGCGCTTCACGCATCGGCACCTATCTCCTGATGGCCGAGCTTTCCTCGCGCATGCGCGACTTGCTCCATAAACACGAATCCCAAGCCCGCACCGACGGCCTGACCGGGCTCTCCAACCACCGCGATCTCCGCCTGCAGGCAGAACGGCTCATCGCCGTCGCCGCCCGCGAGAAGTCTCCCCTCTCCGCCGCATTCATCGACTGCGACAACTTCAAGCAGGTCAACGACCAGCTCGGCCATGCCGCCGGCGACGAAGTGCTCCGCGCCGTCGCCCGGGTGCTCTCGAGTTGCACCCGGCCGAGCGACGTGGCGGCACGTGTGGGTGGCGATGAATTCGTTCTGCTCCTGCCCGCGACCGACCGGACGGGCGGCCGCATCGCCGTCGCTCGCCTCCAGGCCGAGCTTGCTTCAGCCATGGAATCACTCGGCCGTCGCGTCACTTTCAGCATCGGCGCCGCCACCTTCGACGAACCTCCCCGGACCGTCGACGACCTGCTCGCCCGGATCGACGAGTGCCAGTATCGCGCCAAAAACGCCGGAAAAGACCGGTTCGTCTACCACGCGGCAGAAAAACTCGCCGCCTGATCCCCCGGGCCCCGGCCTTGTCGATTCTCTCTTGATCCCCCGCTGCGTTTCCGGTAGTCTTTTGGCTACCGCACAAGGCGTTCCGCCACGCCGCACGGGGGAGAGTTATGAAACAGGCACATGCTTCGATCGTCGCGCGTTTTCACGCATCCGCACTTCTCGTTTGCGCCCTTTCCGCATCCGGTCTCGCCGACACCACGTTTCAGCCCGCCGGCACTCTCGGGCAGTGGTTTGATCCGGCGAACTGGAGCAACGGCCTGCCCGGGCCGGCAACGAACACGTTCGTTGGCGATTCCAAAATCGCTGTCGTCAAAGGAGACACCGCGTACGGCGGCAGCCTCGCGGTCGGGTACCAGGACGGCAAGGACGGAACTATTGAAATCGCGGACACCCTTGGCAGCAAGCTCTCCGCCAATCTGAATCTCGGCGCCGCTAAGAACTCCACCGGATTGATCAATATGACCGGCGGCACCTTCGACGGCGCTTCCGTGACCTCCATCGGCATCCTCGGCAAGGGCGTCTTCCGCCAGCTGAAGGGCACCGCCAGTCACAACGTGCTTTACGTCGGCGCGGGCAAGAACGCCGGGGAGGGCGAGGGTGTCTACGAGATGAACGGCGGCTGGTGCTTCGTCAAATCCGCTTTCATCGGAAACAACAGCAAGGCACGAGTGGATCAAAAGGGGGGACTCTTCGTCGTCAGCGGCACATCCTTCAAAATCCGTTCCGCTCAGGGCGCCGCGTACAACCTGTCCGACGGCCTGCTCAGCGTCGATCCCGATGCCGAAATCGGAGCCGTTCAGAGCGGCGACTTCCTCCAGACCGGCGGAAGCGCCATCTTCAACAAAAACGTCTACAACGGCGGATACCTATCCGACGGCGTCGTCGCCGGCACCGGCAAAGGCTCATTTACGATCAGCACCGGCGCCGCGTCCACAAAAATCACCGGCACCCTCTACAACCTCGAAAAAGCGACAATCACGATCCGGAACAAGTCCACCGTCACCGTGGGTCTCGTCGACAACTCGCGCGGCGGCACCATGATCGTCGACGGCGCTTTCAAAAACGTGGACGGCTCCAAAACCAAGATCTTGAACGGCGGCACCGGCAAGATCACCATCGAGAACGAATTCCAGCGCATCGGCGTCTGCTCGATCGACGGCGATTTCACCCAGACCAACGGCGTCCTGGCTATGCACGTCGCCGGTTTCGGCGCCGATCAGTTCTGCGTACTGCGCGGCACGGGCAACGCCGTCCTGGGCGGCAGCCTCTGGGTCGACTTCCTCGAAAACACAAACATCCAGCTCTTCAAGCCGATCAAGATCATCGACTTCGCCGGCGGATCGGTCACCGGCGACTTCCAGTCCGTGATCCTCCCCACGCTCCAGGACGGCCGTTCGTGGGAGATTCGTCGTGGAGCCGATTACTTCGCAATCGAAGTGGTCCCAGCCCCAGCTCCGCTGGGATGTCTCGCCGCCGGTCTATTCGTCGCGACGCGCCGCCGCCGAGCCTGAGCTACTTCTTCTCTGCCAGCGCCTTCTCCAGGCTCGCCCTGAGATCTTTCACATCCCCGCCGTTCTTCTCGGCCGTATCGAGCAGTTCCTTCATCGCCGGCCGCGCCTGCCCGTTCCGCAGCGCAAACCCCAACGGCCCCGTAATCGTCCGCGGCGAGTCGCGCAGCTCGATCGCCTTGGCCATCACCGCCGCCGCAACATCATCCTTCCCCGCCGCCAGAGCGCCCAGGTACAGCGCCGCGACCTGCTCGCGGAACATCGTCCACGGCTGCTCCTTGATCTCCGCCTTGGTGGCCTCGTCCAGCCCTTCGGGCAGCTTGCGGTCCATCGATGCCATCTGGCTCGCCATCATGTAGCTCGACTGCACCGCCGCCGCCGGATCCGGATAGAGAAGCATGAGATCAGCGAACCGCTGGTTCTCGATCAGCAGATCCTGCAGGCGGAACGCTTCGCGTGCAAAGGCCGCAACGCCGTCCTTTTCCCCCTTCACCCTGTCAAACCACGCCAGCGTCCGAGCCTCATCGCCGATCACGCCATTCAGCACCATCCAGTCATCCAGCGTGCGAAAATCGCGATCCTCCGTTTTCATCTTCGCTTCCGCAGCATCGCGAAGCTTCGTAAATGCGGCCTTGGCTCCCTCGTTGCGTGATGCCAGCGCCGCCATATCGCTCGCCATGAACGAACCGCGCACGCCGCTCATCGACGGGTCGATCTGCACCATGTTGTCCCAGAGCCACACGTACTCCTCGGTGGCCTCCGCCGCCTTGCCCGCCTGCGAAAGTTCCCGCGCGGTCATCAGCCGCTCCTGCATGTTCTTCGAGTCTTTGTTGACCTTGGGGCCGTCCGCGAGCTTTCCGCTGCTCGCCTCTTCCATCCATGCCAGCGTCTTGGGCCCGTCCATGTAGCCGACCTTGCGCGCGATCTCATTCCCGCCCTTGATCATCACCATCGTCGGCATCGCCGCGATCTGAAACTCGCCGGCGATCTTCTTCTCCTTGTCGACATCGACCTCGATCGCGACGCCGTGCGCCTTCACCCACTCGACGACCTTGGCATCCTGCCACGTGGTCTTATCCATCGCCTTGCACGGCATGCACCATTCCGCCGTGAACTTGATCAGCAGCATCTTTTCCGTGCCCGCCACCTGCTTCTTCGCTTCCTCCAGCGTCACATCCGTAAACGCGGGAGGCAGCGCCGCCACCGCCGCGGAAGAAGCAATCATCGACACCGCCGCAACAAGGATTTTCAGCATGCGATAACTCTAGCGCGGATCACTTGGGATGCTGCGTCGCGGCCCTTTGGCGCAGAGCCGACACATCAGCCCCCGACTTGGTCGCCTGATCCAGCCAGATCGCCGCCTCCGGGCATCCAACATTGATGTTCACACACGCTTCCACGAGGGCCACCCGCATGGTCGGTGTGTCCCGCAGCTCCAGGAGCGTTTGCGCGAACGTCTTCGCATCGTCGCCCTTCCCGGCGGCAATCTGCGATGCGTAAATCCGCGCTCCCTGCTTCTCGAAAAACAGCAGCTGCTGATCGCCCAGTCCCGGGCTCTGCTTGTTCAGACTCTCCACTCCGCGCGAGATCAGCTTGTATTGCCGCCGGGCCCAGCTCGGCGCATCCGAAATCCGCGCTCGACTAGAACTCCCGCCTCAGCCGCGCCGCCGGAATGTTCAGCTGATCCCGGTACTTCGCCACCGTCCTCCGCGCAATCTCAATCCCGCGATTCTTCAGTTCGTCCACCAGCGCCTCGTCCGACCACGGCTTCTTCTTGTCCTCGTGGTCGATGATGTCACGCAGCGCGACTTTGATCGCATCCCACGCCATGTCCTCGCCGCCCTCGGTCTGCACGCCGCCGGAAAAGAACTTCCGCAAGGGCACCACGCCCCGCGGCGTCTGAATGTGCTTCTCGCTCACCGCCCGGCTCACCGTCGCCACGTGAATCCCGAGCTCTTCCGCCACCTGCGTCATCGGCAGGGGTTTGAGCGCCTGCGGCCCGAAATCAAAGTAATCACGCTGCGCATTCACCACCGATTGCACAACCCGCAGCAGCGTCTGCTTCCGCTGGTTCACCGCGTCGATCAGCCACGAAGCGTTGGAGAGATTCGTCCGGATGAACTCCTTGCCCCGCTTGTCCATCTCCTTGCCCTTGCCAAGGAGCGCGTACTCCTGGTTGATCCGCAGATCCGGAATCCGCGTCTCGTTCAGGTACGCCACATAGCGGTCATTCTCCGCGTCATACTCCACGATCGCGTCCGCAACGATCGGCCTCACATCGTCCTGCACCAGCCGACGTGCCGGCGCCAGGCTCAGCCGCTTCAGAAGCTCGAGCGCCGAGCGGATCTCCCCAAGGCTCAGCCGCGTCTTCTCGCTCACGCGCGGCAGCCGGTTGTTCATCAGGTCATCCAGGTGATTCTCAACGATCAGCCGCGCGTGCGCCAGAACCTCCGGCTCGATCCGCTTCTCCTCTTCCCCATCCTCCATCGCATCAAGCTGCAGCAGCAGACACTCCCGCGCATCACGCGCCGCCACGCCCGCCGGCTCCAGGAACAACTGCACCGCCTTGAGCGCTTCCTCCAGCCGGGCGGCAGTCGGCTTGGGCTCTCCCGGCGCGCGGTCCGCGATCACGTCCAGCCCCGTCCGCAAGTAGCCGTCCGCATCCAGAAACGAAATGATCAGCTCGCCCAGGGGACGCAGCTCCGCTCGAACATCCGCCAGGCCCCATTGCTCCAGCAGCTGATCGTTCAGAGATACCCACCGCGCCGGAGTCGCCGCCAGCGCCTCCATCTTCGCATCCCGATCGTCCGACTGGCCGCTTCCCGATGGCGGCGAATACTCAAAGTCCTCGTCACGCGTCCGCTCCGGCTTCTCCGGCGCCGGCGCACTGATCTCCCGCGGCGATTCGTCAAACTCGTTCTCAGCCGCCTCCGGGTTCGCCTCTTCGTACGTATCCAGCCGGGCGAAGTCGTCCGCATCATCCCCAACATCAAGCTCCGCCTCGTCCTCCGACAGCGCTCCCTCGTTCTCCGTCTCGTCCCCTTCCGACTCCGCAACAAGGTCCACGTCGTCGTCGCTCGCCTCCGACGCCGCCTCCCCCTCGCGCTCCGCAAGCTCCAGAGTCGGGTTGTTCTCAAGCTCCTGCTGAATCCGCTCCTGCAGTTCCGCGAGCGGCATCTGCAGAATCTCCATCGATTGGATCATCCGCGGCGCCAGCTTCATGTGCTGGCCCATCCTCAGATGTTGTTGCGCTTCAAATCGCATCCGTGCCTCCGGAGTCCGCTCGCCCGCCGGCACGCTCAGACCCTACCCCCCAAGCTGCTGCCGGCTCACTATGGCATCGGCCAAAACCGCCTTGTTGGCATACTCCAATTGGCTACCGCTCGGCAAACCCCGTGCCAAACGGCTGATACGCACACCCGCTGATTCTAGTTCTTTTTGCAGGTAAAGCCCCGTGCCATCCCCCTCAAGCGTCGGATTCAGCCCCAAAATCACTTCCGCAACCCGCACACCCCCAGCATTTCGCCCCGGATCTTGCACACGTCCGATAATATCAGCAATCGTCAGATCGCTCGCCTCGATCCCATCCAGCGGGCTCAAATGGCCCATCAGGACGTGATAGATCCCCCGGTACATCCCGGTCTGTTCCAGTGCGATCAGATCCTTAGGTTGTTCCACAACAAGGACTTGCGATCGATCCCGCATGGGGTTTTCACAGACGCCGCACCGCTCCCCGTCCGACAGGTTCCAGCACACCTTGCAATGCCGGATCTTCTTCTTAACGTCTTCGACCGCATGCGCCAGCGCCATCGCGACCGGCCCATCGCTCTTGAGCACGTGAAACGCCAGCCGCTCAGCCGACTTGCGCCCGATACCCGGAAGCTTCGCGAATTCCTCGATCAGTTTTTCCACCGCGGCGGGGTACGCCGGACCTCTCCTGATCGGCCCCGACCCTGTTTGCCCCGGCGCTCCGTCGCTCATGCGTTCATCCTACCCGCCCCGTAGCATCCGCCACGTGCCCGTCCCCTCGTCCATTTCCGCTCGCGATTCGTCCGCGCGCGGATCGCTCGCAAACGCTCTGCTTTTTCTGCTGTTTTTCGCGGGTCTGGCTCTTTTTTACGCCAAAGTAATTCACCCCGATCTCGCGCCCAAAAGACTCGCAGAAGTTGTGCCCGGCGCTATTTACCGCAGCGGCGAGCTCTCGCCCGGCGCCCTGGCAGACCTTGCCCACAAGGCTCACCTCAAGACCATTATCGATCTGGGCATCGCTCCCGACGGCGATCCCAGGGACCGCAGGCAGCAGCGCACCGCCCAGGCCCTGGGACTGACCCGCTACAAGTTCAATCTGGTCGGGGATTCCACGGGAAATCCCAACGAATATGCCGCGGCCATCCGGCTCGCGCTCGACCCCAAAAATCAGCCCGTCCTCATCCACTGCGCCACCGGCAGCCAGAGAACCAGCTGCGCCATCGCCCTTCTCCGGCTCGCCGCCAGCCCTTCTCCGACCGACGAAACCCTCACCCGCGTCATCACCGAAGCCCGAGGATTCGACGCAAAGGACAAGGTCGAAGAAGTCATTCGCGCGTTCGCCCCGGCGGTGCTCAAATCCCTTGAAACGGGCGACCCGATACCGGGCTTTCCCCCCGCTCGGGTCGAGCCCGCCGCGACCCCGCCGACCGGCCCCTAACTTCCGGCAATTCTCGCCGGATTTTGCTTGCGGCCGCTCCGGCCCCGCCGGTACATTCCTGAAGACGTGCCTCCCATCGGCACGCGCCCGATCGCAAGCCGTTGCTTTGACTCGAGGTAAGTAACCTCTCCGCCCGCACCGCGGCTTTCGACCGGACAAATCTCGTGACAACAGCGGCCAAACTCGCCCGGGAGAGAGAGGAGAGGCCGCTGTTTTCACTTTTGGCCTCCCCGGCGCGCCAACCCGCCGAAACTCCCGCCTTTCTCCATCCGTAGTGTTCAAAGCGGCCCCGGTTTGTGTACCATCCGCCCCCCGGCCTCTGCGGATCTCCGCCGACGGCCGGCCGTCGGTCTGGCGATTGGCGGACGGCGCCAATGGGCCGTCCGCGCGGGTAGAGGGTGTGCAGGGCTTGGGGATGGGGGATGGGGGTGGAGTGGGGGATGGGTCCTGGGGGAGTGCGGCCACGCCGCGCCATTGCGGGGCTTTTTTCAGTTTCTTGCCCGCGGCGAACCCCGCGGCAACGGAAGAATCACAGATGCCAAGCTCCAATATCTGCTGGGGAATCGAGATCGGCGCCGCTGCAATCAAGGCGGTCAAACTCGAGAACGCCGGCGAACGCGTCAACGTGCTCGAGATGGCGATCATCGATCACCCTCGCACGCTCTCGACGCCCGGTGTCGATCCGGCCGACGTGCTCCGCGTCTCGCTCGGAACGCTCGTCAGTCAGTTCGACCTCTCTAAGACGCAGATCGCCGTCAGCGTTCCCGGCCACTCGAGCTTCGCCCGCTTCGCCAAGCTCCCGCCGGTCGAGCCCAAGAAAGTCCCCGACATCGTCAAGTTCGAGGCGATGCAGCAGATCCCCTTCCCCCTCGAGCAGGTCGAGTGGGACTACCAGACCTTCATCAGCCCCGACAGCCCCGAGATCGAAGTCGGCATCTTCGCCATCACCCGCGAACGCATCAGCGAACGCCTCACCATGCTGCAGGACGTGAACCTCACGCCCGGCTACGTCACCCTCGGCCCCATCGCCGTCTTCAACGCTCTCGCCTACGACCTTGAGTTCAACGAGAAGACCCCCGGCACGATCATTGTCGACGTCGGCACAACTTCGACCGACCTGGTGATTTCCGAAGCCGGACGCATGTGGGTCCGCACTTTCCCGCTCGGCGGCCACCAGTTCACCGAAGCGCTCGTCAGCGCGTTCCAGATCGGCTACCCCAAGGCCGAAAAGCTCAAGCAGGAAGCCGAAGACTCCAAGCACGCACGCCAGGTCTTCCAGGCCATGCGCCCGGTCTTTACCGACCTCGGCCAGGACATCCAACGCTCCATCGGTTACTACCAGTCCCTGCACAAGGACGCCAACCTGCAGCGCGTCATTCTCATCGGTGCCACCGCCAATCTCCCGGGCCTCCGCAAGTACCTCAAGCAGCAACTCGGTATCGAGGTCTACCGCGTCGAAGAGTTCAAGCGGGCAAACCTCCTCCCGCTCGACGGCGGCAAGGACGGCGGCGAACGCGCCGCCAAGTTCAAGGCCCGCGCTCTCGAACTCACCACCGCCTTCGGTCTCGCACTGCAGGGCCTGGGCGCCGGCACCATCAACGCCAACCTCATGCCCGTCTCCATCATCCGCGAGGCGATGTGGAAGAGCAAGGTCAAGTGGTTCGGCGCCGCCGCCGGAATCGCCGCGGTCGCCGGCGCCGCCATGTTCGTGCGTCCCTTCCTCGATTCGAGCGCGGCAAGCGCCGCCTCCGCCGATCCGGGAATCTCCGACATCAACCGCACCATCGGCGAAGGCAACAAGCTCAAGCAGGAAGCCGAGGCCGCCGGAGTTGTGGGCTCAGTCCCGCCCGACGAACGCGCGACCAAGATGATCGCGATGCTCGAAAACCGCAACTTCTACCCCCACCTCGTCAACGACATCGGCCTGATGATCGACGACTCCAACGCCAAGGCCGCCACCTGGGCCAAGGAAGTTAACTCGCCGGCCGTCGTGCCCGAGGGCTTCCGCGTCGATCGCTTCTTCACCGTTTATTACCCGCCCGGCGGCAGCCCGGGCGACGCCGGCGCGGGCGCCAATCCCGTCGAAACCTCCGGACCCCTCGGCCCGGCCGATCGCCCGCGCGTCCTGGCCACGCTCGTCGTTTCGACCAACCAGCCCGAGCCTCAGAAGTTCATCCTCGCAACCATCGACAAGTGGCTGCGCGCCAACGCCAAGCGTCCCGGCGTTCCCTACGAGATCTTTGTTTCCGCCACTCCGTGGCGCCAGGAAGCGCAGAGCCAGGCCTCCACGCCCACACCCACGCCCGCTCAGCCCTCCAATTCCAACCAGTCAACATCCGCCACTTCCGGACTGGAAGCGCTCGCCCCGATCAGCGCGCTCAAGCCTCCAGCACCCGAAGGTCAGCCCCCGACAACGACGTTCACGATCAACTTCACCGCGGTCAAGCTGCCGCCGCAGCAGCCGGAGACCAAGTCTTGAAACCCATCCTCGCCTGGCTCAAAAAGAACTGGATCATCCCTTCGCTCTGCCTCTGCTCCCTCGTCGTGCTCGGCGTGACGTGGTGGTTCAGCTCCGCCTGGAACGAACAGATCCAGTCCGAGCAGCAGAAAGCCGCGTCCGACCTGCTCAACAAGGTCACCAGCATCAACGTCACCTACGCGCTCCCGATGGTGGCGGGGCAGGACAAGGCGATCGAGCAGAAGTCGCCGCCCAACGCGTTCCTGACTTCCAAGTACGCCGAGCGAAAGAAGCTCATCCTCGAACAGCGAGAGGGCGTCGTCAAGCTCGCCGAGGCATTCAACAAGGGCGATAAGAAGCCCCTGATCGACGGCATCTTCCCCGCCCCCGCCTCCGGCCAGGAACTGCTCAAGCCCCTCGAGCTCGCCCAGAAACTCGTCGGCAACCCCTCGCAGAACATCCGCTCCGCCTACCAGGAACTGCTCGACTCCGTCCGCGCCGGCGGCCCCGTCGTCTCCAGCCAGCTCGAACAGCAGATCAACGACGTCAACCGGCGCGAGAGCGAGAAGATCCGCGGCGCCATGCCCACCCGCGAACTCACCGCTTCCGAAAAGGAAAATCTCAGCCGCCTGCTCATCGATACCCGTCGCAGCGAGTACGTCCGCCGCGCCAATGAAATCTCTCTCTACGCCGACATGAGCTGCTTCCCCGGCGCCTCCGCCGCGACAGCCGTTCCCGCCGGCACCTCGGCTCCCGCCACCGTCGCCGGTCCCAATCAGATCCTTACGTCCATCCCGGCAACTCCCCCCAGCGTCCGCCAGGCCTTCTTCTGGCAGACCGACTACTGGATGCTGCAGGACATCTTCGCCATCATCCGCAACGCCAACATGGGCTCCGACGGCAAGCTCACCAGCGAGCGCAACTCCGTCGTCAAGCGCATCGAGAAGATCGAGCTCCTCCCCTGGAAGGTGCAGTCCGTCGCCGAGGCCGCCACCCCCGGCGGCACCGCCGATCCCGCCCAGGCCGGCTCTCCCGGCGGCGAGTTCAAAGACTCCATCACCGGCCACACCGATACCCCCGGCGCCAGCACCTACGACACCCGCCGCGCCCGCGTCACGCTCATCGTCTCGAGCGCCAAGCTCCCCGAGCTCTTCGACGCCATCGGCCGCACCAACTTCGCCTACGTCGTCGGCTTCGCCATGGACAGAGTCGACGGCTGGCAGGACCTCGCGCAGGGTTACTACTACGGCGACGAAAACGTCGTGCGCATCCTCATCGACCTCGAACTGACCTGGCTCCGCTCCTGGTCCGAGCCCTACTTCCCCGTCGCGGTCCGCAAGGCCCTGGGCCTGCCCGACCTCGCGCCCCCGGCCCCTCCCGCCGGCGAACAGCCCCCCAAGTAATCCGTCCAAACACGCCGACACACCGCGTTTCTGAGGAATCGAAATGAAGCTCAAAGGCATCAACCCCGTCGAACAGCACGTCGAGAAGGTCGTCGTCGTTCTCGCCGGCCTCGTGCTGCTCGGGGTCATCGCGCAGCAGTTCCTGACCAACCCCAACGAGGTCAAGGTCGGCAGCGAGACAGTCTCCGTCGGCGCCGCATTCGAGCCAGTCAAAAAGGCCGCTCACGCCCTCAAGGGCAAGCTCGACGCCCCAAGCCCCGCCCTCGAACCCGGCTTCGAAAACGCCGGCAAGGACATGAAGAAGGAGTTCGAACGCCTCACCGCCGGCGGCATCTCCCCGCGCCCGCGCATCGCCGCTCTCGGCCCCGCCGTCACCCTCGGAGGCAGCTCAATCAAGGCTTCCGACGCCCTCTTCGCCGACTTCGCCATCCCCACGCCCACCCAGGCCATCGCCGCCTCCTTCTGGGCCACCGTCAGCGCCGACGAACTCGCCGATCATCCCGAGCTCGCCGCCCTCCTCCCCAAAGAACAGCCCTTCGACCACGCCTTCGTCAGCATCGAGTCTTCGGTCGACGTCAAAGCCCTCATCAACGCGCTCCAGAACGATCCCGACGGCGCCGGACCCATCGAGCCCATGCCCCAGGGCTGGTGGCGCGAAGGTCTTGAGGTGGTTGTCGTCGAAGCCGAACGCGAAAAGATGAAGTCCGACGGCTCCTGGGGCGAGGCCGCCGTGCTCCCCTCCATGCTCGGCCGCAACCTCTTCGTCGTCGCCTGGAACGAAAGTGTCAAAACCACTTCCGACATGCAGACCAAGATCCCCGAGGCTCGCCAGCAGTCGGGCAACATCCTCCGCCCGCCCTTCTATCACACCGTCGCCGGCCCAGAGTGGGCGCCGCCCTCCGTGCTCGCCTCACGCACATCCGCCAACGCCGACCCCAGCATTCTCGAAGCGCGAAAGGCCGAACTCCTCCGCGTTCAGACCGACCTCAAGTCCAAGCGTGACGAACTCGAAAAGCTCCCCAAGGACGAGCCCAAGAAGCCCGAGCCCACCAAGCCGGTTACCCCTGCACCCTCGAGCCCCACGAAGACTCCGACGCCTCCCACCCCGCCCCCCACGCCCGCTCCCAAGACTCAGGAACCCGCCAAGCCCGTTGTGAACAACGCCGCCCAGCGCAACCGCCTGACCAACGAGATCAAGGGCCTCGAAAACCGCGAGCGCAACCTCACGGCCGAGATCTCCCGCCTCTCCCCCACGGGCGCGGTCGTCAGTTCCGCGGTCGTCGCCGAGGGCACCAGCCTCCTCACCCAGGATTCGCTCCGCTTCTGGGTCCACGACGCCACCGCAACCCCCGGCGAGAAATACCGCTACCGCCTCCGCGTCGGCATCAACAACCCGCTCTTCGGCCGCGGCCTGCTCCTCAAGGAAGAGCAGCGCAAGCTCGCCGAAAACTCTGTCCTCCGCAGCGAATGGTCCGACTGGAGCACCCCCGTCGATGTCGATCGCGCCGAGTACTTCTTCGTCACCTCCGCCACGCCCGACAGCGATAACGGCCTCGCCCGCGCTTCGGTCGAGCTCTTCAAGTACTACTTCGGGCACTACCGCCGCCAGACCGCCGGCATGAACATCGGCGACCCTCTCACCGGCGAAATCATGCTCAACAAGATCGCCTCGGTCTCCGCCGCTCCGGCCCAGCCGACCACTCCGCCCGCCGGAAACCCCGGCATGGGCGCTCCGCCCGCCGCGGCCGCTCCCGCAGCCCCCGCAGCACCCGCCGCTCCTCCCTTCGCCATGCCCGACCGCATCCGCGTCACCCTCGACGGCGTCGTTCTGCTCGACATCGTCCCCGTTCCCGATGTCGCCGGTGCCAAGCCCTCTTTCGTCGCCGTCCTCCGCGACATCAACGGCAACGTCATCACCCGAAACCCCGAAAACGATCGGGAAAACCCGCTCTACAAGCGCATGGAAGCATCCGCGGCGGCCGCCAAGGCCACCGGCGGGTAAGGGAAATACCCGGGTCCAGCCCCTCCAGACGGCCGGGATCGAACCCGGCCGTTTTTCGTTCGTAAGCCCAGCAAAAACAGCAATTTGCAACGGCATTGCAAAATCAAAGCCCCCGAAACTTGACCCACGAGGGGCTCTCCCTAGACTTCCCTCCGCACTTCACTGGGCGGCAACCCGATCCGGCCTCGGCCGTCTCGGGCTGATCCGCGGGCTTTGGCCCAACGATCAGTTTCTTTGACAACCGGAGATTGGAAGAAGAATCGATCCCGGGCCTTTGCCCAGCGGAGACGGATGCGAAAGCGTGCCGCCCCCGATGTGCAACACCCGGAATCACGACGACTCACGGACCTTGAGCCCGGGGGCAACCCCAATCGGCCAGGTCCTGAGTGCAATAGAAGCAAGTAAGAATCGAGATCGGAGACGTCTGCCCGCCAAGGGGTCAAACCCGCGGCGTGCAGATATCAACGGACTCTCGAAGCGCAATTCAGGTTGGCCTTTTCGAGGAATCACAGCCCGCCCGCCGCAAGGCGTTCGGTCTGGGAGGAATCGAGACCATGGGTATTCAGGCCCATGGGGTGCCGATCTGACGACGAGTGTGAAATTCGCAAGAAGGAAACGCGCGGCGTCAGGTTGGTGATCAGGCACGAAGGGCGCACGGCGGATGTCTTGGCGTCAAGAGGCGATGAAGGACGCGAAAACCTGCGATAAGCCATGGGGAGCCGGTAAATAGGCATAGATCCATGGATTTCCGAATGGGACAACCCACCCGCAAGGGTATCTGGCACTGAATGCATAGGTGCCAGAAGCGAACGCAGAGAAGTGAAACATCTCAGTATCTGCAGGAAAAGAAAGCAACAGCGATTCCGCAAGTAGCGGCGAGCGAACGCGGACGAACCAATGGTGTGAGTGAAGCAGCTGGAAAGCTGCGCTCCAGAAGGTGACAGCCCTGTAACCACACGTTGGGGATGCCCTCGAGTAAATTCGGGCTCGGGAAACCCGGATTGAATATGGGGGGACCACCCTCCAAGGCTAAATACTCCTTGACGACCGATAGCGAACCAGTAAGGCGACTGAACGATGAAAACTACCGCGACGAGCGGGGTGAAAGAGCAGCTGAAACCGTGCGCTTACAAGCGGTCGGAGCCTCCTCCAAAAGAGGGGTGACGGCGTGCTTTTTGCATAATGAGCCGACGAGTTAGCCTATGCGGCGAGCCTAAGGTCTACCGGACCGGAGGCGGAGCGAAAGCGAGTCTGAAACTGGCGATCAGTCTCATGGGCTAGACGCGAAACCTTGTGATCTACCGTTGGTCAGACTGAAGGGCGGGTAAAACCGCCTGGAGGGTCGAACGCGTGAACGTTGAAAAGTTCTGCGATGAACTGACGGGAGGGGTCAAAGTCCAATCAAACTGGGAGATAGCTCGTTCTCTCCGAAATAACTCTAGGGTTAGCCTCAGCAAGCAAACTATGGAGGTAGAGCGACTGGATGGTCTGAGCGGCCTACCCGGCTAGCCGGACCAACCAAACTCCGAATGCCATAGTTCAAGCGCTGGGAGATAGACGGCGAGTGACAATATCCGTCGTCAAAAGGAGAAAAATCCAGACCACCAGCTAAGGTCCCCAATTTCTGCTCAGTCAAAGGAAGTCAGGTTGCTGTGACATCCAGGATGTTGGCTTAGAAGCAGCCATCATTTAAAGAGTGCGTAACAGCTCACTGGACGAGGAATCTGGCGCCGATAATGATCGGGAATAAGCAGAAAACCGAAGCTGTGGACGCAGTCGAAAGATTGCGTGGTAGGAGAGCGTTCTTGGTGCATCGAAGCTGTACCGTAAGGTTAGGTGGAGCGCCAAGAAGTGCATATGTCGGCTTGAGTAACGATTAAACGGGTGAGAATCCCGTTCGCCATATATCCAAGGTTTCCTGGGGAAGGTAAATCCGCCCAGGGTTAGCCGGGTCCTAAGGCGAGGCCGAAAGGCGTAGTCGATGGATAGCAGGTTAATATTCCTGCGCACATGCGTAGATCAATCCGTTGTGCGGATTTCCGGAGTTCACGGCCCTGTTGGATGGGCAGGCCCTTGTGGCCGATGTGAGCAAAGGGAGTTCCTAGAAAAGCAGCGGTGGCGAAACATGTCCCGTACCAAAACTGACACAGGTGGATGAGGCGAATAGCCTAAGGCGCTCGAGAGAACGGTCGTGAAGGAACTAGGCAACATAACCCCGTAAGTTAGCGATAAGGGGGCCCTCGTCGCAAGACAGGGCGCAGAGAAAAGGATCTGGGAACTGTTTATCAAAAACACAGCTCTGTGCAAAGGCGTAAGCCGCAGTATACAGAGTGACGCTTGCCCGATGCCGGAATGTCAAGGAAGTGGCTCAGCGAAAGCGAAGGTCGCGACCGAAGCACCGGCGAATGGCGGCCGTAACTATGACGGTCCTAAGGTAGCGAAGTTCCTTGTCGGGTAAGTTCCGACGCGCATGAATAGCGTAATCACTGGATCACTGTCTCCACGACCGACTCGGTGAAATAGTAGTGGCGGTGAAGATACCGCCTACCCGCAGCAAGACGGAGAGACCCCGTGGACCTTTACTATAGGCTCCTATTGACCACGAGCATATTCTGCGTAGCATAGGTGGGAGGCTTTGATGCCTGGGTTCCGGCCCAGGATTAGCCAACAAGTGAAATACCACCCTGAGTAAGTTTGTGGTCTAACCTCGTTTCCCGTGAATCCGGGCGAGGGACAGTTGGTGTCGGGTAGTTTGACTGGGGCGGTCTCCTCCAAAAGAGTAACGGAGGAGCACAAAGTTCGGCTCAGCACGGATGGAAACCGTGTGACGAGTGTAAGAGCACAAGCCGGATTTACTGCGAGACCGACGGGTCGAGCAGTTACGAAAGTAGGTTCTAGTGATCCTGCGATCCCGTGTGGAAGGGTCGTAGCTCAACGGATAAAAGGTACCCCGGGGATAACAGGCTGATCGCTCCCGAGCGTCCATAGCGGCGGAGCGGTTTGGCACCTCGATGTCGGCCCATCACATCCTGGGACTGAAGGCGGCCCCAAGGGTTCGGCTGTTCGCCGATTAAAGTGGTACGCGAGCTGGGTTCAGACCGGCGTGAGCCAGGTCGGTCCCTATCTGTTGTGGGCGTCGCAAACTTGACGGGAATCAACTTTAGTACGAGAGGATTGAGTTGGACGCACCCCTGGTGATCCAGTTGCATTGCCAAATGCACCGCTGGGTAGCTACGTGCGGCAGGGATAAACGCTGAAAGCATCTAAGCGTGAAGCCCCCCCGGAGATGAGGTTTGCTTGTCGTAAGACGTAAGACCCCTGGAAGACCACCAGGTTGATCGGCCGCGCGTGTAAGGGCAGAAATGCCTTCAGCGGAGCGGTACGAACGGTCGAATGTCTGATCACCAACCAGCCGCCGCGAGCGTGCTCAAGTCCTTCACTCAATGTGATCGACCCACACGCAACTCGCGGATGTGCTTCGAGAGGCCGCCGGTCTCGATTCTCACCTGCTTCTATCCGTCATTCTTCTTCCATCTTCGCTGTCAGCTGACAGTCCGCCGAAAGGCGCACTGACTCGGTTTGTCGGTGACCACAAGCGTTAGGAAACACCTGTTCCCATCCCGAACACAGCAGTTAAGCTGACGCTGCCGATGATACTGCACTGCGGGAAAGTAGGTCATCGCCGACTTTGGGCTCTTCAAGGTAAACCTTGAGGAGCCCTTTTCATTTTTGATCCGCCGCCCGCGGCACCGCTCTCCAGGGCCGCGTGCCCCAGGTCGGGCCCGCTCCATCCACTCGAACCGCGCCTTCAAAGCCCATGTCTTCCCAAGGCATGGGCTTCTCGTACGCGCTCGCCACCCGCGAGCACGCTTCTCCTCCAGATCCATCCCACCCTCCGGCCCGATCCCCCGCGATTCCATACGCCCCAAGTATCCTCTCCCAATGCCTCTCCCCGAAATCCGCACCGAGCCCATCAACCTCACTCTCCACGGCCACGATCTCATCCACAACCCCGCCAGGCGCTACAGCCAGGAAATCATCTCCCTCCTCAACCGCGTCTGGCCCATCCTCAAATCCCACAACATCCCAAACGACGGCATCAACCGCATCGTCTACGAACACGGCGGCACAGTCTTCGCCGGCGTCGTCCTCAACCCCGGCGCCGATTCCCTTCCCGCGGCCGCAGTGGCGGCGGTAGGGGGGCTCGAACAAAAACAAATCCACCTCACCCGCTACGCCTACTGGAAACACATCGGCCCCTACCACCTCATCCCCAACACCTGCGCCGCCATGACCAAATCCCTCGAAGCCCAAGGCATCCGCCAATCCTGGCCCATGCTCGAGGTCTACGGCCGCTGGACAAACGACGAATCCAAGCTCGAAACTGAAACCTTCGTCGCAGTCATCTGATCCGCTCGCTCAAAGCAATCGCATCACCAACGCAAGCTCTTCATCGCTTCAAAGAACAAACAGAACGCGGCACCGATATTCTGCTCGAAAGGAGCCACACATGCGCAATCACGCCTCGCAGGTATCACTCACGTTTCCGTTGCGTGCACCCATCGCCTCCGCTCTTCTTGCCTTTTCCTTTTCAATTCCCGCTCTCGCCCAGTCCGACTCCACGCCCCCCAAAGACCCCATCCTCGAATCCGACGGCACCGCCAAAGTCACACGCAATCCCG
The DNA here is from genome assembly GCA_018242625.1 of Planctomycetota bacterium. Classification (GTDB taxonomy): domain Bacteria; phylum Planctomycetota; class Phycisphaerae; order Phycisphaerales; family UBA1924; genus JAFEBO01. The sequence continues at coordinate 139,280 of JAFEBO010000004.1, forward strand.
ATTACGTCGATGTGCACGTCGGCGTCAACGCGGATGCCGAGAAAGCCTCCGACTGTCAGGCTGCAGCGATGAAAGTTATGGATGCAACAGTTGCCGCGATCAATGCCCTGAACCTTCCCGATCAGCAGCTCCAGACGGGCACGGTTGATCTCAGCCCAAGATTCAAACCGGAATACAGCGGCCGCCGCGATGACACCATCATCGGCTACCGCGCGACGATCACGCTCCGGATCCGTACTTCCGACCTCAAGTCCCCCGCCAAGATCATCGACACCTCGCTCACAGCGGGCTGCAATCGTGTCGATGGCGTCTACTTCGGAATCAAGGAAGCCCTGGAAGCCCGCGAGGAAGCAATTAAGCTTGCTGCTAAAGCTGCGGAGCGCAAAGCTAAAGTGCTTGCCGATGCACTCAACCTCCGGATCGTCCGCATCGTCAACGCCAGCACGAGAGCCGCTGAAGGCGGCTATTCCAGTCGAAATATGTACGTTCAAAGTGCGGGGTATGACGGCAATCCGCAGCCTGAGAACGGCGCCATCGAAGCCGGGCAGGTCGAAATCAACGCCACCGCCAACATTTCCTTCGCGGCAGTTCCGAAATAGCCCCTGTTGGTTCCCCCAAAGCTACGAGCACGAAACACAACCGAAGAAGCAGCGGCTGAACTTCACAATGCGCTAGTCTTGTGTTACCATCCCGGTCAGAAACGAATCACATTTGCGCGATATGTCTCAATGCTCCTCACGATCTCCACGACGCACCGTCCCGCAACGGACCTCGGGTTCCTGCTTCACAAGCATCCCGGGCGCGTGCAGTCCTTTGATCTGAGCTTCGGTCGCGCCGTCGTTTTCTATCCCGAAGCAACCGAAGAGCGCTGCACCGCCGCCCTCGCACTCGATGTCGATCCTGTCGGCCTCGTACGGGGCAGCTCCCGCTCCGGCGGCACGCTCGACCAATACGTCAACGACCGCCCCTACGTCGCCACCTCCTTCCTCAGCGTCGCCATCGCCCAGGTCTTCGGCACCGCTCTCAGCGGTATCTGCAAATCTCACGAACCACTCGCCGCCAGCGCCATCCCTCTCAAAGCAACCATCCCCGCCGTCCACTGCCGCGCCGGCGCCGACATCCTCCGCGAGCTCTTCGAGCCCCTCGGATACACGGTCCAAGTCACCGCCCATCCGCTCGATGTTGCCATCTTCCCCGGCGAATCCTCGCACACCTATTCGCTCGAACTCGAAGGCACCGTCCGTCTTTCCGACCTGCTCAGCCATCTTTACGTCCTTATCCCCGTTCTCGACAACGACAAGCACTACTGGGTCGGCGATGATGAAGTCGCCAAGCTTCTCCGCCACGGCGAAGGCTGGCTCACGCAGCACCCCAAGCGCGAGTACATCACCTCCCGCTACCTGAAATTCCAGAAGAACCTCATCGACGCCGCGATGGAGAAACTCCGCGAAGACGATCCGCCTTCCGAAGTCTCGGACGACGTCGCCGATCCCGTCGAAGAAAAGATCGAACGCCAGCTCAGCCTCCACGAGCAGCGCCACGGCACCGTCATCTCCGTGCTCAAGTCGCACAACGCCCGATCCGTCGTCGATCTCGGCTGCGGCGAAGGCCGTCTCATCCGCGAACTCATCCGCGACCCTTCTTTCACCCGCATCGCCGGCACCGACGTCTCGCACCGCGTCCTCCAGATCGCCGCCGACCGCCTCCGGCTCGATCGCATGCCCTCCATCCAGCGCGACCGCATCCAGCTCTTCCGGGGCTCGCTGATGTACCGCGATGAACGCATCAAAGGTTTCGATGCCGCGGCAGTCGTTGAAGTCATCGAGCACCTCGACGAACCGCGTTTGGCCGCCTTCGAACGCGTCGTCTTCGAATTCGCCCGCCCCAAAGTCGTCGTCATCACCACGCCCAACTGCGAATACAACGTCCGCTGGGAAACCCTCCCCGCCGGCACCATGCGTCACCGCGACCACCGATTCGAATGGACCCGCGCCCAGTTCCGCGACTGGGCCGAAGGCGTCGCTTCGCGATTCGGCTACACAGTGAAATACCTTCCGATCGGCCCCGACGATCCCGAAGTCGGAAGCCCTGCACAGATGGGAGTATTTACAATTGCTTGATCAATCTGAACAGAAGATCGTGGATGATGTTCGAGCAGTTGGATGGCATTGTCTGTGCATAGAAGCAGACGATTCCGGCCCTTCTTTCGCGTACACCATCGGTTTGCAAATCACCTTTAGACACCCAGAAGTAATCATCTTCGGGCTTCCACCTCAAACTGCACACGGGGTGCTTTCTTCGATTGTTGACCTGTTGAAAAAGGGAAGGGCCTTTACTACCGCATGCACGGCCGCGGATGTCCTTGAAGAGTACACCGTTGCGTTCGATGTAGCTCGACCAGAACAGATTGACGAATACTTTGGCGCCGGACTCTGGTATCGGCGTTACCTGCGTCTGCAGTCGTTGTTGCATGCGGTTCAGTGTTTCTGGCCTGACAAATCCGGGAAGTTCCCTTGGCAGCGCGAATGCGCGAAGTCGGTGAAATCTCTCCAAGCCAATCTGTGCAGCAAGAACCGGGATCATTGACCCCGGCCGAAGCGATCGTCTGTTCGCCATGAACATCAAAGTCCCTGAACTCTCTTTGGTTGTCCTCATCGGCGCCTCCGGCTCCGGAAAAAGCACCCTCGCGCGCCGACTCTTCAAGCCCACCGAGATCCTCTCCTCCGACACCTGCCGCGGCTGGGTCTCCGACGACGAAAACAGCCAGGAAGCAACCAACGACGCCTTCGATGTCCTGCATTACGTCGCCGCCAAACGCCTCGCCCGCGGCAATCTCACCGTCATCGACGCCACCAACGTCCGCAGCGAAGACCGAAAGGCCCTCGTCACGCTCGCCCGCGAGTTTCACTGCCTCCCCGTCGCCATCGTGCTCGATATCCCCGAGCGCATCTGCCAGGATCGCAACGCTTCCCGCGCCGATCGCGCCTTCGGTGGCCACGTCATCCGCAATCAGCGCCAGGCCATGCGGCGCGATCTCCGCAATCTCCCACGTGAGGGCTTCCGGCACGTCTTCACCATCCGTTCACAGGAAGAAGCCGACGCCGCGACTCTCACCCGCGAGCCGCTCTGGAACAACCGTCGCACCGACCACGGCCCCTTCGACATCATCGGCGACGTCCACGGCTGCTTCGATGAACTCATCGAACTCCTGGAAAAGCTCGGCTATTCCATCGCAGAGGATCCCGCCGCGCCCGAAGGCGATTGGTCCATCACACCGCCGCCCGGCCGGAAGGCCGTGTTCGTCGGCGACCTCGTCGACCGCGGCCCAAAGGTCGTTTCCGTCCTCCGCCTCGTCATGCGCATGGTTGCAGAAGGCACCGCCCTCTGTGTCCCCGGAAATCACGACGCCAAACTCTTCCGCGCCCTCTCCGGCAAGCAAGTCCAGGTCACGCACGGCCTCGATATCTCCCTCGCGCAGCTCGGCCTCGAATTCGCCGAGTTCCGCGCCAAGGTCGCAGAGTTCCTCGATGAACTCATCAGCCACTACGTCCTCGACGATGGCAAGCTCGTCGTCGCTCACGCGGGCATGAAAGAGTCCATGCAAGGCCGAGGCTCCGGCAAAGTCCGCGAGTTCGCCCTGTACGGCGAAACCACCGGCGAAACCGATGAATTCGGCCTCCCCGTCCGCTACAACTGGGCCGCCGAATACCGAGGCCGCGCCGCCGTCGTCTACGGCCACACGCCCGTCCCCGAAGGCGAATGGCTCAACAACACCATCTGCATCGACACCGGCTGCGTCTTCGGTGGCAGCCTCACCGCCCTCCGCTATCCCGAGCGGGAACTCGTCAGCGTTCCGGCCCGCGCCACCTACGCCATCTCCAAAAAGCCTTTCCTCGAAGAAGCCAGGCTCGCCCCGCTCAGCCTCCAGCAGCAACACGACGACCTGCTCGATATCGACGACGTCAATGGCAAGCGCGCAATCGAAACCCGTCTCCAGCGCATGGTCACCATTCGCGCCGAGAACGCCGCCGCCGCCCTCGAAGTCATGAGCCGCTTTGCCGCCGACCCCCGCTGGCTCATCTATCTCCCGCCCACGATGTCTCCTTCCGAGACAACGACGCAACCCGGCATGCTCGAGCATCCGCGTGAAGCATTCGCCTACTTCCGCACCAATGGCGTCGGCCATGTGATCTGCGAAGAAAAGCACATGGGTTCCCGCGCCGTGGTTGTCGTCTGCCGCGATGAAGACGCCGCCAAGAAGCGCTTCGGCACTCCGGGCGTCGGCATCTGCTACACCCGCACCGGCCGCCGATTCTTTGAAGATGCAGCACTCGAACGCCTCCTCCTCGATCGCGTTCGCGCGGCCGCAACTGCCGCCGGCCTCTGGGAAGAACTCAGCACCGACTGGCTCTGCCTCGATTGCGAACTCATGCCCTGGTCCGCGAAAGCCCAAGGCCTCATCCGCGATCAATACGCCCGCGTCGGTGCCGCCGCAACCGCAGGTGTCAGCTCGCTCGATGCCGCAATCGCCGAGCTCGCTTCCCGCGGCATTGATCCCGGCGAATCGCTCGCACCCTTTGCCGCACGCAAAGCAATGGTCGATCAGTACATCGCCGCCTACCGCCGCTACTGCTGGCCCGTCGCCTCGATCGACGACCTCCGCCTGGCTCCCTTCCACCTTCTTGCTTCCGAAGGCCACGTCCACTTCGACAAAGACCATTCGTGGCACATGCAACTCCTCGCGCGCCTCGCATCGCACGATCCCATCCTCGTCGCCACCAAGACCAAACTCGTCAATCTCGCCGATGAATCCAGCGAGCAAGAAGCCACGCAGTGGTGGCTCGCCTTGACCGGCGCCGGCGGCGAAGGCATGGTCATCAAGCCTTTCGACTTCATCGCCAACGGCCCCCGCGGCTTCCTCCAACCCGCCGTCAAATGCCGAGGCGTTGAATACCTCCGCATCATCTACGGCCCCGAGTACACCGCGCCCGCAAATCTCGACCGCCTCCGCTCCCGCGGCCTCGCCGCCAAGCGCTCCCTCGCGCTCCGCGAATTCGCCCTCGGCCTCGAATCCCTCGAACGCTTCGTGCGCAAAGAACCCCTCCGCCGCGTCCACGAATGCGTCTTCGGCGTCCTCGCCCTCGAGTCCGAACCAGTCGATCCGCGGCTTTAGGGACGGATCGTGCTGGGTGCTGCCGCGAACCCCCACGCATCCACCTCCCTCCCCTCGCCCTCACTCCCCCTTGGCCCTTTGGCTTCCAACCCCCTTCCCATCTCAAGAACTTGCAACACCCCGCCCAACGCCTTCCCATCCCCGCGCCTCCTCACCGCAAAGCGGTGACCGAACAGAGCCGGAGGTCGCGGCAACGCCGCAGCCCCGGTCCCGCCCCCAGAAAATCCAAGTCGCCTCCCCGGGGCTCAATGCCCCGGCAGGCGATTCTTCTGTCAGCAATACGGCTTCACCCGTGCCGAGATCAAAATCTTCGAAGACGCGACCGCATCGGCGTGATCGTCCTCAAAGGAATGGCGACATCAGGCGCTGGGTGATGGCCTCTTCACCGCCTGCGGATCCCAAATGCCCATCGAGTTGTCCGGATCGATCGCGAAGGCGGTCTCAAGAACAAACGTGACCTCGCGAACGCGCTGATAGTGAAAAAACCTCTCGATGGTCCGCCGAACGTAGAGACCGAGAAGAGAAACAAACGCGGTCGCCAGCAGCGAAGCAATCCCGATCTGCACATGCTCGAGGCTTAGCGGGCCCACCGTCAATCGGCCGATTGTGTAACCCTCGAAAAACGCCAGGCCGATCGTGAGGGCGCTGAAAAACAACCCCAAGGTCCCAAGTATGCTGACGAGCCGAGTCAGGTACCACACCGAAGACATGAGCCGAACGTGTGCCTCATTGCGGGCCAGCCCGATGTACAAGTGAGGCAACTTGAGCTCGATCCGAATCTTGAGCCCGTTCACAAAGTTCTTCGTCCTCTTCCCCGGGTTCTCCGGCGTCCAATCAACGTACTTGGCGATCCCAGCCGGGCAGCGTTGCTCCACGTACGCCTTGAGATTGATATACGGAAACTCGCAGTTCGCCGCTTTCGGAGAGTTTACAACCCACCTTGGCAAATCCTTCGGCGGCAGCCCTTCCAAACTGCCCTCTTTAGCCCCCAGGTCTACGAGCCGCTGAAAACTCGCGCGATCCGGATTTTTCGGATCTTGACGATAGAACAAATGCCCAAGCACATACGCGAGCGAAATGACTAGCACAAACACGATGGTCCAGAATCCGCCGCTCGATGCCGCCGCAGACAGAAGACTCATCGCACCCGACAAGAGCTCTCCGGTCCCCGGCTTTTCGTTCTGAGAAGGCCAAAGCGCCTTGACGATTACTTCAACGAAAAGGAACGCCGGCCAAACCAGGGCCACAATTGCCATTCCGCAAAAGATGATTCCGGGTATGAGGCTCCCGAAGAAGTCAACCAGGACGTCCCGCAACGTAATCCGATTGGCGGGCGCTTCCGTTTCCTTCCCCATGAATCGAGTGTAACACTTGGCGCTGTGGGCACTCCATCGTTCGAATTCCTATTAATTGCCACCACCCGTCTCAGTTTCTCACGCCTGTGAATCACGGAAACGCAGTAGTGTGAACGACTTACGACAATTTGTCGCAAATACCAAACAAAAACCAATAATTTAGGTCGTTTCATGGTAGGATTATTCCCATGATCGCCTTCGACACCTCCACCTCACCCATCTCCACCGCCCTCCTCCCCCGCGCTTTCGAGGCCGCCTCCAAGCCCGCCCACGCCAACCCCGCCCCCAATCCCGACGCACTCGCCGACCCCAACCTCGCCGCCGCGCTCCTCCTCGACTACCTCGCCGGCTACACCGCTTCTCGCCTCTGCGCAAGTTACAACCTCACCCTCCCCCAGCTCCTCGCCTGGCAGCGCCTCCCCGAAACCCAGGAACTCCTCCGCCAGCACACCCAGTTCGCCGCCGACCAGGCCCGCCACATCCAGCACGCCAAAGAGCCCGAGATCCTCCTCACACTCTGCGCCATCGCGACCCGCGGCACATCCGAACCCGAATGCCGCCGCGCCGCCTCCGATCTCCTCCGCGCATTCAAATACCGCGACGAACTCGCCAGCCGCGAGAAGCACCGCTCGATGCGAAGCAAGCCCAATCCCCCCGCAGCCGAATCCGGCCCGACCAAATCCGACCCAACTAGCTCCGACCCGGCCGAACCAACAACCCTCTCCAATCCTCCGGCTCCAGCAGAATCCGCGCCACTCTCAGCGGCCCGCGGCGAGACCGAAGAAGTCGAGTCCACCCACTCCGAGCCGCTTCCCTCGAACCAACGCCCCGATCCCGCCCGCACCGAAGCCGAAATTCCCCCGGCGCACCTCATCTCTCCCGAAGCGAGCATCCCCGCGCCGCAAGTTCATCAGGCCCTCCCGCCCCTCGATCAGCTCGCGCGCTTCATGCCCCTCCCCTCTCCAGACTTCAATCCCTTCTGGAACGAAGACGCCATATTCACCCACGCATTCCCCGGCCGCACCGACAAACACACGCTCCGTCAGGCCATCCTCAGCCACCAGGATTCCCTCGTCCGTCGCGGCAGCGAGGCGCTCCTCAACCACAACCTGCTCACCCCAGCGGACGAATCTCCACAAGCCCGCACCGCCGCCCTCGACTTTTACACCCGCTTCGCCCGCGCCCACCCGCCGCCCTGAAGCCCCAAAAACAAAAAACCCGCGGCCATCCGCGGGTCTTTGAAGTCTTCGACCCAGATTCACCGCCGCCGGCGCATCGCAACCAGTCCGGCCGCCGCGAACACGCCCACGCCCGCCGGGCCGGGCACTTCCACGGTGATCGCCTGCACAATCGCCCGCTGGAATTCAAAGCCGCCGCTGTCGACGATCTCGATCGAGGTCAGCGTCTGTCCCCAGAACGCCGAGTCCAGCTCGAACTTCTGCATGTCGAGCCGCTGCCCCAGGTCGTTCGTCCACACCTGGGTCGTCGTTGTCCCGTTGATCGTGTTTGTCCACACCCAGTTGTTGTAATCGCGGATATCCACGTCGCCGATCAGGTTGAAGGTCTGCGTCACCCCGCCCGTCGCGTTGAACGTCACCGACAGATAGGAGTTCGGGCCCGGCTGGCCCCAGAACGTGCTGATCATCGAGAAGACATTGCGAGCGCCGACGATATTGGTGTCGATGTGCAGGATCTGCGACACCTCCTGGCTCAGGCCAAGGCCGGTCCAGGCCCAGGGAGTATCAATGTCGGCGCTGCCTCCCATCGCCATCGGCACGCCGTTGAAAACCTGGTTGCCGTAAGGCATCATCCCGCCGTTGGCGAGATAGACATGATTCCGGCTCATGTTGAACTGCGAGGAAAAATCAACCGGCACGTACTGCGCCAGAGACCCCGCCGCAAACCCGCACACACCCAAAATCACGCAGCCACAACGCTTCATTTCCAATCTCCCGCATTCCAGCCCGGCGGCGGCACCCACACTGGGACGCGCCCAACCACGCTCCATAAAACATGTCACCCGCCATTGAAAAAGCCACAATTAGGTCCGAAATGAAATTCCCGGCAGACGACTTCTCGCGGTTATAGGACCCTTGCGCCCCCAGCTCCTGCCGGATGAAAGAACTGGAGATCCGGCAAGCTGAAAGGCGGGAGCGCTGGGGAGGTGGTGGGGGTCGTGGGGGCAATGGGGGTCGTACATTCTGCCCGAGTTGAAACAGCCCGCGCTCATCTTCCTTTCGATCCTCACCATGCACACCAATGCCCAGTCTTTCACGGCGGATGTCTTTGTAACGGCCAAGGACACCCAAAGCCGGCTCTCGCCCGCGGGCTCCGTCGCCTCCGCCCCGCCTCGGGCGGCACAGGCCATCATCTTCCTCGACGACGCCAAAACCTTCCAGACCATCGTCGGCATCGGCGGCGCGATCACCGACGCCTCCGCCGAAGTCTTCGCAAAGCTGCCCCCCAATCGCCAGCAGGAACTCCTCACCGCCTACTTCGACAAGGACGCGGGCATCGGCTATTCGCTCATCCGCACCAACATCCACTCCTGCGACTTCTCCAGCTCGAGCTACACCTACGTCAAGGACAACGACGCCGCCCTTAAGTCCTTCGACATCGCGCCCGACCTGAAGCTCCGAATCCCGATGATCAAACACGCAGCCGCCGCGGCAAAGAAGGAAATGACCGTCTACGCCAGCCCGTGGTCCCCGCCCGCATGGATGAAGACCAACGGCAACATGCTCCAGGGCGGCAGCCTCAAACCCGAATTCGCCAACGCCTGGGCCGAGTACTTCGTCCGTTTCATCCAGGAATACGAAAAGCAGGGCGTCCCCATCTTCGGCATCACCGTGCAGAACGAGCCGGCGGCAGTCCAGCGCTGGGAATCCTGCATCTACTCCGGCCAGCAGGAACGGGACTTCGTCAAAGACCATCTCGGACCCGCGCTCGTCCGGGCTGGACTCCTCGACCCAGACAATCTCAACGCGCCGACTTCCCGCAAGATCATGGTCTGGGACCACAACCGCGACATCATGTACGACCGCGCACGCGCGGTCCTCGATGATCCGGAGGCCGCAAAGTACGTCTGGGGCGTCGGCTTCCACTGGTACGTCGGTGACCACTTCGAAAATGTTCGCCTGGTCCAGGAGCGATTCCCGCAGACGCACCTGATGTTCACCGAGGGATGCGTCGAGAGCTTCGATCGTGCGAGGCTGAGCGATTGGGGAGCCGGCGAGCGCTACGGCCGCTCGCTCATGCACGACTTGAGAAACGGCGCTGTGGGCTGGACCGACTGGAACATCCTGCTCGATGAACGCGGCGGCCCCAATCACGTCGGCAACTTCTGCTTCGCGCCCGTCCACGCACACACGCAGCCCGGCAGGCAGCTCGGCGAATTGACGTTCATGAACTCGTTCTACTACCTGGGCCACTTCTCAAAGTTCATCCGCCCCGGCGCAAAGCGCATCACCGCTTCCAGTTCGAGCGACGAGCTGCTCTGCACCGCGTTCATCAATCCCGACGGCGCCATCGCCGTCGTCGTCATGAACCAGAGCGAGAAGCCCATCGAGCTGAACTTCCAGCTCGGTGCGGAGGGAGCCGGGCTGACCAGCCCGGCGCATTCAATCCTCACCGCCATTGTGAAGAAACGCGCAGGCTGACAGGACCGAGCGCCCGCCGGAAACCCTCTCCCGTGCACCGGCAGTGTGTTTCCGAAACACTGCGCTGTTTCACCCCTGTTTTCATGCGATTTTCATCACGCCGAACAATGGAAATTGTCGAAGCACGCGCCATGAAATGTGCATCGAACCCTCGGCCGGTTCGTTGACTTTGAGGTTCGCGCCGGTATCTTTCGATCGGAAACGCCATGAACAAGGCTCTCCAACTTCGACTTCCCCGCCCCGTGTGTTGCGCGTCCAGTGACATGACCTGTCGCGCCGCTCACGAAGGTGTCGCCCAACGCGGCGTCACGTGCCGGCAGAACTGAAAAGTTCCCGCGCCAATCCGAAGTTGACCGCCCAGCCAGAAACGCAGCCCCTTCCACCAGAGTTCTCACGCGCACACTCGCGCAGGAAAAGGAGTTCAGCAATGACCGGATACACACGCCTGTCCCGAGCGGCCGCGCTGGAGCGCCTCCGTTCGGCGCTCGCACCGTCCCGCCAGGAGAGCCGTATCACACCGCCCGGTTCGATCGGCCGGCGGCTGCGGGCGGCGAAGCAAACAGCCCTGCGGATCGCCACGATCGATCTCGACCGTGATCCGTGGTGGCTTTACTTCCGCAGGCGAAAGTAGAGGGAGAGCCGGGCAGGGGAGGCGCGCCCTGTGTTCCGGGCGCGCTTCCCCTATCCTTGCCGATGCCCGCCTACCAGGACCTCGAAAACGAAAGCGTGAACCACATGTCGCGCGCCGTGCTCCGCGGCGTCCCCGTGGGCTCCACGATCGACATCGGCTGTTCGAACGGGAGCTGGTCGCGACACGCCCGAAAGTACTGGCCAAACAGCTCGTCCCTCCTCGTCGACGCGAACCCGGCGCACCGGCCCGCCCTCGAGCAGTACATGCTCGAAATGCCCCGCAGCCACGTGAAGTTCGGCGCCGCGGGCCCGAGCGTCGGCAAGGTGAAGTTCTTCGCGACCTCAGACCCTCTGAGCGGCACCGTTTCGCTCGGAATGCCCGGCGAGTTCGAGGTCGACCAGTTCTCCATCGACGCAATGGTCGAAGAGTCCAAGCTCCCCCCGCCTTACTTCCTCAAGCTGGACACGCACGGGTACGAGCTCGAGATCCTGCAGGGAGCCGCAAAGACGATCCGCGACACCACGATGATCCAGCTCGAGGTTTACAACTTCCGCCTGCGGGAAGGCGTGCCGGTTTTCCCCGAGATGTGCTTCCACATGGACAAGCTCGGTTATCGCCTGGCGGATGTTTTCCAGGTCATGCACCGCCCCAGCGACGGGCTCATGTGGCAGGCCGATGCGCTGTTTGAGTCCAAAGCCGCCCCCTGGTGGCGCAACAACGGCTGGCCGTAAGGATCCTCAGGCGACCAGCACGGCGGCGGGATTCTCCCGCTCGATCCTCTGATCCCGGCCCGTCTGTTCGAGTCCCAGCACCGCCCGCGTTTTCTTTTCGCGCCGGACCTCGTCGAGCATCGCAAAGTTGCGCTCGACGGCCTCGCGCGTGATCGTCGTGTCGCGTGGGTGATCCAGATGAAGGCAGATGGCGTTGTAGCGGACATGGCGCGAGGTCAGGCCCGAGTTGCGGAGGCGCTGGCCGAGTTCGACGTCTTCCTTGCCCCAGCCGAATCGTTCGTCGAAGCCACCGACCCGCAGCGCATCGGCCCGCCAGCAGGAGGCGTTGCTGCCGCTGAATCGCGCCGGAGTGAAGTTGATGATGTCCGTGATCGGCGCGAGCGGCCGCGGCACCAGCACCTTGACGCAGGATCGCCGCCAGACCATTCCGTTCCGGAACTGCCAGCGCGGGGAAAAGGCACGCCCGGAAGTGACGTCGTCGGGTGTGATGCGGTCCGAGACGGCCTTGTTCATGCGCAGATCGCCGCCGGCAAGGAAGCGGCCCGGACGCGCAAACCGCAAGTGTCCCCGGAGCCAGTCCGAACGGTGGATGCAGTCGCCGTCGGAAAAAACCATGTAATCGGCGCACGACTCGCGGAGCGCCGCGTTCATGATGCGGCACTTGCGCCAGCCTTGATGTTCCTGCCAGATGTGTATCACCGGGAACGCTGCGACAGCGCGGAACCGGCGGACGACCTCGCGGGTTTCCTCACCCGATCCGTCGTCGGCGATGATGAGTTCGTCCGGCAGGATCGATTGTGCCGCCAGCCCGGCCAGAGTCCGACGCAGATACTGCGGCTTGTCGAAGGTGCTGATGACGACCGAAGTTTGCATTGCCGCACCCCGAGCGCGTGGTGGGAAAAGGGTAGCAGACTAGCGCCCGAGCAGCGAGGCAACCGCCATCGCGCAGCCGCGGCAGAGGGTGTAGCCCGCGCCGCCGTGGCCGTAGTTATGGATGATCCGGGGATTCGCGGGGTCGGGTTCGAGGCGGACGGCCGGCCGGTAGGGGCGCAGCCCGGCGCGCTCGCGGATGATCGGGCCGGGCTTGAGGCTGAGGGCGGCGGCGCGATCGAGGATGGAGCGGGTCAGGGACGGAGAGGTCGTAAGCGGCCGGGTGTCGGGCGACGGCTCGGCGCAGCCGCCAACAACGACTTCGCCTCGGCGCGGGATGGTGTAGAACATGGCGTGCTCGTCGCGCTCGTCGCCGATGCAGAGGCCGAGGTCGAGTTCGCCCGGTTCGGTGACAACGACCTGACCAAAGACGCCGACGAGCTCGCGATCTCCGGTGAGGGCGCGGGCTTTGAGACCGGTGCAATTGATCAGGAAGTCGGCCTTCTGGTCGGCCAGTGTGGCGTCAAGAGAGGTGACGGTCGCGGTCTGGACTTTGGCTTTCAACTGCGACTGGAGCCAGGGAAGGAAGTAGCGGGGCTCGGCGCGGGGGGCGCTGAATTTCCAGGCGAGTTTGGCGCCTTTGGGAAACGGCCGGCCGAAGTAGTCGTGAACGACTTGCAGATCCGGTGCGGCATCGGCCCACCAGGGGCGGCGGTCGTCGTCGGCGAGTTCGATGCGTGTCAGAACATCGACGCCGGCCTGCGGGGTGGTTCGGGAGAGATTGAGCAGCCAATCACGGGTGATTCCTGCCCACGCGGGCACCTTGTCGACCGGCCCGACTTTGAAGGGGTACCAGACGGCGCCGGCGACGCTGGAGACGATGGCATCGCCGGTTTCTGCCGCGAGAATGCGGACGGAATGCCCGGCTTCTTCGAGAGCGAGGGCGGTAGAGAGCCCGATGACTCCGGCGCCGATGACGACAACTTCTGCCATGGCGGAGGGTACGCGGCGGCGGGCCAGTCTTGTCAACCCGCGTACGGGTCCGCGGCCAGTGCGTCCATTGCTCGCTTGCCCGCGATGGCGGCGAGGACGATGAAGGGGATTGCCGCGACGGCGAGGCGCAGGATGGTGCGTTTGGTCGACGGGGCGGCGGGTTTCCAGATGGTGTCGAGCGCGAAGGGGAGGATGGGCACGAGCGCGACGAGGGCGGTGAAGAGAAGTTTCAGCCAGGCGGGGTCGTCGCCGGCGCCGAGCGCGGCGGCGAAGGTGATCATCGCGGCAACGATGAGGGGGACGTGCGTGGCGTTTTCGGCGAGGCGGAGGTTGGGGCGGATGAGCGCGACGGCGGCGCCGCCGAGGAGCGTCCAGGCGATGATGCCGATGTACTGCGCGCTCGGGAGAGAACTGAAGCCGGGCTCGCAGGCGACCGCCGCGGCAAGCGTTGTGAGCGCGAGGATGCCGATGCCGCTCACACCTTTATTGAGTGTGACGACATGTGAGAGCGCGAACCAGGCGCTGGTGGCGATGATGCCCAGAGCGCCGAGCCAGGCGAGTTTTTCGGGAAAGGACCAGCGGAAGAGGAAGATCTGGGCGACGAAGCCGCCGAGCGTGACGATCGCGCCGAAGCGGGCGAGCAGGCGCAGTGCGCGGGGGCGCGGCAGTGTGAGGGCGACGAGGGCGAGGATGGTCGCGATGAGCGTTGTGAGCAGGGGCCATTCGGAGGCGGAGCGCGGGTAGAGGACGAACTTGCCGGCGATGAGAGGTTGCAGGATGAACACGAGCCCGCAGAGGAGGACGGGGAGGATCCATGCGTGGCGAGGGCGCGGGAGTTTGCCGTCGGGGCCGGGCTGCTCGGGGCGTTTGGGTGCGATGAGGAAGAAAAGGATCGCGCCCACAATGAATGGGGGGATCGATCCGAGCAGGAGCAGCTTGATCTGTTCGGCGGGGAGATTCATGGGGAAATCGAAAGGTCCGAGTTTTCAGAGGGAAAGAGGCAGAGAAGAGTGGCAATTCTCGAAAAGAAAACGCACCGCGGTGAGACGGTGCGTTTTGAAAAGCGGGTGAAAGGCATCGGTCTTCCGCGGCTCGTTTGCGCGGCGAAGGGGATTTGGCGAATCAGGCGCCCTTGCCGCCCTCGGCGCTGAAGAGGATCATGACATCGTCGCTGAGGCCGGGGCCGACCATGAAGGAGACGCCGTAATCGGCGCGCTTGATGTTGAACTTGGTTTCGAAGCCGGCGACTTCGCCGTTGCGGGCCTTGCCGCGGCCGGTGTCGGTGACGCTGACGGTGACTTCCTTGGTCTTGCCGCGGATGGTGAGATCGCCGGTGACGTCGTAGGTGTTTTCGCCGGACTTCTTGAAGGACTTGGACTTGAAGGTCATGACGGGGAATTCGGCGGCGGAGAAGAAGTCGCCGCTCTTGAGGTGTTTATCGCGACCGGCGTTGGCGGTGTCGACGGATTCGGTGTCGATGGTGATATCGATGAAGCTTTTGGAGGGGTCGGCGGCGTCGATGTTGAAGCTGCCGCCGGCCTTGTTGAAGCGGCCGTAGAAGTTGGAGACGCCGTTGTGCTTGACGCCGAAGATGGAGGAGGTGTGGACGGGGTCGACCTTGTAGCCGTTGTCGGCGAGGGCGGCGGTGACGGGCGTGCCGCCGCCGATGAGGGCGAGGCCGGCGATACCGGCGGCGAGGGCGAGCGAAGCGACGCACATCGGGCAGACTTTCATTCGTGAACTCCGAGGGGTGAGAGAGATCCCTTTTCCATAAGGGAGGATGGTACCGGGGTTGGATGCGCTGTTGCGGGGCGGGTTTCGCGGGTGCGTGTGGGGAAAGGGAACTGTTTGGGTGCGATGCGTAGACTGGCGATGGCGGAAGGTCGCCAAGGGAGCTTCGCATGGCCTTGTCCAAGTTTGATCAGCGCACGGATTCGTTGTTCAGCCAGTTGCGTGACCAGAAGGTCTGGAAGGAATTGCAAACCATTGAAGGGCCGATGGATGCGAGGATCCGGCTGAAGGGGTACGGCGATGTGCTGTGCTTCTGCTCGAACAACTACCTGGGGCTGGCGAATCACCCGGAGGTGATTGAGGCGGGCGTGAAGGGGCTGAGGGATTACGGGGCGGGGACGGCGAGCGTGCGGTTTATCTGCGGGACTTTTTCGCCGCACCATGAATTGGAGCAAGAGATCGCGCGGATGATGGGGACGGAGAGTTCTTATACGTTCGTGAGCGCCTGGACGGCGGCGGAGGCGCTGTTTCCGACGTGCACGGAGCCGGGCGACTGCATCATCAGCGATGAACTGAACCACGCGTGCATCATCGATGCGATCCGGCTGACGACGGTGATCAAGAAGGGCGTGCAGAAGGCGGTGTACGCGAACAACAGACTGGAGGGGGAGAAGAGTCTGCGCGCGGCGCTTGAGGGCGCGAAGAAGAACCCGGAAGTGACGGGGCAGATCTGGGTTGTTACGGACGGGGTGTTCAGCATGGAAGGTTCGATCGCGGATCTGCCGGCGATGCGGAAGATGTGCGATGAGTACGGGGCCCTGCTGGTGGTGGATGATTCGCACGGGCACGGGGTGATGGGGAAGCTTGGGCGGGGGACGCATGAGCACTTTGGAATGGCACCGCCGCTTCGTGCAAGAAATGCAATGGCATTCACCGCAGAGAACGCAGAGAACGCAGAGAACGCGGAGAAAGACGCGGAGAAGAGCGGGAAGGGATTGAATGCGGGCGGCGTTGGGCGTGTGGACATCTTTACGGGCACGCTTGGCAAGGCGCTGGGTGGTGGGGCGGGCGGGTTTGTGGCGGCGAGTGAGCGGGTGACGAAGCTGCTCATTCAGCGGGGGCGGCCGACGCTCTTTAGCAATGCGTTGCCGGTGACGGTGGCGTGCAGTGCGAAGAAGGCTATTGAGATCATGCTGCGGGAGCCCGAGCGTGTGCAGAAGCTGAAGGACAACACGGCGTACGCGCGGAAGAAGATCAAGGAGGCGGGGTTTGATGTGCTCGAGAGCCCGACGGCGATCTGCCCGATCATTGTGGGGGAGACGGCGAAGGCGATTGCCATGAGCAAGCGGCTCTTGGAACTGGGCGTGTTTGTGATCGGGTTTGGGTATCCGGTGGTGCCGGAGGGGCATGCGCGGTTGCGGTGCCAGATTTCGGCGGCGCATTCGACGGCGGATATTGATGCGCTGGTGGGAGCTCTAAAGAGACTATGAAAGTCAGCAGCGCGCAAAGCGGAACGAAACGCGCCCTACCTTCCCTCAAGCTTGCCTGGGGTGGCTTGAGGCGTGCGGGGTGCGAAGATCACGAGTCGGGGGACTGCGTGGGTTTGATTCTGGCTACTTCACCAATTCGATTTCACTGATGCGCCAGGTTTTCTCGAAGAAGGGTTCGAGGGGGCTGTAGAGGCGGAGGAGGGTGAACCAGCCTTTGCCGGGGGCGGTTTGGATCCAGTTGCCGCGCGGGATGCCTTGGGGCTGGGTGGGTGAGAAGTAGATGGTGGTGGAGCCGTCGGGCGAAGCTTCGGCGGCGGGGCTGGGGTAGGACTGGCTGCCGGCGCGGGGGAAGCGCTGCGGGGTGTCGAGCAGCGAGCGGGACTGGTTGTCGTAGACGGTGAGCGACCAGAAGGCGCGGGCGGGGATGTCTTTGGGGAGCGTGACCTTGTAGGTTTTCGCGCCGTCGAAGGGGTTACCGGCGGCATCGAGGAAGCCCATGAGGTATTGCGAGCCGACGCCGGGGATGCGCATGATCATGCCGGGCGAGTCGAGCGTGTAGGCGTAGTAGAAGGCGGTGCGTGAATCGAGGGTGCGGGCGCCGGTGGGCGGGTAGGGTTTGAACATGCCTTCGCGGGTGAATGCCGGGGGCGGGGTTTCGAAGAGAGCGCCGCCCTGGAAGAGCATGTTGGCCCACTTGGAATCGGGGTAGTAGGCCCAGTCCGGGTGGGAGACGTTGGAGCGCCAGTTGAGGCTGCGGCCGGCGGCGTTGCCGACTGCCGCGGCGTCGGTGAGGATTTTCTTCATGCGAGCGTCGGGCTGGAATGGTTTTCCGTGCGCGATGCCGATGGCGGCGAGCTGGCCGGCGAGTTCGACGTCGTAGCTGGTGGCGGGCTCCTGCTGGACGTTTTCGTTGAGCATCTCGAAGAAGCCGAAATCGCCGGGCGGGACGGTGTTGAACGCCTTGCCGCTGGCTTCGATGAATTTGGTTTCGGGGATGGGCGGGTTGACGGCGAGGCGGACGGTTCCTTCGAGTGCGGTGGCGATGCTGGTGCCGACGCCGCCGGGGGTGTAGGGGTAAAGCTTGAGGTTCTTCTTGACGTTTTCTGCGGCGGGCTTGGGGTCGTTGTTCACCAGGAACGAACGCGCGGCGTAGAGCACGCGGTTGGTCTTGGAGTGGGCGATGTAGAAGCCGCCCTCGGGGAGCGGGCCGGTGTAGCCGGGGGGGACGAGGAGGTATTTGCCGCCGCCGCCGCGGTCGGGGCCGGGGAAGCCGACGTCGATGATCCAGCTGAACCACATGTCGTTGATGGTGCCCAGGCCGAGCGGGGGCTGCTCGAGGACCATCGGACCCTTGGAGAGGTTGATGACGCCCATGTAGTAAATGGTGTCGCAGTTGGCGGTTAGGAAGAGGGACTTGGCGTCCATCAGCTCGGAGTAGATGACGAAGGTGTTGTCTTCGGCGCCGATACTCTGGAAGCCTTTGCCGAGGGCGAAGGCGGAGGCGCCGCGGAAACTGTTGTTGTAGGCGGCGAGGGCGTTGTTGAAGTCGAGGGCGTCGCGCACGCGCTCGGCGGTGGCGGGGGTGGGCACGC
Organism: Planctomycetota bacterium; assembly: GCA_018242625.1. Taxonomy (GTDB): domain Bacteria; phylum Planctomycetota; class Phycisphaerae; order Phycisphaerales; family UBA1924; genus JAFEBO01. Next base: position 157,505 of record JAFEBO010000004.1, read on the forward strand.
CGTTCCAGAATTCGAGCGGGCCGATGGAGGAATCGACTTTGTCGGGCGTGATGAGTGAGGGCGGCAGTGCGCTGTCCTGAGCGGAAGCGGGCTTGAGAGTTGCTGCGGCGACGACGAGCGCGGTGAGTGCGATGGAATTGACGGATTTCAAGGGTTCCTCCGGAATTGGCGGCAGCATAGCAAACGATGATGCGTCGCGCAAGCCTCAGGGCGATCTTGCATCGGGGCTGCAAAGTCGGGCGACTTTGGGATTCGCGATGGGTGCTGCTTGGATTCAGGTGTTCAGGCGCGAGGCTTGAGATCGTCCGCGACCGGACACCGGAGGCTCTTGTCGTACATGCCGGAGCGGTCGAAGCAGCAGGGGCGGCGTTTGCCTTTGGCGAGCATGTCGCAGGTTTTGGCGATGCGGCTGGCGCGGGTTTCGGCCTTCTTGGCGGAGGTCATGAAGAGGATCCAGTCGCGGCGGGCGACGGGAGTGATTTCCTTCCAGGCGATTTGTGCGTCTTTGGGCGCGGCGCTGAGGGCTTTGCGGAAATCGGGGGGGAGTTTGGGCTCGGGTTCTTCGTCGGGTGCGAGAGGTGTGAGTTCGAGTGCGATGGTGTCGCCGGGGGCGGACTTGGATTGGGTTTGGAGTTTTTGATCGACCTTGAGCCAGTGGCTTCCGTTGCCGTCGGGTTGGAGCGTGGCGATGAAGGGGGTTTGGTTGAATGTGCCGCGGACGGAGACGGGGCCGCGGGAGGGGAGGGAGGCGGATGACTTGCGCGGGAGAAGCAGAAAGCACCAGGTCGCGGCTTTTTCGTCCTTTGGGCGGAAGAGCGGCGCGGTGAAGCGGATTGGTGAGCCGGCTTGTTGCCTGATTGGGGCCATCGGGGAGGAGCGTGAGGGCGTGATGCGGGCTTACCACTTGCCGTCGAAGAAGAACTGTTCGCGGATGATCTTGTCGCCCTGGACGGTGTAGACGCCGACTTCTTCCTGGGCGATGCGTTTGCCGGTGTCGCGCGGGGTGATTTCGAAGGTGAAATGGACGGCGAACTGGTTGGGGCCGTTGAAGTAGGGGCCGCGGACTTTTTCGCCGTGGATTTCGTTCGCCGCGGCCCAGCGTTCGGACTTTTGGATGACGGCCTGCTGGCCGGCGGTTTGGGCGCCGCTGCCTTCGACGGAGACGATGTCGGGGTGGTACATGGTGCGCATGACGTCGAAGTTTTTGCCTTGGTTGCAGAGGTCGACGAATTGGCGGGCGAGGGTTTGGATGTTCATGACAGGAAGGTACGGGGCCGGGATGAGGACGCGTGGGTGGTGGAGGCGGGTGGTGGGGGAGCCGTGAAGAACTCTTTATTTCGGAGCGACTTGCGGATTGCGGCTTGACATATGCCCATATCGGAATATATTAAAGGAGATGGCACGATCGGCGACCACATTGGATGCATTTGCGGCGATTGCGGAGCCGCGGCGGCGGGAGATTCTGGGAGCCCTCGCGCACGGCGGGGGCGAGCAGGATGTGACGTGGCTGGTGGAGGAGTTGGGCTGGCCGCAGCCGCAGGTTTCGAAGCACCTGGGAGTGCTGCGTGAGGTGGGGCTGGTGAGCGTGGTGCGGAAGGGGAGGCGGCGGATGTACAGCGTGAATGGGGAAGAGCTGAAGCCTGTGTACGAGTGGGCGAAGGAGTTTGAGCGGTTCTGGGAGAACCAGCTGAGGCGGATTAAGGAGAGGGCGGAGGGGAGGGGGAAGTAGGCAGAGGGCCAAAGGGCCAAATTTGGATTGAGCGCGGGCCTTCGAGGAGTTTGGTTCAGTGGGCGCGAATGAGCGTCAAGGAGTTGGAAATGACGACGGCGGAAATGGGAGTGCGGGTGGATGCGGAGACGGTTCACACGCTGGAGATCAAGAAAGAGATCTTCGTGGCGGCGGCGCCGGAAGTTGTGTTTGAGTCGGTGCTCGAAGAGCTTGGACCCGGAAGCGTGATGCCCGATGGCAAGCCGTTTCCGATGAAGATCGAGCCGTGGGTGGGCGGGCGGTGGTATCGGGATCTGGGAAAAACCGGCGGGTTTGATTACGGGCATTTGTGGGGGCACGTGCAGGTGATCAAGGCGCCGACGCTTCTCGAGCTTGTCGGGCCGATGCCGATGTCGTTCCCGGCGGTGAACCACGTGCAGTACCGGATCAAGGCCGAGGGCGGCGGCTCGGTGCTGTCGTTCGTCCATCGCGCGATGGGGATGCTGGCGAAGGACTATCTGGATGGGATGCCCAAGGGCTGGGAGCACGCGATGGGGCGGATCAAGAAGGTGGCGGAGGGGAAGGGGAAATAGGAAGGCGCCAAGCCGGCAAGTCGCGGAGCGTAAAGAGAGAGAAAGCGGGCGCCGGGAAGAACCGCAGCGGGTTTGACAAGGAGTCTGAACATGGCGGCGAACAGGGTTGTGTCGCGTCGGGAGTGGCTGGAGAAGCGGATCGCGCTGCTTGCCGAAGAGAAGGAGTTCACGCGGAAGCAGGATGCGCTCAAGGCGAAGGTGCGTGAGTTGCCGTGGGTGAAAGTGGAGAAGACGTACACGTTTGATTCGCCGGGTGGGAAGAGGTCGCTGGCGGATCTGTTCGGGGACAAGGGGCAGCTTGTTGTCTATCACTTCATGTTCGATGCGACGTGGTCGCAGGGGTGCAAGTCGTGCTCTTTCATCGCGGACCACTACAACCCGCTGGTGATTCACCTGGCGCAGCGTGATATCTCGCTGGTGACGGTGTCGAAGGCGCCGCTCGAGAAGATCGAGGCGTTCCGCAAGCGGATGGGATGGAGTTTTCCGTGGGTGTCGGGGGCGAACACCGACTTTGGGCATGACTACGGCGTGTCGTTCACGGACCAGGAGCTGGCCTCGGAGAAGGCGGTGTATAACTTCACGGGCAGGCCGTATCCGATCCGTGAATTGCCGGGGCTGTCCGTCTTTGCCAAGGGATCCGGCGGCGAGATTTATCACACGTATTCGACGTTTGGGCGCGGGCTCGAGAATTTTCTCGGCGCGTACCAGTTCATCGACATCACGCCCAAGGGCCGCGACGAGGCGGAGATTGGCGGCATGGAGTGGGTGCGCCACCACGATCGGTACGACGGCTCGCCGTTCGTGCACCCGTGGATGGAGAAGCCGGGGGTGACGGGGCCGGCTTTGAAGTGAGGAGGTGGGGGAGGTGGGGGAGGGGAAGAGTTGAAGAGGGGAAGTGGCTGATTACCTGCGGGGTGAGAGTGATGCGATGTTGTTCGGATTCGGGCGGCGGAGAGGTTGTGCGGGCGTCTGAGGAGATGGCGCCCTGTCGGAGGGCGTGGATTCGGCGGGTGGCTGGGATTGTGCGATGGGCTTTGCCGGTTGCGGGGTTGGCGTTTGTGCCGAAGTGTCCGGGGTGTGTGGCGGCGTATGTCCTGCTCTTGACGGGAGTCGGATTGTCGTTTGAGGCGGCGGAGTGGGTTCGGTGGGGCTTGATCGGGTTGTGCGTTGCGGCGATGGGGTGGATGGCGGCGGGTGGGGCTTGGCGCCTCTGGACGCGGGAAAAGAAGAGAATCGGGTCCGGGGCTTGAACGCGGCGTGCGTGCTGCGGGATGTTGTTTCGTATCATCCGGACATGCCTGTCTTTCTGCGCTGGATTGTGTACCTGATTCCGCTGAATCCGATCGCGGTGCGCCTGGTGCAGAACGGGTCGCGGCGGACGCGGCACCTGTACATTCGGGCGGCGTATCTGGCGGTTTTGATCCTGGTGTTGCTGTGGTCGCTGATTGCGCGGCTGGGGGGCGGGGAGCTCGATTATCGTGAGCTGGCGATCAATGCGGCGGCGAGCTTTACGTTTATCGCGTACTTGCAGTTGGCGTTGATCTGTATTTTGGCGCCGGTGTTCATGGCGGGGGCGATTGCGCAGGAGGCGAGCCCGCGGACGTGGGAAGTGCTTTTGACGACGCCTCTCACGGCGGGGCAGATTGTGCTGGGGAATCTGCTGGGGCGGTTGTTTTTCATTGTGGCGTTGATGGTGGCGACTCTGCCGCTCTTTGCGTTGACGCAGTACTTTGGCGGCGTGTCGATGCGGGCGATATTCGGGAGCTTTGCGATCAGCGCGTTTGCGGTGCTGCTGGTGGGGACGATCGCGATTGCGCTTTCTGTGTCGCGGCTGGCGGGGAAGCGGGCGGTGTTTGCGTTTTATGTGTGCGTGATCAGTTACCTGGCGGTGACCGCGGGGATTGATGTGTTTTTGCGGAACGCGGGGAGAGGTGCGGCGGGCGGGTCGGGCGTGACGTGGATGACGGCGATCAATCCGTTTCTGGCGCTGTCGGCGCTGCTCACGCCGGCGAATTACCCGACGGCTCCGGAGGGCACGACGTCGGGGCTTGAGAATCTGTTCTTTGAGCACCCGGTGCGGACGTGGTGTTACGGGGCGCTTGTGCTGAGCGTTGTTCTGATGGTGATTTCGACTTTTACGGTTCGGAGCGGTGGGCTGAACCTTTTGAGGAACGAGGAGGGCGGGACGCCGTGGTATCGGAAGCTGTTTGGATTTGGGGCGGCGGGAGCGGAGACGAGGCCGGCGCGGACGGTGTGGCAGAACCCGATTGCGTGGCGTGAGGCCGCGGCGAGGAACAGCACGTTTGGGAGGATTGTGGCGCGGTGGGCGTTTATCGGCTGCGGGGGCGCGTTTGGCGTGGCGTTGCTGGTTCTGTATCACGTCGGGTCGATGACGCACTCGGACTTTCGGACGGCGCTCCTGGCGACGGTGTGGGGCGAACTGGCGGTGATCACGCTGGTGGCGATCAACATGGCGGCGACGGCGATCAGCCGGGAACGCGAGGATGGGACGCTGGATCTGCTGCTGACGACGCCGATGACGCCGTCGAGTTATCTGTTCGGGAAGCTGCGGGGGCTGATTGCGTATCTGCTGCCGCTGCTTGCGGTGCCGCTCGGGACGCTGGGCCTGGCGGCGGTGTATGTGCTCCTGGATGGACTTGCGCGTGCGGGAGGGGTGCAGGTCAGCGTGGTGGGGGGGACGGGAACGACGATGGTTCCGGTGGTGCTGCCGGAGGCGGCCGTTGTGGCGCCGCTGGTTGTGCTGCCGTTTACGGCGTTTTGCGTGATGGTGGGGTTGCAGTGGTCGCTGCGGAGCAAGGGGACGATTTCGTCGGTGGTTGCGACGGTGGGGATCGTTGGTGCGGTGGCGGGGATGGTGGGCTTGTGCGGCTGGCAGGCGGCGATGACGGTCGCGTGGATCGGGCCGGCGCTGGGTGCGCTTTCGCCGGCGCCGCTGGTGTATGCGGAGATATTCCCGGAGAGCGCGATGGGGCAGACGGTTTCGGGTGGAGGGGGCCTGGAGACGGCGAGGATGTCGCTGGCGCTTGGGGCTTTGGCGGCGGCGGTCATCTACTGCGTGATCGTGTATGCGATCCAGAGCAGCATGGTGCGGACGTTTGACATGACGGTGCGGAAGCTTGCCGGTGTGCGATAGGTTGTTGAGCGAGGCGAGTCTGGGGCATTTACCACAAGGGACTCCGGGGGCGCAAAGGTTCAATCGCGAGCGGTGTCTTGAATGAGCTTCCAAGCAGCGCGGACGTGGTGTTCTTGCGTTGCGGTTGCGCCGATGCAGAACCGGATGGTGTAGCCGACGTTGGGGAGGACGGTGTGGGTGAGGTAGATCTTGCCGCCGGCGTTCAAGGTGTCGAGGAGGCGCTTGTTGGCGGCGTCGTTGGCCTTGAGGCGGAAACAGATGAGGTTCATGGTGCGGGGGGCGACGATTTCGAAGCGGGGATCGGCGCGGACGAGGGATTCGAAGAGTTCGGAGAGGCGGATGTGCTCGCGGATGTGGGCGCGGAGGCCTTGGGCGCCGTAGTGGCGAAGGACGAACCAGAGTTTCAGGGCGCGGAAGCGGCGGCCGAGGGGGACCTGCCAGTCGCGGTAGTCGATCGCGCCCGAGTCGGTGCCGGCGTTGCGGAGGTATTCGGGGGTGATGGAGAGCGCGCCGGTGAGAGACTTGCGGTCGCGGGTGTAGAAGCAGTTGCTGTCGAAGTTGGTGAGCAGCCACTTGTGCGGGTTGAAGGCGATGGAGTCGGCGTGCTCGATGCCGGTCAGCATGAAGCGGTATTCGGGGCAGACGCAGGCGGCACCGGCGTGTGCGGCGTCGATGTGGAGCCAGGTGCCGAGCTTGTTGCAGCCGGTGGACTGCAGGACATGGGCGATCTTGTCGACGGGGTCGATCGCGGTGGAAGAAGTGGTGCCGACGGTCGCGGCGACGTAGGTGGGCGTGAGGCCTTGTTTGAGGTCTTCGCGGATCGCGCGCTCGAGGGCGGTGGGGTCCATTGCGAAGTTCGTGTCGCAATCGATAAGGCGGAGGTGGGTGCGATCTTCGGGGCTGATTGCGAGGCCGGCGATCATCGCGGCTTTGATGACGGAAGAGTGGGCTTGGGTTGAGGTGTAGATCGAAGGGGCAAAGGGGCGGAGGGGCGGAGGGGCAGAGGGATTGGAAGAAGTGAGAAGGGTGCGCACGCGATGGCGGGCGGCGCAGAGGGCGACGAGTGTGGCTTCGCTGGCGGTGCCTTCGATGACGCCGCCGCCGTTGCCGTTTTGTTTTGCGGGTTCTGCGCCGTCAGAGAGAAACTCGCGGGGCAGGCCGATGAGTTCGCCGAGCCAATCGAGGACTTTGGTTTCGAGTTCGCTGCAGGCGGGGCTGGTGAGCCAGAGCATGCCTTGCACGCCCAGGCCCGCGGAAAGGAGTTCGCCGAGGATGGCGGGGTAGCTGGTGTTGGCGGGGAAGAAGGCGAAGAAGTTGGGGGACTGCCAGTGGGTGAGGCCGGGGAGGATGGTCGTTTCGAGATCGGAGAAAATCGAGGACCATTCGGCGGGGATGGAGGAGCGCTGCGACGCGGGGTCTTTCGGTGCGTGGGCGGGGAGCGCGTTGTAAATTTCGTTGGGTTTGACCCGCGACAGGACAGGGAGCGATTCGACGGAGACGAGGTAGTCGGCGATGAAGTCGATGGCGCGGTGGGCTTCGCGGCGGAATTCGGCCGCGGACATGTGGGGGGCGTTCATAGGAGAATCGTTCGCACTCGGCTCCGGAGAAGGTGCCGCGGGGGCTCATCGCGGCGCGGGGGTACCCAGCAGCGATCGTGCTTCGTCCAGGAGGAGTTGATCGTCTTCGTCGAGGGGCGGTTTGAGCAGGGGCGGCGGTATGGAGTCCATGATTGCCAGGGCCTGGGCGTGCTCGCCGAGCTGTTTGAGAGCCATGGCGAGCACGGCGAAATCACCGCCGGACGGATCGGTCGAGAAACCGTCGGATGTTGTCGAAGTGAGCCTTTTTCGTGCGAGCTGGGCGGCGTCGTTGAACTGGCGGTTCCGGTAAAGGGCGACGGCGAGGGTGTTGGCGAGCGCGGCGTTCTTGGGAGCGGCCGCCGCGGCGGCCTCCAGGCGGGCTACCGCGGGCGCGACAATCTCGGCTGGGGCGTTTGGGTCCTTGACAATGGCCCAGCAGGCCATGTTGGTTTCGGAGGGGGACTTGGCGAATGCGGGATCGAGGAGTGTTTTTGCTTCGATCAGTGCGCGGTCCTTTTCGCCCGCACGAACCAGGGCTGAGTAGAGCCGCGACCGGTTGAGAACCGAAGGGTTTTTATTGACAGCGGTCTGCGAAAGCGAAACGGCAAGGGCGAGTTGTGACGGCGTTTGGCCGGTGCCTTCGAGGATGCGTGCGGCAAAGTCTCGGAACGCATTGTCCGGGAAAGAGTCGGCTCCTTCTTTGCTCACACTCATGGCGATGAGATCGCGGGCCTCATCAAATCGCTTGAGCGCGGTGAGGCACTTGGCCTTTCGATGAACAGCGGCGTAGGTGTACCAGGAGCCGTTGCCGGAATGAGCGGCGATAGTGAGGTAGCCGTCATCCAGAACATCAAGAGCTTCCTGATACCGACCCTGGAGGTACAGGCTCTGGCCGAGCCAGGATTCGATGAGGGTGAGATAGGCGTGCTCCGGATCGGTCGCGCGAAAATGATCGCGAGCGGAGCGGAGGAATGGCTCGCTGCGGGCGCCGCGCTGCGAGGGTGGGATGTCGGGGTCGATGCCGTCGCAGATCGCAAGGCCGATGCGATAGGCGTAATAGGCCCGGTTGCGTTCGGTGACCAGAGGAAGTTGCGACGATAGTTCCTGGATGTCCTGGTTGAGCCGGTATCGGATCAGGCGCGTGACGCCGGGCGATTCACGGCCGCTTTCGTACAGCACGGCGATGTCCACTTCCATCCCGAGGATGGCGTACGCGGCGGGATCGGTCGGCTTGAGAAGTTTGCGGCGCAGTTCGATGGCCTTCAGCAGGGCCGGGCCGGCATCGGGCGATTGCGCATCGATTGCCTTGCGGGCCTCCGTGATGGCGTCGAGCAGCGGGATCTGCTCGGGGGTGAGCAATCGCCGGGCGACGGCGGGAGTGTCGGGAACGGTGCGGTTGGCGAGCACCCATGCCGCGGCCTTGGCTTCCAAGCGCTCGGCCTGTTCGTCGTTGCCGACCTTGCGGTGTGCGGCGGCGGCGCGCTCCGCGAAGTCGTTGGCGACCTTGCGCGGCATCCCTGACGTCTCGAGTCCGATGGCCGCGGACTCCAGCAGTGGCGCCGCGTCGGCGGGGTTGTCCATGCGGAGCAGGATGGTTCCCTGGTAGCCCTCGATGGCGTGGAGGATCCAGTGATCGTTCGGCAGCACTTTGGAGGCAGAGGCTTTCCATTCTGCGAGAGAAGCGAGCGCGCGCGGGTACTCACCGGCGTCCCGCAGCGTAAGGGCGAGAAGGTGGCGCACCATCGCGACGTCCGAGTTGGTTTCGGGAAAAATATCGAGCAGGAGGCGGAGTGCGCGGTCGAAGCAATCGACGGCGATCCGGGATACGGCGTCCGGATTTGTGCTCAGATCCCGGCGGTTTGAGGCAAATTCGCCGTATTGAAGGAGCCCGTAGATGGCGGGGAGCGTTTCGGGGGCGTGGAGGCCGATTTCCTCGCGGATGAGGCGTTCGATCTCGGCGGCGATCGCGTGGCACTTGGCTTCATCGGGCTGTCCCCAGACCAGGCCGGTGGTCTTCATGGAGTTGATGGCCTGCCAGACACGGGGATGGGTGGGTTCGAGGACTCGCTGGATCGCGATCGGGAGACGGATGACAGGGCTGGTTTTCCACTCCGTTCCCAGCATGCCGTTGGCCCATGCATACGAAGAGTAAAAGGCGAAGGCCTCAAGGGGATCGATGTTCGGGAGTGAGCGGGCAAGTTCATCGGCGCGAAAAAACTGCGCGAGGGCCGCGTCGGTGGTGCGCTGGGCCCAGTAAGCCCGGCCGATACGGACGCGCACGGCGAATTCGGACTCCGGCTGATCCTTGAAATAGTCGCCGGCGCGCTCGGCGGCACGATCGAGCATCTGGCGGGTTGTGGTGCTCGCGGTGTTGGTGACATCGGGGTCCGCGGAGCCGATTACCAGATCGCTGAAACGGAGCAGCGACTCGGCGCGGGCGGCTTCCTTTGAGGCGCGCTCGCGGGCGGCGGCTTCGGTTTTTTCTGCGGCCCTGGCTTCGGCGGCGGACTTCTCGGCATCCTGCCTCGCGAGCTCGGCGGCCCTGCGGAGGCTGGACTGCTCGGCTTCGGCGGCGATGGCGCGGTCGCGGTCTTTTGCAGCGCGGTAAAACCCGACGCTGGAGACGACGAGGCCGAGCAGGAGTGCCGCGGCGATCGCCGCGATCGAAGTCACGAGCGCCTTGTTTCGGGCGACGAATTTGCGAGCCCGGTACGACGCGCTCGCCGGCCGGGCCTGCACGGCTTCGCCATTGAGATAGCGCCGGATATCGGCGCCGAAAGCGTCGGCGGTCTGGTAGCGTCGGCGCCGATCCTTGTCGAGGGCGCGCATGACGATCCAGTCGAGTTCGCCCTTGACGAGATTTCCCAGGCGCCGGGGTTCGACGCGCCGGCAGCGGGCGATTGTCACCAGGCGGTCGCCCGCGGTGCTGATGCGAGTGCTTGGCTTGGGGGGTTCTTCCTCGCGGATGATTCGCTGGATCTCGGCGAGGCCGGCGTGGGCGAGGGCGGTGGTATCGAAGGGCGTGCTGCCGCTCAGCAGCTCGTACATCAGCACGCCGAGGGAGTAGATGTCGCTGCGTGTGTCGACATCCTGGCCGGTCATCTCGGCCTGTTCGGGGCTCATGTAGGCGGGCGTGCCGATCATCTGGCGGAACTCGGTGTAGACGGTCTGCTCGCCGAGCCGCCCGCTGAGGGCTTTGGCGATGCCGAAGTCGATGACCTTTGGAACCGGGGCGCCGTCCTGCATCGTGACGAGCACGTTCCCCGGCTTGAGGTCGCGGTGGATGATGCCTTTGGAATGGGCGTGCTGGACGGCCTGGCAGACGGGGACGAGCAATTCGAGGCGTTCACGCGGGGAGAGCTGGGCGCGGTCGCAGTAGGAAGTGATCGCATCGCCCCGAACCAGTTCCATCACGAAATAGGGGCGGCCTTCGGGCGTGGTTCCGGCGTCGAGCACCTTCGCGATGTTCGGGTGTTCCATGATCGCGAGGGCCTGGCGTTCGGCCTCGAATCGGGCGATCACCTGTGCGCTGTCCATGCCCGGCTTGAGCACTTTCAGGGCGACGCGGCGGCGGATGGGGTGCGACTGCTCGGCGAGGAAGACGGCGCCGAAGCCGCCCTCGCCGATCTGTTCGAGCAGGCGGAATGGTCCGATCGTTCGCCCGATGACGGAATGCGGATCGGTTCGGAACGCCGGCGCGTGGGGGGCGGTCGGGCTGCCCAGAAATCCTCCGGCGCGATCGAAAGCGGCGAGAAGCGACAGGACTTCGTGAGCGAGCGCCGGATCGCCGCCGGCCTCGGACTGGACGAAGGCCTGGCGGTCGGCGGCGGGTCGTTCGAGAGCCCGTTCGAAAAGCTCGCTTGCCCGTTTGCGGTCCACCCTTGCTCCCTTTGAAGCGGACGGCCTTTCAGGGCGTGTCCGGCTCCAGTTCACGGAAAAGCCAGGCGCGTGCGCGTGCCCAGAGCATGTCCACCTTGCGTGGTGACACGTTTAGTACCTGAGCGGTGTCATCGCCGCTCAGGCCTGCGAAGAAACGAAAGCGCACGACGCTCGCGAGTTCTTCGTCCTCGCGCTCCAGGCGGGAAAGCGCTTCGTCGAGCGCAAGGATTCTGGCGGGATCGGCGTGGAATGCGCCGGCGAAGTCGGAAAGGGGCTCACGACGGGCGTCTCCTCCCCGTTTTTCGGCGTTTTTGGCGCGGGCGTGGTCGATCAGGATCTGGCGCATGGCCCTTGCCGCCGCATCGTAGAAATGAGCGCGGTTGGCCCAGTCGACGGGCTGGCCCCCGACCATCTTGGCGTAGGCCTCGTGCACCAGGGCCGTTGCCTGGAGTGTGTGGTCGGGGCGCTCGTTCCGCATCGCGTTCTGTGCCGCGGCGCGCAACTGGGAATAGACGAGCGGGAGCAAGTCGTCCGCGGCGCGGCGGTCGCCCGAAGAGGCACGCTGCAGGATGGCCGACACCCCGGGATCCGGCATCCTTGGAGTGTACAGGGAACCAGCGGGCCTTTGCGTGGTGATTTTGCGATTCGTTGCGCCGGGGTGAGGGCGTTTGCGCCCGGAGGGTGCGCGGCAGTCCGCCGCGACGCACAACCGAAGGGAAAACAGCGATGAAACGGATCATGACGGCGGGTCTTGTGGCGATGGTGGGGTTGACGGTCGCCCGTGCTCAGGAGACGGGTGGGCGTGCGGTGCCGAGCGGGCGGGAAGAGGGGGGCTGCGGTACGCCGGATTTCCTCTCCGGTTCGCCGATCATGGGGTTGTCTTCGGGAACTCCCTGGCCGGGCGGTGTGGTGTATTACACCTTCGATGCGGCGGTCACCAGCGCCAACCGCACGCGGATGCTGAACGCCTTTGCGACGATCTCCGCGGCGGTGAACGTGACGTTTACGGCCCGGACGAACCAGGCGGCGTACGTCACCGTGCGGAACGCGACGGCGACGAGCGGGAATTTGTCCTCCGCCATCGGCCGGACGGGTGCGCAGCAGTTCGTGTACATCCAGAGTTGGACAAACGCGGGCATCCTGATGCACGAGATGATGCACGTGCTGGGCATGCGGCACGAGCAGGCGCGCTCGGACCGGGACAGTTACGTCTCCATCAATAGCCCGAAGATCAACCCGCCGAACGCTTTCAACTTCGACGTGCAGGGGGGCACGACGACCGGTCCGTACGACTTCCTGTCGCTCATGCACTACACGGCGTACGACTTCTCGCTCGACGGCGACCGGACGATCGACATGAAGTGGCCTTATGCCCTTTACTGGCAGTATGCGATCGGGCGGCAGACGCAGGTCTCGGCCGGAGATGCCGCCGCGCTGCGTGCGATTTATGGCGGGACAACGCGTCCCGATTACTTCCAGTTGCAATCACCGGCGCACGGAGAATTCGTCGGGACCACGACGCCAACGCTCACCTGGAGCGCTTCGAACGGCGCGGACGACTACGTGGTGGAGATCGGGACGGATCAGTTCTCGGCGCGGATCATCCACACCGCAGTGGTCGCGGGCACGAGTTACTCGGTGCCTGCGGGAATCCTGGCCCCGAACCAGGAGTACATCTGGCGGGCGAAAGCGCGGAACGCGAAGGGATTGACTGGCGCCATGCCGATACCTTCGCGCATTCTTTCCACACGGGCGACAGCGCCGGCGGTGGTGTATGTCGATGCGAGTGCGCCGGCCGGGGGCGATGGATCATCCTGGAACTCCGCGTACCAATCGGTGCATCGTGCGGAAAACCTGGCGTTCGCCCTTTCGATGTCGGATCCCGCAGGTCCGGGGATTGAGGTGCGGATGGCGGGCGGTACCTATCGGGCGGATGATGGGACCAACAACCGCTTTCTCTACCTCCCGCTCGATTCGGGGCTGCGGCTCCTGGGCGGATACGCCGGGCGGAATGCGCCCGATCCGGACGAGCGTGATCTCGGAGCGCACGAGACAGTTCTGAGCGGCGACATTCTTGGGAACGATACAGAGGATCCGGCCACGCGAGCCGACAACTCATACTGGCTTGCGATCGCATCGATCTCGAACCAGACGCCCGTGGTCGACGGGATTACGTTCCGCGGGGCGGCAAGCGAAAATGACATCGGCGGGGCGGTTGTCAGTGATACAAGCGGCCTCATCGTTCGGCGCTGTCGCTTTGAATCCAATCGCGCCGCGTATTACGGCTGCGGGCTGACCGCGGTGTACGGCGGAAGCATCGATGTCTCGGATTCGGTATTCGAAGGCAACTATGCGTACAACAATCCGGCCACGGCCGCACTCGGCGCTGCCGGCGCGTATTTCCGTGCCGGCGTGACGTTTGATCGCACGAAGTTTCTCGGCAACTCGGGAACGTCGGGCTCGGCGCTGTCGGCGTACGACTCGTCGGTCGAGGTCTATAACAGCCTCTTCGCGGGCAATGCGGCGTCGGGGATCGTGAACGCCGGATCGACCGAGGCGGGCACGATCGCCGCTCGGTTTTTCTCGGCGGGCGCGACACAGGTTCAGATCGTGAACGCGACGATGACTCAGAACACTGCGCCCGCGAATTCGCAGTCGACGTTGTTCGCATCGTCCGCCTTTGGAGCGGAGCCGATGATCCGCAATTCGATTCTCTGGGGAAATTCGGCCGGGCTTATCAGTGGCGAATGGACTGCCGAGGCAAGTCTGATCGAAGGCGGATTCGGGGGGACGGGCGTGTTCGACGCCGATCCGGGCTTTGCCAACAGCGGCGCGGGAGACTACACGCTCGCGGCCGGTTCTCCCGCGATCGACGCCGGCGATGGCGCATTCCTCTCGGTGGCGCATCCGCTCGACCTGGCCGGGAACGCGCGTGTCACCGGCGGGGCGCCCGACCTTGGGGCCTATGAGCGGGGCGCGGCGTGCGCGGGTGATCTGAATTCGGACGGGCTGGTTGAGGACAGCGATTTCGTGATCTTCGCCGCGGCGTACGACCTGCTTGATTGCCAGGACCCTTCCATGCCGGCCGGATGTCCCGCGGATTTGAACGCCGACGGCATCGTCGACGACAGCGATTTCGTGCTGTTCGCGGCGGCGTACGACCAGCTCGTGTGTCCGTGAGCGATGAACCAGGAAGGGTGCGGGATGACGGGCGCGAGCGATCGCGCCCGTTGTCATCAGCGCCAGGCCGTGACCGGGCTGGTGATCAAAGAGGGGGTGCATCTGCCCCGGGAACTGCGGCGGAAACTTCGAGCGGTGGAGCACCGGCTGCGGGTGAGCGGGAAATGTTCGATGACGCCCAAGCAGATCGCGGGCTGGCGGGCGCTGCAGGGCATGGTGGAGAAGGTGAACGAAACGGAATAGCGGCGAGATCAGTGCGCTATTTCTTGGGCCGATGCAGCGTCGTGCCATCCGCGGCGGTGCGCCCGTCGATCCGTTTCCAAAGTTCGTCACCGGTGAGGAAGATGTAGATGTCGTCGTCCACCGCGGCATACGCGGCCTTATTTCCATGAAGGGCGGGGTTTTCCATGACGACGATCTCGTTCCCAAGACCGGCGTCGTGCTTCTTCGGAAAGTACAGATACGAAGGACCATCAAAGTTGGGAGCCGCGAGCGGAGAACGGAGGATTGAAGGAGTGAGAATGCCCGCGGCAATCAGCGGTGCGCTCCAGTCCGGTGTCCCCGGCGGAAACGATTCAGGCGCCGGAAACATGGCTGACTGCGATGCGTATTTCAGTATGGCCTGGTGGAGTTGTTGGAGTTGAAGACGCGAACGATCATGCCCGTGCACGTGGCCTTCAGTCAGGTTGGGGAGCACAATGCCGGCGGCGGCCACAAGCAAGAACAAGGCCAAGAGAATGAGTTTGCGTCGAGACACGGTGTTCGCCGGATTTTATTTCAAGCGTGATCTGGCTGAAGCCGGTACCGAGGGGAAGCCCGTTGAAACGGGCTGAGATGCGAGGCACTTGGCCTCAGATGGTGAAGGCGATGTGGAGTAGGAGTTGCGAGAAGGTGTCTGGCGTGTAGGACTTGTGAGCGTGCGCTGGCACGATTCCTTTGCCCCTCCGGGGCAAGAAGAGGATAGAGAGAACCGTTGTCCACGGGTTGCGCTCGCTCGCGGACTTGCTCGCTTCACTCGTGGCTACAGGCCTTCGCCCCGTTGGGGCGGGGAGGACGCCAGGAGTTCCTTAGACCCCCATCTCGTCCGCAACCGCTTCCAGCGTCTGCTCGCCCGAATCGCTTCCATCGCCGGAGAGCTGATCCACCGTCTTCGCTGTCGCCAGCGGCTTGCCGTTGGCATCGGTCAGCGCGATGCCGTCCATCGTCTTGATGACCGGAATCGGGTTCGCCTTGTCGTGGGCGGCCATTTGCTTTTCGAGGTCGGTGCGCTTGGCTTCGTCGAGTTCGGCCCATTTGCCTCTGCCGCGGCACTTGGGGAAGCGGGAGCAGCCGAGCCAGGGGCCTCGCACTCCGTTGCGGAGGTTGAGCGGGGCTTCGCAGGTGGGGCAAGGGAGATCGGTGACGAGCGGGGGCTGCGAGGGGGCGGTGACTTTGCCCTTCTTGTCGATGTTCAAGAGGCCGTCGCAGGGGTTGGCTTTGTCGGAGTAGCCAGAGCAGCCGAGGAAGGGGCCGAAGCGGCCGACGCGTTTGGTCATGGCTCTGCCGCACTTGGGACACATGACGTTGACGGTTTCGGCGGCGGGGCGGGGCTTGCCTTCGCGATCGACGGGTGAGGCGTAGCTGCAGGTCGGGTAATCGGAGCAACTGAGGAAGCGTCCGTTTTTGCCGAACTTGTAGACGAGGGGCTTGCCGCACGTGGGGCACTTGTAGTCGGAAGGCTGCGATTCGGCCTTGGCGTGGACGAGCGATTCCTCGGCGTTCTTCAGGCTCTTTTTGAAGGGGCCGTAGAACTTGTGGAGCATGTCGATCCAGTCGAGGTGATCTTCCTCGACCTTGTCGAGCTGCGCTTCCATCTCGCGGGTGTAGCCCACGTCCATGATCTGCGGGAAGCCTTCGATGAGCTTGTCGGTGACGACTTCGCCCAGGTCGGTGGCGTAAAAGCGGCGCTGCTGCTGCTCGACGTACTTGCGTTCCTGGATGACGCTGATGATGCTGGCGTAGGTCGAGGGGCGGCCGATGCCTTCGGACTCGAGCATCTTGATGAGGCTTGCTTCGCTGTAGCGGGGCGGGGGCGAGGTGAACTTCTGGAGGACGCTGGCGGCGAAAGGAGAAAGGGGCTGATTCTCGGTGAAGGTGGGGAGGGTTTGTTCTTCGCCGCCGCGGGGGACGCCGGAGACTTTGTAGTGGCCGTCGAAGATGAGGACGCGGCCGGAGGTTTTGAAGGTGACGAGTTTGGAGGAGTCGGTGCCGCCGGAAATGCGGATCGTGGTGGAGTCCCACTGGGCGGGGGTCATCTGGCAGGCGACGAAGCGCTGCCAGATGATTTCGTAGAGGCGGAACTGATCGTCGGTGAGCGCCTTGCGGATCTTGGGGTTGGAGGCAGCAAGATCGGGGTTGGTGGGGCGGATGGCTTCGTGGGCTTCCTGCGCGTCTTTGTTGGAGGAAGAGAAGAAGTTGGGCTTCTCGGGCAGGTACTTATCGCCGAACTGCCTGCCGATGTACGCGCGGGCGGCATTGAGCGCTTCGCCCGAGAGGTGCGTGCTGTCGGTTCGCATGTAGGTGATGAGACCGACGGGGCCTTCGCCGGGGATATCCACACCTTCGTAGAGCTGCTGGGCGGCGCGCATGGTGCGCTGGGCGCCGAAACCGAGGCGGCTGCTCGCGGCCTGCTGGAGAGTTGACGTGATGAAGGGGGGCGCGGGGCGCGTGGTGGTGCGCTTGGTCTCGATCGACTCGACTTTGTACGGCGTCGCGGGATCGATCTCGCCGGTGATGGTGCGGAGGAACTTGGCGGGGCCCTTGCCGGTCGGGTCGTCGGTGACTTTGACGGCGGGAGATTTCACGCCGGCGAGGCGGGCGATCTCGAGTGCGCGGTCGAGGATCTGCTTGTTCTGGGCCTCGGTGCGGTGTTCGCCTTCTTTGGGGGCGAGGATGTCGATGGGCTTGCCGCCGACTTCGACGAGTTCGGCGCGGAAGCCGTGGTTTTCTTCGAGCCAGTGCGTCTGCTGGGCGACGGTGGGCGGGTTGTTCTTGTCGTCGCGCTGGGCGATGAACTTCTGCCAGGCTGTGGCGAGGCCGGCGGACTTGGCGAGCTGGTCAGTAAAGTTGGCCTTGATCTCGTAGTACTCGTCGGGCGTGAATGCGCGGATTTCGCGTTCGCGTTCGACGACGAGGCGCACGGCGACGGACTGCACGCGCCCGGCGGAGAGGCCTCGGGCGACTTTCTTCCAGAGCAGCGGCGAGACCTGATAGCCGACGATGCGGTCGAGGATGCGGCGAGCCTGCTGCGCGTTCACTCGGTCTTCATCGATCGGGTGCGGGTTGCTGAAGGCCTTGGTGATCTCGGCCTTGGTGATGGCGGGGAAGATGACGCGTTTGGCCTGCTTGCTGGGGATGCCCAGTTCTTGGGCGAGGTGCCAGGCGATTGCTTCTCCTTCGCGATCCAAGTCGGTTGCGAACCAGATCTGGCCTTCGCCGGAGGAGACGTCTTTGGCGGCACGCCGGAGATCGGAGATGACGTTGGCGCGATCTTCGTTGATGACGTAGGTGGGCTTGAAATCGTGCTCGAGGTCGACGCCCGGAACCGGGTTTTTCATCCCCTTGGGATTGCGGCTGGGCAGATCGCGGACGTGTCCGACGGAGGCGAGGACGACGTATTCGGGGCCGAGGTAGCGGTTGATGGTCTTGGCCTTGGCGGGCGATTCGACGATGACGAGGTTCTTGCCCTTGGCGCTGCCGGCCTTGTAGACGGATTTGAAGACGCGACCGCCTCGACCTCCCTTGCCACCCTTGGCGAAGCGGCCAGCGGGCTTGTTTGCTACCGCAGTTGCTTCAGCGATAGCGGTCGCACTTCCCGCCGGAGCGGCGTCGGCAGCGGTGGAATCGGTCTTTTTAGAAGGGCGTTTGGCCATGGCGTCACTTTGAGGAGCGAGGGGCGTGCCGCAGGCGAGGCGGCTGTACGTGTCACACGCGGTTTACAGGAGCACCCTTGGGCTGATCTCTGGCATGCAGCCTTCGGCGTTTCCCCGGACGGAACCTGAAATGGCAGCCCGGCGAACGCTGTAGATAAGGAAAGAAAAGGAAGCATGTCAAGCAGCTGGTTCGGTATGAGGAGTTTGCACGATTCCCAGCTAGCGAGAATTATCGTTTTTTGTTTGGTTTATCTCTTGTTTTTGGACGGAATTTCGTTTATAATTCCGGGACTTGGGTTTTCGCAAGCGGCAGGAGTTGCGAACGGCACACCCGCGGGCAGAATGGAATAGTGGGAGTACTCCGGAGAAGCGATATGCGATTGGCACTGGCAGCGATCATCGGTTTGTGCGCGGTGGCGGCATCGGCCGGTGCGTACCCCCTCAAGCAGGTTTCTCGTTATAGCTGGTTCACAAACAAGGGGTGGTACGACTTCCATGCCCCCGGTCAGACGCCGAGCCATACCGACTGGAATGTTTCAGATTCCACCCACGCGTTTGGCCCTTGGGACGCCAACACCTCCGGCGCGCTGTATTTCGGAGGCGATCAGAAGTCGACCGCGGACCCGTACCGAGGCTGGATCTCCGCGGTCGCGATGGACGACGCATTTTCGGGAAATCAGTCGTCGTGGTTTTGGCACGTGACAAACGGGTTCGAATACGTCTTCGACGTTGTTGTCCCGCTTCGGGTGAAACTCTCCGGGATCGGGATGAAGTTAACCAGCACCAACGGATTCTCGTACACGATCAACCTGGCCAATGGGGTGCAGGTGGAAAAGGCACTACCGGTCGGTCGCTACACCTATGCGACGACGGTTTCGTCCGGCAGTGTGAGCGCGACTTCCGAGATGCGGGTCATGTCCTGCCCATGCGATTTGACGGGTGATAACCTCGTCGATGACGCCGATTTCACAGAATTTGTTCGGACGTACGACATTCTTGTTTGCACTGCACCGGGAATGGGTTGGAGCTGTTTGTCAGACTTCAACGCCGATGGTTCGGTCGATGACGCGGACTTCGTCCTGTTCGTGCAGAGCTACAGCGCGTTGTTCTGCCCCTAAAAGGGACGAAGAACCTCCGCACCGAGCTTCGCTCCGATCTGCCGCGCCATTTCGGGAGTCGGCGCATCCGCTGCCGCGATGAAGAGAGCGTCCGTCGCCGTTCGGAGTCTCTTGAGCCACGTGCGCTGCGCTTTGGCGAAGTGACGCGTGTCGATTTTGATGCGTTCGACTGCCTCATCGAGCGGTACGCGGCGTTCGATATGGGCAAGGAGCTGCTTGTAGCCGAGCGCTTCACGGGCCTGCGGGTTGGCGGTTGGGGCGAACGCGTTAGAAGCGTGGAGTGCGCGAACCTCGTCGAGAAATCCGGCGTCCATCATGTGCCGCACGCGGGCATTGATGCGCGGGTTGATCTTTTCGCTGGGCCAATCGAGGCCTACGAGGAGAAAACGAGGCGTCGAGGTGTCAAGGTTTCTAGGTTTCGAGGTGCGGGCGGAGGCGATGGGCGACGTGGAACCGTCCCTTCTCCCTGTCTCTTTCCCCGCGGAAGGGGCTTCAGCAGAATCCCACTGCGTCTGGTGGGCGCTGATTGGTTTGCCGGTGAGGTGGAAGACTTCGAGGGCGCGGATGGTGCGGCGTTCGTCGTTGGCGTGGATGCGCTGGGCGGCTTGCGGATCGACGCGTTCGAGTTCTTCGCGGAGTGCGGGGAGACCTTTGGCGCGGAGTTGCTCGCGGAGCGCGGGATCGGCACCGGGGCCGTCGAAGAGGCCGTCGAGCAGAGCTTTGGCGTAGAGGTGTGTGCCA
The DNA here is from genome assembly GCA_018242625.1 of Planctomycetota bacterium. Classification (GTDB taxonomy): domain Bacteria; phylum Planctomycetota; class Phycisphaerae; order Phycisphaerales; family UBA1924; genus JAFEBO01. The sequence continues at coordinate 177,366 of JAFEBO010000004.1, forward strand.
CCGACGATGATGGGGGTCTTGCCGCGGGATTGGATATCGGCGATTGCGGCGTTTGCTTCGCGCAGCCAGTCGTGCACGGTGAAGGGTGTTGGATCGCGCGGGTCGCGGAGATCGAGGAGGTGGTGGGGGATGCCGCGGCGTTCCTCGATGCTCGGCTTGGCGGTGCCGATGTCCATGCCCTGATAAATCTGGTAGGCGTCGGCGGTAATGATCTCGGCGGGCGTGCCGCGGCCGGCGAGGGCGAGGGCCAGTTCGACGGCAAGCGCGGTCTTGCCGCCGGCGGTGGGACCGGCGATGACGGGGATGGGCTGGGGTGGGGGTGCGGACACGCCTTCATTGTTTCATCGTCGGGCGGTCAGGGGGAGCTTCGCAAACAGGAGATCAATGTGCCGCCGGTGATTCCGGTCAGCGCGAAGAAGCAGTAGATGGCGATCAATATCAGGTTGCGGGTTTCTTCTATCTGCCCCGGCGCGATGTTGCGGAGCGAAGGCACTACGGCGAACGCCAGGATGACGCCGAAGAAGGCGGTGATGGCGAGCACGAGCGCCGCGGCGGAGGAGAGGACTTCGCTGGGAAGGATGCTCGCGAGAATCCATCCGAGGCCGCCGATGCCGAAAAAGAAGGCGGTTTCCACGAGAAGCGGCGTAAAGAGATTCTCCATCCGGGCATTGCCGTAGAAGGAGGGATTCGATAGAGAAGCTGTGGTCCATGCGATCGCGGTCGGAATGGCGAAGAGCATGAGTGCCACCACTCCTTTGCTGGCGAGAATCCTGGACCGGGAAATGGGCAGGCTTGCGAGAAATGCGTGAGAACGCTCTCTCCGTTCGCGGGCGAGCAGGGAAGCGGCGACGGCGGGGATCGCGAGGCCGCTCATGAGGTAGCCCCCAAGGAACAACTCGATCAGACTGTGGTGATCATCGTTCGAGTAGCGCCAGAGCGGTCCGGCATTGTCGAAGATGCGGGAGTAGGCGGTGAGCAGCACTCCCACAAGCGGGGGCACGAAGACCAGCGAAAAGGTGAGCCAGAACGCCGGCTTGGCCAGCCGCCAGTCTTTGCGGAGAAGCGTCAGGAACATGTGGTCTCCATCCCCTTCACGATGTCTTTGAACGCGTCGTCGAGCGAGAGGTCGGCGATGTCGAACACGGGGCTGTGAGATGCTGACCGGAGCGATTCCGCGGCGGCCGGCGTGAAATTGCGGAGCGTCAGGGTCACGGCACGTCCTTCGCGTGCGATGTGCGAAATGTCGGGAGAGAGTTTGCGGAGAGTGCCGTCGTCGATCGGTGACTGAGGCATGAGCCGAAGGCGCTTTGTGGACGAGAGGAGGTCGTCGGTCGCGCCCTGAAAGATCAGTCGCCCGTTGTGGAGGAAGCCCAGGTGATCGGTGGCGCGCTGAATGTCCTGCAGTGAATGGCTGGAAATCAGGACGGTGCGAGGTGAATCGAGCGAAGCACGGAGCACCTCTTCGAAGAATTCGTCGCGGGCGATGGGGTCCAGGCCGTCGGTCGGTTCGTCCAGGATCAGGATTTCGGGATCGTGGGCGAGCGCGAGCAGGAGCGACAGCTTGGCCCCGGTTCCCTTTGAGAGGCTTCGAATCCGTGAGCGCGGGTCGATCCGGTATTTTTTGAGAAGGTGCGATGCCAGCGTCGGACTCCAGGAGGGGATGACGCCTTCGCAGAATGCCAGCACCTCCCGGACCCGCATCCACGGGTAAGCGGTCGGGCGGTCCGGCACGTAACCCACGCGTGCTTTGGCGGCGACGGGATCGCGGGCGAGTTCGGTGTCGCGTATGCGCACCGAACCGGCGGAGGGAGCCAGCAGGCCGATCAGCATGCGGATCGTCGTGCTCTTGCCGGCGCCGTTCAGGCCGATGAAGCCGTAGATGGCGCCGCGCGGGACCGCCAGGTTCAGGCCATCGACCGCGAGGTGCTTCCCGAAACGGCGGGAGAGACCGGTTGTTTCGATCGCCAGTCCGGGTGTATCGCTCATGGCTTTGCTCCGCTTCGCTGCCAGGCCTTGGTGTACACCGAGTCGGTGGCGGCTCGGCTCAATCCTGCGGCGATCGAGGTCCGGATCCCGTGTTCGAACGCTTCACGCACCGATTCCAAGGCACTCGCGCGGGCCGGGCCTTCGCTCGCTTTGGAGACAAACATGCCGATGCCGCGGCGGGATTCGATGATGCCCTCGCGTTCCAGCATTTCGTACGCGCGCTGGATCGTGTTGGGGTTGATCTTCAACTTGAGCGACTGCGCGCGCACGGAGGGGATCGCGTCGCCGGGAGCAAAGACGCCCGCGGCGATCGCGTGGCGGATCGAGTCCGCCACCTGCTGGAAGACCGGAAGATTGGAGTCGCTGGCGGCCATGTGTACTAGTGTGCTAGTACACTATACCTCGATCGGGCGCGGGCGGTTCCTGAAAAAGGAAAAATGGCGCCGGGGCGACCCTGGTTTGCCTTCGGTTCGCATGGCCCGGCATGGAAAACTCCGATTTCATGCGCCCTTGGGTTCTTGAGTGGTACCATGCGCTCGTGGCTGCGGGGCTTTCCAAATCCGGTCGGATTTTCAGCTCGCCGCTGGGTGATCTGGAACTGGTCGCCGACGGCGCTGTGCTGCGGTCGCTGCAATTTGTCGGTTCGGCGCCTGCGGGTGCGGCGATTGTGAAGAGCCCGCTGCTTGAGCAGGTCGAGCACGAATTGCACGAGTACTTTCAGGGGCGGCGGCAGAGCTTTGACTTTGCGACCGATCCGGCCGGGACCGAGTTCCAGCGCCGGGTTTGGGATGAGCTGCGGCGCATTCCGTACGCCCAGACGATCTCATATGCGGAGCTGGCACGCCGGGTGGGGAGCGCCAACGGTTTTCGCGCCGTGGGTGCCGCCAACGGCGCCAACCCGATCGCGATCGCGATCCCGTGCCATCGGGTGATCAATTCCGATGGGGCGCTCGGCGGCTACAGCGGCGATTTGTGGCGGAAGCGCTGGCTGCTGGAGCATGAGCGGCGGGTGGCGGGGATGCCGCCGCTGGATCTGTTTGCGGTGAAAACGCCGGTGCGTGTGGCACAGGATTAGTGGCGGGCGGTGGGAAATATCGTGCTGGTTTCTGCGTTGAACTCCCGGTTTCTCGAAGAGATCGAGAGGTTGCAATGTTTGCACTCATTTTCGGGCTGATGATCGCTCTGGGCGGCGCCGCCGCCGGAACAGAGGAGACAGGAAGCCGGAATGACTCTGCGGGCGGCGGAGCGCTGCTCGCGGGGCCCGTGGTCGAGGTCGCCGCGCCCGCCAGGACGCTGGTTCACTTTGGGGCGGACGGGCGATTGCTGACGCTGGAAACTCGCGAAGAGATTGCGGCGATTGAGCTGCTCGATTTCACGGGTCCGGAGCGCGAGGCGGTTGATCGATATATCCGATCGCGCCTGGTCGATGTGACGGCGGGCGGAATCCGAAGGATCCCCCTGCTGCTCGAATTGCAGGAGGCGATCGCGAGCGGTTCGGACGGTCGCATCGATGAGGTGCTCGGGCGCTACGCCGTGCACCGCGATATCTGGAATTCGAACCCCGAGGAGGTTCTCCGCGCAGCGCTTCCCGAGCGCCTGCGGGACCAATACGCGAGGCTGATCTCGGAGTATCGCGAAGCATGGATCGCCGAACACTCTTCGATGGCCGACCGTCAGGTGCTTCTCGCGCGGCTGGAAAGAGAAAACCGAATCGCGGAAATCCAGAAGCCCGCGGAGGCGAGCGCGGAGCGGGCCCGCGAGCGATTCGAGAAGATCTCGCGCCGTCTGGACCTGACAACCGAGCAGGAAGGCAAGCTCCAGACGCTGCTGCAGCAGTTCGCGACGAATTCCAACTTCAACCCGCGCCCGCGCGACCGTCTGAAGCTGCTCGCGGACATGTTTGGGGTGCTTACGTGGAAACAGCGCCTCGAGCTTCGGAGTTATCTGCTGGAAGAGCGCGGCGGCGAGCGGTTCCGGCCGCCGCGCGATGCGCCGAAAGCGACCGGGATGGTCGCGGGAATACCCCTGATGCTCTGGGCGATTCGACGAAAGAGACCGCGGGCCGGCCGAAACGTTTCCCTATGATTCGGCGTGCCTATTCCACGTATCGCCATCGTCGGACGCCCCAACGCGGGCAAGTCCTCTCTCATGAACCTGATCGCCCGGGCGAAGGTTTCCATTGTGGATCCGACGCCCGGGGTCACGCGTGACCGCGTTGCGGCCATTGTCGATCTGGAGGGCCCCAACGGCATCCGCAGCCCGAAGAAGACGGTCGAGTTCATGGACACGGGCGGGTTTGGCGTGTACGTCGCCGAAGGGGAGCGGTTCGATGAGGTCGGATCGGACCTGGCGACGCTGACCGACGATATCGAAACGCAGATCGCCGCGGCGATCGAGGGTGCGGACCTGATTCTGTTTGCGGTCGATGCCCAGGCGGGGATTACGCCCCACGACGAACAGATCGCCAAGCTGCTGCGGGAAGGCAAGCTCGGCAGCGGGCGGGAAGGAAAGGGGAAGGGGCCAAAGGGCCAGAACGCCAAAGAGACAAAGAAGGGCGCGAAGCGGCCGCCGATCCGGGTCGTGGCGACGAAGGTGGACGGCCCGAAGTGGGAGGCGCACGCGCTGGAGTTGTCGGCGCTTGGGTTTGGCGAGCCGCTGATGGTCTCGTCGATGAACAACTACATGCGTCGCGAGTTTCTCGATGCGATTTACGAACTGACGCCGGATGAAGCGCTGGGTGCGGAGCCCGAAGCGCGGGCGGACCTGATGCTGGCGATCGTGGGCAAGAGGAATGCGGGCAAGAGCACGCTGGTGAACACGCTGGCGGGCGAGCCGCGCGTGATCGTGAGCGAGATCGCGGGCACGACGCGCGACGCGATCGACGTGCGCTTCGAGATGGATGGCAAGACGCTGGTCGCCATCGACACGGCGGGTCTCCGGCGCAAGAAGAGCTTCCAGAACATGATCGAGCACTGGGCGCTCGATCGCGCTGTGCGGGCGATCGAGAGGGCCGACGTCATCCTGCTGCTGCTGGATGCGACCGAGAAGATCAGCCAGGTCGATGAGCAGCTCGCGGCGCTGGCCCAGAAGAGCTGGAAACCGACCATCATCGTCGTGAACAAGTGGGATCTGGCCGAGGGTCAGATCGGGCGGGACGACAAACCCGTCACGCCGGAGAAATATGAGGAGTATCTCCGCAAGGAACTGCGGGGGCTGACCTTTGCTCCGATCGCGTTTGTGAGCGGCAAGGACAACCGCAACGTGCGGGAGACGATCGAACTCGCGTTCGAACTGCAGGAGCAGGCCCGTTCTCGTGTCACGACCGGCAAGCTGAACAGGCTTCTCCGGGAGATCGTCACGCAGCGCGGCCCCACCGACACGAAGGGAACGCACGCCAAGGTGTTCTTTGTCGCGCAGACGCAGACCGATCCGCCGACGATCACCATGGTGGTCAATCACCCGGAGCTCTTCCGTCCGAATTACCAGCGGTTCCTGATCAACCGCCTGCGTGAGGAAACTCCGTTTGTCGAAGTGCCGCTGCGGCTGGTCGTGCGGGCACGCCGCCAGCGCGAGGATGATTCGGGCCTGATCGAGACCGGCAAGTATTCACAGAAGCTCAAGCTGGGGCGCGGCGGAACCCGGGCGAAGATTACCGAGCAGGAGGGCGTGTGGGTCGCCGATGAGGGAGAGTTTGACGAGAGCATCCTGACCGATGCGCAGTCCGCCCCCGTCGAATTTGAGGATGAGGAGAAGACGGCGGAGGAGTACTTCGAGGAGTAGCGAACTACTGCGGAGACTGCCAGCGGAGTTCGGTCAGCAGGGCCTGGAAGTCGGAGCGTGAGCGGAGCGGATCCAGTTCGCTTGCTTGTTCGATGCGGTCGGGGTTGATGGACTCGTTCATGAGTGCGTCGCGGAGGGTTGCGTACTTGCCGAGATACGCCTGCCGGAGGTCTTCAACGGCCCGGGCACCGAAACCCTCTCCTTCTGAATGGCTGACGCCGGAACCCGGAAGCTGGGAGAGCAGATAAAGCTGAGCGCGGCAGCGGGCCATGTTCAGCCATACATCCGATGTTCGGGGCATTGCCTCAAGCAGTTCGAGGGCACGACGGATCTTCGCGCCCGACTCGGACTGCTGTCCGAGCTTTCGTTGGGCGACCGCGATGGACCGGAGGTAGAGGGGATTGGCCTCCTTGTCGGCCGCGAGCTTCTGCCACAGGCCAAGGCACTTCTCGAATGTCTGGTGCGCGTCGTCCACGCGGCCCGCCGCGAGCAAGGCGTCGCCCAGCCGGTCGTAGCTCACGCCGAGCAGCAATGGGCCGTTGGCGGGATCGGTCTGCAGGAAGTCTTCGCGGATGCGGACGGCGTGCAGGCTGTTGGCGACTGCTTCATCGGCAAGGCCCGAGCGAATCTGATACGTCGCGATGTGTTCAAGACAATCGGCGATCTCATTTACAAATGTCGGGTTGGATGGGTCGGCGCGACTGGCGCGATCGAAGGCGGCGAGTTCCTGCTCGTACGCCCTGATTTCGTCATCGCGAAGTCCCAGGACACACATTCTCTTCGCGAGATGGTCGTGCGCGGCGGCGACGTAGCCCAGAAGGTACGTTGCGTTGACGTTGGCGATGGCGGTCTCCCAGGAGGAGATTGCGCTCCGGAAATGATCCGCCGCTTCGCTCGAGCGAGCCGCTGGGAGCGAAATGCCCGCGATGAAGTGGTTCTGGGCGAGCCCGGTGATCAGATTCCAGTTGCGGGGGCTTTTCTGAAGTTCCTGTTCGTACATCCGCAGCGTTTGCTGGATGTACGACTGGGCTCGTTCCTTTTGTTTGAGAGCGCTGAGGTGATAGGCGATTGTGCCTCGCAGATCGGCCCATCCGGTCCGGTATTCGAGAGTCTCCGGAAAGTCGTGGCAGAGCGATTCGTATGCTCTGTCGACTTCAAGCATCTCGGTCAGGCCCGCCTCGGACGCCCCGGATGTCAGGAGCTTGGCGTTCACAGTGGCCGAGACTGCTTTGATGTAGCCGATTCGGTATCGCTCGCGGTCGGGGTGACCTTGGACAAGCCCCTGGTAGAGGTCGCGCGCCCGTGAGTAGTTCTGCAGGGTTTTGTCGTACTGCTGCAAGGCGTGGATCGCTTGCGCAAGCTCGTAGTAGGAATCTGCAAGATCGGCGGTTGAGTCCGGCCCGGCGCCGGGTTCGGCGTTGAGTTCGCTGCGCAATGCCAGCGCTTTCTCGTGGATCACGATGGCAGTCTGCGAAGAGTCGATCTGGTTGGTCAGCTTGGCGATCTCGTGATAGGCCTGGGCAAGCTGCGTGCGAGAGGCGCGGTCGCTCTTGCCTTCGAGCTGTTTCTCCATCCGCTGGTAGAACCCGCGTGCTGATTCGAGCAGGCTTTTCCGCAGCGGAGAAAGGTTCTTTTGGCGCAGCATGACGTCGTCGCTCACGCCGGTGTAAAAGGACTTGATGGCATCCATCGCGAGGCTGAAGCGCTGTTCGGACTCCCTGTTGGCGTCGGCAAGGGCGGTGTTCTTGGCGGCCAGCACCCTGTTGGATGCGGCCTGCACCGCGACAATCGCAACGGTTCCGCCGACAACAGCGCAAAGCGAGATCGCGAGCAGCCCCGCGAGGGCCGGTTTCCGCTTGCACCACAGCCAGACACGTTCGGACGCCCTGACTCGGCGCGCGGCGATCGGGCGTGAATCGAGCCACGCCCGCAGATCGTCCGCGAGCGCCTGTGCCGAGGGGTAGCGTCGCTTGGGATCTTTCTCGAGGCACTTGAGGCAGATCGTTTCAAGGTCGCGTGGAATCCCGGCGGCGATGCCGGAGGGGCGGCTGGGCGGTGCGTGGCGGACCGCGTCCAGCGTCTCAACAACGCTCTCGCCCGAAAAAGGGGCTCTGCCCGTGAGAAGCGTGTAGAAAACAGCGCCCAGCCCGTAAATGTCCGTGGCGGTGGTGATGCCGCCCCGCTTGCCCGAGGCCTGTTCCGGGGCCATGTACGCCGGCGTGCCGACGATCGCGCCGGATTGCGTGATCTCGATATCGGATTCGACCTGTTTGGCGAGACCGAAATCGGTGATGTGCGGGTTGCCCGTCTCATCCACGAGGATGTTGGCAGGCTTGAGATCCCGATGGAGAATGCCCCGCATGTGCGCGTGCGAGATCGCTTCCGCGATCTGGACCATGAACTCGGTGGCTGCTCGCGGGTTGGCCTTGAACCTGTCCAGCAGAGAAACAAGGCTTCCGCCCGTGACAAGCCGCATCGCGAGGAAACTCTGTCCGTTGTGCTCGCCGACTTCATAGATCGAGACGATGCCGGGATGATCGAGTCTCGCGACCGACTGAGCTTCATTCAGGAAACGGCGATGTTCCTGTTCGCCCGCGAGCAGGCCGGAACGCATCATTTTCAGGGCGACCGGGCGGTCGAGCCGGAGGTGGCGGGCTTCGTAGACGATGCCCATGCCGCCGCGACCGAGTTCGCGGCGGATCTCGTACTCGCCGAACGTGCCGCCCGATCCGGCGCGCGGCGTGCCACGGACCGACTCAAATGTGGTCGAACCGAAGACACCTCGGCCGGAACTTGGGGGCTGGAGATGCGGGGGTTTCAGCTCGGAAGTGGCGGCATCGAGGGATGATGCGGATTCCTGGCCCCGGGGGGATTGGGATGCCGCACACCCCGGGCACAGGGTGCCCGGAGCGTCTGTGGGGCGATCAACGCCGCATCGGGAACATTGATTGGCGACTGCCATTGCTGAGCGCTCCGACCTTCCGCGGGGCGGCGCGCTCAGCGTCTTGGGCCGTTGAGCGGAGAACCCCTCGACAGTCTATCGCGCGGGATCAGGGGCACAGCAGCTGTTCATACGCACCGACGAAGATTACAAAGTCGGCGTCGTCGGTGACTCCATCGCCATTGAAGTCGCCGAGCGGGTCTTCGAGCATGTCGTATGAGACGACGAAGAGCGAAAAGTCGGCGTCGTCTACCAGTCCATCGGCGTTAAGGTCGCAGATGCAGGTGGCTTCCGCGACGTTGCCGGTGAGGACCAGGCCGTAACCCTGGGTTCCGACATTGACGGCGGCTGCATCGATGCGTGCAAACCAGACGCCCGGGGTGGGGTTCTGGAAAAGAGCCATCTCGACGTTGTTCAGGGCGTCGGCGCTGCCGCCGGTGGTGCTCCAGCCGGAGTTCAGGGCGTTTCCGAGGTAGTTCACACGCCCTGGGGCGATGAGGGTCAGATCGAGGTTGTTGACCACCGGGGCGGTCGAAGCGACATCGCCGGGGGCGTCGTGGAATGCGAGTGTGGCGCGCAGGTCCTGATTCCCGGGCAGGACGACAAAGCGGAAGAGCTTTGACTGTCCGGTGGTCAGCGAGCCGGGAGCGTTGTTGAGAGCGTCGCGAACCAGGAGTTTCCTGCTATCTCCGGCGAAGAAGGCGCCGCGATCGGCAAGCAGCCGGCCCCAGCCGGCAGAGTTATCCGGGTAGGCGGCCTGCGACGACATGCGGACGGCGCTGTTGAGGATCATGGCCTTGAGCAGAGCGCCGCTCGGGTTCAAGGCGTTGCCGGGCACTGCGGCTCCGGTCGGGTAATACCCGCTCGTGAAGTACTGTCGGAAGAGGGTGGCCATACCTGAGACCATCGGAGCGGCCATGGAAGTACCGCTCAGAGCGACCGTGCCGCACCCGCTCCCGTTGGCAGCAGAAGCGATCTGGAAGCCCGGCGCGGCGATCTCGGGCTTCCGCCGCCCGTCGGTGGTGGGGCCGGTGCCGTAGTAGTAGAGGCTTTCCTGGTTGGGCGAATCGCCGCACGCCACGGTTGCAAGGCAGTTCTTGGCGTTTTCAGGATTGGTGAGCGGACCGGCCTCGGCCGTTGCGAACACAAGGAGGCAGTCGCTGTTGAGCCAAGAGAAGTTGTCGACAGCGCGGCAGGTGACGTCGTAAGCGTTGGTGTTTTTGTTTCCCCAGCTGTTGTTGTGGACGAATGCACCCTTGGAATAGTTCAGCGTGAACAGATTGAAGATCGTGGATTCGTTGAGCGACAGCCCGTTGGCGAAGGCGATGCGTGCGCCGTACGCGACGCCGCGGGTTTCCGTCTCGCTTCCACCGTCGCCGGCGCATGTGCCGGAAACATGGGTCGCGTGCTGTCCCACGCTCAGCGATGAGCTCAGCGACACGATCTTGCGGTGGAGCGGGCCGATGGGGTTGACCGGATCGCTGAAGGAGCAGTGAGCGGAATCGATCTTGCCGCTCGCCTCGACGATGCCCATGATCTGGCCCGTTCCCGTCAGGCCGGCGGCATAAAAAGGCGTGACGGCAGGGGTGTTGGACTGAATCACCCAGCGTGCGGTGAGATTGCGGTCTTCGTACTCGGGAAATTCATCGATGAAGTGGACGCCCGGGATGCGGCTCAGCGCACCGAGCTGATTGGCGGGCAGCGCCATAACGGCGAGCGAATCTCCGCCCGCGTTCTCGATGCGAAGCACTTGCGCCCCTGCGAGCGATCCGAGCCGAGTGCGCATCACGCCCGGATCCGCGCCCGGCTCGAGCGACACAATGAGCGCCAGTTTTCCGGCGTCGCGCAGCCGCTCACGCGCGGCGTCGGCGAAGTTGCGTGCCGGCCGGCCTGCAAGCCCAGGGGCGATCTTCCACTCCGGTTTGAAATCCGTCAGGCCACGGACAAACCCGAGCCGCTCGAGCGCTTGCGGGTTGACGGCCGCGCCCGAGACAAGAAATGAATCGCCTTCCAGAAAACCCCGCACCTGGACGCCGGCGCGTGCGAGGGCGGCGCGGCGTTCGGGCGACATCGGCCCGTCGAGCGAGAGCACTCGGCTCTGCTGTGCCGCCCCGATTGTGCGTTCCTTCAAAAGATTGGGTGTTTCCCCCAGCCGCACATCCCGGGCGCGCAAGCGGAGCGTCTGCTCGGCGCTGGCCGCGGAACACGCCAGGCCGCATACCGCGCCAAGCAACAGAAGGGATTGCGCACTGATATTCATGGCTGGAGAAACGGACGGGGCGTGCAAGCGAATCGGCGGTCGGCCGGGGCAGATTGAAGGGAACAAAAACACCCTCCGCAACGAGGTACGGAGGGTGGGGCGGCAAAGTTTCGGCGGTCCGCGCAGGTCCGAGAATAGCGGTCAAAATACCGAGATCGCGGGCTGAAATTTCAGGCGGCGTCGCCGCGGCTGAAGTTGAACCAGCGCGAGAGGCCGGAACTGCTCGCCCTTTCGGCGGAGGCGGCGAGCCGCTGAAGGGCCTCCTTCACGGAGCCTGCGATGTAGAGCTGCCGATGGAGGCCTGTTTCACGCAGCAGGGATTCGAGCCGTGGCGAGAGCGCCATGATCGCGAGCTTGCCGCCGGATTGCTCGCACTGCCTGGCGACCGTGATCATCGCGTTGATCCATGCGCACGAGAAATCAGAGACCTTGGACATGTCGAGCGCGAGGCGCCCTCCGGTGAGCCGTGCCAGCGAGACAAGCTCCGGCCCGAGCTGGGCGGCGTGCGACTCACGGAGGTTGGGGACGTTGAACGCGATGACGGTTGCGTAGGGCAGGCGGTCGACCGACATCAGCGCATCGCGCGGCTGACCCTGCGCCGGAGTTCCGCTCGGCCCCGGCGGCGCCGCGGGGCGAAGAGGCCGTTCGCCGGCGGGGCTTTTCCGACCCGGGGCCGAAGTGCTGTTCCCCGCGCCGGGCAGAATCGTGTCGCAATCGGAGAAAATATCCATCCCTCGCTCTCCCCTGCCGCACTGCGGCAAAGAGCCGACCGGGAAGTGCGACACTCCGGAAAAGGGGAATCCCTTGACGAGGAGGTGCGGCCGCGGCCGGCTCGTTCTCTCGTTAAGGAACGCATTGAAAGAGGCGTATTGCAAGCCCCGGAAGCGGGCGCGGCGGCAAACCATGCGCGTCTGATCCTTCTGTGAGGCCCTTGCGGGCCTGTCCGGTTTTCTCGGTCGTGTCCACCCGCGTTTGGTGGGTACGCTTTTCATAGATGCACGGAGGCACTGGAGCCGTCAGGAACTGGGGCAAAAGATGTGCGGTCTTTGAACCGGCCTTTCGAACCTTTGATTGATGGGAAACGCTTGACGCGATTTTCACGGAGCAGCCGCCGCAGCAGGGGCGGTTGACGGAGACAGGAACGGCATGATCAGCATCCGAAACATCACCAAGCGGTACGGGGGCGGGTCGGCCTCGATCCTGGCGGTCGATGGCGTCAGCCTCGAGGTGGGAGCGGGCGAAGTCCTGGGCTTCCTCGGCCCCAACGGCGCCGGCAAATCAACCACCATGAAGATGGTGACCGGATTCCTCACCCCTACCAGCGGGACGGCGGTGGTCTGCGGGCGGGACGTGGTGGAGGATCCTGTCGGAGTGAAGAGTGCGATCGGCTATCTGCCGGAGGGCGCGCCGAATTACCCCGACATGACGGCCCGCTCTTTTCTTGATTTCATCGCGCGAGTGCGTGGTCTGAGCGGAGCGGAGAAGAAACGCAAGGTCGACGCGGTGGTAGAAAGGGTGCACATCGGTGGCGTGCTGCGCCAGCCGATCGAGACGCTGTCCAAGGGCTTCAAGCGGAGAGTGGGGCTGGCGCAGGCGATGCTGCACGATCCGCCCGTTCTGATCCTCGACGAGCCCACCGATGGCCTGGATCCGAATCAGAAGCACGAAGTGCGTCACGTCATCCGTGCCATGGCCGACCGGGGCGACTCCGGGCGAGCGGTCGTTCTGAGCACGCACATTCTTGAAGAGGTCGAGGCGATCTGCACGCGCGCGGTGATCATCGCGAAGGGGCGGGTGCTCGTGGACGGAACGCCGGCGCAATTGCGGGCGATGAGCAAGTACCACAACGCCGTGAGTGTCACTCTGGTGCCGCCAATCAACGCCGCGGGCGAGCCGGTCAACCTTGCGGGTGAATTGGCGACGATGAAGTGGGTCGCGGAAGTGGAGGATCAGGGTGTGCGGCACGTGCCGGTTTCGCCGGCCGGTCCGGGCGGGCCGCGGCAATCGTGCACGCTCCTGGCCAAGGGCGGGCGGCCCCTGCTGGCCGACGTGACCAGCCTGGCCAAGAGCCGCGGGTGGACAATCGAGACCGTCTCGGTCGAAGCGGGAAGACTCGACGATGTCTTCCGCGAACTGACACAGAAAGAGCACGTCCGTGCGGGAGGTGCGGCATGATCGGACTCTGGCCCGTGTTCAGGCGGGAGTTGTCGGGCTATTTCACGACGCCCGTCGCCCTGGTCTTTATTGTCATCTTTCTGTTCCTCTCGGGCATCTTCACCTTCCAGATCGGGAAGTTCTTCGAGGCCGGTCAGGCCGATCTCTCGGCGTTTTTCACTTTCCATCCGTGGCTCTATCTCTTTCTTATCCCAGCTGTTTCAATGCGGCTTTGGGCGGAGGAACGAAAGACGGGCACGATCGAGCTGCTGCTGACCCTTCCGATTTCACTTCCGGCGGCGGTGCTCGGCAAATATCTCGCCGCGTGGGCATTTACCGGGATCGCTCTCTTGCTCACCTTCCCCGTGTGGATCACGGTGAACTATCTCGGGCAGCCGGATAACGGCGTCATCCTTGCCGGCTATCTCGGGAGTCTGCTGATGGCCGGGGCGTTCCTGGCGATCGGCTCGTGCATCAGCGCCACGACCAAAAGCCAGGTGATTGCTTTCATCATCTCGGTCGTGGTGTGCCTGCTCTTCATGCTCGCGGGGCTGAAGGAAGTGCAGGGCTTTGTGAGCGGCTGGCTTCCCCTGGAGGCGGTGCAGGTTGTCGGCGGGTTCAGTTTCCTGACCCGCTTTGAATCGGTCGCCAAGGGCGTGCTGGACCTTCGCGACATCGTCTTCTTTGTCTCCATCATCGCAACCTTCGTTGCCGCCACAGCGGTTGTTGTCAATATGAAAAAGGCGGAATAGCCAGCGGCATGTAGGTTCGTACAGCATGCCCTTCCGGCGGAAAAGAATCATGAACGCACGACTCTTCGGAATTGTTTCGCTGATTCTGCTCGCGGTGCTGCTCGTCGCGGTCAATGTCTTTGCGGGAGCCGCTCTCCGATCGACCCGGCTTGACCTTACCCAGGGACGGCTTTACACGCTGACGCAGGGCTCCCGCAACATCGCGCAAAGCCCGGCGGAGCCCATCACGCTTACGTTCTACTACTCGGCGAAGGCGGCGCAGGGCCGGCCGCAGATTCAGTCGATCGCGCAGCGCATTGCCGACCTGCTCGATGAATTCGCGCGGGCATCGAAGGGCAAGGTGGTGGTCCGTACGGCGGATCCCGAGTCTTTCAGCGAAGAGGAAGACAAAGCTGTTCAGGCGGGGCTGGCCGGCATCCCGATGGGCAACGGCGAGTCGATTTACTTGGGCCTTGTCGGGACAAACACCATCGGCGGCCGCGAAACGATCCCGCTCTTTGACCTTGGGAACGAGCGGTTCATCGAATACGAAGTTGCGCGGCTCATCCAGTCGCTCTCCCTCGCCAAAAAGCCGACGGTCGCCATCATCAGCAGCCTCCAGCTCGACGGGGGCTTCACAATGGACCCGCAGTCCGGGCGCCCGATGCAGAAGAAGGGCTGGGCGTTTGTCCGCGAGCTCAAACAGCTGTACGACGTGAAGATGCTCTCGGGAGAGAGCTTCGTCATCCCGCCCGAGACCTCGGTCCTGCTCTTGGTCCACCCGAAGAACCTGAGTGTCCGCACGCAGTTCCTCATCGATCAGTACGTACTCAAGGGCGGCAAGACGATTGTGTTTGTTGACCCTCTGTGCATGTCCGACGATACTCCCCAGCCGCGAGGGGGTCCCCCGCCCGAGCTTTCCTCCAACCTTGAAAATCTATTCGCCGCGTGGGGGATCGGTTTCGACTCCAAGAAGATCGCCGCCGACTCGCAGATGGGCACGCGCATCGTCGCCGCTCAGCCGGGCGGCAAGCAGCAGCAGGTCATCTTCCCGCCCTACATCAGCGTGGACTCACGCGGCCTCAACAAGAACGATCCCGCGACGGGGAAAGTGACCTCTATCAACTTCGCGATGGCCGGGTGGCTCACCCGGGCCGATTCGGCGGGCGGCACCGGCGACCTGCAGTGGACGCCGATCATCGAGACCACCGACGACTGCGAGACTCTCGATGTCTCGGCCATGATGTCGCTGACGGATCCGGCCAGCATCCTCGCGACCTTCAAGCCCCTGGGCAAGAAACTGACTCTGGCGGGCAGGCTCACGGGAACGCTGAAATCCGCCTTCCCCAATGGTGATCCGGCGGCGGCTGCTCCGGACCCGACCAAGGCCGGGCCGGCCGCTCCCGCCTCGACCGACTGGCTCGCGCAGTCTTCCAAGCCGGCCGGCGTTGTGATCGTGGCCGATGTGGACGTGCTTTCGGACCGGATGTGGATGCGGGAGCAGTCCCTGGGCGGGATCAGCCTCGGGGCGGTCAAGCTCGCGGACAATATCGATTTTCTGACCACCTGCATCGACACGTTTGTCGGATCGGGCGATCTTCTGGGCGTACGGGGCCGGGGCGAATACCTCCGGCCGTTCACACGCGTTGAGGAGATTCAGCGTGCGGCCGAGCAGAAGACACGGGCCGAGGAAGACCGTCTGAAAAAGCAGCTCGAAGAGGCCGAGCAGAAGATCGCCGCGCTCCAGCAGAAAAACCCCGACACCGGCGCCGGCGCCATGATCCTGACCGATGAGCAGAAAAAAGAAATCGACAGATTCATGGCGCAAAAGGTCGAGACGCGTAAAGAACTTCGCAAGGTCCAGTACGGCCTGCGACAGGAAGTGGACCGCCTGGGCGCATGGGTTAAGGCCATTAACATCGGCCTGGTTCCGGTTGCGATCATGCTGATCGCGCTGCTGTGGAGCGGAGTCCGAGTGATTTCCAGGCGCGGCGCAAAGTCCGCGGGTTGATGATCGAGGGTTATCCATGAGCAGCAAGCGACTGGTTTTACTCGCAGGTGTGACCGCCGCGATTTGTGCGGGCGCGTTCTTTGCCGTCCGGTCCAATCGCCCGCAGGCGCTGCCCGCCGACCCGGGCCCGGCCATGCCCGCTCTTGCATCGCGACTGAACGACGCCGCCTCGATCACCATCACGCGGAGCGGCGGCGCGGTCACACTGACCCGCAGCGGCGAAGGCGAGAAAGCCCAGTGGGTCATTCCCGCCAAGGCGTCCTTCCCGGCCGATCTGCAGAAGATCCGCACGACCCTCCTGCAGCTCAAGGACTTTCAGCTCGCCGAGCCGAAGACTTCCAATGCCGACTACTACCCCAAACTCGGCGTTCAGGATGTTCGGGTAATGCCAAAGCCAGAGGCGGGCAAGGAAACGCCGGCCGAGGCCCCGCCCGGAGCGATGATCGAGATCCGCGATTCGGGCGGGAAGGAGATCGGCTCGCTGATTGTTGGGAACGCCGCCGATATCGGAAATGCAACCCTGGACCGTCCCCTCGAGACCGGCCAGTTTGTCCGACGCCCGGGGACCGTTCAGACCTGGCTCTCGCGCGGCACGATCTACCTCGATTCCGAACCCCTGAACTGGATCGACCGCAAGGTTGTGTCGCTTCCGCGCGAGCGCATCCAGTCGGCGACCGTCCGGCGTTTCGCGGTGGGGGGGCCGCAGCTGCCCGCCGATGCAAAGCCCGATCTGTTTGTGTCACGCAAGGCGAAAGACCAGGGGGAATTCGACACCGACCCCAAGCCCGCCGACAAGCAGCCCAAGCCCACCGAAAATCCAGATCAGCCCGTGGTCGCCGTGGCATTCCTGAATCTGGAAGATGTCATGAAGGACCCGGGGGGTGTGATCGGTAATGCCGATCCCGCGGCGAAGGGGGAAAATGCGGCTCACCCGGCCGAAACCAGGTTCCTCACATTCGACGGGCTCGCGCTGACCGTCAAGACCGGCTTCGCGGACGGGAAGTGGTGGGCGGCCGTGAGTGCTGAAAGCACGGGAGACCCTGTGCTTCCCGGCAGCGACGCCGAAAAGCAGAAGAGCGATTCCGCATCGAGCGTCAAAGAGGCGGAAGAAATCAACAGGCGATGCAAGGGGTGGCTCTTTGCCATCTCTCAGTTTGATGCCAAGCGGCTGAGCGCGAAGTTTGATGAGTTGTGGGAGCCGATCCCGCCCCCGTCCCCGTCCACCCCGAAGGTCGGCCCGTCGGCGGAATTGCACCCCGAGACGCAGACCCCGTTGCCCCCGCGTTCTCCGGCGCAAGGCCAACCCAGTAACTCGCCTGCACCGGCCGAATTCCCCGCGCCGCTGCCGCCACCCAAATAAAGGGTGCCCCCCCGTCAAAGCGGCAGGAAACTGCTTTTCAGGCTTCGATTTTCTGAGCCGACATGCGCGGCTTTGCCACGACAACCGGCGCCGCGACACGCGGACGCGCCGGCGGCTCTTCCAGGCTCTCGCGCATGAGGCGTCCGATCTTGAACTTGACGGTGCGCTTGGCGGGAACCTCGACGCGTTCAAGCGTCTTTGGATTCTGCGCCGTGCGTGCCGCCCGCTGCTTCACCTCGAACACGCCGAAATCGCGAAACTCAAGGCGGTTGCCCTTCTTGAGTTCGTCGATGACCTGGTCCAGAAAGTCCTGTACAACCATCTTGACGAGCGGACGCTTCATTTTCGAGCGCTCGGCAATCTGATCGATCAAATCTTTTTTCGTGATCGTTCCCATAGCCCTGATTTCCCGCGTAAGAGCTTTCGGAATCCGTCCTTGTGCGGCATCGTTGTCGCACCATTCCCACCCGTCCAACCCCGCCCGCAAAAAGTTTCATCCGAACTGCGCACACATGCACCGATCAGATTGCAACCACTTTATTGACTGCATTTTCAGGCCCCCCCATGGCCTCATGACGATCAACATCGCCCCCCCTCTCTGTGCCAGCGGATGACGCCGATGGCACCGTTCTTCATCCCGCGTCGTTTGCACGTCACGAAACGTTCAAGCGAGAGTATCCACGCTTTTGCCCCCCACGTCAACTCCGCTGCACGAATCTCCACAAACCTGTGGACAAATCGCTTTCCGGACGCCCCGCGAGAAATCGCAACGAAACACTTGACTTAGGCCCGGGGGACAATCTAGAAGCGGATCGTCGCACCGAAAAAGATGCCCGCGATCCCGCCGCGGTATGAAAACTGCTCATTCCCCGTGCCGTCCTGGTACTGTCCCACCATGTTGCGGTAGCCCACCAGCACGCCCACGTTGGGGATCGGGCGCCACTTGAACCCGACCGTGATGTCCCAGCTCCAGGCGTACTGGCTTCCGCCGGGCCAGCCACCGGCGCTGGTTTCAAGATTTATCGAAAACTGCTCGGCGATATCCATCGAGAAGTTGACGCCGGCGATGGCCTGCGCGAAGAACTGGCTCTGGCTGTCCGAGACGGCGCCCTGAGAGAACGAGAATTTCATGTCATCCAGTCGTGCCGCCCCGAAAAGCTCGAGGCGAGGCAGGAACTGCACGGCATCTTCCGGCTGCGGATCTCGCCGCCAGATTTCATAACCGACCTGCGGCTCATACTCATTCCAGGACATTTTGGAAGAGAGCTGCTGTCCGGGGGTGTAGATCACCGCCCCCTCCTGCCCGCTCGTGGCCATGGTCTGCAGCCGGTTCTGATTGAAGAAGAACGTGCCGAGGCCAAACCGCCACTTCTCGACCCGTACCGAAAGCTCGCCGGCGGGCGTCAGTTGGGGCTGATCGAGGTTCATGTCGTTGATCTTGGCTGCGCCCGCGGAGGGGGGCGTACCCCTGATCCGGACGCTGCCGCTGATGCCCGCGTACCAGGCATTCGGATCGAACTGGAAAACCCACTCGCGTTTCTTTTCCGCGAGCGCCGGAGAAGTTCCCTGTGCTGGTGCGTCCGCGCCGGACGCAGTCGCCTGCGTCTGTTCTTGCGTCGGCTGCGCTTCGGGGGCGGGCTCGGCAGCCAGAACGCTCGAGCAGGCAAGAAGCAGGGTCGCGCCAGTTGTAACTCGAAACATGATGTGCTCCGTGCAAGTTCCGTCAGCCGTGCAGGGTAGCCGATCCGCTCTGCCCGGAACGGTCACTACGCTCCGCTCGTGACCGGCGCGAAACCCCAATTCGCACTCGCCATCGAGACCAGCAATCCCTCCTCAACAAGGGACGGTGGTGCCGCAGGCTCCATGGGCGTGGCATTGTGCGCGCTCCGCGAAGCTGAGTCCGCATTCATCCGCGAGGGTGAAGTTTGGACCGAGCCGCTTCACGCCAATGCCGGCAGAGAAGATGACCTTCTGCCGGCGATCGATCGACTTTGCCGCCGGCAGTCGGCTTCGCCGGCTTCTCTCCGGCTGGTCGTTGTATCGGCGGGCCCGGGGGGATTCACCTCATTGAGGGTTGCCGTGACGGTCGCAAAGTCGCTAGCTGTCAGTGTCGGCGCCGCCTGCGTCGCGGTGCCCACGGCGGTCGCTATTGCCGCCCGGACCGCGGCGGCGGGCTCGGCCTTCGCCGTGCTGCTCGCGGGCAAGGGTGAAAGCGCTCACGCCACGGTATTTCCCCGTGGTCAGTGGCGCGATCCTCAAATCCGCGCAGGGCTGATCACCGCGCGGGATGTGGAGAAGCTGGGGGTGCAAACGATCGTGGGTGATGCCTTTGTTCCCGGGCCGATCCTCGAGGAAGCAAGCCGCCTGGGGATCGAGGTCCAAAGGCCCTGCTTCGATGCGGCCGCGTGTCTGGAGGTTGGGCTGACTCTGCAGGCATTGGAACCGGTCCATCTGAGCCCGATCTACGCCCGCGAGCCCGAGGCGGTCACGAAGTGGCGGGCGCTCCATCCCAAAGCCTGACCGGTACACCAACCAGAATGCGATCACTGCGCCAAGGTCCGCGAAGAACGCGTTCGGCCTGAAGTGAAGCCGCCCCTGGGCCGATGATCCGCGGAGGGAAAAAAGGCGGGCAAACCCCCGTCGGAGTCGCGTCATGGACGGCCAGAAGAACAGTGCAGACCAGTCCGACAAGCGCGTCTATACGACGGGCGAGGCGGCGGCGATCTGCCGCGTGAGCCAGCAGACGATCATCCGCTGCTTTGACGCCGGGCGCCTCACCGGATTTCGAGTGCCGGGCTCCAAGTTTCGCAGAATTCCGCGCGATGAACTGCTTCGGTTTATGAAGGCCAGCGGGATCCCGACCGACGCGCTCGAAAATCCCTCACACCGGGATACGCGCCTGCTCATGGTCGATGATGATCCCTCATTCGTGCGGCTGGTTCAGCACGGGTTCATGCATGTGCCGGGCTTTGAATTTCGCAGCGCCACCAACGGATACGACGCCGGTTTGCTCACCGAGAGCTTCCGACCGGACGTCATCCTGCTCGACTTTTTCCTTCCGGATGTGAACGGAAGCGTCGTCTGCGAGCGACTCCGTGCGCGCCCCGAATTTCGCGAATGCTGCGTCATCGGGGTCACGGCTTCCAGTGCCCCCGAAGATCTGGCCGCCATGCGGCGGGCGGGCGTCGATGCGGTCATTCACAAGCCGGTCGCGCCGGCGCAGATCGTCGAGCAGGTCCGCAATATTC
The DNA here is from genome assembly GCA_018242625.1 of Planctomycetota bacterium. Taxonomy (GTDB): domain Bacteria; phylum Planctomycetota; class Phycisphaerae; order Phycisphaerales; family UBA1924; genus JAFEBO01. The sequence continues at coordinate 197,837 of JAFEBO010000004.1, forward strand.
TGAGCAACCGATCGATCAGCGGGGCGCGTGCCGCATGAGCGGCCACGTCCCGAACCTTCAGTCCGAGTCTCACGTCCCTGCGGAGCAGGTGCGGATGATCCTGCGCCATGTCCAGACTCTGCCCACGCTGGCGCCGGTGGCGACCAAGATCCTCGCCATGCAGGACGAATCGGGAGTGGACCTTGGTTCGATCGCCCGCCTGGTCGAGACCGATCCCGTCCTGTCGGGACGCATACTGGGGCTCTGCCGCCGAGCCGACAAGGGTGTCAAGGAAAAAATCACTTCGGTGCGGAGGGCGGTCGTCCTCGTCGGTTTCGGCGCTGTCCGGAGCGCGGTGCTTGGCGCCAGCGCTTTCACGGCGCTCGGAGAAAAGCCCGAATCCCAAGCCCCTGAATCGTTCGACCGCACGGGGTTCTGGCGCTACTGCGTCTGCGTCGCCTGCACCGCAGAGCTCCTGGCCGCGCAGAACAAGTCAACCTTGAAAGTCGCTCCCGACGAGGCCTTCGTTGCGGGCCTGCTTCACGCGATCGGCAAGCTGGTGCTCGATCACGTTCTGCCCAAGGCATACCTGCAGGTGCTCGCGCTCGCGAAGCGGGAATGCTCCCCAAGCTCCGCGATCGAGCGGCGCGTGCTGGGTCTTGACTATCACAACGCCGGCAAAGCGCTCGCGGATCACTGGCAATTGCCCGCGGCGCTGGGTGAGGTGATGCTCCTGCACGCCACCCCGGCTCAGGACCTGCCGGAGACCGATCACAAGAACCTCGTGGCCCTGATTTCCGGGAGTGCGGCGTTCGTGCGCGGGCTGGGCCTGGGTTGGTCGGGAGACTTCGATTCGCCGCCCAACATTCCGCTGCTCCTGCCGGGTTCCAATGTTCGCGCGCCGGACATGACCGAATTCGGTGAGAAGCTCCTGCGAGCGCTGGCCGACCGGCTGGCCGCGCTCGGACTGAGCGATGCGGGCCCCGAGGCCATCGCTATCGAGTCCATGAAGGAACTCGCGCGTCAGAACGGTGAATTGCAGCGCCAGGTGCGAGATTTGTCTCTCGCGGGTCCCGCGGGCAAGGACACATCTCCGGCCCCCGCGCAGAGCCAGGAAGACCCCCAGATCAATCTCAACCTCGACAACGCATCGCAGACCCGTGCCGCACGCTGCCTGCTGACGGTCACGTCCAAGACCCAGCTGCTGGCGATGCGGCTGCACGACTCCCGGGACCGTGCGGGCGCGCTCGCGATCGTGGAAGCGGCAAGGGAACTTGAGTCCATTCTGCAAAGTTCCGCGGCGAATCAGACCCCCGATGAATCTCTGAACTCTGCCGCATAACAAACTGGGCCAAAGTCGGGCACAAGTCGGGCCGAAGTTCCTCTGCGGCAGCAACCGCAAAAGGACACGAACGATGCCCGCCCGCAAAGCCAAGCACGAAAACCGGGTCTCCATCGACGCCAAGGCCGACGCGAAACACGCGGCCATTCTTGTCGTTCACCCCGTCAAGGCCCGCCGGGATCAGCTGCTCAAAGAGCTCCGGTCCGCCGGGCGTGCCTGCGTCGCGTTTGCATCCGCTTCGAGCGCACTCGAATCTGTCGCCGCCGATTCGATCTGCGGCGTGCTGATTGCCGCCGACGCCGCTTCCGACGTCGACCATCTGCGGGCTCTTCCCGGTCGGAAGATTCTGCTCTGCGACAAGGTCGATATGCAGGCCGCGCGTCTCGCCCTCTCGCTCCGGGTTGACGACCTGGCGGATGCGAACTCCGGCGCCGCACGCATCGCCGATCTCTTTGATCTTTCCGCCGGAACCGAACGCGAGCCGGCGACCAGGCGTGAGAAGCGGCTGCTCGGACTGTGCCGCCGATTGAACGATTCGCGGAAAGAGCTCTCGCGCGAGCTCACCCGCCTCTGCTCCGATATGACCCGCTCTTACGCGGAGCTTGCCGGCAGGATCGACACCGTGGCGATCGCCGGCGAATTCACCGGCCTCGTGCGCCAGGAGCTGGAGCTCGAGGGTCTCATGAGGACCAGCCTCGAATTTCTCCTGGCCAAGCTCGGCTCGATGAACGCGGCACTCTTTCTGCCGTCCAGCAGCGGAGATTGGAGCCTGGGCGCGTATGTCAATTACGACCGGGCCCGCGACTCGGCGGAGATGATGCTCGATCACCTTGCCGACACCGCCCCGCACCGCATCGCCCAGGCGGGCTTCTGCATGAAGCTCGATACTCCCGAAGAGGTCGCGCAGGCTCTGCCCGGGGCCGCCGAATGGCTCGGCGAGTGCGCCGTGCTCGGCTCGCCAGCGGAACATGAGGGCGAAACCCTCGCGTGTCTGCTGTTCTTCCGCGACCGGGAAACGCCTTTCCCCGAGCACGCCAAAGAGACGATGGAAGCCATCGCCCGCATCCTCGCCAGCCAGCTGGCCCGTGTCATCAAGGTTCACCATCGCCACCTGCCCAAGGAACAGTGGGCAAGCCCGGGAGATCCGCTCCCGCCCGCCGGGGGCGACGGCTTCGACGACGCCGACGACCGCGATCTGCTCTGCTGACCTTACTTGGGTTTCTTGATGAGATCCTTGAGCACGTCGACGGCCGTGTTGGGCACCGACTTGATCGTGTTCTTGAGCGCGAGCTCTCCGTCCGGCAGCGTCGTGTGCTTCGAAAGCGTTCCGCGCGTTCGCAGCGGCATCATCGTCGACTTTGAGAGCGCCGACAGCCCCGGAATGTTCTTGAATAGCCCCATGGCGCTGTCCGCAAGCTCGCCAAGGGGCACCCACGTGATGATGTCGAGCCGGTCTCCCGGCAGGTCGACCGTGCCTTCCGTCTCGATCGAGAACGTGCCGACGGGGAATTTCCAGCGCGGGTAAGTAAGGACGCCCGAGCGCGCCGTTACCGTCACTGGCTCCAGACGCTGCAGGAGCTTCCCCTGCTGCTTGGTCTGGAAGACCTTCAGGAAGGTGCCGATATTGCTCGAGATCTTGAACCGGGCATCCCCCGGATCGATGGTCACGGCCCCGTTCAGCTTTCGCAAGTCCCCGTCGAGCGGAATGCCGAATTGCGGCGATGTCACAACCGTCGGTCGCTCGCTGAACGTCTTTTCCACTTCCGCAATATCGGGATACACGCTCGTAATCCGGGCGGCAAGAGCATCATCAATCTTGCGCAAGGTCAGGCTGATCGGCGTTGTGTAGACACCGCCCTGCGAGGTTCCCTTGAGCGTGACTTCCGCGCGCGGGCGCGTCGCGGTTTTCCCGTTCTCCGTCACCTGGCCTGTTTCCGTGCTTCTCGCCGAGAGCGCGAGCGAGCCACCGGTCTTGGAAAAATTCTGGGCGTCGAGGGAGATATTCACGCTCGGGCCCAGAATGTCGCCCGGAAGGCCGTTCTTCAGGCTGAACGCGTCGATCAGGGCCGAGGGAAGTGTCTTGATATCTCCCTTCACTGTCAGTGTCGGATTCGCTGTATCGATTTTGCCTTTCGCGTTGGATATGTTGGCGATGGTGCCGGAGAGCTCGCCGCCGCCCGGGCCGGACTTGCCCGGATCCGGGACCACAGCCAGCTTTGCGAATGAAATGGAGAAGCCGAGCGGTGTGCCCTGGCCGGCGGGGGTGTCGAGCGTCCGGATCTTGACCACCGCATCGCCCACCTGGGTCCGCACCTTGCGTGCATCTACCAGTTCCATGGATTCGAGCTTGGCTGTCGCGTCCAGGGAGAAGATGGAGGGGTAAGCGGGGCCTTCGATTCCCTTTTCCGGCTCGGGCCGCGAGATCACTGCCTTGGAAAGCACCAGTTCGGCCTTGGCCGGGGCCATCAGGGAAAGATCGGTGCCCTGCACGCCGGGCTGCTTGCCCAGAACGAACCGGTCGAACCATGCAGGTTCGATGGTCCAGTGAATCGCGTCGGGTGATTCCAGCGAGATCCGGTCCGGCAACATACGTGCCTTCAGGGGGCGCTTGATCTCGAGCCTCTGGGTTGTGAGCGTGATGTCCGCTGCCAGATCGGTGTTGCTGACCGCTTCGGCGATTTTCGTCGCCTTGCCGGTGGGAACGATGTTCGTCGTTGCGATGAGTTCCGCCGTCGGTCCAAGAGCGCCCGACACCAACCCCGGCTGGTTGAGGGCCTTGTCCAGCCCCGCGGTCTGAAGGTCTCCGAGCCGGACTTCAACCCCGGCGGGGCCGGTGAGCGTCAACCCCGGTCCGAGCGGTCCATTCGCCCGGGCGGCAAGCGATCCCATAGCCGAACCGTCCGCGGAGAGAAGTCCTGATCCGACTTTGACATCTCCCTCGCCGCCGTTTCCGTTTCCGAGCGTTGAAACGGGAATAGAAGCATTCACGGTGAGGTCACGCACGCCGCCGCCCTGCGATCCTGCGCGGACCATGGTCTGGCCCGGGAGTGAGAGCCTCGCCTTTGCAATGCCCGCCCTGTCAAGGTCCGGGGAGCCGTCGGACTTGAGCGGAATCTCGATCGGATCGGCGGCGAACGTGTAGCTGGCGGGGGCCTGGAGGCGGGGCTTGTCGGCCGCGTTCCCGGCAATGAGCGCGTCGAGCAGCGAAGGAGTAATCGTCCCGGATCCATCGGCGGAAACGGTCATCGAAGAAGCTGCAAAGTCTCCGTTCAACGCGAGCTTTGCGCGAGCTCCTGAAACCGCCGCCCGAAGCGCGGCGCGGTCCGCGGATTTCCCGGGCCCGGACTCGAATGAAATATCGAAGACCTCGCCGAGGCCCTCCCGCACGAGCGCGGTCACGGGAGATACGGCCCCCGCGGAACGTGGAAGCGCATCGGCCAGAGAGCCGGGCAGCCCGGTGACGTTGATCTTCGCGATTGGATAGAACGCCCCGAGCAGCTTTGCGAGCGCGTTGGGTGCCGCCGGCTTCTCGCCTGAGAATGCGGACCGCAGGTTGGGGAGTGAAAACTCTCCGTCGGCACGGACGGCCGAACCGTTCGCGGTCGCGTCGGCGCTCAGTTTGCCGCCGGCGCCGGCCTTGGGATCGATCGATGCGTCGATGCGGAGGGTCCGCAGGTCGAGCGCGACGGGCGTTCCGGGCTGCTGGTCTTTGCCGGGCGGAAGTGCAACGGCGAGGTTCCAACCGGAAAGTTCGGCCTGCGCGACGGCGGCCATCTTGTCGAGTTCAGGATTTCGGGTGCCTTTGGCGAAGGGAAGGCTCACGGACTGCGCGCTCAAAGTGATTTGGCCTGAGGGCGTGGCGGTGGCGGCACCGCCGGCCTTGCGGAGCGTGCGGGCGACGATCTGACCCGCGTTCGAGATTCGGGCTTTCAGGCCGCCTTCGCGAGTGGTGAGCGCATCGTCGGTGATTCGAAGGAGTGCGGCGGCGTCGGCACCCTGAGACTTCGCGCTGAAATCCAGGTCGATCGCGCCGGCCTCGGACTTGGCGAGAAGATCAATGTCGGCGACGGGGCCGATATCCCGCGGCAGATCGAGCGCAACCCCGCTGGAAGAGAGCGCCGCGGCAACGATGGGCTGCAGGATTCCGGTGGATGCGCCGTGCAGCGAAACCTTGCCATCGATCGTCTTGGGCAACCCCAACGGCGCACCGGCCGCGTCGAGCAATCCGGCCACCGTGATATCCGCGAACAGATCGCCTCCGGACGCTGATTGCCCATTCGTGGTAATGGAAGATGCAGCGTTCGCCGTCAGACGTGCCTTTGCGCCGAGATCATCGCTGCGGAGCGAAGCCTTGAACGCGGGGATCTCGACTTCAGATTGCGGCTGTCCCTCTCCGAGAGCCAATTTGCCGGCGATGCGGTCCAGCTCCGCCGACGCGTCCAGGGCAGCGCCCCGCAGGTCGAGCCCGGCGGTCGGGAGTTTGAGCGAGAGCTTGTCGATGCGCACGGTGGCGGTGGGGGCCTGGGTGATCGTCAGGCCGCCCATCTGATCCGGCGAAGTATGCCGATCGAGAACTGCCTGAACGGCGGCGGATTGCAGCGTGGCGGTGGCCGGTTCGGAGAGGGTCAGAGTGCCGGAATTCAGGGCGAGCTTGGCCAGCACCGTGGCCCCCGGGCTTGTGGCATTGAGCGATGCGCTGCCTCCGGAGTAGTCGCCGGCGGCGGAGGCGTGCACGCTCAGTTTGTTGCCGAGCAGCGCCTGAAGGTTGGATTCCTGTCCAGTGGCCGCCGCGAGCACCGCGTCGAGCAGTGCGACGGACAGTTCCTCGGCACTGATCGATGCGTTCAGCTTGGGTGAGTTCTTCGCGAGGCTGGCGCTATCGAGGTGCAGCACGCCCGCCGAATCGGTCCAATTCTCTATTTTGATCTTTGCCGCGAGGGGCGCTCCGCCGGACTTGGCGGCCATGTCGAGCGTGATGGGGCTCCCGGCACGGATATCGCCGTTGACCTTGACGTCCTTGAGTTCGGCGACGGGATTCTGTGCCTTATCCAGCAGGCTCACCCGGGAGAGGGCCACGTCGATCTTGACCTCGAGCCCCTTGGGAATCGGGATTGAGTCGGTGGTTACGCTGACTTGAGTTGTGGATGAGTGGCCGGGCGGCGTTGCGGGCTTGGCGTCACCCGCGTTTTCTCGGAGTTCGACATCGCCGGTGACCTTGATCGTGCCCAGGTTGTACCAGTTGCCCGCGAGGCCGAGCAGGCCCCGGTCGATGGCGATCTGGAGCTTGCCCGAGGGCTTGCCCTGGGAGTCGGTCAGCGCGATGTTCACGGTCTGCCCGCCGAGCCAGCCCAGCGAAGCCGAATCGATATTGCCGCGCACCTGCGGCGAACTGATGACCCGCGTTCCGCGGATAAAGGATCCGGCGATCGTCGGAGCGAGGACGACCAAAACGACCACCAGAAGGAGGATGCCGCCCAGGACGGAGAAGAGGATTCTCTTGCCCTTGGGTCGGGACTTCTGCGGCTGGTCCAGCAGTGAGCGGGATTCGGCCGGGGTGAGTCCTGGGTCGGTGCTCATGGCAGGTCTCCAAAGTGGCCGTGCGGTGCACGAACCGACTGCAGCGTATTGGGCTTGCCGGAAAGGTGCCGGGGCGGTTGGGACGGACAGGGGCCAGCGGGCTTGTAACCTCTTGTTTTGAATGGCTCTACGCGAAAATGAAGGCCCGCCGGATTGTTTCAATTTTTCCTGAAAATTGGCTCTACGATTGAGGCAGGCACGAATCGGGGAGGCTTATGGGAAAAGCGGACATCAGGGAATCGCAGGACCGCTTTGTGGCCGCCTGGGGCCAGATGGGGAGTGCTTGGGGTATCAGCCGCACCATGGCGGAGGTGCACGCGTTGCTCTACATCACAGGGCAGCCTTTGTGCACGGACGACATCATGGAACGCCTGCAGATTTCGCGCGGGAACGCGAGCATGTCGCTGCGGGCGCTTGTCGACTGGGGGATTGTGGAACGCGAGCACAGGCGTGGCGACCGGAAGGAGTACTTCCGGGCGGAGCAGGACGTCTGGGCGATGTTCCGGGCGATTGTCCGAGAGCGCATGAAGCGGGAGGCCGATCCCCTCCGTGCGGCACTTTATGAAATTCGGGACAGCACGATCGGCCGGGCGGGGGTTGACCCGGGCCCGGAACTCGCATCGCACAACCGGCGACTGGACGAACTGATCCGGTTCTTTCATACGCTGGAAGGCGTGTCGAATTCGTTTGTCAGCCCCGCGGGGCGCGGACTGCAGGCGGCGGCCAAAATCCTCGGCTATGTGGGCGGAGCGCTTTCCGGCCCCAAGCCGGAAAACACCGAAGCGGACCCGGACACCAAGGAAGCGATCTGATTTCGCGGACCGTGCGTTCGGCGCGCAGAAATTCTGTTCCATCACGCTACACTCGGCCTCGTGATGACCGACGCCCTGCCAACAGCATCGAAATCAAACGGCGCCGACGCCGCGTGGCTTCGCACGCTGGCTTCGAAGTTCCTGGTCTTTGAAGGTCCCGACGGTTCGGGCAAGAGCACGCAGCTCAAGAGGCTGATCGAGACCTGCGCCGCCGCGGGCGTCGAGATCACCACCGTGCGCGAGCCCGGCGGGACGAGTGTCGGCGAACAGATACGCAGCGTGCTGCTGGATCCGTCCTCGACGATGACGCTGCGGTGCGAGATGATGCTGTACATGGCGAGCCGCGCCCAGCTCGTTGAAGAGATCGTGCGCCCGGCGCTGGCCAAGGGACATCTTGTCATCGCGGACAGGTTTCTGACTTCCACGTTTGCGTATCAGGGGGCCGGCGGCGGGCTCAGCGCTGAAGACATCCGCGACGTGGGCCGCGTCGCGACGCAGGGGATCCGCCCTGACCTGATACTGATCTACTACGTCGATGTGGACACCGCGACGGCACGCACGCGTGGCGTACCGCAGGGGAAGAAGAAAAGCTCGGAAGCTCTGCGGGGCGTCACGCTCTTTGACGATCGCATCGAGCAGCGGTCGGATGACTTCCGGCGGCGCGTTCACGAGAGCTATCTCGCCCAGGCCAAGGCCGATCCGGCGCATCACGCCCTGATCGATGCCAAGGCGAGCGCAGAGCAGGTCTGGTCGCTGACCCTCAACGAATTGCGCAGCCGCTTCGCGCCCAAGGCCTGAACGTCAGTGCACGATGTAGTAGCCGTACGGACGCGAGTACACATCCGCGGGGCGGCCGAACACGGTCACAGTGTTGGAATTGGTCGGCAGTGTGAACTGATACTGCCAGTAGAGCGACGGAGCCTCGGGCGAGGCGTAGTAGCTCATGGGCTGCCCGGCCGGGCCCGTCACGACGCCGAGCGCCGCGTTGTTACGCTCGTACTCCGAGTTGTACTCAACCATCGCGAGCGGCTGCTGATTGACCACCGGCGCCGGGAGCACCCGGGCCCACTGCGATGAGTGCTCCGCCTCGTTCGTCGCCGCCCCCGCGGGGGCCGTGGCCGCTCCGCCGACTTCGCCCTGCGTCACGCGCACGGGCACGCTGGCGCAGCCGGCAAGAAGAGAAAGCGAAGCGAGGATGAGGATGCCGCTCTTGATATTCACAAATCCAACCTAGCCCAAAACTGAAGTGCAAACCGCAATTCCGTTGATGAATACGTGCAGGGGGCGCGGATTGTGCTGGCTGTTCCGCGGTGTTCGTATCCTGCATGGCTCGGAGCGCTCGAAAAGCCGGTTCTCGGACGGCGCCGATAGGAGGATCCCTCTCCGGCAGGCCGTGCCAGCGGCGCAATTACTGAACGCGCCCGGGAGGATTCGAACCTCCGACCATCGGATTAGAAATCCGATGCTCTATCCAACTGAGCTACGGGCGCACGGCAGAAGCATAGGAATTCGCCGAACAGCCGCCCTTGTTCCATTTCTCGCGGCACGCGCCCACGCCTTGTCGGTGTTGGCGGTCGTGCCTGGGAATACGCCCGGCAGGATTTGAACCTGCGACCCTCGGTTTCGAAGACCGATGCTCTATCCAGGCTGAGCTACGGACGCGTCGCTCCATCGTATTCACACGCAAATCCCGGTTCCGCACGAGATTTGGCTCTTAGGCGCTTTGGCAATTTGGCCCTTTGCCTCTACCCTCCCTCCCCATGGAAGCAGGAATCGTCGGTCTCCCCAACGTCGGCAAAAGCACGCTCTTCAACGCCCTCACCAAGGCCGGAGCGCTCGCGGCCAACTACCCATTCGCCACCATCGAGCCCAACGTCGGCGTTGTCCCCATCCCCGATCCGCGCCTCGAGATCATCCGCTCGCACATCGAATCCCAGAAGACCATCCCCGCGATGCTCCGCCTCGTGGACATCGCCGGCATCGTGAAGGGCGCCAGCGAGGGTGCGGGCCTGGGCAACAAGTTCCTCAGCCATATCCGCGAGACCGACGCGATCCTCCAGGTCGTTCGCTGTTTCACCAAGGCCCCCGGCGGCGAGGACATCACCCACGTCGAGGGTTCCGTCGATCCGCTCCGCGATATCGAGACCATCAACACCGAACTCGTCCTGGCCGATCTCGAAGTCGTCTCCGGCGCGCTGGGCAAGGCCGAGCGTGCCGCCAAGAGCGGCGAGAAAGAGTCCGTCGTCCGCTTCGAAGTCCTCAAGAAGCTGCAGCCGGTTCTCGACGCGGGCAAGCCCGCGCGGACGGTGCATTTCGATGATGCCGACCACCAGAAGACGCTCAAAAGTCTCAACCTGATCACCTCGAAGAAAGTCCTGTACGTGATGAACGTGGACGAGGACGATGTGAACGGCGAAGGCCCGCTCGCCCAGCGAGTGCGCGAGCACGCCGCCAAGGAGGGCGCCGAGTGTGTGCCGATCTGCGCCAAGATCGAGAGCGAACTCTCCGAACTCGCCGACGCCGACCGTCTCGAGATGCTCCAGTCGCTGGGCATGGCCGAGCCGGCGCTCAACCGCCTCGCCCGGGCCACGTACAAACTCCTCGGCCTCCAGTCGTTCTACACCGCCGGGCCCAAGGAAATCCGCGCGTGGACCGTGCCGATCGGCGCGACCGCCCCGCAGGCCGCGGGCGTGATCCACACCGATTTCGAGCGTGGATTCATCCGCGCCGAGATCTACTCGGTCGCCGATCTTGAGAAGTTCAAGAACGAGAAGGCGATCAAGGAAAACGGCAAGATGCGCATCGAAGGCAAGGACTACATCATGCACGACGCGGATGTGTGCCACTTCCTTTTCAACGTCTGAATTGGCGTGCCCCGGCGGATTGCATATCCGCAATGTGTTTGGCGCGACGAGCCCCCCTTGGTAGGCTGGGCGCATGCGCCGAGCCTTCTCGCTCATCGAGCTGCTTGTCGTCATCGGCGTCATCGCGCTGCTGATTTCGTTGCTGCTCCCGGCCCTGGGGAGCGCCCGCGAAACCGCCCGAACCCTCAAGTGCCAGGCCGTGCTCCGGCAGATCCAGGCCGCGGCACACCTCTACGTCAACAGCAATCGCGACAACCTGCCGCGTGAGGGCACCCTCGGGACGACGAAAGAAACCGAACGGCGGAACATTCCCTGGGATATCGCTTTCCGCCCGAGCTTTGATGAGCGTGCCTCCACCGGTCACGACATCGGCGATCAGTTCGCGGTGGCGCCGTACTACCGATGTCCATCTGTCCGCATGAGTTCCCAGCCGGTCCACTACATCAGCAACGGCTTTGCCTTCCGGCAGCCCGGTGAAGTCGACGAGCGCGGCGCGGTCGATCCGCTCTTCCGACGCGGCCCGACCCCGATCACTGTTGTGCGCACGCCTTCGTCCACGCCCTACATGTCCGAGCTTGCCGACGACCCCGACGACGAGCTATTCAAGGTTTGGAAGTCGCTTGGATCGTCCGACATGTCTCTTGGCCAGTGCTACGACGTGTGGCGTCCACGACACCTCACGCCCGGGTCGGGCGATTATCGCATCAATCCGGCCCGTCACGGCGGGAAGAACGCGACCGTCGCCGGCAGCAACGCGGCTTTTTTCGACGCTCACGTTGCAATCGTGAAGCCCGAATTGCTGAGCAATCCCAACACATGGGATGACGGTTTCTATTCAGGCGGTTGATGCTCGCCGCTCTTGCGGGCTCTGCAGCTTCACCACGAAAAGACAGACTGGAATACGAAGAACGCGCCGAGCGCAAGCAGAGCGAAAGTGAAAAACTGAAACCCCAGCAGCTTCGTGATGAGGCCGGCGAAAACCGCGGAACGGGGAGGGTGGCCGAGCGCCCGTGCATAGCCGCGGCAGACGATCACGTCGAAAACCAAGAGTCCCACGGCAGCCGCCATAGCCAGGCCCAATCCGCCCAAGCACAATACGAATATCCCCAGCCCTCCCAGGAGCAGAAAGCGGTACTCCTGCCGCACCTGCCCCAACGCGGGGATACGCGTGGATTGTCTCTCGTCTTTTCCCATGACGCTCAAAGGACCCACGAAAAACCCTTGGGCATCTTCGCAGATTTTGATATCCTAATCCGCATGTACGGGGGTACCGACCTGGCGAAAGCCGGGGTCTATTTCTTTGTTCATCCGGGGCCATTCGACCCCGAGTATCGGCACTACGCGCTGCACGCGCTGGCTCAGGGCCTCCGCCGCGCCGGCGTCACTCTCTATTCCAATTTCCACGCCGAAGGTTTCACATTTTCGCCGTTTCGTGTCTCGGAAGATCGCACGGTTGTTTTTTCGCTGACGCATCTTGAGAGCTGGAATCAGTACGCGCAGGCGATCGCCCAGTACAAGGGGCGGAAGTTCCTGCTCTGCATGGCGGACTTTGCGAACCAGATCGTGCCTCCGGATGGGTCGCTGGGGCTGATGGCCCACGCGAGCACAGCGCTTCTCACCGACGGCCCGCGCGTCCCGTGGGCCTTCGGGCTGACCGATGAGCGCATCGCGTGCTGTCCCGACCCGGGGGACTTTGAGAGCAGGCGGCCGGTGCTGCTCCGCGATTTCCGGCCGTCGGCGGCGCAGGGCGTGAGGCTCGCTCTGGACCTTTCACTCTTGCCTCACCTCGCCGGGCACTTCACGATCGACCGGGAACTCGACGCTGCGCACTTCGGCCGGCTGCACGACTGTCAGGCTTGCCTCGCGTATGGGGGCGACTTCGCCGAGAACATCCTGCGGAGTCATTTCTACGCCCAGCAGCCCGAACTGCGCCAGCATCTGTCGCGCTGGAGATTCGTGCAGGAACCGGCGATCTGCAGGTGGGACAGCTGGCGGTTCTGGGAGTCGCTGGTGTGCGGCACGCTCACGATCCATATCGATCTTGACAAGTACGGTTGCCAGCTTCCGGTCATGCCCAAGCCCTGGGTCCATTACATCCCCGTCGACCTGGCGGAGCCCAAGCAGACGGTGGATCGGATGATGGAAGAACGGGCGAACTGGGCAGAGATCGCCCGTTGCGGCCGGGAATGGGCGCTGCGGCACTACTCCCCCGACGCTGTTGCCAGGCGATTTCTGGAACTCGCCGGCGGAGAAGCCCCGGATTCTTCATTCTCAGTTTCGCGCATCAGCGCGGGGGCGCTTTCGATGGCGAGTGCGCTCGCCGCGGGTATCCTGCCGGCGGCAGGTGATTCGGTCATGCTGTAGGTTTTTACGCCGCCAGCCCCACCTGCACCGATTTGGCCTCGATCGTCTGTTCGGGACGCATTTCGGGGACGTGCTTGCGGATCGCCCGGACGACGCTTTGCTTGTCGGTCATCTGCCGTGCCGCCCCCAGTTCGGCGACCATGGCGGGCAGATTGAACTCGGCGGGCATCTCGCCCGCCCAGGCATGAATGCCCGGGAAAGTCGTGGGTCGCAGCTGTTCTGCGGCGTAGCACAGTTCTTCGTGCAGCTTTTCACCGGGGCGCTTTCCGGTCAGGGCGATTTCCATCCGCGGCAGATCGCCGTCTGCTGAGAAGGCCGTGCCCGAAACAACGGGTGCAAACCCCTGCGCGCGAACGAATCGCATCGCCAGGTCGAGGATCTTCACCGGCTCGCCCATGTCCAGCACGAAGACCGCGGCATCATCGCCCGCGGGTATCGCGGCCGATTGGATGACGAGCATCGCCGCCTCGTGGATCGTCATGAAGTAGCGCGTCATGCGCGGATCCGTCACCGTGATCGGCCCGCCCTCGGCGATCTGGTTGCTCCAGATCGGGAGCACGCTGCACGCGCTGCCCAGCACATTGCCGAACCGCACCATGCTGAAGCCCGTCGCCCGGTCTGCCCGCACCGCGCGAGCCTGCCGGTGCAGACCCTGCGTGTACATCTCCGCGAGCCGCTTGGTTGCGCCCATGACGCTTGTCGGGTTCACCGCCTTGTCGCTGCTGATGAGCACGAACCTCCTGGAGCCGCAGGCCAGCGCCGCATCGGCCACACTCTTGGTGCCGAAGAGATTGTTCGTGAGCGCGTGCGACGGGTGGTCCTCCATCAGCGGCACATGCTTGTGTGCCGCGGCATGGAACACCACATCCGGCTTCAGTTCCAGCACATGCCGCATGGTCGCGTCGGCGTCGGCGATGTCGTGCAGCAGCGCCCGCCGCTTCACATCCGGGAATTTGCGCGCAATCTGCCGGTCGATCTCGAACAGGGCGTTCTCGCTCCGCTCCATCAGCAGCAGTTCGCTCGGATGAAACGTCGCCGTGATTCGGGCGATCTCGGAACCGATCGATCCGCCCGCGCCCGTAATCAGCACACGCGAGCCCTCGAGCACGCCCGCAACCGCACGCCGGTCGATCCCGTAGGGCGTGCGGCCGATCAGGTCCGCGACGTCGATATCGCGGTCTTTCTTCGCGACGGTCGCGGGAACGATTCCTTCGAGCAGTTCGTTGAGCGGCGGGATCACGCGCGCATCGAGCCCCGCGTCGCGCACGTTCCGCTGCAGAGCGGCGAGCTGCGGACGCATCGAGTTCGGCAGGGAGAGAAACGCGACCGAGGCGCCCGACTCGGCACGCAGCTTTGCGAGCCTGCCCAGCGTGGCTTCTCCATCTTCCACGTTCAGGTATGCCGCGGCGGGCGGCGCGTCGGGGAGCAGGCGCAACTGGTCGGCCAGAAGGCTCAGCGTTGTGGCTGTTCCCAGAAGAATCACCGGTGAGGAATCGGGCTTGTTCGTCGTTGGCACTGGCATCTCCCACGGTGTTATCGGCCCGATTGGCCATGAACTTCGAGGAAACGGCCGATGCCGGAAGGCTCTAAGTACAGAATGCGCAAAGACTTTGCAACCGACGGCGATTCGAGACCGGGCGGGCGTCCTGAAAGGATCCCCCGGGCAGATTGTGAACCGGGCAGAGAGCTCCAACCCCCCCTTTCGTCGGCGAAGATCTCGACGGCGAGATGGGCATCGTCGAGCAGGGCAACTCTTCCGCCAACGGTGAAATTCGGAAGATCGCCCCCGCCTCCCGTCCGGCGTCCTGCACCGCCTTCCCGGCGGACATGAACGGCGACGCCATGGGCAACGATCAGGACTTCGCCCTCTTCGCCACCGCCTAAAACGCGCTGCTCTGCCAGAAACTGAGTTCCATCCACGGCACTTCCGCTGTCTTCCGCGGTCGTTATCCGACCTGCAAGTTCTTGTGTGCAAAGAGCCGTTCCGCTACGATGAGCTTCGTGGAGGTTTCGGGAGTCATCCATCTATGAAGTTTGTTGCGTTGCCCCTCGCGGCCGGCATGTGTACCTCCGCGATCGCTCAATGCGGCGCGCAGTGGCTCTCCGGCCTGCAGAGCCCCGATCTCACCGCCACGCCCTCGTCCGCAGTCGAGTGGGATCCTGACGGCGCGGGACCCCGACCCTCTGTCATCGTCGTCGGCGGTCCGTTCACAAAGGCCGGAACGCTCGCGGTCAACAACCTTGCGTCGTGGAACGGCACGAACTGGGAAAAGCCGCAGGGAAGCGTGCAGTTCCTTGGTTCAAGTCTCCAAAGCCCGACCCTGTTTGCCTTTGCGTCAGACTTGTACGCCATCGACAACGCCCGTGTGTATCGGTGGAACGGCGCGGGCTGGACCGAACTGCTCGGCCTCTCCGGCGCTCGCCGCCTCGCCTTGTTCAATGGCTCCCTCGTCGCTCTCGGCGACCTGATCATCGGCGGCCAATCACACTGGGTCGCTCGCCTCGATGGATCGGCGTGGACGCCCATCGATCCGCCACTCCGCACCGGCTTCACCCACATCTTGAACGATCTCATCGTCGTCAGCGGTCAATTGATGATCAGCGGCCGATTCTTCTTCACCAGCGCCGCATCCGCGACCTCCTTCGCGACATTCGACGGCGCCAACTGGACAAACGGTCCCTCGCTGCCCTTCACCCAGATCGCCGAGCAGTTCTGCGCCGCCGACAACGCCCTCTTCGTCGGAAGCTCCGCCGGCATCTACCAGCAGACCGGTCAAACCTGGACCATCCTCGCCGCGCCCCTCGGGTCGGATCTACTGCTCGCCAAGAGTCCCGGCGGAAAACTGTGCGCGAGCTTCAAAGCCGGCTCATCACCCGTGTACGAATGGGACGGCGCGGGGTGGCAAACAATCGGCTCGGCAAGCCCGAACGGCACTTCAACGCCCCTCGGTCTTGTGTCGACGCGCTTCGGACTTCTCGCCTTCGGCACCTATGTCACGCGCGTCTCAATCTATAACGGCGATAACTGGGGGCCCGTCAGCGAGAGCTTCGGGGGCATCATCAGCGCGCTCGGTCACTCCGACGGCTCGCTCATCGCCGGCCAGGGTTTTCGCGGTCTGACAAGCTCCAGCTTCGTCGCCACAGACGCGCGCATCGCCACTTGGGATGGGCAGCGATTCCGGACAATCGGCGCCGCACCCCGAATGCCCGCTTCTGTTCCGAATGCCTCACCCGTTGTGATCTCGTTCACCCAGGTCGATGCTCACACCCTTTCAACCGGTGTGTTCGGCGAGTTCAAACACTCCGCCGCAGGCGGCTTGCTCGACATCCTGCCGAGTGGCGAGATTCAAGCATTGTCTCCATCGCTCCAGTACGCCGACCCAACCGTTTCTCCGGCCGTCTACGCCGTGGTTGATTTTCAGAACCGCCTGCACGCCATCGGGCGCTTCACAGCGTCCGGTGATCAGCCGCTTTCCAACATCGCACGCCTCACCGAATCCGGCTGGGAATGGCCCGACGCCGGCCTCGCTCCTTCCTCGCCGCAAAGCCCCGCGACCGCGGCGATCGTCTTCAACAACGAACTCATCGTCTCCGGTGCGTTCACCGCCGCCGGCGAAGTCGCCGCAACCAACGTTGCCCGGTGGGACGGCGAATACTGGCACGAAATGGGCACGCTGCCAAGCGCCCTCTCCGCCTTCGCAATCTACAACAACGAGTTGTACGGCGCGGGCAAGCTCACTATTTCCGGAGTGTCGTACGAGCTCGTCAAATGGACCGGCTCGCAGTGGCAACCCATCCCCGGTCCAGTCCAAGGTACCGGCTACGCGCTCCTCAACTACCAGGGCAATCTCATCATCGGTGGCGAAACGACCGCCGGCGCCATCATCCTTCACAAGTGGAACGGCACCACGCTCTCCGAATTCGTGACCGGCCTGAAGCCCAGCGGCAAGGTCTACGCCCTCGCCGAAGACCACAACGAACTGGTCGTCGGTGGCGACATCACCCTCACCGTCAACAGCATCCCGTCCAACTTTCTCGCGCGCTGGTCCCCCGACGGAATTCCCTGGATCGCGCAGCAACCCGAGCCCGCCGCCGCAAACTGCGGGCGAACTCTCGCGTTCTCCGCTGCGCCCGCGATCGGCTACACGAAATACACCAAATTCCAGTGGCGCCGCAACGGCACAAATCTCGCAAACGGAGTGTCGCCGTCGGGTTCCATCATCTCCGGCGCAACCACACTCTCGCTCAGCGTTGCAAACGTCAGCCCCGCCGACACCGGCAATTACGACTGCGTGATTTCTTCAACCACCCCCAGTTGCCCCGCTGTGACGACACAACCCGCGCTCGCATCAGTCAGCTGCTGCCCGAGTGATTTCAACGGCGATCTGCTCATCGACGATGCCGATTTCCAGATCTTCATCGTTGCGTACAACATCCTCGAGTGCCCGCCCGTCTGCCCCGCAGATCTCAACCACGACAACGCCGTCGACGACGCCGATTTCCAGCTCTTCGTTCCCGCATACAACTCGCTCATCTGCGAGTGACCCAATCGCAAAACAAAAGAAGACCCGGGCCAAGCCCGGGTCTTCATGTTTTCAATTCAAGCCGAAAAATTACCAGCCGCCGCCGTCGCCGCCACGATCGCCGCGGCCGCCGCGATCGCCACCGCGACCGCCGCCGAAGCCACCACGACCGCCGCCGCCGCCGAATCCGCCGCGGCCACCGCCGCCGCCGAAGCCACCACGGCCGCCACCGGCGCCAGCCTCGCGGGGCTTGGCCTCGTTGACAACCAGCGGACGACCGCCGAGCTGCTGACCGTTGGTGCCGGCGATGGCCTTGCGGGCCTCTTCGTCGTTGGCCATCTCAACAAAGCCGAACCCGCGGGGACGGCCGGTCTCGCGATCGATGACGATCGCGGCCGAGGTCACAGCGCCGAACGAGCCGAAGTGGTTCCGGAGCTCGTCTTCGGTGCAGCTAAAGGGGAGATTGCCTACGTAAATCCTCATACCGTTTCTCGAATCTTGCCCGCGCAGCCAACCCTGACGATGAAACCTACTCGGCGCACAGGCAGAATCCGAAACGGTCCCAAGACCACCCAATCAGACATTCGAACGGGTGCAATCCACTAGAAGTATAGCCCGGACGGGCTTTGGACCGCCCCTGCCTAGCCTTGGGCCCGATGCCCGGACCGCACGATATTCGTATCGCCTCGGCACTGTCGGCCCAGCCGGAAACCACCTCCGCCGTGGACGCCGCCTGCGAGGACTGCATCGCCCAGCTTGGGGGGGCGGGGTGTGATCTGGCAATGGTGTTCTTTTCCAGCCATCACGTCGAGCAGGCTCAGGGCATCTCGGCGAGAGTCGCGGAAGTCCTCCGCCCGGCGCATCGGATCGGGGTTTCGGCGGAGTCTGTGCTGGCTGGGGGTATTGAGCTCGAACGGGCGCCCGGGATCTCCATTCTGGCAATGTCGCTCCCGGATGTGCGGGTGACGACGTTCACCTCCGATTCCTTCCCGCCGCTGGAAGCCAAGGAGCCCGAGCACGCGGTCGTGCTGGCCGGGGGGATCGGCGCCGCCGAGGACAGCGCGGCGACCTTTGTCTTTGCCGATCCATTCAGCATCCCGACGCTGGCTCTGGTGCCGGCGCTCAACAGGGCGCGTCGGCGCGGGGCCGATGGCAAGCCCCGCGGTTTCGTGCTGGGCGGACTGGCGTCCGCAGCGAAGGCGCCCGGCGGCAACGCTTTTTTTCTGAACCGGCGGACGGAGCGGTTCGGGGCGGTTGGCGTCACGCTCTCCGGCGCGATCGAGGTGAGCTCGATCGTGAGCCAGGGTTGCCGGGCGGTGGGGGCGCCGCTGGTGATCACGCGGGCAAAGAACAACCTGATCCTGCAGCTCGGCGGACGGCCGGCACGGGAAGTGATGAAGGATGTGGTGATGCAGATGACCCCGGCGGAGCGCGGCGCGCTCTCGACGGGGCTTTTCCTGGGGCGTGTGATCAACGAGTACAAGGACCGGTTCGGGAGGAGTGATTTCCTGATCCGGGCTGTGACGGGAGAGGATCCGGCATCGGGCGCGATTGCCATCGGGGACTTTGTTCGAGCGGGTCAGACGGTGCAGTTCCATGTCCGGGACTCGCAGACCGCCTCGCAGGACCTTGCGCTCCTGCTCGATTCCCAGCGGCTTTACGAACGACCGGCCGGCGGGCTGCTGATCACGTGCAACGGGCGGGGAACAAGGCTTTTTTCGGAGAAGAACCACGATGCGGGCGCCGTCTCCCGGGCTTTTGGTCAGGTTGTTGCGGGAGAACAGCTCGCGAAGCCGGGCGCGATGATTACATCTTCTTCGATGCCCGCGGGCGCGAGCTTTCCGCTGGGCGGGTTCTTTGCCGCCGGCGAGATCGGGCCGGTCGGGAGCGAATCCTATCTGCACGCGAATAGTGCGTGCCTGGCGCTGTTCCGCGCGAAAACGACGACTCAAGCGGGCTAGTGCGGCCCGCTGCCGAGCCCCGTGTGCCCCACCAGGATTTGCGCGATAAGGCCGGTCCAGCCTGTCTGGTGGCTCGCGCCACAGCCTCTGCCGCTGTCACCGTGGAAGTACTCGTGGAACGGGATGTGGTCCCGCCAGTTCGCTTCCTTGTGAAAGAGCTCGCATCCGCCGAAGACGGCGCGTCTGCCCTTTTCGTCGCGCTGGAAGATGCGTCCGAGGCGGCGGGCGAGTTCATCCGCGACCTGATCGAGCGTCATCAGCTGCCCAGAGCCCGTCGGGCATTCGACCTTGAAGCCGTCTCCGTAGTACTTGTGATATTCCTTGAGCGCTACCAGGATCATGTAGTTCACGGGGATCCAGATTGGGCCGCGCCAGTTGGAGTTTCCGCCGAACAGGTCGGTGCGCGATTCGCCCGGCTCATAGTCGAGCCTGTATTCCTGCCCGTCGAGATGGAGCACGAGCGGGTGCTCGAGGTGGTAGCGTGAGACCGCACGCACTCCGTAGGGCGACAGGAATTCGTTCTCATCGAGCATGTAAGCGAGCATGCGTCGGAGCTGATCTTCGCGCACAAGTCCGAGGATCAGTCTGCCGGTGGGGCCCGGAACCACCATCCCCTCGACGCACTCCATGAGATCCGGCCGGTGATCGATAAACCACTGGCGGCGGCGCTGGAACCCGGGGTAGCGAGCGAACGTGCTGGCCTCAACAGTGGAAACGCCGAACATGGGAACAAAGCCAACCATGGTGCGGGCGCGGACAGGCTGCCGATCCCCGTGGTCGGACGTGAGGTAGTCGTAGAAGAAGCCGTCCTGCGGATCCCAGAGCGAATCGAGCGGATTTCGAAGGCTGTTGAAGGCGTTGGCGATGTGGACGTGGTGCTCCCAGAACTTGCTGGCCAGGTCTTCGTACACGGGGTTGCGTTCAGCCAGAAGGAGCGCGTTGGACAGCATGGACTTGGCGAAAGCCGCCATCCAGCTTGTGCCGTCGGCCTGGCCGAGCATGTAGCCTCGCGGCAGGCGGTCGCGGTCAAAGGCGCTGATGTTGTCCATCCCCAGGAAGCCGCCGTGGAAGATGTTGTTTCCCAAGGCGTCTTTGCGGTTGACCCACCACGTGAAGTTGAGCAGCATCTTCTGGAACACGCGCTCGATGAAGGCAAAGTCTCCGGTGCCGGTGCGCGCGCGCTCGACTTCGAAAACGGCGCGGGCCGCCATCATGAGCAGGGGCGGGTTGACGCTGTTGAAATCCCACTCGTACGCGGGCACCTGCCCGCTCGGGTGCATGTACCACTCGCGGAGCATGAGCAGGATCTGGTCTTTGGCGAACTGGGGGTCTACATGTGCGAGCGCGATGCAGTGAAAGCCCAGGTCCCACGATGCGAACCAGGGAAACTCCCACTTGTCGGGCATGGATATGACATCGCGCGTAAAGAGGTGCGTCCAGTCCTTGTTGCGACCGTGCAGGCGGGAGGCCGGGGGTGGCGGCTCGCCGGGGTCGCCTTGGAGCCAGTCGGTCACCACGTAGTGGTAGTACTGCTTGGACCAGAGCATGCCGGCAAATGCCTGGCGCGCAATGAGCCGGGAATCGGCGTCCAGGGTTGTGGGGACCACCACGTCGTAGAACTCGTCCGCTTCGGCCCGGCGCTCTCCAAACACCTTGTCAAAGTCCGCGAACGGAGCTGCCGGCAAGCCCTCCTTGCCTTTGCGGGTGAGCCGAAGGCGGAGCACCACTGAATTCCCCGCATCGATTGTGCGTGAGTAGCGTGCCGCGGCCTTGGTCCCGGTCTTGCCCGGGTTGACCGCGTCAACCTTTCCCGCGACAAGGTAGTTGTGGAAGGCGTCCTTGACATACTGCGTGAAGGACTTGCACCCGAAGAGCTTTTCGAAATTGGTTTCGTTTTCAGCGAAAAGGAGTTCGTCCGCACCCTCGCAGAAAAGCACGTAGTCGCCCAGCTTGCGATGTACGGAGGCGATCGCCGGGACCGGGAGCGTTTTGTCGGCAGAGAGCACCGGCCGCTGAGCATCCCAGCCCCAGCGCCACGTATTTCGGAACCAAAGCGACGGCAGGATCTCAAGCGGCGCGGCTTGGGGTCCGCGGTTGGTGATCTCGATCCGGATCAGAATGTCTTCCGCCGTGACCTTGGCGTATTCAACCTGACAATCGAAGTATCGACTCTCATCGAAGATACCGGTATCGACGAGTTCAAACTCGGGCTGGTCCTTGCCGCGGGAGCGGTTTTCTTCGACAAGGCGGCGATACGGGAATTCGGATTGCGGGTACTTGTAGAGGTACCGCATGTAGGAGTGGGTGGGAGTGCTGTCGAGGTAGAAGTAATACTCCTTGACATCCTCGCCGTGGTTGCCCTCGGGGCCGGAGAGGCCGAAAGGGCGTTCCTTGAGGATCGGGTCTTTGCCGTTCCAGAAGCAAAGGCCAAAGCACATGTACTGGTGGCGATCGCAGATCGCTCCCAGTCCGTCCTCATTCCACCGGTACGCGCGGGAGCGGGCATGATCGTGCGGGAAGTAATCCCACGCGCTGCCGTCGGCGCTGTAATCCTCCCGGACAGTCCCCCAAGCCCGCTCGGCAACGAACGGACCCCAGCGGTTCCAGTGTCCGATGTTTCGGCGCGACATCGACAGCCGCGCGCCTTCTTTGGTGTCGTAGATATTCATCCGGGGGCTTTGATGCCGCTCAGTATGCCAGATGACCGGCTAGCGCGATTTGCCGCCGCGGCCCGGCGTGCGACGGCGGCTCTCGGTATCGGCAGATTTTGCGCGTTCCTCCCACAGGCGGAAGGCACCTTTGAAGGCGTGGGAGTTGTCGCCGGCACGGCAGCCCGCGGGCAGTTTGGAGAGGCGGTGGACATTGCCGCCACCGATCACGATGTCGGTGGGTTCGAGGGCGGCGCGGAGCTTCTTCACGATGTCGAAGATATGGCGTTGCCACTTCTTCTGGCCGTACTTCTCGAGACCGCGAAGACCCGCGTAGTCCTCGAATGTTCCTTTCATATACGGGAGGTGGGCAAGCTCCATGGGTTCGACGAGGCCGTTGCAGACCATGGCCGTGCCCAGGCCGGTGCCTAAACCCAAGAAGAGCATGTTTCCGGAGCGATAGCTGCCCAGGGCCTGCATCGCGGCGTCGTTCATGATCCGCACGGGTCGTCCGAAGGCCTTGCGAAAGTCGAATCCGACCCATCCTTTTCCGAGGTTGTGCGGTTCGGCGATCGGGCGCCCGTTGATCACCGGCGCGGGGTAACCGATGGAGACGACGTCGTACTTCCAGTCCCTGGTCATGCGGCGAACGCTGGCAACCATTTGCCTGGGAGTCATTTTGGGGCCTGACGGGAACTTGCGGCGCTCTTTGGCGCCTGTGACGAGCATTTTCACTCCGGTTCCGCCGATGTCGAGGGCGAGAATACGGAGGGGCTTTGAACTGCGGGCCATAGCGGTACTCCTGGGACTTCGCCGTGCGTCTTTGTAGTATGACGTCGGCGGGGTATCTTTGTGTCGGCCGCTCGTGCGGCGGATTTGGACTGATCTTTCAAAATTATGGTCGCGCACACGCAGACAGATCGCGGCAGCGCCCCGAAACACCCACTGCCGCGGATTCGGTGGGTTGTGTCTGTTGTGGTGGTGGGGCCCATCCTGGTGACTTCCATCGTTCTGCTGGTGGTCTCGGCGGTTTCGGCTCGCCGGGCCGCGGAGTCGCTGGTCGGAACGGTGATGGAATCGGTGGTGGTTGACGTGAGCGAGGAGGTTCGGGATCACCTGGCCGGGGCCGTTCGGCTGAGCGAGGTGTACGACAAGCGCTTCCACGACATCGGATTTTCGATAACGGATCCGGGTTTCTGGCAGCGGACGATTCGGGAGGATCTCGTCGGCTCGCCGGCCGTCGCCGCGGTTGGAATCGCGCAGGCGGACGGGCGCGCGGTCTGGGTCCACCGGGTGGGAAAGACATTCGTGGCCGGGACGACGGAGCCGGGGAGTCGGGTTGCCCGTGAATTCCAGTTGGAGGGGAGGGAGCGGGACGCCCTGCCCGAACGTGCGTACGACGCGACGGGCCGGCCCTGGTACGTAGAGGCGGCTGCGTCGCAGCGGGGCATTTGGACGCGGATCTACGCCTGGTTTTCCGGGGGCAACTCCGACGGAACGGTGAGCCTGGGGTATGCAAGGGCGGAGCGCGACCGGGAAGGAAAGGTGCTCGGCGCGTTTGTGATTGATGTGTCGCTCGAGAACCTCAGTTCGTTTCTTGCCTCCCGTCCGATCTCGCGGGTCGGCGCGATCTTTCTGATGGATGCGGAGGGGCGCGTCGTCGCCACGTCAGAAGGGCCGGTGACTCTTGCGGAGACGGGGAAGGACGCGGAGCGACCGCTTCTCGCGGACTACCCGGGGCACTACGCGGCGGCCGCGGCGCGGGCGGTTGCCGCTCACGGTCATGGCTCGAATCTCATCGAAGAAGTAGCGGACGAGGAGCCGGTGCGGGTGCGGGTTGTTTCGCTGGAACCAAGCGCCGGCCTGCACTGGAGCATGGCTGTGGTGCTGCCCGAGTCGGTGTTTCTATCCGAGGTATCGGCGGTGTACCGGCGGGGCATTCTCCTGGCGCTCGGGGCGATGGTGCTGGGGGCGGTGATCGCGGCGGTGCTGGGCCGGAGGCTGAGCCGGCCGGTGCGGGCTCTCTCGGCTCACCTTGTGCGGATCGGAGAAGGACACTTCAACGAGCGATTGAGCCTTGGAACGGCTCGTGAGTTCAGCGACGCCGCGGACCGCGTCAACGAGATGGCGTTGAGCCTGAAAAAGCGGATGGAGATGGAGCGTGCGCTGGGAGTGGCGACGCAGGTGCAGCAGGCGCTTCTGCCGGGGCCGGGCGCATCGTTGCGGGGTCTGGATGTCGACGGTCGGGCGACTTACTGCGACGAAACCGGGGGAGATTATTACGACTTTTTCGAAGCGAAGGCCGGAGAGGACGGGAAGCAAACCGACGCGGTGCTCGTGATTGGCGACGTTTCGGGTCACGGCATCGGCGCGGCGCTCCTCATGGCGACGGCGCGAGCGGCGTTACGGGCGAGCGCGGCGCTCGGCGATGCGCCGGCGGTCATGCTGACAAAGGTCAACGGGCTGCTGGTGGAGAGCGTCACTCCGGGCAGTTTCATGACGATGTCGGTTCTGCGGATCAACCGGCAGAGCCTCGCCGTTTCATGGGCGAGCGCCGGGCACGATCCGACATTTCTCTGTGAGCCGGGTGAGGAGAAGGTGCAGGAACTTGACGGGGCGGATCCGCCGCTCGGGATCGACGCCGCGACCGTCTATCGCAGCTTTTCGGGTCGGACGGTGCGCCCGGGGTCGCTTCTGTTCGCGGGGACGGACGGGCTCTGGGAGATGAAAAATGCCGCCGGGCAATTCTTCGGAAAGGAAAGGCTCCGGCGGATCCTGCATGAGAATTGCGGCAGGCCGGCGAAGGAGATAGCTGCCGCGCTGGAATCTGAGCTTTCGCGATTCAGAGGGAATGTCTCTCTTCTGGATGACGTTACGTACTGGATTGTGAAAGTGCCGGGGTAACAACCGGCTGTGGCAGTATCTTCCGATGCGGGCGCTGACGATCGACCCCTGCCGAGGATTCAGGCTTTCTTCGGGTTCCAGTTGATGGAAGCTGTCCCGGCGCCGACCAGGATCGCGACGACGCCGCCGATGATCATCCAGACGGAGCGGTCCGTGGGAGTTCCGGTGAAAAACCGCGATATATCCGACGCGAGCGAGTTGGACGCCTGGATACCCATGACCAGCAGAATGAGTCCGATGACAACAAGCGCTATTCCGATGGGGACTTTCATGGCAAGTTCCTTGCACGCCCGGCACATTGCGCCCGGGCATGTCAAGATGCATCATCACGATAAAAAATACGTGAGTTTTGGGTAGAAGCGACCTTGAATCAGGCCCTTCCGGGGTGGGATGGGTTTCGCGCGAGGGGCTTTATTTCGACCGAGCGAAGCCCCCGCCGCACGGCCGCGGCCTCGGCACTCAAGACGATCTGGCCTTGGGCCGCCAGGCGGATGTGCTGGAGCAATTGGGGCACATCGTCATTCTTCGAGAGGTAGCCCCAGGCGCCGCTGTCCAGAGCGCGATCGATGTAATGGGGAAGCACGTGACCGCTGAGCATAAGAACACGGATGTGAGGTGCGCAACTCGACACGATTTGGGCCTGTTCAAAAACGTCAACGCCGGGTATATCGATATCCATGAGTACGACATCCGGCGACGCCTCCAGAATCCGTGCAGAGATCAAATTGCCGCCGGAGATAAAACCCGCCCAGCGCATTCCCGGTTCGCGCTCGAGGGTGCGTCTGAGAGCGCCCGCCAATAGTTCGTTGTCGTCCACACACATCACGCGGAGCGGAGCATCAACGCGTGTCATGGGGTGGAGGCTCCCGGTCCGGGGATTTCCAGTGCGTTTTGGATCTGGGAACGGAGAAGGGAAGGACGGAATTCTGGCGTGATGCAGCGCACTCTTGCCTGAAATGCCATCCGGGGAGAGGGAACCCCGAAGACAACCGCGCGCGAGGAGGGGCGGCGGGCGGCGAAGTCCATGGCGGCCTTGAACATCGATTCATCGCGGGCTTCGGTCACCCAGATGTCCGCCTCGTCGGAATGGTCCGAACGAACCTCGAAGTCGAGTGACGCCAGGACGGATCGGACGTGAGCAAGGAACCGCGGGTCGTTGAGCGTCACGACGGCAACGCGTCGTCCGCCGGTTGCCGGAGGGAAACGCTTCGGGGGCGGCGCGAAGGGGATATCGACGCAGAAGGATGTGCCTTTGCCAAGTTCGCTCTGGATGGAAACTGTGCCGTTGGCGCGCTGCACCAGGCCTGCCACGAGCGTCAGTCCCAGGCCGGTGCTCAATTCGCGGGTCTTGGTTGTGAAATAGGGCTCGAGACAGCGGCGGCGCGTGGCCTCGGCCATTCCGGGGCCGTTGTCGGAAACGGTCAGCCTCGCCGCGGCGGAAGCGGGCGAACGCTCGGCGGAGATAGAGATCCTGCCGTCGGCGGTTTCGCGGAGTGCATCCACGGCATTCTGGACGAGATTGAAGATGAGCTGGGTGAGACTCGCCTTGCCCATGGAGACCGGCTCGAGGTTTTCGGCGATGGACACTGTCAGGGTGGCGTTGCGCGAGACGCAGGTACGGATGATCCCTTCTGCTTCGGGCCACCATCCGGCCAGATCGGTACCGGAGTCCCCATTTTCCTCCGACTGCGCATCAAGCGCCAAGAGGCGGAGACTGCTCGATAGCCGCTGGAGATAATCCGAAGCCTTGCGGATAGCGGCCAGATCCTCCCGGGCCGTCGCGGAAAGCGACAGCTCGGAAAGGGAGTCCAACCTCATGCGGATGGGCAGGAGCAGGTTGCCCATGTCGTGGCCGAGGCCGGCGGCGAGGGTTCCGATCGTGGCCATGCGGTCGGAGAATCGCAGCCTTTCATGGGATGCGTCGAGTTCTTCAACCCGCTGCTTCAGTTCCTTGTTCACCCGTTCGAGCTCGTTGGTTTTGCGATAGAGCTCGGTGAAGACGGCAACCTTGGCGCGCAGAACCTCGGGGATGATCGGAACGGGAATGTAATCGACTGCGCCCAGCCGGTAGCCCCGCAGGCGGTCATCGTCGGTGAGGTGCACGGCGGAGATAAAGATAATCGCCGTCTTCTGGAATCGTGGATGCGTGCGGATGAGTTCGGCGAGCTCGAAGCCGTCCATGCGCGGCATGCAGACGTCGATCAGCACGACGGGGATTTCTTTCTCGAGCAGTTCCTTCAGGGCCTCGTCGGCGGAGCCGGCTTTCAGGATGTTGTCGCCCAGCTCCTGCAGGATGGATTCCAGGCTGAGCAGCTTTCCGGGCTGATCATCCACAAGCAGGATGTTGGCTTTTTCCCGGGATTCCATGGGGTGCTAGCGGTGAAGCCACATGCGGAGAACGGAGAGAAGCTGCTCGGTATTGACGGGTTTGGCGAGGTAATCCGAGGCCCCAGCATCGAGACACTTCTCCCGGTCGCCCTTCATCGCCTTTGCCGTGAGAGCGACGATGGGCAGGCGTGCAAAGTGGGGCTTGGCGCGAATAGCACGCATGGTCTCGTACCCGTCCATCTCGGGCATCATGATGTCCATCAGCACGATCGAGATGTCCGCGTGTGATTCGAGCAGGTCGATGGCTTCGCGATCGGTGGAAGCGGTGAGGACCTGCATCCCGCGGCGCTCGAGCACGCTGCTGAGCGCAAAGATATTGCGCACGTCATCGTCCACCACAAGCACGTGCCGGCCGACAAGGTGGTCGTCCGAACGGTGGAGACGCTCGAGCATCTGCTGCTTGGCGGGCGGAAGATCGGAAACGATGCGGTGCAGGAAGAGGGACGTTTCGTCCAGCAGGCGCTCGGGCGATTCCACGCCCTTCACGACCACGCTCCGGGCGAGTGTGTGCAGGCGTGCGTCTTCTTCCGGAGAGAGAGCCTTGCCGGTGAACACGACGACCGGAAGGTCGCGGAGCGTGCTGTCGTCCCTCATCTCTTCGAGCACCTCGAACCCGGACATGTCGGGCAGGCGCAGATCGAGAACGACGCAGTCGTAAACGCGGTCACGCAGGGCGTTGAGCGCCGCCGCGCCCGAGTCGGTGATTTCGATGTCGATGTCTGTGTGGCCCAGGAGCTCCCTGATGCTGAGCTGCTCCGCCGGGTTATCCTCAACGACGAGGAGTCTTCTGCGCCGCGGCGTGGCGTATCCCTTGATGCGGTCGAGCGCGCTCTCGAGGCCCTCGGTCGTCGTGGGCTTTGTGACAAATGCGAACGCACCGCGAGCCAGGCCGTGCTGGCGGTCCTCGTCCAGGGTCACTATCTGGACGGGGATGTGGCGTGTCTCGGGATCCTGCTTGAGCTGGTTTAGAACCGCCCAGCCGAGCATGTCGGGAAGGAACACGTCGAGAGAAACGGCCGCCGGCCTGAACTGGCGTGCGAGCTGCAGCGCATCGACGCCGCGCTGAGCGACGAGCACTTTGAACCCGTTATCTCGTGCAAGATCCACAAGAATCCGGGCGTAGTGGGGATCGTCCTCCACGATCAGCAGCGTGGTGTCGTCGGGCCCGAGGCTGGCGCGGTCGTCGGGGATGGCTTCGACCGGTCGTTCGCTGATACGTTCCGCCGGAAGCATGGCGGGGCGCGCGGGCCGGGGCCGGGCATCGGAGACTCCGGGGTACGAATTCGGGCCCGCGTAGCGGATCGGCAGATACAGCGTGAATGTGCTGCCGACGCCCGAAGCGCTCCGGAGCTGGATCTCCCCTCCGAGCAGGCTTGCAAGCTCGCGGCTGATGGCCAGGCCCAGGCCGGTTCCGCCGTACTTTCGGCTTGTGCTCGCGTCGGCCTGCTGGAAAGCTTCGAAGATGATCTTCTGCTTGTCCGTCGGGATGCCGATGCCGGTGTCTGAGACTTCGAAAGCCACGACGGTTCCGGCCGATGCGAGCTTTGGGTTGTCCGCGCTCCAGCCGCTGGCCGCGAGCGCAACGTTCAGCCGTACGCCCCCGTGCTCGGTGAATTTGAAGGCGTTGGAAAGAAGGTTCTTCAGCACCTGCTGGAGACGTTTAGAGTCTGTGAAAAGGCTGCGGCCGAGGCGTGGGTCGAGCTGGACATCGAATGAGAGCTTGCGGTTGTCGGCTTCGTGCCGGAACGTGCGGGTCACGGTGTCGAGCAGCGTGCCAAAGAACACTTCGGCGGCATCGACGGAGACGGTGCCGGACTCGATCTTGGAGAGGTCGAGAATGTCGCTGATCAGATTCAGAAGGTCGGTGCCTGCGCCGTGGATGGTCCGGGCAAATTCGACCTGCTTGGGTGTGAGGTTGCTGTCGGGATTGTCGGCGAGCTGCTGTCCCAGGATCAAAATGCTGTTCAGAGGCGTGCGCAACTCGTGCGACATGTTCGCCAGGAACTCGGATTTGTACTTGGAGGTGAGCGCAAGCTCCGCCGCCTTTTCTTCGAGCGCCCCGCGTGCCTGTTCGATTTCACGGTTCTTGCGTTCGACCTCAACGTTCTGCTCGGCGAGCTGCTGAGCCTTCTGCGCCAGCTGCTCGTTGGTCTGCTGGAGTTCGCGCTGCTGGGTCTGCAGCTCGGCCGCGAGCTGCTGGGACTGCTTGAGCAGCCCCTCGGTCTGCATCGTCGCCTCGATGCTGTTGAGAAGGATGCCGATGCCCGCGGTGAGCTGCTCGAGGAAGGAAAGGTGCGCGGGCGCAAAGTCGTGCAGCGAGGCCAGCCCGAGCACCGCCTTGACCTGGCCCTCGAATACGACCGGAAACACGACAAGGCTGCGCGGGATCGCGCTGAATAGAACCGAGCCGACAGGATGCGTCTCGGGCGGAATATTGGTCACCAGAATGCGGCGCTTGTCCACCGCGCACTGACCCAGGAAGCCGTCCCCCACGCTCAGCCGGGCGGGATAGCCGCGCTCCTGCGAGTTGCCGTAGCTCGCCAAGAGGCGCAGATACGGGCCCTCGTCTTCGGAAGCGAGCTGATAAATCAGACCCTGGTGGGCGTTGACGAGCGGCACCAGTTCGGAAAGCAGCATGCGCCCCACGGTGACCAGATCGCGCTGGCCCTGCAACATGTTCGTAAAGCGAGCAAGATTGGTCTTGAGCCAGTCCTGTTCCGTGTTGCGGTCCGTCGTGAGCCGCAGGTTGCCGATCATCGTGTTGATGTTGTCTTTAAGCTCCGCCACTTCGCCGCGGGCTTCGACCTGGATCGACCGAGTCAGGTCGCCTTTGGTCACGGCCGTCGCCACCTCGGCGATGGCGCGAACCTGCGTTGTAAGGTTTGCGGCGAGCAGATTGACGTTGCCGGTCAGGTCCTTCCACGTTCCGGCTGTGCCCGGGACGTTCGCCTGACCGCCCAGGCGTCCCTCAACGCCAACCTCCCGGGCCACGCCTGTCACCTGCTGAGCAAAGATCGCCAGCGTTTCGGTCATGTTGTTGATGGTCTCCGCGAGAGCGGCGACTTCGCCCTTGGCGTTGACGGTGAGGCTCTGCTTCAGATCTCCGTTTGCAACCGCGGTCACGACCTTCACGATGCCGCGCACCTGCTCGGTCAGGTTGGCCGCCATGACGTTGACGTTGTCGGTCAGGTCCTTCCAGGTGCCGGCCACGCCCGGGACGACGGCCTGGCCGCCGAGCTTTCCCTCGGTGCCGACTTCGCGTGCGACGCGCGTCACTTCGGCGGCGAACGCGTTGAGCTGATCGACCATCGTGTTGATGGTTTCCTTGAGCTGCAGGATCTCGCCCGAAACGTCTACCGTGATCTTCTTGGACAGGTCGCCGCGTGCGACGGCGGTTGTGACCTCGGCGATGTTGCGCACCTGTGACGTGAGGTTGCCGGCCATCGCGTTCACGCTGTCGGTCAGGTCCTTCCACGTGCCAGCGACGCCAGGAACGACGGCCTGGCCGCCGAGTTTGCCGTCGGTGCCCACCTCGCGGGCGACACGGGTGACCTCCGCCGCGAAGGAGCGGAGCTGGTCGACCATGGTGTTCAGCGTTTCCTTGAGCAGGAGGATTTCGCCGCGTACATCGACCGTGATCTTCTTGGAAAGGTCGCCACCGGCGATAGCCGTTGCCACTTCGGCGATGTTGCGAACCTGGGCCGTGAGGTTGCCGGCCATGGAGTTGACGTTGTCCGTAAGGTCCTTCCACACGCCGGAGACTTCGCGTACGACGGCCTGCCCGCCGAGCTTTCCCTCGGTGCCGACCTCGCGGGCGACGCGGGTCACTTCGCCCGCGAAGGCGTTGAGCTGATCGACCATCGTGTTGATGGTGTTCTTGAGTTCGAGGATCTCCCCCTTGACGTCGACGGTGATCTTCCGGGAGAGGTCGCCCCGGGCAACGGCCGTTGTGACTTCGGCAATGTTGCGGACCTGGGCCGTGAGGTTGCTGGCCATGAAATTGACGTTGTCGGTCAGGCCCTTCCAGGTGCCCGCGACGCCGGGTACCTGCGCCTGGCCGCCGAGCTTTCCCTCGGTGCCGACCTCGCGTGCGACGCGCGTGACTTCGCCCGCGAAGGCGTTGAGCTGATCGACCATCGTGTTCAGCGTTTCCTTCAGCTGAAGGATTTCGCCCTTGACGTCGACGGTGATCTTGCGGGAAAGATCTCCCTCGGCGACGGCCGTTGCAACTTCGGCGATATTGCGTACCTGGGCGGTGAGATTGCCGGCCATCGAGTTGACGTTGTCTGTGAGGTCCTTCCATGTTCCGGCAACGTCGGGAACCTGCGCCTGGCCGCCGAGCTTTCCCTCGGTGCCGACCTCGCGTGCGACGCGGGTCACTTCTCCCGCGAAGGCGTTGAGCTGATCGACCATCGTGTTGATGGTGTTCTTGAGCTCGAGGATCTCGCCCTTGACGTCGACGGTGATCTTGCGGGAGAGATCGCCGCGGGCGACGGCCGTTGTGACTTCGGCAATGTTGCGGACCTGCGCGGTGAGATTGCCGGCCATCGAGTTGACGTTGTCGGTGAGGTCTTTCCACGTGCCGGCAACGCCGCGCACGACCGCCTGCCCGCCGAGCTTGCCGTCGGTGCCGACCTCGCGTGCGACGCGTGTCACTTCGCCGGCGAAGGCGTTGAGCTGATCGACCATCGTATTGATGGTGTTCTTGAGCTCAAGGATCTCTCCCTTGACGTCGACGGTGATCTTACGGGAAAGATCGCCGCGGGCGATGGCCGTTGAGACCTCGGCGATGTTGCGGACCTGGGCCGTGAGGTTGCCGGCCATGGAATTGACGTTGTCGGTGAGATCTTTCCACGTGCCCGCCACGCCGCGGACCTGCGCCTGCCCGCCGAGCTTTCCCTCGGTGCCGACCTCGCGTGCGACGCGGGTCACCTCAGAAGCAAAGGCGTTGAGCTGATCGACCATCGTGTTGATGGTTTCTTTGAGCTGGAGGATTTCTCCCGAGACGTTGACGGTGATTTTTTTCGAAAGATCGCCGCCGGCGATTGCGGTCGCGACTTCGGCGATGTTGCGGACCTGGGCCGTGAGATTGCCGGCCATGGAGTTGACGTTGTCGGTCAGGTCCTTCCACGTGCCGGCAACTCCGGGCACCTGCGCCTGGCCGCCGAGCTTGCCGTCGGTGCCGACCTCTCGGGCGACGCGTGTGACCTCGGAGGCGAAGGCGTTGAGCTGATCGACCATTGTGTTGATGGTGTTCTTGAGCTCGAGGATCTCACCCTTGACGTCGACGGTGATCTTGCGGGAAAGATCGCCACGCGCTACGGCGGTGGTCACTTCGGCGATGTTGCGGACCTGGGAGGTCAGGTTGCCGGCCATCGCGTTGACGCTGTCTGTCAGGTCCTTCCAGGTGCCGGCAACGCCCGGCACGACCGCCTGGCCGCCGAGCTTGCCATCGGTGCCGACTTCACGGGCAACTCGGGTCACTTCCGACGCAAAGGAACGAAGTTGATCCACCATCGTGTTGATGGCTTCCTTCAGCTGGAGGATCTCGCCCTTGACGTCGACGGTGATCTTGCGGGACAGGTCGCCGCTCGCGACAGCGATCGTGACATCGGCGATGTTGCGGACCTGCGCGGTGAGGTTGCTCGCCATCGAGTTGACGGATTCGGTGAGGTCTTTCCATACGCCAGAGACTTCGGGGACCTGCGCCTGACCGCCGAGTTTGCCATCGGTCCCCACCTCGCGGGCGACACGCGTAACTTCCGACGTGAAGACCGCGAGTTGCTGAATCATCGTGTTGACGATGGAGGCCGAGCGGAGAAATTCACCCTCGAGCGGGCGTCCATCGACATCGAGCCGCACTTTCTGCAGCAGATCGCCCTGAGCAACCGCGGAGATCGCACGGGTCACTTCGGCGGTGGGGCGGAGC
Organism: Planctomycetota bacterium; assembly: GCA_018242625.1. GTDB lineage: Bacteria > Planctomycetota > Phycisphaerae > Phycisphaerales > UBA1924 > JAFEBO01. Next base: position 231,128 of record JAFEBO010000004.1, read on the forward strand.
AAGTCCTCGATGAGTGAGTTGAACGAATTCTCCATCTCGACCCAGGCGCCCGACCGGCCCGCAAACTTGGCGCGCTGCCGCGTTTTGCCCTGGCGGCCCACCACATCGCCCACGCGTTCAAGCTCGCGGGCGATGCGGGAATTGGCGGCCGCGATCGTGTTGAATGTGTCGGCGATTTTGCCGTGCAGGCCTGTCCAGTCGCCGGGAAGGCGGACGGAAAAATCACCGGACTCCATCGCCTGCATCGCGTGGAGCAGTTCGTGCAGAGGTTCGCGAGAGGGGAGCCGGCCCTCGCCGGAACGTCCTTCTGCGGCGCGATCGGGTACTTCGATCGGTTGCGGAGTGGTCATGCGATCCTCGAGAACTCATCGCGAGAATGTGTGGCAGAGCGAGCCGCGCTGCATCTCAGACGAGGATACTGCGGGTGTACCGCCACCACACGTTCGTGAGACGGATTTCATGCGCACCGTCACGTTCATAATCATGCAAAATGAGAGCACGACGGATGAAATCGTGTTCATCGCCTGCGATCTCATCTCGCGGACGAGCGCCGAAAAGAAAAAGGGCGTTCCGCCGTCTGAGCTGGAACGCCCTACGCGAGGGAAATGCCGCCCGGCACGGGCCGCGTGTGCACGGGCGACAAGAACCGCCCAGCGGCGCCCCAAGGAGGCGCCGAGGGCGTGCGCTACTTGGGAGCGGGTACGGGGTTTGCGGGAGGAGTCGTGGATCCCGGGCGGTTGTTGCGTAGATCACGTTCGCGACGCATCGGCGCTGTGCCATGGTCGCGGTCGTAGTAGTACGGCTCGGAGATTCCGTAGGTGGTGTAGACGTTCCGGTAAGAGCCGTCGCCCGAGAGCGACTTAAGGTCCGAGGGAGTCTGCGGCGAGTTCACGATCATCGACTTGGTGGCATCGATGTTGATGTTGTCGGTGGTGACGGTGGTTGCCACTTCCCAGGGGATCAGCCTCTTGGTGTCACCAATGCCCAGAAAATTCTGATCCGGATCGATGGAGAGGAAGGCGACTCGCCCCGTTCCTCGTTCGATGAGCAGATCATCGACCTTGCCGCACTGCTCGCCCCGGGCTCGGACTTTCTTGCCGTCCACATCTTTCGACAGCATGAAGGGGTATCCGATGACCTGCGTGCCGCCGGAGTTCCACCAGCGCGGCGAGCCCTTGTCATCGTAAATCGGATACTCGCGCGAATTGACCGAGAGCGATCGCGCGATCAGGTAGGAATTGCCGTCCCGGTCGAAGCGGGACGCACGGATATCGATCGGCGCGTCGCGATAGATTCCGTTGGGGTTCGCGGTCATGTACCAGCTGGGGCCAACGATGACCTGCTCCTCCCGGTTGTCGTCGGTGAGAACAGTCACCACCATGTCCTCCCCGGTCGCGCCACTCACCGGGCGGCGGTCGATGCGGATCACCTTGCCCTTCACATGCTGCGCCTCGCCGGACGGCGTGGTCGAGTAATAGCTTGGCGTGGACTTGTAATAGTCCGTCGAAAGCCTGCTTGAAAGAGAAGAATCGTTGCCGGTCCAGGCCTCCTTCTGGAACTCCGGCCAACTCTTGACCTGTTCCTTGGTTGCCTCGAGTGTCAGCCGGTTGTTTTCCGCATCCCACCCGAACGATGTGAACGGGACGGCGACCTGCTTGGTCCCGATTCCCAAGAACCCGCCGGCATCCAGCACGACGTACGTGATGACGCCCGAACCGCGCTCTATGAGCAGATCGTCGACCTTGCCCACGTTGTCCTTGTTTGCGTTCTCGACCTTGGAGCCGCGCAGGTGGTCGGCCGAAGCAAACTGGCGCATTCCCCGATCCATCGACGAGCGCATGTCGTCTGTCGTGCGCTGGGGCTGCCCGAACGCGCTCACGGGAATGACGCCGCCGAGTGCTGCAACAAGAACGAGGCCTGCTGACGTGTTGTATCTCACGTTGTGCTCCTTTAAACCTGGGCGGCAAACCGGATATCTCTCTGGCCGCACTTGAGCATGCGAAATGCCGTCAGACGCGAGTGAGCCTCTGATGAGGGAATTCTCATTTGCAAATTCGAAGGGCAAAGATGTACACCATCTCTGAAATCACGGCTACGCTGAAGCCGCGTAGAGAGTGTCAACCTACCCAAGTGGCAATTCACGATCAATATGACCAAGGGGGTCAAGAAGCATGCGAGTGCTTGTCATAGAAGACAACCCGAAGATGGCACGCGGGATTCAGTCGGGCCTGCAGGAAGCAGGGTTTTCGACGGAAGTCTCCCACACGGGCGCCGAGGGAGAAGATCTGGCAGCGGGCGAATCGTTCGATGCAATCGTGCTGGACCTGATGCTTCCGGATCGCGACGGGATCGAAGTGTGCCGCAACCTGCGCCGGCGCAAGGTGGCAACGCCGATCCTGATGCTGACGGCGCTGGCGGGGACGGAAGACAAGGTGCAGGGCCTGGACTCCGGCGCCGACGACTATCTGACCAAGCCGTTCCAGTTTGAGGAACTCGTTGCACGGCTCCGGGCTCTCCTGCGCCGGGGACAGGCGACCGAGGGCAAAACGCTCCGCTGCGATGATCTCGAGCTGGATCTGTACACGCGCCGTGCAACCCGTGGAGATCAGCACTGGGATCTTCCGGCTCGCGAATTCGCCCTTCTCGAATACCTGATGCGGAATCAGAACCGCGTGCTGACGAGAATGCAGATCGGCGAACACGTGTGGGAACTGAATTTCGAGCCGACAAGCAACGTCATCGACGTGTACATCTCAACCCTCCGGAAGAAGGTCGATCGGGCGGGCATGCGACCGCTGATTCACACGATCAAGAATGCGGGGTACCGGTTCGGCATCCTAGACTGAGTTGCTCATGCGATCCCTGCCCACCTCGCCGGTGTCCGGAGGGCGACAGCTGCCGCTCCGAGTGCGGCTCACGCTCTGGATGCTGGCGATTTTTCTGCTGGTGCAGCTGTCCATCGCGTTCGTCTTTCAGTTGTACCAGTCCAGAGCGATCGATGAGTTCTACGGCCAGCGTCTGATAGCCCGGGTGGACGGCCTGGTCGGCGAGGTTTCACCGCTGCTGCCCGGTGTTACCGACGAGCAGGTTGCAGCGCTCGCGGAAAAGCAGCGTGCCGGCGGTGCAGGGGGCACGTGCGACATAGACATACTCGATCGCAGCGGTGGGGTTGTCGCCTCAAGTCACGCCACGCCAGCCAGGATCAAGCTGGAGTCGGTGCGGCGGGCTTTCGCGACGGGCAGTTCGGTCAGTTCCCGGCTCCCGGACAGTTCGGGGGCGGTTCGAGCCGCGGCCCGGAGCGTGCGTCTTCCGGATGGTGATGAATTCCTCGTTGTGCTCACGGTCGATGACTCGGATGCGAGCCAGGTGCAGTACATCACCGCAAGGCTGATTCTCGCAAGCATTCCCATCGGAATTCTCCCGATTATCCTGAGCGCCTATCTGATCGCCGGCCTGGCGGTCCGCCCGCTTGCGGATATCCGGGAACTGGCCCAGAGACTCAGCCCAGAATCTATCGATCAGTTCATCGACAGCGCCTCCGCCGCGCAGGAGGTTGCCGCCGTGCGAAAGGAGCTCGAGCTGGCACGCCAGCGCATCGAGGCGGGCTTCGCGACGCAGGAGCGGTTCATGTCGAACGTGTCGCATGAACTCAAGACCCCGATCGCGGTGGTCCTGACGGAGATGCAGACACTGAGCCAGGAGGGTGTGCCGCGTCCGGTCAAGGAGTTTCTCCGCAGCACGCACGAAGAACTGGAAAAGCTCGGGCGAACTGTGGACAACTTTCTCCTGCTGACGCGCGTGCGGCATGGCAAGGGTCAGATTCCTGCGCTCGAGCATTGCTATCTGCGCGACATTCTTCTTGATTCATACGCCGGGTGCATGGCCATGGCCGCGCTGCACAGCGTGCGGCTCAACCTGCGGGTTCCCGAGGGCGAAGAGATGGACGCCGCGGTGATGGGAAACTGCGATCTCCTGCGCATCATCTTCGACAACCTGATACGCAACGCGATCCGGTTCAGCCCCAGCGGGAGTATCGTCGAGATCCTCGCCTCGGTGCACGGCGCGAACATCGAGGTCGTGGTGCAGGACAGCGGGCCGGGCATTCCTGCCGAGGCTCTTCCCCGGGTGTTCGACCGCTTTGCGCAGGCGAAAGACGAGGAAAGGCGGGGACGCGGCCACGGGCTCGGGCTCGAAATCGCTCTCGGTATCGCCGAACTCCACGGAGGCAACATCACGGTGCGGAACCGTGAGCAGGGCGGTTGTGAATTCACCGTCACGCTGCCCAAGAACGAGCTGCGGCCACCGCCCCGCCCCGATTCTGGCGTAAGCGCTCTACCCGCGACGAGTGTGGGCGAGGTCACCGGAAACAACGGCCACGGACCCGACCACGGCCGACTGTGACTGCGGTATTGCGTCATCGCGCACTGCCCGGATCCGGATGTCGAGAGTGGTGCGATCGCTCCCGGGCACCGAGAGCGTCAGATCGAGCGATGCGTGATCCAGAAGTGCTGCCCGAGTGCTCTCAAGCAGCACGGACCGAGCCCTGTCGTCCAGCACCTCGTTCCAGTCACGGACCGGCCGCTCCAGCTGCTGGGGTTCGCCGAAAAGTTCGCGAAGCCCGTTCTCCCAGAAAATAGCTCCCGACTGAGCGTCCCACGAGGCGGTGGCAAGCCGGGTGCCCACCAGCGCCCGACGAACCCTGCGGTCCCGCACGGTTAGCAGACTTGCCCGGTCTTCCAGCACTCTGCGTGCTTCCGCGTGGGAGAGGCTCTGGCGGCGCAGCGTCTCAAGCTCGTCCTGTGATTTCTTGTACGAAGGAATCAGAGATGGCAGGCTGAGCACGAGCGGAGCATTTTTGAAAACGATGAACATCGTAATGATGGATGTCACGGCGGTCAGGGCCTTGAGGAGTTCCATCAGGTGAAACGCGGGGTAATAAAACAGCGTGGCGGCAAGCAGACGCGTCGCGCCGCACATCGCAAAGAACAACCAAAGCATCCACAGCACGCCGCGATAGGGAAGGTGACGCTGACGCATCAGCAAAATGAAGAGAAGCGCCGAGATCGTCGCGTATCCGAAAAAAATGCAAGTATCGGAAACAAGATGTATCCACTCTCCCGTCGTCAGTACCCCTGTCGTGCCACTCTTGAACGGTGGATCGGTCGGGCCGAAAAGATGAGAGAGGAATTCAAACATCTCGATCCGCAAGCGTATTCCTCGCCTTTAGCCCATTTTCATGCAAGGTTTAGGCCCTTGCGGGTGGTCGGCACGGTGCCGTGCTGAAGGAAGGGAGCGCGCCGATGACCTTGACTCTAAGGCCACATTCATACGGTCCTTAGCCCCCAGTCAGGAGCGGCCCGAAGACTGACGCGGTCCTCTTTTTAGGAGCGTTTCATGTCGACAGTTGTCACGGGCATTTTCCGGAATGTCTCCGCTGCAAGCACCGCCGTTGAGCATCTGAATGCCGCGGGATTCAGCGGCAGCGAGATCAGTGTTCTCACATCCGAGGCAAGGGGTGATTCGTTCTCGGTGAAAACAAGGTCGAAGGTGGGCGAAGGGGCGGCCATTGGTGCGGGGGTGGGCAGTGCTCTCGCAGCACTCGCGGCCGGCCTGACGGCGGTCGGGGTTGTGGGAAGTGCCGGGCTGGGAGTCGTTGCGGCGGGCCCGCTCGTTGCGGCGTTGGCAGGCGCCGGTGCGGGTGGGGCGGTCGGGGGAATCGCCGGGGCCCTGATCGGCCTGGGTATCCCGGAGCACGAAGCAAAGTTCTACGAGGGCGCCCTTCGCAAGGGCGGGATCCTGATCGGGGTAAAAGCCGAGGGCGAACGCCGCGATCAGGTCAAAAAGATTTTCAACGAGTGCGGAGCAGAGACGATTTCGCGCGCTTGAGGAGAGGTCGGCCATGGCTCACAAAGATCTGCATGCTCCACGGCTGGTATTCGGACGGGACGTTGCGTCCGAGGCCAGCCGGGAACTGGTGGCGGGCGACGAGCCGCCCGAGATGGACGAGGCCGGGTGGGAAGGCGAAACAGACGCTCCCGTCGCGGAGCCGCCCTCACGCTGGGGACGCAACCTTCAGTAGTTCCCATCAGTTGCCGGACAAACTATCCGCCGAAGCGCGAGCGCGGCCCTTCTTCGTGAGCTTGGCCATCGCCAGGCGTAATCGCGCCCGTGTCGCTTTGGGCGATTCCCCCAGCACCGCGGCCACCGCCTCAATGGAACGGGGCGACCCGCTATCAAGACCAAAGCGCAAGGAGATCGTTTTCTGCTCCGCGTCGCTGAGTGAGTGAAAGAGGCTCTTCAATAGCTCGCTTTGCCTGCCGGCCCCTTCGAGATCGGTCAGTGCGGAAAGGGGGGCCTCCTGACGGTCGTCCGCCAGGATCCCGGGCGCGAGGTCGCTGAGAGATTGTTGCAAACTCCGGGCTTTGCGGAGCGTTTCAACAATGCGCAGCTCTTCCAGCGACCAGCCAAGGTCGGCCGCCAGTTCTGCGCTGGTCGGAGTCCTTCCGTTCTGTGACGCGAACTCGTCCCGCGCCTGCTCGAGTGCCGCGAGCCGCAACCGGTCGTGGCGCGTCGCCTTGGGCCTGGAGGCCGAGTGGGCAAAGGCCTGCGCCGCCGACTTGCGGATCCAGAATACCGCGTACGTACTGAACCGGCAGCCGACCTTCGGGTTGAAGTTGTTCACCGCCTCGATCAGCCCGAGGTTTCCTTCCGCGACGAGTTCGTCGAGCGGGATGCCCCGGCCGGAGTATCGCTTTGCGTACGCAATCACCAGGCGGAGATTTGCGGTGATCAGTCGGTCGCGTGCGGCGGTATCTCCTCGTTCTCGCCACGCGGTGGAAAGTTCGATCTCCTCCCGCGCGGTGATACGTCCGAGGGAAGAAATGCTCTGCACATACGCCGAAAGGGAACTCGATGGGTTGCGGTCCGTCAGCATCATTGACTGCACTCCTTGGGTGCTTCCCAAGATCACTTTTCCCGTGGCGCAGTGACATCCCGCTGAGCGTGCTGTAAATTCGCCCTCAGTGCGTTTCTCATGCGCTCAGGGATCACACGCTCTCACGAGCGCGCTGGAATGCAAGTCCCCGATCGGGGCACGCCTCGGCGGGACTCCAAAGCCCAGCGAAATCGCCGCGGCCCGGCTAAGGGTGAATTCACCGTGAAATCACGCGACCGTGAGGACGTTCCCGAATCTTCCCCTGGGGAAATACTCAGGAGCCAAGCCATGCTGTACTGGTCCGTCGTGTTTTTCGTGATCGCAATCATCGCCGCGATCCTCGGGTTCGGCGGCGTCGCCGCGGGAGCTGCATCCATCGCGCAGGTCCTCTTCTTTCTGTTCCTCGTTCTCTTTATTGTCTCACTGATCGTGGGCCTCGGACGTGGCAGCAAGCGTCCGCTGATACCGTGATGCGGCTACCCGCGAAAAAGACGCAAAAGGCTCCACCGAGCCTTGGGGCTGCTCACGGGTGGCGCCGGAGTCGCCTTCCACTCGACCTGACTGTGGCGGCCCATGACGAACGAGCCGGCCGCCACCTTGCGGAACGCGTCCACGATAACGCGTGACTCCTCGGCCTTGGACAGATATCCCCAAGCGCCCGCGTGCACGGCGCGATCGATGTAGTCCGACTGGACGAACCCGCTCAGAATCAGGACGCGGGTGTGAGGGGACTTGTCTTTGAGCGCACGAATCATGCCGAACGCGTCCTGTCCAGGGATGTCCAGATCCATGCACACCACGTCCGGCGCGGTCTGTTCGACCCGCTCATAGAGCGATTCGGCTGTGTTGACCCAGCCCAGCCACTCAAAGTCGGCGTGGCCGGACAACTTGCGGCCGATCGCTTCCGCGACCAGCTCGTTGTCTTCCACACACAAAACCCTGATGGGCGCGCCCGCGGTCAAGCTCCAGCTCTCCAGGGGCCCTCTCCGGAGGTCGCCGGGGGCCCTAGGCGCATAATAGAGCGCCAACATGAGAATCCTTTTAGAAGCGGGGTGTGAGGGTCTGCCCCGGAGGTATTCCGCCGCTTCGGGAATGATGCGCGATTTACACCCCCCTCACATGTTGCATACCTCGGATGAGGAATCTCAATACGACTCACGAGCAGCTGACCTTGCAACCAAAAAGGAGCGAACATGTCGCGCACATTGAAGAGGAACGCGGTGGACGATGGCCTCTCGGAGAGCATCGAGAAGCTTGGGGAAGACGTTGGGCGCATCAAAGAAGATCTGAACGAGACCGCGCACGATGTGGCGGCGGTCGCGTCGGAGGGGGTGGCGATGGCCAAACGCGGCGTGGCGACCTCGGTAAGGACCGCCAGGCAGCAGGGTGAACGTGCGGCAGAATCGCTCGCGGAGCAGATCGCCGAGCGTCCGTGGACGAGCGTTGCGATCGCGGCGGGCGCTGGATTGCTGGTCGGACTGATCATGTCCAGGAGGGACTGAAGCCTGAAGCGAATCGCCGAACTTGTCGTTCGGATCGCGGATCTTCTCGAAGCCGAGGGGCGGTCTTTCACGCGCACCGCGCGAGAACAGGGAAGAGATCTCCGGGCAAGCACGTTGCGGCTTTGGATGAGCGTGCTGCTTACGGGCGTGGCGGCGTGCCTGGCAGCCGGGGGAGTGCTGGCGTGTTTCGGTGCCGGATTCTTCTGGCTGCAGCCGCTGACGGGCACGGGTGGAGCGCTCGGCATCTGCGGAGTTCTTGCGATTCTTCTAGGGATTGTAATCACATGGAAGGTGCAGAAACAAGCCTGAGACCGACGAGCGTGGCCGAAGCCAAGGCGCGACTGCTGCTGCTGGCTTCGAACGACACGGCACCGGCCACTCAGTCCTGGGCTTCCGCTTTGGGCGCCGCATCCGTCGGAGTGTTGGTCGGAGCTTCGATGAAGAAACGAGGCTCCCGCTCGGGTGTTGGAAAACTGGTGTCTCTGGCCGTTGTCGCGCGTGCGGCAAAGACGGTATTGCCCATTGTGCTCAAAGCTCTGAAATGAGCCTCTGATCGGAGAAGCACTCATGAACGATCTGGTTCGCATCCTGCTGATTGTCCTGCTGGTTCTGCTGCTCATCGGGCTGTTGCCGGCCTGGCCGTACAGCTCGGGATGGGGGTATTACCCCAGCGGGGGAGTGGGGCTGTTGCTGGTGGTGGTGCTTGTAGTCGTTGCGCTTTCGGGAAGAGATTCCGGAAGTATCCGCAAGATTTAGGAGCGGTCCTCCAGAGGCTGTTGAATGGAACCGCACGAAAGCAAGGAGGGTAAAAATCCGGCGGTAGATGCCGTGCAGCGTGAGGTGATGGGCGCCATCTCTCCTGATGGTCGGCCGCCCGATCCTGCCACCGCGCGAGCGGAGTGGCGGTGGTTTCTATTTGTGGTGATTCCTCTGGGCATCGGTGGGGTCGTTGCGTTGTTCGTGAAGTTTGGTGCCGCCGCCGGGACGCTGGTCGGCCTGCTGGGAGTCGGATATCTGGTCCTGACATTTCCTGTGTGGGGCGCCGGCCTGATGCGGGGTAAAGAAGAGCGCCAGGCGCGGCAGGTTGCTGAACGTGAGGTCATGCGCGACTCGTTCAAGCATCAGTGATTCCCGGTTCCGCGTTCTTCGTCTTGGAGCTCCCGGTTGATTGCGACGGCGGCGGTCGCCCCCTGGGCCGCGGCAACGATGACGAACTGCACTTCCTTGTCGGCATCGCCGGCGACATACATCCCCGCCACGCCGGTGCACTGGCGGTCGGTGGCGATCACGCCCCCGTCCGCATCGAACGCGCAGCCCAGCTTGCGGGGCAGTTCGGAGCGCTGAACCTGGCCCGTGTTGAAAAAGAGGGCGTCGCAAGCGATCGACCTCCCCGATTTGAGCACGACACGATGAAGCTGGCCGCCTTCACCCTCCAGCCCGGCGACCGGCTCCGAGCAAACCAGCAGCTTGTTCCGCTCAGCCAACATCGCGTGTTTGGAATCCAGGCCTTCATCGTGGCTGCAGGCGATGACATGAGGAGACCAGGTAAGAAGCGAAAGGGCCAGCCCCACCGCGGCGTTTCCGCGGCCGAAGGCAACGATCCGCTGATCCCGATGCTCCCACCCGTCGCAATACGGGCAGTGATGAATGCTCCGTCCGTAAAAACTCTCGAAGTTCGGAATTTCGGGAAGCAGGTCTCGTACGCCGGTCGCAAGAAGGAGCTTCCGGCCGATCAGCACCTGCCCTGACTCCAGGTGAACGACAAAGCCCTCCCGGCTGCGTGCGGCGAAGGACGCCTTGTCGTGGGCGATGTGGACGTTGTACTTGTCCAGTTCCTCTCTGGAAAGCGTTAGAAATTGAGCGGGGGCGATGCCGTCGCGTGTGAGATAACCATGCATATGCAGGGCAGCGCGATTGCGGGTCTGCCCCGAATCAACCACGACAACCGACCGGCGGGCGCGCCCCAGAACGAGAGCTGCCGAAAGCCCGGCCGGCCCGCCGCCGATGATAATGACATCAACCATACCGAAACTAATCGGCCCGTGCCGGCGAGCGCGGCTCTGTTCGAATTGTCACAACGGGCTCTTCATCCGGACCAGGAACTCGACGAGCATCCTCCAGCAGACGCCGCAAGATCTGCCGGTCCTGAAGTCTTTCAGCCTCCGTCAGGCGCAGCCAGACGGAATGGGGCTCGTTCTGCCGTTTCAAGGTTCACCTCTCCTTCGTGAGCGCAGCTGGCGACAGCAAGAATTGAACCAGCATCGGTGAAACGCATGAGACCTGAGTGAATTCGGGCTCACCGGCGCTTTGGATTGCCACTAGCGCGGTTCTTTGCGCTCGGTCTCCACCTTTTTCTCGGTGGTTTCGGTTGTCTTCTTGGTTCCCTCTGGTGTGTCGGTTGTGCGCGTCGTTGTGGTCTTCGTGCTGCTGACCTCCTTATCGCATCCCGGCAAGGCACAAAGGCCGGCGCAGCAGACGGCTCCCGCAAGGACGAAGGACGGGCGCATCAAGGATCGAATCCGAATGTTCATGGCAGAGCTCCTTAGTTACTGGTGTCCTTCTCGTGTGTCTCGGTTGTGGTGGTTTTCTGGGTTGGGGTATCAACCACTGTCTTCGTCGTGGTGCGCGTATGGCCGACGGGGTCGCTGGATGCGCATCCCGCGAAAAAGATCGGACCGCAAATACACCCCGCAGCAAACACCCCGTGCGGAAGGCGTACAAACCTGATGCGCAAAAGCTCGAATGTGCTCATACAGCAAGTCATTCGTCGCCAGGCCTGCATGCAAGTTGAAGCGGAGGTGAATATCGCCTCAGAGTGCGGGGAAAAGCAACTCTGCAGCCGAGTTGATTCCCCACATCCCGCTGTTCGAGCGAATTGCATCGTCTGCCGCACTCGACCAGCAGCATCGCGTGTGGAATAGCGGGCTTTCACGGTCAAATCACTCCTGGGTAAGAAGGTAATCGCACATTCATCGCACTCATCTTGTATGGGAGGAACGATCATGCTCGACTCGCTCCAAAAGGCACTGCAGGAACAAATCCGGGATCTCTTCAGTGCGGAAAACCAGCTTGTGAAAGCGTTGCCCAAGATGGCCAAGAACGCATCCAGCGACACGCTCAGGGAAGCCATTGAGGACCACCTGGAAGAAACCCGCGGCCACGTGGAGCGGCTGCAGGAGATCGCCGAGATACTGGAATTCAAGCCGGGCGGGAAGAAATGCAAAGCCATGGAAGGCCTCATCGCCGAAGGCAAAGAGGTTCTCGAAGAAGACGGCGAGGGCGCGGTCATTGACCTGGCGATGATCGGGGCCGCGCAGCGTGTCGAGCACTATGAGATTGCCGCGTACGGCACTGCCCGGGCCATGGCGGAGCGCCTCGGCCAGTCACAGGTTGTAAAACTGCTCCAGGCGACGCTCGATGAAGAGGGCGCGGCGGACAAGAAACTCACCGAGATCGCGGAAGACGAGGTTCTCGGTGCTGCCTCGGTTGCCACCGATGAGTCCGAGGAAGAATCGGCCTAGGCCGTTGCGACTCTGAATCGATTGGGCGTTCAGCAGCCGAAAATGCCGGTCGCGTCAGCTCTCAAGATCGAAAACAGCCAAAGATGGCTTGATGAGCGATCCGAAAAGCCAGCAAACGCCGGTCGAGGTGTCGGTTGAGGATTTGTTCAAATCCTTCGGCGATCATTCGGTGCTTGCCGGTGTCCGCCTCCGCATCTGCCGCGGGGAGACGATCGCGATTGTCGGACCGTCCGGGTGCGGCAAGACGGTGTTGCTCAAGCACATCATGGGAACTCTTGCGCCCGACCGCGGGGTGGTCCGTGTTGCCGATCACGAGCGTCCCGGATCGCCGCTTCTCAATCTCGCCGACTTGTCCGAAGATGAAATGGACGAGATCCGCATCCACTGGGCCGTTGTCTTCCAGAGGAATGCGTTGTTCGGAGGAACGGTGTTCGAGAATCTGGCGCTCTGGCCGCGAGAGGTCAAGCGATTGAGCGACGATCAGATCAAGCCGCTGGCGATGAAAGCGCTCGCAGACGTAGGCTTGGACCCCGACCAACTGCTCGCGGTGAAGCGTGAAGCACTTTCCGGCGGCATGGCCAAGCGGGTCGCCATCGCCCGGGCACTTGTGATGAGCCCGCTCCTGATCCTCTACGACGAGCCAACCTCCGGCCTGGATCCGGTGACCGGCGCACAGATCCACGACCTGATTGCCCGGACGCACGCGTCCCCAACGGATCAGGGAATCGCGCGAACAACCATTATCGTGACGCACGACACGGAACTCCTGCGTCGTTTGCGGCCGCGCGTCGTCATGATGAGTGAGGGCCGGATCTATTTCGACGGCACCTTTGAGCAGTTCATACAGAGCGATCTATCGCTGATCCGGCCGTATGTGCAGCAGATGCCCCTGCTGCACGGCAGACGGCACGAGTGAGCACCAGGGATCCTGTACGGTGGCCGGTGGAAGACCCGATCGGGGGCGGCGTGAAGCCAATACCTCTCCGGACCGGGATAGAACAGCCCGTATGGCGAGCTTTGGAACATCAGGCGGAACAGAGACATTCGAACCTGCGGCCGCATTGATGTGGGCAGCACCGGCTGCGCGCCGCAATGGCCCGGCTTGAAATGGCTGGGAAGTTCGCCCGCGCTTTCGCGCGGTCTTCAGCCTTTCGCGGGAGCGGATGATTGCGGCGTTCCACTCTCGTAACTCTTCACAGCCTGCTCCAGCGTGAAGAACATTCGTTCGCGGCCCAGCCGGTCCCCCAGGCCGGAATGCTGGACGACCCTCAGCACTTCGGAGTTAAGCGCCACCAGCCAGAGCGCCACTCCGTCGTTGCGCATGTTCTCCTCGGCTTCGACCAGCATCCGGAGCGCTGTGTATTCCAGATCGGGCACTGCCGCCAGATCCAGCACCACGACTCGAGGTGCTGCCGAAGACCGCAGCCCCTGGATCAGACGAGCAACACGTGAGACATTGCCAAAGTAGATCGCTCCCTCCGGACGCAGCAGCAGCAGACCGGGGAACGTCTCATCTTCGGGATGTTCTGCGGATCGGGCTCTGAACACATTGGTGCCCGGCTTGCGCCCAAGGACATGCACAGGAAAGCGATTCCCGAGGATTATGAGTGATACAAGCGATACCAGCACCGCGACCAGGACTCCTTTTAGAGTCCCGAGGAGGACTACGCCAAGCAAGGCAACCAGTGCCCAGCGGAACTCCATGTGGCGTATGCGTCGGATTGCCAGAAACTGCCCGGGCGCGCACAGGCCGATGCTGGCGATCACGACGACGGCGGCCAGGGTCGCCTGCGGCATTCTGGCAAAGAGCGGCGCGAGGAACAGCAGCGTGGCGACGACCACTCCTGCGGTCACAACTCCTGCCAACTGGGTACGAGCACCAGCGCCATCATTGACAGCGGTTTGTGTTGTTCCGCCGCCGGCCGGCATGTTGTGAAAAAAGCCGCCGACGAGGTTGGCCATACCGGTTGCCACCAGCTCCTTGTTGGCATCGGGGACAGGCTCGCCCTTACGGAGAAAAGCGCGTCCCGCCGCGGCGGATTCAACGAAGCTCATGAGGGCAATGCCCAGTGCTGCCGGCCAGAGTTGATTCACAAGCGACAGATCGGGAAGAGAGAAGGTGGGCAGACCGCCCTGAAGCGTTCCCACGACGGCCACCCCGTTCTTTTCGAGCCCGAGGAAGACCGAAGCGCCAATACCAACCGCGACGGTAACCAGTGCCGCGGGAACCTTGGGGGTGAAACGCTCGAGGCCGAACATGAGCGCGAGCATCGCGACGGCGAGAATCAGCGTCGGGATGGACGTCTGCGGCATGTGCATCCCGATCGCCCAGATGTCGTGGAAAAAGCCGGCCTTGGTGATATGGAACCCGAGGAGCTTGGGAAGCTGGTCCAGAATGATCACAAGGCCGATGCCGGCTTTGAATCCGGTCAGCACCGGATCGGAAATCAGGTTGGCCACGACGCCCAGGCGAAAAAGCCCGGCCAGGAAGAGGAAAACGCCTACGAGAAGCGACAGGGTGGCAGAGGCGGTCAGAAGAGCAGCCCCACCTCCCCCGGCGGCAACCTCGCTCAGGACGTTGACGGCCATGATCGCGATCGTGGAGGAGGTCGTGACGCTCAGCGGGCGAGAGGTGCCCAAAGCGGCGTAGACCAACAGCGGGATCAGCGAGGTGTAAAGACCCACTTCCAGAGGCAGGCCGGCGATTCCGGCGTAGGCCATCGCCTTGGGAATGACCACGGCGGCCGTCGAGAGGCCCGCAACCACGTCGAACCGGAGCCACTGCTTCTGATAGGAACCGATCCAGCCGAGCGCCGGAATCCAGCGGGCGAGCTGCTGGGGTCTTTGAATCGAGGCGGGCCCGGAGGTTGACATGACACCCTCCCTTCATGAGAACTGATTGCGTGGCCGCGGCGGGTGTTCGCAGGCTCGGAACATTGAACGCGGGATTCGTACTTTCAGTACTTTTCCGGCACGAACTTGCGATTCTTCAGCGGCGCCTCGTCGTCGTAAGCGTGCTTCATTTCCCGCTTGGGCAGCTCGATCTTTTCACGCGGCACCTTCTTGTACGGGATGATCTCTAAGAGATGGGAGATGCAGTTCAGCCGTGCAGACTTCTTATCGTCGGAGCGGAGGATCCGCCACGGAGCCCATTTCGTGTCCGTCGCCTTGAGCATCATGTCGCGGGCGCGGGAATACTCATACCACTTACTCAGCGAGGGCAGATCCATGGGGCTGAGCTTCCACTGGCGCATCGGGTCGGTGATGCGTGCCTCAAAGCGCCGTTTCTGCTCTTTGACGCTGACTTCCAGCCAGAACTTGATGAGGATGATGCCGGCATCCACGATGGCCTTCTCGACGGCCGGGCACCGATCGAGGAAGACCCGGTGCTGCTCCTTGGTACAGAACCCCATCACGTACTCCACGCCGGCGCGGTTGTACCAGCTCCGGTCGAAAATGACGACTTCGCCCGCGGCGGGGAAGTGCGCCATGTAGCGCTGGATGTACATCTTCTGCGACTTTTCGCGGTCCGAAGGGGCCGGCAGAGCCACGAGCCGAAAAACACGCGGGCTGACGCGCTCGGTGATGGCACGGATTGTGCCGCCCTTCCCGGCACCGTCGCGCCCTTCGAAAATGATGATGACACTCAGGCCCTTGTGCTTCACCCATTCCTGGAGCTTGCAGAGCTCCGTTTGGAGTCGGCGAAGTTCTTTCGTGTACTCCTTGTTCTTCATCTTCTTGGTGTGTGCGGTGTCCGATTTTGTGGCCATGTTTATTCCTTTGATTGCTCTTCGGTGGTGCTTTGGTTCATGCACGGGGGTGCGCCGACGACGTCCGATCGATCTCTGCCGGAGCCGGAGCCATGACCTTGATCCACGTGGACATCCAACGGCCGACAAGCGCGAAAAACAGTCCGGTCGAGCGCCCGCACATAAGAATGCCCGTCATTGCCTCGGAACGACATGAAAACGCGAAGGCCGACAACCCCCGGTAGCGTACACTGGATTGGACTGTCCTTTCCGTCTGAAAGCCCCAGGCGGCGGAAGAAGGCGGCACCTTTGTCAGCGTTTGGATGCTGATCAACGGCTGTCATACACGCTGCAAGCCGGTCGTCCTGCGAGATGGACGCCGGGGAGTTCGTGTCCGCCCCTGTCGTCACCATTCAGTGCGTGGATGGCCCGGCTCCGCGATTGAGATCCCACCCCTTGAGTTTCTTCGCGGCCGTTCCGTACGGACCGAGCTGGTAAACCGCCGCCCCGGACGGCGAAAAAAGGAAGGGCTCGAATGGCTCGGCGAGCATCCTGTCCAGGTAGTCCGTCGGCGCGACCCCCACGCTTACGTGGGGATTGAAGTGGGGGCCGGTCATGTTCGGTACGAACGTCGAGATGTATTTGATGAACGCCGCGTCGGTGGCCGGGTCTTCGTGCGGAGCGGTAAAGGCAGCGGCGGTGGCGGTGTGCTGCATGAACGGCTTTGCTGCGGCGACGACATCCGCCTGCAGCTTGACGATTTCCGGCGAGGGCTTGGCGCAGATCCCGGCAACTCCTGTCGCCGCGTCCGCCGGCGCGTAGTAGAACTTGAACGCTTCGAGTTTCATCGCGGTCACGTTCGCGGTTGCGAAAACCTTTGCCTCGGCGGCGTAAAGCTCGTCCAGGTCCGCCGTGCGGACGAAGCACTGCAGCAGCGTGATGTGCGGTGCGTGTGCGGCGTCGAGCGCAAAGCCACCCGGGTAGGCCTTCAGCAGACGTGCGTTGGCAGCCCCCGCATGCTTGAGCATCGTCGCGTCCGGCTGCAGGAGAACGTCGATCGCGGTGATCTCGGACGGCGAGCCCGGGAAAATCGTCTTCCAGTCGTTCTTCATGCTGACGACGGTCCAGCCCTTTGCCGCGGCCTCATCGAGACCCTGGTCAAGCCTGGCCAGATGGTCGGTGCGGTCGTAGGCGTATTCGCGCTCGGCGTCGTCGTGGTGAACGTAGAGGCAGAACCGCGCGCCGCTGCCGGCGCCGGTGTACTGCAGCATCTGCAGGTCGCCATCGGAATTCCCGAACGCGGCAATCGGCCGCCGGCCGATGTGCTCGTTGATGCCGACGGGCTTGCCGCCCTTGTCGTCGATGAAATTCACTTCCGGCAGGCGCATCAGCACCGGCTTGCCATCCCGAAATTCGAAGGTGGTTTTGATGCTGCTGCCGACCACCTGCTCGGGCGGAATTCCGTAGGTCTTTTCGGCCCAGGGGCGCATGAACTCGATCCCGCCGCCGGAGACGATGAATGTCTTGAAGCCATTGGCACGCAGATATGCGAGCAATTCCAGCATCGGCTGATAGACCATCTCGGTGTAGAGCTTGTCGGTGTTGGGGTGTTTGGCGGTGGCGATCCAGTCCTTCACGATCGTTTCGAATTGGTCCGTGGTCATGCCCGCGTGCGTGGCCATCATCAGGTCCACGATCGCGTGCTCCCCGCCCGCGGCCGCCGTCTTGAGGTCACCCTTGAGAATGGAGGCATACGGCTCCTTCTCCCTCCATTCCGGGTGCTCCGGTGCCAGGGTCTTGACTCTGTCGAGCGCGAAGAAGAGCTGCACGGGCAACGGCTTCTCGCACCAGAGCGTCCCGTCGTTGTCGAAGGTCGCAATACGTTGATTGATGGGCACGAAGTCGGCGGAGCCCGCTTTGGTCACCCTTTCGACAAAGTCGAGGACCGACTTCTTCGCCTTGCCCTCGTTCCAGGAGGGCAAAGGGTCGGCGGCAGCCGCCGCGGGTGCCACCAGCGCGGCCATGCAAAGCAAGAGACCGACGAGGAAATGTCGAACCTGAATTTGAAGCATGGGATGAGGTCTCCTGTGACCGAGTCGCTCTCGAGCCGCCATCCGAATTATTCGGCGCCGACCTTGTGTATCGCCCCAGAGCGAGGGAACGGAAGCGTCACCGCGAACCCCACTCGGGAGCCCGGCCCGGAGTAGCGGCGTGGCAGCGGCCACCGAAAGTCTCAACAGCCGGGCGCGAGCGCACTCCGAAAGCCGAGCACGTAAAGTTGGATTTGCTGGCGAAGGGCCGCTCAGAACGGGCGAATCGGACGCAGGCGAAGCTCACCGAGCCTGGAAACTCATCGCTGGACCGTGTGCGGGATTGCGGCGGGTGGCACTAACCTTGCCTCTCCATCACCGAATATTTCGAGCAACGCCGTGCCACTGACCTTCGGTCCTTCAAGGTCAGTGCGGCTTCGGTCTTTCGGCCGGGAGAACCCACCGACCTTGTCGAGCCAAACTCGGTGGCGTGAATCCAGATCAATGCCACCCGCCGAGAATCGTTCGAGGGTTTTGGAGCAGGCTTTCTTTCCAATCGAGGGTCATCGATTCCGTCCTGAAGTACGGGACGAATTCGACGGCCCTCGGTTGTGAAGCGGTGTGAGATTCCAGATAGGAGAATGGGTCTCCGACGCAAAAACGGGTAGTTGGATGGCGGATTTGTCGACCGACAAAGGCGTGCGATTTTCGTATCTCTATGTGCTACAAGGACTTGAATCGTGTCGGGCCGAACTGTCCCGACATGGCCGTCGGCTAATGCGAGCGCGGCTTCATCGCCGCCCATTCGAATCGCGCCGAAATTATTGCAAATGCCTGTTAGAGCGCGGCGGCGGGCGTCGTAGTTACCATGAAGGTCGAGATCGGAGATCTCATGGTTCAACGTACGGGTGCGGATGGAATCGATACGCCGGAGTTCTTAGCTCGCCTATCCCGGGGCGATCAGGTAGCTGTCGGCATTCTTTTTCGTGAGTGCGCCGGCGAGATGATGGATTACCTAAAGAAGACGAGAAGTCGACACGGCGTCGGGGAATCCGAGTGGTGGGACGTCGTGCAGAAAGTGTTCGTGAAATTTTTGGCCAAGCCGCCCGAGCTTGACCCATCTCGGCGAATCAAACCATTGCTGCTCACCATGCTGCTTAACGAAGCACGCGACCAATCGAGAATCAGGCGGCGACGAGTTACTCGCGAAAAAGCGGTTCAAGTTCAGGGATTGCGGAAGGCTGCGGGCGCCGAATCGGCTGGTTCGAGACTCATGGCCGCAGAAGACCGGTCAGTCGTGGAGGGCAAGCTCGCGAAAATGTCACCCACCGATCGGCAGGCGTTGGATGCATTTGTTGAGGGTGGTCCGGACCGACACGTTTCAAACCTTGCTGCCGCCAGTGGTGTATCACAGGGAACCGCACAGATGCGATTTGTCCGAGCAAAGGACCGCTGGGCAACGGCGTTAGGGCAAGATCTACCGGGAAAGGACGCACGATGACAACCACCGCGAATGTGTCGGACTCGCGTGCGGGGCATCGGGAGTCGAACTCGATGTCTGCCGGTCAAGCGGCCACGCGTCGTTGGTTTCCTGATGAAGCCGACCTTCAGCGTCGAGTCGACGCAATATTGCACGAGGTCATGCGCCGCCGGTGCGACGAGAGCGAAAGAAAATCATCAACTCCCTCACAAGAGTTGCTCTTTGCCGATATTCCGGCGTCAGCATCGCCGCGAAAGCTGCGAGGTCGTGCCGTTTCTTTGAATCAAATCGTCAGCCAGGCGTATTTGGCGATGATTCGATCCATTCCAGAAGATCATGTTGTGATCGAGCCATCGGCAAACCAGGAGTTCGTCAGCCGGTGCCGGCTGTTAGGAGCAAATGTTTCTGAGTTCAGTCTCAATAAGGCATTGCTCAATGTGCGTAAAGCAGGGCAATTGCATCGCGGTCTGAATCGGAGCAACGAGAGCTCGGTCCTGAATCGGCAAGCTCTTGATAGGGTCGGCTATGCGGCCGAGATTGCCGCCCGAGTGGTGCAGCTGCGAGCCATTGAATCAGGCGCAGATCAACCGACGGTGGACAGGATTCTGTGCGACCCGACGTTGCGTGAGCTGTTCGACGAAGCGGTGCAATCAGCAGCTACCGGCTTTTCGCTGTACGAGTGCCGACTAGCAGCATTTTCATATCGTAAATCGGGCCGTGCTTCGGCGCAGCGTCTCAGCGATGTCTCTATGCCTGAGTGGGATGTGAACGATGCATCGTTTCGCACTCTTGATCCGGACGACGCGCCAGCTAAGCCTGGGGTGTATCGTGTTGATGCGGGAGCGCAAACGCTATTCGTGAGCGCAACGTTGAACCTCCGAGACCGACTAGTCTCTCACTTGGCGGCCAGCGATGGACAATCGCTAATCCCGCCGAGTCTTTGGGATCCTCCGCGAGGAAAGCTTGTTGTGCGGTGGTTCGAGGCTCCTGTTGTTTGGCGCCCTCGACGTGCCGATGCGGTAGCGCAGCGAATGAAGGTCGAAGAAAAGGCGATGTACAACCTGTATGCCCGCACGGGTTGAGCATCGGTTACTTGTGTGGGCACGCGATTGGTTGGGGGGACGGAATGATTCAGAGCTTGGTTGATTGGTACGTCGCACATCCGGCGATTGGAATTGGAGTGTTGGCGGCGCTTAGTTTGATTGCACGCGAGTGGCTTAAGAACTCCCGCCCAAGGCCGGCACGCCGATGGCGGTCTGTAAACCGTCGGCCGCGAAAGGAATGGATTCAATGAGCAAGGACAGTAAAGCATTTCGAGGCGCGCGAAGTTCCGAATCGGGCAAGTTTGTACCGAAGGATTACGCGAAATCCCATCCAAAAACGACGCAAATGGAGAACATCCCTAAGAGACTGTTTCAGAACAGTAGTCGGAGCGACTTGAGGCGGGAGCAGACGAGCAGGGCGGCGGCGAGTTCGTGGAGGGCCTGGAAGTGTCGGCCCCAACGTTCGTAGCAGAGCCGGAGACGTC